>NZ_JBIWKS010000009.1:0-417239 GCF_044765805.1 Lentzea sp. NPDC102401 | reverse complement strand
TCTCAAAACCCGCACCATCTACGACGAAACCACCGCCTGGCAACACCACACCACCGCTGCCGCTTGACAGCACTACCAACTGGGATGTCTTCGGCATCGCTGGAGTGTCAGACCCCGTCGCTAAGTTGGGTCGCGGGGGATCCTCAGTCCAAGGGGACCCCTGCGCGAGCCTGCCAACGGCCCTACTGCGGCACGCTTGCGCGTGCGTAGGCGTCGGCCCCGCTGAACACGTTCTGGCCGTACTCCACGGAGTTGTTGTACGCCAGGACGGCTGCCCACCAGCCCTGGCCCGTGCCCAGGTCGCGGGCGCCGCCTCCGCACAGGTAGCGCGCTGCGGTCAGGGCCGCGTCGTCGATGTTCTGCGGGTCTGCCGGTTGGCCGTCGCCTGCTGCTCGTTTTGCCCAGCGGTTCCAGGTGCCCGGGATGAACTGCATCGGGCCCACGGCTCGGTCCCACGTGGTGTCGCCGTCCAGGCGGCCGCCGTCGGTGTCCTTGATGGCTTTTACGCCTGGGGCGCCGTCCAGGGGGATGCCGATGATCGGGCGGGACGGTAGGCCGTTCTCCTGGAGGCGGGCGCCGTTGATGTTGCCGTGGTGCGACTCGATTCGGCCGATGCCTGCGAGGGTCGCCCAGCTGATTCGGCAGGCCGGGGACTCCTGTTGCATCGTCAGGTCTGCTTGCGCGTAGGCGTGTACGGCGCGGACCGGGATGTCGGTTTTCGACGCCACGCGGGTTGCCCATTCGGCCAAGGGGTTGGCCGTTTGTGTGGTTCCCGGGGAGGCGGCGTTGCCTGGGGCGGCTGCGCCTGGTTCCACCTCCTGGATGGGGACCAGGAACGGGGGTGGGCCCAGGGGAGCTGCGTCTTTGCGGTTCAGGGCGCCCAGGCCCCAGGCGCCCGTGGCGACCACGACTATCAGCAGCAGCACCAGGACGATGCGGCCGAAGATGTTGCCGGAGCGGTTGCGGCGGGCGGGTTCCTGGAGGGGCGGCGGCGGGACCATTGCACCCAGGCTACGTGCTTCCCGGCGCAGGTGGCGGGGTGAAGCGTGATGAAAACGGCACTGCTGGCGGCTGGACAATCAGGTGAGGCTTACCTTAAATAAGGCCGACCTAATTTGTGGAGGCGTCGGGATGTTGTTTGCCAACGGGCTGATCGGGCTGCGCGAAGGCCTTGAGGCCGCGCTCGTGGTGAGCATCTTGATCGCATTCCTGGTGAAGACAGGCAGGGGCTACGCGCTCAAGTGGGTTTGGGTCGGTGTTGCGACGGCTGTGGCACTCTCCGTAGCGGCCGGTGCGATCATCACGTTCAGTGCTGCCGGCATGACGTTTGAGCAGCAGGAAGCGTTCGGCGGGACGATGTCGATCATTGCGGTCGCGTTCGTCACGGGAATGATCTTCTGGATGCGCCGGGCGGCCAAGACGATTGCCGCCGAGTTGCGCGGCAAAATGGACGAAGCGCTCAAAATCGGACCCCTCGCCATCGTGCTTGTGTCCCTTTTGTCCGTTGGCCGGGAAGGGCTGGAGACTGCGGTCTTCTTCTATTCCAGCGTGCAGGCCGCAGGAGGGGGTACGACCGAGCCGCTCATCGGGTTCCTTTCGGGGATTCTGGTGGCGGTCGTGATCGCCGCGCTGCTGTACCAGGGGGCGATCCGGTTCGATCTCGGCAAGTTCTTCACCGTCACGGGCGTGCTGCTCGTGTTCGTGGCGGCGGGCGTGCTCAGCTACGGGATCCACGACCTGCAGGAAGCCGCGATCCTGCCCGGGCTGAACACGCTGGCGTTCGACATCAGCGACACCCTGCCGGAGGACTCCTGGTACGGGGCGCTGCTCAAGGGCTTCTTCAACTACTCGCAGCGGACGTCCGTGCTGCAGGCCATCGCGTGGGTCGGCTACGTGGTGGCGGTGCTGTCCCTGTTCCTCATCCGGCCGCGCCGTCGCGCCGCCGTGGCCAACTGATCATCTAGTGGAGCAAACCGTGCGCAAGACAGCAGTCATCCTGGGCTCACTCGCGATGCTGGCGGCGTGCAGCAGCAACGGCGGCACGACCGGCGCGAGTGGCACCATCGCGGTCGAGGCGAGTGACGACGCGTGCAAGGTCGCCAAGACCGAGGCGAGCACCGGCAGCGTCACGTTCGAGGTGGCCAACAAGGGCACCAAGGTGACCGAGTTCTACCTCTACGCCGAGGGCGACCGGATCCTCGGCGAGGTCGAGAACATCGGGCCTGGGCTCAGCCGCAAGCTGATCGTCGAGGTCACGGAGTCCGGCAAGTTCCAGACCGCGTGCAAGCCCGGCATGAAGGGCGACGGCATCCGCGGCGACTTCACGGTCACCGGTGACGCCAAGAAGTCGACCGACGGCAACGCGTTGCTGGCCGAGGCGACCAAGAGCTACGCGCGGTACGTGACCTCCCAGGCCGACCAGCTGCTGGTGAAGACCGAGGAGTTCGTCAACGCCGTCAAGGCCAAGAAGGTCGACGACGCCAAGGCGCTCTTCCCCGTCTCGCGCACCTACTGGGAACGCATCGAGCCCGTCGCGGAGAGCTTCGGCGACCTCGACCCCAAGATCGACGGCCGCGAGGACGTCATCGAGGAGGGCATGGCGTTCACCGGCTACCACCGCCTCGAGAAGGACCTGTGGGAGTCCGGGCTGCAGGCCGACTCGGACAAGATCGCGGACCAGCTGCTGGTCGACGTCAAGGAGATCGTGTCCAAGGCGAAGGCCGTCGAGCTGACGCCCGTGCAGCTCGCCAACGGCGCCAAGGAACTGCTCGACGAGGTCGCCACCGGCAAGATCACCGGCGAGGAGGACCGCTACTCGCACACCGACCTGTGGGACTTCCGCGCCAACGTCGACGGGTCGCAGGCCGCGATCGCCGCGCTGCGTCCCGTGGTGGAGCAGAAGGACAAGGCGCTCGTGTCCACTTTGGACGAGAAGTTCAAGGCGCTCGACGAGGCGCTCGAGAAGCAGCGCAAGGGTGACGGCTTCAAGCTCTACACCGAGCTGACGCAGGACGAGATCAAGGCGCTGGCCGAGGCCGTCGACGCGCTCGGCGAGCCGGTCAGCAAGGTCGCGGAAGTGGTGTCGGCCAAGTGACCGGGGTTCCCCGCCGCAGGTTGCTCGGGTTCGCGGGCGCCGGTGTGGCGCTCGCCGGCGCCGGCGCCGCCGCCGGTGCGTTCGCCACGAAAGCATCTCCCGAGGTCGAGAACCTCTCCGCGGCGAAAGTCCCGTTCCGCGGCGACATCCAGGCCGGCATCACGACGCCCGCGCAGGACCACATGCACTTCGTCGCGCTCGACGTGAAGACGAAGAGCCGGGACGAGTTGATCAGTCTGCTCAAGGAGTGGACGCTCGCCGCGGAACGGATGACGGCCGGCCAGGAGGCCGCGGAGAACGGCGCTGTGGGCGGCAACGCCGAGGCACCGCCGAAGGACACCGGCGAGGCGCTCGACCTGCCCGCGTCCGCGCTGACGATCACGATCGGCTTCGGGCCGTCGTTGTTCGACGACAGGTTCGGTCTCAAGGACAAGCGGCCGGAGCGGTTGATCGACCTGCCGAGGTTCCCGCAGGACGACCTGGATCCCGCGCGCAGCAACGGGGACATCTGCATCCAGGCCTGTGCGAACGACCCGCAGGTCGCCGTGCACGCCATCCGCAACCTGGTGCGCATCGGGTTCGGGCGGGTCGCGGTCCGCTGGTCGCAGCTCGGGTTCGGCCGCACGTCGTCGACGACGCGGGACCAGGCGACGCCGCGCAACATGTTCGGGTTCAAGGACGGCACCCGCAACATCAAGGCCGAGGACACCGACCACCTGCGTGATCACGTGTGGGTGTCGAAGGAGGACGGGCCGGACTGGCTCGTCGGCGGCACGTACCTGGTGTCGCGCCGGATCCGCATGCACATCGAGATCTGGGACCGGACGTCGCTGGTCGAGCAGGAGCAGATCGTCGGCCGGAACAAGGGCGAGGGCGCGCCGCTGGGGCAGGCCAAGGAGTTCGACGAGCCCGACCTGCACGTCAAGGGCGCGGGCGGTATCCCGTTGATCGGCGAGATCGCGCACATCCGGCTCGCGTCGCCGGAGTCGTTGAACGGAGCCAGGATCCTGCGCCGCGGCTACAACTTCACCGACGGCTCGGACGGGCTCGGGCACCTCGACGCCGGACTGTTCTTCGTGGCGTTCAACCGGGACACGCGCACGCAGTTCGTGCCGATGCAGCAGGCGTTGTCCACAAAGGACGACATGATGGAGTACATCGAGCACACCGGGTCCGGGCACTTCGCCGTGCCGCCAGGGGTGAAGGAGGGCGGGTTCTGGGGCGACGGACTGTTCCGGTGATCAGTTCCCCAGGGCCAGCCGGGCTTTGACCTCGCCGAGCGCTTCCTGGTACTCGGGTGACGGGTGCATCGCGACCGCCATCCGCAACTGGGCGAGCGCCTCGGTGAGGCGCCCCTGCCGTTGCAGGGTCCTGCCGAGGGCGAACCGCGCGTAGTGGTCGCTCGGATCGAGGTCGAGCACCTTGCGGAACGCCTCTTCGGCCCTGTTGAGCTGCGCGGACCCGAGATAGGCCCGGCCGGCCAGCAGTTGCACCGACGGCGCCTCCCCGGCTTCGGCCAGCACCTGTTTCAGCTCGCGCAACGCGTCGAGCGGCCTGCGTTGTGCCATCAACGCCTCGGCCTTCCGAAACGCTTCGAAGGTGCCGTCCGTCATTCGATCAACGGTACCTACCGCCTGCCGGTTCTTCGACTGCCGTCCGGGCGACAGGACCTGAATGAGTGGCGGTGCCGAGCCAGCACGCTCCGAAACCGAGCACCAGTCCGGCCACGACTCCCGTCGTCGGCACCTGTCCGAGCAACGGCCACGCGATCAACGCCGTCACGGACGGGACCACAGAGGACAGCGTGGTCATCGCCGCCGCGCCGCCCCTGCGCACCCCGACCAGAAACAGCGACGCCCCGCCCATCGAGTTGACCAGCACCAGGAACGCGAGGGTCAGCCAGAGCTGCCGCCAGTCCGTGACCGGGGAGCTCTCGGTCAGCGCCAGCAACCCGACGACCGGCACGGAGACGGCGTGCTGCACGGCGTTGCCGCTGCGGAAGTCCGTGTCCCGGCAGAACCTCTGCTGGTACACGCCACCCGCGACGAACCCGAGCATGCCGAGCACGGTGAACACCGCGCCGGTCCCGAACGACCCCAGCCGGCCCCACAACGCCGCCAGCACCGCCGCGACGCCGAACAGCAGCCCGGCGACCTGCCTCAGTCCTATTCGGACGCGGAACACCCAGGCGGCCACCACGGCCGTGAGCACCGGCGTGCACGAGATGACCAACGCCGTGGTCGCAGCCGGCACGCCCATCCGCAGCCCGAGGTACACGCCGGAGAACTGGCACGCCTGCACCAGCAACCCGGCCACGCAGGTGTGCACGAGCTGCCGTCCGCGCGGCCAGCTCGCGCTCGTCACCAGGGCCACGACCGCCATCAGCGCGGCGGCGATGGCGAACCGGATCGTGGTCATCAGGAACGGCGGCGCCACGGCCACCGCGAGGGCTCCGACCGGATAGCCGGACGCCCAGACCAGCACCGTCGCGGCCGCGAAGCCGGGTTTGATCCGCACGGACTCCAGCACTACCAGTCACGCCGTTACGAAGCGAGGGTTTCGTTCCACGCCTTGGACATCCGGTGAACCGCCTCGGTGATGATCTCCGGGGAGGTCGCGAGGTTCATCCGCACGAAGCCCGCGCCGCCGGTGCCGAACGGAATGCCGGAGTTCAGCGCGACCTTGCCGCGCTTGAGGAACGTCCTGGCGGGATCGTCGCCGAGCGCACGGCAGTCCAGCCAGGCGAGGTAGGTGCCCTGACCGGGTGCGTAGCGCACCTCGGGGAGGTGCTCGGCCAGCAGGCCGGCGAGCAGTCGCCGGTTCTCGTCCAGCCCGTCCAGCAGGGCGTCGAGCCAGTCGACGCCGTGCCGGAACGCCGCGGTGTGAGCGAGGATCCCGACGTGACTCGGCCCGTGGCCGACCTCCTCCGGCAGCCGGGCGAGATCGTCGGCCGCGGCGGGACCGGCGATGGCGAGCGCGGCCTTGAGTCCTGCGAGGTTCCACGCCTTGGAGGCCGACATGAGCGACAGCCCGTCGTCCGCGACGCTCAGGTACGGCACGAAGCCCTCGGCGGTGAGCGGAGCGTGGATCTCGTCCGCCACAACGCGTACGCCGTGGGCACGCGAGAGCCGTGCGACTTCTTCGAGTTCGGCGGCGGTGTGCACGGTGCCGGTCGGGTTCTGCGGGTTGCACAGCAGGTGGACCGAGCCCTTGCCCGCCTTGACGAACGCCGCTTCCAGCACGGCGAAGTCGATCCGCGCGTCGGCACCCAGTGGCGCCTCGACGACCTGGCGGCCCAGGGACTCGACGAACTGGAAGAACGGCGGGTAGACCGGGCTGTTGACCACGACGGGCGCGTCCCGATGCGAGACCAGCCGGAACATCTCGACGACGCCCATCATCACGTCGGGCACGATCTTCGTGCGTTCGACCGCGGGCGCCCAGTCCCACCGCGTCTTCGCGAACTCGGCGAGCGCCTCGGCGTAGGCGGTGCCGTTGGGGTAGCCGGTGTCGCCGCGCTCCACCGCCTCGATGATCGCCCGCGCCACGGGTTCGGCGAGCGGCACGTCCATCTCGGCCACCCACACGGGCAGCACGTCCTCGGGGTAGTGGCGCCACTTCATGCTGGTGCGGCGCCTGAGCTGGTCCAGGGTCAGCTGACGGAACGGGTTCGCACTGGTCATGCAGCAAAAGCTAGGGGAACTCGCGGGCAAGGTGTTTGCGTTCTTTGCTCATGGACGCCGTGGACCGCAAAATTCTTGCTGAACTGCAGCGTGACGGGCGAATCACCGTCACCGACCTCGCCCAACGCGTGCAGCTGAGCATCTCGCGCTGCCAGCGGCGCCTGCGGGAACTGGAACGCGACGGCGTCATCCACGGCTACCGGGCCGTGGTGGACGCGGCCGCCCTCGGGTTCGGCTTCGAGGCCCTGGTCTTCGCCAAACTGCGGCTGGACACCATGGACGACTTCGACCGCGCTCTGGTCGACGTGCCGAACGTGGTGGAGGCGCAACGGTTGTTCGGCAGCCCCGACTACCTGCTGCGCGTGGTCACCGCGGACCTCGCGTCGTACCAGCGGCTGTACGAGGAGACGCTGGCGAAGCTGCCCGGGGTGCGCGGGCTGACGTCGACGATCGTGATGAAGCAGGTGATCGAGCCGCGGCCGTTGCCGGCCAACCCGTGAGCTACCAGCCGAGCGTCTTCCCGTACGTCTCCCGGACCACTCGCAAGCACCAGTCCGCTGAAGGGAGTTCGCTGGTCTGGTGGGCCAGCTGCGACTGCCAGTCCAGTCCGGAAGGCAGCGAGGCGAACTCGTACTTCTGCACCGAGGCACCCGTCGCGTCGCGGACCAGGTCGTAGAGGTCCCTGGCGGCGTGCCGGTCCGCCCAGGCGAGGGTCTTCATCGCCGCGAACGTCTGCAACGTGGGAACTTTGAGCACGACATCCGACGTGATGTCGCTGTACCTGGTCTCGATCCGGACGGCCTCGCTCGGCCAGCGTGCCCAGTCCTCGTGAGGTGTGTCCTGGCCAGTGCGGTTCCGCCGACGAAGAGGACGTCGGGCGCGATCTGCTGCAGGCCCGCCAGCACATGGCTGATCAGGTGATCTCGCCGGACCTGCTCTTCCGCGACGCCGAACAGGTCGGCCACCGCGACGAGCTCCTCGTGATCAAGCACCCGCCGCCTCCCTCACCCTTGCCAGCGCCGCCGGCCTGTGCTGATCACGCGCGAGCTCCTCGGTGACCGTCCAGTCGATCTTCCGGGCGAGCGCCCGCAGGATCGAGTCGGCCTCGGCTTCCTCGATGCCGCCGAGCTCGGGCCGGGCCGCGATGTCGAGCGCCGTCTGCTCCGGCGTGGTCATCCACCCCGCGGTGAGCTCGGTTTCCACGCGTTCGAGATCAAGGCGGCGTACGTCGCGCTTGACGAAGACGACGTCGCCCATGTTGGTGCGCAGCACGGGCCGTTGCTTGGGCGCGGCCACGACCGCCGTGCCGATGGCGCGCGGCAGGGCGCCGTGCCGGCGAGCCGCGGTGACGCTCATGAGTGCGACGGCGTCCTTGCCGTAGTCGGCCTGGGCCACGCCGAGCGCGACGGCCGCGAGATCCGGTCGCCAGCATGGATCGCCCAGCCGTTCCATCGGGGCCAGCGCGTAGTAGCCGGTGCTGATGTGGCTGAGCACCGCCTGTTCGAGCAACCGCTCGAACTCGCTGCGAGGGTGGGCGTACACGTCTCCCGCGTCTCTCGGGCGCAGGACCTTGTTCTCTCTTCTGGCGAGCTTCGTCGGGATGGTGACGCGGTCATTCATACGACCTCCGTAGGCTCGGAGCCTACGTTCATAGTACTCGTTTTCTCCGGGCATGCCGGGAATGGCGGCGGGCGTTGTCACGTTGCATGAGCCTGCGCTTCTCACTGATGGGTCCGGTACGAGCCTGGCGAGACGACGAGGAGATCGACCTGGGGCCGCGCCAGCAGCGCGCGGTGCTGGCGGCGTTGCTGCTGAACAACGGCATGCGGCTGAGCAACGACCAACTGATCGGCATGGTCTGGGACGACCCGACGCCGAGCGCCGTCATGGCGTTGCGGACGTACATGTACAAGATCCGCAAGGCCCTTCCCGAGCTGGACCTGAAGTCCAGGGACGGTGGCTACACGCTCAGGGCCGAGATCTTCGACGACTGCCGCGACGAGCCGCTGCAAGGCCTGAGCAGCACCTACTTCGAGGCCCAGCGGGCCAGGATCGCCAACGAACGGCTGCACTGCCGCGAAACCCTGCTCGAACGCGAGATGGACGTCCTCGAACTGCAGAAGCACGTCGCGGCCTTCCCGCTCAGGGAACGGACGCGCGCCCTGTTGATGCAGGCCCTCTACCGCGACGGCAGGCAGGCCGACGCGTTGGAGCAGTTCCATCAGGCGCGTGCCCTGCTCAACGACGAACTCGGCCTCGAACCCGGTCCCGAGTTGCGCGAGGTGCACGCGCAGATCCTGCGGGGCGAGCTGAACCTGTCGCGCCGGCCGGAGCAGTTGCCGCCCGGCCTGCCCGACTTCACCGGCCGCACGACCGAGATCGCGCAGGCACTCCAGGCCCTCCCGCGCACCGTCGGCATCACCGGCATGCACGGCAGCGGCAAGACGGCGCTGGCCACGCACGTCGCGCACCTCGCCAAGCACGGTTACCCGGACGGGCAGATCTTCGTCCGGGGCAAGGACGTCGCCAACGAGCTGCTGCGCGCGGTCGGCGTCGAGAACCCCCACGGCGACAAAGCCGCGCTGTGGCGGGAAAAAGCGCGTGGCAAGCGGTTCCTGATCGTCGTCGACGACGTCCACGATCCCGCCCAGATCGCGGACCTGCACACCCCGGGCTCCGCCGTGATCCTCACGAGCGTGCGGCGCTGGAACGAGCTGCCCGGCGTGACCTGGGTGAAGCTCGCCGGGCTGACCGAGGCCGAGGCGAACCAGTTCCTCCGCAGGGTCCTCGACCCCGTCAGGGCCGATGCCGAGGCGGACGCCGTGGACGAGGTGCTGGCGCGCGTCTCGTACCTGCCGAACCCCGTCCGAGTGCTCGGCGGCAAGCTCACCGGCCGCCCGAACTGGACGGTCGGGATGCTGCTGGCACAGATGAAACGCGAGACGCAACTCGGCGAGGCCATCCCGTCCGACTGCACGGCCGTGCTGGCGCCGATGATCAAGGCGGATCAGCAGCTCACCGAGCAGGAACGCCACCTGCTGCAGTGCTTCGCGCGCCGCGACGCGGACGTGATCGACGTGTGCGAGGCGGCGGAGATGTCCGGCGCCGATCCTGGCGCGATCGAGTTCCTGCTGGAGTCGCTCGCCGACGTGCACCTGATCGAACCGCTGGTGCTCGGCCGGTACCGGCTGCCGTGGTTCGTGCGGATGTACTTCGGGTGGCGCGCACCCGTGCTGACCAGCTGATTCATCTAGAATTTATGGCCTGACGATGTGGCGTCGGCACGTTCGTAGACATGTCAACGAAGGAACTCGCAGGCAAGAAGGCACTCGTCACCGGCGCCACCTCCGGCATCGGCCGCTCGATCGCGGTCAAGCTCGCGGAGGCGGGCGCCACCGTCTACCTCACCGGTCGCCGCGCCGAACTCGGCAAGGAGACCGTCGCGCTGATCGAGCAGGCCGGCGGCACCGGTCACTTCATCGTCTCGGACGTCGCCAGTGTCGACGACGTCCGCAAGCTCGCCGAGGAGGTCGGCGAGGTCGACGTGCTCGTCAACAACGCGGGCATCTTCCCGTTCTCGCCGACGCCCGAGCAGTCCGTCGACGTCTACCAGCAGGTGTTCGACGTCAACGTCCGCGGCACCTACTTCCTCACCGCCGCCCTCGCGCCGGCGATGGTCGCCAAGGGCAAGGGCTCGATCGTCAACGTCTCGTCGATCGCGGCCGTCATCGGCACCCCGGTCGGGTCCGTCTACAACGCCTCCAAGGCCGCGATGGACGCGCTGACCCGCTCGTGGGCCACCGAGTTCGGCCCCGCGGGCGTCCGCGTGAACTCGGTTGCGCCCGGCCCGGTCGCCACCGACAAGGCCCTGGCGGAAGCCGGCGAGGTGTTCGACGCGATCGCGAAGGATCTTCCTCTCCAGCGCGTCGGTCAGCCGGACGAGATCGCGGAGGCCGTGCTGTTCCTGGCCTCCGACAAGGCCAGCTTCATCACGGGCTCGGTGATCACGGCCGACGGCGGCTACGTGGCGAGCTGAGCCAGCACGGTGCGCAGCGACGAGGGCGACTCGACGTGCACGTTGTGGCCCGCGCCGGGGAACGTCACCGGCTCGGGCACCAGCTCCCGCAGGTGTTCCTGAGGGCTCATCGGGTCGTTCTCACCCGCCGCCAGCACGACGTGGGCCTGTGCGGCCATGATCAGCCCGGCCATGTCCGGCCGGCCCACGCCGAAGGCCCTCATGTCCAGCGACGGCGCCCAGCCACCGTCCACTTCGGACACTCCGTGGGCCAGTCCCACCCCGGCCATCTTCGACGCCCGCTCGACCGCTTCCTCCTCGGTGGCGAAGACCTTCCCGGGCTTCGCGGCGAGCGCGGCGGCCTTCTGCAACTCCTCGTCGGTCCACTGGACCTTGATCCCGATGCCGACGCACGTGGTGACCTCGACCCCGAACCATCCGCTCGCCAGCGTCAGCCCGACGACCCCACCCAGCGAGTGCCCGACGATGGTGACGGGCTCCCGCGGGATCTCGTCCGCGACGGCCGCCGCGAGCGAACCGAACGAGTACCGGTCGATCTGGCTTGAGCGTCCGTGACCGGGCAGATCGGGCACGAGCCAGCTGCCCTCCCAGTCCTTCACGACGTCCTGCCACACCTCGCCGGTAGCGCCCAGCCCGTGCAACAGCACCAGCAACGGCCCGTTTCCACCACGTTCGACATGAAGCACGTCAGAATCCGTTCTATGCCCAGGACCGATGCCGACCTCATCGTCGACCCGGACACGTATACCTCGGGAGTCCCGCACGACGCACTAACCCGGCTGCGCGAAAAGAACGTGGTGCGCATCGACGACTTCTGGGCCGTCTTCCGCCACGAGGACGTCCGCACGGTCCTTCGCACGCCCGCCGTCTTCTCCTCGCACCGCGGCGCCACCCAGATCCGCGACCCTCAGCCTGCCGATCTGGCGTACGTCCAACGCATGATGCTCAACCAGGACCCGCCGGAGCACTCGCGGTTGCGCCGCATGCTGACCAGGGCCTTCACGCCCCGAGCCGTGGCACTTCTGGAAGACCGCATCCGTTCCAACGCGCGCGAGATCGTTCGCGGCCTGTCCGGAGACTTCGCTGGTGCCGTCGCCGATCTGCCGCTGCTGACCCTGGCGGACGTCTTCGGCGTTCCGCGCCAGGACAGAGCGCTGCTCTACGACTGGAGCAACCGAGTGATCGGCTTCCAGGACCCCGACTACGCGCTGTCGTCCAGCTCGACCGAGGGCATGACCGACATGGCACTCGCCGCTTTGTCGTTGCGCCCCGAGGACGGCCGCGACCCGCGCGCCCGCGACGGCATGCCCGACCTCTACGCCTATGCGCACGCGTTGGGTGCGTACAAGCGCGCGCATCCGTCCGAAGACGTCCTGAGCAACCTCATGCTGGAGGACATCTCGCTGGAGGAGTTCGAGAACCTCTTCTGGCTCTTCTCCGTGGCGGGCAACGAAACCCTCCGCAACGGCATCCCCGGCGGCATGATCGCTCTGCTCACGCACCCTGACCAGTACTCGCGCCTGCGCGCCGACCGTTCGCTGCTTCCCGTTGCGGTGGAAGAGATGTTGCGCTGGTGGACACCGGTCATGCACTTCCGTCGCACGGCCGTTCAGGACACGTCGTTGTCCGGGCAGGAGATCAAGGCGGGGGACAAGGTCGTGGTCTGGTTCTCCTCCGCCAACCGGGACGAGCGCGTGTTCACCGAGCCGGACCGGTTCGACGTGGGGCGGCGGGAGGCCGACCACCTGAGCTTCGGGCACGGGCCGCACTTCTGTCTGGGCGCGCAGCTGGCGCGGACGCAGATGCGGGCCGTGTTCGACGCGGTGCTGGACCTGCCGGGGACGCTGGAGCTGGACGGGGAGGTCAGCCGGTTGCGGTCGAACTTCCAGAACGGCGTGAAGCACCTGCCGCTCAAGGTCGCCATGTGAACACCTGGGTTCTGCCGGACGACGTGCGTCTGAGCGAATTGCTCGCGTTCTTCGAGTTCGACGTGACCCGTGCCAAGGCGGAGCTCGGCGCGTCGATCGAGTCGGGCCTTCCGCTCGAACCGGTGGCTGGTGACTTCTCCGGTGGTCAGTACTACCTGTGTGGTGACGCGGGTTCGGGGCGGCCGGTCCTCTACGCCAGCTCCGAAGGGCAGGCCGGGCTCATCGCGAACAACCTGCGCGAAGCCGTCGAACTAGTCGTCGGGCTGCCGTGCTGGCACGACTGCCTGACCTTCGCCGACTTTGAACCGAAGCCCCTCACTCGGACCTCCCACCAGGATGAGGCCGCACAACTTCTCGCGCTGAAGCTGCCCGCACAGGAGGTGCTGCTGGCACGCCTGCGTGCTGCGGTTCTGCGGTCCACGTCCGGCTATGTCTTTCGTGACGAGACCGGCGAGTACGAAGGGCTGTAGGCAGTATGTGAAGCGTCTGGCACGATTCAGTAGACCGGCTCCGATGGCTCACTGTGATCCGCAGGTGGCGAGCCCCTGCCGGTCACCTGGCCCAAGTAGGCTCGTCGCGAGACGAGACGCAGGAGAAACAGGGAGCGCAAGTGGCGGTCATCGAGCAGGTCGGAGCACGCGAGATCCTGGATTCTCGCGGCAACCCCACCGTCGAGGTCGAGGTGGCGCTGGACGACGGCACGCTGGAGCGTGCGGCTGTTCCGTCCGGTGCTTCGACCGGTGAGCACGAGGCGGTGGAGCTGCGGGACGGCGACGCCAAGCGGTACGGCGGCAAGGGTGTCGAGCGCGCGGTGACCGCGGTGCTCGACGAGATCGGCCCTGAGCTGGTCGGCATCGAGGCCGTCGAGCAGCGCATCGTGGACCAGAAGCTCGTGGACCTGGACGGCACGCCGGACAAGGGGCGTCTCGGCGCCAACGCGATCCTCGGCGTGAGCCTCGCGGTCGCGAAGGCGGCGGCGACGAGCTCCGGCCTGGAGCTGTTCCGCTACATCGGCGGCCCGAACGCCCACGTGCTGCCGGTGCCGATGCTGAACATCCTCAACGGTGGCTCGCACGCCGACACCGACGTGGACATCCAGGAGTTCATGATCGCGCCGATCGGCGCGGAGACGTTCCGCGAGGGCCTGCGCTGGGGCACCGAGGTCTACCACTCGCTGAAGTCCGTGCTGAAGAGCAAGGGCCTCGCGACCGGCCTGGGCGACGAGGGTGGCTTCGCGCCGAACCTCGGCAGCAACCGCGACGCGCTCGACCTCATCCTCGAGGCCATCGAGAAGGCCGGCTACCGCGCTGGTCGCGACATCGCGCTCGCGCTCGACGTGGCCGCCACCGAGTTCTTCTCGGACGGCGCCTACTCCTTCGAGAACAACAAGCGGTCCGCCGAGCAGATGATCGGCTACTACTCCGAGCTGGTCCGCGACTACCCGATGGTCTCCATCGAGGACCCGCTGTCCGAGGACGACTGGGACGGCTGGGTCCAGATGACCGCCGAGCTGGGCGAGAAGGTCCAGATCGTCGGCGACGACCTGTTCGTCACGAACCCGGAGCGCCTGGAGGAGGGCATCTCCCGCCGCGCCGCCAACGCGCTGCTGGTGAAGGTCAACCAGATCGGCACGCTGTCCGAAACCCTCGACGCGGTCTCGCTGGCCACGTCGTACGGCTACAAGTCGATGATGTCGCACCGCTCGGGCGAGACCGAGGACACGACCATCGCCGACCTCGCCGTCGCGACCGGTGCCGGCCAGATCAAGACCGGTGCTCCGGCGCGTGGTGAGCGCACCGCGAAGTACAACCAGCTCCTGCGCATCGAGGAGAGCCTCGGCGACGCGGCGCGCTACGCGGGCGAGCTCGCGTTCCCGCGCTACACGCCGGAGAGCTGAGAGGCTTAACGCATGGCCGAGCGCGCGCGTCGTCCCCGTCGCCCCCGCGAAGAGCGGGAGGCGAGGCCCGCACGCGCGCGCAAGCCACCCCGTCCGAAGGCGCCCTCGCGGCGCAGTGAGGGCACGGGTGGCGCGTTCGGCATGACCGGCACGCGACGGGCCGCGATGTTCGCGATGGTGCTGTGCGCACTGGCGCTGAGCATCGCGGTCCCGTTGCGGACCTACCTCTCGCAGCGCGACGAGCTGCGGGACGTGGGTGCCGAACAGCAGAAGCTGAGGGAGACGGTCGCCGCACTGGAACAGCGCAAAGCACAGCTGCAAGACCCGGCGTACGTGGAGATCGAGGCGCGCAAGCGGTTGCACTGGGTGCGACCCGGCGAGACGCCCTACATCGTGCAACTGCCGGGTGACGAGAGTCGCAACACTGAAACGGAGAGGCCGTCGGGCAAGCAGGCGGCACAAGGGTCTTGGTACGAGGAACTGTGGGAATCGGTGACGCACAAGTAAGTGCTGCTGACCTGGAAACGGTCGCTCAGCAGCTCGGCCGCACGCCGCGCGGGACACGTGCGATCGCCTCGCGGTGCCCCAGCGGGCACCCGAACGTCGTTCAGACGAACCCGCGGCTGCCCGACGGGACGCCGTTCCCGACGCTGTACTACCTGACCTGCCCGAAGCTGAACTCGCTGGTCAGCACGCTGGAAGGCGGCGGGCTGATGAAGGAGCAGCAGGATCGTCTGGCGGTGGACGCCGAGCTCGCGGCCGCCTACCAGCGTGCGCACGAGGCGTACCTCGCCGAGCGCGACGCCATCGAGTCGCTGGGCACCCAGGTCACCGCGGGCGGCATGCCGGTCCGGGTCAAGTGCCTGCACGTGCACGTCGCCCACGCCCTCGCGAAGGGCCCTGGCGTCAACCCCATGGGGGACGAGGCGCTGGCGCTTCTGAGCGAGCAGGGACTGTGGCCCGCGGGGGAATGCAAGGCGAGTTAACGGTCAACGGAACCGAACACACGCTTCACTCCGTCTTGGGTACACCTAGGCTTCGGAGTGGGGCAGGGTGGGACAGGTCACCGACTGGGGCATTCGCCGTAATGGCAGGACGGCGAGCCGCGATGACACACGAGAGGTGAGAATTCGTGGCAATGGCCAAACTGCGCGGACCGTCGGCGTTGACGCCCAGGCAAAAGGGCTTCGCTGTCGCTGCGCTGGCTGCGATGCTCGCCCCGGCGATGATCGTCGGCACCAAGCTCGTCGACTGGGTCAACCTCGCGAAGCACAACGACATCGCCGTGTCCCTCGGCCCCGCCGACGTCTTCGGCGCGTTGCACCGCGACCCGGCCGAGCTCGGCGCGTCCGGCCGCCTGCCGCTGTCCGAGGAGCTGAGCGCCGCGCTGCTCGCCGACCTCGAGGACGGCGACCTCGACAACGACGAGGGCAGCCTGCTCGACGACGTCGCGGGCGTGCAGGACATCCCCGGCGTCATGGTCGAGGCCTACCTCCGCGCCGAGGACAAGATGGCCGAGCTCGTCCCCGGCTGCAACCTCGACTGGGCACTGCTCGCGGGCATCGGCAAGGTCGAGTCGAACCACGCCAACAGCGGCCGCGTGAACGCCGTCGGCGACGCCACCCCCAAGATCCTCGGCCCAGTCCTGAACGGCGCCCCCGGCATGGCCGCCATCAGCGACACCGACGCCGGCCGCCTCGACGGCGACAGCACCTGGGACCGCGCGGTCGGCCCGATGCAGTTCATCCCCTCGACGTGGGCGAGCTTCGGCGGCGACCTGAACGACGACGGCAACGTCAACCCGAACAACATCTACGACGCCGCCCTGGGCGCCGGCCGCTACCTCTGCGCCAACGGCGGCGACATGACGAAGCAGGCCGACCGAGCCGCCGCCGTCTTCCGCTACAACCACTCCACGACGTACGTCGAGACGGTCCTCAAGTGGGCCAAGCAGTACAGCGAGAACGTCGACATCCTGCCGAACCTCCCGACCACCGGGGACAACGCGCAGAACCCGGCGCCGGGCAACACCAACCCCGGCACGCCGACGATCCCGCCGCCGACGACAACTCCGCCGACGACCACGACCACGACGACCACCACGACGACGACGCCGAACTGCCCGACCACGACGACGAGCACCACCAGCTCGACGACGACTTCGACGTCCACGTCGACCACGCCGACGACTCCGCCGCCGTCCACGTGCACGACGACGACCACAACGACGCCGACGACCACCACCACGACCACGACGACCACCACTACGACGACGACAACCACGACGCCGCCGCAGCAGAACTCGTCCACCGGTCCCACGCAGTCGTCCACGACCCCCGTCGGCAGCAGCAGCGCCAACAGTTCGTCGGCGCCCGTCTCGCAGAGCCTGGTCACGAGTACGCCCAGCTAACCCGGCGTGTCGGGTTGGAACGATTCCAACCCGTACTTCGTTCGGTGCGATTCGGGCAGAAACGTTGGAGCGAAGGGGATCGGGTCTCCTAGCTTCGTCTGCATGCCGAAGCGCAACTCGAGCGTGGTGGGCCGGGAGTTCGGTCAGGGCGTCCGCGACGCCATCGAACAGAGCGGCATGACGCAACGCAGCCTCGCCGAACTGGTGGACTGGCAGGAAGCCAAGATCTCCGACGCGGTGAACGGCAAGGGCGGCATCAGCGAGGTCGAGCTGATCCGGCTGCTCTCCTACTGCCGCACCACATACGCGGAAGTCGAGCGCATGGTCGCGCTCTACCGCGAGTCACGGGAGAAGGGCTGGCTGCAGTTCCCCGAGGACGGCGTGCCAGAGCAGTTGCACAGCCTGATCAACCAAGAACGTCTCGCCAGCACGATCACCGTGTGGTCGATGAACCTCGTTCCTGGCCTCCTTCAGATCGCCGCCTACATCCGAAGCGTGGCGGAGAAGGTGCCGCGGAAATCCCCTGCGGACATCGACGGATTCATCAGGGCGAAGCTTGAGCGACAGGGGATCATCAGGCCTGGTCGGCAGTTCGTCTTCTACGTGCACGAGCAGGCCCTTCAACTGCCTGTCGGCGGACCAGCCGTGATGCAGGCGCAGCTGAACCACATCAACGTCATGTTGGTGCGGCAGTACATCAAATTTCGGATCGTTCCGACCGCGATCGGAGCACACGCCGGACTGTCCAGCTCGTTCGTGCACCTGAGCTTCGACAAGTTCGAGCCGGTGGTCTACCTGGAGAACTACAACACCGGCTTGTTCCTGGAGGACAAGGGATCGCTGGACACGTTCGCCGACGTGGTGAAAGACCTGGATCGAGACGCCTTGGACGAGGAAGAATCGAGGTGGCTGATCAACAGCATGTTGTCATGAGGAGGCCTCCGGATGTTGACCTGGCGCAAGAGCAGCTACAGCGGACAAGGAAGCGACTGCGTGGAGGTCGGGCACGGTGTCGGCATCCGCGACAGCAAGGCCCCCGCCACCCACCTCCCCGTCTCTGGTGAGGCGTGGGCCGCGTTCCTCAGGTATTCCGTTTCGGCGCCGCCTCGTCCATAGTGCTTGAGGATCATCTACCTGGGGGAAGTACCGGATGCTCAACGCCACGTGGCGCACCTTTGCGCTGCCTGCCTTCACCGCTGCCCTGCTGCTCGTCGGCTCAGCGGGAACCGCGCTCGCCGAACCGGCACCGTCGTCCGGAAAGCCCGTGGTGTCCTCGACCGACTACCCGGCCAGTGGGTTTCACGGCAGTCCTGGCCGTACCGGCGTCTTCACGTTCTCGCCCGGCGGTTCGACGGCCGTCGCTCGCTACGGCTGGTCGCTGAACTCCGACACCTTCGTCAACCAGGTCGCCGCGACCGGCTCGGTGGACGTGCCGATCACGCCGTCGCTGAGCGGAACGAACTCGCTGTACGTGCGCTCGTACGACGAGGCCGGGACTCCTTCTGACCGGCAGATCTACGTGTTCATGGTCGCCGATCTGTCCAGGCCGGTGGCGGCGTGGAACCTCGACGAGACAGTCGGCACGACTGCGGCCGACAACACCGGCCACGGTCACACGTTGACGCTGAACGGCGCGACCTTCGGTGCCGGCTACTCGAACAACGGTCAGGTCACCACCGCCGGCTCGTTCTCGGCGACGTCGGGCGCGGTCGTCGACAGCTCGCGCGCCTTCTCCGTGTCGGCGTGGGTGAAGCTCGGTGACACGGAGACCGGCTACACGATCGCGAGCCAGGACAACGGTTTCGCCCTCAGGCACGGCGACGGCCGCTGGTCGTTCGGCACGGCGTCCTCCACCACCCCGCCGCGGGCGGGTGAGTGGACGCACCTGCTCGGCACGTACGAGCCGAACCAGGTCTCCTTGTACGTCAACGGAAAGCTCGAAGGCATGGCCGCCGCGACGTTGACGAACGCGGCCAGTCCTTTCGTCCTGGGTTCCGGCCAGGCAACGGCCACGATCGACCACGTCCAGGTGTGGGACCGCGCATTGAGCGCGGCCGAAGCGGCCAAGCACCACAACCTCGTGGTGGAGCGCGCTCGCTACCTCTTCGACGAACGCGAGGGCGTCACGGCCAGGGACGAAGTGTCGGGCGAGAACGCGACGCTGTCCGAGGGCGTCACCTGGGCCGGCACGCCGGTCGACCCCGACGACCCCAACCAGATCCTGACGAGCGAGGACAAGTGGACGCGCTTCGACTCGACGGGTCAGGTCACTGGCCCCCGTCCGGCGAACCTGCGCACCGACCGATCCTTCACCGTGTCCGCGTGGGTGAGGCAAGCCGACTTCGGTGACACGGCGGGAACGGTGCTCGGCATGAGCGACGGATCGTTCGTGCTGGGCTACCGGCCGGACACCTTCGGCTGGGGTTTCGGACTGGGCGACGCGGTCGTGCGTTCGGACCTCCCGGCGCAGGCGAACCAGTGGACGCACCTCGCGGCGACGTTCGACTCGGCCACCGGCACAGTCGCGCTCTACGTCGACGGCATCCGTCAGTCGGGCGTGTTGACCGGAGTGCAGTCGTTCAACGGTGTCGGTGACTTCGTCGTGGGTCATGGAGTCGTTGGCGTCATCGACGACCCCCGCGTCTATTCGGGGGCGATGACACTCGACGACGTCGAAGACGTGCGTGTGTGGTCCAAGCACCGCTGAAAATCGCAAGGCACGAGGCGGCGGTCCTTGACAGGGTGCGGGTGTGTTCAAGCCTGACTACCCGCTCAAGACCGCCCGCCTCCACCTCCGCCCCTTCGAGGAGACCGACCTCGACGACTTCTACGCCTACCGCTCCCGTCCGGAAGTCTTCCGCTACCTCTACGACGAGCCGGCCACCCGCGAGGAGTGCGCGCAGCTGCTGGCCAAGCTGGTGAGCGACAACGAACTTGCCGAGGAGGGCCAACGGCTCGCGCTGGCCGTGCACCTGCCGGAGGCGGACAGGATCATTGGCAGCGCTGTCCTCAAGTGGCGCAGCGAGTCCGACCGGCAGGGCGAGATCGGCTACAGCCTCAACCCCGACTTCCAGGGCCACGGCTACGCCTCCGAGGCGGCCAGGGCGATGCTCGAACTCGGGTTCGAGCAACTCGGCCTGCACCGGATCGTCGCCGAGTGCGACCCGCGCAACGAGCCGTCGTGGCGCCTGATGGAACGCCTCGGCATGCGCAGGGAGGCGCACTTCCGGCAGAACGAGATCTTCAAGGGCGAGTGGGGCGACCTGTTCGTCTACGCGCTCCTGGAAGAGGAGTACGAGCGTGCTCAGACCTGACTTCCCGATCAGGACCGACCGTCTCGTCCTCCGCCCCTTCAGGCCGAGCGACCTCGACGACGTCCACGCCTACCGGAAGCTTCCCGAGGTCACCCGCTACCTCCACGACGAGCCGTACGCCCGCGCGCAGGCCGCGGAGAACCTGGCCAAGTGGATCGGCCAGGGCGAGATCATCGAAGAGGGCCAGTGGCTGGCCACCGCGGTCACGCTCGACGGCCGCGTCATCGGCGAGGTCGACATCACCTGGCGCAGCGAGGAGCACCGGCAGGGCGAGGTCGGCTACATCTTCAACCCCGCGTTCCAGGGCAGGGGCTACGCGCGCGAAGCCACCGAGGTGATGCTCACGATCGGGTTCGAGGACCTCGGGCTGCACCGGATCGTCGCCGAGTGCGACGTGCGCAACGAGCCGTCGTGGCGGCTGATGGAACGCCTGGGCATGCGCAGGGAGGCACACTTCCGGCACCACGAGTTCTTCAAGGGCGAGTGGGCCGACTGCTTCGTGTACGCGATGCTTGCCGAAGAACATCGGAACCACTGAGGAGTGCCCATGTCGCGGGTCGCGGCCATCGACTGCGGAACCAACTCGATCCGGCTCTTGATCGCGGACGTGACCAAGCGCGAGGACGGCACGGCGTGGCTGCGGGACGTCCATCGCGAGATGAAGATCGTCCGGCTCGGGCAGGGCGTGGACGCGACCGGGCGGTTGCACCCCGACGCGATCGAACGCACGCGCCAGGCCCTTCTCGACTACGCGCGCACGATGCAGCGCAAGGGCGTGGAAGTCGCACGGATGGTCGCGACGAGTGCCACGCGGGACGCGAGCAACCGCGACGAGTTCTTCGGCATGACCGAGTCGATCCTCGGCGCGCCCGCGGAGGTGATCACCGGGGACGAGGAGGCAAGGCTGTCCTACCTCGGCGCGGTGGCCGATCTCGACCCGGACGAGGGACCCTTCCTCGTCACCGATCTGGGTGGTGGCAGCACCGAGTTCGTCCTCGGCACGGGCGCCGAGGTGGAGGCCGCGAGGTCGATGGACATCGGCTGCGTGCGGCTCACGGAGCGGTTCATCCACTCCGATCCGCCGTCCAACGCCGAAATCGAACAAGCGGAAGCGTTTGCGCGCGCGGCGATCAAAGAGGCTTTCGAAGTCGTCCCCGTGGAGAAGACGAAGACGTGGATCGGCGTCGCCGGCACGGTTACGACATTGTCAGCCCTGGTCCAGGGGTTGGAGGTGTACAACAGCGACGATATTCACCTCTCCCGCATCACACTTGACAATGTTCGTGAAATCACCGACCGTATCCTCTCCATGACGCATGATGAGCGTGCCTCGCTGGGACCCATGCACCCCGGTCGAGTGGATGTGATCTGCGGTGGAGCGGTGGTACTGCGTGCGATTGCCGAGGAGCTGGAGAATCGCGCGGGAATTCGCACGCTCGTGTGCAGCGAGCACGACATCCTCGACGGCATCGCGTTTTCGCTGGTCTAGCGCCGAATTAAGGTGCGCTTGAGGTGATCGTGACAATTTTGTGACCGCTTTCAGTGCGCGTACCACTGGACGCCCCGGTTAACGTCCTCTCACGTTTTGGGAGGTGGACGAGACCTCCCGGGGAGGCGCGCGCACGCAATATCTGCGGAGCGGCGCCGGGGAAAGGCGGGAGAGACTGATGTCGCGATCACGGGTTGCGTGGGTGGCTTTGCCAGCTGCGCTCGCCATGACGCTTACTGCGTGCGGCGGCGGTGGCGGTAGCACCAACGCCACCGATGGCAAGGACAACCCGGACGGCACGGTGTCCATCTACGGCACCGAGCCCAAGAGCACCTTGTTCCCGGCCAACACGACCGAGGCCGGCGGTGGCAAGGTCACCGACTCGCTGTTCTCGCGGCTGGTCGGCTACAAGACCGAAGACGGCGCGCCCTACAACTTGATGGCCGACTCGATCAAGTCGGATGACGCCAAGGTCTACAACATCAAGATCAAGCAGGGCTGGAAGTTCCACGACGGCACCGAGGTCAAGGCGAAGAACTTCGTCGACGCCTGGAACTGGGCCGCGTACGCGCCGAACGCTCAGCAGGCGGCATCGTTCTTCGCGCCGATCGCGGGCTTCGAGGACGTGCACCCGGCCGACGAGAACGCCAAGCCGGCCAAGGACAAGATGTCCGGTCTCGAGCTCGTGGGCGACTACGAGTTCAAGGTCACCCTCAACGGTCCGACCTCGGTCTTCACCACGATGATCGGCTACACGCCGTTCTCGCCGATGGCCGACTCGTTCTTCGCGGACCCGAAGGCCGCCGAGGCCAAGCCGATCGGCAACGGCCCGCTCAAGTTCGTCTCCCGCACGCCGAACGCGCTGATCAAGATGGAGCGCTTCGACGACTACAAGGGCGAGGACAAGGTCCACTTCAAGACCTTGGACTACAAGATCTACTCTTCCCAGGAGACCGCGTACCAGGACCTGGTCGCGGGCAAGCTGGACTTCATGGAGGCCCTGCCTCCGTCGGCCAAGGTCGGCGAGAAGTACAAGGCTGACCTCGGCGACGCCGTCGTGACCGCGAACCTGCTCGGCCAGAGCGCGATCGCGTTCCCGCAGTACATCGACGCGTTCAAGAACGTCAAGCTGCGCCAGGCCGTCTCGATGGCCATCAACCGCGAGCAGATCACGAAGACCGTGCTGGCCGGCTCGTACGTGCCGTCCACCAGCTTCGTGTCGCCCGGCATCAAGGGCTACCGCGCGGACACCTGCGGCGAGTACTGCAAGTTCAACCCCGAGAAGGCCAAGGAGCTCTTCAAGGAGTCGGGCTTCACCGGCAAGCTGACCATCCAGTCCAACCAGGACGGTGGCCGCAAGGAGCCGCTCGAGGCGGCGTGCAACAGCATCAAGCAGACGCTGGGCGTTGACTGCGAGTTCGTCGGTGCCACCAACTTCGGTGCGTTCCGTCAGATCGTCGACGGCAAGCAGCTGACCGGCATGAGCCGTTCGGACTGGTCCGCCGACTACCCGTCGATCGAGAACTTCCTCAACCCGCTGTACCGCACGGGTGGTTCGTCCAACGACTCGAACTACTCGAACCCCGAGGTCGACGCCCTGCTCAAGAAGGCCGACCAGACGGCCAACGAGGACGAGGCGATCAAGCTCTACCAGCAGGCAGAGGACATCATCGCCAAGGACCTGCCCTCCATGCCGACCTGGAACGAGAAGGGCATCGGCGGTCGTTCGAAGAACCTCCTCGACGCCAAGATGTCGTTCAAGCGTCAGGGCGCCCTGGAGTCCTTCCGCGTCAAGGCCTGATCTCTGACACCTGAGTTCTGAACAACCCGTCCGGCCCCGCGTCCCTCGAGCGTTACGGGCGCGGGGCCGGACCGGGTTCTCAGGACGTTGGGCGCCCCCCACCACGCAAGGAGCCGACCTCATGGGTCGCTATGTGCTGCGCCGTCTGCTGCAGCTGATACCGGTCTTCCTGGGGACCACTTTCCTGATCTACGCCCTGGTCTGGGCCATCCCGCAGGACCCCTTCGCCGGCAAGTGCGGCCAACGGCCGTGCGACCCCGCCTACATCGCCGAGATGAGCCAGAAGCTCAACCTCAACGACCCGTTGCTGCTCCAGTACTTCAAGTACCTGGGTAACCTGATCGTCGGCGACTTCGGCACCACCTTCAACGGCGTGTCCGTCGGTGAGCAGATCGCCACCTCGTGGCCGATCACGCTCAAGATGGGCATCATCGCGCTGATCATCGAGGCCGTCATCGGCATCGTCGCCGGCGTCCTCACCGGTCTGCGCAAGTCGGGCTTCCTGGACAACCTGGTCCTGATCTCGACCCTGTTCCTGATCTCGCTGCCGGTCTTCGTCACCGGTTTCGTGCTGCGGCTCTACCTCGGCCCGCAGGGCTTCGACCTGATGGACACATCCGTCAGTTCCGATCCGACGTTCGGTGAGCTGATCCTGCCCGGCTTCGTGCTCGGCAGTCTCTCGATGGCCTACGTGGCCCGGCTGACCCGGTCGAGCATCGTCGAGAACCGGCGCGCGGACTACGTGCGCACGGCCATCGCGAAGGGCCAGCCGCAGAGCCGCGTCGTCGGCATCCACCTGCTGCGCAACTCTCTGATCCCGGTGATCACGTTCCTCGGCACCGACCTCGGCAGCCTCATGGGCGGCGCGATCGTCACCGAGGGCGTCTTCAACATCAACGGCATCGGCGGTCTGATCTTCCGCGGCATCCAGGAGAAGGAAGGCATCATGGTCACGGGCATCGTGACCCTGCTGGTCCTCGTCTACCTGCTGATGAGCCTGATCGTCGACCTCCTGTACGCCGTTCTCGACCCGAGGATTCGCTATGAGTGACCCAGGATCCGTGTCCGGCGGAGCCGGACTCGAGGCGTCCGCGGCGGCAGGTGTCGACCAGCTCAGCCACGTCGACGACTCGTCGCAGAAGCAGAAGAAGCCACGCTCGCTCTGGAGCGACGCGTGGGGCGAGCTGCGCACCAAGCCCACGTTCATCATCTCACTGGTGATCATCGCGATCATCGTCCTGATGGCGATCTGGCCGACGCTGTTCACGTCGGTCGACCCCCGCCACGCGGATCTCGACAAGTCGCTGCAGTCGCCTTCGGGTGACGCGTGGTTCGGCTACGACCTGCAGGGCTACGACGTCTACGCCCGTGCGATGCACGGCGCTCGCGCGTCGCTGCTGGTCGGCATCTTCGCGACGTTGCTGACCGTGCTGATCGGCTCGACCGTCGGCATCATCGCGGGGTACGCGAAGACGTGGATCGACAGCGTGCTCTCGCGGTTCGCCGACATCTTCGCCGGCATCCCGTTCGTGCTCGGTGCGATCGTCATCCTGACGACGCTCAACGCGCCGACGGAGAACCCCGGCGTCTTCCGGATCATCACGCAGGTGGTGCTCTCGATCGCCGTGCTGTCGTGGCCGGTGGCCATGCGCATCATGCGTTCGGCGACTTTGGTCGCGAAGCAGCAGGACTACGTCAAGGCCGCCCGCGGGCTCGGTGCGTCCCCGCTGCGGATCGTGTTCCGGCACCTGCTGCCGAACACCGTGGCGCCCGTGCTGGTGTACGCGACGATCGCCCTGGGTGCCTTCATCGGCGCCGAGGCGACGCTGGCGTTCCTCGGCATCGGCCTGCGTCCGCCGGTGGTGTCGTGGGGCGTGATGATCTCGGAGTCGCGCGACTACTTCCAGTCGGCTCCGCACATGCTGCTGTTCCCCGCGGGCTTCGTCACGATCACCGTGCTGGCCTTCGTCATGCTCGGTGACGCCGTGCGCGACGCCCTCGACCCCAAGTCCCGATAGGGGAATCCTGTGACTCAGCCATTGCTGGAGGTCGAGGATCTCCACGTGGAATTCCGCACCCGCGACGGTGTCGCGAAGGTGCTCAACGGCGTTTCGTACCACGTCTCGGCGGGCGAAACCCTTGCGGTGCTGGGCGAATCCGGTTCCGGCAAGTCCGTCACCGCCCAGACGATCATGGGCATCCTGGACACGCCGCCGGGGTTCATCACCAACGGTTCGATCAAGTTCCGCGGTGAGGACCTGCTGACCCAGTCGGCGGAAGAGCGTCGCCAGGTTCGTGGCGAGGGCATCGCCATGATCTTCCAGGACGCGCTTTCGGCCCTGAACCCCGTGTTCACGATCGGGTTCCAGATCGAGGAGCAGCTCAAGGTCCGCCGCGGGATGTCCAAAGCGGACGCCCGCAAGCGGGCGGTCGAGCTCCTCGACCAGGTGAAGATCCCGAACGCCAAGGGTCGCGTCTCGGACTACCCGCACCAGTTCTCCGGCGGTATGCGGCAGCGCGCGATGATCGCGATGTCGCTGGCGCTCGACCCGGAGCTGCTGATCGCGGACGAGCCCACGACCGCGCTGGACGTCACCGTGCAGGCCCAGATCATGGACCTGCTGGCGGAGATCCAGAAGGAACGTGACATGGGCATGATCCTGATCACCCACGACCTCGGCGTCGTCGCCGACGTCGCGGACCGGATCTCGGTCATGTACGCGGGCCGCATCGTCGAGCACGCCGACGTCTACGAGCTGTTCCGCGCGCCGGGCCACCCGTACACCGAGTCGCTGCTCGAGTCCCTGCCGCGCGTCGACCTGCGCGGCCAGGAGCTCAAGACCATCAAGGGTCTGCCGCCGTCGCTGACCAACATCCCGCCCGGCTGCCCGTTCAACCCGCGCTGCCCGCGCGTGTTCGACAGGTGCTCCACCGAGGTGCCGGTCGTGCACAACCTCGGCATGGGCCGCACCAGCCGGTGCCACATCGCGGAGGAGGTGGTCGCTCGTGGCTGAGCCGATCCTCGAGGTCGAGAACCTCGTCAAGCACTTCCCGGTCCGCGTCGGCGTGCTGTTCAAGCGCACCGTGGGCCACGTCAAGGCCGTCGACGGCGTCTCGTTCACTCTCAACAAGGGCGAAACCCTTGGTGTGGTGGGCGAATCCGGTTGTGGCAAGTCCACGCTGGCCCAGGTGCTGATGCGCCTGGAACCGCCGACGTCGGGCCTCGCGCGCTTCGAGGGCCGCGACATGTTCGCGATGAAGGGCGCGGAGCTGCGCAAGCTGCGCCGCGACATCCAGATCGTGCTGCAGGACCCGTACACGTCGCTGAACCCGCGCATGACGGTCGGTGACATCGTCGGTGAGCCGTACGAGATCCACACCGAGGTCGCGCCCAAGGGCGACCGGCAGCGCAAGGTCCAGGAGCTGCTGGAGATCGTGGGTCTCAACCCGGAGCACATCAACCGGTACCCGCACCAGTTCTCCGGCGGTCAGCGCCAGCGCATCGGCATCGCCCGCGCGCTCGCGTTGAAGCCCAAGGTGATCGTGTGCGACGAGCCGGTGTCCGCTCTGGACGTCTCGATCCAGGCACAGGTCATGAACCTGCTGGGCGACCTGCAGTCCGAGATGGGTCTCTCGTACGTCTTCATCGCGCACGACCTGTCGGTGGTCCGCCACCTGTCGGACCGCGTCGCGGTGATGTACCTCGGCAAGATCGTCGAGATCGGCACCGAGGAAGAGATCTACGAGCGGCCGATGCACCCGTACACGCAGGCGCTGCTGTCCGCCGTGCCGGTGCCGGACCCGACCCAGCGCGGCCGGCGCGACGTCATCCGCCTGACGGGTGACGTGCCGTCGCCGATCGACCCGCCCTCGGGTTGCCGGTTCCGCACGCGGTGCTGGAAGGCGCAGGACATCTGCGCGACCGAGGTTCCCGAGCTCGTGGTGCGGGGCGACGGTCACCCCGCCGCGTGCCACTTCGCGGAGGAGCGCGCGGTCGTCTGATCGTGTTGTGGGGAGGGGCCGTGCCTGAGGGCGCGGCCCTTTCTCGTTCCCGGACGCCGGTGTGCGCGGCGGTGCTAGCTTGGTTCCGGCGTTGACGATCTACCCGCGGAGCCGGCATGACCGAGCCTGACGACGTTCCCGAGCCTCCTGCCGACTACGACGAGCTCGTCGAGGAAAGCGTGCCCGCCGAGGAGTACGACGAGGAGCCCTCGTACCCCTGGAAGCCGCCGTTCGAGTTCCACGACGCGGAAGACCGGCTACCGCCTCCCGTCTCCGGGAGCATCGACTAGTGGTTCCGCAGACGATCGGGGCGCTGGCCTCGTTCCTCGCCCTGGTCGCGCCCGGCATCGTCTTCGAACTCCTGCGGGAACAACGGCGGGCGGGCCCCAAGGAAACCGTCTTCCGCGAGGCGTCGCGGGTCGCCTTGAGCAGTCTCGCCTTCACCGTGGCCTCGACCGCGATCCTGCTCGGCGTCCACGCTCTTGCCTCGAAGTGGTTCGGCTGGAAGCTCTTCGCCGATCTGACGGCGTTGGTGGCCAAGCCCGACTACGTGAAGCAGAACGTGGCGCTGCTCGGCTACAGCGCGGTCGCCGAGCTGGTGCTGGCCTGTCTGCTGGCGCTGGCGTTCGACGCCGTGCTGGCCCGCCGGCGACGGCAGCCGCGGTCGCTCGGCAGGCAGTCGGCGTGGTTCAAGGTGTTCCGGGAGGACCGGCCCGCGAACGCGCTGTGCTGGGTGCACGTGATGCTGGAGGACGGCAGCTCGTTCTTCGGGTTCCTGCGGTCCTACGACGCAGCCGGCGATCCGGACACCCGCGAGATCGTCCTGGAGGGCACGAAGCTGACCTACGTCGGCGAGCCCGTCACCGGCGGCGACGAGAAGAAGACGACGGTCATCGGCCGTGACTGGGAGCGCGTCGTCATTCCCGGTGCTCGCATCAGGTTCATGCGCGTGCAGTACCTCGACGCCGAGACGGGCGCGCGCGTCGACTCGGCCCGGCGGCCGGTCACCGCCGACGCAGCACCTCGAAAGCCCGTCGAACAGGCGGTCGGCCCAGAAACTCCTTGACGGCTTCGGCGCAGTCCTGCGGGCTGCTCGTGCTGATGGAGGAAGATGATCACCGGCTCAGGTCTGTGAGCGTCACCCCAGGAGCGACCTCGCGCGTGCCGGTCTCGACGAACCCGCGCCTGCGGTACAGGGCGAGCGCGGGCTCGTTCTTCGTGCCGGTGCTGACCGTCTGCGGCCCCTGCGGCAGCGCGTCGAGCAACTTCGACGCGATGCCGCGGCGATGCGCCCGCGGATGCACGACCAGCCGACAAATGTCCACAGTGGACCCTTCCAGCAGGTAGGACACCGCGCCGGCGAGACCTTCCTCGTCGTAGAGCCCCAGGAAGGTCTCGCCGCAGGCACGGAGTTCGTCGAGCGACTCGTGCAGCGGAGGGATGCCGTCGAAGCCGATGATCTCGGCCTCGACGGCGTACGCCAGCCGTTGCACCGTCCACAGCTCGTGCAGGACGGCGTCGTCGGACAGGTCGAGGATCACGTGTTGGACGAGTTCCGCACGAACGCCGCGAGGTCCTCGGACTGCTGGATCCTGCTGGGCTCGTGGACGTACATCATGTGGCCGGCCGGGTAGTAGGCCGACTCGATGTTCGCCGTGAGCTCCTTCGGGATCTGCAGGTGCGCGATCAGGTGCTCGGCCGCGAAGTACGGCGTGGCGCCGTCGAACCAGCCGAACGCGACGTGCACCTTGAGGTGCGGGTTCGCCCGCATCGCCGCCGAGAGCTTGCCCGCCGTCGTGACGTGGCGGCCCTCGAACTCCTTGTACGACCAGTTCTCGATGATCCGCGCGAGCACCTCGTACGGCAGGTCGCTGGAGTAGCCGAGCTCGGCGTGCAGGTAGTGGTTGAGCACGGCGGAGTACGGGCCGAGGATCGCGTCGATGGACGGGTCCGCGGAGATGCCCTCGCGGCCGTAGTCGGTGTCCCAGCCGGTGAAGCGGGCGTCGATGCGGCCGACGGTCTTGCGGTCGCGCCGCAGCAGTTCGGTGAAGAACCGGATGTGCTCGATGCGCAGGTCGACGGCGTCCACGTAGTCCTCGGACAGACCGGTGAGCCGGGCGAGCTTCTCGATCGTCGCGGCGCGCTCGACGTCGCTGAGCCGGTTGCCGCGGGCGAGGGCGTAGGGGTAGTCGCGGACCGCGAACTCCTCGGCCTCGGCGAGCACCTCCTTGAGCGGACGGTCGCCGTGCAGGCCGTGGTAGTGCGCGATGGCCGCGTACGTCGGCAGGAAGAGCGTGTAGCCCAGGTCGTGGCCCTCGTTGAACTCCAGCGTCGCGAAGTCCAGCACCGAGGAGATCAGCATGAGCCCGTTGAGGTACATGCCGTGCTTCTTCTGCAGGTACTCGGCCAACCCGGCCGCGCGGAGCGTGCCGTACGACTCGCCGCAGAGGAACTTGGGCGACATCCAGCGGCCGTTGCGCGCCGTCCACAGCCGGATGATCTCGGCGATGGACTCGATGTCGGGCTGGTAGCCGTGGTAGCTGCCGGGCTTCTCACCCTGCGCGGCCCGGGAGAACCCGGTCGACACCGGGTCGATGAACACGAGGTCGCTCTCGGCGAGCAGGCTCTCCTCGTTGTCCGCGATCCCGTACGGCGGCGCGGTGAGGTTGCCGACGTCGCCGCTGAGGACCCGGCGTGGCCCGAGGAGCCCCATGTGCAGCCACACGCTGGCGGACCCCGGCCCACCGTTGAACGCGAACGTCACCGGCCGCTTCAGCGGGTCGGCGCCATCGAGTGTGTAGGTGGTGACGAAGACCTCGGCCTTGGGCTTGTGGCCCTCGAACACGCCGTCCTTCATCACCTCTTCCTTGAGCACGATCCGCCCGGTGGTGGCGGTGTAGTTCAGCTCGCGGCCCTTGACGGTGATGCTGTGCTGGGTGGTGACCAGATCATCAGCGGGAGACTCGGGCTTCTCTTCGGTCTTCTCCTCGGACATGGGAGCAACACTACGGAACTCGACGATCGAATAACGGCCTGCCGAGCCTGTCCACGCCTGGTCGAGTGGCGCGAGACCGTGGCCCGGGAGAAGCGCGCGGCGTTCATGGATTGGGACTACTGGGGCCGGCCGGTGCCGGGCTTCGGCCCGATGGACGCCTCGCTGCTCATCGTCGGCCTGGCCCCCGCCGCGCACGGCGGCAACCGGACGGGCCGGATGTTCACCGGCGATCCCTCCGGAGACTTCCTGTACCGCGCGTTGTACGAGGTGGGCCTCGCCTCGCAACCCCATGCGTGGGCGCGCGACGACGGCATGGAGCTGTACGGCGTGCGGATGGCCTCACCCGTGCGGTGCGCACCGCCGGACAACAAGCCGACCGCCGAGGAACGGGACCGCTGCTCGCCGTTCCTGCGCGAGGAGATCGGGTTGATGCCGAACCTGCGGTCCGTCCTGGTGCTCGGCGGGTTCGGGTGGAAGGCGTTCCTGCCGCTGCTGGGGCCGGAGCGGCCCCCGTTCGGGCACGGGGTGGAGGTCGAGATGGGCGGGCTGCGGGTGTTCGGGTGCTACCACGTGTCGCCGCACAACACGTACACCGGAAGGCTGACCCAGGAGATGCTGCAGGACGTGCTGAGGCGGGCGATGAGCTGATGGGCAGCAGGGCCAACTACGTGATCGCCGACGAACGTGGCTGGGAGTTGTACTTCGACAACGGCGGTGCGGTCCCGCTGCTCGAGACCTTCGCGGAAGGTCCCGCGGAGATGATCGAGTACGTTCGCGAGGAACGACGTGTCGAGCACTGGCTGGACGACGTCTGGTGCGAGGGTGCCGCGCTCATCGACATCGTGAACCACCTCCTGCTGCTCTTCACCTGGCACCACGACGGCGTCGACGACCGTGCGCGCCGGCTGGCCGCGATCAGAAGTGCCTGGCCGGGCTGGCAGATCCGCTGGGCGTACGGCGGGCTCGAGGACGTGGTGGCCTACCTCGGAATCGACCGGGCCACCGTGCGCGCCGAGGAACGTCCACAACCCGTGCTGCGGCCGGGCCCGATCGAGCTCCTGGAGAATTCCAACACCCTGGTGACGATCCGGCAGCCCGACGGGGCGCTGCACGGGCATCGGCTGCACCACCTGCAGTGCGAACCGCTGTGGGCCGGTCCCGGACTGCTGGACTCGCTGGCGGTGCTGATCCCGGTGTCGGGCTGGGAGCGTCTGACGAAGGACGACGACGGTCCTGAGCTCGGGCTGCACTTCGATCTCACGACTCGTGAGTTCGGGTTCTGGACGGCCGCGACCTTCAACGGAACGGTCGACGAGATCGCCGCGCGCTGGCCGGACTGGCGGGTCGAGTTCTGGGAGGACCGCCACGAGGAGCAAACGCTCCGCTGCGGCGCCGGTTTCCGGATGTTCCCGTTCGAGGCCGCGAGTTCTACTTAGGATGCGCGGCGTGAAGTTCTGGAGCGACAGCACTTACGGCGTGCAGCCACTTCTCACCGACGAGGCCGTCCGCGAGGCCGAGAAGGTCCTCGGCGTGCGACTGCCGGAAGCCTTGCTGGAACTGCTGCGCGTGCAGAACGGCGGCGGAGTGGTCGACGAACGATCAGCGTTCCCGAGCGAGCCGAACTCCTGGGCGCCGGACCACGCCCCGTTCGACACCCTGATGGGCATCGGGACCGCCGGGCGCGCGATGTCGCTGCTCGACACGCCCTACCTCGTCGAGGAATGGGGACTGCCGTCGCCCGTCGTGCTGCTGACCGGCGACGGCCACTGGTGGATCGCCCTGGACTACCGCGAGTGCGGTCCGGCCGGTGAGCCGCCGGTCGTCTGGCTCGACGCCGACGACGAGTCGGAGCCGGCGCTGGCGCCCGACTTCAGGTCGTTCCTGGCTGGTCTCGTGCCCGCCGAGTCGTTCGACTAGCAAGTTGGACGAAGGATCATCCCAACTCCGCTGGTGCGTGTAAGGCTGTCCGGCATGAGGTGGTGGCGGGCCGGGGTGGCGGTGGCGGCGTTGCTGATCGTCGTCGTCGCGGCCAGTGGCACGTCGCCGATCACCTTCGTCAACCGGCTGGACGGCCGGCCGCCGGCGCAGGACCGCGGGGTGCAACTGGACATCCCGATGCCCACCGAACTGCCGGACGCGCTCGCCGTGCCGGTCACCGTGTACCTGGTGTTGCTCGCCGGGCTGGTCCTGTTCGGACTGGTCGGGATCATCCTCGCGTTCGAACTGCCCCGCTGGCGCCGTCCCAGAGGTGTGCGTGGCGTGGAGGTCGAGGGCGGTGAGGCCGGGGAGTCGGCGGTCGTGCGGCGCGTCGAGAAGGCGTTGCAGGAGTTCACCGAGCATCCGAACCGGCCGCCGCGGGACGCCGTGATCGCCGCCTGGCTCGCGCTCGAAGCCGCGGAACCCCGGCAGCCGCACCAGACGCCCACCGAGTTCACCGAGAAGCTCGGCGTGGACGCCGTCGTGCTCAAGGATCTCTACCGGCGCGCGCGGTTCGGGCACGAGGACGTGACGGCCGCGCAAGCTCAACAGGCGCGACAAGAGTTGAGCCGCATCGTCCGGGAGCTCGCGTGAAGACCGCGCTGGCACTGATGGTCGGAGTGATCATCGGGGTGGTGATCTGGTGGCTCGGCGCCTCACCGGCGTGGGCCGCGGCGCTGGCGGTGCCGCCGACCGCGTTCGGCGTGCTGGTCACCAGGTTGCCGCACGCCACCGACATCGTCTGGAGTTCGGCGCCGCCGCCGCCCGGTTCGATCAGCAGCGCGCACGCCAGCACGCTCGCGAGCCGGTTGGAGGAGGCGGCGGCGGAGCCGAGGCGCTACCAGGAACGGTTCCGCGCCCGGTTCGCACGACTGGGGATCGAGGCGTCCGAGATGCCCGATCCGAAGACACTCGCGGAAAGGCTCAGGAGGGTCGAGTGACCATCGCACACGAGGCCGAGGCGGTCCTCGACGAGATCGGCAAGGTCGTCGTCGGGCGCACCCGCACGCTGCGGCTCGCGCTCGCGGCCGTGCTGGCCGGCGGGCACGTGCTGCTGGAGGACGTGCCGGGCCTCGGCAAGACGCTGATCGCGCGGTCGCTCGCGCAGGCTCTGAGCCTCGACTTCCGCCGCCTGCAGTGCACGCCGGACCTGCTGCCCGCGGACGTCACCGGGTCGTTCCTCTACGACCCCGGCAGCCGCGAGTTCGAGTTCCACCAAGGGCCCGTCTTCGCCGGTCTGCTGCTCGCCGACGAGATCAACCGCACGCCGCCCAAGACGCAGTCCGCGCTGCTGGAAGCCATGCAGGAGCGGCAGGTCACGGTCGAGGGGCGCACGTTCCCGCTGCCCAGGCCGTTCCACGTGCTCGCGACCTCGAACCCCGTCGAGTACGAGGGCACCTATCCGTTGCCCGAGGCGCAGCTCGACCGGTTCCTGGTGCGGCTCGACATCGGCTATCCGCCCGTGGACGAGGAGATCGAGGTCCTGCGGCGGCGGATCGCGCGGCAGCGGGAAGAGGCCGAGGTGCCGCCGGTGCTGGCCCAGGGCCGGCTCGCCGAGCTCCAGGCCGAGCTGGAGAAGACCACAGTGGACGACGATCTCCTGCGGTACTGCGTCGATCTGGCCGTGTCCACGCGCAAGCACCAGTCCGTCGAGGTCGGCGCCTCCCCGCGAGGTGCGCAGGCGCTCGTGCTCGTCGCCCGCGCACTGGCCATTTTGGACGATCGCGCGTACGTGACGCCCGAGGACGTCAAGGAGTGCGCGGTCGCCGTGCTGGCGCACCGGCTCGTGATGAAGCCCGAGACGTGGACGTCCGGCGTGAACGGCGTGCAGGTCGTCACCGAACTGCTCGGCAAGGTCCCGGGCCCGCCCAGCTCATGAGCAGAGCGGACAAGATCAGGGATGCGTTCGCCCAGTCGCACGGCGCGCACTGGCATCCGACGGACGCGTACACGCGCGCCGTCTGGCTGGGCGTGGGGCTCGTCGTCGGCGGGATGTTCCTGCACCAGGTCGAGCTGGTGCTGTTCGGCGTGCCGCTGATCCTGTCCGTGCTGCTCACGACCAAACCGAAAGGCACGCCCACGGTCAGCGTCCGGCCGGTGCCGCGCGGGGCGGGCGCCGGTGTCGCGCACACCGTCGCGCACCTCGACGGCGCGGACGCCGAGATCGCCGTCGTCAAGCTGCCCGGCGTCGTCAAGGCGGTACCGGCGCACTCACCCGACCTGCCCGTGGAGATCCGGCGCGACGCGTGGGGCCCCGGTGTCGACCTGCGACTCGACCACCTGTTCGCCGGCCCGGACGGCATGCACGTCTACGGGCCGATCGTCGGCACCGAGCACGTCCGCACGATCCTGCCGCCGGTCGAGCACCACCTCGCCGGTCCCCTGCCGCCGCGGCCCGCCGGTCTGGTCGGCATCCACCGCTCGCCACGCGCCGGCGACTCGACCGAGCTGCGCGACATCAGGGCGTTCCAGCCGGGGGACAGGCTCAAGCGCATCGACTGGCGCGTCACGACCCGCACCGGCACCGTGCACGTCCGCGAACGGCATGCCGAGGCCGACGCGGAGATCGTGCTGGCCCTCGACACCCGTGCCGACGTCGGCGCGGACGTGGCGGAGTGGGCCTCGCCGCACTACGGGGCCACGACGCGTCCCGGCGGCAGCCTGGACCGCGCGGTGCGGCGGGCGGCGTCGATGGCCGCGGGCTACCTGCGGCAGGGCGACCGGGTGGCGTTGATGGACCTGTCGCGCCCGCAGCTCAACGTGCGTTCCGGCGTCGGGCGGCGGCACCTGATGCGCATCCGCACACAACTCGTCGTGTGCGTGCAGGCCGCCGGGTGGTCGTCGCGCGTGGCATTGCGGAAGCTCCCGCACGGATGTGTGGTCGTGCTGCTGTCGCCGTTCCTCGACGACGACATCGCGGAACTGGCCGTGCAGACCCGCAAGCACGGCCACGTGGTGCTGGCGATCAACACGCTGCCGTTGGAACTGAAACCCGACCAGGAGACGGCGTGGGGTGAGGTCGCGGCCGAGATGATCTCCGCCGAGCACCGGCTACGGCTGCGGCGCATGGCCGAGCACGGGGTGGCGGTGACGCGCGAATGCTGATGCGTCTGGCGATCGTGCTCGCCGCGTTGCCGGTGGCGCTGATCCTGCACCTGGAGTCCTCGTCGATCGCGCCGTTGCTGATCGTCACGGTGCTGACGGTGCTCACCGCGTTCATGCCGGGAAGCGCGTGCGCGGCGCTGCTGATCGGCTACGCGGCGCTGGCGATGGCGTTCGCCGACGGGCACCCTTTGCGACTCGGCGTGTTGATCATGATTCCGGCGCTGCACCTCATTCACGTGACGTCCGCGCTCGCGGCGGTCGTTCCGGTGAAAACGAAAATCGAGCCCGCTGCGCTGAAAGCACCAGCACGCCGGTTCGCCATTGTCCAAGTGATCACATTTGTCGTCACGGCCTTCGCGGCGTTCGTCCCGTCAGGTGCCGGGATCGGGCTCGTGGAGGTGCTCGGACTGGGGGCTCTGACGGTCGTGATCGGGGTCGTCGCGCTGAGGATCTGAATCGTCCCTCTCAGGGAGAACGCCTCAACTTTGACTCAAGTCGCAGGTCAGCCGCGATCGTGTCCGGCGTCACCGCGCGACGGTAGTCACAACAGCCCCTTCGGACGCGCGAAAAAGGGGGTTCTGGTGCGACCATATGTGTATGGCTGCTGTGAAGTCGCACCCCACTCGGATTGTCATTGTCGGCGGTGGGTACGTCGGGATGTACACGGCTCTCGGACTGCAGAAGAAACTGCGCTCCGGTGAGGCGTCCGTGACGGTAATCGACCCGCAGCCGCACATGACCTACCAGCCCTTCCTGCCTGAGGCGGCGGCCGGCTCGATCGAGCCGCGCCACGTCGTCGCTCCACTGCGCAAGGTGCTCAAGCGCTGCCACGTCGTCACCGGCCGCGTCACCAAGATCGAGCACTCGCGCAAGATCGTGACCGCCGAGCTGTCGGACGGCCACGTCGAGGAGATCGAGTACGACGTGCTCGTCTCCGCGCTGGGTGCGATCTCACGCACGCTTCCGATCCCCGGCCTGGCCGAGGTCGGCATCGGCATGAAGACGATCGGCGAGGCGATCTACGTCCGCAACCACGTGCTGTCGCGCCTGGACCAGGCAGCGAGCACGAACAACGCGGAACTGCGCAAGAAGCTGCTCAGCTTCGTCGTCATCGGTGGTGGCTTCGCGGGCATCGAGACGCTCGCCGAGCTTGAGGACATGACGCGGTATGCGCTTCGGTACTACGAGGGCTTGAAGCCCGAAGAGATGAACTGGGTCCTCGTCGAGGCGATGGGCCGCATCATGCCGGAGGTGTCCGCCAAGCTCGGCGCCTGGACGGTCGAGGCGCTGGAGAAGCGCGGCATCAAGATCTACCTCGACACCCGGGTGAAGTCGCTCGAGGGCGGCCACGTCATCCTCGACGACGGCACCGAGTTCGACTCCGACACGATCATCTGGACCGCCGGCATGAAGGCGAACCCGGTGCTGCGCAACACGGACCTCCCGCTCGACGAGCGCGGCCGCGTCCGGTGCACCGCCGCCATGCAGGTCCAGGGCCTCGAAGGCGTGTGGGCCGCCGGTGACTGCTCCGCGGTGCCGGACCTCTCGCGCACCGAGGAGGACCCGACGGCAACGTGCGTGCCGAACGCGCAGCACGCCATCCGTCAGTCGAAGCTGCTGTCGAAGAACATCGTCGCGCAGATGCGTGGCCAGAAGCCGAAGGACTACTTCCACAAGTACCTCGGTTCGGTTGCGGGCCTCGGCCTCTACAAGGGCGTCGCGGACGTGTTCGGCCTGCGCTTCAAGGGCCTGCCCGCGTGGTTCATGCACCGCAGCTACCACGTGGCGTTCATGCCGACCGTGAACCGCAAGCTCCGCGTGCTGATGGACTGGACGCAGGCGCTGTTCTACGGTCGCGAGGTCGTCGCGCTCGGCCAGATCAACGACCCGAAGTCCGACTTCGATCGCGCAGTGCAATCCTGAGGTTGTCGCCACGAGCGCTCTTCTCGTGGCGACAACCTCAGGACACTGCTTCTAGGAGTGACACTGAGCTTCACTCTCTGTGAGTGACGTCGTGCCCCGGGCGATCTCCTCGTTCGGGGCACTTCGCTGGACTCCAGGCGGAACTTAAGCGCCCAATCGGAGTAAAGCTCCGGGGGTCGCCTTGACATTGCGTTACGTGTTTCGGAGACTACGGCTGGTGCATCACCTGAATGCGTGATTCGCCATGTGGGGAGAGAGGTGATCCCGATGTCTCTCGAGGAGCTGGCCGCACAGCTTCGTCGTGGCGAGATCGAGGACCCCGCGCTGGCGCAGTACGCCGCAGAGTACGCGCAGGCGGGGCAGGTTTTCCGCAGCAAGAAGGACGATTGAGCAGGTCGGCTGACGGGCGGGTGCCAGGTGCCCCGTCCGAGGCTGCCAGACCACTTCTGCTCCAGGGTCAGGAATATCTCTTCCGCTCCCCGCCCAAGTGTCTGGACTTCCAGGAACAGGTCCACCGCCTCGGCATGGTCGACGAGGGCGACGGCAACCCGCAGCCCTGCGTGCTCGTCCTGGCCCGCGCCGCCGACATGGAGATGAACGAACTCTCCATCGCACTGGCGGAACGCGGCATCCGGATGGCCAGAATCGACGCCGACCGCTGCGTCGACCTCCCACTCTCGGTCTACACCGACCAGCCGCTGGTCGAACTCGACCGCTGGCTCCTGCGCCCCCTGCTCGTCTGGCGCCGCCACTTCGAACTCTCCGCCGTCCCAGTCGAACCGGGAACCCTGGCCGGCGCCTACGCGGTCGACCAATGGGCCTCAGTGGCCAACTGGCTGTCCTCACGCTCCGACTGGGCTCACGTGAACCCGTCACGCTTCTCGACGCACCTGGACCGTCTCACGCAGCTTTCCGACGCTTCTGCTTTTGGATTGCGTGTGCCGCGCACGGCCGTCACAACCCGCCCAGGCCGCACGCGCCCAGGCGGCGGCGCCTGCATCGTCAAAACAGCCGGCAGGCACCTCCTGGAACCACGCCCAGGCGTGCAACACGGCCTGTTCCCACGCCCGCTCGAAACCTCCAGAGCCTCCGACGCTCCCGAACCCGCACCGGTGATCGTCCAGGAGTACGTCCCCTCGGACACCGAACTGCGCGTGTTCGTCGTGGGCGAGCGCTGCATCGCCTACCAGGTCGACAAGCTCGACCCGGCCCAACTCTGGGTGGATCCCGACGCGGTGCGCGTCACGCCGACCTCGGTCCCGACGTCCCTCTCGGACAGGCTGTTCGCCCTGGCCCGCCACTGGCGAGTCCAGGTGGCGGCGTTCGACCTGCTCGTGACCGGCAACGGCGACCACGTGTTCCTGGAGATCAACGTCAACTGCGACTGGCGCTGGTTCGAACACAGGGCAGGCGACAACAGCGTCTCCGCGGCCGTGCACGACTGGGTGGCGCTGCGCTTCAAGGAGCTGCTCGGAGCGGGGAGGGCACGCTGATGTTCGGGACCGTTCGACGCTTACCCGGATGCTCGCTCTAGTCCAATTCGCTGGGCCGCTCGGGCGAGAAAAGACCATCGGCTCACACAAGCCGACGATCAACCCCTAGGCTCACCGCGCCCCCGTAGCCCAATCGGTAGAGGCAGGTCCCTTAAAAGGATCACAGTACGGGTTCGAATCCCGTCGGGGGCACTCCAGTTCACCTGTATGGATCACCCCCTGACCAGCGCAGACGTGGTCAGGGGGTGATCTTGTGACAGCCGGTGATGTCCCGGTTGTACCCGGACGCACCCGACCCTCTACGGCCCTCTGCGGTGAAGTGGCGGCGAAGTTCCAGCCCCTTCGGTGGCCGTGCGCAGCTGGTCAGAGCGGTGTTGTGGCAAACGTCACCGGAGGTCGGAACCACTCAAGACCGAGCTGATTCGCCGGTGGTAGGTGCTCTCTCGACCAGAGAGCACCTTTGCGTACACCCGGAACAGCACCTCCACGCTTTGACCCGCCCACTTGGCAACCTGAACAGGCGGCACGCCGGCCTCCAGCCACGTGGACACACAAGCATGCCGCAGGTCGTACGGGCGGCCAGCGAGCACTGAATCGCGTTCCTCGGGGCTGAGAGCTTCTATGCGGGCTTGACGCCATGCCCGCGCGTACGTTCCCTCAGGGACTTCGTCGGCAGTCTCTACGCCACGGAACAGACGCCCGTCCGGCAGCACACCGTGTTGCTGAATGTGGCGCCAGAGGAACCACGCCAGTTCAGGTGCGACCGGAGGATTCCGTTCCTCGCCCACGCGGCGACCTTTGAGCTGCCTTCGCTCTCTGCGTTCGCCTCCGTCCGTCCATTGCTTGCCAACTGCCGGATTGGAAACCTGGAATTTGAGCGAGCCCCACTCTCCGATCCGGGGCTCGTTCTCATTGGTCAGCAGGTTGAAGATCAGCGATGGAAAGTTGATGTTCGCTTCCTTGAGGTCGATCACTTCGGCCGTCCGCAGTGCGGCGTAGTACTGGCACGCGTAGGCAGCTTGGAGCATTGCGCCGCTCTTTCCTTGCTTCTCTGCTGCGCTGAGTAGTCGATGTGCTTGCTGGGGATTGGCGACGATGGCTGTATCGAGTTCTTTGACGGATCGGCCGGTCTTGATTTTCAGCTCCTTTACGGGGTTGACGGACAACGGCGTCTTCTCGATCGCGTACTCAATCAGGTTGACGAATGGGCCGCGTCGCCTCTGGACGGTGGAGTCCGCTGCTTTCTTCCCGTTCTGCGTGGTGCCGAACCTCCGCAGGACGGCGCGGGTCAAGTCCTTGTCGGCCAGCTCCGTCACGAGATAGGTGTTCATACCCAGCCACTTGACCGTCGCGAGCACCTGGGCATCCGGCTGTTCGCTCTCGTGGCGCAGCATGTTGAACGCCCATGCGCATGCGGTACGAATTTCCTCGTCGGACGGTTTGCCGCGCTTCGTCTTGATGAGTGCGAGCACTGCATCCGTGAGACTGCGAGCGGTGCTTCGTCGGGAGTTACCGGCGAGATCGGGCCACTTCATCTTCATGTAAATGCACGCGAAGTCAAAAAAAGAAACTTTACTCTCGTCGCGATCCATGGAGACGGGACGGCCGTTATCGACATAGAACGCTTCGCCTTTGTTGGCGGCTGCCTCAAGTCCGTTGCGGAAACTCTTGGCAAGTCCAGCTCGTTTAAACGGTTCCTGGAACTCTTGCCCATCGACCTGCCAGCGAACCCACCAGGTAGTGGTGCGCTTGCCTTCGTATTTCCGGGTGGCCCACAACTTCACGGAATATGTGGTCTTCCTCATGCTGCGGCCTCCAAGGAGTTGATCCACTGTTCAAAGGACGAGCGGCGGCAGCGAAGTGAGCCATTGGGGAGCGGGAACCACTTCGGCCCTTTCTCCTTTGCTCGCCAGTCATCAAAGGTCGATCGTGCTATTCCCATCACCTGCATGAACTCGGCGACGGTCATGAACGGACCATTCGGCGTGGTTTTTCCGGGCATGGTTGATCCGATCTGTGAGGTGGTGTTGTCCCTGTCCCGGGCAGTGCGTGGTTGGCGGTTCGAGCCGTCCGGGACGGGGGGTTGGCGAACGTGGGCGTGCGGGGATCGGTGAAACAAACCCGGAAACCCGGTTCTGCGGCTTGGCGGGCCTGTGACCTGCGGTGATGTGGGCCGGGTTTGGTGTGGGGCTAAACCCGGTGCAAACCCGGTGGAAACCCGGTGGCGGGTCTAAACCCGGTGCGGCGGTGCCGGGTGGCCCTGCTAGCCGTGGCTACATCAGGGCGGTCTGTTCTTCGGCGGCCGGCGTCTGGTCGTGCTCGGCCTGGTCGGGTTCTGGGTTGGTCTCGACCCAGAACACGTTCATGTTGGCGCTCTTGTCGAACTCGCTGCGCAGGACGTAGCCGCCGTGCCAGCGTCCGATGTGGCCGGTGAGGAGTCTGCCCAGGCTCTTGGAGTTGGGGATGCGGTCGCGTTCGTCGGTGAGGAACGTGCCTTCCCAGTGGTCGACCAGTTTGCCGCCGGTGTCGGTGGGTTCGGCGCTGTGGCAGAGCACCCGTGCCCGCAGCTTGGCGTCGTCGTGTAGTTCGTGCCAGCGGGCGAGGAACGCGGTCCATTCGGTGTTCTCGTCGTCGGCCTCGCGCATGTCGGCGAGGTTGTCGAGGAAGCCGTCTACACCGTGGTGGGCGAGGAATCCGCCGGCCGCGCCTGCCCAGGTGCTGAACTGGCGCATGGTGTGGCCGGAGCGGGGCGCACCGGCGTTGATCCAGTCCATGACCAGGATGAGCAGGTGCCGCAGCACGGTCACGCGGTTGGCGGGCTTTTTGAGCCACTGGTCCAGGTGCGGGATGCCGAACCCGGTCTGGTCGCGCTGGTCGGGGTGCGGGTCGTTGGGGTCCAGGCGCACCAGGGCGGTGCGGGTGGCCATGTCCCCGCCCAGCCGGATGTTGTTGCCCGTCGCGAGCCACAGCCGATCGTTGACGGCCTCGAACCCGGCACTGTTGGAACCAAGGTTGCGGTCGTCCCATTTCGGGCCGGTGATCAGTTTCGCGAGGTTGGCGGAGGAGACCTCGGTTCCTTCGGCGAGGTTGTCCCACAGCATCACGGCGGCGGTGCTGTGCAGAGCGCTGGTGATGGACTTCTGGAGTTCGCTCTCGTCGTTGTTGCGCCACACCAGGTGTTTGAGGCCGTAGATGTGGCCGGGGATCTCCGCGAGCAGCGTCTTGCCGCTGGACTGTGTGGTGGCGGAGATCAGGCCGAACGGGGTCAGGCACCCGTTGAGGAATGGTCGCAGGATGGGGGCGATCATGAGTCCGATGTGGTTGGCCTTGTCGGCCGGGGCGACGAACGGGAAGTCGCGCAGCAGCGTGTTCGTCACGAAGTCGAGCGCGTCCTGAACCTCCTGTGTGGACGGTTGAGCGGGGATGGGCGGCATGGCGACGGTGGGTGCGTAGTACAGGCCGGTGCCGGTGTCGTATCCGGCGGTCTGCAGCAGGGTGCCGTCCGGGCGCAGCACCGGTGAGGTGACCACGCCGACCAGCGGGCGCACGTCGGGCCAGTAGCGCGAGGACAGCACCGCGGACAACGCGGCTTTGGTGGGGCTGGCTTCCACGTCCTCCCACTGCTCGGTGTCCTTGTTCTTCTTGCGCCGGTAGACGAACGTGTGGTGTGCGAGCAGCCACGTCAGCGACGGCGCGGTGATCGGGTCGGCCTGCACGGGCAACGCGCCTGCGTCGGCCTGGTGGGCGTGCTCGGCGGCGCTGGCGGCCTTGCCCGACACCCGCGACAGGTGCACGAGCTGCCCGCCGGAGACGTAGACGTCGGGCAGCGCGCCCTGTCCCAGCGCGGCGGTGAGGACCCGGATCGTCTCGGCCTCGCCGCCGATCTGAATGGCCGGCTTCTCGGCAGGCTCCCCCGCCAACACGTCGGTGGTGCTGGCGGTGCTGCTGGTGCCGCTCATCAGGGCAGTGATCTGGTCGGGATCGGTGAGGTTGGGAGTGTTCATCGGCGGGTCCTCCTTTCGCACTGGGGTGGGGCTGGTGGTGCGGATCAGGCTCACGCGGCGCTCCGGATGTCGGGAACGGGAAGCGGGCGGCCGAACCCGGACGCCAGGACGTAGCGGATCTCTGCGGCGGGCAGGCCGGCGTGGTGGGCGGCCTCGGTCAGGGCGGCCTGGACCACGTCCCGGTCGATCCATCCGGCCTGCGCCATACCGGCCAGGCGGGTCGTGGAGCGGAACAGCTTGCGGTTGCGGCCGGTGTCGGGCTCCATCGCCGCCAGCTCCGCGCACGCGGACCGCAACGCACTGGCCGCGTAGCGGGCCGGACCGGTGTCGGTGTCGACCACGGGCACCGGCGCGGTCGGCTTATCGGCGGCCGGGGCGGTGGCGGTGCGGTCGTGGCCGGTGCGGGTGAGGGCATCGGTGAGCCATGGATCGAGCGGCCGGGGCGTGGTGGTGATCGAGCTGCGCCGGTACAGGCCGGTCTCACTGGTGGAGCCGGGCAGCACCACGTAGCCGCCGTAGCACTTGATGTCGATCTGCCAGCCCAGTCCTGTTCGGACGGTGTCGTCGCCGTCGCGGACCTTGCTGTGGCTGCCTTTCCACTGCCTGGTGGTGCTGTAGATCAGGTGCAGGCCTCCTGAGGGGGTGTCGGTGGTGAACGTGTTAGTGCCGACCGTGCCGCCGGACAGCGCGGCGAGGGTGGCGTAGGTGTCCAGGCCATCGGCCGGCGCCGGTTCATCGGCGGGCCAGGGCAAGCCGTTGAGCGGCTGGCGCGGTGGCGGGACGGGCCGGGTGTCGAGGTCGACGGCCAGCAGCCGCGAGGCCCACAGGTGTACTGCCCACACCGAGGTGTGCCAGCGCTGCGCCCACCGGGCGATCACGCCGGGGTCGGTGGTGGCGGCCCACACGCCGTGGCACAGCGCCCCGTCACCGCGTGCCAGGCACGGGCAGGTCTGCGGGGTGTGGCCGGGGTTCTCGGCGCGGCAGGAAGCGCACCCGCCCAGTGGCCTTTTGGTGCCGTAGTTGAGCGGCAGGACGTGCCAGCCGCGGTGCACCGCCAGCCACAGCGCGGCATCGGCGGCGGCCTGAACAGTCCGGTTCGTGGTCATGATCGCGTGTCCCTTTCCGGGTGCTGTGGTGGTTGGGGTGCAACGAGAACGATGCATGGGTGGTGTGCGCGTAGGCCCGGTCACGCCACGAGATCGAACAGTTGCTGCTGGCCGGATACCTCGCGGACCTTGGGGATCGAGGTGGGGCGGCCTGTGAGCAGACGTGCCCGCCACTGCATCGCGTAGGGCAGGCAGTTCGCACAGGTCTTGCCGCCTCGCGGGTGGACAGTGCCGCACAAGACCCGCTTCTGGCTGCGAGCGTCGTAGGACCACGCGAGGGTGTCAGTGGAGGTGATCAGGTCGGCGTAGAGCCGTAGGCCCAGGGTCTTTCCGCCGAACACGTGCAAGCGCGTGATGCCGCGCGCCCGCATCCGCTTGATGATCCGCAGGACTTCGTGGGTGCCTTGTCTGCGGCACACGGAGCCCAGGCACACCAGCGGTTCTTGGGTGAGGTCGATTCCGGCTTGCTCGTAGAGGTCGGCGCAGCGTTCGTACTCGTCCCCGGTGTAGCCCTGCAGCACTCGCCGCCACGGCAGGTCCGCAGCGAGCGTGGACAGTTCCACAGCGTTGTCAACGGTGCGGCGCTGATGCTCGATCACCGACAACTTGGTGCCAGCGAACACGTTGCGGCCGACACGACCACCGGAGATGACGATCGGTTCGCACATCCAGTCTTGCGGCGCGCACCACAGCAGCTGGCCGATCTCGTCACGGTAGCGACGCACCCGCCGCACGTACTCGCGCGGCAGAACCGTCCACGTCCCGTACTTCTGCAACTGAGTGAAGCCGCCGCTGTCCAGCGACCACGGCGCGATCGCTTCTGGCAGGACGCGGTAGCGACGTAGGCGGGCGTCCGACACGAACAGCCGAATGCCCGCACGCCCTAGCCAGTCAGGTTGATGACAGCCGATGAACACCTCCGCATTCAGCGGCGGTGGCCTGCACAGTGGGTTTGTGGTCACGGTTGCGGGTCCCTTCCCCGGTGCTGTGGCGGTTGAGGTGCAACGGGAAGCGGGGCTCGGCCTGGGGGTGTGGCCGAGCCCCGCTCATGTGGGCGGCACAGGGGTAGCGCCGCCGTGGTCTGGGGTGATGCGGGTGATTGCCGCAGCTCAAAGGCAGGTCCTACTAATCCGCGCGGGTTAGTAGGACCTGCGTGTGAGCTGGGCGGCTGGCAGGTGCCGAGGGGGTGCAGGTGTGGCCGGGTTTCCGGGTTTGGTGTTCCGGCACCGGGTTTGGCGTTGCCGTAAACCCGGTCTGTGTTTGCGCAGCTCAGAGACTGCGCGATGTCTCGGCACCGGGTTTACGGGTTTGTTTTCAACTCTGAGGAAGGGTTGTTGTTGTAGGGGTTACCAGTGGCCTGCACGCATGCGTTCGAGGTCGTTCGCGCACGTCCCGCACAGCGGCGGCCCGAAGCACCTGGCGGAGAAGTTGGGGACGTACGGCGCGCGGGGTTCGGCCTCCTCACCCACCCAACGCCCGTGCTCTGGAGTCCACAGCCACGGGATGATCGGGTGCGGGGCGTCTTCACCGCCGATCAGGAACACCCGGTCGCCGTCGAGCTGAACGTGATAGGCGGGGTCATCCGGCGGCGAGTCCAGGATCTTGACGACGATCGCGGGTTCGGCCGGGTAGTGGCCGACAAGCAGCCGGGACCCGACACCAATGGTGGTGGGCGTGGGGATCGGCTCGAACGGACGGGAACTGTTCACAGGTGTTGCTCTTTCGTGAGGTACGGACGGCGGTCACTGCTGTGTGGGCTGCCAGGCTTGGCACCGCCTGCACGGCTTGAGGGCGCGGGCGCCACGGCCACCACGGCGACCTCATCGCTGTGCCTTGTGCAGACGCTCGCAGGCCATGCACCTCGGGTTGCTCGACAACCACGCGAACCAGAACGTGTTCGGTTTGGCGATGGTGATCCCGCACAACGTCGTGGCGGAGCCGTTCCACCAGGACCGGGCCGCCTCGATGTGCATTACGTCATCGGCGCTCATCAAAACCTCGTTTCGTCACTTTGAGTGACTGTCTGTGGGTGTGCGGATGGGCCGCGTGCGCGTGGTGCGAGTGCGGCGCGGTGGGGGCGTGATGCCGGTTGGGGGAAGAGGCCGGCGGGGGACGCTCACCCCGATATTCGGGGGTTTTCGCTGGTCAACGCCGCACGTTGCGGATCTTCCCTGGTGGGGGTTCGTGCTGGTGAGGACAGGGAAGAGGGCGCGGGGAAGCGGTCGGGGAAATTTCCCCGGGCCGTGTCGTCTTCCCCGCCCTCTCCCCTGCCGTGTCGCCGCCGTGCTCAGGCGTCCTCACGGTCACCGGAGCCCGTGTCGGCGGTGTCGTCCTCGTCCTCGTCACTGCTCCCGTTGTCACGCTTGGTGATCGCGGCGGTGATGTCGGCGGCGCGGATGACGCTGTCACCGTTGCTCTTGCGGATCGGCACACCGAGCTCCACCAGCAGCGCGGCGAAGGTCTGCGCGGTCATGGCGGTGTAGGTGCCGGGGTCGTGCTCGATGAGCCGGGCCAGCACCACGGCGGTACGGGCGCGCGGTTCGTCGTACAGGGCGCGTTCGAGGTTGGCCAGGTGATCGATCTGCGCGGGCTGCTCGACCTCGGACGTGCTGACCTGGCGGCCGTGGCGCTTGAGGATGTCCATCGCCCGTGCGATCACCGCGTAGGAGTCCTTAGTGGACACGTAGTGGGTGCGGACGATGACGAACGCCTGACCTGCGGGAATGTCCTCCACTTCTCCGGTCATGACGATGGTTCCGGCGTCCGCGCCCGCGCGCAGGTCCTCCGGGCGTGCGCCGCGGTCCACGGCGTCGGCCAGGATCATGCGGGCGGTGGACTTGTTCGGGACGTTGAGCGAGCCCCGCACGTGCGCGCCCTCACGCACCCGCACCGGCAGGGTGCGGTCGTCGGGACGCTGGGTGGCCTGCATGAGGTGGATGTTGACCGCGCGGGCCTGGTCGTGCAGCCGCTTGGCGGCCTTGACCGCGCGGGCGTCGGCTTTCGTGCCGCCCACGGGGTGCTCCGCGCCGTAGAGCACCTGGCACTCATCGACGAACAGGTAGACAGGGTGGAACCCGGACCCCTTGCGTCGTGAGATCTCCCGCGTGATCGGCCCGACGATGTTCTGGTCGGCTTTGGCCTGGTAGCGGCGTTCCATCTCCGCCACGCCCCACTCCAGCATGGTGCAGGTGGCTTCGGCGTCCTCCTCAGTGGAGCCCTCGATGAACGTCGTGACGCGGGGCTCGAACATCTTCCAGTCCCCGTCGCCCTTGAGATCGGCGATCTTCATCTCGATCGTCGGGTCCAGGGCCAGGCACAGCGCGATCAGCCGCATGACGGTCGATTTGCCCTGCTTAGAGGTCGCGCCGATCAGCCAGTGCTTCTGCAGGCCTCCGACCTCGATCTGGTTCTGGCGCATGGTGACGCCGAACGGGATGCGGTCGCGGAACACGTCGAACTCGCCGGTCTCCAGCAGCGGCCATGCCGGGGCGGGCTTGTCCATCGTGCCCTTGTCGGCCACCCACAGATCCAGCACGCGGGCGTCGGCGGCCGGGTCGCGCTGCGGCCACACCTCGTGCTTGTGCCGCCCGAGGTTGCCCGCCAGCAGCTCGACCTTGGTGCTGTCGAGCAGGTTCGCCGCGACCACTCCGAACGGAAGCCTGACCTGCAAGTAGGTGCCGCCGCCCTGTTCACGGGGCTGGATGAGGTACTCCAGCTGCCCGCCGTCCTTGAGGAACTTCGTCAGCGCCGGGAGCTTGACGTGCATCAGGGCCTGGGTGACCAGGTCCGGCGTGATCTCGGAGTCCATCTCCGCGCGCTCGGTATCGCTGACCAGCCAGCGCGGCACGATCCCCGCCCGCCGGCCTTCCCGCCAGGAAGCGAACAGCCACGCCGGAGCGGCACCCCACAGCACCGTGTGCAGCATGATCGTGGCGAACACCCCGGCGACACCGACGACGCCGCCGACGAAGCCCCACCAGTCACCCCATGTCCAGCCACCGGGGGTGAGCTGGAACGCAAGCCCCGCCATGACCATCAGTCCGGCGGCGATGATCGTGACCACGGCGGCGGCGCGCAGACCGGCGTAGATCGTGGTCGGAAGCTCCCGCATCCGTTGCGCACGCCCGGTTTTGAGCATGTTCAGCCGCTCGGTCCACTCCGCCAGGGCGACGCTGTCGCCCTGCATGCGGGCCAGGCGGATCTGTTCGCGGACGTGGCCGAACGTCACCGCGTCACTCGCGCGGCGCATCCACGACGCGTGGCCCTGCGCCACGGTCCAGCCCTCACGCATCGTGCGGCGCACCGCCTTGCCGCCACGGGTGACGACCACGACTCGCGCACGGCCCGCACGGGTCTGCGGGATCGTGCGCAGCTCCCCGCGCCGCACCCGCGCATCCAACTCGGTGGCCGCCGCGCCGGTCACCACCTGCGGGGTGTGCGCCCCATCCTGCGGCTGCTCCGCGCCAGCCGAGCCGGTGTCGGCCGGGCTGTGCTGTGCGGTGCCCTCCACGACGGGCTGAGAGGACTCGGCGGCGGTGGTGCGGTGCTCGGACAGGTTGTACACGCGTGCGCCCGGTTCATCGGGCGCGGTGTTGTTCACGGTGCTCATGCGGTCACCTCCTGGCCGCCGTCGTCGGGGCCGTCGTCGTGAGTAGCGGCCTGCCAGACGGCGGCTGCGTGGGTGGCGCGGATGCGCAGGAACTTGCGCACCGCGTCCTTGCTCGGCTCGGCCGGAAGACGGCCGGAGTCGATGGCCGCGCGGACGCGGGCGACGTAGCCGCCGAACTTGTCCGCGATCTCCGCCGGGACCTGCACCGCCGGGGCCTGCGCGGGCGTTTGCCCTCTTCCCGAGGGGTTCGAGGTCTTCCCAGCCGCGGTGACATCCGGTGCCGGGAGGGCGGCGAGGTAGGCGGCGACCTCTTCGGCCAGGCCCTCGCGCACCTCGTCCCCGGGCGGGTTCACGGGAAGCCCCGCAACGGTCGCCGGAGAGAGTCGTGGGCGGCCGACGCCGCCGCGCAGGACGAACGTGCCGGGCCGGTAGAGCAGGGTGGCGGTGCCGTCCGCGCCGACCTGCGCGGCAGCTTGGCGCACGGCGGCGCGGCGCACCTTGTGCAGGCGTCGCTGGGCATCGCGGGTGAGCTTGGCGGCGGCGCGCTCGGCCGGAGTACGGCGGGTGCGCAGCGGGTTGGCGTGCACGAGCTGGTGGACCACGACGCCGCCGACCGACACCAGCGCCATGACGACGCCGTGGCCGATGCCGCCGCCGGGGACGTCGAGGCCGTGGGTGAAGTTCAGGGCGGCGGCCACGGCGGCGAACACCCACGTGCCGGCCTTGAGCCACCCGGTGGGGCGGTCGGCGCGGGCGGCCAGGGCGACGGCGAACGCGAACACCCACATCGCCCCCTCACTGAACAGGGGCAGCAGCACACCGGGTCCGCCGAAGATGGTGTGTCCGTAGTCGGCCATCGCCTTCCACGCCAGCACCGCCGGAACCAGGATCACCGGCAGGAACATCAGGTCCAGCGCGTGGTCCCGCGTCCAGCCGGTCAGCTTGGCGACGGCGGCGGCACGGTCGGCACGGGCCTGCTCGGCGGCCTGGCGGCGCAGCTCGGCGTCAGCGGCCTTGTCGGCGCGACGCTGCTCGAACACCATGCGCTGGTTCTCGCGTGCCTGCTCGGCGGCGGCCACGCGGTCAGCGCGGCGAGTGTCGGCCCAGTTGCTCATGCCGTTGCCTCCCAACGATTACGACGCGCACGGCGGCGCGGGTTGAACGAGATGTGCGGGCGGGAAAGACGGGTGCGGGCGGTGCGGCCGGCCTTGCCCGGCAGGTACATCAGCGCGCACGCGGCCAGCAGGGCGGGCAGAGCGAACGCAGCGGCCTGCACCGCGGGGTTGTCGGCGAAACCGGTCACCACCGCCCACTGCACGGCGGCGATGCCGCCGGTGAGGATCAGCAGCTTCCACAGCAACACCGCGAACACCACGGTGAGGCTGGAACCGAGCAGCAGCAGCAACATCGTCGGTTCGTCGGTCATCGCGTCGCCCCGTTCGTGCGGGCGGCGCGGGCGTCGGCGGAGTACTTGGCGGCCAGCTCGCAGGCCTCGTCGTGCTCGGGGTGGGCGCGGTCGCGGGTGATCGGGCGCAGCAGCGTCACGCCGTAGGCGAACCAGGCGGCGACCTCATCGGCCGTGGCGGTCATGGACGGGCAGCGCTCCGACATCGTGGTGACGACGTCGCGCAGCGACAACCGGGTCGCGGCAAGGGGATTGATGGTGAAAGGCATGACACATGGGGTCCTGTCTGTGAGGTGGTGGCGAGAACCCCAGGCGGGCGGCGGTGTGTTCGTGGCGGTTCGAGCCGCCCAGCCTGGGGAAGAGGGGCGGGTCAGAACTGGAAGTGCGCGTACAGATTTGCCACGCCGCAGCCTCGGGGGCACTCGACTCGGGCCGTGGCCAGACCGTGTGAGCCTTTCGGCTGGGAGACGGGCAGGTCGTAGTAGACGGTGTGGCCAGTCGGGCAGCGGCCCGTGACACGCACGGTCGTGGAGATGGTTTCGCTGCTCATGTTTGCCTTTCGTGACAAGGGATCTGATCAGGTCAGGTAGCCGCGGTTTTCGGCCTCGGCCCACGCTGCCCGCGCCTCGGCCTGGGTGCAGTTGGCTTCGATCGTCTGGCGTTTGCGGGTGGCCGCTTCAGCGCCGTCCACGTGGGAGCGGTGACCCGACGCGCTGAGGAAGTCCGCGTGGGTCTCCTCCTTCAGTGCCCTGACCAGGCTGGTGACCTTGTCCGCGCGGAGCCGTTCCGACTTCACGGCGACCGGCCCTCCCTTCGTTGCTGTGACGGGGTTTCACTGCCTGGTCAGCGGCGCTGCTGGTGTTCCTGTGCGACGGTGTCGCGTTCGATCTGTGCGATGCGCCGCCGGATCGCGGTCGCGGCGTCGGTGCTTGCGGTGTCGGCGATGTCGGCCAGCACCTGGCGCAGTTCTTCGACGGTGCTCATAGCGCTGTCCTCCCGGACTGTGAGTGTCTGGTGTGGACGGCTACCGGCACGCGGCGTAGAGCTGGCAGTTGTAGTTGCTGCACACCGCGCCGTCGCTCTGGCGGAGCTTCTTGCCGCAGTGCTTGCCGCCCCGGCCGGTCGGGGCGGTGCAGTGGGTGGCGCTGGACTTGGTGGTGGCCTTGCTGATGCTGAACATGGGCGTGCCTTTCTCGGTCTGATGTGCGGGTGAGGTGGTGAAAGCCCGGTCCGGCGGTGCGTGCGTGGCGGTTCGAGCCGCCGGACCAGGCGCAGCGAAGATCAGGACTTGTGCCAGATGATTTGCCGGCCGCCCCGGATGGTCACGCGGCCAGTGGTGTCGCCACCGCGGGTGATGCCGTAGTCGATGAGCTTCGCGGTCAGTTCGCCGGAGGTCAGGCCGCGTGCGATGTAGACGCGGCTGTTTTCCGTGGCGGTCGGGTCGCCGGGGTACAGCAGCCCGGACAGCAGGTCGTAGGTCATCAGCTCTCCAGTGGATGAGTGCGGGTGAGGTGGTCACCGCCAGGCGGGCGGGGCGCTATGGCGAGGGCGGTTCGAGCCGCCCGCCTGACGGCAGTCGAAGGGAAATCAGCCGGACTGCGCCTTGACCGGGGAGGTGGTGCCGCACGGGCACGTGATGGAGTCCGTGACCGTCCCCATCCATCCCATCGGGGCGTCGAAGCTGTGCGGCACCTTCAGAGGCTTGCGGCACGCTGAGTTGCGGCACTTGCCGGTCATCACGACGGAGTGCCGCAGGAAACCGGGCTTGTGGGACTTACTGAGGCCCATGGCTAGTTCCTCCGGCGCGTTCAGGCCTGGTCGAGGTGACGCACAGCCGCGGTGAGCAGCGGCAGGTGTGCCGGGTAGAGACGGCCGCCGGCCGCGTCCAGGCCGTCGGCGAGCGCGCCCAGGTCGGTGAACGGGAACCAGGCGGCGGCCAGCGCGTCATCCGCGCCAACGGCGAGCACGGTGTGGGGCAGCCGGTACAGGGCGGCCGTGGTGCAGATCCACGCGTGGTCGGAGTTGCGCGGGTCGTCGACGTAGCCGCAGGACAGGATCGTCGGGGTGTGGCCGGCCAGGTCGACGCCGGTCTCCTCACGCAGCTCGCGCACCAGCGCGGCCGGGGCCGTCTCGCCGGGGTCGACCATGCCGCCGGGGATGGCCCACTGACCGGTGTCGCTGCGCTGGATCAGCAGCACCCACCGTTCCCCGTCGCGGTCGAGGTCACCGGCCACGACGATCGGATCGGCGGCGCAGTTCTCGCCCCACTTGCCGAGGTTGCGGCCGGTCTTGCCGGTGCGGCCGGCCGGGTTGAGCGGCCAGTGGTAGGCGTCGAACAGGAACGGCACCAACGCCTTTGCCGCGCGGTCCGGCCAGTTCGGCACGTCCTCGGGCGTCACGTGCGGCTCGGCCCAGCCCTCGGCGACGCTGGCGGGCAAGCCCAGCCGGGTCAGCTCGGGCGGGGTGATGTCCACCGGCGTGTAGGAGGGCCACGGCGTGGACCACGGCCGCAGGTCCTCGGGGACCGGGATACCGGCGGGCGTGTGCTTGTTCTTGGGCATGGCGAACAGGCCCTTTCGGGTCGAGGCGGATTCGAGGGGTTCGCGCTTTGCCCGCGTGCACGTGTGTGCGGAACACTGTGCGGGCCTGCGCTCGGTCCTGGTGGACCGTGTGAGGTGGTGAACCTGGTCCGGCGGTGCGTGCTTGGCGGTTCGAGCCGCCGGACCAGGGCGGTAGTCGAGGTCCCCGGCTACTTCCGCACGCCATCGACCCACGTGCCGCCGTTGGTGTCGCACGGTGCCGAGACGCCGGGCTTTCCCTTGACCTCGTGCCGCTCGTGGTAGTTGCCGGACTGGCTGTCCCAGCTGAACTTGCCGCAGACCGAACACTTCTTCTCGGTGAACGCCATGCTGTGTCACTCCTCAATGGACTGAACGGTTCCGGTCAGTTGTCGGGATCGGTGTCGGGGAACTGCGCGCCGCCGTGGCCTCGGCAGTCGGTGCAGTCGCAGCACCCGTCGTCGCAGGCGCCGCTACCGCCGCACGCGGTGCAGGCCACCCACATCAGGACACCTGCCCGTGCGGACGGCCTGCCCGCGGGCAGACGTACTCGTAAGTGCCGGCGTGAACCCAGACCGGGTCACCGAAGCCGGGATCGACCTGCACGGTCTTGAGGTCACAGCCGCGCGGGCAGTCCCTCACGGTGTGCGGCAGGGTCCGCACGAACGCGGCGGTCACGCCGCCACCGCAACCGAAGCGCCAGCCTCGTTCGACGCGGCCCAGAACGCATCAGAGCGAACCTGCGCGTTCTGCCAGCGCAGCCAGGCCAGCCGGGTGCGGTCCACCGCATCGACGTGCAAGCCCTTCACGTGCTCCAACGCGGCGCGGTAATCGGCTCGGGTCGGGTGCTCCCGGACCAGCTGGGCGATCGAGGCGACCCGTGAAGCGAGCCGAACCATCGACTTGCGGGCCGTGAGGTAACCCATGCAGGCCTGCTCTTCGGCCAGGCGGAATGCGGCAAGCGGACGGGAGAACGTCATCTCGAACATCAGAATTCCTTTGCTTTTGCGAACAAGTCAGGGAAGCGCTTACCTGCGGAAACAGGCCGTCTCCGCAGTAGGTCGCAGACCGTTGGGTCCCGGAACCTCACCGGCCGTCTAAGGCGCGAACGATGAGGAACCGGCACTCGAAACGGGCTTGAGTGCTCTCAAGGGGTCAGCCTCGGCCGTAGATCTCCCGGCATTGGCGTCCAATGCCACACGCTCGCTCACCACGCAGCACGCTGCGCGGGTCCTTGCGGGCTAACGCCAGGCCGTGAGGCCCGAACGTGCTGCCAGGGGTGCGGGTTTTGCTGACCCTGTTCAGTTGTCAAAGAACAAGACCGCGGCGGCGGTGTCCGACATGAAGTCCGGTCCTGCGCATCGAGCCTGTAAGTTTTGGCGTGATGTCTTAAGACATCTTGCGTGTCGCAGACGCTACGGCATGGATGTCTCAAACGTCAACAGGTGTCGTAAGACATCGGGGTAAGATCTCGCGTTATGGCTGATCAGAGTGCGGAAGTTGAGGACAAGCGCCCCGCGAGCCGCCGGGTGGCCGACTCCATCCGAGAGGACATCGAGCGGGGTAAGTACGAGGTTGGCCGGCCTCTTCCGCCCTACAGGCAGCTAGCAACGGAACAGGGCGTGGCGGTCAACACGGCGATGGCTGGCATTCGTCTGCTGCGCGAGGCGGGATGGGTCGAGATCAAGACGAACGCGGGGGCATTCGTTCGCGACCGCAGTGGTGACCTCGGCACAGAGGAGGAGCTGCGCGAGCTTCGTGCGAAGGTCGAGGACCTGCGTGCGACGCTTCGCCGAGTTGGTGACGCGGTTGTTGGGGTCGATGGAGAGCTGGCCGACGTACTCGACCGACTCGGTGCGATTGCGGCTCATCGGCATCTCCCTTGACCTGCGGGTTTGTGATGCCATAAGTCAAACGCTGAACTCGAAGATGCGGTATGAACGGGACAGGAACTGGACAAGCACTGAACTAGAACCTGATCGCCTAGGACCAGACATCGGCCGGCGACCTCGGGGGAGGGGGTGACGTGTGGACGTCGTAGGTGAGTGGAACGGGGGGCTCGTTCGCGCGCTACGCATGGCGCTACGCATGACGATGGATGAACTGGCGGACAAGCTCGACATGTCCACGCGTGTCGTGGGCAAGTGGGAGGCGAATCCCGCGCTCGTTCCCGCGCTCGCGACTCAACAGCTCCTAGATGTTGTGCTTGAGCGCGCGTCCGAGGGGCAGCGTGCGCGGTTCGCGTTGCTCGCAACGCCAGCGGTGCCGGCCGCGGTGACTGTCCCTGCTGAGGTTGCGCCCAGCGAGGGGGCGGAGCCCGTCCTGGTCGTGGTGCCGACAGTGAGTGCGCCACTCCCTCGTCATGAGATCGGATTGCCGACGACTGAAACAATTGCCTACCTGCGCTCTAATCTCCACAACCAATACCTGACCGACAATCTCATTGGTCCTCGTGCTCTGCTGCCGGTGATTACTGCGCACGTCAGTACTGTCAACTCACTGCGACGGCAAGTCAGCGGCAAAGCGATGGATGAGCTGCTCGCGATCGAAGCAGGTTACGCGGAATTCGCTGGATGGCTAAGTCACGATAGTGGCGACCTGAGTAACGCGACGCGCTGGTACAACCATGCGTATGAAATGGCTAATGCTGCGGGTGACGAGCGAATGTGTGCGTTCGTCTTGACGCGGCGTGCTGTTCAATCGATCGGTGAGGGTGACGCTTACTACGGCGCAAAGTTGGCGGTAATGGCACAGCGCGACGATTCTGTGAGAACCGCGCGGGTGCGTGCGCTTGCGGCTCAAACGGAGGCGATAGGCCACGCTATCTCTGGGAACCACAGTGATACTGACCGTGCCCTGGACTCCGCGCTACTGCTGACCGAACTTGGCAATACGGTTCTACCTGACGGCGATCCGTCTGTTGGTCGATACTGCGAGCCTGGCCTATATCTGAAGATCACTAATGCCAAGTGTCAGCTTGAACTCGGGCGCGCAGAGAGTGCTGTCAGTGCGTTTAGGGACGTCCTCGATTCCCTGCCAACCAGCTATCACCGTGACCGCGGTAACTACCTCGCGAGACTGGCACAGGCCTGCGCGCTAGCGGGGGAGCCCGCTGATGCCTGCATCGCGATCGAAGAATCTCTAGGTATAGCATTGGCTACTGGCTCAACTAGGACACTCGCCGATCTGGAGAGGATAATTCCTGTCCAGTTGGCACCTTGGGCCAAAGAGCCCGAAGTTGTGCGGGTTCGTGAGATGCTTCTAGACGCACAGAAGAGCGACGGAAGGTAGTGCAACGGTGATCGCTATCGCGACGGACTCCGCGCCCGGTCGGCCGAACCAAGACTTTGTGATCGTGACCGATTCGATTGCCGTCGTCATCGACGGCGCTGGTATCCCGTTCGGCGGCTGCACTCACGGTGTCACCTGGTATGCGCAGCAGCTCGGGGCACGCACCATGGCCGCGTTGGTCGGATCACCTGAGAAGTCCCTCCAGCTCGGACTTGAGGAAGGTATTGCTGCCGTTGTGGCGCAGCACGCCGACACCTGTGACCTGAGTGATCCGGGAACTCCATGCGCAGCTGTAGGAATTCTGCGAATCGGTGACGAGACCGTTGACACCCTCGCGTTGTCCGACGTTTCTGTCGCCGTCGACACAACTGACGGCCCTCAGGTCACCTGTGATTTCGGGATCGAACATCTGTCAGGAACCGAGCCCGAGGCGGTTGCAGGCATGAAGTTCAACACGCCCGAACATGACGCCGCTTTGGCGGCGTTGGTGGCCAACCAGACGGCTACCCGTAACCGCGAGGGGGGCTGGTGGGTGGCGGCGGCGCTCCCGGAAGCTGCTCGGCACGCCGTGGTGAAGTCATACCCGCGTGAGGACGTCAGTCGGGCTGCGGTCATGTCGGACGGCGTCACGCGTCCTGTGGACCAGATGAAGATCTACTCGTGGTCGGAGTACTTGGACCTCTTGGACAAGCTCGGTCCGGCCGGCCTTATCGAGCACGTGCGGTCGATCGAGGTCGATGACCCGGAGGGTGAGCGGTACCCGCGGACAAAGCGCCATGACGACGCGGCTCTTGCCACCGTGGTTGGCGGACTCAGTGGTGAAGTAGCGGCAAAGTAGCTCACGAAGGGGAGCCTGACGGTAGGAAACGGCAGGTCAACAGCCTGCCGTACGTACTTCGGCAGGTCCCTTAAAAGGATCACAGTACGGGTTCGAATCCCGTCGGGGGCACCAACTAGATCCGCACAAGGATCAGGTGCCTGAGCAGGTGTTTTGCCGGTCTTGGACGTCGCTTCGGCGATCCGTTCGGCCGTATCGGCTACCTCCGAAAGATGCGTGAAGGGCAGCCGGAGAGTAACCAGAAGATGATCATGGTCATCGTTCAGGCGGACGCCGAGCTGGGTGATCTTGAACAGCTGCCGTAGCAGCGGGTCAGGTGCCTTGCTCAGATCGGTGACCAGGCGCGGAAGCGCGTCGAGCAGTCCGATGTCCTCGGCTTTCGGTCCGGTTGGCACAGGTGTACCAATCGCTGTGTCCTTCGTCACGAGCGACCGACGCTGCTCGTCCAGTTCGTTGTAGGCCTGCCGCAGTCCGCGGCTGAACGCGTCGTCGCCGTCCTGTGCCTGGCGGAGGATCGCCGCCTGCCGCCGTTCGATGTCGGCCAGCGTCCGTTCGACCCGTTCCGCTTCAGCGCGCTGCTGCTCCGCCTCACGATCATCGACGGCCGCAAGATCAGCTTCGAACAGAGCGCGCCGCTCGGGGCCGAACACGCGGTCTGCGAAGAAGGCCGCAACCCCTTCCATGATCGCGTCCTCGCGTACGTAGACCACCTCGGCATGGTCGGAGTACCTGTCCGGCCGTCCACGGTTGTTACTGCGCGCTGAGCACATGTAGTAGACGCGCTCGTTGCGGAAGCTGCCGTACATCCGCCGGCCACACGCGTCGAACACCATGCCGCGCAGCAGGTACGTGTGCGTAGCGGTGGCGTGCACGCTCGCGTCATCGTCTCGCGAACCTTGCCGAGCCTTTCTCGTCGCGGCCATCTCGTCGAACATCCACTTCGGAATCAGCGGCTCGTGGACCGGTTCGGGCGACCACACCCACAGGACAGGGGAGTTGACCTTCCCGCGCTTCGACCGCGTCGCACGCCTGTTGAACACCTGGAAGCCGGTGTACTTCGGATTCCGCAGGAGGTCACAAACGCTGGACTTGCTCCAAGCGCCTCTGGCCCGAGCCTTGCTGGGTGGTTCAGGCGGCGGGTACTTGGCCAGATCAGCATTGAGCAGGTCGGCGATCGTGCCGTAGCCCAGGCCCTGGTGATAACGCCACATCGCAATCTGGGTGACGGCCTCGGCCTTGATGCCGTCCGGCTCCAGCCGCGTCTTGGTCTGCCCCTTGGCGGCCTTGGTGGGGTTGGGATGTCGGTACGTCTTGGCCTTGTAGCCGTAAGGCGGCTTACCGATGTTCCAACCTTCGCGGACGTGCGTGCACAACCCGCCCCACGACTGCTCCAGCGTGTTGAGCACCTCGTACTCGGCCACCGACTGGTTGATCCGCCGCTGAAGGATCCGTTGCGCCCGGCTGCCGGTCAGCGTGATCGGCTCGTTGGAGGCGAACAGCGGGACTTCGGCCCGTTCCAACTCCCGTTCGATCGAGAGCCCTTCGTACGTGCGCCGAGCTACGCGCGAGACGCTCTCGCAGATCACGACATCGAACCTGCGGCCCTTGTGCGAGGCCTCGTCGAGCAGGTCGGTGACACCGCCGTCACGGGCGATCGGGATGTCGTACCGCTCGTAGTTCTCACCGCGCCCGCGCTGGTCAAGTTCCATGCGGCCGGATTCGACGTCGTAGAAGTGCGCGACGATCACCCACGAATCGGGGATGGACGCCTTGCAGTTCCCAAGCTGTCGCAGCATGGACTGCCGCGGATCCTGCTGGTCGTCGGTGGACGTGCGCCCCAGAAACGCCACGCGAACTTCGTTGCGCAGCAACGCAACCGGCATGCCGAGTGGAGAGACTGCATAGTCCGACAGACCGGATGGTCCAGACGGCACGGCGTGCGTTCGCGGTTGGCTCATCAGGCAGCCTCCTGATCATCGACCTGTTCGGCGTGCTGGGCGGCAGCCCAGTCGAGGAGGTCTCTGATCACGGCGGCCAGTTCGCCGCGCAGACGATCGCCTTCGGCGCCGCTGACATAACGCACGTGACCGGAGAAAGCCCAGCTCTTCGTGCGGTTCCCTATCTGATTATAGTGCCACTCATGATGTTCAGAACCGTTGTCGCGCAAGGGTTCCATGTCACTAACGGGTGGTTTCTGAGGCATTGGAACAATGTTCATTCCCATCGCCTCTCATCTCCCGTGACCTGTCCGGTCATAGTGATGTCGTTGGGATCCCATGCCGCTTCGCTGAACGGGAGCCCAACGGGGGATACGTGCTGTGCGATGCGCGGGCCGCGTTGCGGCAGCTCCGCCAGCCGCCGCCGTTCCTGGACCTGGTCTTGGAAGGACCACACCGCCCAGATCGACCCAGCAGGTCCATCAGGATGGCCGTGATCACGAGACGCGGTCGCGATGACGAAACCGGGCTTCTCGTAGCCGAGCTGCTGTCGCATCGCCGAGCGAAGGTTCCGTTCTCGCAGCGATGAGTGAACCGAGAACAGCAGAACGCCGAACACGTCGGTGCCGAACCGGCTGTAGTCACCGAGCTTGCCCACCACCTTGGTCAGCGGTTCGGTGCCGGTGTCGTGTTCCAGGAAGAACCGAACCCGCCGCCCCTGCTCGTCCCAACAGCCGTAAGCATCGGGCCTGAGCTTGATGTCTCCGTGCCAGAAAAACTCGGTGCACGCCTTCTCCGGCCACCATTGGGTGAGGGCGGCATCCGGGCGAGTACGGGCACACGCCGCCAGCCCACAGAAGAAGTCGTTGACGCCGAGCTGATGCGACAGCTTCGGCCACAACCCCAGCCGCTCCAAGCGCTCCGCGTACGCACCGGCAACTGGCGGCTTCTCCGCGCGCTGTGCAGCAATCACCCGCGCACCGCGGTAACCAAGCGCATACCGCGTCTGACTCGTGCCGCCAGCGCTGTACGAGTCGCGGAACGCGAACACCGCACCAAGCTCACGCAGCTGTCGCAGACGATCCTGAGCACGGCGTATCGAGGAGAATTCGATCGCCGCAATCTGGTTGGTGGTGAGCACCTTGTGCTCGTGCAGGAGGGCGAGGATCCGTCGATCCCGTTCGACGAGCCGAAACCACAGGGCCGCATCTGGCTCGCCGACTCGGCCGCCGCGCCGTCCACGAATGTGAGGAGTTCCTTTGCTGTCACTCCTCAGTCGGCTTTTGAGCGGCTCTCCTCGATACCACTGCTGACGTGCGGTGACATGGCTTCGCGTCTCGGCGGTTGGGCCAGCGGATTCAGAACGCCGGACATCCGCCTCCCCATGTGCCGGACCACGCGCTGACCAACCCGCGCTGCTGCCCATCGGTCTCTCCCTTCGGAGCTGCTCAAGCGGTGGTCGCTCAAGCACCCCTGAACTCCGGATTTCGAGGCCTAATAGGACACGCGGTCGTCGATCGTTATGGCTTCGTCACGTTATGCAGGCGGAGAAGCAGATCCTTGGATTCGGTCTCGTCGAGGCTCTCCGCAGCCAGCGCGCGAACGACAGCTTCGTAACCCGCGACCGCATCTCTCGACTCGGCAAGAAGAGTGGAGTTCTCGGCGCCAACCCAAACCAGCGGTTCGTACTTCGGAAACGTCAGCAGGGTGAACGGCCCTGCCAGCCCTGCGTGCGCACCTCGGGCGACCGGCAGGATCCGGATCTCGACGTTCGGGCGGTTCGCCATGAACATGAGATGCAGCAACTGCCCAGCCTGCACCTCCGCATCGCCAACCTGAAGTTGCAGCGCCAACTCGTGAATGAAGATCGTGCAAGTGGTGCTTCGTCGAGGCAGTCGCTGCATCGCAAGGCCCGCCTGAACTCGGTCTTCCAGCTCATCGGGCGGCGACGTGGCCGAGGCGCGCAATGCCTCGCGCATGTAGTCGGCCGTCTGCAGAAACAACGGCACCGCGTGCGTGTGCCAGCAGGTGAGCGTCTCCGCCACCGCCAGGTTCTCAACGACCGTACGAAGCTCGATAGGCGAACACACCCCGTGCTGCTGCCACCAGCCGACAACAGCCGTCTCACTGTGCAGGGCCAGAAGATGAGCGCGCTCATCCGACTGCACTCGGCAGGCACCGAGCAACGCAGCGATCTCAACGAGGTTGGCGCCGCCCTTGCCGTTCACCACGTCCGAGACCTTGGCCTCGTCCCAGTCCATGACCTCAGCGGCCTCGCGCGAGGTCATGCCGGCTCCTGCGATGGCCGCTCGTATGCCAGCACCCAGCTCACGGCCACGCGCGGTGGAGATCCTCTTCGGCATACCTAGCTCCTCGCCTGATCGGTAACCAGCTGCAAGCGCCGTGCCGGATCCCGAAGCCGCAGCGAGGCCTCGTTCAACCACAGCAAGGACGACTCTTCGGTGCGGACGACATCGCGGAGCGCGACAAGGCCCCGTTCGTAAGGAGCGCGCTCGGCAGCCGACTCAAGCCAGGTGTTGCCACCGTGCAGCGTATTCAGAAGAACGACGTCGTCGAACCGCTTCTCCACGAACCGCATCACGGCGAAGGCCACCCCCATGCCGAAGTAGGGTCCGACATCGCCGTCCACGATTCGAAGCTCAAAGCCAGGCAGTTCACCCAGCTCCTCCAGGTGCTCCAGCTGGTCCGCCATCACTCTCGAATCGCCAACGCCGCCATGAGCGCCTGCTCTGTCACGATCAGTCGAACGTTCAGCCGCCGCAGTTTCTCGGCCTGCTTGTTGCCCACTCTCAAGCGGTCGATGGCCTCCTGCTGGTTCGCAAGATCGATGTCATTTGCCGCTGCACCGGACTCGACAAGGGCGGCGTGGTAGCCGCTGGTACGCACAAGCTCAGGCAGCGTTTCCGCCGCCACAATCACCAGTTCGCTCGCCTCAGGCAGGACATCCCACGGTGTCCACGTCAGCCGAGCCCAGGCGTCGCCGTTGATCCGATCCCACATCTGAGGGTCGATAGCTCGTTGCGCAACCCGCATGCACAGCTCAACTTCGTCATCGGACGCGCCGCACTTCGCTCCGACCATGACAACTTCGCTAGGAGACATGCGTTGGGCAGCACGGCAGAGGTGCGACAACTTCGCCGTGGAGAAGCCGACCCGCGCACCCAACTCCAAGAGCGACCAGTCGCGCTTCGTCCGCCAGCCCAGCACGGTCCGGCTCAAGGCGCGGACCTCCAGACTTGCTCTCCCGTTGACCAGTTGTAGAGCCATGTCCCATCAGCCTGTTCTTGATCCGTGGGCTTCATGCCCGATGCCTCTTCGGCTGCCAATGCGTGCGCTCGTGCGTCGTCGCAGTCGCTGCCTGGGCGGCAAGATGAACGTCGAGCAACATCCGGCAAGGCGCTGGCACTCTCCGCCATGCGGGTCCGCCACGACACTTCCTGCACCAGCCGTTCTCGTCCGGCTGGTGCTCATCAACGAACACACGCAACGCGGCCACCAACCGCGGAACTTCCTGCCGTGCCATGGCCAACGCGGACGCACCATCACCGTCAGCAGCGATCCGCGACACAAGATCCAGGTGCTCGACAAGCCGTCGGCGCAGCTCGGAAAACAAGACCAGGTTGCCCATGGCAGCACGCCCTTCGGCTAGCTGGCTCGGAGACGGGAACGCCGAGGCTGCTCAGGCGGTTCCGACGTCCTGTCGTTGGCGAAAGCACGCGCAACCGCTTGGCGGAACACAAGAAGCCCTTGCTCCGCAGCATTGGCCTCCCTGCAATCCAAGGCAGAAGTGACCACCACGGCAGCGCGCGAAAGCACCGCGGTCTGCGCCCGCGTCAGGTTCACAACGACGGGAACGACATCCTCAACACGCTCCATCGCCAGAACCCTTCGTCGGACCGATCTGGGGCCGACGGAATCCCTGGGCGTGGCGCGCTACCAGCCCGGACACGCCCGTCCGGACCAGCTCCCGCAAGGGGCCAAGGATCCCGTCGACAGCTACTACATTAGGGGTTAATTAACCCCTAATGCGATAACCAGAACGTGTGAACCTGCCCTGACCAGGGCGTGACTAGGGTGATCACGAGTTCCGCAGCGCGAGGAGGCAACCGGGTGCCGAGCGACAAGACATACAGGAAGTCCAAGCTGGGCCGCCTGCTCGATCAGCTGCGCAAGGACGCGGGCAAGGACCTCAGCTACCTGGCGAGCGAACTCCGCAAGACCGAGGCTCACCTCTCGAAGTGCCTCAACGGCACGAACCTCCTCGGCTGGGCCGACCTCGGCCTGTACCTGGACCTCGTAGAGGCGGACGAAGACCGCCGGCGCAAGGCAACCGAGTACTGGGAAGACGCGAAGCAGGACAGCACGCGCGTCCAACACCCAGCCGCGTACAACCAGGCCGCCCGCTCGTACGCCCGCGCCGAAGCTGACGCCTCAAAGCTGAAGCAGGTGGAAGCGGTCTGGATCCCAGGCATGCTGCAGGTCCCGGAGTACACGCTGGCTCTCCGCGAGGCGGCGCACCTCTTCGTCAACCCGAAGGTCCCCGCCAATCGCACCGTCGCCGCCCGGCAAAGCCGCCAGATGCGGCTACATGGAGACGCTCCGCTGCAAGCGCACTTCCTGATCGACATCGCAGCTCTCCGCCGCGCAGTCGGCGGTCCTGCCGCCATGTACGCGCAGCTGCTTCATCTGCAGGCGTCCGCGGCTCTCCCGAACGTGACGATCCAGGTGATCGGCGAGGAGGCCGGCGCCTACGCCATCGACGGCGTGACCATCCTGAGCTTCGACGACGAGGACTTCCCGGACGTCGTCTACCTGGAGACCAGGGGAGGCGGTCGATGGGTGGAGAATGACGTTGACGTAGACAAGTTCCGCAAGTCGTTCAACGAGATCGCGGACGAGCTGGCCTTCACGCCCGAAGAGTCGCTCAAGGTCATCCGTGATCAGGCTGAACTCTTCAAGGAGAGACTCCAGCGAGATGACGAACCCTGAGAAGACGTGGCGCAAGTCCAGCTACACCGCACCCGACAACAACTGCGTTGAGCTCGCCGTTAGCGAGGCCGAGACCATGATGAGGGACAGCAAGGATCCTGAAGGTGGATCTGTTGTCGTCTCTGCGAGCATATGGACCAGTTTCCTTGCGTACGCCAAGTCCGATGGCTTCGAGTTTTGAGTTAACGCACCGCTAGTTGCGGTGCAAGGGAGCTCTGTGACGTCTCCGCCCGACGCTGCACTTTCGCGACAGCCGCAGGTCCTTGTTGGGCGATCGACTATTGCTCATGGCGCGCCTCTGCAACCCTTCATGCTGCCTATCGCGTCGGCGAAGGCAACACAGTTCTGCGCACCAACGCGTGGCACCTCGTTTAACCTATGTACTGCTGATAGGTCGCGCGAACGTTCCAGTCGTCCGCTAAAGTTGGGCGACAAGCTTCTCTTCTAAGTAAAGAACAAAGTGGCGGCACCCCGTAGCAAGTTTTGGGATGGTCGCCATAGTCGTATGCATTCTATTTCCGCCGATATTGACGTCAATATGCTTCATCTGACTTCCAAGTGCTTGATCCGCCATCAGTAGATCAGTGAGGTTGCCTAGGCCGTGGGCAAGGCAATTACGCAGGTCGATACCGGCCTTTACCTGATTCCAGCTGGCGAATGCCGTAAGGTCGATGGAGTGTTCATTCGCGTAGTGCCGAATTCGTGTTGGCCACGTGAACGGCGGTTTCGGCACAGGAAGTCCATGTGAGGTAAAGAAGAACTCGGAAGCAGTATTTGTGTACGCTTCAACGGTCGAGATGAGGCGAAGAACTGCGGTCTCGCGGCGCACGAGTGCGCTCGCCATTTCGCCTCCGAGTTTCCCGACTCGCATAACGACTGTTTCCTGAGTGGCTGCTGATTCTGCTTCGTTGAGGCCACTCTGGGCGTGAAGGATAAGGGAAAGCGCATCGTCTGTGATTGACCATCTGGGCTCAATATTAGTCATTGTGCCTGCTTCTTCGGTGTACGATACAACATCAGTTCGACCAGCTTGTTACCCTCCTTGAGGGCGGTAATTCTCTGTTGACTGACGTTGGGAATAGCTTTCGCCGCTAGGGCGTACCAAGCGATCACACTCTCAGGCTCGGTCCTGATTGCGCGATCGATCTCATCAAAAGTCGCCAACTTGTAAGGAGCGAGAGTAAGAGTTGCTTCGGCCTTCAGGAGGGGATCGACGTCGGCTTTTTGAAGTTGAACCCACTCGTGACGTGCCGGCGCGCTTAGAAGATTGCACACGCGCGCTACATGCACGAGCCAAATTCGTTGCCAGGCGTTGAAAAAGGCGGCTCGTGTAATCAATTTATCCCACGTCGGACCTATGTCCACTCCGGCCGAGTGTAGTGCTATGAGGTACATTCCTAGTCGATGACTTAAGTACGGGGCGTACTCGAACAACCTCGCAACGTGAGCGATGCCGAATGAATCAGATTGCTTCGTAAGAATCCCAATTGCGCGGCTGAGATCACGATTTTCGTCTGGTGTAAGGCTGGATAGATCGAAGTGGCCAGGCTTGCCGGACTCTACGTCGAGCTTCGTGAATGTATCTCGAGCAATTGTTGCCAGTTCGTCAACGTCCAAATCGCCGTAATCGTTCGAGATCTTAACCAACTCTGGCTTGAACTCAATATCACCCTCGCTTGGGGGTTCCATCCAGTTCTTCCAGAAATATGTGGTGAACTTAGTGATGCGAGTCTTTTTCTCATTTAAGATAAGCCCAATGGCGCTGGCTTCGTGCGCTAGGGCTTCTACGTGTGCTTGAGCTTCCTCGTAGGTAGCAGCGGCGATTCGGAAGTCGTCGTTATAACGCCATAACTCAATCCCGCGCCGACGCAGTTCGCGCTCGATGATGCGAGCATAAATCTCCGATAGTTCATCGGAAGGGTCGAGCAGCTGCGGCAATCCAAACGGACGTCCTTGCACCTCCGTCAGTAGGCTTATGAGGAGACTGGGGAGCTCGACCTTGAACGTGCGCAACTGTACCTCGCTCAATAAGCGAGAGTGATCAACATACTCGTAAAATGCCGCGATGTCCGATTCTACGACATACTGAATTCGCGCGTTGTCGAGTTGCATGGTTTGTTTTCCATCGAATGCGGCCCTAAGTGGCCCGGCGATGAATGCTTGATAAGCCTCCTGTGATCGGTCGGAGGGAGATGTGCCATCGAGAATCTCGTGGCATAAAGCTCGATAAGCAATCCTTTCCGGTATTCCAAGTATGGGCACAGGACGTGTCTGCTGATGAGGTTTGCGAGCGCGTGCCACTACAGATGGCGCGCTCGTGACCCCCGTTTCCAGTCGGAATCGAGCGTACTCCCCAAAGATCTTTGGTTGCTTTCCGACGGTATCCAGCCATGGTTCTGGGGGTAGAAGATTCCGCCAAGCCTCCGCTTCTGCAGTCGCGGCTTGTTCAAAGTTGAGCATGTCCAACGTCGATGATTTGACTGGATCCATCAATTCCTCACACGAGTCGTCTGGCCTGGCGCGGCCCGCCCGTAGGCGAGAGACTAGTATGTCTAGAACCGGACCGGAAAGCTACAGAAGTAACTGAACAAGAGTTTGTTGGCAGGCGACCATGTCGATGTGATCGTTCGGCGTCCGGAGCAAATTCATTCAGTTGGCCGACCACGAGTCACTGCCCGTGATCGCTTCGCAACACTGTGCAATACCTGAAGACGACGATGATCATAGATCTTCAACGGATCCTCGCGCAGCCTGAGCTGGGCGATGCACTGCTTCGTAAAGCTCTTTCGGGTGATCTCGAAAGAGCCAGACTCGGCCCATTTCCACCTTGATATTAAGGCAGCGAATGTGTCCGATTTTCAGTACAATCAAGGACGGCGTACTGCGTGCTCGATCGTCGAGTAGGACACCCGCTCCTGCTCCAGTCGTACTGCTGAGCCGAAAGTATCCTCCACGAGGTCGTGGTACAGCGTTGCCTCGTCTGGATTCAGCTGCTCAAGGTGCTTAGTCGCAGGGGTCGGTTCTTGAACCCAATGTTCCTCATGTGCTAAGAGTGTTGACCGATCCATCAACATCGAACGAACGTGCCCAAACTTGGCGCGAAGGCGATCAAGGATCACGAACCCATGAGTATCGATGTCGCCCCAGTAAAGCATCTCGCGTTCAGACAGCCAGCCGAGTGGTTCAAGCTGAGACAACGCGTATCCGCCGCCAAGAATCACGACCGACTCGTCCACTGGCGGAAACGCCAGGTATGTGACCTCATTCTCTACGACGAACACCGTGCGGGCCTGCAGTGGTTTCGTGGAGAGTTCGTCGATCCGAACGGTCAGTTCGCTGAACCCGCTGGCATGTTGGTCAAGCAAGCGAAACCGAACGTAACCAGGCTTTCTCCGAAAGCGATATCGGGCGGCGAACTCGGCTGGCGCGTGGGACCTGTCGATGCGGTCCTCCTCAAGTTGTCGATCCAGCAATGCTGCGAGGACCTTGCGGTGACCCTCGATGAACTTGGTGTCGACACCCGGAACGTCTACTTGGCGCAGGTACATGTCCTGGTTCGCGTAGTGGTCGATCCACAGAACCGTAGTGATCAACTTCTCCCACGCCGACTGCAAACGAAGCACGTCGAGAGGACGCGCGATCATCCAATCGGCCAGCGCAGGCGCTCGGTCCTTCGTCGTGCGCAGCAGGCCAGCGAAGCGACTTACTTCTGATGTCCGCCGCAGCACGGACCAGAGCTGCTCGTAGGAGTCGACACAAGCTCGGTCGGGCAGTTCATTCACGCCGATCGTTCGGCCGCCGACCGTCTTCGTCTCCAGCCTGAACTGATTAGCTTGCCGCCACTCAGCTGACCAGGCTTGGACTTCCCCGAACCTTGCGCCCAGGTCATTCGCACTGGGGCTTCGCAGCGGGATGGCAAGTGGGACCCACTCCTGACCTGAAGCGAACATTGTCAGGAGGTCGCCCCTGTCCCAGCGGCGCTGCAGCTTGGCGAGGACGTCAGTCGGCGTCGACCACGACCGTTGCGTCACGCTTCACCTCGCGCCGATGCGCCGCGGAGTGTGTGTGCCAGTTGCCGCTTCTGGTACTCCTCGATCGTGAGGCTCTGCAGGCGTGAGTAGCTTCCGCTCGTGTTGTCAACGAAACCGACCGCTGAGACGTACCTCTCGATAATGTGGATCTTCTGCAGGGGCGTCACTATTAACAGCTGCAGTCCGAGCTGCCCGAACAGATTCAGTGCGAACCGCGTTGACTCGTCCGAACCGCGGCCGAACGCCTCGTCGATGACGACGAAGCGGAACGTCTTCGACTTGCCGTGCCGGTGGTCGAGCTTGAACTGGTAAGCGAGCGATGCCGCGAGAATAGTGTAGGCCAGCTTCTCCTTCTGGCCACCTGACTTCCCGCCTGAGTCTGTGTAGTTCTCGTGTTCGGAGTCGTCTTCGCGCCACCGTTCGGAAGCGGAGAACATGAACCAGTTGCGCACGTCCGTCACACGCTTGGTCCAGGCACGGTCGAGATCGGTCTGGTTCTCGCGCCCTTTGAATCGCTCGATGATCTTCTTGACCTGCAGGAACTTCTGCTCGGAGTAGAGGTCGGACTCGTCGCCTCCGATGGCCCCGGTCGTGCACTCCCGCAGCTCGGTGCGAAAGTCTCGAATCTCGACGTTGATCGTCGGCTGAAGGTCGAGCCTGATGTAGCGGCCTGGGTTGTAGTTGATGTCGATCAAGGAGTCGTTGATGGTCTCGACTCGCTGCTTGATCAGATCAACTTGTTTGTTGAGCTGGGAGTGGAATCCCGCGATGTCGCGGATCGTGTTGGTGTTGAGGTAGGTCTTGAACTCGGTCTCGAACCGAGGCAGGTCGTCGTTCACCAGACGGTCACGAAACGACCGGTACTCGCCGGCGGAGTGTGGTGAGTCGTCGATCTCTGCGGTCTCCAGCGGGTACTTCTTCCGGAACACGCCCATCTTGGCGATGATCTTGTTCCCGATGGCGGTCTGCCGGCCTGTGCGGTTCTCGACGAGGTTCGTCAGTTTGTTGCCAGTGTCGGTCTGGCACTGGTCGCACTGTTCCGCTGTTCGAAGGTTTGGAACCTCAAGATGAGCCTCGATGAGGTCGAAGTGGCCTTCTGCGTCGGCGTGCCCCGGCTCGGCCAGCTTCCTCTCGGATGCCGTCAGGTTGGCCTCGGCGTTTTCCCGTACTACCTCAAGCCTGCCGATCGCCCCTGTGAGCGACTCTTGTGTTGCTCGTCGTTTCTCGATCTCTGAGGTCACCCGCTCGAGCTCTGCTGCTACCTGCTTCAACTGATTGGACGACTGCTCAAGGATCTGCTTCTCCTCGGTCAGTGTCGAGATGCGGTGCACTACCGCCTGCCAGTCGATGTCGGAGTAGGAAGCGAAGTCTTTCAATCTGGCAACCGAGTTCTTGATCTTGCCGATCCGGTCGAGTTCGGCTGTGAGAAGTCCCTTCTCGGTCTGTGCTTGTCTCTGCTGCTGGAGAACCTTGTTCGCTTGTTCGAGCAGTGCGTCGATCTTCTGTTCGTTGCTCCAACCGAGAACATAATTGCGTCGGTCGTCGATTCGGCGCGCATCGTTCTTCTCATGCCAGCCGCGCGAACCTTTGATTTGACCCGTGCGCGTGATCGCTTTGGGGGCGCGGCGGAACTCGTCCATCGTGTCGACGCACTCGAAGTCGGCGCGATGGCGCAGCTCCCGCTCCAGCCATGTCACGAAGGGCGAGTCCTTGATCTCTACCTTCGTGAGGAGTGCTCGGGTGGAGAGGTCCGCGTCGGCGTCACGGCCCAGACGCTCTGGGACGCGGTAGTACACCAGCCTCGTACCGAGGTGGTGATCGTTGATCCAGGTCGACGCAGCGTTGTAGTGCTCGTTCGACACGAGGAGCGAAAGACCGAAGCCGTGCAGCAGGCGCTCTGCGGCGCCTTCCCATTCGCCGCAGTCGGCACGGACTTGAATGAGCTCGCCGGCAAAGGGCAGATCGTCCTCGTTGACGTGGAGCTCGTCGCAGAGCCGCATGCGCAAGTCGAGGCTCTGCCTGGGGATGTTGCTGCGCCGGTTGCGCAAGCTCAGCAGCTCCGCGTTGAGTTCTCGGCCCTCAGCATCAAGATTCCTAAGGTGTACTCCCGTGTCGGTGAGCTTGTTTTGCACCTCAGCCTGCGCATGGTCCAGACTGCTCCCCGATTGCTCGATGTCCTGTCGCCGCATGGAGAACTGCTCCGGACTGCTGACTGATTGCAGACCTGCCTCAGCCAGAAGTTCGTGGAAGCGCTGGGATCCGCGCTGGCGCCTTTCTCGCTCGGCGGAGTCCACTTCGAGCTGCCGCTCGATCTCGGACAGTCGGCCGCCGCCGAAACCTGCTCGCGTCAGGTTGAGCTGGGTCTCCTGTTGACGCAGGTCAACGAGTTGAAGTTTTGTCTTCTCCAGTTGGCCCTTCTTGACCTCGATGTTTCCGGCCAGCTCGGCGATCTGCGCGCTCAGCAACCGCGACTTGCGATTGGCGAAGTAGAACGGCAACGCGTCACGTTGATCCCTGAGCGACTTGATCTCCGCTGTGTGGCGGTCGTAGATCTCGCACTCAGCCAGCAGCGGACTCAGGTCGCTGAGTTGCTCGCGGGCCTTGCGGACAGCCTCATGTGCGCGTGTCAGGTCCTCGAAGTGCTCGACCAACCGCTTCGTCCAGTCCGCAGAGTCGAACGGTTCAAGCATGTGGCTGCGCACGAACTCGTTGAGATTGCCGACCGACTTCATCGACACGGTCTGGTGGAAGAGCTCCATCGCCTGATCGGACGGGATGTCGAGCTGGCGCCGGAAGTCCTTGCTGTAAGGGGGAAAGGTGTCGTGGATTCGTGCGCCTGCCTTGCGCAGCCTGCGCTTGAGCGCTGCCATGTCGTTGCCGAACTCCGTGAAGTCATCGGCGATGGACAGCTTCCTGTCCGCGGTGACGAAGAAACGGTCAGGTTGTCCCTGGCTTGCGTTGCCGAACCAGAAGACCTGTGCAAGCGTCACTGCGGCGTCGAAGCCCAAGTTGGCGAACACGCCGAGGATCACCGAGAACGAACGACGATCGCGCAGCGCTACAGGTTTGGACGTTCCTGTCGCCTCGTTGCGCTCCGACTTGTGATAGCCGAGCACGTACGAACGCAGGTTTCTCTCGCGGACCTCTGCGCCTGCGGCTTTGTTGTATGAGATTCGATGTGCCGGAAGGAGCAGCGTGGTGATCGCGTCCACGATCGTGGACTTTCCCGAGCCGATGTCTCCGGTGAGCAATGCGTTCTCGCCGCACACGTCGAGTGCCCACACCCGCTGGTCGAAGGTACCCCAGTTGTAGACCTCCAGCCGTTCCAGTCGGGAGCCAGCCAGTTCGGTGTTCTCCTCGTTCACCGGCCGGCCTCCTCGCTGTCGATGTGCCCCAGCTGACGTGCGTACTCGTTCAGGCGTTGATCGAACTCTGACAGCCACTGCCCGTCAACGAAGGCTTTCAAGATGCGGCGGACCTCGAAGGTCGCGTCCTGTCCGTTGATCCTGCGGAGGAATCCGAGCTCGATCACCTTGTTGATCTGAGCGTCGATCTGATCGATGAGCCTGGCCTCGTTGCTGCTCTCGGGCATGAACAGGCGGACGGTCTCCACGATCTGATCACGGCTGATGATCAGCCTGGCATCGCTGTTGTTGGCGTCGAACTCGGCGAGCTTCTTGCGCAGCAAGGCAAGAAGCAGGCTTACGGGGAAAGACAGGGCGCGACGCGGGACGAGGCGGGGTACCGCAGTGTCGTCCCCCTCTTCAAGATCGGGTTTGGAGCGCAGGAACGCGTAACCTTCCGCTTCGTCTACGACGACCATCAATCCGATCACTGACACGTAGTCCCGCACCTGTGCCTGTAGCGGAAGCAGTTGGTACCAGACCTTTTCGTGTGTCTCGCGGTAGACAACACCTTTGACCAGATGGGTCACGACCAGCGGCAGGTCGAGCTCGTCCTTGGCAGGGGAGGTCATCAGTCCGCGTCCTCGTGAGTCGTTTGGGTGAAGGTCACACGTGGGAGCGTCGCCGCCCGCTCGTATCCGTCGACGTCACGCCAGTGCACCTGTTCATGCGTCTTCTCGTCGAAAACCACGAGAAATGAGGGATCGTTCAACGAAAGGTAGGTGACTAGTTCGGCAAGTCCTTGCTTGAGGGGACGCTGGTCGAGGAGATCTCTCAGGCCGATCTGCCCACGCCCGCGCAGCACCTCACGAACTCCTTCGCTCAGATGTTCCGGATCGACGTAGATCTGTTCGAACAGCGCCGAAGAGTCGACGTCCTCGTCTGCAGTGGAGATGCCATCGCTGTTCAGAGGAACTTTCTCCGGAGGTGTGTACAGAGGTCGTTCCATGGGAAGGACGATCGTCGGTGCGATCCCGTCAACAGTGCTGACGAGATCAACGACGCTGTGATCTCGGAGCTTCAACGCGGTCGACTCAATGCTCCGGAGGATGTCCATCACCCTGCGGTTCTCCAGCCAGATCTGGTCGTCCAGGAAGCGCCGCAGCTGCTCGGAGAGCAGCCGCACCGTTGCCTGCGTTCGCTCTGCGGCGTCCATCCAGTCGTGGTGGATGTGGCGCATCCTCGGGTCCACATCGCCAACAGCTTCGAGCAACTGCACGCGTTGAAGCAGATCGCTCAGTTCTTCCTGCTTTTCGTATGAGAGAAGGAAGTCGTAGAACGCCTGGAAGGTCTTCCCTTGATCCGAGTCGGCGATGCTGTTGCGGTTGCCGAGCACTTCGTCGAGTAGCGCACCCTTGGCGCCGTCCCACGAGGCAATGCGTTCTCGTAGATCGCGGTCAAGTGTCCGGAAGTTCGCCTCGACCTCGCGGAAGTCCGCGAGGAGTGCCCGGGCTGTTGTCGCGAACTGCTGGTACCGATCCATCTGCGCCGCGGTGTCGAGCACTGAGAAATCGCCGCGCTCGACCTGGGTGATCTCGATGTCGACCTCGTGACGTCGGCGTCGCAGCTCGCTCAGCCTGATCTCGGGATCGGTCTCGGCGCCGAACACCATCTGCCGCAGCAGTTCGAACACCGTGTTCAGTCGTGACTCCGTGCCCACGAACGTCCTGGCCCGCAGCGAGTCGACCCAAGCGAGCGCCTTCTCGACTGCCGACGTTGCGTCGTAGTGCACCTCGTCCGAGCCAGCCGGGTAGTACTTGCGCAGCCACGCCGTCTCCGGCGTCGCCCAATCGTCGAGATACGCCTTGGAAGACTTGGGGAACCGGTCCTCGCCAAGGCGGTCGTTCACCGCTTCGAGCTCGTCGTCGAGCTTGCTGACGAGCTCGCTGCGGGAGATGGACCTGACGTTGTCCTCGACGAACACCTTCCCGAGGAAGCTCAAGACGAACGAGGCGTTGTCAGCGCGGAGAAGTTTCCACGCCGAACTATTCCTGCGTAGCGTTTCAAGTTCCTCGAACTCCACGACACCGCCCTTCGTCGTGTAGTGATGGTGACGCGATCGAGAGTATGAGCAGGGACCGGCACAAGCGGCAGGCTGCGCGTCAGACACCCGAATGGCGCAATCTGGTTCCACTCTTTCGACAACTCATGTCGGTCCTGCACACGCGGCTGTTACGGCTTTCGATGTGCCATCGTGGTAGCCGTGGACTCAGCAGTTCTCACCGCTCTTGTTCGTTCACCGGTGCTCTCGACCGCACAGTTACGCGGGATCATCATGGCCGTGGCCGCGATTCGGCCTCAGCTGTTGCTGGAGCTGGCCGGCCGCAGTGATCTATGTGACGAGCAGCGGAAGCACATGTTGCGAGAGGCGCCGCGGTACGTCGTCGTGGACCTCCTGGGAGCCTGGTCTCCAGATCAAGATCTTGTGAGGGCCGCCGTGGAGAGCCACGGCGCTGGGCCCGACCTGATCGTGTTCTGCGGGGCACGGAGCTGGACAGAGTTGGCTGCCGAACTGGCTGGGCAGGTCGACTGGAGCGATGTGCAACAGGTCGCCTCCCGGTGGTCCCACACCCTGGGTGAGGAAATGCCCGTGGCGGTGCGGCTTTCGCTTGTTGATGCCGTATTGACCGAACGGGATCCGCGTCCCGAGCTGTCTTCGCTCTCTGAGTGGGAGAAGCAGAGGTTCTTTGAACGGCTGGACCAAGAACGAGCAGCACGTGCAAGTACTGCCTGGAGTCTGCTGGAGCGCCATCCTGAACTGTGGGTGACCCTGGCTCGCGACAACGAACGCTCGATGCAGATCCGTCGAATACTCCTTGGAGGTCCCGATGAGCTCAGCGACGAGGTGCTGCTGGCTTGTCTTCCAGAGGTGCTCAGCGTGCAGTTGCGCGGAAAGAGCTACTTGACCAGGGCAAGGCTGCACCAGGCAGCGTTGTACGTGCGCCGTTGGCCACAGTTGCGCCACCTTGCTGCGGACGAGTTGCACGCTCTGGTTCGTGAAGTCGTGGACGACGGATGGACCGCAGGAGCTCGACACGGCGGCGCTGATTGGAGAGCGATCGAGGCGCTCGCAGAGCTGAGCGATGACAGCAAGCTTCTGGAACAAGCGGTCGAGGCAATTAGGAACACCGAACCGCCGAGCTACCGCACGCAGAACCGGAACTACATCGAGGAGTGGTTGGACGATCGTGCGAAGGCCGTGGTGGCGCTGGTGATGAGTCCTCACGTGCCCGGTTCCAGCTTGATCACCTTGGTGCCCATTCTCGACGAACGCGCGCTTGAAACAGTGTGCCTACACTCCGAGGGCGATCTTCAGTCCGCGTGCGAAGAGGCGCTCTCTGAACTGAGGCAGGTGGCGGAGTCGAAGCGACCGAGACTCATCGAGGTGCCGAGTGACGACGAACTGCGAGGACATGATGATCCTGTCGCTGTGCTGCACACACACCTGAGGAACCTGAAAGGGCGTGCGGCCCAACGGGACCTGACCATTGAAGGTCTACTTCGCTCCTGCTTCGTCACACCAGAGATCCTGCAATGCCTGCCTGCCCCGGATGTGCTCGAAAGCGCTGAACATGCCGAACTGGTAGCAGAGATGCTGGCTGCGGAGTGCGGCGATGACTACGCGCGGTGGAGCTCCCTGCAATCACGATGCGATCCACCGCCTGCACGCACCACGACGTTCGGCAAGTGGCTCGATCAACTATCGGAAGCCGGCGGCCGCTGACATCCAGAAGTTGCTCATCACCTGGTTACGACGTGCCCGTATAGTACAAGAACTACAAAAACTTGTATGATTGGAAGGTGTCAGAGCCGCACGGGCCCATCAAGATCAGCGTGAACCGCCAGATCGCGCTGCCCAAGGCGCTCACTGACCGTGTGAGGTTGCAGCCAGGCGACCAGGTGTACGTCCTGGAGGACGAGCGGAACCCCGGAGTTTTGGCGATCGTGCCGGTGGAGCGCATCACCGAGTGGCTTCGTCTTGGTCGAGCAACCGAGGAGCGGCTCGACATGGACGAGCGGGAGAAGGCATCACGCGATGACTAAGCATCGGACCGCGATTGAGTGGACCGAAGTCACTTGGAATCCGACGACCGGCTGCGACCGGGTTTCCCTGGGCTGCGACAACTGCTACGCGTTGACGCTGGCCAAGCGGCTGAAAGCAATGGGCGCCGACAAGTATCAGAACGATGGCGACCCACGAACCTCTGGACCTGGCTTCGGAGTTGCGGTCCACTCTGAGTCGCTCCAGGAGCCCTATCGCTGGCGCAACCCGCGGACTGTCTTCGTGAACTCCATGAGCGATCTCTTCCACGCGAAGGTGCCGCTGGGCTTTGTGCGCGATGTCTTCCAGGTGATCGCCGAGACCCCGCGCCACACCTACCAGGTGCTCACCAAGCGATCCGTGCGCTTGAGGAAGGTTGCGGACAAGCTCGACTGGCCTGCAAACCTATGGATGGGAGTGTCAGTCGAGAGCGCGGCCGTTCTGTCGCGTGTGGAAGACCTGCGAGCAGTGCCGGCAGAGGTTCGCTTTCTCTCCTGTGAACCGTTACTCGGCCCGCTCGGCGACATCAACCTTGATCGAATCGACTGGGTCATCGCCGGAGGAGAGTCTGGGCCTCGTTATCGCCCGATGGAGCTGGCTTGGGCGCGTGGCATCCGTGATGCTTGCCAAGACGTTGGCGTGCCGTTCTTCTTTAAGCAGTGGGGTGGAAGGACGCCGAAGGCGCTGGGGCGCGAACTTGATGGACGCCTCTGGGAGGAGATGCCCGGTGCTCTTGCGCTTTGAGGTCTAGCCGATTAGCCAGTCTCGGAGTTGCTTCGGCTTCGCATCCACTGCGACACCCTCATCCTGTAATTCGCGCATCGCCTTGCGCACTGTCTTCTCCAGCGCGGTCCCGTAGAAGCCATCGAACACCGCTGTGGTGTGGTCGACCAGCTTCTGCCTGTGGCCCTGTGCCGCCAGGGCCCTGAGGTTGTCCTTGATCTTGAGCAGCGATGTCTCGGTCTCGGACTCGATCTGGTCTGCAACCATGTCGAAGAGCATGCCTTCGACTTCTTCGTCGCTGGGGCCTAGGGCGTCGAGCCACTTGTGGCGGGCTCTCGCAGCGGCGTCTGCGAAGACCCAAAGCCCGTAGTTCATCCTCGTGAGGAAGACGAGGTGGTACACGGGTTGGTGGTGTGCCTTACGGCGTACCGGGGCTACAACGGCCTTCATCCGACATGCCTTAGCGATGCGTCGTGCGTACTCGTCAACGACTGCCTCGGCGGCTGACTCCCAGTCAGGGGTGGGTGAGGCAGAGTGCGCCTTCAGCGCCGTTTCTTGCCACCACTCACCGCCACACATCGCGTTCATCACAGGTACCGCGTCGTGATCTGTGAGTCCCTTGGCGACCGCACCGGCAGCTCGGCGAGTCAGCTCTGCGCTGATGTTGAGCAGGGCTTCGGTCCGCGGCCAGTCGGTGCGTCGGTCATGACCAAGGATCTTGGTCAACGTGTCGAACGGGAGGTTCGCTCCGCACGGGTCGAGGAACAAGAACAGCGGTGCGCCGGTCGCCCGCGCAAGCACCTGCCGAATGTAGTCCTGGATGACTCCGTGGTTTGCCTCGACCGTGACACCCCGCTGTCGGTACTCGTCGGCGACGGATGCCAAGAGAGTGAAGTCCTTCTTGGACCGCTCGACGAGGAACACCTCAACCTTTGTTGAACTTCTCGCTGATTCGGCAGCACGAAGCAGATGCTCGGCCGACGCGGGTCGGCCGTCCTCGTAGCGGCCGCGGCCAGCGAAGCCGTCCAGTAGTACGGCGCGTCGGTCAGGCACCTTGGATGCGGTCATCACGGCAAATGGGATGACGTAGCCGTCGAGGATCGCGTGTTTGAAGACGGACTGCGCTTTCGGGGTGTCGAGCAAGCCAGACGACGTGCCCTTCGACATGGCGCACCACCTTCACCCGGAGTACAGGCCGTTGAACACCTCTTTGACCATGACACGACGTCGGCGGTCTGTCGTTCGATCCCGCAAGGGATCGCCCGACAAGTGCAACCGATGCGTCGATTACTTGCTCACACGTTCGAGTGGTTCTGAATCGTCGGTGCTGTGCAGCTGTTCTGGGCGCGGCCCTCTTCCTTCCAACGGCGGAGCAGTTTCTGGCCGTAGTTGTTGGTTCCGGCAACGTGATCGAGTTCGGCACCGCTTGGCCACCGGCCATGGGCGCGCTGCGTCTGGAAGTAGGCCCGCATCTGGTCTTCAGCGGTTGGCTCACGGGTCTGGGCCATGTCCGAGCCGTCGTACTGGAGCGCGAACGCCCGGCCGTGGAGAAACGACGCGTACACCGCGCCTACTGCAACCAGTCCGGTGCACGAGCATTGGATCCAAAGCGACCAGTCCTGGCGCTTCATCGGGCGCCACCGTTACAGCGCCGACGGCGATGCGTCATCGGAACGGTGGCGGATATCTGCAGTTCACGCCAGGTGCGTGCAGGGAAGGAAGTAGGGCGCACCGTGTTGGGGGCACTCCGTTTCACCTCAATTGATCATCGCTGACCTGGCAAGGCCCAGCCAGGCATGATCTTGTTGCCGTTGGTTTCCACGTTGCGAAACAGCTGGCCGTTCTCGATGGCTGGGCGATTGCGTCAGGTGACTGGCGAGGCATTCGTTATGCCATCCAGGTAGTGACGGTTGGGCCATTTGGGTAGTTGTGGATACCAATTGCCCCAGATGATCTTACGCAGCGTAACAACCCTTGTGATGTGTTCGACCTTGTCGGCACGCGACGAACGAGGTTGTTCGTCCGTGCGAAGGCAAGGGGGTGCGTCGTGGCCCAGCCGCCCAGCCGGTTCGTGGCCGTGGGAGTCGGTGCGTACACGCTGATGGACGTGCTCGAGTATCCGGTGCCCGGCATCACGGCCATCTGCGAGTACCTGAAGACCGCCGGTTTCGATGGCGAACCGCTGACCGACCCGGACGAAGCGACCGTGCGCGATCACCTGTCGCAGATCCGCAGCGCCATGCAGGACGACGGCGGCGTGCTGATCGTCATGTGGACCGGTCATGGCGTGCCTGCCGCCGGCGACCTGTTGCTGCTGACCACGGAACATCGCGGTGATGGCTCCAATGGCTTGTCCGCCAACGAGGTTGCCCGCAAATGCGCCTTCTCGGGTGCCAACCAGATGTTGCTCATCCTCGACGCGTGTCACTCCGGTCTGGCGGTGCACAACGCCGCGGCCGTCGTGTCCGCGGTCTTCAACGAAGTGCAGCCGCGAGGCGACCGGATGTGGGCCGGAGTGCTCGTGTCGTGCTCGGCTGCCGGGGAGGCGACGGCCGGGGTGTTCGGCGGGCGGCTCCACTCCCTGCTGAGCAACGGCCCTGACGCGGACAATCCCGAGCTGCACCGGACCTGGAACGAGCGCAACAGGATGATCCCCGGTGACGAGCTCGGCTACGCGCTGCTCGCCGACTGGAACAACGAGGACCAGGTGCCCCAGTTCGTCCAGGTCGGTCGCCCAGGTGAGCTGGTGATCAATCCTCGGCACGACCGCAACGCCCCTTCCCAGGTCGTCGAACACCTGCTCAACGCCGCGTACGGCACGCTCCTCAAGACCGACCGCCGAGCCTGGTTCACCGGCCGCACCACGGAGGTGAACCGGGTGGTGGACTGGGTCACCGCGGCCACCCCTGGTGTGTACGTCGTGACGGGGTCGGCAGGGACCGGGAAGTCCGCGATCCTCGGCCGGGTCGCCTGCATGTCCGACCCCAAGGAACGCGGGAAGCTGGTCGAGTTCAGCCCACCGCGGGAGCACCGCGATCCGGGTGAGAACTCGGTGCACGCCAACGTGCACGCCAGGGGCCTCAACGCGGACCGGATCGCCGACCTGCTCAGCACGCAGCTGGTGGCCGGGGAACACATCGATCCGCCACAGGGGGAACGCCGCAGCGCTGCCGAGCTCATCGGTGTGGTGCAACAACTTGCGCGGCCTCTTGTCCTGATGGTCGACGGTCTGGACGAGGCGCGCGGCGAGGCGTTCACGATCGCGGTCGCGCTGCTCACCCCGCTCGCCGGCTGCTGCACGGTGATTGTCTCGACCAGGGAGCTCAAACCCGTTAATGGCGGCAAACCGCTCGTGACCACCCTGGCCCCGCTGCACACCCTGGACCTCGACGAGCCGGAGTTCCAGGAGAGCGGTAAGCAGGCTCTGCGCGAGTACATCGCCGCCCGGTTGCTGGAGGACGGTGCGAGCCGATGAATCCCGAAGCCGTCGCGGCCTACATCGCCGAGAAGATGTCGCCAACGGAGAGCAAACCGTTCCTGCTCGCCCGCGTCGTCACCGACCAGCTCAGGGAACACCCGGTCGACACCGGAACGCCGAACTGGCAGGACAACGTCAACCTGTCCATCGAGAGCGCGTTCGAAGCGGACCTGCAGTGGGTCGATCCGGACGGTCTCGCCGAGCCGATGCTCACCGCACTCACCTGGGGCTACGGCGCGGGCTTCCCGGAAGAGGAGTGGATTGCCGTCGCCTCCGCTCTCGTGGGCCGCGAACTGGGCAGGGCCGATGTCACCAGGGTGCTGTACCAGTTAGGGCGGTACGTCATCCAGGACAGTGAGGTGGGGTACGCGGTGTACCGCATCGCGCACCAGACCCTCGCCGACCACCTCAGGCCCCCTTTTCGACCGGACGAGCGGAAACCGTTCGACCTGATGGCAGTGCGAGTGGCAGCCGCATTGACCGAGCGGTACGCGCTTCTGCTCGATTCGGGGCTTCCGCCGACCCAGCCCCGGTATCTGCTGAAGTACGTATGGCGGCACTGTGCGGCGGCCGGTCAGGAAGGCCTCGACGGGTTGCGTTCACTCTCCGGCCGCTCACCGCTGCTGATCCCGGACCTTGCGCTGGCCAGCGCACTCGTCGCCGAGATGTTCACGCGCGTACATCGACCCGCGGATGCCATCGAGCCGTTGCTGAGTGCAGTAGAGCTGTACGAAGTGCTGGCGAAATCGGGCGACCACGCGCATGCGGCCGACCGTGCGAATGCCCTGGACAGACTCGGTCTGTTGCACCGGGATGTCGGCGCGCCCCTACAGGCCGTCGACTACGGCCTTCGAGCGGTGCTGGCCTACCGCGAGCTGGTCGAGACCGGGTCGGTCGCGGTCACGGCGACCGACACGCTGACGAAGACACTCGCGTCGCTTCACGAACGGCCTGAGGTGGGCCTTGCTCAGCTCGAACCGCTGCGGAAACCCCTCTACGCATCAGGCGCCTTGTCGAAGGCGCGCGCTGCCGGCGGCCACCACACCTACCTGTCGCACCTCGGGGACGCGCTGGTGCACCTCAGTGATCACTACAGCAGCGCGGGCAAGCCGCTCGACGGGCATGGCTGTGCCGAGGAAGCGGTGGCGACGGTCCGCGGCCTCCGCACTAGTCAGGGATACCTCCCATTGCGCGCCAAGGCGTTCAGCACGCTCAGCAGGCGATGTGTCGAGATCGGGCAGTTGGAGGAGGCGGTGCGGGTGGCCCGATCAGCTGCGGTGGTCTACGGCCGGCTGGCATCGGCGAACACCGCCTACCGCACTGACCTGGCGAAGGTGTTGTCCGAGCTGAGCGCCACCTACCAGGACCTCGGAGATGCGCACAGCGCGCTCAGGTACGCGCGGCGGGCCGCGGACATCCAGCAACAGCTGGCGGACGACGACTCGACATACCGGCCGCAGCACGCCGCGACACTGATCAACCTGAGCAAGGCCCAGGTATCGAACAACAAACAGGGGGTAAGGCCCGCCCAAGAGGCAGTCCGGATCCTCACCGCTCTGGCGGTCGAGAACCCGGTGCACCGGCCGAGCCTCGCCGCGGCGCTGCTACACCTGAGCAGCTGCTACCCCACGGAGAACCGGCGAGGGCTGCGGGCCGCTCAGGATGCGGTCATGCAGTACCTGGATCTGGCGACGGAGAACGTCGTGTTCGTGCCGAGCCTCGGCGACGCATTGATCAGCCTCGAGCGGTACGACTCTCCTGATCTGGTTGCGGCCGCATGGGACCAGGCCCTGGGCGAGTTCCACGGCGACCACGCCGCGACCCTGTTGCTGAGGCGCTGCACCGCGGCCGAGCCCGGCGCGTTGCACACGATCCCCTGGTTCCTCGCGGCGTTGAACAACGCGACTAGCCACCCACTCGTCGCACAACTCCACGAAGTGGCTCGGAGGCACCATGACATCGGTCGTGACAGCTGGGAAAGACGGTGGCGCGAGCATGCACGCGAGCCTGCGCCCGCCTGGCTGACCGTCGACCGGACGCTGTTGCGGGAAGCGGTCGAATGGGTGTTCACGCCGACATACGTGACGGAGAAGCAGTACCTGGCCGACCATCCGCGCCTGCTCAAGGCGGAGGCGGACATCGCGGTGGCCGAGGCCGCGCTCCAGGTCGACGAACAGGAAGCCGAACGGCTGCAAGCGGTGCGGGCGAGCGCGAACGTCGTGGGGGTCATGGCTGCCTACGAGCCGGTCCTGTTGGCCGGCCTCGTCGACACGTTCATCGCCGCACCGGTCGAGGTGCAGCGGCAACTGCTGGCTGAACATCGTGACCAGCTGCGGAGCCCCGAGGCGCAGTCGTTGATCGGAAGTCGGTCGCAGGCGGACTCCCGCGTTCTCGCCGAACGCGCGATGAGCCTGATCGTGCTGTCGGAGGACGAGGAACTGCTCGACCTCGCGTTCCAGGCGCTTTTCCTGCCCGCGGAGTTCCCGCGGGTGATGCACGAGCTGGCGCTCAGCCCTGAGATCACCGGAGAAGCCCTCGGCTCGATGGCTGTGTGCGGCCTCAGCTCCGCCATGACCGAGAACGAGCAGTCGATCATGGCCTGCTACCTGGTCGTCGCCATCATCCTCAGCGGTGGCGAGAACGACGCCTGGCGCGTGGTCGACGCGACGAACGGGAAGGAGCGTGCGCTCTGGCGTTCGCTGATACCCGAGATCGCCCACGTGCATCCCGAGATCGAACGCATGCGGGACTGGTTGGGAGTGGGTTGACCATGAGCAATGACCTCGTAGTCGTGTTGCCTGGCATCCTCGGCAGCACATTGCGCAGCAGGGACGGCCTGGTGTGGGCACCGTCCTCCGGAGCCGTGCTCAATGCGATCAAGACGTTTGGCAGGAGCATCACCAGGCTTCGGGTGTCGGACGGTGTCGGGGACGGTCCGGCGGATGACGGGGTCGAGCCGGTCGCGCTCATGCCTGACTTCCACGTGCTGCCCGGCGTCTGGACGCCGTTGAAGGGCTACGACAAGCTCGTCGAGCGCCTTGAGAACATCGGCTTCACCGAGCGGGCGGGCAACCTGGTCCTGTTCCCGTACGACTGGCGACTGTCCAACCGATACAACGCGGGACGGCTGAAGTCGGTGGTGCAGAACGCACTCGGCCGACACCGCGAGCGGCATCCGAACGCGAAGGTCGTGTTCGTCTGCCATTCCATGGGAGGGCTGATCGCGCGGTGGTATATCGAGAAGTGCGGCGGTCACGAGGTCACCGCGAAACTGATCACTATCGGCACGCCGTACCGCGGCGCGGCCAAGGCTCTCGGCCAGCTCGTCAACGGCACGGACCTCAAGATCGACCGGCTGAGTGAGGACTTCACGAACTTCGCGAGGAGCATGCCGTCGCTGCATCAGCTCATGCCGGAGTACGCGTGCATCGAGGGCCCAGAGCACTATCTGCGCACGACCGAGGTCGACCTGCCTGACCTCAAGACACTGATGGTCGCCGACGCCATGAAGTTCCACCAGGAACTACATGCCGCCGAGAAGGCCAGGCAGGCGAGCCTCGACAGCACACACGCGATCCTCGGGGTCAGGCAGCCCACGGCGACCACGGCGCAGCTCGTTGGTGGGCGAATCATCCCGCTGCCCACCTACAACGGCGAAGAGCTGTTCGGTGATGCGACCGTGCCGTTGGTGGGTGGCGCGCGGCCGGACGTCGACCTCGACTCATCGCGGTTGAAGCGGGTTGTGGAGCAACACACCAGCCTTCAGGCCGACCGCGCGGTGCTGGACGAGATCGAGGGCATCATCACCGCGAAGAAGATCCAGGTGATGGGCGTCGCCGATACGAAACCGCGGGTCACCGTGCCCGACTTGATGATGTACCCGGAGAAGCTGCCGGTCAGCATCGACATGGACGAGAAAGAGCGGCGCGGCCTCAAGATCACCGTCAAGGACGAGCACGGTGCGGACGTACGGGTGCGGACGCCGAGGGTCACCTCCACCCACATCGAGACCGAGTTCGACGGTCTTGCACCCGGTGCGTACACGGTCACGGTGGGTGGGCTGGCGTTCGGATCGCCGGTTGTCCCGGTGACCGGTGGCGTGCTCGTGGTTGATCCGCAAGAGTTGATCGCGGACTGAGCAGACAGGTCAGCGACCTTACTCATTTGTAGTGACTGTCATCGCTGCCGGCATCCAGCGCACGTTGCCGGCGTAGCCGAGGTTCGGTCAGATCGCCGCGGTTATCGCATCAGCGCGTATCGGAGCGCGAATGCCCAACCGTGACGCGCACGCCGCGCCTAGCGCGACCAGTCCGGTGCACGCGCATTGAAGCCAGAGCGACCAGTCTTGGCGCTTCTGGGGACGCCACCGCTACGGCGTCGACGCCGATGCGTGATCGGAACGGTGGCAGATACCTGCAGTTCACGGCGGGTGCGCGTAAAGGAGGGACTAGTGCGTACCGTGTCGGGGGCACCAATGTTCACCTCGTACGGACCATCCGCTGACCAGGCACGACCCGGTCAGTGGATGATCTTGTAACTCCCGGTGACGCGCGGCCGCTGTCAGGTTTTCCGCGGTCATCTGTGCCCAAGTGGTGCCGTGGGTCAGCGGCCATCACTGCCTGTGCTGGTGATCACAACTGCGGTGGAACGTCGTTGGCGAGTTACGCGGTGCGAGTGCTGCCAACCCATTCAGGTAACACCCGGACGGGTTACATGCGATCTTGTGGTCACTGATAGTCCAACGGTCGGCCTCGGTCGTCGTGAGGGTGGTGGCCCGTTCCCCATGCGTGAGCTTCTGCGCGATGTCCTGCTGCTGCAGTCCGAGTGGACTTCCAAGAACACGCCCGCGATGGAGAAGCGCGGTCGGTTGATCCGGCACGACGTGGCGAGCTGGCTTCGCGAGCGGTTGCCCGCGATCGAACGTGCGGCGCCGGTCGAGATCGACGACTGGGACGTGGAGGCGAAGGACGCCACGGGAGCCAAGTCCGAGATCCCGTGGGCTCGGGTGCATTCGGTCGGTCGCTCGCCATCCGCGACCAGGGGGTGGTACGTCGTCTACCTGTTCGGGGCGCAGGGCGATCGCGTCTACCTGTCGCTGATGCAGGGCGCGACACGTTGGGAGAACAGCGGATTCCCCACCCGTCCCCGGCAGGAGCTTTGGCAGCGGGCGCAGTGGGCGCGAGACGTGCTGGCGACCCGGTTGCACGCACGCGCGGACCTCGTCGAGTCGATCGAGCTCAAGGCACGCAGGTCGAATCTGGGGCGGGCGTACGAGGACGGAAACGTCGTCGCGTTCGAGTACTCGTTGGAGGAGCTGCCTTCTGACGATGTGCTCGCCGACGACCTGGTATTCCTCGTCTCAGCCCTCAGCGAGTTGTACGAGCTCGTGGAACAGGCTGTCGACCTTCCCGGCGAGACGGCTCCCGAGATCGCCGACGCCGAGGTCGGGGCCGAGCGGCTGGCCGGAAAGGCGCGGCGAGGGCAGGGGCTTCGGCTCGACGCGTCGGAGCGCATCGCGATCGAACGTCGAGCTGTCGCCGTCGCGACGCGGTACCTCGTGGAGCAGGGATACAGCGTCAAGGACGTCGGGGCCACCAAGTCCTACGACCTTGACGCCCGACGAGCAGGCGAGCGGTTGTACGTCGAGGTCAAGGGCACGACGACGGCGTGGACGGCCAGCTCCGAGGTCATCTTGACCAGGAACGAGGTCGATCTTCACCGGCGTGAGCATCCGAACACCATGCTGCTGATCGTCAGCCGCATCGCGCTCGACCGCTCGGTCGCTCCGCCGGTGGCGTCGGGCGGCGTGCTTCGGGTGATTCACCCCTGGCAGGTCGAGGAACCCAACCTGACGCCGATGTCCTACCGGTACCTCGTCGGAGAGTGACGCGAAAAGGCCCGCCCTCAGCGCACAAGCCGAGGGCGGGCCCAAGTCGGGCAGGTCAGTTCTTCTTCACCTGGTTGAGCCGCGTGATCACGGCCCCGCCGTCCTGCATCCCGAACGAGTTGCAGGCGGTGTCCCAGGGGAAGCGGCTGCACGCGTTGCTCTGCACGACGACGTCCTGCTCGCTGTTCCACCCGTTGCCGATGATCTTGGCGTTCTTCCACGCGTTGGTCACCGGGTTGTAGCTGTACCAGAGCAGGTTGCCGTTGTTCTGGTTCACGGCGTAGAACGTCTCGCCGCCGGCCGAGCTGAAGTTCTTCAGGTTCTGCCACCCCGTCGTGACGGGGGAGGCCGGCGTGAACCACGTGGCGGTCGCGGCGGACCAGAAGTTGATGTAGTAACGGTACATCGCGCCGGCGGCGTTGCGCGCGTAGACCACGCCACGGCTCGTTGCGACGATCGCGTTGTACTGGGTCAGGCCCGTGGCGAGCAGGGCGCCCTGCACCGCCCACTGCTGGGTGGTGAAGTTGAAGTAGTGCGCCTTGAGGTTGCCCGCGGCGTCGAGGGTGTAGATGACGCCGTCCTCGTCCACCGAGATCCGGTAGCGGGTGTTCGCCGCGGTGTGCGACCAGCCCTGGCCGAGGACGAGGTACTGGCTTCCGTTGAGGTCGTCCCAACCGGTTCCGTTGTAGTGCAACAGTCTCAGCTCACCGGTGGTGGTGATGCTGAACATCCAGCCGCTCGGGCCCGCGAGTACGCGGCCCTGCCAGCCGGCGCCGACCTGGTAGCTCTGGCCCCAGGCGAAGGTGCCGGTGGTCGGTGTCATGTGCTCGAACAGGAAGAGGTCGCCGGTCGTGCCGCACGGGTAGACCGGAGTCAGGCCGTAGCGGGCCGACAGTGTGGTGCTGGGTCCTGGCATGTCTTCGATCCACCCCTCAGAGGTTCAGCATGGCTGTGCTGGCGTCGAGGACGACGCGCTCGGTCGTCCCTGGTGCGGCGGGGCCGCTCGGGCTGAACTTCAGCGGTGCGGGCCAGGGGTAGAAGGTCGTCCACGTGGCCTCGCCGGAGATCTCGGGGTTGTCGATCCAACCGGCTTCGTAACCCCAGCGCACCGCGCCGCCGTCCTGCAGGATGCCGTTGGCCGCCACGTAGCCCTCGGTCTCGTTGGCGTAGGCCATCACCCACAGATTGCCCGGGGTCTGGTTCCGCAGCTTCACCGCGTATTCCGAGAGAACCTCGTGCGACATCGCGAAGATGTTGAGGCCACCCATCTTCCAGCGCTGGATGGGCATCGGGAACACACGGGGAAGGCCCACGCCCGCGATCTCCTCGAGCATGACCTCGGCGTGGCGGTAGGCGAAGTCGCTCGGGGGGAGGTTGTCGAGCCGGTCGCTGTAGCTGTTGCGAGCGCGGATCACCGCGGCCGGGTCGCCGAGGTCCACGGTGAGCGGGAGGCTGAGCTCCTCGTAGTACGTGCTGATCGGGCCGGTGACGGCGGTCCAGCCGCCCGAGTTCACCATCGCCACGACCGCGTTGCCGAGGATCGTGCCGAGGTTCGTGACCTGGCCGGGGCTGTGCGGGTCGTTGGGTTCCTGGTCACCGGCGGCGCCCTGGAAGAACAGTGCCTGCACGCCGAGAGCGTTGCTGATCACGTCGGTGGCGGCACCGGGGAAGTCGCTGCAGAAGTACCTGTCGTTGCCCCGTGCCACGGCGTGGCAGGCGTATCCGAAGAGGACGGTGTGCAGGCCGTTGTCGCTCGTGCGGCGGGCGATCAGCGCGTTGATCGTGGAGAGGACGTTGGGCTCCCCGGTGCGGTTGTAGCCGATCGACGCGTTGCCTTCCTTGTACCACAACGTGACCTGCGTGCGGGCCATCGCGAGGGTCTGCTCCACGAGCTCGATCATCTGCGCGATGAAGACGTCGGTCGTGTCCTCGATCGCGCTGACGTCCGCGGGCGTGAGGCTCATCATCACGTAGGGATTCGGCCGTGTGGTGCCGATGAACGGGCCGGAGTGGGTGTGGCTGCAGATGATCAGGAAGTTGCCGTCGTGGTCGTCCACCAGCGGCGTCACGCCGGACCTGATCGCCTGGTGGACGTATCGCGGGATGCTGACGACGTCGATGCGGAGCATGACCTTGGGCCCGGCGCCGTCGTCGATGACGATGCACTGGGCGCGCAGCCTGCGGTCGACCAGGCCCTGGTTGCCGCGCGGCGCGCCGCCGTAGCCGGCCATCCAGAGGCTCGGGTAGGGCGGGTAGGCCGGGGTGTAGTCCAGGGTCTTCACGGACATGGAGATGGGCATCGTGGATTCCCTCCGGCGCTCAGGCGGTTTCGACGAACGCGACGGAGGTCGGCGTGTTCGAGTTGGGGGTCGACAGCGAGCTGTCCGGCTTGCCGGAGTCCGTGTCCGCTGAGATGACCTTGCGGTTCTTCTTGTCCAGCACGAACGCGCGCCCGCCGTCCTTGCTCATCGTCAGAGGACCGTTCGCCTTGCCGTTGCCCTCCTTGGTCCTGACCTTGTTGGAGTTGATGTTCACCGTCACCAGCTGGGAGTCGGTGGCGCGGCCCGTGTAGAGGCTCACCACCGCGAACGTCCCGTTCGGATGCACGGCCAGACCGCAGGGCACGCCTTCGAGCTCGGTCGAACCGGTCTTCCCGCCGCGCAGGTCGAACGTGATCAGCTCACGCGACGACGCCACGTACAGGCTCTTGCCCTTGGGGTCGATGGCGAGCTGCAACGCCGACTTCTCGGTCTTGAACGAACCCGACACGGCGTCCTTCGCGGTGTCGATGATCGTGATGCCCTTGGCCCGCTCGTCCCCGACGAACAGCTGCTTGCCGTCCGGCGTCAGCGCCAGCGTGCGCGGCAGCAGACCTGCCTTGATCAGCGCGCGCACCTCGCCGGTCGCCGTGTCGACCACGGCCACGTGGCCGCTGGAGCCCCCGGCGCCGCTGGACCCGGTCGCCACGTAGACGGTCCTGCCGTCCGGCGAGACGACGAGCTCGTTGGCGAACCCGCCGACCGCGACCTCGCTGGTCACCCGGCCGCCGTCGACGTCCACGACGCTCAGTCCCGGCCCGAAGACCGTCCCCACGTAAGCGCGCAGACCGTCGGGCGAACCCACGATCCCGTTCGGCTGGCCGTTGACGGCGACGATCCTCTGTTCGCCGGTCAGGCTCGGGTCGGTCAGCTGCAGGATCCCGTTGCCGAGCCGATCCACACTGCCGATCAGAAGCGTCTTGCGGCCGGCCGCGGGTGCCGCGTTGGCGGCTCCGGCGAACAGGCTGTGGCCGACGACGCCCACGGCGGCACCGCCGAGTGCGGCGGTCAGGAGCGTGCGTCGGGAAACTGCTCGGTACTCAGATGTCATGTCGTCCGTCCCCCTCTGGTCCAGTGCGACTGGTTGAGGTTTCGACGGGAAGGACGTGCCTGTTATCACTCTGGGTAGGCAAATTTTGACATGTGACCGAGTTGAGACATTTCATAGCCGATGGATACGGACCGTGTGCACTGAGTTACTTATCGCTTGTGACCTGGTTTTTTATCGCCTATCGATGAACACTTCCGGTGGGGTCTTTGTGCCCTGTCGGTTCTGTACGAACTGATGTAAAACGCGTGCGCGGCTACTTAGTGTGACACGAAGGTGACTGCGGTCACCAGGTCGGCCGTGCGGTCACTCCTCCGTCCACCACGAGGTCGTGCCCCGTGATCCACCGAGCCAGGCCGCTGGCCAGGAACACGCACGCGTCGCCGACGTCCTCCGGTGTGCCGAGACGGGTGAGCGGTGCCGCCGCACGCCACCGGGCAACGCCCTCCGGCCACTGCTCCTCGATGCCCGGCCGCGCGATCAGGCCGGGCGAGACCGTGTTGATCCGGATGCCACGCGGCCCGTACTCCAGCGCGGCCGCTCGCGCGTGCATGATCAGACCGGCCTTCGAGGCCGCGTAGTGCGCGTGGCCGGGAGCGGGTCGAGTGCCCTCGATCGACGCGATGTGCGTGACGGAGCCGCCGACCGGGAGGTGCGCCACAGCGGCCTGGGTGACGGCGAACGGGGCCGTCAGGTTGACGTCCACGACGAACCGCCACTGCTCGGGAGTCATGTCCGGCAACGGTTCCACGGGTTGGACGCCGGCGTTGTTGACCACCGCGTCCAGCCTGCCGTGCCGCGCGACGACGTCGTCGACCACGCGCTGAGCCGACGTGCGCAGGTCGCCGTCCTCGACGCCCCGGTGGCGGACGACGCGGGCGCCCGCGGCCTCGAACCGGAGCGCGATGCCGGTGCCGATGGGGCCGCCGGTGCCGGTGACGAGCACGACCTTGCCGCTGAGATCGATCACGAGACGATGCCTTCCATTCGTTCGGCCAGCCAGCCGACGATCTCACCCCGGCCGGCGACGAAACCGTTCGTGCCGATCTCGCGGAACTCCCCGCCCGCCTCGCGGACCAGGACCGCGCCCGCCGCGACGTCCCACGGGTGGATGCCGATGTTCGCCGCCGCGTCCGCCCTGCCCGTCGCGACCCACGCGAGCGACAGGGCCGTCGAGTAGACGCGGCGCACGTCCGCAACAGCGAGAAGATCGCTCAGGAGTTCCATCTCGCCCTGGTACGGGCTGCCGGGCAACGGGATGTCGGTCAGCACCAGCGGCCGCGGGCTCGTGCCGGGCGGGATCGTGAGGCCCGTCGAGGTGACGCGGAACGGGACGCCGACGGCCGCCGTGAACAGCTCGTCGCGGAACGGGTCGAGCACGCAGCCCGCGACCAGCGAGCCCTCGACGGCGGCCGCGACCGAGATGCACGACAACGGGATGCCGCGCACGAAGTTCCGCGTGCCGTCGATCGGGTCGACGTACCAGGTGAGCGGGGCGGACGAGCTGCCCAGCTCCTCACCGACAACGGCCGAGCCGGGAGCACCGGAGACCAGGGCGGCCCGCAGGAACGCCTCCACCTCCAGATCGGCCGTGCTGACCTGGTCGAAAGTGCCCTTCGACGACACGTCGACGCGCATGTCGCGCAGCAGTTTGGCGCCGTCCACGCAGGACTGCGCGGCCAACGTCAGGAGTTCCCCAGGAGTCACGGACCCATTGTGATCGGTCACAAACACGACCGGATGACTCTGGGCAACGTCCCACCCGCACAAGTGACCTGAGCCACCACGATGAGCAGACCTGACAACGGCGTTGGAGGATCGGAATGCGAATCGTGGCCGGGTTGGCTGTCGTGGCGATGTTGGTCGCCGGAACAAGTACCGCGCAGGCGGACACCCTCGACTACGTGGCCCTGGGCGACTCGGCGGCGGCCGGTCCGCTGATCCCGAACCAGGACCCGGCCCTGTGGTGCCTGCGCAGCGATCACAACTACCCGCAGATCGTCGCGAATCTGCTCGGCGCGACGCTCACCGACGTCACGTGCTCGGGTGCGAAGACCGACGACTTCGCGGGCCGCCAGTTCGGGTTCGTCAAGCCGCAGTACGACGCGCTCAAGCCCACCACCGACCTGGTGTCGATCACGATCGGCGGCAACGACGTCGGCCTCGTGCAGACCGCCCTGGGCTGCATCAACCTGCTCCCGGAACCAGTGGGTCTGTCCTGCAGGGACCGGCTGACGGCAGGCGGCGACAAGGTGGCCGCGGACATCGCCAAGTGGGCGCCCGAGTTCGGCGCCGCCCTCGACGAGGTCAAGCGCCGGGCACCGCACGCCAAGATCCTCGTCACCGGCTACGGCACCTACATCCGCCCCGGCGGCTGCTACCCGGTCCAGCCGATCTGGGCGCGCGACAGCGACTACCTGCAGGCCTCGGTGAACCTGCTCAGCACCACTGCCAAGGCCGAGGCGGAGAAGCGCGGCGCGACCTACGTGGACCTCGCGGCGGTCAGCGTCGGCCACGACACGTGCGCCAAGCCCGCGGACCGCTACCTGGAGGGCCTGATCCCGACGACGATCGCGGCGCCCCTGCACCCGAACGCGGCCGGCATGAAGGCCTTCGGCACCGCGGTGGCGAAGGCAACTGATCTTGTCGGACCCGCTGCGTAGGTTATGACGCAGGGGTTCCCAGCCAGGGGGTACCCCTGCGTCAGCTCGCCCTCCGCGCCGCCAGCGCCGCCGCGAGCAGCGTGACGTGCTCGATCCGCGTCGGATCCAGCCCGGTCAGCTCCGCGACCCGCCGCAACCGGTAGTCCACGGTGTTCGGATGCACGTGCAGCTCCGAAGCGGCCGGCCGCCGAGACCCGCGTCGCAGATAGACCTCCAGCGTCTGCACGAGTTCCTCGGTCAGCGGCCCGACGATCGCCGCCAACGGTCCGAGGGCCGCGCTCGGCCGGGACAGCTGGTACTCCAGCAACACGTCGGCGAGCCGGTAGAGGCCCGGACCCGACCGCACCGCGACGGCCAGGACCTCGCGCGCCAGGACCGCGGCGGCCGCGACCTCGGAGGGTGAGGCCGCGACCGCCGCCACCGTCACCGGCGTCCCCGCCGAACGCGTCACGTCCGCGACGATCCGTTCCAGCGGCGGGTCCTCACCCGGCAGCAACGCGAGACCGCCATCGGGCGTGAGCGACGACAGCACCGGCTCGCGGCTGTGCCGTTCCAGCTCGGTCCGCAGGCGGCGCAGCTTCCGCCGCCCGGCGACCGCCGCGTCCACCCCGTCCAGCAGCTCGTCCGGATGCGGCGGGATGTGCAGCGCCAGCACGACGTACGGCCCTGACGCCTCAACGGTTCCGGAGAGCAGACCGGTCAGCAGCGTCGCACGCGCCGAGCGTTCGTCGTCGAACATCGTCTGCCGCTCGTCGAGGTACCCGGCGCTCACCACGGGCGTCACGAGCTGCAGGTACCGCAGCGCCAACGCGTTCAGCGCGAGCACGTCCGAGACCTCCTCGGGACGCGCCTCGGGCACCAGCGTCTCCCACACGACCTGGATGCCCACGTGGTACGCCGTGAGCACCACGTCGATCGGCACGCCCTCCTCGGCCCGCCGCGCCGCCGACTCGCGCAGGAACCGCAGTTCGTCGGCCGAGGGCAACTCACCGGTGGCCAGCACGGCCGCGAACGCGCGCAGGGCGTGCTCGGTGACGCGGAAGATGTCGCCGTCGAGCTCCTCCGCGGGCAGCTGGGCGTACGCGGGCACGCGCTCCACCAGCGAGGCGATCACCTGCCGCACGAACGACGGCATCTCCGCGACGAGTCGCGCTGCCAGCGGCCGGCCACCGATCACGTAGGACATCCGGTGATTGTGGCCGATCTACAGCTCGATCACCGTGCCGTCCAACGGAACCTCGACACCGGCCTCGCGGACCTTCGAGAACTCCGGCGACGACGGGTCGAGCACCGGGTTGGTGTTGTTGAGGTGCGTGTAGATGCGCCGCACGGACGGGAACCGCCGCAGCTCGGGCAGGCTCGCGGACATCGGCAGGTGACCCATCGCCGCCTGGCCGGACGAGCTGCCGGTCGCCGAACCCATCTCCGAGGCCGCGTAGAACGTGCCGTCCAGCAGCACGCAGTCGGCCCCGGCCACCACCTCGTCGAAACCGGAGGGCCACGACGCCAGACAGGGCGCGTAGACCAGCACACCGCCGGAGACGAGATCCTCGAACCGGTACGCGACCACCCAGTGCCCGTCCACAGTGGACGAACGGGCGTACTTCGGTCGCTTGCCGCTGATCGGGATCGCCGACACGCGCATCCCGCCGAGCGAGAACGACTGGTCGGCCTCGACCTGACGCCACGCCACCGGCGCATAGCCGTCGATCACCGTGCGCAGGTCGAACTGGTCCTGCAACGCGTGCAGGACCGGGCCGGGAGCCCACACCGTCAGGCCCGCGCCCCCTCGCAGGGTCAGCAGCCCGAGGGTGTGGTCGAGCTCCGCGTCGGTGAACAGGGCGCCGCGCAACGGGGTGTCGCGCGCGCCAGGTCCGGGGTTGAGGAACGAGCACGTGGCGATCTGCGTCCGGATGTCCGGCGAGGCGTTGACCAGCCACCAGTCCGTGCCGTTGCCGCTGATCGCCAGGCAGTCCTGGGATCGCGACGGCAACGCGCCGGAACGAGCGCGCACGCACAGGGCGCACGCGCAGTTCCACTGCGGGAAACCGCCACCTGCCGTCGTGCCGAGCAGAACCGCCTTCACCGCATCTTCCTCATCGCCATCGCGGGCAACTCGACCGGTGCCATCTCGGTCTCCAGGATCAGGTCCACAGTGGACCGTGCAGGGGACAGGGAACACACGGGATCAGTCGCGGCGGCGTCGCCGGTCAGCTGGAACGCCTGACAGCGGCACCCGCCGAAGTCGATCTCCTTGCGAGGGCACGAGCGGCACGGGTCCCGCATCCACTCGAACCCGCGGAAGGCGTTGAACGACGGCGAGTCGTGCCAGATGTCGTGCAACGAGGAGTCGCGCACGTTCTCGATCGTCAGCGACGAGATCACCGTGGCGGCGGGACAGGGGAGCACGTCGCCGTTCGGTGCCACCGTCAGCTGCCGCGCGCCCCACCCGTACATGCAGGGTTTCGGGTGGGCCTCGTGGTAGTCCGCGATGACGTAGACGATCTCCATCCGTCCGCGCAGGCGTTCCTGCGCCGCGGCCACGATCGGATCGGCGATGGCGAGCTGTTCGCGAGTGGGCAGCAGCACCGCGCGATTGCGCAGCGCCCAGCCGTAGTACTGGGTGTTGGCGAGCTCCAGACGCTCGGCGCCCATCTGTTCCGCCATCGCGATGATGCCGGCGATGTTGTCGAGGTTCTGCCGGTGCAGCACGGTGTTGACCGTCAGCGGCAGGCCCTCGTCGAGAACGTGGGCCGCGGCCTCGATCTTCCGGTCGAACGCCTTGATGCCCGCGATCCTGTCGTTCCCGGCGCGAGTCGCGTCCTGAAGAGAGAGCTGCACGTGATCGACACCCAGGGAAGCCAGCTCCCGCAACCGATCGCGCGAGAGACCGACTCCCGACGTGACGAGGTTGACGTAGCAGCCGAGGCTGTTCGCGTGTGCCACCAACTCGGGCAGGTCCGGCCGCAGCAGCGGTTCGCCGCCCGACAGGTGGATCTGCAGGCAGCCCAGCGACCGGGCCTGGTCGAACACCCGCCGCCAGTCCTCGGTCGACAGCTCGGCGTCGCGCCGCACCAGCTCCAGCGGGTTCGAGCAGTAGCCGCACTGCAACGGGCACCGGTGCGTCAGCTCGGCCAGCAGGCCGAAAGGAGCCTCAGCCATCGACGTCCACCACCCTTCGTTCGACCATGCGGGCGACCAGCGAAGCGATGTCCTCGGGCTCGACACCGTCGTACTCGTCCGCCAGCACGACGGCGATGTCCCCGACGGATCGGACGCCGTCACACAGCGCCACAACGGAAGCCGCGGTCTCGTTCAGCACCAGCACGCCCTCGGGGAACAGCACGACGTGCGCCTCCCGGATCTGGTCGTAGGTGCACTTCACGCCACGCCGGATCCGCGGCACCGCGTCCAGCGCGACGGCGGTCGTCACGGCCTGCCCTTGCCCGAGTAGTAGTCGACGGCGTCCAGCACGGCCCGCAGCACGTCGCACTTGAACGACAGCGCGTCGACAGCGGCCAGCTGCTGTTCGCGGGTGAGCGAATGGGCGACGACGATGTCCACAGTGGCCTGTCCTTCCCCTGCGACCGCCTGGATGCGGTTGGTGAAGTACGCGAAGCCCTCCTCGGCGATCCACGGGTACTGCTCCCGCAACGCCGCCAAACGCTTGCGCATCAACGCCCCCGAGAACATCTCGGTGAGGCCGGAGGCGATGGCCTCCACCCACGGCTTGGTGCGCGCGAAGTTCACGTAGGCGTCGACGGCGAAACGCGTGCCGGGCAGCACGTGGCGTTCGTCGAGCACCTCCTCCCGCGTCAGCCCCACGGCTTCCGCGAGGCGGATCCAGTTCTCCGCACCGCCCTCGCCCGGCTGCGTGCCGTCGTGCCAGACGATCCGCTCCCGCCACTGACGGCGAATTTCCGGCGACGGGCAGTTCGACAGGATCGCGGCGTCCTTCTGCGCGATGCAGCGCTGGTAGTACCAGCGGTTCGCGGCCCAGGCCTGCAACTCGTGCTTGCTCAACTGACCGGCGTGCATGCGCAGGTGGAACGGATGGCTGTCCCAGTACCGGGGTGCGAGGGCGCGCAGCTCGGCGACGAACTCCGCGGGAGAGACGGCAGTCATGGTCGGAAACTCCTCGGTCTACCACGAACGACGCGCGGGAGCCGGGGTTCCCGGCGCGAGCTGGGGAACCCCGGCGCGAAGCCTGACGTCAGCTGCGAGCCGCGTAGGCGGTGACCTCCATCGGCGTCTCGAAGTCGCGGAAGTCCGGCTTGACCCACTCGCGCCTGACCTCGGGAAGCTTGGTCTCGGTGGTGGTGACGGCAACGTTCATGGCGCAACTCCTCGGGTGTCCTGCCCGCAAGCCCGGGGTGGGCGAGCAAGCGCTTTCCGTGGGGGCGCGGCGGCTGACCACACGGTAGGTGGTCAGGCCAGGCACGGTCTAGACCGTACATAAAGTTCCCTGAAGTCATCGGGTGGATCGCGGCGTTTCACCTGCTCGGAGTCGGTGCGTGTGCCGGAACATCGGGTCACCGTTGCGGGTGCCTGCGATCTGTGATTGCGTAAATACGCCCTGCAACACCGCCGCCGCCCTAATCCACGAGCGGACCCGAAGGAGAGCACATGCGTGCTCGTCGTATCGCAGCCGTGGCGGCCTGCACTGCCGTGGCCGCGTCCCTCTGCGTGATGCCCGCCTCTGCCCAGGACGATCCCTCCGTCCTGGCCGAACGGACACTCGCCACGAAGCTGGACATCCCGTGGGACATCGAGTTCCTGCCGGACGGCAGTGGCATCTTCACCGAGCGGGACACCAGGAAGATCAAGAAGATCAAGGGCACGACCGTGACCGAACTGGACACGGTGGAACAGGCCCAGACGACCGGCGGTGAGGGCGGACTGCTCGGCCTCGCCGTGTCGAAGAGCTTCGCGACCGACAACTCGGTCTTCATCTACTACTCGACGGCGAGCGACAACCGCGTCGCCAAGTTGCAGCTCGGCGGTACACCGCAGCCGATCGTGACCGGAATCCCCAAGAACCGCTACCACAACGGCGGCGGCCTCGAATGGGGGCCGGACGGCTTCCTGTGGGCCACCACGGGCGACGGCCAGAACACCGCCAACGCGCAGAACTGGAACTCGTTGGGCGGCAAGGTTCTCCGCTTCGACACCGCGGGCAAGCCCGCTGCCGGCAACCCTCGCGCCGGCAGTGTGGTCTACTCGATCGGTCACCGCAACGTCCAGGGCATCACCTGGATCGGGAACACCGCGTACGCCACGGAGTTCGGCAACAACACGACCGACGAGATCAACCGGATCGAGGCCGGCAAGAACTACGGCTGGCCGACGTGTGAGGGCAACTGCAACACCGCGGGCATGACGAACCCCGTCAAGACGTGGTCCACCAGCCAGGCCGGTCCGACCGGCATCGCCTACTACAAGAACGCCCTGTACGTCGGCGCGGTCACCGGCAAGCGAGTGTGGAAGATCCCGGTGAACGGCACCACGCTCGGCACTCCGCAGGCGGTGTTCACCGGCTACGGCCGGGTGCGCGCGGTGACCACGGCGCCGGACGGCACGCTGTGGCTCGGAACGTCCAATCAGGACGCCAACGGCTCGCCGGGCGCGAACGACGACCGGATCATCTCCACCGACGGCTAGTGGTGTGGCTCGGAACGTTGCCGGGGGAATTCGCGGTCAGACGGGTGCGTCGTGGTGCCGCCCCCACGTCCTCGTACTGGTTGTACGGGGGCGTGGGGGCGGTGCCGCGAGGTGCCCTGCTGAGCGTGGATCACCTCGCCGACGTTCCGTGACGCGCCACTAGTTTCGGGCGGCGGGCATCCGGCGGAGCTGGTCCAGCACCGCCGGATCCTGCAGCTGCATCCACTGGATCACCTCGGTGTAGGTGGCGCACACCGTCTCCGGCTTGTCGCACACGAACTCCATGAACTGCTCCATCGCCGTCGAGAACGCGTTGCCGTTCCACTCGTTGAAGTGGTTGCCGACGACGATCGGCGCGCGGTTGCCGTTCAACGCGGCCTGGTGCACCGACTTGTAGGTGTCGAGGACGATCTGGGCGAAGTCGGCCGCGCGCTCCGGCTGTTCCTTGGCCTGGTTGAGCGAGTACCAGAGGTTGAAGTCCATCATCACGACCTGCTTGCCCAGCCCGGGCACGCGCACCTCGGGCATCGGGAACTCGTACAGTCCGTTCTGGACGGTCGGCCACTGCACGCCGAGAGCGACCTTGCTGGTGTCGTAGACGAGCCCGTGCGAGGCCATCGCGGGGAAAGCCTGGTCCCAGTTGCCTTCCAGGCACGGCGTCCGTCCACCTCGGACGGCGTCGGCGGGCAGGTTGAGGCCGGCGGCGCGTGACTTGTCCACGATCTGCTTGAACTGGTCGAGCTCCGCGTTCCAGGCCGCCGTGTCCCACTTGTCGACCGACGGCTGGGAGCCGTTCGAGCAGAAGTGGCCGTTGTAGTGCGTGCCGATCTCGTGGCCGTCGGCGATCACCTGGTTCAGGTAGCCGATGCGGGCGGTGATGTCCTGCCTGGTGCCGCCGAACGAGATGTCGGACAGGCCGCGCTTGAGTCCGGCGGGTGGCTGGTACTGGACGCCTTCCTGGTCCGCCAGCATGTAGACGCCGGACAGCAGGCCGGTGACGTGCGCGTTCTTGGCTTTCGCGATCGGCAGGATCTTGTCCCAGTGCTGCTTCGACACCGCGCCGTCGAAGGAGAAGAGCACGAACTGCGGGGGCTTCTCACCGGGCGCGAGCTTGTGCATCCACGACAGCTTCTGCATCTGTTCCTGGGTGGCCGCGGGCACGGTCGGCGTCGGCCCCGCGTCCTTGGGAGCGGGCAGTCTCGGTGCCATCGGCAACGGGCCGGAGTCCGCCTGAGGCGTCTGCTCCTTGTGCGACCCCAGGGTCATCACCATCGCCAGAACCAGCCCCAGAGCCAGGCCCGTGGTCAACCATCCCCACCGCTTCACACATTAGGAGACGACTGATCACCCGAACGGGTTGCGCGAGGTGCGCGATTGGTCACTGAACGGGTTCGGCGATGACCACTCGGTTCGCTTCGTACCCCTGCTGGCCGCCCACCCAGGTGCCACCGCAGGTGACCAGAACGAGCCGGTGCGGGCCACGCGGGCCGAAGAACTCGACAGCGCGCGCCGGGAGCTCTTCCTTGCGGACCGTCTCGATCTGCTTGATGCGGAACTTGAACTCCTTGCCCCCGCTGTCGGCGATCACGACCTCACGGCCGTTCTGCGCCTGCCACAGCTCCGCGAACGGGCCCTTCGCGCCCTTCCAGTCGACGTGCCCGGCCAGCACCGTCGCGCCCTCGGCACCCGCGAGCTCGGTGCCCCACCAGGTCGCCTCGCCGATGCCGTCGGGCACCGGCAGCACGCCGTCCTTGACCTCCTTGCGCACCAGCGTGGCCGAACCGCCCGAGGGCAGCCGGACGGAACCCGGACCGGCCTTGGGCGGCGCGGGCTGCTGCTGCGCGGTGGGTTCGACCGGCCTGGCGTTCGCCGTGTTCGCCCCGCCGAGCAACCCGGTGAGGTCGGGACCGCGGCCGGTGCTCAGGCTGTCCGCCACCGGTCCCGGTCCGACGACCGGGATCTCGTCCGCGATCGCGTGTCCTTTGAGGACCTCGGTCTCGGACGTGGTGACCAGCACGCTGGCGGCGGCGATGCCCGCCACCAGCGTGCCGGTCAGAAAAGCCCTGGGACTCACTGCCTGCGCCACACCAGGAAGCCTGCCAGCGCCGCGCCGAGCAGCACCAGTCCACCCGCCGTCAGCATCAGGCCCGGACGCAGTTGCGTGTCGAACGACGCGGTCGCGACCGGCGTCTGACCGTCGGCGCCGGCGGGAATCGTGCTGGGCACGACCGGCTTGTTCGGCTTGTTCACCAGTTCGAGCGCGAGCGTCTGACCCGCCGCGACCGTGCCGCACGAGACAGGCGGCGCCTTCGGGTCGAAGAACTCCTCGTAACCCTTGGGGGCGGCCACCTCGACGAGGCAGATCTCCTGCGGGGTGCGCAGGTCCGGCACCTCGACCGTGCCGTCGGGGCCGGTCTGCAGCACCAGCGGCTTGCCGTCGGTGCCGACCAGGTCCGTGTCGTCCTGCTTCTTCGCCGCGGCCGTCTGGTCCTTGGCCGTGACGCGCAGCGCGACGCCCGCGATGGCCTTCTTGGTCTCGGAGTCGATCTTGGTGATCTTCACGGCGCCGGGAGCGGTCTTGGCCTGGCCGTTCGCGGCGGCGTTCAGCTTCGTCTCGCCACCGGTCGTGACCATGCGCTGCATGTTGTCCGTCTGGATGGGGAAGTGCACGACCGGCTTGGGTGCCGGGGCGTCCGCCACGGCCGCGATCGCGGGCTTCGGGCCCGTTGGGATGATCTTCACGGCCGCCGCCTTGCCGTCGGCACCCGTGGTGGCCGTGCCGCTGGTCTTGCCGTCGGCCAGCTTGGCGTCGGTCAGCGTGAAGTCGATGGGAGCGTTCGTGACGCCCTTGTCGTCGGCCTTGACCAGAGACAAGGTCCAGGTGGACTCCGTGTCGATGATCAGCGGTTCCTTCGGCGCGATGGCACTGAGCGTCCACGGACCGCGGTTGGCCGCGGCATCGTCCTGCAGGCGCTTGACGGTGTCCATGACGGACTGCGGCAGCCGCGCGGCGTAGAAGGGAGCGTCGTAGGCGAGGAACTTCGCGTCGGTCGTGTCGAGCCGCACCGCGCCGTCCGGAACCGACGTCCAGCTGTGCAGCAGGTGCGCGAGGGCCGCGGCCTCGTCCGGCGACTTGGTCGTGGAGTAGCGCAGCAGCAGGTAGGAGATGTTCGCCGCGATCTCCGGAGCGAGCTTCTTGCCCGCCTTGGTGAGCAGCTCGTCGCCTTCCTTGTAGCCGACGGTGCTGTCCGGCGCGGGGAGCGCGTACTGCACGCACCACACCTGCTTGTCCTGCCAGATGTATGACCCGTGCCACTCGCTGCCCGGTGTGGCGTTGGGCTGGAGCCCTGACGCGTTGTGGCCGATGCCCTTGACGCCGACCGCTGACGCCGTCGCGGGAACGGTCAGGAGCGCGAGCCCCGAAACCATCGCCACGGCGGCCAGACGTTTCCAGCCCATGATGAATCGTGATCCCCTCTGACCTGTGTAGATCCCGCGTGCGAGCTTGTCGGTCCCCCAGACCGGGGACAAGCCGCCACGAGGAGGAAGTGTCTCGCTACTGAGCGTGTGAACGTGATTGGAATGTGACGGGCCTTACGTCCTTCGGGTCAGACACGCCGCGACACGCCGTAGTCGCATAACGCTCTGGAGTTGGCGCAGTATTTGCGCACGTGTGATCGTCGTCGGGGGTAAAGTCGCCTTTACCGATGGGGAACATGGCACCGAGCGTGCTCGTTGAACCCAGTGACGGCGTAAAGCAACGCCACAGGAGGATCCAGGTGCGCTCGAGCAGCAACCCGGCCTTCCGCAACCTGCCGACCGGCGGCGGGTACGGAGGCTACGCAGGCTTCGGCCAGCCAGAGCAGGCCGGTTACCAGCAGGCCCCGCCGCCGCTGACCAGCGAGCGGCCGATGACGATCGACGACGTCGTCACCAAGACGGGCATCACGCTCGCCGTGGTGGCCGTGACCGCGGTCGTCACCTACCTCATGCAGGCATGGGTCCTGCTCTTCCCGGCCGCGATCATCGGCCTGGTGCTGGGCCTGATCATCTCGTTCAAGCGCGTGCCGAGCCCGCCGCTCGTCATCGCCTACGCGGCCGTCGAGGGCGTCTTCCTCGGCGCGTTCAGCGGGATCATCGGCGGCATGATCGACCGGTGGACCCAGAACCCCGGCCAGGGCGTCGTGGTCATCGGCCAGGCCATCATCGGCACGATCGGCGTCTTCGCCGGCATGCTCGTGGTCTACAAGACGGGCGCGATCCGCGTCACGCCGAAGTTCACCAAGTGGATCACCGGCGCCATCATCGGCGTCGCGGTCCTCATGCTGTTCAACCTGATCATGAGCTTCTTCACCGCCGGCGGTCTCGGCCTGCGCAACGGTGGCACGCTCGCGATCATCTTCAGCCTCGTCTGCATCGGCCTCGCGGCGTTCAGCTTCCTGATCGACTTCGACGCCGCCGACCAGGCGATCCGGGCCGGCGTGCCGGCCAAGTACGCGTGGCAGATCGCGTTCGGTCTCACCGTCACCCTGGTGTGGCTGTACACCGAGATCCTGCGCCTGCTGTCGTACTTCAACTCGGACTGACGCTTCGGGTGTTCCGGAGGGGCGTTCCGCTGCGGCGGGGCGCCCCTCCGGCGTTGCAGGGGAGACGGGATGACGAAGAGGTTCGACGAGGCCATGCGGTTGATGCGTCGCCACAACGGGCAGGACCGGGAGGACGGCTTCGCCCTGTTGCGGCCGCACGCGGCGGAGCACCTCGACGAGTTGATCGAGGCCTTCAGGGCCGAAGAGGACGACCGCGGTTTGCGTGCCTGGCTGCTGGAACTGATCGGGGATGCCCGCTCGCCCGAGGCCTTGCCGATCCTGGTCGAGCACTTGGACCACGAAGACGAGTCGTTGGCGGACTGGGCCGTCCACGGACTCCAGGCGCTCGACACGAAGGAAGCGCGGACCGCCCTCTATCGTCATCGCGCGAACAACGCGCACAACTGAGGGGGAATTCAGTGGACTCCGCATACCGGCTCGTCATGGAACCGCCGTCAGTCGACGACTACCTGCGGTTGCGCGAGGAATCCGGACTGAGCGCGCGAACTCGTGAAGAAGCGGAAAACGGCATCAACGGCGCATGGGCGAGCGCCAGTGTCATTCACGTGGAATCAGGCGAAACCGCCGGCATGGGCCGCGTGCTCGGTGACGGCGGCTGGTACTTCCACGTCATCGACATGGCGGTGCTGCCGCATCATCAACGCAAAGGCATCGGCGACGCGATCCTCACCGCGTTGCTGGACCACGTCCACGCGCAGTCCCCGAACGCGTACGTCAACCTGCTCGCCGACCCGCCCGGCCGTCGTCTCTACGAACGGCACGGCTTCATCGAGAGCGCACCGGCGAGTGTCGGCATGCGGCGGGTCTAGACCCGCCAGCGGACGTCGGGCAGTTCGGTGCCCACCTTGATCAGGCAGGTCGTGCAGAGCGCTCCCGCCTGCGCGCGCGACACCCGTTCGTCGGGCACCGAATGTTCGCAGACGGCCTCGTAAAAGCTGCGCGAACCATCGGCCTGGTCTCGGGAGAAAGCATGGCATTGCAGGTCATATTCGCTTTGCCACCACACATAGGGCATGTCCGACCCCTCCTTGCTCATCGGTAGGGACGGACTTCCCCTCGCCTGATGACGCCATAGCGCGATGATTCAACTCATCGGCAGAAAGGGCGCAGGCAAGTAGCTCCGTTCGGGTGATACGGAGCCACTTGCAAGCGTCAAATTGCAGATCTTGAACGAAAGTTCAGCTCAGGCGCTCGATGACCATCGCCATGCCCTGGCCGCCGCCCACGCACATGGTCTCCAGACCGAACTGCTTGTCGTGGAACTGCAGCGAATTGATCAAGGTCGTGGTGATGCGCGCGCCGGTCATGCCGAACGGGTGGCCGACGGCGATGGCGCCGCCGTTCACGTTCAGCCGGTCCAGGTCGATTCCGAGGTCCTGGTAGGACGGAATCACCTGGGCGGCGAACGCCTCGTTGATCTCCACCAGGTCGATGTCGGAGACCGACAGGCCGGCCAGCGCCAGCGCGCGCTTCGAGGCCTCGACCGGGCCGAGGCCCATGATCTCCGGCGACAGGCCGGAGACGCCGGTCGACACGACGCGGGCGAGCGGCGTGATGCCGAGTTCGCGGGCCTTGGTGTCGGACATGATCACCAGGGCCGCGGCGCCGTCGTTCAGGGCGCAGCAGTTGCCGGCGTTGATGCGGCCGTCGGGGCGGAAGACGGGCTTCAGCTGGGACACGGCCTCATAGGTGACGCCGGCGCGCGGGCCGTCGTCGGACGAGATCACGGTGCCGTCGGGCAGCGTGACCGGCGTGATCTCGCGGGCCCAGAAGCCGTCCGCGATGGCCTTCTCGGCGAGGTTCTGCGAGCGGACGCCGAACTCGTCCATCTCCTGGCGCGAGATGCCCTTGAGCAGTGCCAGGTTCTCGGCGGTCTGGCCCATCGGGATGTAGACGTCCGGCACGACGTCCACCGAACGCGGGTCGACCCACTCCGAGGCACCCGACGCCGCGACGGAAGCCGTGCGCGCCTCGGCCTCGCCGAACAGCGGGTTGTGGGTGTCCGGCCACGAGTCGGAGCTGCCCTTGGCGAACCGCGACACGGTCTCGACGCCGGCGCTGATGAACACGTCACCCTCGCCCGCCTTGATGGCGTGCAGCGCCATGCGCGTGGTCTGCAGGGACGAAGCGCAGTACCGGGTCACGGTCGTGCCGGGCAGGTTGTCGTAGCCCAGCAACACGGACACGACGCGCGCCATGTTGAAGCCCTGCTCGCCGCCGGGCAGGCCGCAGCCGAGCATCAGGTCGTCGATCTGCGCGGGATCGAGCTGCGGCACCTTGTCCAGTGCCGCGCGAATCATCCGCGCCACCAGGTCGTCGGGCCGCACGTCCTTCAGCGAGCCCTTGCCCGCACGGCCGATGGGGGAGCGGGCGGCGGAGACGATCACGGCCTCAGGCATCACGAAACTCCTCGTTGAGAGTCAAGGTTGCCGTCGAGCCTAGTTAACGTCCGCTCACCCCGGCCAGCGCGAGTGACGAGAATTCCGAAACTCATGCGTGCCGCTTCTGCAGCCATCCCGGCACGCGTGAGGGCCGCACCGCCAACGCCGCCGCCGACCGCAACGGCAGAGCGGGCGCGACCCAACCGGGCCACAGCCCCGCCACCTGGCACAACGGCGCCAGCAGCACACCTGCCGCCGCCTCGTAGCCGACGGAACTGGGGTGGAAGCGGTCCGAGCTGAACATGTCGGCGTGCCGCGCCATGAACTCCGGCGCCAGCAGGTTCGCCAGCGACACCGGCACGCCACCGGCCTGTCGCACCGCGGCGGTCTGCGCGGCCGCGAGACGCAGGCTGTACTGGTGCCCGACCATCCGCAACGGCTGGGGAATCGGCCGCACGATCCCCAGGTCGGGGCACGTGCCGACGACGACGCCGCAGCCGATCGCGCGCAGCTTGCGCACCTGTTCGGCCAGCAGCCGCCCCGACTCGCCGGGGCTCATCCGCGACGTCACGTCGTTCGCGCCGATGATGATCAACGCGACCTGGGGTGCGTCCAGCACGGCCGCGTCGACCTGCGGCACCAGGTCACGGGTGGTCGAGCCGCTGATGGCGTACGTCGACAGGCGCACCGGCCGTTCGGCCTCCTCCGCCAGCGCCTGGGCCAGCAGCACGCCCGGCATCTGCGAGGGATGGGTCACACCGACACCCACCGCCATCGAGTCGCCGAGCACCGCCAGCCGCACCGGATCGCGGCCGTCGTCGAGGTACACGCCGTCCGGCGCGGGCCACAGGTGCTCCAGCACGCCAATGGCCGTCCGGGCACGTCTTCCCTGCTCCGTGAGCAGTCCCACCAGTGCGCCGGAGAGGCCTCCGAGCGTCGCGGCGGTCATCGCCACAGCACGCAGCGTCCTGAGTCCGATCATCCGCAACACCCCCTTTCCAGTGGAATCGTCGGTTCCGCTGTTCGAATTAACCTCCGCAGCCACTAGAGCTAGGCTTCGTCCCGCTATCTCGGAGAGTGGGAGCAGGGAGTAGATACCGGTGGAGTACGTCGAACACGTCGTCGATCTGGTCGGCAACACGCCGCTGGTCAAGCTCAACTCCCTGACCACGGGGATCAAGGCCACGGTGCTGGCGAAGGTCGAGTACCTGAACCCCGGTGGCAGCGTGAAGGACCGCATCGCGCTGCGGATGGTCGAGGCCGCGGAGAAATCGGGTGAACTTCAGCCCGGCGGCACGATCGTCGAGCCGACCTCGGGCAACACCGGCGTCGGGCTCGCCCTGGTCGCGCAGCGCAAGGGCTACAAGTGCGTGTTCGTCTGCCCCGACAAGGTCAGCGAGGACAAGCGCAACGTCCTCAAGGCCTACGGGGCCGAGGTCGTGGTGTGCCCGACCGCCGTCGCACCCGAGCACCCCGACTCGTACTACAACGTCTCCGACCGGCTGGTCCGCGAGATCCCCGGCGCGTGGAAGCCCGACCAGTACTCCAACCCGGAGAACCCGGCGAGCCACTACCACCAGACCGGCCCCGAGATCTGGCGCCAGACCGCCGGCAAGATCACGCACTTCGTCGCGGGCGTCGGCACCGGCGGCACGATCTCCGGCACCGGCCGCTACCTCAAGGAGATCTCGGACGGCGCCGTGCAGGTCATCGGCGCGGACCCGGAGGGCTCCGTCTACTCCGGCGGCACCGGCCGCCCGTACCTGGTCGAGGGCGTCGGCGAGGACTTCTGGCCCGAGGCGTACGACAAGACCATCTGCGACCAGATCGTCGAGGTCTCCGACGCGGACTCGTTCGACATCACCCGCCGCCTCGCCCGCGAGGAAGGCCTGCTCGTCGGCGGTTCCTGCGGCATGGCGGCCGCCGCCGCCCTGCGCATCGCGAAGGACCTGCCGGAAGACGCCGTCGTGGTCGTGATCCTCCCGGACGGTGGCCGCGGCTACCTGTCCAAGGTCTTCAACGACCGCTGGATGGCGTCCTACGGCTTCCTGCCGCCCGACTCGACCGGGGCGACCGTCGGCGACGTGCTGCGCCGCAAGGGCGGAATGCTCCCCGACCTCGTGCACGCGCACCCCAACGAGACCGTGGGTGACGCCGTCGCGATCCTGCGCGAGTTCGGTGTCTCGCAGATGCCCGTCGTCAACGCCGAACCGCCCATCATGGCGGCCGAGGTCGCGGGCGCGGTCAACGAGCGCGACCTGCTCGACGCCCTGTTCACCGGCAAGGCCCAGCTGTCCGACCGCCTCGACAAGCACATGTCGCCGCCGCTGCCCACGCTCGGCGCGGGTGAGCCGGTCGGCATCGCCATGAACGCGCTCTCGAGCGCCGACGCCGCCCTCGTGCTGGAGGACGGCAAGCCCGCCGGAGTCGTAACTCGTCAGGACATTCTGGGGTTCTTGGCTGGTCGCTGAGCGTAGATGCCGGTGCGTCCGATAGCGTGACGCCCCAGATCATCATCAGTCTTACTCGTACCCACGGCCCAGCCAAGGGGGTTGGAAACCGGATGAACGCTCCGCAGCCGCCAGGAAACCAGTTCGGCGGTCAGCCGCAGCAGGAGCCCAACGCGGACGCCACGCAGATCGTCCCAGGAGGTGGGCAGCCGGCAGCGGCCAACCCGAACCCGGACGCCACGCAGGTCGTCTCGCCTGGTCATGCTCCCGCCGCACCGCAGCAGAACGCGGACGCCACCCAGGTCGTCAGCCCCGGGCAGGTGCCGTCGGCAGCTCCCGGTTCGGGTGGCTTCCCGGCACAGGGACCCGGCTCTGGCGGTTTCCCCGCCCAGCCGCCCCAGTACGGCGCTCCGCAGCAGCCCTACGGTCAGCCGCAGCAGCCTTACGGTGCTCCGCAGTCCAACCCGTACGGCCAGCCGCAGCAGCAGCCCTACGGTCAGCCGCAGCAGCCCTACGGCGCTCCGCAGTCGAGCCCGTACGGGCAGCCGCAGCAGCAGGCCTACGGTCAGCCGGGCGGCTACGGCCAGCCCGGCTACGCACCGGCGCCTCCCACCGGTTACGCCGAGTGGGGTCCGCGCGCCGTCGCGGGCCTGATCGACTACGCCGCGCCCGGCGTCGTCGCGGCGATCATCGTCGGTGTCTTCGCCGGCATCGGCGCGAGCACGGGTGACGCGTCGACCGGCGGCATCTTCGTGCTGCTGGCCTACGTCGTCGGTTACGGCGGGTTGTTCGGCTTCTTCATCTGGAACACCGTTCTCAAGGGCGGTTCGACCGGACAGTCGCTGGGCAAGAAGGTCGCCAAGATCAAGGTCGTCAAGGAGGACACGCAGCAGCCGCCCGGCGGCGGCACCGCGTTCCTCCGCCTGCTCCTCAACTACGCGTTCGGTCTGCTCTGCGGCGTCGGCTCGCTGGTCAACTACCTGTCGCCGTTGTGGAACAAGCCGAAGAACGAGACGTACTCCGACAAGATCTGCGGCACCGTCGTGATCAACTGGCCGGACACCGCGTCCTACGGCGGCGGTGGCTACGGCCAGCCGCAGCAGCAGGCCTACGGTCAGCCGAACACCGGTGGCTACCCGCAGCAGCCCCAGCAGGGCGGCTACGGCCAGCCCCCGCAGCAGGGCTACGGCGGTCAGCAGCAGGGCTGGTAGTCCAGCTCGGCAGCTCTTCGACCAGCCCCCGGCCGTGATGGCCGGGGGCTGGTCTGTTTTCACTGCTTGGACACTTGCGGTCGGCGGCCAGATGGGTGAGTACCCTTCGAACATGAGCACCCCATACGGCTTCGCCACCAGGGCGATCCACGCCGGTCAGGACCCGGACCCGACCACGGGTGCGGTGAACGTGCCCATCTACGCGACCTCGACGTACGCCCAGGACGGCGTCGGAGGCCTGCGTGAGGGCTTCGAGTACTCGCGCACCGGCAACCCGACCCGCCGCGCACTGGAGACGTGCCTCGCGTCGCTCGAACGCGGCCGCTACGGCCGTGCGTTCTCCTCCGGCATGGGTGCGACCGACGCGGCGCTGCGCACGTTCCTCAAGCCCGGCGACCACATCGTCATCCCGAACGACGCCTACGGCGGCACGTTCCGGCTGATCGACAAGGTCTTCTCGCAGTGGGGCGTCACCCACTCGCCGGCGCCCGTGTCCGACGTGGACGCGATCCGCGCCGCGATTCGTCCCGAGACGAAGCTCGTGTGGATCGAGACGCCCACGAACCCCTTGCTGAACATCGGCGACATCGCCGCCATCGCCTCGGTCGCGCACGAGTCCGGCGCCAAGCTGGTCGTGGACAACACCTTCGCCTCGCCTGCCCTGCAGACGCCGCTGGAGCTCGGTGCGGACGTCGTGCTGCATTCGACCACCAAGTACGTCGGCGGTCACTCCGACGTCGTGGGCGGTGCCCTGATCACCTCTGACGAGGAGGTCGACGCGGCGTTCGGGTTCCTGCAGAACGGTGCCGGGGCTGTTCCCGGGCCGTTCGACGCCTACCTGACGTTGCGCGGGATCAAGACGCTGCAGCTGCGGATGGAGAAGCACTCCGACAACGCCGAGCTCGTCGCCGAGGCCCTGACCCGGCACCCTCGCGTGAAGAAGGTCATCTACCCCGGCCTGGAGTCGCACCCCGGCCACTCCGTCGCGGCCAAGCAGATGAGCCGGTTCGGCGGGATGGTGTCGTTCATCGTCGACGGTGGCGAGGAGGCGGCTCTGGAGGTTTGTGCCCGGACCAAGCTGTTCCTGCTGGCCGAGTCGCTGGGTGGCGTCGAGTCGCTGATCGAGCACCCCGGGAAGATGACGCACGCGTCTACCTCCGGGTCGTTGCTGGAGGTGCCGGCGGACCTGGTTCGGGTGTCGGTGGGCATCGAGTCCGGTGACGACCTGGTGGCTGACCTGCTCGAAGCCCTGGGCTGAGCTTCCTGAAACGCACGCGGGGGCCTTTCGTACTCCATGAGAGTACGAAAGGCCCCCGCGTGCTGCTTCTACGGCTTCTTCGAGCCGCCGAACCTGTCCACGTTCTCGGCCTCGGCTGTCGGAGCCGACGGTAGGTCGGCACCGTTCACACAGCCGCCGACGAACTGGATCGCGTCGCCGGTGCGGACGAAGCGGCCGGCCTCGTCACAGCCTGCGTGCGCCACGGTCAAGAACGCCGCGCCGGTCAGTGCCACAGCCGTGGTCACGGCTCCGACCAGCGGAATCACCGCGGCCACGCGTCGCGCGAATGCCATGCCACCTCCACCCGATGTGAGTCCCCCGTAAGGCAGCCTACCGGGGTATCGGCGTCAGAGGTTGCCGCGTCGCTCCTGTTCGCGCTCGATCGCCTCGAAAAGGGCCTTGAAGTTGCCCTTGCCGAAGCCCAGCGAGCCGTGCCGCTCGATCAGTTCGTAGAAGACGGTCGGGCGGTCGCCGATCGGCTTCGTGAAGATCTGCAGCAGGTAGCCGTCCTCGTCGCGGTCGACCAGGATGCGGTGTTCCTTCAGGACCTCGATGGGAACGCGGACCTCGCCGATGCGCGCACGCAGCGCCGGGTCGTCGTAGTAGGAGTCCGGCGTTTCGAGGAACTCGACGCCCGCGTCGCGCATGGCCGTGACGGTCTTGATGATGTCGTTGGTCGCCAGCGCGATGTGCTGCACGCCCGCGCCCTCGTAGAACTCCAGGTACTCGTCGATCTGCGACTTCTTCTTCGCGATCGCAGGCTCGTTCAGCGGGAACTTGACCCGGTGGTTGCCGTTGGAGACGACCTTCGACATGAGCGCCGAGTAGTCCGTGGCGATGTCGTCGCCGATGAACTCCGCCATGTTCACGAAGCCCATGACGCGGTTGTACCACTCGACCCAGTAGTCCATCTTGCCGAGCTCGACGTTGCCGACGCAGTGGTCGACGGCCTGGAACAGGCGCTTCGGGGCGCCTTCCGGACGCTTCACGGACGAGCTGCGCGCCACGTAGCCGGGCAGGTAGGGGCCGTCGTACTTCGAACGGTCGACGAGCGTGTGGCGGGTCTCGCCGTACGTCGCGATCGCGGCGAGGCGCACGGTGCCGTGTTCGTCGGACACGTCGTGCGGCTCTTCGAGGACGGTCGCGCCCTGCTCGCGGGCGTGCTTGATGCACTGGTCGACGTCGCCGACCTCCAGTGCGAGGTCCACGACGCCGTCACCGTGGCGGCGGTGGTGGTCGAGGAGGTCGGAACCGGGCGTGACGCCGCCGTTGATCACGAAGCGGGCCGAGCCCGACTTCAGCACGAACGACTTGTGGGTGCGCTGGCCGGTCTCGGGGCCCGCGTAGGCCACGAGCTCCATGCCGAACGCCACCTGGTAGAGCCACGCGGTCTGCGTGGCGTTGCCCGCGACGAACACCACGGCGTCCATGGAGCGCACGGGGAAGGGGTCCTTGGTCGCGTCGTAGTCGACCAACCCCACGAGCTGCCGGAGCTGGTCGTAGCTCACGTCGTCAAGCTGCTGCGTCATGTTCATCAGCATGATTCGACCTAGCAGGATGAGCAACAGTCAGCGATTTCACAGGACAGTTTGTATAGTGATCTATGCTCTTGGATCAGCAGAGTGAGCACTCTGACCAGCCCGTGGACGAACTGGACGCGAAGCTGCTCCTGCTCTTGACGGACGAGCCCCGTCTGGGCGTCCTCGAATGCTCCCGCCGGCTGGGCGTCGCGCGGGGAACCGTGCAGGCCCGGCTCGACAGGCTGGTCGAGCGAGGCGTGCTCACCGGGTTCCCGCCGGCGCTCGACCTCGGCGCGATGGGCTACGGGCTGACGGCGTTCGCGACGGTGGAGATCGCGCAGGGGCGCCGTGCCGAAGTGTGTGAAGGGCTGGCCGCGATCAGCGAGGTGTGCGAGGTGCACGCGACTACGGGCCAAGGCGATCTGTTCGTGAGAATGGTCGCGAGATCGAATGCGGATCTGCAACGCGTGGTCGATCACATTGTCGACGTGCCTCACGTTCGTCGTTTGTCGACCTCTATTGCTTTGTCAACGCCAGTGCCTCCACGCGTGCGGCCGCTTCTGGAACGCGTGAAGGGGCGGCCACCGAGGTGACCGCCCCTTCGCACGTTTTTGTGGCGTGACTACGCCTGGTAAGGAACCGCGGAGATCAGCGTGACCTTCTGCTGCTTGCCGTTCGGCAGCTCGTAGGACACGGTCTCGCCGTCCTTCGCGCCGTTGAGCGCCTTTCCGAGCGGCGAAAGCGGGGAGTAGACCTCCATCTCGCCGTGCGCGCCCTCCTCGCGAGTCGCCAGCAAGAAGGTTTCCGCCTCGTCGTCGCCTTCGTAGCGGATCGTGAGCACCGTGCCCGGCGCTGCGACACCCTTGGTGGTGGGAGCCTCGCCGACCTTGGCGGCCTGGAGCAGTTCGTGCAGCTGGCGGATGCGCGCCTCCTGCTTGCCCTGCTCCTCGCGAGCCGCGTGGTAGCCGCCGTTCTCGCGGAGGTCGCCCTCTTCGCGACGAGCGTTGATCTCGGCAGCCATGACCGGGCGGTACGCGATAAGTTCGTCCAGCTCAGCCTTGAGCCGGTCGTAGGCCTCCTGGGTCAGCCAGGTCACCTGGGTGTCGCTCACGGTCACCAACTCCTCGTCTTGCTCTGGTGCACACGTGTCACCAGATAGTTCCCGGGCCGCTGGCCCGGAACGGAAAAACACGGCCCGCGCCGGGGCCGTGCTTGAGCGGCAATAGTAACACGGAGACAACGTTCAGCGACGGCGATTTGTTCCCCATCTCGCCGTTTAAACCGCAGATCACCCGCTTGGCCGCTAGCTCGTGGACAAGTAGGCGGGAACCTGGTAGGAGCACCCGAACACCTCGCCGGTGACCGGCGGCTTCGAGGTGCGGAGAACTGTTGTCTCTACGACGACGTCATTTCCCGGCGGCACCAGAACTTCGCGTCTACCCGCTTCGTCCCCGTCTTTGGACCGGGCCCGAATGATGCAGACGGCAGCGCGCTCAGGTTGATCGCGGGAAACCTCGAAACTGACCTTCACCTGGTCGTCGTTGAGGAGGATGAACGCGGTCTGCTTGGCTTCGATCGGTTTAGTGCCGAGATTTCGGTAACCGACGAAGGCGATCAGGGCACCCACCGCGACGGCTACAGCGAGTAACGCCCACCGCGTCCACTTGGCCAGCGGCTTGCGGCTCTGTTTGCTGTAGCGCCCCTCGGGGAGCACGCGCTGTGCCACTTGTCCGCGCCCTCCTGAGCCTGTGGGGAACAATGGTGCCCGGCGTTCAGTTGATGAGTGTCGCAGGACCGTTCACACAGGAGGACCACGGGGGTCATGGCCGAAAAGCTGCGCCTTATGGCAGTGCACGCACATCCCGACGACGAGTCGAGCAAGGGCGCGGCCTCGATGGCTCGCTACATCGCGGAAGGGCACGACGTGATGGTCGTGACCTGTACCGACGGTGGTGCGGGCAGCATCCTCAACCCGGCGATGGACAGGCCGGACGTGCTCGAGAACATCATCGAGGTCCGCCGCGAGGAGATGGCCCGCGCGGCCAAGATCCTCGGCATCCAGCACCGCTGGCTGGGCTTCAAGGACTCGGGCCTGCCCGAGGGTGACCCGCTGCCGCCGCTGCCGGAGGGGTGCTTCGCCCTCGTGCCGCTGGAGGAGTCGGTGCCGTCCCTGGTGGAGGCCATCCGCGACTTCCGCCCGCACGTCGTGGTGACGTACGACGAGAACGGCGGCTACCCGCACCCGGACCACATCCGCACGCACGAGATCTCGATGGCGGCCCTCGACGCCGCCGCCGACGCCTCGTACCAGCCGGAACTGGGTGAGGCGTGGGAGCCGCAGAAGGTCTACTACGGCCACGGCTTCTCGCGCGCCAAGATCGTCGCGTTCCACGAGGCGATGGAAGCGCGCGGCATCGAGTCGCCGTACACCGAGTGGCTCGCGAACTGGAGCACCGACCGCCCGGACGTGATGGACCGCGTGACCACCCAGGTCGAGTGCGCGGACTACTTCGACGTCCGCGACGAGGCGCTCAAGGCCCACGCCACCCAGATCGACCCGACCAGTCGCTGGTTCGCCATTCCGATGGAGCTGCAGCGCGAGATCTGGCCGACCGAGGAGTACGAGCTCGTGCGGTCGCAGGTGGACTCGACTCTGCCGGAGAACGACCTGTTCGCCGGAGTTAAGGTCTAGGGGTGCTTTCCCCAGACTTCTCCCTCGGCAGCACGGTGGCGCTGGTCGCCGTGCAGCCGTCGAACACGAACGACGGCAACGACAAGGGCGGCCAGGGCGAGGACTTCGGCAAGTCCTCCCCGGTCGGCCTCGTCCTGCTGATCGTCTTCTTCATCGCGGTCTTCTTCCTCGTCAAGTCGATGAACAAGCACATCAAGGGCTTGCCGGCGTCGTTCGACGAGCCCGCCGAGGGTGCCGCGCCTGCCGCGGAGCCTTCTGAGTCCGCGGACGAGTCGTCGGCTTCTTCCAAGGCTGCGAAGGCTTCGAAGAAGAAGGACTGACCTCGCGGACCGCGGGGCGAACGACTCGCTCGAATCTTCATGATCGCGAGTTGTCCACAGGTTTTGACTTGCTGACCTGCGGAGATGCTTGAGCGCGCTAGCTTGTGGATTGGCGGGAACGCAAATCGTGTTTCCTTCGTTCCGCAAGAGGAGGAAGCGCGGGGGCGAGGGTCAGGACAGGTGAGCTCGACCAGGCCAGCTCAGCCGGGCCCGTCCAGGCCAGCTCAGTCAGGCCAGCTCAGTCAGGCCAGGCCGGCCCACCTCGGCCAAGCTGATTCAGGCGAGCGAGGCCGACGCGAAGCCAGCCAAGCCGAGCTGCTGGGACCTGGCCAGTCGAGTCAGGCGAGCGGAGGTGGGCAAGCCGAGCGCGATCGACCTGAAGTCAGCCCAGCCGAGTCGAGACCACGAAGTCGTGGACCTCGTCGAAGGTCGGCGGCTCCACCGGCAGATCGCTGGTCTCCCGCGCCTGCCGCAACTCCTCCTGCCAGTGCGTGAGGTCCGCCTCCAGCCGTTCGGGAGCGGGTCGCCCCGGCACCCCGGCCAGTGCCCGGTGCTCGCCGAGGATCTTGGCCTCGATGAGGCCCGGCAGGTAGTCCGGGCCGTCCAGCTTCTCGATCAACGTCGGCAGGTGCGCGTTCACCTCGCCGGTGCGCAGCAGGTGCACGCCGGTCAGCAGCGCGCGGAACGTGTAGAGCAGCGGCTTGATCTCGGCGGTCTTCTCGAACAGCCGCCATTGCGTCGCGGCGAATCCGCGGTAGTGGTGCCCGTGCCGTGAGGTCAGGCATCCCGCGGCGAGGTCGGCCAGCTTGCGGTGCGCGTCCGTGGTGTGCACGACCAGCGGTGAGAGCAGCTGTTCCAGCACGTAGCCGTTGGGGCGGGTCAGCAGGCGGCAGAACTTCTGCACGTCGTGCGTGACCAGGTCGATCTCGACGCCGTCGCGCACCCACATCCGTTCCTTGGTCTCCGGGCCATGCCGCAGGCCCAGGATCTCCGCGAGCGGCAGGACGTGCACGCCGCGCAGATCCACGTCCGAGTCCCGCGACGGGAAGCCGTACAGGTGCGCGCCCGAGACGGTCGCGAACAGCAGGCCGTGCGACTGCTCGGCGACCACCTCGCTCAGGTCAGGTACCTGGTAGCTCACAACATCCTCCTGCGCACCGATACCAACCAGTCCTCCACCCGCGCCCTGTCCGGATCTTCCGGTAGTGGGCCTTCCACGCACGCGATCTCGTCGCCGAGCCGGTGCGCCCACGCCACGGCGTCGTCCCACGCCATCGAGCCGTCGCGGATCGCGAGCAACGAGCGGTCCGCGGCGATGTCGTAGCGGCCGGTGCGAAGCAGGTTCAGGCCCACCAAGCGCAGCCGCACGACGTGCATGAGCTGCTTCGGCTTGAGGTTGCGACCCGCGCGCGACAGCTGCATCTCCGTCGCGCGCGTGAACGCTCGCACGGCGTAGCGGGAGAGGAACGCGGGCAACAGGTCCCGCAGCTCCTCTCCCATCGGCGTGCTGATCTCCACCAGCGGGCTCACCAGCGTCTCGAGCACCGTCGGGTTCGACTTCAGGCCCAGCCGGCAGAAGTGCTCGACCTCCCAGCTGAGCTGCTCAGGAGACGGGCCCTCGACCGACGTCGGCGGCTTCTCCAGGCGCCAGAACGCCTCCGTGGGCGCGACGAACACACCCCGTCTGTCCACATCGGACTCGGGTGTCGCCAGCCCGTAGGCGTGCGACCCGATCACGGCTTCGAGGATCACAGTCGTGGGTCCACCGGTTCCGACTCCAGCGCGAGCACGCCGAAGACGCACTCGTGCACGCGCCACAACGGTTCGCCGCGCACGAGACGTTCCAAGGCCTCGATGCCCAGGACGTACTCGCGCAGAGCGAGACCACGCTTGCGGCCGAGCGAGCGCTTGCGCAGCCGTGACAGGTTCGACGGCGTCGTGTAGTCCGGGCCGTAGATGATCCGCAGATACTCGCGCCCGCGCACCTTCACACCCGGCTGCACGCGTCCGCCGAGGTTCGCCAGCGGCTTCACGACCATGCCCTCACCGCCGTCCGCGGTCAGCTCCTCCCACCAGCTGATGCCCGCGGCCACCTGCTCGGGGTCGCTCGTGTCCACCACGAGGTGCCGGGTCCGCTGGAACAACGGCCCCTCCAGCTTCGCCAGCGTCTCCAGGTGCCACAGGTGCGAACGGTCGTGGAACGTCTGTCCCTCGGCTGCGAGCAGCTGGAACGGCGCGATGCGCACGCCCTCCAGCCCGTCGGTGGGCCAGCAGTACCGCTCGTACGCGGCGCTGTAGGCCTCCGCGTTCGAGGCGCGCTGTGCCGTGCGCCCGAGCAGGTCGCCGACGTCGACACCGCGTGCCACAGCCGCTGCCAGCGCGTCGACCGCTACCGGCAGAGCGCCGTTCGCCGCCGCCCCGACCGCCGCGTACTGCTCGCGGATCAGCCCGGAGGCCTTGGCGTTCCACGGCATCAGCTCGGCGTCGAGGAGCAGCCAGTCCGTGGCGAACTCGTCGAACAGGCCGGAGCACGCCGAACGCACGCGGTCCAGCAGTTCGGTGCCCAGCGCGCCGTCGAAGAACGCACGCCCGGTGCGCGTGTAGATCGCACCACCTTCCTTGCGCACCAACAACACCGCACGCGAGCCCATGTGCTTCTCCTCGCAGATCACCTGCGTGACACCGGCCGCGAGGTAGTCGGCGAACGCCTCCGACGGGTGCTCCAGCACGTCGTCGCGCTGCGAGGTCGCCACCGGCGCCATCGTCGGCGGCAGGTACAGCAGGTCGTGCGGGTCGATCGCGAACCGGCTCATGACCTCCAGCGCCGAAGCCGACTGCTCCGCCCGGATCGTCACGGCACCGATCAGCGCCGTGTCGATCCGGCGCAGACCGGTGACGTCGGTGAGCGCCAGCACGTCCGGCGCGCGCTCGACGGCCTTCGGCGGGAACGGCGCGTCGCTCTCGTACCAGACCTGATGTGCCTTCACGGAGACGGTTTCCCTCTCCGGGTAGCGCAACGCCGTCAGCTTCCCGCCGAACACCACACCCGTTTCGAGGCACATGGTGTTGTTGATCCACTCGGCCTCGGGCACCAGAACGTGGCCGTACAGCACCATCGCCGCACCGCGGTAGTCGTTCGCCCACGGCAGGCGCACCGGCATCCCGTGCGCGTCGGTCTCGCCGGTCGTGTCACCGTACAAAGCGAAACTGCGCACCTTCGCGGACGCACGGCCGTGGTAGCGCTCGGGCAGGCCGGCGTGCGCGACGACGAGGTTTCCGCCGTCCAGCACGTAATGCGCGACCAGGCCGTCGCAGAACCTCGTCGCGGCCAGGCGGAACTCCTCCGACTCGTGCGCGAGCTGCTCCAGCGACTTCTCCAGCCCGTGCCGGACCGTCACCTTGTGCCCGCGCATCGCCCGCACGAGCTTTTCCTCGTGGTTTCCGCGCACGCTCAAGGCGTGTCCGGCCGCGACCATGCCCATGACCAGGCGCAGCACGCCCGGGGTGTCCGGCCCGCGGTCCACCAGGTCGCCGACGAACACGGCCTTGCGGTCGCCGGGCGGCACCGCGTCCACGGCACGGCCCTCGTCGTCCCGAACCAGGACGTACCCGAGCTCGACCAGCAGCTCCTCCAGCTCCGCGCGGCAGCCGTGCACGTCACCGAACACGTCGAACGGCCCGGTCTCGTGCCTGAGGTTGTTGAGCAGGCGCTCGTACACGATCGTCGAATTGTCCACATCGGACTCGGACCGCAGCACGTGGACGCGCTTGAAGCCCTCCTTGCCGAGGAACTTCAACGAGCGCCGCAACGCCGACCGGTGCCGCTTCACGACGTGCGCGCCGAAGTCGCGGTCGGGACGCTGTGCGTTGCGCGCCAGGCACACCTCGGTCGGAGTGTCGAGGACGATCGCGACCGGCAGCACGTTCGCCTTCTTCGCGACCTCGATCAGCTTGGCGCGGTCCGGCGCCTGCACGTTGGTCGCGTCGATCACGGTGACGCGCCCGGCCTCCAGCCGCTTCGACGCCACGTAGTGCAGCACGTCGAACGCCGCTGCGGACGCCGACTGGTCGTTCTCGTCGTCGGACACGAGCCCGCGGAAGTAGTCGCTCGACAGCACCTGCGTGGGCAGGAAGTGCTTGCGCGCGAACGTGGACTTGCCGGAACCGGAGGCGCCGACCAGCACGACCAGACACAGGTCAGGGATCTTCAGCTCCATCAGCTCACATCTCCCAGGCTGAACACGGCCATCTGGGTCGGCGCGCCGCGTTCGGCGTCCTCCGGCCCGATCGGCACGTACCGCACGGTGTAGCCACGTCGTTCCGCGACGCCGTCCGCCCACGCCGCGAACTCCGCCCGAGTCCATTCGAAACGGTGGTCGGAGTGCCGCATCTGCCCTTCCGGCAACGTGTCGAACAGCACGTTGTACTCGACGTTCGGCGTCGTCACCAGCACGGTCGCCGGCCGCGCCACGGTGAAGACCGAGTGCTCCAGCGCGGGCAGGCGCGACGGGTCGACGTGCTCGACGACCTCCATCAGCACCGCCGCGTCGTAGCCGGCCAGTTCGGTGTCGGCGTACGTCAAAGCCGACTGCCGCAACGTGATCCGCTCGCGCTGACGGTCGCCCATGCGGTCCAGGTGCAGCTTGCGCGCGGCCTCCTGCAACGCCTTCGCGGACACGTCGACACCGTGGATCTCGGTGAACTCGGGCTCGTTGACGAGCGCGCGCAGCAACGCACCCCCACCGCAACCGAGGTCGAGCACGCGCTTGGCCCGCGCGTCCTTCAAGGCCTCGATCACGGCCTCTTTGCGTTGCACGGCAAGGGAGATCTTCGGTTCGGCCAGCGCGTTGTCCAGCTCCTCCGGCTCGACCTCGTCGACGTCCGCGAGGCGTTCCAGCGCAGAGGTGATCAACGGCCGCTTGCGCGCCAGGTACCGAGTGGTGATCAGCTCCTTGTCCGGGTGCGTCGCCAGCCAGCCGTCACCGGCCTTGAGCAGCTTGTCGACCTCGTCGGCCGCGACCCAGTAGTGCTTGCCGCCGTCGAGCACGGGCAGCAGCACGTAGAGGTGCTTCAGCGCGTCACTGAGCTTCACCGTGCCGGTCAGCGTCACATCGCCGAAGCGCGAATCGCCGTGCCCGGAGACCGTGACGTCCCAGCCCAGTGGCGTGAACAACCGGTCCGCGAGCCGGTGCGGCAGCGCGGGAATGCGGACGACCAGCGGAATCGGCGTCGCGGCGAGCTCGGGGTAGCTCTCGCTGCGGCCGTTCATGGCCGTGCGGAACACGCTGCCGAGCGCGACCGTGAGCAACGACCCGGCCGCGTACGGCCTGTCGTTGACGTATTGGGTGAGCGTGCTGCCAGGACCTCGCACGAGCGCGATGGGGTCGACCTCCAGCAGGAGGGCGACCGTGCATTCCTCGTTCGTCGCCTTCGGGTAGAAGACGTGCGCGATGCCCGAGTTCGTCGTGAAGGACTGAGCCCGGTCGGGATGCTTGTGCAGCAGGTGGCCGAGATCGGTCGCCGGCTGGTGAGTCGTGGTCATGGTGAGCAACACGAGCCTGAGTCTGATCGAGATTCGGCCTCTGCGCTGCTCATTTAGTGTGGTTCGCATGACTAACCGGCTTGCGGACGCGACCAGCCCTTACCTGCTGCAGCACGCGGACAACCCGGTCGACTGGTGGCCGTGGTCCGCGGAGGCGTTCGAGGAGGCACGACGGCGCAACGTGCCGGTGCTGCTGTCCATCGGCTACGCGGCCTGCCACTGGTGTCACGTGATGGCGCACGAGTCCTTCGAGGACGCGGAGGTCGCGGCCTTCCTGAACGCGCACTTCGTGTCGGTGAAGGTGGATCGCGAGGAACGCCCGGATGTCGACGCCGTGTACATGGAGGTCACGCAGGCCATGACCGGCCAGGGCGGATGGCCGATGACGGTGTTCCTCACGCCCGATGCGCGGCCGTTCCACTCGGGCACCTACTACCCGCCGTCGCCGCGGCCGGGCATGCCGTCGTTCACGCAGCTCATCGAGGCCGTGTCGGCGACGTGGGCGGAACGGCCGGGCGAGATCCTGGAGTCCGCCTCCGCTGTGGTGGAGGAGATTTCGCGCCACGCGGCACCGCTGCCTCCGTCCGCTGTGGACTCGGACGCGCTGGCCGGCGCCGTGGTGTCGTTGCTCGGCGAGTTCGACCGGCGCCACGGCGGATTCGGTGGCGCGCCGAAGTTCCCGCCGTCGATGGCGCTGGAGTTCCTGCTGCGCCACCACGAACGCACCGGCTCGGTCGAGGCCGTCTCGATGGCGACCGCGACGGCCGACGCGATGGCCGACGGCGGCCTGTACGACCAGCTGGGCGGCGGGTTCGCGCGGTACAGCGTCGACGCGTCGTGGGTCGTGCCGCACTTCGAGAAGATGTTGTACGACAACGCTTTGCTGCTCCGCTTCTACACGCACCTGACGCGGGTGACGCGTTCTGAACGCTACGAGCGGGTCGCGCGCGACACGGCTTCGTTCCTGCTGCGGGATCTGCGCACGGCCGAGGGCGGGTTCGCGGCCTCGCTCGACGCCGACGCCGAGGGCGTCGAGGGTCTGACCTACGTGTGGTCGTTCGAGGAACTGGGCGACGCGGCGGCCGCGTTCGGCGTGACCCCCGAGCCGAACTTCGAGGACGGCAGGTCGACGCTGCGGTTCGTGTCCGAGCCGGGGGAGGAGGTGCGGGCCGCGCTGCTGGCGGTGCGCGCCGGAAGGCCGCAGCCCGGCCGGGACGACAAGGTGATCGCCTCCTGGAACGGCATGGCGATCGCCGCGCTGGCCGAGGCGGGCGCGTTCTTCGGTGAGCCGTCGTGGATCATGGCGGCCTCGGAGGCGGCGTCGTTGCTGGCCTCGGTGCACGTGGTCGAGGGCAGGCTGTTGCGGACCTCTCGCGACGGCGTGGCGGGGCCGTCGTTCGGCGTGCTGGAGGACTACGGCTGCCTCGCCGACGGCCTGCTGGTGTTGCACCAGGTCACCGGCTCGATCAGGTGGCTCGATCTGGCGTGCGGCCTGCTGGACACCGCGCTCTCGCGGTTCGCCGTTCCTGACTCACCTGGTGCCTACTACGACACCGCCGACGACGCCGAGACGCTGGTTCGCCGTCCCGCCGACTCGACCGACAACGCGTCGCCTTCCGGTGCGTCCTCGCTGGCCTCGGCCCTGGCGACGGCGTCCCTGCTGGCGGGCGCCGATCGTTCGTCGCTGTACTTCACCGCCGCGTCGGACGCCGTCACGCGGGCCGGTCTGCTGGCCGCGCGGGCACCCCGGTTCGCCGGCCACTGGCTGACCGTCGCCGAGGCGTTGGTGGCCGGCCCGTTGCAGGTGGCCGTAGTAGGTGCCGACGACTCGCGCCGTGCGTCGCTGTGGGCTGCGGCGGTGGCTCATGTGCCGGGAGGCGGCGTCGTCGTGGCCGGTGAGCCCTCGTCCGTGCCATTGCTCGAAGACCGGCCGTTGGTCGACGAAGGCCCTGCGGCCTACGTGTGCCGTGGCTACGTGTGCGACAGGCCTGTCGTATCGGTAGATGCCCTGGTCACTTCGCTGACGGCGAACACCACCACCTGATTGCAGGCGTAACGTCGGTTACAACGTAATCAAGTAATCAGGGGTTGGTCGTAATGGGACGTGGATGGCGAGGACGAGGCGGGTGGCAGCAGGCTGACCTGCCCTCGGCCGACGACGCGGCGGCGTGGTTCGCGGGAAGGCTCCCGGACGCGTGGTTCACCGGCGCGCCCGAGGTGATCATCGACCGCGAGGAGATCACGGTCGTCGGTACGCTGCCCGCGCTGGAGGGCGAGTTCGACGACGCCTCGCGCGCCGCGGCCGAGTCGGGCCGCATCTCGCGCTGGCGTGAGGACACCCGCGAGGAACGCATCGAGATCGCCCGCCAGGCCGAGCACCGCTACGGACGCAAGGTCGCGTGGGGTGCCGTGCAGGGCGGCACGCGCGAACTCTTCACGCACCTGGCCGTGCCGGTCATGACGCGCCTGCGTCAGCCGGAACGGCAGGTGCTCGACACGCTGGTAGCCGCTGGCGTGGCCCGCTCACGGGCAGACGCTCTGGCATGGGCCGTGCGCCTGGTCGGCGAGCACGCGGACACGTGGCTCGACGAACTGCGTGACGCCATGTCGAAGGTTGACGATCTCCGCTCGCAGGGGCCTGATCTGGCCTAACCTCCTGCGTGTGGATCTGACGTCGGTCGCGGAAGCGGTCGTCCAGGACGAGCCGGGCGCGTTCGAAACGTTCATCAACGAGGCCCAGGGCCGTTCGCCCGACGAGATGTCGGCGGCGGCCCTGGTCCTGTCTTCGTCGCCGGACGTTCAGGTCAACGAGTTGCTCGGCAACCTGCTGTTCTACATCGGCGCGTGCGATGCGTTGGAGCCGTTGGTTCTGCGCGTGGTGGAAGCTTTCGAACGCGGCGACGGCGAGGCCTGGGAGCGCGCTCTTCTGCTGCCCCTGCAGGACGAGGACGTCCGTGCCGGCCTGCCGTACCGCGAGCGCCTTCTTGCCGCGGTGCCAACCGATTCGTGGCTGTACGGCCTGCTGATGGTCGTGGACCTCGAACCGCTGTTGGTGCTGCATCGGCCCAGTGGCACCGGTTTCGAGGTGACGATCGGCGGCCTCGGCGACAACTTCCAGCTCCACACGCTGCTCGCGTACCGCCTGGTCCCCGAGCACGTGCCCGGCGAACCGCCGCTGGACTCCTGGGTCGAGGCGGCGTCGGTGGGCCCGGACCTCCAGCCCGAGGGCGGCATCCGCGGCCAGTTCGAGCTCTCCGACGGCTTCGGCGACACGATCTGGAACGAGGGCCGTCCGTCCGGCATCCCGCTGTTCGAGGGCCGCCGGGTCGTCGTGCTGGGCCCGCCGCCGTACCAGCGGTCGTGGAACACGGGTCGTCTCTACCCGATGATGACGCCCCTCGTCGACATCACTCGCGTGCTGCCCGCCGACGAAGCGGCTTCCTGGCTCGCGAAGATCAGCTCGTGAGCTTTTCCAGTGACAAGAGGAAAGTCCTCGACGACTCGCTCCCGTTGGGCCGTCGTGTGACGGCGTTGTGCTACTGCCTGAACCGCTACAGGCCGATCGGGTTCCACGCGTCGTTGAGCTTTCTTCGTTGCGTGGCAGGTGACTTCACTCGCGATCCGGTCGCGCTGCCGCGGGCGATGGACCTGCTGACCGCCAGCTATGCCGCCTGGCAGGCCGAACTGCACGCTTATGGCGTGCTCCGGCGAAGGGCCAAGCAGTTGGGCTATCGGGTGCCGCACCCGTCCGCGCCCAACCCGAACCGGCCTTCGCACTGGTACGGCGCACCGCGCGAGGCCGCCCTTCACGCCGTGTGGGTCTGGTACTCGAAGGGCGACTCCGAGGACATCGACGTGCACAGCCTTGCCGTCGCCTTGATCGAGCGCGGGCGGTTCACAGCGGAGCAGCGGGAGATCTTCGACCGGGTTCTCGCTGAGCCCGGCGAGTCCCGGGCGATCGTCCGGCAGATGGCCGTCGTGGTCGCGAACTCCTGAAGATTCTTACGGCACAACGACTTGCGCGGGAGTGTCAGACCCGTTCGCTATTGTTGAATTTGGGGGTACCCGGCCCGCGTCGTGTGTGTGGTGGGCTTCCGTTGGTTCGTGTGTTCCAGTTGGTTCGTGCGTTCCCCTCCGGAGCCCGATGACGCACCCGAGTGCGACCGTGGTGACACCGGCGACGGACACGAGTGTGAGTTCCTGTGCGCCGAGCAGTACGGACGTTGCCAGACCGGAGACCGGCATCAGGCCGATGAGCACTCCCGCGCGGTCGGAACCCAGGCGGTTCACGGCGAAGTACCAGAGTCCGAAGGCCAGCGCGGTCACCACCACGGCCAGCAGCGCGAGAGAGAAGCCCTGCCTGGCGTTCGGCATCTGCCAGCCGCCGACGAACGTGCCGAGCACCGCGCCGATCACCGTCGCCAGGATGCACGTCCAGGTGGCCACGCCGAGCACGCCAAGGCGCCGTACGACTCCCACGGCGAACAAGGTGAAGCAGACCTCGCCGGCCATCGTGATCAATGCGAGCGCAAGGCCCGGGCCGTGCCACGAGCCGCCGCCGGACAACAGCACGATGCCTGCCGCCACCACCACGGCGCCCACTACGGCCGATGCGGTTCGTTGGCGGGAGAGCAGTGCCAGTGCGATGGGGGCGCCGCCCATGACGGCGGCGACGAAGCCCGGTTCCGCGTACTGCTGGGCGGCGATGAGCACGGCGTTGAAGCCAAGCATGCCCGTGACGACCACACCGAGCAGCGGCGGGATGTCACGCCACGACGGCATCGGCAGACGGCGTGCCACCAGCAGCAACACGGCCGCGCCGAGGGCGTAGCGCATGGCCTGGCCGGTCAGGACCGGGTAGCCCTCCAGCATTCCCGTGATCGGAACGGACGCTCCGACGATCGTTGCCGCTGTCGCTCCCGCGGCCACCCCGAGTTTCATGCTCACCACCCTTGCGCTGAACTGGTCCAGGTTTAAGCTCCACTTCGATGGCTACGAACTGGACCACTTTTCGCGAGCTGCTGTTGCCGGGGCATCAGCGGCGGCGCGGGGTGGAGGTCGAACTGCGCCGGGCGATCCGGGACGGGCGGCTTCTGCCGGGCACGCGGCTGCCGTCGAGCAGGGACCTGGCCGCTCAGCTGGACGTGGCGCGCGGGACGGTGACGTCGGCGTACACGCAGCTCGTCGCGGAGGGGTATCTCACCAGCCGGCGCGGGTCGGGGACGACGGTCGCGAGCCTCGGACCGGCCGGCGTGTGCGGCGTGCCGGAGCCGCCGCCGCGGTGGCGGTACAACATGCGGCCCGGCCTGCCCGCGCTGGGAGCGTTTCCCCGCGCCGAGTGGGTGGCGGCTCACCGCTCAGCGCTCGCCGAGCTCCCCGACGAGGACCTCGCCTATCCCGACCCGGCCGGTTTTGTGGGGCTGCGCAAGGAGATCGTCGACTACCTCTCGCGGGTGCGGGCGGTCGTCGCGAAGGACGCGGTGATCACCAACGGCGCGGCGGACGGGTTGCAGCTCACCGCCCGGATGGTGAACGGCAGCATCGCGATCGAGGAACCCAGCCACTTCGGCGGCGAGAACATGCTGCGGTCGCACGGACTCGACACCGTGCCGGTTCCGGTGGACGACAAGGGCATCCGGGTCGACCTTCTGTCCAAAACGGACTGCAAAGCGGTGCTGGTCACCGCGGCACACCAGTTTCCGCTGGGCGTGGTGCTGCATCCGGAACGGCGGCGGGCGCTCGTCGACTGGGCGCGCGAGCGGGACGCGTTGATCATCGAGGACGACTACGACGCCGAGCACCGGTACGACCGGCCGGCCCTGGGGGCGTTGCAGGCCCTCGCGCCCGAGCACGTGGTGTACCAGGGCACGACGAGCAAGGTGCTGGCTCCCGCGTTGCGCCTCGGATGGCTCGTGGTGCCGGAACGGCTGCGCGAAGGCATCGTGCAACGCAAGCAGTACAACGACATGGGCACCGCCACGATCCCGCAGGCCGCGTTTGCGCACCTGTTGCGGACGGGTGGCTATGACCGGCATCTGCGCCGTACGCGCGCGCTCTATCGGAAGCGGCGGGACGCGCTGCTGGAAGCCGTTGCGGAGCATCTGCCCGCATGGCAGCCCATCGGTGTTGCGGCTGGTCTGCACGTCGTGTTGCGCATGCCTGACGGGACGGACGACCTCGCGTTGAAGAGCAGGCTTGCGGAGCGAGGCGTGCACGTCTGGGCGTTGGCGCAGTACACGCGCACGCCCATGTGGCCCGGTTTGGTGCTCGGTTACGCGGCGCTCACCCCTGACCGCCTGCGCGAGGCGGTCAGGGAGATCGCCGATGTCGCCGTGGCCTAGAGGATGTGCTCGCGGTCGGTGCCCATGATGTGCTCGCGAGGGTCGCTCATGATGTGCTCGCGGTCGGTGCCGTCGCCGGCCGCGCTGAGCGTCGTCACCGCGGCGGCGGCGAACAGCAGGGCGGCTGCGACGATCTTGAAAGCGTTCATGGTTCGGTAAACCCCCAGGTAGAACGGTTGGCGGGGCAGCCTAGCCCGCGCCTCCAGAAATTGTCAGTGCCAGCGTGCACCATTGAACACGTGCTTCTCTCCGAAGTGGTCGACACGTCAGCCGCCGTCGCGGCGACCCGGTCGCGCCTGGCCAAGGTCAAGGCGCTGTCCGCGTTGCTGCGCGCGGCGACGGCGGATGTGGTGGTCGCGGTGGTGTCGTTCCTCATAGGCACTCCGCGGCAGGGTCGCATCGGTGCGGGCTGGCGCACCGTCGTCGACCTGGCCGTGCCTCCGGTCGCGCGTGCCGGACTGACGATCGCCGAGGTCGACGCCGCGCTCGCCGAGGTGGCCGCGACGTCCGGCAAGGGCTCGGCGCAGCGCCGGATCGACCTGTTGACCGCGTTGTTCGGGCGGTCGACCGAGGCTGAGCAGGACTTCTTGCGCCGGTTGCTCACCGGCGAGCTCCGCCAGGGCGCGCTGGAGGGCGTGATGCTCGACGCGATCGCCTCCGCGGCGGACGTGCCGGGCGAGACGGTGCGGCGCGCGTTCATGCTGTCCGGCCGCTTACCCGAGACGGCGGTGGCCGCGCTGGACGGCGGCGCACCGGCCCTGGAGGCGTTCCGGCTGGAGGTCGGGCGCCCCCTGCGGCCAATGTTGGCCTCGCCCGCGGAGTCGCTGGACGAGGCGCTGACCGAGCTGGGCAGCGTCGTGGTGGAGCACAAGCTCGACGGCGCGCGCATCCAGGTGCACCGCTCCGGTGACGAGATCCACGTCTACACGCGCACGTTGCGCGAGATCACCAAGACGGTGCCGGAGCTCGTCGAACTCGTGCGCGGCCTGCCGTGCACGTCGGTGGTGCTCGACGGCGAGACGCTGGCGCTGACCGACGAGGGCAGACCCCGCCCGTTCCAGGAGACGATGAGCAGGTTCGGCGCGCAGGACGAACGCGAGCTGCTGCTGCACCCGTACTTCTTCGACTGCCTGCACCTCGACGGCAAGGACCTGCTCGACGAGCCGCTGCGCGACCGCCTCGCCGCACTGCGGCAGGTGGCGGGCGAGCACGTCATTTCCGGCGTGCTGGACCCGTCGCCGGAGGAGGCGGCGACCGTCGTCACGGCATCGCTGTCCGCGGGCCACGAGGGCGTGATGGTGAAGTCGCTGGCCTCGCCCTACGCGGCAGGCCGCCGCGGCAAGGCCTGGCAGAAGGTGAAGCCGGTGCACACGCTCGACCTGGTCGTGCTCGGCGTCGAGTGGGGCAGCGGCCGCCGCCGCGGCTGGCTCTCGAACCTGCATCTTGGCGCCCGCGACCCGGACGGCGGCCCGCCCGTGATGGTCGGCAAGACCTTCAAGGGCCTCACCGACGAACTGCTGAAGTGGCAGACCAAGGCCCTGCAGGAGATCGCCGCCGAGCAGAACGACTGGGTGGTCATGGTCCGCCCCGAGCTGGTGATCGAGATCGAGCTGGACGGCGTGCAGGTCTCGCCGCGCTATCCCGGTGGCGTCGCGCTGCGGTTCGCCCGCGTCGTGCGCTACCGCCCGGACAAGGACCCGTCGGAGGCGACGACCATCGAGGAGGTGAGGGCCCTTCTGCCTGCCGCACAACCGAATCAAGGCGACTGAGCCGGCTTCTCCGCAGGCAGCGCGGTCGTGACGCTCGGCGTCTGCGGGGCGCTGGACGAGACGTGGCCGCACCGAGCCGTCGTCGATGCTCGTGATGCCTGACCGCCGCTAGCGTGGCGGCATGGGGGAGAACCGGGAGTTCGGCCGCGTCTACGCCGAGCCGGACGACTTCGCGCAGTGGACGGAGCTGGATCGCGGCGCGACGGTGAGCTGGTACGACGGGCGGGTCCTCGGCGTGCAGGACTTCGGCATCACGATCCGCGTGGTCCTGCCGATCAGCCTCGACACCGGAGAAACGGTGCGGGTCGAGGTCTGGGTCGTCGTTGAGCTCGACGAAGGAAGCGAGGTCGCCTCCGAGCTGGAGAACGGCTGGCGCGGTGTGCCCGCCCAAGGCCTCCTGCTCAACGTGGTCGAGCCCTGGCCGGAGGTCTACGGCGCCCCGGTGACGTTCGCCGGAGAACCGGGAGAGTGGCTGCCCCGCATCACCGGTTCCGGGCACCCCGTCCTGCGGCGCGTGCTCACCGAGAAGTGGCCGGTCAGCGTGCTCGCGCTCGGGCGGTTCTGGTTCGAAAATCGCGTGCGGCCACCGGCGCCCGGCAATAGCGTCAAGCCAGTGACCGACGCTTCCGCGCTGCTCAGCGCATTCGACACCCAGGCCCGCTCCGCCGAGTGGGAGGCGTATCCCGACGCCGTGCAGGACGCGGAGGTGTTCCGGGTCGCCTGGGACCACCGCCGCGGTTTCGTCTCGGGCCCGCCCGACCTCCGCCTCGCCGGCACCGAACTGGACGCCGTGATCGCACGTCAGCGCGACTTCTTCGCCGCCCGCGGGCAGGCCGTCGAGTGGAAGACCTGGGGTCATGACAGGCCTGCTGACCTGCCGCGACGGCTGGAGGCGGCCGGGTTCGTCTCCGAGGGCCGCGAGACCGTGCTCGTCGGGCTCGCCGAGGAGATGGCGGGGCCGGTCCACCTCGACGAGCGGATCGTCCTGCGCGAGACCAGGGACGAGGCCGACCTGCATCGGCTCGCAGCCACGGCCACGGAGGTGTTCGAGCGCGACAGCAGCTGGCTCGCCGACTACCTGCTGGAGAAGAAGGACGACCCGAACACGGTCGTCGTGATCGCGGAGGCAGACGGTCAGGTCGTGTCGTCCGCGCGGCTGGAGATCGTGCCGGGCACCGAGTTCGGCGGTCTCTGGGGTGGTGGCACGCTTGAGCGGTGGCGGGGCAAGGGCATCTACCGCGCTCTCGTGGCGCACCGTGCGCGCGTCGCGCTCGAACGAGGTGTGAAGTACCTGCAGGTCGACGCCTCAGAGGACAGCAGGCCGATCCTGGAACGCCTCGGGTTCGTCGTGGTGACGACGACCACCGGCTACGTCTGGAAGCCGTGACGCGCCTGTCCAAGTGAGACCCGCTGCCCAAGTGAGACACGGCGCGTATCGTGGAAGCACGTGCGGTTCATCGAAGGGCATCGACCCTCTTACGACCTGACCTACGACGACGTCTTCCTCGTTCCCGGCCGCAGTGCCGTGGAGTCCCGGTTCGGCGTCGACCTCTCCACCTCGGACGGCACCGGGGCCACGATCCCCATCGTCGTCGCGAACATGACGGCCGTGGCCGGGCGGCGGATGGCGGAGACCATCGCGCGGCGGGGCGGACTTGTCGTCATCCCGCAGGACGTGCCCACCGAGGCCGTCGCGGAGATCATCGCGTGGGTCAAGGAGCGGCATCCCGTCTGGGACACGCCGTTGACGCTCATGACGCGTGACGCGGTGGCGGACGCCTGGAACCTGTTGCACAAGCGGGCGCACGGCGCGGTTGTCATCGTGGACGACGGTGGGCGGCCTCTTGGCGTTGTCGACGAGGCCGCGCTCACGGGCGTGGACCGGTTCGCGCGCCTTGGCGACGTCATGAACACCGACGTGCTGAAGCTGTCGCTCGACTCGCGGCCCCAGGACGTGTTCGACGAGCTGCACCACAGCGCGCACAAGATCGCGTTGGGCGTGGACGACTCGCTCCGGTTGAAGGGCGTGCTGACCGAGTTGACGGCGCTCAGGGCCGAGGTCTACCAGCCAGCCAAGGACGACGACGGCAAGCTGCGGGTCGCGGCCGCGGTCGGGGTCAACGGGGACGTGCGGGCCAAGGCCGAAGCGTTGATCAAGGCCGGCGTGGACGTGCTGGTCGTGGACACGGCGCACGGGCATCAGGAGAAGATGATCGCGGCGCTCAAGGCCGTGAAGGAAGCGAACCCGAGCGTGCCGGTCGCGGCGGGCAACGTCGTCACCGCGGAGGGCGTGCGGGACCTCGTCGAGGCCGGCGCGGACATCATCAAGGTCGGTGTCGGCCCCGGCGCGATGTGCACCACGCGGATGATGACCGGCGTGGGGCGGCCGCAGTTCAGCGCCGTCGCGGAGTGCTCGGCCGAGGCACGCAGGCTCGGCAAGCACGTGTGGGCCGACGGTGGCGTGCGGCACCCACGCGACGTGGCGCTGGCGTTGGCCGCAGGGGCCAGCAGCGTGATGGTCGGCAGCTGGTTCGCGGGGACCTACGAGTCGCCTGGGGATCTGCAACGCGATGAGCGCGGGAACCTCTACAAAGAATCCTTCGGAATGGCGTCGAAGCGCGCTGTGACGGCGCGGACGCGCAGCGACAACGCGTTCGACCGGGCCAAGAAGGGGTTGTTCGAAGAAGGCATCTCGACCTCGAAAATGAAGTTGGACCCGGTGCGCCCGAGCGTGGAGGACCTGCTCGATGCGATAACGTCCGGCGTTCGTTCGGCCTGCACGTATGCCGGTGCGAACTCGCTGGAGGAATTCCACGACAAGGCTGTGCTCGGCATTCAGTCCGCCGCTGGATTCGCGGAAGGAAGGCCGTTGCCAGGGGGATGGTGAAAAAGTGGACGAAGCGGTCTCGGTAAGAGATCTCCGCAAAGTCTATAAAACGGGACAAAAGCCTGCGGTGGACGGATTGAGTTTCGACGTCCGCCGCGGCGAGGTCTTCGGATTGCTCGGGCCCAACGGCGCGGGCAAGACGACCACGGTCGGTGTCCTCACCACGCGCGTCCGCCCCACCTCGGGGCAGGCGTTCGTGGAGGGCGTCGACGTGGTGGCCGACTCCAAGCGCGCGCGGCAGTTGCTGGCCGTCGTGCCGCAGCGCAACAACCTCGACCGGTCGCTCAACGCGAGGCAGAACCTGTTGTTCCACGCGGCTTATCACGGCATCGGCCAGAAGGAACGCCAGGCGCTCGCCGACGACATCCTCGAGCGGATGGGTCTCAAGGAGCATCAGAACGCGCTCGTCGACACGTTGTCCGGAGGCCAGGCGCAACGGCTGATGATCGCCCGCGCGCTGATGCACCGTCCCAAGGTCCTGTTCCTCGACGAACCGAGCACCGGACTCGACCCGCAGGCCAGGCTCTTCGTCCACGAACGCGTCGCCGCACTGCACGCGGACGGCGTCACGGTCGTGCTCACCACGCACGACATGGACGAGGCCACGAAACTGTGCGACCGCGTCGGCATCGTCGACCACGGCAAGCTGCTCACCCTGGACACGCCGGCCGAGCTCACGAAGAGCCTGCCCGGCAGCAACACCGTCAGCGTCACGGTGAGCCCGAACGGCAGCGAGCCCGCCAAGATCACCCAAGGACTGTCCGAAGTGGAGGGTGTGCAGCGGGTCGAGGACCTGAACGACGTGTTCCGCGTCTACACCGACAGCGACACCGCGATCACGTTGCCCGCCGTGCTGAACGTCCTGCGGGACCTCGACGTCACGGTCAGCGACGTCGCGATCGGCAAGCCCAGCCTGGAAGACGTCTTCATCCACCTGACCGGCAGGGAGCTTCGGTGAGCCAACTCAGGACGTTCCAGGCGATCCTGTGGCGCGACGTCTTCGTCACGGGCCGCGAGCTGCCGAGCTTCCTCGCGCAGGTGATCATCCAGCCGTTCTTCATCCTCTTCATCTTCGCGAAGGTGCTGGGGGACATCGGGTACGTCCAGGACGACTTCGCCCAGGTGTTGTTACCCGGCATCATCGCGATGAACGGGTTCCTGGGCGCGTTGCAGAACACGACGCTGCCGCTGGTGCTGGACTTCTCGTGGACGCGCGAGATCGAGGACCGGCTGCTCGCGCCGATCTCCATCCCGCTCGTCGCGGTGGAGAAGATCGTGTTCGGCGCGGTCCGCGGGTTCTTCGCGGCCGTGCTGATGGTGCCGGTCGGCTTCGTGATGCTCGACGTGTCGTGGGCGTGGTCGGGAATCCCCGGCGCACTGCTGGTGATCGTTCTCGGATGTCTCGCCGGTGGCAGCGTCGGCCTCGTCATCGGCACGTCGGTGCCCGCGCGCCGGATCAACGTGATGTTCGCGGTGATCCTCACCCCGATCCTGTTCACGGGGTCCGCCCAGTTCCCGTGGCGGTCGCTGAGCGACGATCTGCTGTGGTTCAAGGTGGTCTGCGCGCTCAACCCGCTGACGTACGTGAGCGAGGGCATGCGCGCGGAACTGGTGCCGGCCGTGCCGCACATCCCGTTGCCGATCGTGCTGGCCGTGCTCGTCCTCGCGATCGCCGGCTTCGGCGGACTCGGCCTGCGCGGCTTCATGAAGCGCGCTCTCGACTAGAACCCGGAAGTGAAGAACGGCCCCGCGCAACGAATGCGCGGGGCCGTTCTCGTTCACGGCACTACGAGGCGTAGTCCTCCAGCATCTCGGTGACGAGGGCCGCGATCGGCGAACGCTCCGAGCGGGTCAGCGTGACGTGAGCGAAGAGCGGGTGGCCCTTCAGCTTCTCGATCACCGCCGCCACGCCGTCGTGCCGGCCGACCCGCAGGTTGTCGCGCTGCGCCACGTCGTGCGTCAGCACCACCCGCGAGTTGCTGCCCAGACGCGACAGCACGGTCAGCAACACGTTGCGCTCCAACGACTGCGCCTCGTCCACGATCACGAAGGAGTCGTGCAGCGAGCGGCCGCGGATGTGGGTGAGGGGCAGGACCTCGAGCATTCCGCGGTCCATCACCTCTTCCACCACCGCCTGGCTCACCAGCGCGCCGAGGGTGTCGAACACCGCCTGCGCCCACGGCCCCATCTTCTCGCTCTCGCTACCCGGCAGGTAGCCGAGTTCCTGGCCACCGACCGCGTACAGCGGCCGGAACACCACGACCTTGCGGTGCTGCCTTCGTTCCATCACGGCTTCGAGACCGGCGCACAGCGCCAGTGCCGACTTGCCGGTGCCCGCACGCCCGCCCAGCGAGACGATGCCGACTTCGGAGTCCAGCAGGAGATCCAGTGCGATCCGCTGTTCGGCGGACCTTCCGTGCAGTCCGAACGCCTCCCGATCTCCGCGCACCAGCTTGATCTGCTTGTCCGCGGTCACCCGGCCCAGAGCGCTCGAGGTGCCCGCCAGCAACCGGATTCCGGTGTGGCAGGGCAGTTCCGCGATGTGCTCCAAGTCCTCGAACTGGGTGGGGTCGACGACGTTCTCCTTGAACAGGCTGTCCACCAGGGACTGTGGAACGTCCAGATCGGACATTCCCGTCCAGCCTGACAGGGTGACGTCGTGCGCCCGGTACTCCTCCGCCTGCAGGCCGACCGATCCGGCCTTGACCCGCAGCGGCATGTCCTTCGTCACCAGGGTGACGTTGCGCCCCTCAGCAGCGAGGTTGAGGGAGCACGCGAGGATTCGGGCGTCGTTGGAGTCCGTTCGGAAACCTGATGGCAACACCTCCGGGTCGGAGTGGTTGAGCTCGACGTGCAAGGTGCCTCCCAGATCCCCGATGGGGATCGGCGAATCGAGGCGACCATGCCGCAAGCGCAGGTCGTCGAGGAGGCGCAGGGCTTCCCTCGCGAACCAGCCCAGTTCGGGGTGGTGGCGCTTGCCCTCCAGCTCGCTGATCACCACGAGCGGGAGCACGACCTCGTGCTCCGCGAAACGGGTGGCGGCGAGAGGATCGGACAGCAGTACCGACGTGTCCAGCACATATGTCGTGATGGCTGGGGCGGCGGACTTGCGCCGGGAGGAAGAACTGCGCGATGAGCCTGAGGAACGGCTCGCGGGACGTCGTGCGTTCACGGCAACTCCCTCACGAACGCGGCACCCGCGTCCGCTCCTCGCTGGGCCAGGCACCACCCTGATCGATCGTCTTGCCCTCCGCCGGTGTGGCGTCAGGCAGGTCGACCACGAGGGCCGGGTGCCGGCCCCCTCGCGACGTTGTCTGCCACGATCAGAGCCTCCCTGCGCGGTCCGCAGTGGTCGCGTCCCGCCACATTCGAAGTTACCTGCGAAAGTGCCTCATCTGCACGAAGCCACACAGGTGATTCCTGATTCGTCATCTGCCCGAAAACAACCCGAAACGTGACCGCAGCCGTGTTCTTGCTGGTCAGATGCTGTTTTCGTGGTTGTTGCGCGCCAACCACGACAGACCGTCCCTGACCTGGGATTCGAGTGATTTCGGCACGAGAGGCTCGTCGAGAAGTCTCAGATAGCGGGAGTCGAGCGACTCGCCGGGCGCGCGGACGTCGAGCCAGGCCCGCACGAGACGCACCCCTTCGACGTACGTCGTGGTGTACGCGCGCCACAGCGGATCGGCCAGAAAACGGACCATCTGCCGTGCGCGACGGTCGGGGACTAGCAGCCACCTGCGCAGATGCGCAACCACGTCATCCTGATCCGCACCACGATCGTGTAGCAGCAGAGCCGCGTCCTGCCGCACCGTGAGCAGGCCCGATGCCGCCGCCTCGACCTTTTCGGACAGTTCGCCGTCCATTCGCAACCCGAGGTCGCCGAGGATCCGCTCCGTCCACATTCCCCAGCCCGGCCCGACCGCGGCGTGCAGGCCGAGGTCCGCCATGCCCTCGGCCATCAGGCACTGCGGCGTGTTGATCAGGAAGATCGATTGTTCCGCGTGGCCGCGCTTGGCCACCAGGCCCGCCTCCTTGCGGCAGTGCTCGGTGTGGTGGCCCGGATAGGACTCGTGTGCGACCAGGTGCGGCAGGTTCGACATGCGGTGGCCCATGTCGGCGTTGATCGCGACCCTGCTGCGGTAGCCGCCGAGGTAGTAGTTGAAGCCGCTCCACGGCTTGTTCGTGACGACCTGGTACTCCACGATCTCCTGCTCGGGCAGCGCGTACTTCTGGCGCACCCGGTCCCGCAGAGCGCTCGACAGGGCCTGTACGACGCCCTGGAGCCTGCGTGCGGGCACCTCGTCGGTCTCGCGGAAGTCGGCGAGGCGGTCGGCGAGCGAGCCCGGTCCTTCGAGCACCGCGCTGAGGTTGCGGTGGGCCTGCGCGTACGCGTCCTCGTCGCCGGGGCGGATGCGGACCTGGAAGTACTGCTGGACCTCGTCGACGAACGAGATGTGCTCGCCGTCGAGCTTGCGCGCGGTGCACTCCAGCGCCCTCAGGTGCGCGTCGAGGAACTGTTTGCGCTGGTCGGCGAGGTCGCTGCCGGGAATCTCCCTGCGCAGCAGCCGCGCGTGGTCTCCCAGCGCCCTGGGGTGCAGGCGCGGTTCGTTGTCGACGGCGCGGCTCAGTGCCGGGTCGCCGGTGAACGAGTCGACGAACCCGGACACCAGGCGCCCGAGGCGCAGCCCCAGCACCAGGTAGCCGCGCACCAGCTCGTTGGCGTCCATGAGTCGGAGAGCGTAGAGCGTCTACCACAGCGTCTTACTCGCGACCGAATCGTGAATCGACGACCACCTGATCGGGGAATGTTGTTGATCTTGACGTCACACAATGGGGTCACGCGGGCCGCCATTCGAGATCAATACCTATAGCGTTTCCGCCCGGAGACCCCACCGCTCCGGAGATCCCCGAAGACTCCGGAAATGACGGGGATAACCCGACATGAAGGAGATTGACGTGAAGAAGACTTGTGCCGCGGTCATCGCCGCAGCCGCGCTGTCGCTCGCGTTCGCCCCGGCCGCCATGGCCGGCGAGGGCCACGACCACGGCCACGGCTACGGCCACCACTGGAGCAACGGCCCGCTGCTGGTCCTGCTGAACGGCAACAACCTCAACGGCACCATCGGCGCCTGCGGCAACAACGTCGGTGTCCTGGGTGGCGCCGTGCCGATCAACTCGCCGTCGATCACCGAGACCTGCGCCGCCGGCGGCATCGTCGACGAGGGCTGATCTCCCTTTTAGCTCTACGTCTGGGGGCGTCATTTCTGGCGCCCCCAGACGCGTTTTACTCGTTTAAACCTTCATGAGGAGAAAAATCGTGCTGAAGAAGGCTGCTGCCGCTCTCGGTGTCGCTGCTGCGTTCGTTGCCGTCGGTTCCCCCGCGATGGCCGCTCCCGGCCACCACTGGGTCAACGAGCCGCTGCTGGTCGTCGGTAACGCCAACAACCTCAACCTCACCGGTGGCGTGTGCGGCAACAACGTCGGCGTGCTCGGCGCGGCGGTTCCGGTGAACTCGCCCTCCATCACGGAGACCTGCGCGGCCGGCGGCATCGAGGACGGCTCGGAGTGGGGCCACGACGGCGAGTGATCTCGTCGCCAACGCTCGAAGGGGCGCTCACCTCGCGGTGGGCGCCCCTTCTACGTGTCGTCTCAGCCGCCGTACCTGCGGTGGCGCTTGGCGTACTCGCGCATGGCCCGCAGGAAGTCGGTGCGCCGGAAACCGGGCCAGTAGGCCTCGCAGAACCAGAACTCCGAGTGCGCCGACTGCCAGAGCATGAAACCGGAGAGCCGCTGCTCACCGGACGTGCGGATGATCAGGTCGGGGTCGGGCTGCCCGGACGTGTAGAGGTGCTCCGCGATGTGGTCGACGTCGAGGACCTCTGCCAGTTCCTCGATGGTGCCGCCGCGCTCGGCGTGGGACTGCAGGAGCTTCCGGACGGCGTCCGCGATCTCCTGCCGCCCGCCGTACGCGACGGCGACGTTGACCTGGATGCCCGTGCGGTTCTTGGTCTTGTTCGCGGCGTTGGTGAGACGCTCGGCGTGCTCCCTGGGCAGCATGTCGATCGCGCCGACGTGCCGGACCCGCCACGGCTTGCCGTCCTCGGCCAGCTCGTCGGTGATGTCCGCGATGATGTCGAGCAACGGCGCCAGCTCGTCGATGTCGCGGTTGAGGTTGTCGGTGCTCAGCATCCAGAGGGTGACGACCTCCACTTTGGCGTCACCACACCAGTCGAGCAGCTCGAGGATCTTGCGCGCGCCGGCCCTGTGCCCGTGCGCGACATCGGTGAAGCCGGCTTCCCTGGCCCACCTGCGGTTGCCGTCGAGAACCACGCCGACGTGCTTGGGCACCTGCGTGGTCGCGCTGAGCTCGCGGCGGAGAATCCACTCGTAGAAGTGGATAGCGACGTCTTTCACACGGGTGCGGAGTGCCACGTCCGAACAGCGTACGCCGTGCAACGTTCATCACTGAGACGCGGTAGGAAACCTACGGTCGCGTAACCTAGGACCCTGTGACCACTGCTACCACTCCTCAGCCCGGACTGCGGCCGCGCCTGCGTGGATGGCTGCACCTCTGGTCGTTCGTCGCCTCGGTGGCGACAGGCGCGACGCTGATCGCTCTGGCGGCGTCCACAGTGTCCGCGCGCGCTGCCCTCGCCACGTCCGTCTACGGCCTGACAGTCCTGGGCCTCTTCGGCGTCTCGGCGCTGTACCACCGCGTGACGTGGCAGTCCGAGCGCGTGCGCACGTGGATGAAGCGCCTGGACCACTCGATGATCTTCGTGTTCATCGCGGGCACCTACACGCCGTTCGCGCTGCTGGCGATGAATCCCGACACCGGGCGCATCGTGCTGACCGTGGTGTGGATCGGCGCGATCCTCGGTGTCACGTTGAAGCTGGCCTGGCCACACGCGCCGCGGTGGCTCGGGGTGCCCATCTACATCGCGCTCGGATGGGTCGCGGTGTTCGTGCTGCCCGAGCTGCTGCACCACGCCGGGGTTGCCGCTCTGGTGCTGCTGCTGGTGGGTGGGGCGCTCTACACGGTCGGTGCGGTGTTCTACGCGACCCGGTGGCCCAATCCCTGGCCGCAGGTGTTCGGGTATCACGAGTTCTTCCACGCGGCGACCGTGGTGGCGGCGATCTGCCACTACATCGCGATCTGGCTCGCGATGTACTCCTGACCTGCGATTTCCGTTCTATCTGATCTTGTCAGGCCGTCAGCCCGCTGAAGAGCGCGTTGGCGGCCTTCCTGTTTCTCGGCGCCGCTGGACGGCGTCACGTGGGTGCCGGAACGGGAAGCCGAGGACGTGGCGGCTCCGGCCGCCGAGGCTTGGCCCCCGGCGACCGGAACCGGGGCGTCAGCGGCCGCCGCGGGCCATGTGCAGCACGTCGAGCGCCGCGTCCAGCTGTTCCTCGGTGAGCTTGCCCGGGACGTGGCCGCGCTCCAGCACCACCTCGCGGATGGTCTTGCGCTCCTTCAACGACTGCTTGGCGATCGACGCCGCCTCCTCGTAGCCGATGTAGCGGTTCAGCGGCGTGACGATGGACGGGGACGACTCGGCGTACTCGCGCATCTGCTCGGCCTGCGCTTCGGTGCCGGTCAGGACCTTGTCCGCCAAGAGCCGGGCTACGGCGGCGAGCAGGCGGGACGACTCCAGGACGTTGCGGGCGATGACCGGCAGCATCACGTTCAGCTGGAAGTTGCCCTGCGAGCCGGCGAACGCGACGGTGGCGTCGTTGCCGATGACCTGGGCCACGACCATCATCGTGGCTTCGGAGATCACCGGGTTGACCTTGCCCGGCATGATCGAGCTGCCCGGCTGGAGGTCGGGGAGGGCGAGTTCGCCGAGGCCGGTGCGGGGGCCGGAGCCCAGCCAGCGGAGGTCGTTGGCGATCTTGAACAGGGCCACGGCGGTGGCGCGGAGCTGGCCGGAGATCTCGACCACGCCGTCCTGGGTGGCCTGGGCCTCGAAGTGGTCGCGGGCCTCCACCAGCGGCAGGTCGGTGGCCTTGGCCAGTTCGGTGGCGACGAGAGCGCCGAACTCCGCGGGGGCGTTCAGGCCGCTGCCGACCGCGGTGCCGCCGATCGGCAGTTCCGCCAGGCGCGGGATCGAGGCCTGCAGACGTTCGACGGAGTAGCGGACCTGGGCGGCCCAGGCTCCGGCCTCCTGGCCCAGCGTGATCGGGACGGCGTCCATGAGGTGCGTGCGGCCGGATTTGACGAGGTCGGACCACTCGGCGGCGCGTGACTCCAGCACGCCCCGCAGGTGTTCCAGGGACGGGATCACGTCGGTCACCACGGCCTCGGTGGCGGCCACGCGCAGGGTCGTCGGGAACGTGTCGTTGGACGACTGCGAGGCGTTGACGTGGTCGTTCGGGTGGACGTCGCGACCGAGGGCGCGGGTGGCCAGGGTGGCGATGACCTCGTTGGCGTTCATGTTCGAGGACGTGCCGGAACCTGTCTGGAAGACGTCGACCGGGAAGTGGTCGTCCCACTGACCGGCGGCGACCTCGTCGGCCGCCGTGACGATCGCGGCGGCCAGGTCCTCGTCGAGCACGCCGAGCCTGGCGTTCACTCGGGCCGCCGCCGCCTTGAGCAGGCCCAGCGCTCTGATCTGGGCTCGTTCGAGGCCTCGACCGGAAATCGGGAAGTTCTCGACCGCGCGTTGTGTTTGGGCGCGCCACAATGCGTCGACCGGCACGCGGACCTCACCCATCGTGTCGTGCTCGACGCGGTACTCCTGTTCAGACATACCTCCGAGTCTCTATCGTCGATCACAGCACTGCCACCCACCACTGGCAGAAGGGCACCACTCATGGAGCGTGACGTCGACCTCCTCATCGTGGGAGCTGGTCCCACGGGGTTGTTCGCCGCTTATTACGCCGGCTTCCGGGAAATGAACGTCGCCGTGGTCGATGCGCTGCCCGAACCGGGCGGCCAGGTCACCGCGATGTATCCGGAGAAGATGATTTTCGACGTGGCCGGGTTCCCCGCTGTCAGGGGACGCGACCTCGTCAACGGACTGGTGGAGCAGGCGGCGCAGTTCAAGCCGAACTACCTGCTCGGCCGCCAGGCGCGCACCTGTGAGTCCACTGAGGACGGTCTGCGGGTCGGGCTCGCGGACGGCACCTCGATCAACACCAGGGCCGTGCTGATCACGGCGGGCATGGGCGAGTTCAACCCGCGTCCGCTGCCCGCGGGCGACGGCTGGCTGGGGCGCGGCATGGTCCACTTCGTGCCGGTGCTGGCCGAACACACCGGGCAGCACGTGGTGATCGTGGGTGGTGGCGACTCGGCGTTCGACTGGGCGCTGGCGCTGCACCCGATCGCCGCGAGCGTGAAGATCGTGCACCGCAGGGCCAACTTCCGTGCGCACGCCGCCACCGTGCGGCAGGTGCGGGAACTCGGGGTCGAGATCATCACCGACGCCGAGGTGCTGGCTTTGCGCGGCGAACCACTGTCCGAAGTGGACATCAAGGTCAAGGGCGGTGACGCGCGGACGTTGCCCGCGCAGACCGTCGTCGCGGCGCTCGGGTTCACCGCCGACCTCGGGCCGATCGAGTCGTGGGGTCTCGAACTCGACCATCGCGCCGTGCTCGTCGACTCCACGATGAAGACCAAGCTGGACAGGATCTACGCGGCCGGCGACGTCGCGCAGTACCCCGGCAAGGTCAAGCTCATCGCGACGGGGTTCGGCGAGGCGGCGACCGCGGTCAACAACATCGCGGTGGTGCTCAACCCGTCGGCGCACCTGTTCCCAGGGCACTCCAGCGACGGCAGCTGACACCGGCGCGGAGGCCTGACCGGCAGCGGTCAGGCCTCCGGCAACGGTGCCGGGTCGTGCTTCGCCAGGTGCTGGAAGATGATCGACGTGCGGAAGCCGACGATCTCCTTGCGCTGACTCAGCCTGTCGACCAGGAACGCGTGCAGGTGCTCGTTGTCCTGAGCGCCCACGTGGATCACGAAGTCGTCGCTGCCCGCCATCACGAACACCGCCGTCACCTCGGGCAGGCCGGCGGTGAACGCCTTGAAGGCGTCGATCACGGCCCGGCTCAACGGGCGCACCTGCACCGACACCAGCGCCTGCACGCCCCGGTTCAGCGCGGACGGGGCGATGTCGGCGTGGTAGCCGCGGATCACGCCGCGTTCGCGCAGCAGGCGGGTGCGCTCCAGGCACGTCGACGGCGCCACGCCCACCTTGCGGGCGATGTCGCGGTTCGACTGCCGGGCATCGCGCTGCAGTTCCCGCACGATCGCCGAATCAAGTTCATCCATCACGTTCCTCACGCCACCGTGCCGAATAATGTTCGGTGAAGTGCGTCGCGCACTGGTGTTCACCCTAACTTCGAGGTCATAGCTTGACCGAAGTTCGGGAGGGAACGCAGATGTGGGAGCACGAACAGCTCGTCGTCCGCACGGGGAAGCGGTCGGGGATGACCACCATGGTCGCCCTGCACTCGACCGAGGCGGGACCGGCGGTCGGCGGGTGCCGGATGAAGCCGTACGAACGGATCACCGACGCCGTCACGGACGTGCTGCGGTTGTCCAGGGCCATGACGCTGAAGTGCGCGGCGGCCGGGATTCCCCACGGTGGAGCCAAGAGCGTGATCGTGGTCGACCGGGAGCTCACCCCGGAACTCCGGCGCGCGGTGCTGCTCGACCACGCCGACCTGATCAACGAGTTCGGCGGCGCCTACCGGGCCGGTCCGGACGTCGGAACCGGGCCGGACGACATGCTGGTGCTCCGGGAAGTGACGCCGCACGCCTACTGCCTGCCTGAGGAGCACGGCGGCACGGGCTCGTCCAGCGGGCCCACGGCGCGAGGTGTGCTGGCGGCGTTGAAAGCGGCCTCGCGGCACGTCTTCGGGACGCCGGACCTCACCGGCAGGAAGGTGGTGATCAGCGGGTTCGGTTCGGTGGGGGAGTTGATCGCGAAGGGGCTCGGTGGCGCGGACATCACGGTGTCCGATGTGGACGAAAGCAGGCGCACCGGCGAGTTCGGCTGGGTGCACCCCGATGAGGCGTACGAGGTCAAGGCCGACGTGCTGATCCCCGCGGCGGTGGGCGGGGTGCTGAGCCCGGAAACCGTGCGGCACCTCGACGTCAAGCTGATCGTGGGGCCTGCCAACAACCAGCTCACCGACGACGACGTGACCGATCTGCTGGACGAGCGCGGCATCGTCTGGGTTCCCGACCACGTCGCCAGTGCCGGCGGGGTGATCTACACGCTGGCCAGGGAGGACGACGGGGCCGACCACGAGACCGCGCTGAAGAGGGTCGACGGGATCGAGGCGACGGTCGAGAGGATGCTCCGGGCGCAGGGGTGAAGGCCTGACCGGTGGGCGGCCAGGCCTTCGAAGTGTCATCGCCGGCTAGGGCAGCACCTGCACCTGCTCGCCGACCATCAGGTTGTCGTAGAACACGAGTGACGCATCCATGGGCATCCGGATGCAACCGTGCGACTGGACCGCGGTGTCACCCTGGTGGAACGCGATACCGGTCGTGGTGAAGTACACCGCGTTCGGCATCGGGCCGTTGTAGGGGACGCTCCAGTCGTTCTTCACCTTGCGCAGCACCGAGAACATGCCCACCGGGGTCTCGTACCCCGGCTTGCCGTGGCTGATCGTCACCGGCCCGTAGCTCGTTTTGCCGTTGAAGACCAGCCACGCCTGGTTGGAGTGCTTCTCCAGGCATGCTCCGTTGTGGACGGTGCATCCCGCCTGGGCTTGCGCGGGAATGGCGAAACCGAGGATCAGGAGCACCGTCGCGATCAGAACTCGCATCTCTCATCACCCCTCAGTAGTGGAGTAACCACCACGGGGTGATCTCAATCATCTTCTTATGCACCGGCACAGTTGGTGATCATGAGACCACCTGGACGGTGTCGCCGATCGAAAGGTTGGTGAAGTAGTACTGGGCTGACGGCGGGTCGAGGTGGATGCAACCGTGCGACGGCACGGTCAGCGATCCTTCGTGGAACGCGATGCCGCTCTCGGTGAAATACGTCGACCACGGCATCGGCGCGTTGTACGGCCTGCTCCACTCGTTCTTCACCTTGCGCAGCACCGGGAAGTTGCCCAGCGGCGTCTCGAAACCCTTGCGCCCGTGGGTGATCGGCGTCGGGCCGTAGACGATCTTGTCTCCCCGCACGACCCACGACTGGTTCGTGGAGAGCTGGATGCACGCGCCGTCGCTGATGGTGCACGGCGTCGGCTTCACGACGGGCGGGGGAGGCGGTGGCGGGGGAGGAGCCTCCGACGACGTCGAAGGAGGCGTGGAAGGCGGCGCCTCCGAGGACGGCGCTGAAGATGACGCCGAAGACGACGAAGATGGTGGCGTAGTTGGAGTCTCGGCGTGCACGGCCCCCTGCGCGCACCCCGCGACCGACATCAACGCGACCGCCACGAGCAGCATCCTCATCGCGCACCCCCTGGTTGGACCATCCCTTGCCGAAGTAGACGACCGGAGGAGTGCTCAGGTTGCAACGGCGAGGGCCCGCCTCCCATAACGAATGGGAGACGGGCCCTCGGAATGCGTTTACCGGGTTACAGGCCGCCCACGTTCGAGCTGACCCAGGAGCGGTAGTACGCGACGTCCACGTAGATGGACGGAGCCTGGGCGCAGTTCGCGCCGCCACCGGAGCGGCTGGTCGCGCCGATGAGCTCCCAGCGGCCGCTGACCGACTTCACCTGCGGGCCGCCCGAGTCGCCGTAGCAGGCGCCCTTGTTGCCGTCGGTGTTGTTGGTGCAGATCTCCGACGCGGCACTGATGCCGGAGCACCGGCTGTCCGAGACGATCGACGTGTTGAGCTCCTGCAGGGTCACGGGAGCACCACAGGCGCCGCGGACCGGGCAGGTCTGGCCCCAGCCGATGATGCGGGTCGCGGTGCCGACCGGGCCGGACGCCGTCGAGATGGCGATCGGGGCCTGGCTGACCGAGGTGTTGAGCTGCACCAGCGCCAGGTCGGCGGACGGGTGCGTGATGATCCGCGAGGCGCCGGTCGTGGTGCCGCCGCTGGTGCGGTTCGTGGTGCCGATCCGGGTGCGGATCGACGCCGCGGACGAGCCCTGGACGCAGTGCTTGGCCGTCACGACCCAGTTGGCCTTGACCAGCGACGCGCCGCAGAAGTGGCTACCCGAGGTGCTCTGCAGGGAGACCATGAACGGGTAGACCTGCGAGGCGTTGGTGCCACCGACGATCATCGGCGAGACGTCGCCGTCGGCGGTGGGAGCCGGAGCCGCGGTAGCCGCAGCGGCCGAGGCGAGCAGAGCGCCCGCGGCCACGACGAATGCGGAGAACAACGAACGTGCCCTCATCGTTGAGTTCCTTTCCTGAACCCGGCGCAGGGTTGCCGGGGTCAGGTCGGAAACTAAGGACGAAAGTGACTTGGTCACTAGGGTCACTCGGAGGGTGACCCTCCGTTAACGGTTCACAGATTCACAGTGAACTACGGCAGCGGCTGCTGCGCGGCTTCGGGCAGATCGAAGTCCACCGAGGCGTATTCGCGCAGCTTGTGCAGGCTGTGGAAGCCGTCGATCATGCGCACGGTGCCGGACTTGGAGCGCATGACGATCGACTGGGTCGTGCAGCCGCCCGCCCGGTAGTGAACGCCGCGCAGAAGGTCGCCGTCGGTCACGCCGGTGGCGCAGAAGAAGACGTTGTCGCCCGAGACGAGATCGTTCGTCGTGAGCACGCGGGACAGGTCGTGGCCCGCGCCGATCGCCTTCTCGCGCTCCTCGTCGTCCTTGGGCCACAACCGGCCCTGAATGGCTCCACCGACGCACTTGAGGGCCGCCGCGGCGATGATGCCCTCCGGGGTGCCGCCGATGCCCACGAGCATGTCCACGCCCGACGTGGGGCGTGCGGCGGCGATCGCACCGGCCACGTCGCCGTCGGAGATGAAGTGGATGCGCGCGCCGGCCTGGCGGACCTCCTGCACGATCTGCTCGTGCCGTGGCCGGTCGAGGATGCACACGTTCACGTCGGACACGTCGCTGTGCTTGGCCTTCGCGACGCGGCGGATGTTCTCCGCGAGCGGCGCGGTGATGTCGATGACGTCGGCCGCCTCGGGACCCACGGCGAGCTTTTCCATGTAGAACACGGCGGACGGGTCGAACATCGCCCCGCGCTCGGCCACCGCCAGCACGGCCAGCGCGTTCGGCATGCCCTTGGCCATCAGCGTGGTGCCGTCGATCGGGTCGACCGCGACGTCGCAGTCCGGGCCCTCGCCGTTGCCCACTTCCTCGCCGTTGAACAGCATGGGCGCCTCGTCCTTCTCGCCCTCGCCGATCACCACGACGCCTCGCATCGAGACGGTGTGGATGAGCTTGCGCATCGCGTCGACGGCCGCGCCGTCACCGCCGTTCTTGTCGCCGCGTCCCACCCACCGGCCCGCGGCCATCGCCGCTGCCTCGGTGACGCGCACGAGCTCCAATGCCAGGTTCCGGTCGGGGGCTTCGCGACGTCGTTCCGCGGGGGTGTTCACCATTGCGCGCCTCCATGCGACTACTCAGCGTGCCGGATTTTGTGATCGGCAACTGAATCCTTGCACGGGATCACGCCTGCGAAACGTCCTCCTCGACCACAGCGAGAGCTGCATCGATTCGCTCGCGCGCACCGGCGAGATGCTGCTCACACGTCTTGGCGAGCGCCTCACCGCGTTCCCACAACGCGAGCGAGTCCTCAAGGGACAGCCCGCCGGCCTCCAGCTTGCGAACCACCTCGACCAGTTCGTCGCGGGCGGCCTCGTAACCCGGTGAAGTCTCCTGGCTGGTTTCCGAACTCACGCGGATTGACTCCTCAGACGGCTCAGCACGGTCGCGACGGCCAGGTCGTACCCGACCAGCGCCTCCGCGAACTCCTCGCCGTCACCCTCTCGCACCGCCTCGTCGATGAGCGCCTCGGCCTCCGCGACGCGCCGGTACTGCACCGTGCCGGCGGTGGCCTCGCTCAGGTCGTGCAACGTGAGGATCAGCGTGCGGCGGCTCGTGGTGTCGCAGTCGCCCACCATCTCCGTCCAGCAGTCGGCCGCGGCGCGGTTCGCCGCCTCCGCCTTCGTTCGCAGTCCCGTCGCGCACTCGCCGGCCGCCTCCATGGTCAGGGGCAGGAACACGGCATCACGCATCATCGGTACCTCCCCCTTCCGAGTCGACCTCCGAGCCGGAGACAACCGCTCGCACTGCCCCGTCAACGACGCGTACCCGCAGCTGTGTTCCGCTCGGCGCGTCCGTCACAGAACGCAACACGCCGTCGGGCCCGTCAGGTGTGACGAGTTGCACAACGGCATATCCGCGCGCCAGCGTGGCGGCTGGTCCGAGGGTCGTCAAGCGGGCTTTCGTCCCCGAGAGGTGGACGTCCTCCCGATCGAGTCGTTGCGTCACGGCCCTGCGTCCCTGGTCGCGAAAACGCTTCACTTCCTCGGAACGCCGCTCCAGCGGCCCATAAGGGTCCGAAAGTACTGGTCGGGAGCGCAGGGCGTCGAGCAGTTTGCGCTCTCGATCAACCCAGCCGTGCAACGCGCGCCGACCGCGATCGCGCATCTGGCGGACGCGTTCACTCTCTTCAGCGACATCGGGAACCACCCGTTTGCCTGCGTCGGTCGGCGTCGAACAACGCACGTCAGCGACGTGGTCCAGCAGCGGGGTGTCCGGTTCGTGGCCGATCGCCGACAGCACCGGCGTGCGGCACGAGGAGACCGCGCGGCACAACGCCTCGTCGGAGAACGGCAGCAGGTCCTCCACGCTGCCGCCGCCGCGGGCGATGATGATCACGTCGCACTCGGGGTCTCGCTCCAAAGTGGACAGTGCGGTCATCACCTGGGTGACGGCGGTCGGGCCCTGCACGGCGACGTTGATGACGCGGAAGTGCGCGCCGGGCCAACGGTTTCGCGCGTTCGTGAGCACGTCGCGTTCCGCGGCCGACGCGCGGCCGGTGATCAGGCCGATCTTGTTCGGCAGGAACGGCGGCCTGCGCTTGCGGCGCGGATCGAACAGGCCTTCGGCGTGCAGCAGCTTGCGCAGTCTTTCCATGCGCGCCAGCAACTCGCCGATGCCGACCGCGCGGATGTCGTCCGCCCGCAACGACAGCGTGCCCCGGTTCGGGTAGAAGCTGATCTTCCCGTGCGCGATCACCCTGCTGCCCTCGGTGAGCTGCAGCTCGCGGATCATCGAGGCGTTGCAGGTGATCGACATCGACATGTCCACGCTCGGGTCGCGCAGCGTCAGGAACGCCGTCGAGCTGCGCGCGTTGAGCTGCGTGACCTGACCTTCGACCCACACGTCGCCGAGCCGGTTGATCCAGTCGAGCAGCTTGCGGGCGACCGTCCGGACGGGCCAGGGGTTCTCCAGCGTGGATTTGGCTTCACTCACGATTGGGCTTTGACCGTCGCGATCCGGCGGTTGAGCATCCCCACGAACTCGGGCCGCGACTCGTGCGCCTTCTCATAGCGCAGCAGTTCTTCGAGCTGCTCGACGTCGAGGTTGCGCAGGCGGGCGCGCAGCTGGGCGATCGACAGCTCGTCGTAGGCCGGGAGGAACTCGGGAACCTCGGCGATCGCGCGTTCCTCCTCCTCCCAGGGGTCGTCGACGGGAGTTTCCTGAGAAGTCGTGACGGGCGTCTCGTCCTCGTCGAACGTCGCCCACTCCGGTTCTTCCTCGGCCGGGCGCAGTCCAGAGAGGACGTCGTCGCCCTTGATGGCGAGTTCGGTCACATGCTGCTGCACCCGCATGGACAACTGCATTGCCTCGCTGACCACCGTCAACGGGAGTCCGGCGAGCTGCTGCGGCAGCTTGCGGGCCTGTTCGAGGGCGGTCACCGCCAGCCCAGCGGCGATGCGGACACCCAGTGGCAGTGGCTTCATGCGTACTAGCCTGCCGCAACCGCGTCTGAAATGCCTAGGACCGGGCCTGGGTACCCTGGGGTCATGCCCAAGCGAGTCCTGTTGGCGAAGCCGCGTGGTTACTGCGCGGGCGTTGATCGTGCCGTCGAGACGGTCGAGCTCGCCCTCGAGAAGTACGGCGCGCCCGTGTACGTGCGCAAGGAGATCGTCCACAACAAGTACGTCGTGGAGACGCTGTCCGACCGCGGCGCCATCTTCGTCAACGAGACCGACGAGGTTCCTGAGGGCGCACTCGTGGTGTTCTCAGCGCACGGCGTGTCGCCCGCCGTCCACGAGGAGGCGGCGCAGCGGTCGTTGCGCACCATCGACGCCACCTGCCCGCTCGTGACGAAGGTCCACAAAGAAGCGGTGCGGTTCGCCAAGGAGGACTACGACATCCTCCTGATCGGCCACGAGGGTCACGAGGAGGTCGAGGGCACCGCCGGTGAGGCGCCGGACCACGTCAAGCTCGTCGACACGGCCGAGGACGCGGCCAAGGTCGAGGTCCGCGACCCCAGCAAGGTGATCTGGCTGTCGCAGACCACGCTCTCGGTCGACGAGACCATGGTGCGGGTCCGGCAGCTCAAGGACCGCTTCCCCGATCTGCAGGACCCGCCCTCGGACGACATCTGCTACGCCACCTCGAACCGCCAGACCGCGGTGAAGACGATGGCGCCGTCGTGCGACCTGGTGCTCGTCGTGGGCTCGAAGAACTCCTCCAACTCGGTCCGGCTGGTCGAGGTCGCGCTGCAGCACGGCGCCAAGGCCTCCTACCTGATCGACTACGCCAAGGAGGTCGACCCGGCGTGGCTCGAAGGCGTCGAGACCGTCGGCGTCACGTCGGGCGCGTCGGTGCCGGACCTGCTGGTGATGGAACTGCTGAAGTACCTGGAGACGCAGGGCTACGGCGAGGTCGAGGAGATCACCACGGCGAACGAGCGCATCACGTTCTCGTTGCCGCGTGAGCTCCGCAAGGACCTCGTCCGCTAGCGGTGTGACCCGCTAGTTCTCGACCACGCGGAGGGCGTGAGCGAGGTCCAGGCCCCACACCTGGATCGCGTCCGCGCCCGCGGACACCAGTTGCGAGCCGTCGGGGCGCCACGCCACGTGCGTGACGCCCCGACTGTGCCCGCGCAGGGTCGCCCACGCGGTTCGTTCGCGCACGTCCCACACGATCACCGAACGGTCGGAGCTCCCGCTCGCCAGCCGGCTGCCGTCCGGGCTGAACTCCAGGGCCTTGACCGCGTCGGCGTGCCCGCGCAGCTCGCCGATCTTCTGCCAGCTGGTGGTGTCCCACAACGCGATCAGGCCGTCGTCGCCACCCGTCGCGAGGATCCCGCGGTCGGGGGAGAGCGCGAGCGTCCGCACCGCCGCGGAGTGGGTGTGGGGTAGAGCCATGTTCTGGAACTGCAGGCCGAAGTCGCGGATCAGCACCTCGCCGTCCTCGCGGGCGAAGACGAGCTGTCCGTCGTTCCTGCCGAACGAGATGGCGCTGCGCGGGCCGCTGGAGTCACCGCCGATGAAGTTCGGCTTGCTCTCCTTGTCCAGCGGCCACAACGCGTCGGGTTCCGCGGAGTTCACGACGGCGATCTGCTTCTCGCCGAACGCGATGCCCGTGATCGAGCTTCCGGCGCGCACCGCCGGTGCGCTGACCTTCTCCCCGGTCCTGGCGTCGAGCACCTGGAGGTCGTCGTTCAGGACGACCAGGTCGTGGTTCGGGCTGAAGCGGCCGGAACGGCTTTGCGGCACACCGGTTTCGATGCGTTTGAGCGTGCGCAGCGTGCTGTCTCTGCGTTCGATCACGCCGGCCTCGTCGAGGGTGACGATCGTGCCGTCGTCGTCGACCGTGAGCGCGCGGACGGTGTAGCCGGCGGTCCGCGGGACGCTGCCGGGAGGCCAGAACCGCAGGGCCCGCGGGGTGAGCACGGCCAGTCCACCGTCCGGTGAGAACTGGGCGCTCCTGGCCGGTTCGTTGATCACGATCGTCGTGATGGCGTTGCCGTGCGCGACGTCCCAGATGTGCACCCGGCCGTCCTCGCCTCCGGAGACCAGCATGCTGCCGTCGGTGCTGAGCGTCAGGCTGTTGACGACGCCGGTGTGCGCCGGGGGCGTGGCGACCACGGCGCCGGTCGCGAGGTCCCGGATCTGCACCTGCCCCTCGGTGGTGGCGAGCGCGGCCAGCCTGCCGCCGGGCAGCAACCGCACCCTGGTGATCTCGCCGGACTGCACCTGCAGGCCCCCGGTTCGTTGCTTCGTCTGCAGGTCCCACAACGAGATGGAGCCGGCGGTCACCAGAGCCAGCACCCGGTCGTCCGCGATGTCGAACGGGCCGTTGACCGGCCCGACCGGCAGCGAGAACCGCATCTTGCGGGTGGCGAGGTCCCAGACGTCGCCACCGACGACGAGGGAGCGGCCGTCCGCGGTGAAGGCGACGCCACCGCGCGTGCCCACGCGCTGGAGCACGACCTGGTCGTCCTCCGGGCCTGTCCACAGCACGATCCGGCCGTCGTGCAGGCACACCGCGATCGTGCGCCCGTCCGGCGCGACGGCCCAGGAGTAGACGACTCCGGTCATGCTCGGGCGCCAGCGGGCCTTCAGCGACAGGGTGGCCGTGTCGTGCACGACCAGTCCCTCCGGTCCCATCAGACCGACGAAGTCCTTGCCGAACGCGAAGCTCCACCCGCCCAGGTGGTCGAGCTTGCGCCCGCGGGCCGACGCCGACGCGCTCAGGACGCGACTGCGCGCCTCGGGCGTGGGATAGGCGCGGTAGGCCTCGCCTGCCTTGCGGGCGGACTGCTGGGGATCGCTGACGGCGAGTGCCTCCGACGCGGACGCCAGCCGCTGGGACTGCGAGATCAGGCCGAGCCGTTCGACCTCGCGGCGCTGCTGGACGGCCACGGCGGCGCTCGCGGCGGTGGCCACCAGCATCACCGCCAGTCCGGCCGCGGTCCAGCGCAGACGGCGGGTGCGGCGCCGTTCCCGTGCCTTCGAGGCGCCGATGAACTCGCGTTCGGTACCGGTCAGCTCCGGCCTGGCGCGGGTGACCCACTCGGTCGTCTCGGCGAGCCTGGTGCTGCGGTAGAGCGAGTCGTCGTCCTGGCCCAGCTCCTGCCACGTCCTGGCGGCGTCGGTGAGCCTGCGGTGCGTCCTGAGGCCCTCGTGGTCCTCGTCCAGCCACGCCCGGAGCCTCGGCCAGGCCTGGAACAGCGCCTCGTGGGTCACCTCGACGGTGTGCTCGTCCACGGTGATGAGCCGGGTGTCGGCAAGCACGTCGAGCACTTCCTCGCCCACGACCTCATGCCGTGGCACGGGCCGCTTGGTGCCGTCGGCGCTCAGCCGGAGCAGCAGTTGCTTGGCCAGGTGCTGCTCGGACTCGTCCAGCGTGGCGAACGCGGCCTCGGCGCTCTGCGCGAGCGCTCCCTGGATGCCGCCGGCGGACTGGTAGCCGCCGAGCGTGAGGGTGTTGCCGCGCTTGCGGTGCCACGTTTCGAGCAACGCGTGCGACACGAGGGGGAGCACGCCGCTGCGTCCCGCCGCCTCGGCGACGAGGGTGGTCAGCAGGGCTGTTTCGACGGTGCAGCCGACGGTCGCGGCGGGCTGGGTGATGGCGCGGCGCAGCTCGTCCGGTGTCATGGTGCCGAGGAGCACCTGGGCGTCCGTGAGCGCTTCCGCGAGCTTCGGGTACTGGGCGCAGTGCGGGTAGAAGTCGGATCGGACGGCGATGACGCGGCGGCACTCCGCGGCCAGCAGTGCGTCCAGGAACGCCTGGCGCTGCACCTCGTCCTCGCAGAGCGTGAAGAGCTCCTCGAACTGGTCGACGACCAGCAGGTCCGGGTGGAGCGCGAGCGCGTCGGCGAGGGCCGCGTCCGGATCCGGGCCGGGCGTGCACACCACCACGTGCGGGAACTTCGCCGCGATGCCCGCCCTGAGCAGCGACGACTTCCCCTCGCCGGACGCGCCGAACACGGCGAGGAACGGCTGGCGGTCGAGTCTGTCGAGCAATGTGTGCGTGAGCGCCTCACGGCCGAAGAAGCGGTCGGCGTCTTCTCGCGTGAACGGGTTCAGGCCCACGTACGGCGACGGTCCGTCGTTCGTCCTGCTCTGCGCCATCGCGACGGCGAGGTCGTGCCAGCGCCGTTCCCACGCGGACTCGTCGCCGTGGCACGCGCGGACGTACGCGAGCGCGACGTCGAGGCCCGGCAGCTTCCGGCCGCCCGCCGCGTCGGACAGCGTGCTCGCCGAGAAGTGCGCGCGCCGGGACAGTTCCCGATAGCTCGGCGTCCCCGCGTCGGCACGCAACTGGCGCAGGTCCGCGGCGAACGGCAACAGCGGGCTGTCGCCCTCGTCCAGTGGACGTTCTCCCCTAGGCATCGAACTCATGCTCGCAGAGTGCGTGCTGGTCAGGGGGTTGTTGTCCGTGATCCGTTGTACGACGTTCTACGGGGCGATCGCGAACAACGAGCTAGCGGTCCTCGCGCGGCGGGCGGGGCCTGCGCTGGCCTGCGGGGCGTTCGCCACGGGCGGCGCCTTCCGGGCGGGGACGGCGGGCGGGAGTGCCCTCGGGACGCGGGCGGCGGGCCGGGGTGCCCTCGGCGCGTTCCGCACGGGGGCGGCGCGGACGCTCTTCCTCCTCGGGCTCCTCGCGGGGCCTGCGGACGGGCTTGGAGCGTTCCTTGATCTCCGCCTTGGCCTCGCGCACCTCGTCCTTGGACGGGCGGTTCGGGTCCTTCTGCAGCACGATCCGCAGGATGCCCAGCCCGACCGTGACGGCGGTGGTGACGGCCATGACCGGGAAGCTGTCGATCAGCGGCCTGCCGAGGCCCAGGGCCATGGAGGTCAGGCCGCCCTTCGCGATGCCGCCGGTGAACAGCACGAGCAAGGGCACCGTGATGGCGAGGATCAACGGCGGCTGCACCATCGGCCCGAACAGGCTGCGGCGCTGCACCAGCAGGATCGCGGCCAGCGCGCCCAGGAAGAACACCGCGTTGAACGTCCAGCCGACGGTCTTGCTGGAGTTGATGTCGATGAACGCGCCGATGAACGCCGGGACCAGGGCAGCGAGAATCGCCGCCCACCACGGGATGCCCTTGAACTCGCCGAAGATCGCTCGGTAGTTCCACGGGACCGCGTCGTAGTCTTCGACATCGTCATCATCGAAAGCTGCTGAACGCTCGCGCAACGCACTCACGACGCACACGGTAGCCGTTCGGCCATTCGGTGTTCGTCAGTCCGCGGCTTTCTCACCCAGAAGCAACCCGCGGGCACACTGCGTGCGTTTTAAGCGGACTGTTCGTCCGCCCTTCGGACCAGTGGGAGGGGCGTAGGAGTGGCGGAGGCGTCCGTCAGCGGCTCCACGCTCGCCCGGAAGCCCTCCAGGGCGTCGAGCTCCCTGCGCCTCGCCGAGAGGAAGCGCTGCAGGTGGGTGGTGGAGAGGTTGACGGCGTCGATGGCGCTGTCCGCGGCCCGGTTGGCCCGGCCCGCCTGCAGCCTGACCTGCTCGACGTCGTCGGCCAGCGCGCGTTCGGTGACCGCGAACATGGCGCTCGACGCGATCACGGCGAACCCGGTCGGGCCGCACAGGAAGACGCGGCGGTCGAGCAGCCAGCGCAGCAGTTCGGGGTCGGTGTCCAGGGCCGCGACGACCGCGCCGTCGTTGGGGACGAACATGATCGTGCCGTAGATGGCGTCGGCCCAGCGCTGGTAGCCCTTGCCGGCCAGTTCGGCGGCGCGCGAGCGGATGTTGCGGACGTGCACCCGCAGCGCGTCCTGGCGTTCCTGCGGATCGTCCGTCTCGACGGCCTCGGCCCACGTCGCCATGGACATCTTCGAGTCGACCGGGACCGCGCGGCCGCCGCCGACGTTCAGCACCATGTCGGGCCGGACCGCGCCGCCGCCCGCCACGTCCGTCTGGAGCGTGTAGTGGAGGTTCTCCCTCAGGCCGAGTGCGCGCGCTGTCTCGACGAGCACCTGTTCGCCCAGCTCACCGCGTCCGCTGACGCTGGAGAACGCCACTTCGTAGCGTTGCAGGGCAACCTGTTGCGCGTCGTAGCGCGCGCGTTCGCTGCCGATGGCCTGGAGCGCTTCGTCCGTGCGCCGGACGCTGTCCTGGTAGAGCCGGTAGACGAACACCAGCGCCCCGGCGCAGACGAGCGCCAGGACGAGAGAGGCGGTGATGATCACTGCGGTCACGGCACGATGATGCTCCCTCAAAGATGTTGAACTCGATTGGGTGACACGCCGGGAACCCTCCCGGAGATTTGTCAGACCCCGTCTCTACGGTTGGGGCCATGCGGATCCTGCACACCTCCGACTGGCACGTGGGGCGCACCTTCCACGGCCGCGATCTGCTCGTGGAGCAGGAGTCGGTGCTGAGCGGCCTCGCTGACCTGGTGTCTTCCGAGAAGGTCGACGTCGTGGTCATCTCGGGCGACCTGTACGACCGGGCGGTGCCCTCGGCCGACGCGGTGGCGTTGTGCGCGCGGGTGCTGATGCGGATCCGTGCGGCCGGGGCGCGGATCGTGATCACGCCCGGCAACCACGACTCGGCGGCGCGGATCGGGGTGTTCGGCGAGTTCGCGGCGGCGGGCGGGCTGTACCTGCGCACGCAGATCTCGTTGCTGGACAAGCCCGTCGAACTGGAGGACGAGCACGGGCCCGTCGCGGTGTACGGGATCCCGTTCCTGGAGCCGGAGCCCGCGCGGCACGTGCTCGGGGTGGCGGACAAGGGGCACGCGCCCGTGCTCGGTGAGGCGATGCGGCGGATTCGCGCCGACCTGGCATCACGCGAGGCGCGCTCGGTGGTGCTGGCGCACGCTTTCGTGACCGGTGGGGCGCCGTCGGAGTCCGAGCGCACCATCGCGGTGGGCGGTGTGCAGGACGTGTCGATGCAGGTGTTCGCGGGCGTCGACTACGTGGCTCTCGGGCACCTGCACGGGCCGCAGACGCTCGCGGAGAATTTGCGGTACTCGGGCAGTCCGCTCGCGTACTCGTTCTCCGAGGCGCGGCACCGCAAGTCGGTGTGGCTGGTCGAGCTGGACGCGGGCGGGCTCGTCGGGGTGGAACGGCGGGATCTGCCGGTGCCGCGACAGCTGGCCGTGGTGAGCGGCACCCTGGCGGAGGTGCTGGAGGATCCGGCGCACAAGCCGCTGGAAGACCACTTCCTGTCGGTCGTGCTCACGGACCAGGTGCGGCCGATGGACGCGTTGCGGCAGCTGCAGAAGCGGTTCGAGCACGCGGTGCACGTGGAGTGGCGGCCGGAACAGGGCCAGCAGCACACCATGACCTACGCGGACCGGGTGCGCGGCCGTTCCGACGAGGAAGTGGCCTGCTGCTTCGTGTCGGACGCGCGTGGCTCCGAGCCCTCCACGGCCGAGATGGCGTTGTTGCGCGAGGCGTTCGCGTCGGTGGCGAGAGAGCAGGAGCAATGAGACTGCACCGCCTGGAGCTCACCGCGTTCGGTCCCTACCCGAAGCCCGAGGTCGTCGACTTCGACGAACTGGGCGCGGACGGGCTGTTCCTGCTGCACGGCGACACGGGCGCCGGCAAGACGACGTTGCTCGACGCGGTGGCGTTCGCGCTGTTCGGCCGGGTGCCGGGCGCACGTGGCGATGTGAAGAAGCTGCGCTGCGAGTACGCCGATCCCGAGGTGCCGACGGAGGTGTCGCTGGAGCTCACCGTGCAGTCGCGGCGGTTCCGGATCGTGCGCTCGCCGGAGTTCGACCGGCCGAAGAAGCGCGGCGGCGGCTTCACCACCCAGCCCGCGAAGTGCTCGCTGACCTGGCTCGAAGGCTGGGACGGCGAGGGCATCACCCGCATCGACGACGTGGCGCGCGCGGTCGAGGACATGCTGGGCATGTCGTACGAGCAGTTCTTCCAGGTCGTGCTGCTGCCGCAGGGCGAGTTCGCGCGGTTCCTGAGGTCGGACACGGCCGAACGCGAGGTGTTGCTGGAGAAGCTCTTCGGCACCGAGCGGTTCCTCGACGTGGAGAAGTGGTTCCGGGACAAGCGAGTCGTCGCCGGCCGCGTGCTGGAGGACCGCCGCCAGGGCGCCACCGAACTGATGCACCGGGTGGCCGAGGCCGCGGGCGAGGAGCCGTCGTTCGAGCCGGGCTGGCTGGAATCCGTGCTGGAGCGGCTGACCTCCGCCGTCTCCGCGGCCGGGGCGCTGGCGGAGGAGACGGCGGGCCTGGCCGACGGGGCGGACGCGTTGCTGGCCCAGGCCCGTGTGCAGGCCGACCAGATCCGTCGCGTGCGTGAAGCCCGCGAGTTGCTGGCCCGCGTGGAGGCAGCGGACTCCGCGGCGTGGTTCGCCGAACGGGACGCGGCTCGCCGTGCCATTCCGGTCGTACCGGCGTTCGGGGAGATCGCGAAGCTTCAGCAGTCCTACGAGTTCGCCGTCCGCGACGAGGCCCGCGCTCTCGAATCGTTGGAGCGCTTGGGTTACAAGGGCTCGGAGTTGCGAGAGGACGCGGAGCGCTACCGCGAGGAGGCAGGTGGCCTGGGCGAGCTGGCCGCCGAGGCCGAACGCCAGCAGGCCGACGTGCGCCGGTTGTCGGTGCTGAAGAACTCCTCGTACCAGGTCGAACGCCGGCTGCTGGCCCTGAACGCCGAGCTGGAGGTGCTGCCGGAACGGGTGGCGCAGTGCCGCCTCCAGCTGGACGCGGCCGCGGAGGCTTCGGCACGCCTGGACTCCCTGAAGTCCCGAGCCGACGCCGCCCTGGCGCTGCCGGACGCCGGGAAAGCGTTGGAGCGCACCAAGAAGGAGCTGCACGAGGCGATCGACGTCCACCAGAAGGCCAAGGACGTCCTCCAGCAGGTCCGCCACCAGCGCCTGGAGAACATGGCCATCGAACTGGCCGCGGCGTTGAAGCGCGGCAAGCCCTGCGCCGTCTGCGGCTCGCCGTCGCACCCCGCGCCCGCGCAACCGATGCTCGGCGGCGTCGACGCGACCGCCGAGGAGGACGCGGCCGCCGAAGAACAGCTCGCCCTGGACCGCCGCAACGAGGCCGAGCGCGCCGCCCACGCCGCCGAACTGCGCATCCAGGCCTGCTGGGAGGCCCTGGGCTCCGCCGAGCCCGCTGCCGCGATCGCCGAGTACCGCAAGGCCCACGACCTGGCCCGCACCCGTTCGCAGCGGCAGAACGAGTTCGTCGGCCTCGAAGCCAAGACCCGCGAGCTCGGCGCGGAGAAGGCCCAGGTGGAACAGGACCTGGTGGGCCTGCACACCGAACACAAATCCCTGGTGGGGGTGGTGGAGGAACGCGGTGCCCGCCTGGACAAGGCCCGCGGCGAGCACGACGACGTCCTGACCCGCCGCGACCACCTGCTCCGGCTCTCGAAGGCGTTGGTGGAACTGGCCGACCGCCGCGCGGCCCGTGACGCCGCCTTCGCCCGCGTGGAAGAACAGCAGGCCCTGGTGGCGGCCATGGCCGCCGACGCGGGCTTCCCCGACGTCGACGCGGTCCTGGCCGCGGCCCGTCCGGCGATCAAACTGCAGGCCCTGGACGACCGGATCGCAGCCTGGGAACGCGCCCGTGCCTCGGCCTCGGCGACGGTGGAGGAGCTGGCCGAGATCGACCCGGCCCACGAGGTGGACCTCGGCCAGGTGACGGCCGCGGCGTCGTCGGCCCGTGCCGCCGCGTCCTCCGCCGCCACCGGTCTCGCGCGTGCTCAGGCGGCGTTGGAGCGAGTCGGTGAGCTGGCCGCGCGGTTGCGTGCCGAGTGGAAGTCGCTGGAGCCGCTGGAGGCCACGTACGCCGAGCTGGACGCGTTGACCGACGTGATCAACGGCCGCGGGCAGAACTCCAAGAAGATGACCTTGCGGTCGTACGTGCTCGCCGCGCGCCTGGAGGAGGTCGCGGTCGCCGCGTCCGCCCGGCTGCACCGGATGAGCCAGGGCCGGTACAGCTTCGTGCACTCCGACTCGGCCGGTGCGCGCGGCACCCGAGGCGGGCTGAACCTCGACGTGCTGGACGACTACTCGGGACGGGCCCGGCCGGCCAAGACGCTGTCCGGCGGGGAGTCGTTCCTGGCCTCGCTGTCGCTCGCGCTCGGGCTGGCCGACGTGGTCGCCAACGAGACCGGCGGCGCGCTGCTCGACACCCTCTTCGTCGACGAGGGGTTCGGGACCCTGGACTCGGACACGCTGGACATCGTCATGAACACGCTGGACGAACTGCGGGCCGGTGGGCGGGTCGTGGGGCTGGTGTCGCACGTGGAGGAGCTGCGGCAGCGGATTCCCACGCGGCTGCGGGTGCGGAAGGCCAGGACCGGGTCGACGCTGGAGATGTCGCTGGCGTGAGTTGGCTCTAATCTCGGCCCGTGCTGTCCCATGTGGAAGTCACCGCGCGTGTCACCGTGACCCCGGCCGCCCACTTCGTCTGGTCGAACCGGCTCGACTTCACCCACGACTGCCTCGTCTGCCTGCGCGTCGGACGTGTCGTGCAGCTGCAGCACGGCATGCCACACGGGCTCTGCACCGGCAACGAGCACCCGGCCCCGATGCGCGTCAGCGCGTTCGACGCCACCGACCAGGGGGAGGAACGCAGGCTGCGGTGCCGGATCACGTCGTGGTGGGCACCGTTCAACGACCTGATGGAGCCCGAAGTCCGGGCCTCGGAACTGACGGCGGAACCGTGGGTGCGGCTGAACTACCGCGTCGGTTGCCACACCTGCCGGGACAACGGCGTCGGCGAGTGGCTGGGCATCGAGGGGCAGCTGATCTCCGGCGCGGCGCCGGTGACTAGCTCGTGCCCAGGGTGCGGCACCGAACTGATCACCGGTGCCGCTCCGGAGATCACTCTCGTGGGTTAGTTCTCGTGGGCCAGCAGCCAGCGCTTGACGTCCAGGCCCCAGCGGAAGCCGCCGAGGTTGCCGCCGATCCGGATCACCCGGTGGCAGGGCACGAACAGCGCCGCCGAGTTGCGGGCGCAGGCCGAGGCCGCCGCCCGGATCGCGGCCGGGCGGCCGGAGAGCTCGGCGTACTCGGAGTAGGTGACGGGCTCGCCCGCCTTGACCGTGCGCAGGACGTCCCACGCGTGCTGCAGGAACGGGCCGGACCTCTGGCGCACCTCGATGGTGTCGATCGAGGTCAGGTCGCCCTCGTGGTAGGCGACGACGGCCTTGGTGACGTCGCCCAGATCGGGCCGCGAGGTGATCTCGGACGGCATCAGGGAGGCGTGGATCTGGGGCGTCAGCAGGGCGAGGTCGGCGGTCCAGCCGCTGGCCAGCACTGCCCCGTCCGGCGCGACGATCGCGGTGAACGGCCCCGCCGGGGTGTCCACGGTGGACGTGTGCGCGACGCTCATGATGTTGCTGCCTTCCTCGTCAGGTGTGCTCCGGCGTAGGAGCGCCACGGCCGCCAGTTCGGGCCGTGGGAAGCCAGGTGTCGCGAGGCCTCGGGGAGCACCAGCACGTCCGGTGCGCCCAGCACTCGCATGGCCACCTCGTCGGCCACGGAGGCGCCGACCAGGGGAGTGAGTTCTTCGGTCAGGTCCTCGATCGAGCGGCCCACGTCGACGACGAGTCTGCCGTTCGCCAGCGCCTCGGTGACGGGGTGGTCCCCGGCCGCGTAGAGGTGGGTCAGGGCGCCGTCCGGGATCTGCAGCGGGACGCAGGTGTTCGGGGCCACCAGACGCAGCAGGGTCTCGGCGCCGTCGACGCTGCCCGCCACGCGGATGCCGGGCACCTCGCGGACCAGCGGGCCGATCAGCGGGTCGGCCCCCAGGAACGAGTCGACGGCCGTCGGATCGGCGTCGAGGTCCAGGAGACGGCGGACGCGGGCCACGGCCGCACCCAGGTCCCGCACGTCGGCGAGGCGCAGCGAGCACAGGACGTGGTCGGTGGGAAACGTCAGGCGGACCGTCGCCTCGCCGTGCGGCAAGGAGAGGGTGCGTGCGTAGGAGTCGGCGGTCACCTCCTCGACGCCGGGCAACGCGTGCGCCCGGAAGTGGGCCAGCAGGCCCGTGGCGTCGAACGGCGGGCGGTACGGCAGGCGCAGGACGATGCGGCCCGGCGTGCCCACCGGTGCCTTGCCCCGGCCGCGCATGTCGGACGGGGTCGAGGCGAACACCATGCGGATCGTGTCGTTGAACTGGCGGACCGACGCGAAGCCCGCGGCGAACGCGATGTCGGCGAACGGCAGTTCGGTCGTCTCGATCAGCAGACGGGCCGCGTGGGCGCGGTGGGCGCGGGCCAGGGCCAGCGGACCGGCGCCGAGCTCGGCGGTCAGCACGCGGGTGAGGTGGCGTTCCGAGTAGCCGAGCCGGGAGGCCAGGCCCGTCACGCCGTCGCGTTCCACGATGCCGTCGCTGATCAGCCGCATCGCCCGGCCAGCCAGATCCGCGCGGAGGTTCCACTCGGGGGAGCCCGGCACGGCGTCCGGCAGGCAGCGGCGGCAGGCCCGGAAGCCCGCGGACTGCGCGGCGGCGGCCGTCAGGAAGAACTGGCTGTTGCGGCGCTTCGGGGTCACCGCGGGGCACGACGGCCGGCAGTAGATGCCGGTCGTGCGGACCGCGTGGATGAAGCACCCGTCGAAACGGGCGTCACGTGCGGAGCACACCCGGTACGCGTGTTCTTCGTCAATGACCATGCCATCGATCCTGCCAGCGGGAACGCCCAATGGCTCGCGGGAATCGGACACGACCGTCGGCTGCCGTAGACTCGCTCACCGTGAGTTTGACCCTCGGTATCGTCGGCCTGCCCAACGTTGGCAAGTCCACCCTGTTCAACGCGCTCACGCGCAACGACGTGCTCGCCGCGAACTACCCGTTCGCGACCATCGAGCCGAACGTGGGCGTGGTGCCGCTGCCGGACGCCCGCCTCACGACCCTCGCCAAGATCTTCGGCTCCGAGCGCGAGGTGCCCGCCGTCGTGTCGTTCGTCGACATCGCGGGCATCGTCAAGGGCGCGTCGGAGGGTGAGGGACTCGGCAACAAGTTCCTCGCGAACATCCGTGAGGCGAACGCGATCTGCCAGGTCATCCGCGTGTTCGACGACCCGGACGTCGTGCACGTCGACGGCCGCGTCGATCCGTCGAGCGACATCGAGACGATCAACACCGAGCTGATCCTCGCCGACCTGCAGACCCTCGAGAAGGCCATCCCGAGGATCGAGAAGGAGGCGCGGATGCAGAAGGACCGCCGCGCCGTCCTCGAGAACGCGAAGAAGGCCAAGGACATCCTCGACGCGGGCCGCACGCTGTTCGCAGCGCAGTCCGAAGTGGACGGTGAGCTGCTGCGTGAGCTCTCCCTGCTCACCACCAAGCCGTTCCTCTACGTCTTCAACGCCGACGAGGGCGTGCTGACCGACGAGGCCCGCGTGAAGGAACTGCGCGAGCTCGTCGCCCCGGCCGACGCCGTCTTCCTCGACGCCAAGGTCGAGTCGGAGCTGATCGAACTCGACGACGAGTCGGCCCTCGAACTGCTGGAGTCGATCGGCCAGACCGAGCCGGGCCTGCACGCCCTGGCCCGCGCCGGCTTCCACACCCTCGGCCTGCAGACCTACCTCACGGCCGGCCCGAAGGAATCGCGCGCCTGGACGATCCCGAAGGGCGCCACGGCCCCGCAGGCGGCCGGCGTGATCCACACGGACTTCGAGCGCGGCTTCATCAAGGCCGAGGTCGTGTCGTTCGACGACCTGGTGGCCTCCGGTTCGAAGGCCGACGCGAAGGCGGCGGGCAAGGTCCGCATGGAGGGCAAGGACTACGTCATGGCCGACGGCGACGTGGTGGAGTTCCGCTTCAACGTCTGATCAGCTCAGAGCGATGGCCTCTTCCCCCAGCGGGAAGAGGCCATCGTCGTGTTCAGCGGCTGACGCGGAAGAGGCTTTCGAGGTCGATGGTGATCGGGAACGGCACCGATGACGTGAGCTGTCCGCGGAAGATTCCGGTCGAGACGTAGGCCTTGGTCGGCTCGTCCAGTTCGTAGACGTGGGCGACGGGCTGGTTGGCGTCGTCCTCGACCAGCCAGTAGTGCATGATCCCCGCCTCCGCGTATTTGCGCAGCTTGACGGTGGTGTTGCGGTGCTCAGACTCAGGCGAGAGCACCTCGACGACGAGCAGGACGTCCTCGGGGGCGAACCAGGTGCGGTCGGGATCGACCGACGCGGTGGTCACCAGAAGATCGGGCTCTGGGCGGTTGCGCCGGTCGAGCCGGATGGTCATTTCTCGCTCGACTTCGATGCCATCCGGAACGGAACCTGGCCCATGAGTTGGACGGTGAGGCCGGTGACGACGCGACCCTGCCACGACCGCTGCGGTGACATCCTGAAAACGAGAGCTCCGTCGATCAACTCGGTGTGCCGAGGCGCCTCGGGGAGGCGGTCCAGATCCTCCGCGAACCACCCTTCCGCGCGGGGAGGGCGCATCCAGTCAGGCAGAGCGGTCATGAAACAAAGATAGCGGCTGCTCAGCGTGCCGGGCCAGACGAGCTCGGGACGGCCGTTCGACGTCGAGCGCGCGTCTCGGTGACGCACCTAGACTTCCGCGGTGTGAGAGCTGAGTACCGGTTGCTGGGACCGCTGGAGGTAGTGCTCGACGGTGAGCCCGTGCCGGTTCCCGCCGGCCGCGGCCGGGTGCTGCTCGCCACGCTGTTGTTGCGCGCCAATCGGTTCACGTCCGTGGACGAGCTGGTCGAACGGTTGTGGGAGGGCGCGCCGCCGGACCTGGACCGGGCGCACAAGACGTTGCAGACCGTCGTGATGCGGCTGCGGCAGGCGCTCGGCGAGGCGAACTGCGTGCGGCACGAGCCCGGTGGGTACCTGGCCGAGATCGAGCCGGAGCAGCTCGACCTGCTGAGGTTCCGCGCGCTGGTCGCCCGGCAGCAGTTCGGGCCCGCCCTCGCCCTGTGGCGGGGACCGGTACTGGGCAACGTCGCGTCGGAGTCGCTGCACCGCGACGAGGTGCCGTCGCTGGTGGAGGAACAGCTCGCCGCGCTGGAGCAGCGGATCGAGGCGGACCTCACGGCCGGGCGGTCGGTGGACCTGGTGCCGGAACTGCAGGACCTCACCCGCAGGCATCCGTTGCGCGACCGCTTCTGGGGCCACCTGATGCTCGCCCTGTACCGGTCGGGGCAGCAGGCCGGTGCGCTCGCGACGTATCGGCAGGTCAGCGAGATGCTCGCGGAAGAACTGGGGATCGACCCGGCGCCCGCGCTGCGCGAGTTGCACGAGCAGATCCTGCGTGGAGAGGTCGCGCCACCGAAGGAGAAGCGCGTCACGCCCAAGCAGTTGCCGCCGGATCTCGCCACCTTCGCCGGGCGTGAGCACGATGTGGCACGGCTCGCGGCCAGCGACGCGAAGGTGCTGGCCATCGCGGGCACAGGTGGGGTCGGCAAGACCTCCCTGGCCGTGCACTGGGCCCATCGGATCAGCGAGCGGTTCACGGACGGGCAGATCTTCGTGCACCTGCGCGGTCAGGATCCTGTGCGGGCCATGCCGCCGCAGGAAGCGCTGACCCTCGTTCTCAAGGCGCTGGGCGCCGACCACGTGCCTGCTGGACTGGACGAACAGGTGGCGCTCTACCGGTCGCTCGTCGCGGACCGGAAGTTGCTGCTGGTGCTGGACAACGCCGCGAACGCCGAGCAGGTGCGGCCGCTGCTGCCCGCGTCCGCCGGCGCCCTGACGATCGTCACGAGCCGAGGCGACCTGCGCGGACTCGCCCTGCACGACGCCGACCTGCTTCGGCTCCCGGTGCTGAGCGATGACGGCGGAACGCGTGTGCTGGAGCGGGCGCTCGGCGCGGACCGGGTGCGGGCCGAGGCGGAGGCCGCCGCCGCGCTGGTGCGGTTGTGCGGCGGGCTGCCGCTCGCGTTGCGCATCGCGGCCGCGGACCTGTCCTCCCAGGACGCGATGACCATCGCGGACAAGGTCGCGCAACTCGGCGACGACCGCCTCGGCGAGCTCGCGGTGCCCGGTGATCCCGCCGCAGCCGTCAGCGTCGTCCTGGACGAGAGCTACTCCTCGTTGCCGGAGGAGACACGAATGGTGTTGCGCAGGCTGGGATTGTTGCCCGGCGCGGACTTCACCGCGAACGACGCCGCCGTGATCGCCGGCCTGCCCAACGTCCGCCGCCACCTCAACCACCTGGTCGGTGTGCACCTCGTCGAACAGCGCGGCACCCGCTTCGCCCTGCACGACCTGCTGCGCGTGTACGCGAGGGAGAGGTGCACGAGCGAGGAGACCAACGAGGCCGTCGGGTGGCTGTACGACTTCTACCGCCGCATGGCTGACGACGCGGCCGAGTTGCTGTTCCCGGACCAGCGGAGGCACCCGCTCGCGACGACCACGACCCAACTGCCCGACGTGGTGCTGAAGAGCACGGACGAGGCGTTCGCGTGGCTGAACGCCGAGCACGTGAACCTGATCGCGACGATGCTCGTCGCGACCGGGCGGGGCGATCACCGGCTGGTGGCCGAGCTCGGAGCCGTGCTCAACGGCTTCTACTACGACGTTCGTGAAGACGCGAACTGGTCGGTGCTGTGCGAGATCCGGGATCGCTCCAGCCGTGCGTCCGGCGAGGACCTGCTCGTCGCCAGCTCGAACCTGGGCGCCTCCATCTACCGCTTCTGCCAGGGAGACTTCGCGGGGGCGACGCAACTCGGGCTGGAAGCTCTCGACATCGGTGTCAGGGAGAGCGACCTGCCGGTCCAGGCGAGTGCACACAACACCGTGGGGGTGGTGGCCCGGATCGCGGGCGACTTGGGCACCGCCGTCGAACACCTGCAACGGGCGCTCGCGATCAGGGAGCGGATGGGTTCGACCGAGGGACAGGCGTCGATCCTGCAAAACCTCGCCGGCGTCTGGTTCGAGATGTCGGACTACCCGGCCACCGAGCAGGCGCTGCTGCGAGTGCGGGACCTGGCCGGCTCACCTGGTACTCGCGCGGCCGCCCACAACGGCCTGATCACCGTCTGCCTGGAACTGGGCAGGCTCGCGGATGTCAGAGCGCACTACGAGAAGTACCTCGAGTTGCTGGACGCGCTTGGCAACCCCCTTCGCATCTCCATCGGCACCGCCTCCGTCGTCAGTGCCGATCTGGCGCTCGGAAAGGTCGACGTGGCCTTCGACCTCATGCTCGACATTCTCGAAGAGGCGCGGCACAGGGTCGGCATGGAAGAGGAGTTCCACGTCTGGCAGGCGTTGGAGGAGGTGATGAACCATTGCGGTGCGCACGAGGACGCGCTGGCCGCCGCCCTGGTGCGCCTGCGGCTCGTGGGTGACGACTCCACGGTCCTCTCATACCGCCTCACCGCGCATTGGGCGGCGGCGCGGGCCTACCGGAAACTCGGTGAACTCGAGCTGGCGGGGGATCATCTGAGCGAGGCTCGCGCAATCCGGACCGATGCCGGCTACGCGGTCGAAGGAGAAGGGGCGCTGTTCAGGGAGAGCGCGTTGCTTCATCTCGCGACGGGCGAGATGGACGAAGCCCTGCGGTGTGCGGAGGAGGCAGTCGCCACGCACCGGCGCTATCACCAGCGGTACCAGGAGGGGCAGTCGCTCCAAGCGCTCGCCGCCGTGCATCGCGCCACAGGTGATGCGGAAGGCGCGAAGGCCGCGGAAGCGTTGGCCGCCAATGCCTATCGGGACTGCGGCGTGCCGGTAGGTTCGTCCGGGTGACTGCCGAGTACCGCGTTCTGGGGCCGTTGGAAGTGCTGCTCGACGGCGAGCCTGTCGCTGTTCCCGCAGGTCGCGGGCGCGTGCTGCTGGCCACGCTGTTGTTGCGCGCCAACGAGTTCGTGTCGGTGGACGAACTGGTGGAACGTGTGTGGGACGGCGAGCCGCCCGCCCCCGACCGCGCGCACAAGACGTTGCAGACCGTCGTGCTGCGGTTGCGGCAGTCGCTCGGCGCGGCCAACTGCGTCCGCACGTCGTCGCGCGGCTACTCGGCCGAGGTCGGCCCCGGCCAGCTCGACCTGGCCCAGTTCCGCCGCCTCGCCGCGGAGGGTGAGTACCGCGCGGCGCTGGAGCTGTGGCGCGGCCCGGTGCTCGGCAACGTCACGTCGGAGTCGCTGCACCGCGAGGACGTGCCGCCGCTGGTGGAGGAGCAGGTCGTCGCGCTGGAACGCCGGATCGACGTCGACCTCGCCGGTGCCACCGACGTGCTGGTGCCGGAACTGCGGTCGCTGGTGCGGCAGCACCCGTGGCGCGAGACCTTCTGGGCCCAGCTGATGCTCGCCCTGCACCGCGCCGGTCAGCAGGCGGAGGCGCTCGCGGTCTACCAGGAGGTCCGCGGGCACCTGGCCGACGAGCTCGGCGTGGATCCCGGGCAACGGCTGTGCGAGGCGCACGAGCAGGTGCTCAGCGGTGACGTGCCCGTCTCGTCGGCGGTGCCCCGGCAACTCCCGGCCGTCCCCCCGCACTTCGTCGGTCGCGAGGACGAGCTGGCGCTGCTGACCGAGATGGCGGAGTCCCGGCCCGGCAAGCCCGTGCTGATCTCGGTCATCAGCGGCATTGGCGGCGTCGGCAAGACGGCGCTCGCGGTGCAGTGGGCGCATCAGGTGGCCGACCGCTTCCCGGACGGCCAGCTCCACGTCAACCTGCGCGGGTTCGACCTCCACGCCGAGCCGCTCGACCCGGTCGCGGTGGTCCGCGACTTCCTCGTGTCGCTCGGTCTGCCCTCGTCGACGCTGCGCAACTGGTCCGACGACGCGGTGATCGCCGAGTACAGGTCGATGCTGGCGGGGCGGCGGGTGCTGCTGGTGCTGGACAACGCCAGGGACGTGGACCAGGTGCGGCCGTTGCTGCCCGGCGGAGCCGGCAACCTGGTGCTGGTCACCAGCCGCAACCGCCTGAGCGGGCTTGTCGTGCGGGAAGGTGCTCAGCCCATCGCGCTGGACGTCATGGACGAGCAGGCCGCGACCGATCTGCTGATCGAACGGATCGGCGCGAGGCGGGTCGAGGCCGAGCCGGACGCGGTGTCGCGGCTGGTCGAGCGGTGTGCGGGCTTGCCGCTGGCACTGGGCATCGTGGCCGCCCGCGCGGCCTACGGTGACCCGCTCGGCGTGCTCGCGGACGAGTTGGAGCGGGAACGACTCGATGCGCTCGACATCGATGACCCCGCCACCGGTGTCCGCCCTGTCTTCTCCTGGTCGCTGAGGTTCCTCAGCGATCCGGCGGCCGAACTGTTCGTGCTGCTGGGGCTGCATCCGGGCCCGGACTTCGCGGTGGAGGCCGCCGCGAGCCTCACCGCGCTACCGGTGGACCAGGCGCGGCAGGCCGTGCTCGAACTGGTTGCGGGCAGCCTCGTCACCGCGACGGACGCCGGGCGGTTCTTGCTGCACGACCTGTTGCGGGACTACGCCGCCGAACGCGTGGGTGAGCTGCCGGACGAACGGAGGGGCGCGGCAGTGCGCCGGATGCTCGACCACTACCTGCACACCGCACACGCGTGTTGGCAGCAACTGCAGTTCAACTCCCCGCCGATCGTCACGGAACCGCCCGCGAGAGGTGTGGTCCTCGACCCGATCCCGGACGTGGACACGGCGTGGACCACGTTCGCCGCCGAGCACCGGGTGATGCTCGCCGCCGCCGAACGAGCGGGAGAACTGGGGGCGGACGACTTCACCTGGAAGGTGATGTTCGTGATGCACGGGTACCTCTCCAGAGAGGGGTACCTCAACGACATCGCGGCTGGGCACCGCCTCGGGCTGGCGGCGGCGGAGCGGCTCGGCGACTTCCACGGGCAGAGCCTCATGCACCGCAGGCTCGCCGCCACGCTGATCAGCTTCAACGACTTCGACGCCGGTGAGTTCCACCTGCGGGAGGCGATCCGGTGCGCACAGCCCGCTGGCGACGTCCTCGCGGAGGCGCACCTGCGGCGCGGCCTCGCGTTCACCTACGAGAAGCAGGGTCGCCTCGCGGAGGCGCTCGACGTGCTGGCGGAGGTCCACCCGCGGATGGAGGGCCACAGCGACAGCTACGAGGTGGGGCGTCACCTCGCCGCACTCGGCAGAGCCCACCACAACATGGGTGAGGGCGCCCGTGCGGTCGAGCTCTGCCTGGGCGCGGCCGGGAAGTTCGCTGAAACCGAGTACAACGGCCAGGACGAGGGGCCGGCCGGGAACCTCGAGACGCTGGGTGACATCTACCTCGGTCTCGGCCGTCATGCCGAGGCCGTCGACAGTTACGAGCGAGCGTTGGAGGTGTGGCGCTCGATGCGTGGAGGGACCAACGTCGCCGACTGCCTCATCAGGCTCGGGAAGGCTCTCATCGCCGCAGGGGATCACGGCCGCGCGCGGGACGTCCTCACCGAGGCGCTGGAGGTCGTCGACGCCACCCGGGACGCGGAGCATTTCAGCAGCGAGGGAGTGCAGCAGGCACGGGAGCTGATTGCATCGGTGACGAATGTATGAAGCGAGGTTTGTACCGACCCCCGCGGGGTAATCCAGAAAAGGATTCCCCACCTGGAGGTGTCATGATCGTCCTCGGTCTTATTCTGCTCGTCGTCGGGTGGCTGATGGGTATCAGCATCCTGACGACTCTGGGAGTGGTGCTCCTGGTGATCGGCGCGATCCTCGCCGTGTTGGGCGCGGTCGGCAAGCCGATCGGCGGACGGGCGCACTACTTCTAAACGCGCACCAGATCACCGTTCCTCCCCTCGGAAACGGTGAAGGGGGAGCCTCCTTTGTGGAGGCTCCCCCTTCTGCTTGTCTTACAAGCTCTTACACGTTGTTCTTAGCGCGTGCGGCAGCGGCGAACACTCCGAACGCGACCCCCAGCATGGCCAGAGCGGCGACAGCGGCAACTACAAGATCAACAGACATGATCAGAAAACTCCCTCTTGCGATCTCTCCCGTCCTATTGACGCCGGGGTACCCCGTTTCGTTGCCTCGGGTAACGTTTTCGGGGTGAAACTCCGTGCTGTGGAAGCGCGTGTGCTCTCCGTAGCACCGTGGCTGCTCGCGTTGTCGGTCGCCGGGCACCTGTTCATGGTCGCGTTCCAGGCGAAGATGACCATGATCGACCTGCTGGTGTACCGCAACGGGTCGCCGCACCTGTTCTCCGGCGACCTCTACGAGTGGCGGCTCGACCAGTACGCGGACGTGTTCCCGCTGCCGTTCACCTACCCGCCCTTCGCGGCCGCGATCTTCACGCCGATGAGCTGGGTGCCGTGGGAGGCCTCGCGCTGGATCTGGCAGCTGCTCTGCCTGGCCTGCCTCTACTACATCGTGCGCACCAGCCTGAAGTTGCTGAAGCTGCAGGACCCGCGCCGCGCCATGATGTGGACCGCGCTGACGCTGTGGATCGAGCCGGTCCGCACCACGCTCAACTACGGCCAGATCAACCTGGTGCTCGTCGCGATCCTGATCGGCACGCTCGCCAGCGCGCGCAACTGGGTCGGCGGCGCCGGGGTCGGTTTCGCCGCGGGCATCAAGCTCACGCCCGCGATTTCCGGGCTGTACTTCCTCATTCAGCGCCGGTGGATGGCCGCTGTGTGGTCGTTCGTCGCTTTTGTCGTGGTGTACGGCATCGGCTGGGCCATCTCACCGTCCCAGTCGGACAAGTTCTGGTTCCAGCTGCTCGGTGACGCGAGTCGCGTCGGGCCGGTCGGCAGCGCGATCAACCAGTCGCTGCGCGGCGCCCTGAGTCGCACGGTCGGTTACGACGTGAAGACCGGGCCGATCTACATCGTCGCCGTGCTCGTCGCGGCCGCGCTCACGTGGTTCGCGGTCAGCAGGACCAAGGACGCGCTGGCGTTGATCGTCAGCGTCCAGATGCTCGGCCTGCTGGTCTCGCCGATCTCGTGGAGCCACCACTGGGTGTGGATGGTGCCCGCCCTGCTGTGGCTGATCTACACCGGCGGGCACCTCCTGTGCAAGATCACCGCCGGCCTGTGGGTGCTGCTGACCGGCGGCTACCTGATCTCGTTCCTGCTGCTCGCCCAGCCGAACATCTGGGACTTCCCGCGGCCCTGGGTCTTCGTGGCGCTCGGCTGGGGCTATCCGGCCGCGGGCCTGCTCACGCTCGTCGCGATCGGCCTAGCAACCCGGCGTGAGAGGGACGAGCTGCTGCCCCGCGATGAGGAAGCTGCCCACGGCGAACCCACCGGTGTCACCGGCTGACGCGGGCTTCCACGAGTTGCGGGCCGCGACCCAGCCCAGCGTTCCGTCGGCGTCCAGCGCGGTCAGGAGGGCCTGCCAGCCCTTCTGGACGTGCGGCAGGTAGGTCTCCCGGTCGAGCACGCCCGCGTTGATGCCGGCGGCGATCGCATAAGTGATCATCGCGGTGGCCGCGGAGTCCTTGCCGGTGCTGCCCCAGAAGCCGTCGTGGCGCTGCAGGAACTTGAGCGTCTGCACGCTCTTGCGCAACGTCTTGGCGTACTCGGCGCGGTACGGGTGGTCGGCCGGCAGCGCGAGCATCGCCTTGGCCAGACCCTGCACGGCCCAGCCGTTCGTCTGCACGTTCAGGCTCCACAGGCCCGTGAACTCGTTGAACGTCCGGGCCTTGAGGCTGCGGTACGACCTGAACGAGTAGTCGAGCATGGCCTGGTCGTCGTCGGCCACGGCGACGCGGGTGAACGACGGCAGCGCCATGTTCAGCGCGTCCGGCGACTTCCAGTAGTGCGTCTTCCCGTCCTTCACCTGGGCGCGCAGGTTGTTGCGCAACGGCTGCAGCACCTCGGGCTCCGGGTGGAAGTACGCCACGTCGAGGTACGGCTCACCGGTCGACTGGGCATCCGGGGCGAAGGGGTTCGCCGGGTCCAGCGGCAGCAGGTAGGAGTTCGCCTGCACCCAGGGCCACGTCTTGTGGTTGCTGATCCCGGTGGTTCGCACCTGGGCGAGGTTGCCGACGTGGAAGTTCGCGTTGGACCAGTTGTTCGCCGCGAGATCGGAACCCTTGGTGACCCAGGTGGCGCTGGCCTTGATCATCGTGTCCGTCACGGCACACGGCACGGCGTTCGCACCGGCCGGAAACGCGGTCAATGTCCCGGTGAGAACCAGGCAGAAAAATGATGTGCGCAACCGCATGAGGGTGTTCCCTCTCCTGTCCGCGGGCGGCGGCAGCGCACATCTTGACCGAATCAGCTCATCGCGTCCAGGACTCCGTCGATTTCCTCGGCGAGGGACACGTCGAGCGCGGTGATTCCTCCCTTGTAGTGGGTGCTCAGGCGGAATGTCAGCGTCTTGTAGCGGATGTCGATGTCCGGGTGGTGGTTGTCGTTCTCGGCGATCTCCGCGATCCGGTTCACGACCATGATCGCTTGGGAGAAGCTCGCCAGCTCCACGGTCCGGACCAGCGCCGCGTCCTGGGCGCCCCAGTCGGGCAGCTTGGGCAGCACGTCGTTCAACTGATCGTCGCTCAACAGCTCGGCCATGTCCTGATCGTCCCACCACGTCACGTAGGCTGCGCGTTGCCACGGGAGTCCGGTGAAGCGCCGGGCTGAGAGGAGGGCTCGCAAGCCCTCGACCGTCCACCTGATCCGGGTCATACCGGCGTAGGGAGAGATTTGACGTGAGAAAGATTTTTGCTGTTTGCGCTGCTCTGGTGCTGACCGGTTGTTCGGCCGGTACTTCGACCGCGCCACAGACGCACGAGGTCACATTGGTGACGCACGACTCGTTCGTCGTGAAGCCCGAGGTTCTGGACGAGTTCCAGAAGTCCTCGGGAATCACCGTGAAGCAGATCGCGAGCGGTGACGCGGGCGAACTGACGAACAAGCTGGTGCTCACCAAGGCGAACCCGATCGGCGACGTCGCGTTCGGCGTCGACTCGACGTTCGCCTCGCGGGCTTTGAACGAGGGCGTGTTCGCCGAGTACGCATCGCCGGAGGCCTCGAAGGGCGCTCAGCGGTACAAGGCGGACGAGTCGAACCGCCTGCAGGCCGTCGACGTCGGTGACGTGTGCCTGAACATCGACCCGGCCAAGCTCGGCGGCGTCGAGCCGAAGTCGTACGACGACCTGGCCGACCCGAAGTTCAAGGACAAGCTGGTCGTCGAGAACCCGGCCACGTCCTCGCCCGGTCTCGCGTTCCTGCTCGGCACGATCGCCAAGTACGGCGAGAACGGCTGGCAGGACTACTGGACGAAGCTCAAGGCCAACGGCGTCAAGGTCGTGAGTGGCTGGGAAGAGGCCTACAACCAGGAGTTCTCCGCCACCAAGGGCGACCGGCCGATCGTCGTGTCCTACGCGTCGTCGCCGTCGGCTGAAGGCGGCAAGACCAAGGCCGTGCTGGACACCTGCTACCGCCAGGTCGAGTACGCGGGTGTGCTGTCCGGGGCCAAGAACACCGAGGACGCCAAGAAGGTCCTCGACTTCCTGCTGGGCGAGAAGTTCCAGGCCCAGGTGGCCGAGCAGATGTACGTCTACCCGTCGCGTGAGGGTGTCGCGCTGCCCGAGTCGTGGGCCAAGGACGCGCCGTTGCCGTCCTCACCGCAGTCGCTTCCCGCGGACAAGGTGAAGGACAACCGCGAAGCGTGGGTCGAGCAGTGGCGCAAGCTCGTGCAGGGCTGAGTTCCCGCACGGGGTGGTCGGCGGCGGCGCTGCTGCCGCTGGCCTTCCTGGGTTTGTTCTTCGCGTGGCCCGTGCTGGCGATCGTGTCGCTCGGGCTGAGCGAAGGCGGCGTGACCGCGGCGCTCGTCGACGGCGACACCTGGGAACTCGTCGGGTTCACGCTGGGACAGGCCCTGGCGTCGACGGTAGTGGCAGTCGTCGCCGGGATGCCGCTGGCGTTCGTGCTGGCACGCTGCCGGATCCGCGGTCTCGGCGTGATCCGGGCCGCGGTGATGGTGCCGTTCGTGCTGCCGACCGTGGTGGTGGGTCTGGCTTTCCGGACGTTCTGGCCGGACGGCGGTGTGTTGCCGATCGTGCTGGCGAACGCGTTCTTCAACGTGGCCGTGGTCGCGCGGACAGTGGGCGGGCTGTGGGCGCACACGGATCGACGAGCTGAGGACGCGGCGCGGGCGCTTGGGGCTTCCCGTCCGCGAGCGTTCGTGTCGGTCGTGCTGCCGGCGTTGGCGCCGGCGATCGGGTCGGCTGCGGCGGTCGTGTTCCTCTTCTGTGCCACGAGTTTCGGCGTCGTGCTGGTGCTGGGCGGGTCGCGGTACCGGACGCTGGAGACCGAGATCTACCTGCGGACGGTCGAACTGTTCGACCTGTCCGGGGCGGCGGCTCTGTCGTTGTTGCAGTTCCTCGCCGTGCTCGCGGTGCTGGTGCTGGGCGCTCTGGCGCGGCGGCGCCGGGAGACCGCGCTGGCGTTGCGGGGCAGGGAAGAGCTGGCGCGACGGCCGTCCGGCGGCGAGTGGTACGTGGTCTTTGCTGCCTTTGCCGTGGTGGTGGCGTTGCTGACGCCCGTGGTCGGGCTGGTGACGCGGTCACTGTCCACTCGGGACGGCTGGAGCTTCGCCGGCTACGTGGCGCTGAACTCCCGTGGCGACCGCGGGACGCTGGCGGTGACGGGGATCGACGCCGCGGTGAACTCGCTGCGGACGGCCTTCGACGCGACGCTCGTGGCGTTGGTGGTCGGGGTGTTCTCGGCGGTGGTGCTGGTCGGGTTGCGGCGGTCGGGGAGTCGCGTCTCCGAGGTGCTCGACACCGCGCTGATGCTGCCGCTCGGGGTGTCCGCGGTGACGGTCGGTTTCGGCTACCTGATCACGATGGACGCGTTGCCCGGCGACTTCCGCACGTCGCCGATGCTGGTGCCGCTGGCGCAGGCGCTGGTGGTCACGCCGTTGATCGTGCGGATGGTGCTGCCGGTCCTGCGGGCGGTCGACGAACGGCTGCGGCAGGCGGCGGCGACGCTGGGTGCCTCACCGCTGCGGGTGTGGCGTGAGGTGGACCTGCCGCTGGTCGGGCGGTCGTTGGTGGCGGCGGCCGGGTTCGGGTTCGTGGTGGCGCTGGGGGAGTTCGGCGCGACGAGCTTCCTGGCCCGCCCGGACGCGCCGACGCTGCCGGTGGTGATCGCGCGGCTGATGTCGCGGCCGGGGGAGTTGAACAGCCAGATGGCCTATGCGGCGTGCGCGTTGCTGATGGTCGTGACGGTCGGGTGCGTGCTGCTGATCGAGCGGTTGCGCGTGCCGAGCAGCGGGGAGTTCTGATGGCGCTGGAACTGGACTCGATCACCGTCCGTTATGGACAGACGGCCGCGGTGTCGGACGTGTCGCTGTCGGTGGCGGACGGCGAGGTCGTGGCGTTGCTCGGGCCGTCGGGGTGCGGGAAGTCGACGTTGCTGCGCACCGTGGCGGGGCTGGAGAAGCCGTCTGCCGGCGCGGTGCGGTGGGATTCCTCGGACCTGGCCAGCGTTCCGGTGCACCGGCGCGAGTTCGGGCTGGTCTTCCAGGACGGGCAGCTGTTCCCGCACCGGACGGTCGCCGGGAACGTGGCCTTCGGCCTGCGGATGAAGAAGGTCGAGCGCGAGACGCGGGACAAGCGCGTGCTGTCGCTGCTGGAACTCGTCGGGCTCGAAGGCTATGCCGACCGCCGGGTGACGCAGCTGTCCGGCGGCGAGCAGCAGCGGGTCGCGCTGGCACGGGCGTTGGCGCCGTCACCGCGGTTGTTGCTGCTGGACGAGCCCTTGTCGGCGCTGGACCGGGCGTTGCGCGAACAGCTCGCGGTCGACCTGGCGCGACTGCTGCGGGAGGCCGCGACGACGGCCCTCGTCGTGACGCACGACCACGACGAGGCGTTCACGCTGGCCGACCGAGTGGCGATCATGTCGCGTGGCCGGATCGTCCAGGTCGGGCCGCCTGCCGAGGTGTGGTCGTCGCCGGTGGACGTGGAGACCGCGAAGTTCCTGGGCTGCAACAAGTTCGTGCCCGGATCGTTCGTCGGGCTGGACGTGGAACGGGTCGGGCTGCGGGCCACGGCGCTGCGGGTCGACTCCGACGGCCTGCTGGAGGGCACCGTGCTGGAACGGGTGCACCGGCGCGATCACGTACGGCTGCTCGTGGAGATCGGCGGCGAGGAGTACGAGGCCGTGGGGCCGGTGTCCGTGGGGGACCGCGTGCGGCTCGCAATTGACTTGGACGGCGTCGCGCGCGTCGGGTAGTAGAGCCCTATGGGACTTCATGGGGGACGCGTCGCGCTCGTCACGGGCGTGAGCAGGCGGCAGGGAATCGGCTACGCGATCGCAGCGCGGCTTCGCGGGCTGGGTTTCGATCTGTTCGTGCAGCACCACGTCGCGCACGACGCCTCACAGCCGTGGGGCGCGGACTCGGTGGATGAGGTGCTGGCGGACCTCGGTGCTCAAGGGCTGGGAGCGGACCTGGCCCGGCCGGACGCGCCGGACGAGCTGATGGCCGCGGCTGTCGAGGCTTGCGGACGCGTCGACGTGCTGGTGTGCAACCACGCGCGGTCCGGCGGCGACGGGCCGTTGGGTTCGCTGGACGCCACGATGCTGGACGAGCACTACGCGGTGAACACGCGGTCGTCGATCCTGTTGGCGCAAGCGTTTGCCCGCCAGTGGAGCAGCACCGACGGTGGCCGGATCGTGTTCCTGACGTCCGGGCAGAACCTCGGCCCGATGCCCGGTGAGGTGGCCTATGCGGCGTCGAAGGGGGCCTTGGTCGCGATCGTCGCCACGTTGTCGCGCGAGCTGGCGGACCGGGGCATCACGGTCAACGTGGTGAACCCCGGCCCGACCGACACCGGCTGGGCCGGTCCGGAGCTGATCGACTTCGTGAACGAGCGGATGCCGGCGAAGCGCTGGGGCCGGCCGGACGACGCCGCCCGGCTGATCTCCTGGCTGTGCACCGACGACGCCGCGTGGATCACCGGACAGGTGATCAACAGCGAGGGCGGGTTCCGGCGATGATCAGCCACGCGCCGGACGGGTACGAGTGCCCGTTCTGCTTCCTGCTCGCCGGCGGGGAGACCGAGATCGACAGCCAGAGCGACGTCGTGCTGCGCACCGAGCGGGCCACGGCGTTCGTCGCGTCCGGGTGGTGGGCGAACAACCGTGGCCACGTCATCGTCATCCCCAACGCGCACCACGAGAACATTTACGACCTGCCCGCCGAGTACGGCCACGCGGTGCACGACGTCGTTCGCGAGATCGCCATCGCCATGCGGGAGGCGTACGGCTGCGAGGGGATCTCCACCCGTCAGCACAACGAGCCCGCCGGTGGCCAGGACGCGTGGCACTTCCACGTCCACGTCATCCCCCGGTACCACGGCGACGACCTCCACGGGTCGAAGCCGCTACCGGGATTCGCCACCGGCGAGCAACGCCGGCCTTGCGCGGACAAGCTGCTAGCTGTCCTTCGTGACCAGGCGGATGGCCGCCAGGCCGGTGCCGATCAGCAGGTAGCACCCGGCGAGCAACGTGCTGTCGCCGATCTGCCCCAACGGGATCGGGTCGCGCATCACGTCGATCAGCCCGGGGAAGCCCGTGGTGATCAGGAACGGGTGCAGCCAGTCCAGTGAGCTGAACTGCCCCAGCACCTGGAACACGATGATCGTCACCATGGTCGCCGCCTGCACCACCAGCGGGTGCTCGGTGGCGGACGAGACGGCGAGGGCGACCGCACCGATCGACACCATCTGGAACGTCACCAGCAGGATGAACAGGCCAATGCGCAGCAGGCCCTCTCCGGTCGAGAGGGTGGTGCCGGACAGCGTCGCCATGCCGTCGGAACCGAGGAACGCGGTACCGGCGATGATGCCGACGACGGCCATCAGCGTGACGGCGAGCAACGACATCGCGGTGAGCCCGAACAGCTTCACGAACAGCAGCCGCACACGGGACACCGGCGCGACCAGCAGGCCGCGCAACGTGCCGTGCTGGGCCTCGCCCGCGAGGCCGTCCGCCGCCCAGATCGACGCCACCAGCGGCAGCAACAGGTTGAGCGACAGGAACAACGTGAAGATCGGCACGACCATGCCGTTGCCCTCGATGATCGCGGCGAGGCCGGGGCCGCCGCCACCGTCGTCGCCGGCCGTCCAGATGCCGAAGCTGATGATGATCGGCACGAGGATCAGGCCGAACAACCCGATGAGGGTCCGCGGCCTGCGCAGCATCCAGCGCACCTCGGAACCGAACTGACGCGCGATCATCGCCGTCCCCCGTCCAGAGTGTCCACAGCGGACATTCCGCGCTCGGCCTCCTCGGCCTCGGTGAGCCGGGCGAACAGCTCCTCCAGACCGGTCTTCCAGCGCGTCGCCTCGTAGACCTGGGCTCCTCCGTGCACGAGCGTCTCGATCACCTGCGGCGCGCTCGTCCCCGCGAGCTCGACGCGCAGGCCGTCACCGAGCGGCCGGGCGGAGATCTTGGCCTGCCGCAACGCGCCCAGCGCCTTCTCCACGTCCGGTGTGATCACCTGGAGCGCCGATCCGCCCGCCTGCAGCAGTTCGGTCAGCTCTCCTTGCGCCACAACGGTTCCGCGGTGCAGCACGGCGACGTGCGTGCAGGTGGCCTCGACCTCGCTCAGCAGGTGACTCGACACCATGACCGTGCTCCCGGCCGCGTGCAGGTCCGCGATGACCTTGCGGATCTCCCTGGTGCCGGCCGGGTCCAGGCCGTTGGTCGGCTCGTCGAGCACGACCAGCTTGCGCGGCACGAGCAACGCCGCGGCCAGGCCGAGACGTTGCTTCATGCCGAGCGAGTACCCCCGGAACCTGCGGTGGGCCGCCTGCGCGAGCCCGACGCGTTCGATCGCGTCCTCGACCGCCTGCTTGATCTGCTTCTTGGGCAGCAAGGGCTCGAACGCGGCACACCTGACGAGGTTCTCCCGCCCGCTCAGGAACGGGTGGAACCCCGGACCCTCGACCAGCGCGCCGACGTGCGGCAGCACCTGCTCGGCTCCGTCGGGAAGACGTTGACCGAGCAGTTCGATCTCCCCCTGAGTGGGGCGGACCAACCCGAGCAGCATCCGGATCGTGGTCGTCTTGCCGGACCCGTTGGGCCCGAGCATGCCGAGCACGGCACCTTCCGGCAGCTCGAGGTCGACGCGGTCCACGGCGACCGTGCTCCCGTACTCCTTGCGCAGACCCTTGGTCCGCGCGGCGACAGCGTGTTTCGACGGCGCTGTCACCGGCGCGCTGGTCGAGGTGGTCACTTCACCTGTCCGATCGTGTCGAACAGCACCTGCTCGGGCACGGCGCCCGCGACAACACGGCCGTCGTCCGCGATCAGGATCGTGGCGACCTTCGTGTTGAAGATCTTGCCGCTACCCCAGGCACCGCTCACCTTCTTGGTGAACTTGTCGACCATGCCCTGCGCCTCGGCGGGCACCTGGGTCATGGCCTGCGCCGGAATCCTCGCGCCGACGACGGTGTCCCAGCCGGTGCCGAAGATCTGCGGGTGCTCACCCTGCAGCGCCTGCTCGATGCCCATCTCGGGCATGCGGTCGCGGCCCTTCTCCTCCTTGGCCTCCGGCGTGGTGACCTTGGCGTTGGCGGGCGGCGTGAACTCGAACAGCTTCGAGTCCTGCGGGCCGACGTTGATCTCGCTGAAACCGACCAGGCCGACCGGCTCGCTCGTGCCGTTGGTCAGAACGGCGACGCGCAGCGGCATCTTGAGCTCGGAGTCGACCGCGATCCGCACCTCGCGGATCAGGGTCTTCTCGCTGGCCTTCGGGGTCAGCACGAGCTCGTAGGCGGCACGGTTCGCGACCCGCGCGGTGCCGTCGACGCTGATGTCGCTGAACTCCTTGGTCAGCCCGACGACCTGCTTGGCCGCCGCGGCCGGGTCCATGGTCTCGGCCTTCTCGGTGTCCGGCTTCGGCTGGTCTGCCTTGTGCTCGGACTTGGTGACCTCGTTGTCCGCGGAGTTCCACGACCACGTGGTCGTGCCGTCGTTGACGATGGTCTGCTCGGACTGGCCGTTCGGCAGGGCGGCGCGGAACTTGCCGTTGCCGTCCGTCCAGATCCGCGCGCTGTGCTTGCCGTCGGCGAGCTGCGGGATCTCGGCGATCGACGGGAGACCGAGCTTGTTGTCGACCTCCACGGTTCCGCCGAACGCACTCGGGTTGCTCGTCAGCACCTGCTCGACGAGCGTCTCCGCGGAGACGTCCGGCAGGGACGGCGGCTGGCCCGCACCCGCCGGCATGGCGAGCAGGCTCAGGCCTGTCGCACCGGTGATCACTCCGGCCGCCGCAGCGGCCAGGGTCACCTTTCGCTTGTTCATCAGTGGTCCCCTCCTCCAAGGGCTTGTACTCACAGCTTGGTGGTGGGTTGCTGAGATGGTGCTGAGACTACTCCGACCTGCGGTTTTGTGCCTGCCGCTGCACGCTTTCTGAGAGTCGGCTGAGATCTTGCGCGCGGCTGGGAGTCGCGCGCGGCATGCTGTGACCCGTGAAGCCTCGGGTGCTGGTCGTGGACGACGAAGTCGGCGTGCGTCGGGCGTTGGAACGCGGGTTGTCGGCGGAGGGCATGGAGGTCGTCACCGCCTCCGACGGGCCCACGGCGTTGCGGGTGGCGTTGACCGGGGCCTTCGACGTGGTGCTGCTCGACATCATGCTGCCCGGCCTGTCCGGGTACCGGATCCTGCAGCGCATGCGGGCAGACGGGGTGCGCACGCCGGTGCTGATGGTGTCGGCGAAGGACGGCGAGGTCGACCAGGCGGACGGGCTGGATCTCGGCGCCGACGGGTACCTGGTCAAGCCGTTCAGCTTCGTCGTGCTGGTCGCGCAGGTCAGGGCGTTGCTGCGACGCGGTGGCGGGGCCCGCCGGAGGTTGACGCTGGGGCACCTGGTGATCGACCGCGGGCTGCGCGAGGTCACCTGGGCCGGGCAGGACGTGTCGCTGTCGCCGCGCGAGTACGCGGTGCTCGACGTGCTGGCGTCGCGGGCGGGGTCCGTGGTGACCAAGGACGAGCTGCTGCGGACCGTCTGGGGAGACGAGCAGGCCGCCACCCGCAACGCGGTCGAGGTCTACGTGGGGTACCTCCGGCGCAAGCTGGACGCCGTGGGGGCCGGTGAGGTCGTGCGGACCATTCGCGGGCACGGGTACATCGCGTCGACCCCGGATCTGGACAACGCGTTGGGGAACAAGTGAACCCTCGCCGCTGGTGGTTGCGGCGCACGTTGCGCTTCCGCATCACCGTGGTGGCCACGGGGGTGGCGTTGCTGTGCCTGCTGGCGTTCACCGGGCTGGCGCCGGCGTTGATCGGGCTGATCCAGATCACCGCGGTGGACCAGGAACTGGAGAAGTCGCCGCCGCGGGTGCTCGACGTGTCCGGGACGCCGGTGGACGGCCAGCCACCGCTTCCGTTGACAGCACAGGACATCCGGGCCCTGCGGTCCGGCGAGCCGGTGCTGCGGATGGACGGGGAGTCCGCGCTCAGGTTCCGGGGACAGGTGGTGTTCTCCGGGGACGGGACGCCTCGCCTGGAGGTCTACGCGAGCACGTTGCTCGGCTACGGGAAGGCCAACACGCTCGGCACGCGCTGGCTGGCCGTCGCGGCGGTGCTGGTGGCGGTGCTGGTGGGGATCGCGACCTGGCTGTCGGTGCGGTCGTCGTTGCGGCCGGTCGAACGGATGCGGGTCGCGGCGGCGGAGTTGCCGCACGGGGAACGGTTGCCGGTGCCGCTCGCGCGGGACGAGCTGCAGGCGCTGGCGGAGGCGTTGAACGCGTTGCTGGCCAGGCGCGACGAGGCGTCGGACCGGCTGCGGCGGTTCACTGGCGACGCGGCGCACGAACTGAGGTCGCCGGTCGCGTCGGTGCGGGCGCAGGCCGAGGTCGCCGTGGCGCATCCGGATCCGGACTTCTCGATCGAGGTGCTGGAGTCGGTGGTCGAGGAGTCGATCCGGCTCAGCGCGCTGGTGGAGTCGTTGCTGATCCTGGCGCGGGCGGACACCGGGGCGCCGCCGCGGGCAGAAGCGGTGGACCTCGTGCTGGAGGCCGAGTCGGCGATCTCCCGGCTGGACACGGACCTGCTGGTCCGGCTGACCGCGCCGCCGTCGGCGTGCCTGGTGTCGGCCACGCGGTCCGAGGTCGAGCTGGTGCTGGACAACCTGCTGCGCAACGCCGCCCGGTACGCGTACTCGACGATCACGTTGACGCTGGTGCCGGTCGGCCGGGACGTGCGGTTGCTCGTGGACGACGACGGGCACGGGATTCCCGCCGAGCATCGGACGAAGGTGTTCGACCGGTTCTACCGGGTCGAGGAGGACCGCGGGCGACGCTCCGGCGGATTCGGTCTCGGGCTCGCGCTGGTGGCGCATCTCGTCGGGCGGCGGCGTGGATCCGTCCGTGCCGCGGAGTCACCTGCCGGTGGTGCGCGTTTGGAGATCCGCTGGCCGTCCTGGTAGCAAGCTCTGGTGCCAGAGTTGCGAGCGTCGGCGCTGGTCGACGCGCCTGTTGCCGCTGTTGCGGGTGCCCTGTTGGACACGTCGCTGATCACGGGGTTCGGGGTGAAGGTCCCGGGTCCGTTGCTGTGCCTGGGAGATGTGCTCGTCGGGCCGTTCGGGGTCCGGCTGACGGTCACCCGTGCTGATCTGTCCGGTGTGTCGGCCGCGGGCGATTTTCTCGAGTTGCACACGGATCTCGTGGCCACCGGGGCCGGGACGATGGTGGTCGACCGGGTGAGCTGGACCTCCGTGCTCGGCGTCGTCGGGCGGTTCGCGGACATGACGGTCGGGCGCGGAATGGCGTTGCGGGTGCTGGAGAAGCGCTCGGCGTCGCTCGCGCGGCGGTGCGAGGAACTGCGTGCGGCGCGGGTCGTGGTGGGGGCCGCGATCGTCCGGGATGGACGGTTGCTGGCGCAGCAGCGGTCCTACCCGGAAAGCCATGCGGGACAGTGGGAACTGCCCGGCGGGCGGGTCGAGCCCGGCGAGAAGCCCGCGGACGCGTTGGTGCGCGAATGCGTGGAAGAACTGGGCGTGACGATCATCGTCGGTGAGCACGTCGGGCCGGACGTGCCGTTGAAGAAGGACATGGTGCTGCGGATCTTCGCGGCCGAGCTCGCCGACGGTGAGCCGGAGGCGTTGGAGCACAACGCTGTCCGGTGGCTCACCGCCGGCGAGCTGGCCGGCCTGGACTGGCTGCCGGCGGACCGGGTGCTGGTGCCGGCCCTTCAGCGGCTCCTCAACTGAGTCCGGACAGGCGCAGGGCCGCGTTCAGCCGGTGCTGGGCGCGGTCGCGGGCCCGTTCCGCGCCGGCCTCCCTGATCCTGTCCAGTTCGGCGGGGTCGGCGAGGAGCTCCAGCGTGCGGTCGCGCACGGGCTTAAGTTCTTCGATCACCGCTTCGGCCACGACGTCCTTGAGGTCGGAGAACCTGCTCGTGTAGTCCTCGGGCTCCTTCCCGGTGCAGGAGCTGAGGATCTCGGTCAGGTTCGCGATGCCGTCGGTGGACGAGACGGCCCTGCGGACCTTGCGCCGCACCAGGTCCGGCTCGTCGAGCACGAAGACGACGCCCGCGGAGTTCTGCGCCGACTTGTCCATCTTGCGCGCCGGGTCCGAGAGGTCCTTGATGCGCGCCCCCACCTTCGGCACCACCGCGGTCGGCACGATGAACGCGTCGCCGTAGGCGTGGTTGAAGCGCCGGGCGAGCGCACGGGCCAGTTCGACGTGCTGGAGCTGGTCCTCGCCGACCGGGACCTCCGCGGTGCCCTGCAACAGGATGTCCGCGGCCATCAGCACCGGATAGGTCAGCAGGCTCAGCCGCACCGACTCCCGTCCCAGTGACTTCTCCTTGAACTGGATCATGCGCGCCGCCTCGCCGTAGGTGCAGGTGCACTCCAGCACCCAGTTCAGCGCCCCCAGCTCGCGGATCAGATCGCTCTGCACGCACACGCTCGCCGGATCGATGCCGGACGCGATGAGAACGGCGAGCTGTTCGCGCGTCAGGGATCGCAGACGTTGCGGATTGTGCGACGACGTCATCGCGTGCAGGTCACTGATGAAGTACACGTCCTCGTGGGTGCCCTCACGAGCCCACGTGCGCAGCGCACCCAGGTAGTTGCCCAAGGTGGGCTGGCCCGACGGGGTGATGGCGGAGAGACGGATCATTCTGCTGGTCCTTCCGTTCGAAGGACCGCCCCGGACGAACGCATCAAAAAAGCCGCCCGTGGGGGCGGCCCGTGTACGCGTCAGAGGTGATGTCCGCGCGCAGCTACTCCGGCCGCCTGAAGGCGGCCCACCAGAAGGCGTTCAGAGTGCGCACGTCGCCCAGTATAGGGCTACCGTCGAAGGATGTTCATCGTGCTGCTGAAGTACGCCGCGCCACTGGAACAGATCGACTACGCACTCCCCGACCACCGAGCCTGGGTCGAGAAGCAGTACGAGCGGGGCCTGTTCCTCGCCTCGGGGCGTCAGGTGCCGAGGACGGGCGGCGTGATCATCACGCGGCCCATGCCCCGGGGCAGACTCGAGGCGCTGCTCGCCACGGACCCGTGGGCCGAGCAGAAACTGGTGAAGTACGAGATCTGCGAGTTCGAGGCGACTCGGACGGCACCGGAACTCGTGAAGCTGAACGAGGCCGTGCTCCAGCACTAGGCCTGCTGGGCGAGCCAGGCGATCGCGGTGTCGAGCACGCGATCGCGGGTGTCGTCTGGGTTCGTCGCGTGCTCGTGCGGGGCGATCGGCTCGTTGCCATACGTCCGGCCGGTGCGGTCGGCCATGTACGCGGTCGTGATCGCGAGCCGCGCGCCGTCTCCGAGCTTGAACGTCTGGTTCGCCGTCGCGTAGCCGGCCGTCGGTTCGCCGAAGGTCCGGGTGTTGCGCGCGCCCAGGAACGAGATCAGCACCGCCTCTCCCGAGCTCGCGGTGTGGCGGTCGGTGAGCACCGCCACCGGTTCGGTCCGTGCGGCCGGGATCCTTCGCCACCGGAACGCCGTCTTGCCGCCGTTGTAGACGTGTCCGCGGCGGACGCCCCAGCTCGTCGGGTTGCCGTCCGGGCCGATGAACCTGCCCCTCTCGCCCTCGCCGAGCAGCGGGGCGACCACCGTGAGCATCGGGTGCATGTCGCCGCCCCGGTTGCCGCGCAGGTCCACCACCCAGCCGGTCGGTCGGCCCGCGATCAGGCCACGCAGGACGGCCAGGCCGGCGGTGACGTACGCCCTGCCGTTGCGGGAGTCGGTCTCGGGCAGAACCAACCATCCGGTCGGCCCAGGTAACTGGACGGTTGGATCGAGCAACCGACCAGGTGGTCCAGGTGACCGACCAGTTGGTTCAGATAACTGACTGGTTGGTCCGGTTGATCGACCAGTTGACCCGAGCAACCGCCTGGTTGTCTCGACTGACTGACCGGTTGGCCCAAGTAACTGACTGGTTGGTTCGACCGGTCGCTCGGCTGGTCCCGGTAACCGGCTGGTTGGCCCGACTAACCAACCGGTTGGCCCGACTAACCGACCGGTTGGCCCGACTAACCGACCGGTTGGCCCGACTAACCGACCGGTTGGCCCGACTAACCGACCGGTTGGTTCGACTAACCGACCGGTTGGCCCAGGTAGCTGCCTGGTTGTCCCGACTGGCCGACCGGTTGATCCAGGTAACTGGCTGGTTGGTTCAGGTGACCGACCGGTCGGCCGAAGTAACTGATCGGTTGGCTCAGGTGACCGACCGGTCGGCTCGATCAACCGACCGGTCGGAACGGTCCTCCGCGCAGGCGATGCCGCGCGCTGGGCCGTGATCAGGTGGGTGTGCGGGTTGCCGAGGGTGGCGATCACGTGACGGATCGCTTCACAGGTGTCCTCGGGCCCGTTCGCCGAGGCGATGGCGACGTGAGCTTCGGCACGCAGGGCAGGCCAGTCGGCCTCCGCGCTCTCGATCGAGTGACGCTGGAGAAGTTCTAGTGCCCTGTCCAGATACTCGCGGGCCTCGGCGTGGCTCAAGCGGCCTTCTTCAACGCCTTCTTGGCGGCCTTCGCGGCCTTCTTGGCAGCCTTCTTGCGGGCCTTGTCACGCTCCTTGAGCAGGAACGGGACCGGGCAGCGCTTGCACTGGGGCTTCGACCGGCAGCACTTCTTCTTGAGCTTCTTACCCACTGGTTGCACTCCACTCCGACACGTTTGGTTAGAGTAGGTGAGGCTCACTTCACTGGCAGTCTTGTGTGGTAATGGCGACGCAGCCGGTAGTATCGGAAACGGCTGTGCGCATCGACGTGTCTGGCGCGAGCCCCTCCAACGCCTTCGAAGCTCTAGGAGTTCCGCGTGCCCACGGCCACCGCGTCTGCCCTTCAGACGCGAACTGACCTGCGAAACGTCGCGATCGTCGCGCACGTCGACCACGGTAAGACCACCCTGGTTGATGCCATGCTGCGCCAGTCCGGCGCCTTCTCCGCGCGTGCCGAACTCGTCGACCGGGTCATGGACTCCGGCGAGCTCGAGCGCGAAAAAGGCATCACGATCCTCGCCAAGAACACGGCTGTGCGCAGGCACACGCCGGACGGCGACGTGATCATCAACGTGGTCGACACCCCCGGCCACGCCGACTTCGGCGGTGAGGTCGAGCGCGCGCTGTCGATGGTCGACGGTGTCGTCCTGCTGGTCGACGCGTCCGAGGGCCCGCTGCCCCAGACGCGCTTCGTGCTGCGCAAGACGCTCGCGGCCGGCCTGCCGGTGATCCTGCTGGTCAACAAGGTCGACCGCCCCGACGCCCGGATCTCCGAGGTCGTCGAGGAAGCCCACGACCTGCTGCTCGACCTCGCGACCGAGGTGGGTGCCGACGAGTCCGTGCTGGACCTGCCGGTCGTCTTCGCCTCGGCGCGCGCCGGTCGTGCGTCGCTGAACCAGCCCGAGGACGGCGGCCAGCCGGACGAGGAGAACCTGGACGTCCTGTTCCAGGTGCTGCTCGACCACATCCCCGCGCCGCACGTCGACGTGAACGGGCCGCTGCAGGCGCTGGTCACGAACCTCGACGCCTCGACGTTCCTCGGCCGCATCGCGCTGTGCCGCATCCACCGGGGCACGATGCGCAAGGGCGAGACCGTCGCCTGGTGCCGCGAGGACGGCGAGCCGGTCAAGGTCCGCATCACCGAGCTGCTCATCGCCGAGGCGCTGGACCGCGTCCCGGCCGAGTTCGCCCGTGCGGGTGACCTGGTCGCCATCGCCGGCATCTCGGACATCACCATCGGTGACACGCTGGCCGACGCCGAGACCCCCGAGGCGCTGCCCCGGATCACGGTCGACCAGCCGGCCATCTCGATGACCGTCGGTGTGAACACCTCGCCGCTGGCCGGTCGCAACGGCGGCACGAAGCTCACCGCCCGCGTGCTCAAGGCGCGTCTCGACGCCGAACTCGTCGGCAACGTGTCCGTGAAGGTGCTCCCGACCGAGCGCCCGGACACCTGGGAGGTGCAGGGCCGCGGCGAGCTGGCGCTGGCCATCCTGGTCGAGCAGATGCGCCGCGAGGGCTTCGAGCTCACCGTGGGCAAGCCGCAGGTGGTCACGCACACGGTCGACGGCAAGATCCACGAGCCGTTCGAGCGCCTGTCGGTCGACTGCCCCGAGGAGCACCTCGGCGCCGTCACGCAGCTGCTGGCCAACCGCAAGGGCCGCATGGAGAACATGTCGGGCCACGGCACGGGCCGCATCAAGCTCGACTACGTCGTTCCGTCGCGTGGCCTCATCGGCTTCCGCACGGAGTTCCTCACCGAGACCCGCGGCACCGGCATCGCGAACGCCGTCTCCGAGGGCTACGCCCCGTGGGCCGGCGAGATCCGCACCCGCCACAACGGTTCCCTGGTCGCCGACCGCACCGGCTCCATCACCGCCTACGCGATGATCCAGCTGGCCGACCGCGGCACCTTCTTCGTGGAGCCGGGCGCCGACGCGTACGAGGGCATGGTCGTGGGCGAGAACCCGCGCGCCGAGGACCTCGACGTCAACATCACCCGTGAGAAGAAGCTCACGAACATGCGCTCCTCCACGGCCGACGTGATGGAGACCCTGGCCCGCCCCCGCAAGCTCTCGCTGGAGGAGGCGCTGGAGTTCTGCGCGTCCGACGAGTGCGTGGAGGTGGCCCCGGAGGTCATCCGCGTCCGCAAGGTCACGCTGGACGCGAACCTGCGCGGCCGCGAGCGCTCGCGTCTCAAGGCGCGCGGCTGAGCACGACGCTGACGTAACGCCCGACAGGGGCGGCTGGGCCACGATGGCCTGGCCGCCCTTCGTCGTGTGTGAGGCCCTGTGGGTGCCCGCGTGAGTGTGTTGGCGCTCGCGCCGGGGTTCCTGACCGAAGCCCCGCGAGTAGTCGTCCGCCAACGCCGCGTCACACCGGCGCTGGAAGGGTTTCACCGCCTCAACCGCACGGTGTCCGGGTCGAACCACCCGACCAGGTGAGCCGTAGTACCCACCGGGCGAGCAACCCCGCGACCGCGCGCCACGTCCCTTCAGTGGCACGGGTGACAAATCCTGGGTTGCCCGAACGCCACCACCCACCTTCTGGCAATGTGAGGACCATGAGGCGACTCGGGGGAGTGCTTGCCGCTGCCGTTCTGTGCGGCACAGCCGCGGCGTGCACGAACGCGCCTCCGCCGCCCCTGGTCGCGAAGTCCGAGGCGCCCGTCATCACGACCACCGGGCCCAAGGTCACCGAGATCGTGGTGGGCGTGGACGACGTGGCCGGCGGTTACAACCCGCACGCCCTCGCGGCGCAGAGTCCCATCACGACCGCGCTGAGTTCGTTGTTGCTGCCCAGTCCGTTCCGGCCCGGCAACGACGGCGCTCCGCAGCTCGACCGGAACCTCATGGTGAGCGCGAAGGTCACCAAGGCAGAGCCGTTCACGGTCACCTACACGATTCGCAAGGACGCCAGCTGGTCGGACAGCGCTCCCATCGCCGCCGAGGACTTCTACTACCTCTGGCAGCGTATGCGGACGGAACCCGGTGTTGTGGATCCGGCGGGTTACCGGCTCATCAACAACATCAGCGCGCGTGAGGGCGGCAAGGTCGTCGAGGTCGCGTTCGGCAAGCCGTTCCCGGGATGGCGAAGCCTCTTCTCGAACCTGTTGCCCGCGCACCTGCTCAAGGACGCGCCCGGTACGTGGTCGAACGTGCTGTCCACCGGCTTTCCCGCCACCGCAGGGCCTTTCCAGATGCGCAGCCTCGACGAGCCGCGCGGTGAGGTCGTGCTCGAACGCAGCGACCGGTACTGGGAGACGCCGACGACGCTCGACCGGGTCGTCATCCGCAGGGCCACCCACAGCGCGATGGCCGAGTCACTGTCCAAAGGCGACAACCAGGCGGCGCTTCTGAGGGCCGACGCGGCGGACGTGAACCTGTTCCAGGCGATCAAGGACGTCGCCACGAAACCCGTGCCGCGCAACGAGGTCGTGCAGGTGCTGCTGCGGCCCGCGAGCGAGCAGCTCAAGGACGTGAAGACGCGCAAGGCGATCGTGGCCTCGCTCGATCGTGAGGCGCTCATCGCGTCCGGGACGCAGAGCGGGCCGAGCACGCCGTTCCGGGCCGACTCGTACGTGGTGCCGCCCAGCCGCGCGGGGTACGTGAAGACGATCACCGCGAACACGCTCGACGTGGCGGCGAGCGACCAGCTGCTGACCGAAGCCGGGTACGTGAAGGCCGGCACCGAGTGGCAGAAGTCCGGCAAGGCGCTCAAGCTCCGGATCGCGGCGCCGGAGAAGGTCGAGCCGTACGCCGGCATCGCGAACCGGATCAAGGCTCAGCTGAAGGACCGGGGCATCGACTCCGAGGTCGTCACGCCCGCCGCCGAGGACCTCTTCAGCAAGCAGCTGACCGAGAAGGACATCGACATCGCCGTCGTCCCGCGGGTGGACGCCGGCGACACGGCGGCGGCGCTCGCGAGCGAGTACGGGTGTGCCGGTGACGCTCCGGACGGGTCGACGCCCAGCCCGCAGAACATCGCCGGCTTCTGCGACCCGGCGATCCAGCCCGACATCGACGCCGCGCTCAACGGCAAGACGTTGGTGTCCGACGTGCTGGCCCGCGTCGAGCCGTTGATCGCCGCCCAGGCCGTTTCGGTACCGCTGTTCCAGATCGTCGATCTGCTCGGAGTTCTGCCGTCGGCGGTTTCAGGCGTCGACACCGGGGCACCCCTGGCGGGCGTGCTCAGCGGTGCACCCGAATGGCGGCGTCTCGACAAGTAGCCGGCGGGTGGGAAATCGCGTTGCGCGAATCCTTTTCGCGTTGCTACTTTCGGCCGTTCTCGTTGACAGAATTTCACTCGCCCGGTCAACGAACGCTGGCGCCCGGTAATCGGGCCATTGCGGCGTGCAACAACCTGTTTCCATTGGGTCACGATCCCCCTCTCAGGTAGTGACCGCCACCTCCACGGGTTCTTACCGTGCTGCCCACGATGTGCCGGTTCGGGGCGCGTATGGCACATCAACGTTATGGGCGTGCATGCCGACCAGGCCACGGCCGCCCAGTGCTAGGAGGGCACGTGTCGATGAGGAGATCCAAAGCACTTCCGGCGATCGCGCTGGTCGCCAGCGCGTCTCTCGTGCTGGGTGCCTGCGGTGGTGGCGGAGGAACCAGCGACGCCGACGGTGGCGACGCCACGGTCGCGGAGATGGCGACGGCCCGCGGTGAGTCCGCGGACGGCTACACCGCGCCGGATACGAAGCAGAGCGACCAGGTCGTCGTGTCGACCGACAAGCCGTTCACCTCGTACAACAACGCGACCGAGGACGCCAACCAGTCCTACAACACGTTCGCGTTGACGCTCGTGCAGCCTGGTGCTCACCTGCTGAACGGCAACAACAAGGTCATCCTGAACAAGGACGTCATGGAGTCGATCGAGGTCACCTCGAAGTCTCCGCAGGTCGTGACGTGGAAGCTGAAGAAGGGCGTCAGCTGGTCCGACGGCGAGGCCTGGGACTGCGACGACTTCTACATGGCGTGGTTCACGCAGAGCAACTCCTCGAAGAAGGCCGACGGCAGCAAGTACTTCAAGCCGGCCGGCACCACCGGGTACGACCTCATGAACGGTGAGTGCAAGGACGACCAGACGTTCGTCGGCACCTTCACCGCTCCGTACCCCGACTACGAGGACATGTTCAACAACGACGTCCTCCCGGCGCACATCCTCGAGAAGAACGCCGGCGTCGCGGACATCACCAAGCTGAACAAGGACTCCGCCGCCGCGGACATCCAGAAGGCCGCTGACTTCTGGAACGAGAAGTGGAACGGCTTCACCAAGGACCTCATGCCCGGTGCGGGCACCTACGTCCTGACCGGCTTCGAGCCGAACCAGTCGGTGACGCTGGAGCGCAACCCGAAGTGGGCCGGCAAGCCCGGTGGTCCCGCCAAGATCATCCTCAAGGCGATCCCGGACCCCGTCGCGCAGGCGCAGGCACTGGAGAACGGCGAGCTCGCCGTCAACTCCTTCGCCCAGCCGGACGCGAACGCGGCCACGAAGCTCAAGGGCCTCAACGCCCAGGGCGTGACGTTCGGCGCGGGCCCCGGCCTGTCGTTCGAGCACCTCGACATCCAGATGAAGAACCCGGTGCTGGCCAAGGAAGAGGTCCGCAAGGCCTTCTTCATGTGCGTCAAGCGCCAGGACATCATCGACAAGCTCATCAGCGAGGTCCAGGCGGACGCGAAGCCGATGGGCAGCCTCATCTTCTTCCCGAAGGACGAGGGCTACAAGGACGTCTACGCGGACAAGGCCAAGGGTGACGCGGCCGAGTCCAAGAAGATCCTGACCGACGCCGGCTGGGCGCAGGGTGCCGACGGCGTGTTCGCGAAGGACGGCGTCCGCGCCTCCTTCCGGATCAGCCACACCGACATCCCGCGTCGCAAGCAGACCGTCGAGCTGATCCAGGGCCAGTGCAAGGAAGCCGGCATCGAGGTCAAGGACGACACCGACCCGAACTTCCTCGACGAGCGCGTCTCCGCGGGTGACTACGACGTCGCCCTCTTCGCGTGGTCCGGCTCGCCGTTCAAGGGCGGCAAGAAGTCGATCTACGAGACCGGTGGTGGCCAGAACTGGCAGAACCTGACCGTGCCGAAGGCCGACGACGCCATGAAGCAGGCCGTCTCGCAGACCGCGATCGCCGAGTCCCTGAAGTACTGGTCGCAGGCCGACGAGGCGCTGGCCGGTGCTTACGGTTCGCTTCCGCTGTTCCAGATGCCGAACATGTGGGCCTTCAAGGGTCTCGACCGCGTGTACTTCCAGAGCTACTACGGCGCGCTGTGGAACGCCAACGAGTGGCAGACCAAGTAAATCGCCTTAGCTCATCAGCTGAAGTGCGCAACGCCTGACCGGGCGGGGCCGGACCACGAGTCCGGCCCCGCCCGAGCCGGGTTGCCCCCTAGGAGCCCGCCCGTGATCCGCTACATCATCCGGCGCCTGCTGATCTCCATACCCATCCTGCTGATCGGCAGCTTCGCCTGTTACGTCCTCGTCGCGACCGCCGGAAACCCGTTGGCGGAAATGCGATTCCGGCCCGGTGTCACCGAGGCCGACATCAAGGCCGCGGAGATCTCCCTGGGCCTGGACAAGCCTGTGATCATCCGTTACTGGAACTGGCTCACCGACTTCCTGTCGGGAGACTGGGGCCAGAGCATCGCCCTCGGTCAGGCCAAGACCGCTGTCTTCCCGGCCGTCACCGACGCGCTGTGGACCACCGGACGCCTCGTCATCGGCGCCGAGCTCCTCGCTCTGACACTGGGTGTCTCGGTCGGCGTGCTCGCCGCCGTGCGCCAGTACTCGATCTTCGACTACCTCGCCACCAGCACCGCGTTCCTCATGTTCTCGATGCCGATCTTCTGCGTCGCGGTCATCGTGAAGAACTACGGCATCCAGTTCAACAACGTCCTGGAGTCGATGGGGCTGGACCGCTGGCTCACCACCGCGGGCCCACGGCCGGGTGGCTTCAGCGGCAGCTTCGGTGAAGTGATCTTCAAGTACACCGGCACGTTCCTGCTTCCGACGGTCGCGCTGATGCTGATCAGCTTCGCCGCGTACAGCCGGTTCGAACGCGCCTCGATGCTCGAGATCCTGCACTCGGACTTCGTGCGCACCGCGCGGGCGAAGGGCATCTCGCAGAGCCGCGTGATCTTCCGGCACGCGTTCCGCAACGCGCTGATCCCCGTGGCCACGCTGTTCTCGCTGAACTTCGGTGGCGTGCTCTCCGGCGCGATCATCACCGAGACCGTGTTCGGCTGGGCCGGCATGGGCACGCTGCTGGTGAACTCCGTGCGGCAGTTCGACCCGCCGATGCTGATGGGCTGGCTCGCCATCACGGCCACCCTGATCGTGCTGTTCAACCTGATCGCCGACGTCGTGTACGGCATCCTCGACCCTAGGATTCGCCTTGGCTAACATCAACCTGGCGTCCGAGGGCGGAGTGGTGAACAGCGCTCCTCAGTCAGATTCCCACGAGTTCGACGCCTCCACGACCCGCACCCAGGGCCAGCTCGTCCTGCGGCGCTTCCTGCGCCACCGGCTCGCGATGGTGAGCCTCGGCGTCTTCGTCTTCCTGGTGCTCTTCGCGTTCGTCGGCCCGTTCATCTGGACCTACGACTTCGAGGACGTGACCAGCAAGTCCTACCAGCCGATGAGTGGCACCCACCCGCTCGGCACCACCCAGGTGGGCAAGGACATGCTCGCGCTGCTCATGCGCGGCACCGGCTACTCGCTGCAGATCGCGTTGATCGTGGCCGCCCTGGCGACCGCGATCGGCGTTACCTTCGGCGCCCTGGCGGGATATCTGCGCGGTTTCGTCGACACGGCGCTGATGCGCCTGGTCGACCTGCTGCTGATCATCCCGCAGATCGCGGTCGCCGCGATCGTCGTGAAGGGCTTCTCCGGCAGCTGGTACGTCGTCGCGCTGGTGCTCGCCGCGTTCGCCTGGATGCAGATCGCCCGCATCACGCGCGGTGAGACGCTTTCCTTGGCTCAGCGGGAGTTCATCGAGGCGGCGCGGGCCTGTGGCGCCTCCACCTCGCGGATCATCTTCAAGCACCTCGTGCCGAACATGATCGGCAGCATCACCGTCAACGCCACGCTGGCGATCGCGTCCGCGGTGCTCACCGAGGCCGCGCTGTCGTTCCTGGGACTGGGCGTCCAGCCCCCGGACACCTCGCTCGGCGTGATCGTGCTGGAGAACTACGGGCAGTTCCTGAACCGGCCGTGGCTTTTCTGGGGTCCGTTCATCGTGCTCGTGTCGCTCTCCCTGGCCGTCAACTTCATCGGTGACGGTCTGCGCGACGCGTTCGACCCGAGGCAGACGAAGGTGCGTGCCTGATGACCACTGTTTCCGAACTGTCGGAGGACTTCCTGCCCTCCGGCACCACCGCACCGCTGTTGTCGGTCAAGGACCTGTCGGTCACCTTCCCGACCGATGACGGCGACGTCCGCGCCGTGCGCAACGTCTCGTTCGACCTCAACGCAGGCGACGTGCTCGGCATCGTCGGCGAGTCGGGCTCCGGCAAGTCCGTGTCCTCCATGGCGATCATGGGCCTGCTGCCCCGCAACGCGGTCATCGACGGCTCGATCCGCTACCGCGGCGAGGAGCTGAACGGCCGCAGCTACAAGCAGATGCAGCCGTTCCGCAGCAAGCACATCTCGATGATCTTCCAGGACCCGATGACGTCGCTGAACCCCGTCTACACCGTGGGGTGGCAGCTCGCCGAGACCTATCGCGCGCACCACAACGTCTCCAAGAAGGCGGCGTGGGCCAAGGCGGTCGAGTCACTGGAACTGGTCGGCATCCCGCAGCCGGACAAGCGTGCGAGCCAGTACCCGCACGAGTTCTCCGGCGGCATGCGGCAGCGCGTGGTGATCGCGATGGCGATCATCAACGACCCCAGCGTGATCATCGCCGACGAGCCGACCACCGCGCTCGACGTGACGGTGCAGGCGCAGATCCTCGACACCATGCTGCGCATCCAGACCGAGACCGACGCGGCGATCGTCATGATCACGCACGACCTCGGTGTGGTCGCGGGCATGGTCAACCGCGTGCAGGTGATGTACGGCGGCACCGTGGTCGAGTCCGGCCCGGTCGACGACGTCTTCGAACGGCCGCGGATGCCCTACACGGTGGGACTTCTGGGTTCGGTCCCGAACCCGGCCACCCTGGGCAAGCGGCTCACCCCGATCAAGGGCGCGCCGCCGTCGCTGGTGAACCTGCCGACCGGCTGCTCGTTCTCGCCGCGCTGCCCGCTCGTCTCCGACGTGTGTCACGAGTGGGAACCGCTGCTGGAGGAGGCCGGCGCCGCGAACCACACGACGCGGTGCCACCGCTGGGAGCACCTGGCGACGTTCGAGCAGCCGCAGAAGCTGTTCCTGCACGACGAGATCGGCACGGTGGAGAACCCGGCCGCGTTCGCCGCGGCCAACCCTGACGAGTCGCTCGAAGTGACGGCCGTGCACGGATCCCTGATCACCGAACTGAAGGATGAGGAGGCGAAGTGACCGCGCCACTGCTGGAGGTCACCGACCTCGTCAAGGAGTTCCCCGTGCGGGGCAAGGGCATCATCCCGCGCAACACCGGTTCGGTGCAGGCCGTGTCCGGGGTGTCGTTCACGCTGCACCCCGGTGAGACGCTCGGCCTCGTCGGCGAGTCCGGTTGCGGCAAGTCCACGACCGGACGCGCGATCCTGCAGCTGCACAAGCCGACCTCGGGCTCGGTGAAGTTCGAGGGCCGCGAGCTGACGTCCATGAGCGCCAAGCAGTTGCGGCCGCTGCGCAAGGACATCCAGATCGTCTTCCAGGACCCGTACGCGTCGCTGAACCCCAAATGGCAGGTCAACGACATCATCGCGGAACCGCTGGTGATCCACGGTGTCGAAGGTGGCGTGCAGCGGCGGGTCAACGAACTGATGGAGCTCGTGGGCCTCAACCCCGAGCACCGCAGCCGTTACGCGCACGAGTTCTCCGGCGGTCAGCGCCAGCGCATCGGCATCGCCCGCGCGCTGGCGCTCAACCCGAAGTTCCTGGTGCTGGACGAGCCGGTGTCCGCTTTGGACGTCTCGGTGCAGGCCGGTGTCGTGAACCTGCTGGAGGAACTGCAGGAGCGGCTCGGGCTCGCGTACCTGTTCGTCGCGCACGACCTCTCGGTGGTGCGGCACATCTCCGACCGGGTCGCGGTCATGTACCTCGGCAAGATCATCGAGATGGGCGAGCGGGAAGCCATCTACGGCAAGCCGATGCACCCGTACACGCAGGCGTTGCTGTCCGCGGTTCCCATGCCGGACCCGAAGAAGGAACGCCAGCGGCAGCGGATCGTTCTGACGGGTGACGTGCCGTCGCCGGTCAACCCGCCGTCGGGGTGTCGCTTCCGCACCCGGTGCTGGAAGGCGCAGGACATCTGCGCCACCGAAGAACCGAAGCTGGAAAGGCGCGGTGGACCGGAGGGAACGTTGTCCGCCTGTCACTTCGCCGAGGAACGTTCGGTCGTTTAGCACCTCGCTGACCAGGTTCTTTCGGCCTGGCGCGGGGATCGCGAGATCGCGTCGGTCATCCGGTCAACCGCTCCTGTCGAATTCGGCGAAGCCCAATTCGACAGGAGCGATTCGGCCGGACGACCGACTTCCCGGCGATTTCGCCGCCCCTGCGGAGAAGGGGCCTTAAACACCGCTTTACTCTGATTCGGTGACGCTGACTGCCCCACCACGGTTGCTCTTCGTGCACGCCCACCCGGACGACGAGAGTCTCTGGACCGGCGGCACCATCGCGCGCTACGCCTCGGCCGGCGCGCACGTCACGGTCGTCACCTGCACGCTGGGGGAAGAGGGCGAGATCATCCCGCCCGCGCTGGCCCACCTCGCCGCCGACGCCGCCGACCAGCTGGGCGGGTACCGCGTGGGCGAGCTGAGATCAGCCTGCGCCGCGCTCGGCGTGACGGACCACAGATTCCTCGGCGGCATCGGCCGCTGGCGCGACTCCGGCATGGTCGACGTGCCGTCCAACGCGAAGGCGCGCGCGTTCGTCCAGGGATCGCTCGAAGACCAGACCGCCCAGCTGGTCGAGATCCTGCGCGAGGTCAAGCCACAGGTCGTCGTGAGCTACGACGCGTTCGGCGGCTACGGCCACCCCGATCACATCCGCGCGCACGAGATCACGGTCGCCGCGTGCGCCCAGGTCTCCGAGGTCGAGCGGGTCTTCTACGCGGTGACGTCCCGCGACGCCACGAACGCCGGTGTGGCCGCGCTGGAGAACGTCCCCGAGGCGTTCCGGCTGCCCGAGCCCGGCGAGCTCCCGGTGACGCCGGATGAAGAGATCACAACGGTTGTCGACGTGTCGGAGCACCTGACGGCCAAGCGCCGCGCTTTGCGTGCACACTCGACGCAGGTCAGTGTGTGGGACGGCGGATACGCGTTGTCGAACGACATCGCGCAGCCGCTGGTCGGTGCCGAGTACTACGTGCTCGCGAAGGGCTCACCGGAGGGTGCGGCCGCGGATCTTTTCGGAGGCCTGGGTGACCGTTAGTGCGATGACCGCAATCGCCGCCGGGTTGTTCTGGCGCTCAGCAGGGCACCTCGCGGCCCCACCCCCGCGCCCCCGTATGCCCGATATGAGGACGCGGGGGTGGGACCACGATGCACCCGTCTGACCACCAGAACAACGCGACGACGGTTAGCGGTCACCGCACTGGCTGGCGAGTCGTCTTCCTGCTGCTTCTGTGCGTCGAGGCAGCAGCACTCGCCGTGCTGGAAACGATGTTCCTGCCCCTGCGCTTCGACGGCACGCTGCTGCCGAGGCTGGGGGACTGGCCGTTCCCGATCACCATCGTGGTGGCCGCCGTCACGACGCCGTTGCTGGTGTCGTGGGCGGCCTCGCTGTCCGAGCGGGTCTTCACCGCCGCGCTGCCGCTGATCGTGTGGTTCCTGACGCTGATGGTGTTCGGCTACTTCGAGCCCGGTTACGCCGCGGGCAGCCCCGTCCTGCTGCTGCAGGACTGGCGCGGGCTGTTGTTGCTCGCCGGCGGCGCGTTGACGGGTGCGGTGGCCGTGGGGGCCGTGATGGCGCGCAACGCTGCCAACCGGCCCGGCCTCTACGAGACCGCCGGGATCCAGTAGCGGTAGCGGTGGTGCTCGGTGCAGCCGAGTTCCTCGTACAGCCTGATCGCCGGTTCGTTGTGCTCGGCGACCTGCAGCACGCACGTCGTGGCGCCCTGAGCGAGTCCCCAGCCGGCCAGCTCGCCCATGAGCCGCCGTGCGAGGCCCTGACGGCGATGTGACGGCCGTACGGCGAGCCGGGCGACGTGCAGGACGTCTTCGACCACGGCGCCCCGCACAGCCGCGATCACGATCCCGTCCTCGGTGATCGAGGCGAAGCAGACGTTGCCGCCGCTGCCGAGGACGTGCCGCTGGGCGGCGGAGAGCTCGGATCCGGCCGTCAGCTCCCACCATCCGGGAACATCACGGCTCTCGGCCACGCCGTCGGCGAACTTCTCCAGCGGGCCGGTCATCACCAGCGACTCCGCCCCGCCGGGGTGATCCAGGTCGACGATCCAGCCCGCGGCGGCGAACTCGGGTTCCGGTGATGAGCCCTTGATCACGTGGGCGGTGGGTTTGATGCCGTGCTCGCGGGCGAACACTTGAGCGGCCCTCAACGCGTCCGGTATCGGCATGCCGGGATCACCGCAGGTCAACGTGCTGTTGGCGCGGCCGGTGAAGCCGTCGGCGGCACGCATCAACCAGTCTCCAAGCGGAACTTCTGCCAGGACGGGCCATGCTCGCGCGCAGAGTGATTCCAGGTGATCCACGGTGTGCACACGTCCATCCTGACTATGTTGGCGAGGGAGTTTCCGGTCAGGAGTTGTGACGTGGCACACCGCACAGCTAAGGCAAGCCTGACCGGGTGATACTCGAACGTGCCGCGTACTCTCCGGCTTGCGCGGTGTGACCGATGAAGTTGGAGAGCGCAGTGACTTATGTGATCGCCCAGCCGTGCGTGGACCTGCTCGACAAGGCCTGCATCGAAGAGTGCCCTGTCGACTGCATCTACGAAGGCGACCGGATGCTCTACATCCACCCCGACGAGTGTGTGGACTGTGGCGCGTGCGAACCCGTGTGCCCGGTGGAAGCCATCTACTACGAGGACGACGTCCCCGATGAGTGGAAGGACTACACCAAGGCGAACGTCGACTTCTTCAACGAGCTCGGCTCGCCCGGTGGCGCGTCGAAGGTCGGCAAGGTCAGCGCCGACCCGGAGTTCGTGAAGGTCCTCGCGCCGCAGGCCGAGGGGCATTGATCATCAACCGCAGGGGCCCGGCGCTGCCGGACTTCCCGTGGGACCTGTTGGCAGGCCACGCCGCCAAGGCGCGCAAGCACCCCGGTGGCGTGGTCGACCTGTCGGTCGGCACCCCTGTCGACCCGGTTCCCGCGGTGATCCAGTCCGCGTTGTCGTCGGTCGCCGACATCCCCGGCTACCCGACCACCCACGGCACTCCTGAGCTGCGCGCGGCCTTCGTCGCCGCGGTGGAGCGCCGGTACGGGATCGTCGGCGTCGCGGAGGCGGCGGTGCTGCCCACGATCGGCTCCAAGGAGCTCGTGGCGTGGCTGCCCACCCTGCTCGGTGTCGGGCCGGGCGACGTCGTCGCGGTGCCCGCCGTCGCGTACCCCACCTACGAGGTGGGCGCGCTGATGGCGGGGGCCGAGGTCGTGCGCCTGGCCGACGGCGAACCGCCGCCCGCCGGCACGAAGCTGGTGTGGCTGAACTCGCCGTCGAACCCGACCGGCCGAGTGTTGTCGGCCGAGCAGCTGCGTGACGCTGTCGCCGCCGCACGCGCGGTCGGTGCGATCGTGGCGTCCGACGAGTGCTACCTCGCGCTGCCGTGGGACTCCTCGCCGGTGTCGGTGCTGCATCCGTCCGTTGTGGACTCCTTCGACGGTGTGCTCGCTGTGCACTCGCTGTCGAAGTCGTCCTCGCTCGCGGGCTACCGGGCCGGGTTCGTCACCGGCGACCCGGAGCTGATCGCGGGCCTGCTCGAACTGCGCAAGCACGCCGGCATGATCGTGCCGCGGCCGGTGCAGGAGGCCATGCGCGCCGCTCTCGAAGACGACGCGCACGTGGCCGAGCAGCGGTCCCGGTACCTGGCCAGGCGTGAGGTGCTCAAGCCCGCGCTGGAGGCGGCGGGGTTCACCGTGTCGCACTCCGAGGCGGGGCTCTACCTGTGGTCGTCGCGCGGTGAGGACGCCTGGGAGACGATCTCGTGGCTGGCCGATCGCGGCATCCTCGCGGCACCCGGCACGTTCTACGGACCGGCAGGCGAGAAGCACGTCCGGATCGCGCTCACGGCCACCGACGAGCGGATCGCCGCTGCCGTGGAACGCCTCAAGGCTTGAGGGCCGACCAGACCCTGCGGGTGAACTGGTTGGGCGGCACCGCGTCCGTCGTCAGACGCACGCTGGTGCTGATCTCCTCGCCGCTCAGGCCCAGGCCCAGCACGAGGTGCCAGTGCAGGTCCCAGAGGTCGGAGAACGCGTCCAGTTCCACGTCGGCGTCCGCGCTGACGTGGAGCACCGCCGGTTCCGCGACCCGCACGACGCGTTCGACCGCCCGCACGTCCCGCGTGTTGGTGCGGAAGCTGAACGCCAGGTCGACCGTCTCGCTGTCGAGCCCGTACGTCGCGTACGAGTGGCATCGGTGGTGCGGCAACGACAACGGCTGGTTCGTCTCCAGGTAGAGGTCGCCCTCGAACCGCAGCGTCGGCGAGTGCTGGCTCAGCGTCGCGCGGGCGCTGACGAACTCCCAGCCGGGCATGTCCAGCTTGGGCACCAGCAGTTCCAGCACCTCGCTGCGGCGCGCGGACCGCGTGCGTTCACCGGAGCGCCACGGGATTTCCCTGCTGTACGGCTCTTTCTTCGTGACGAACACGTACGGCGCGTTGTCGGTCTGCAGACTGAGGACGACGACCGTGCGGCCGCGCGCCCAGTCGAACGCGACGGTGGTCAGACCTGGTGCCACGCCGTCGAAGTGGCTCTCGACCCGAGGCCACCAGCTCGACAGCTCCTCGGCCAGCGCGCCTTTGACGTAGCGACCCTTCTCGTCGACGCCGACGATCCACATGGCCTCCGACCCGCGCGCGGCGTTGCACAGCGCGGCGATCTGACGGGCGGCCTTGCCGTGGTCGATCGGCCACTGCGTCTTGAACTCGACGAAGGAGTCCTCGGACTGGGCCCCCTCCAGGGCACGTTCGATCGCGGCGCGAGCGTTCAACTCAAGTCGCTGTTTCAGCACGTGCACCTCCTGGAGCCGGCAAGGGCCCAGTCTGCCTTCGCAGACCGGGCCCCGGACACCGAGTTCCGCGTCCTCAGTCGTTCGCGTGCAACGCGGCGTTCAGTTCGACGCCGGTGCCCTTCCGGGGCTTCACCTTCACCGTGCCGGTCACCGAGTCCCGGATGAACAGCAGGTTCGATTGTCCGCTCAAAGTGACCGCCTTGACGACCTCGCCGTCCGGCAACGTCACCTTCGTGCCGGCGGTGATGTAGAGGCCCGCCTCGATCACGCAGTCGTCGCCGAGCGAGATGCCCAGACCGGCGTTCGCGCCGAGCAGGCAGCGCTCGCCGATGCTGATGACCTGCTTGCCGCCGCCGGACAGGGTGCCCATGATCGACGCGCCGCCGCCGACGTCCGAGCCGTCGCCGACCACGACGCCGCCGGAGATGCGGCCCTCGACCATCGAGCTGCCGAGCGTGCCGGCGTTGAAGTTCACGAAGCCCTCGTGCATGACCGTGGTGCCGGACGCGAGGTGGGCGCCGAGCCGGACCCGGTCCGCGTCGCCGATGCGGACACCGGACGGGAGGACGTAGTCGACCATGCGCGGGAACTTGTCGACGCTGAAGACCGTCACCGGGCCGCGCAGGCGCAGGCGGGTGCGGGTCTGCTCGAAGCCGTCGACCGCGCACGGGCCGTGGTTCGTCCACACGACGTTCGTCAGCAGGCCGAACATGCCGTCGAGGTTCGCGCCGTGCGGCTTGATCAGGCGGTGGCTGAGCAGGTGCAGGCGCAGCCAGATGTCGTAGGTGTTCTCCGGGGCGGCGTCCAGGTCGATGACGACCTTGACGCCGACGACCTCGACACCGCGCTCCAGGTCCTCGCCGAGCAGCTTCGCGGCGGCCTCGCCGAGCGCTTCCGCGATCTCCGCGGACGAGACGCGGACGGTGCCGAGTTCCGCCGAGTCGCCGAGGGCGGGGGACGGGTACCAGGTGTCGAGGACGGTGCCGTCCGGGGTCACAGTGGCCAGGCCGATGCCGTATGCGGTGCTCACGGCTACCGAGCTTAGTCCGGTGCTCACACTCCGCCGCAGCTCGTGCTCGATCGCACGCGGGGCCTCCGCGTGCGGTACGAGCGCACGAAAGCTCCCCGCGTGCGGCCGAGTTCGGCTGGTCAGTCGGGCACTTCCGCCGAGAAGTACAGCGAGCCCAGGTCGCCCCTGGTCGCGATCAGGGCCTCGTTGCACTTCGACTGCCGCGCGTCGGTGCTGGACACGTTGTCGACCCGCACCTCACCGCACCGGTGCGCGTCGAAGTCGCCGATCGAGGTCATCAGCCGGGGCAGCACCTCGCTGACGTCCTGCCGGACGTGCTTGCCGCGCAACGACGTGTCCAGCCGCCGGGTCATGGTGCTGACCTCGCCGACCCACCCGGCGCAGTCGGCAGGGGTGAAGCTGTGCTGCGAGCCGCACGGCGCGGTGAACAACGCCCGGATCTCGCCGCACTGCCGGTCGCACGCGGCAGGAGCCTCGCCGCAGCCGGTCGCCAGGAGCAGCAGGGAGATGACCAGGAGTGTGCGCTTGATCACGCACAGCACGGTATCGGCTGAACGGCCCAACGCCCAAGCCGCCTGGGTAGGGTGACCGCGTGTCCGACACACTTGATCTCTTCGCCGACCCGATCGACCTGACGACCTCGCTGGTGGATGTGCGCAGCGTGTCCGGGGAGGAGGCGGAGATCGCGGACCTCGTGGAGCGGTCGCTGCGACTCCACGCGCCCCACCTGGAGATCACCCGATCAGGGAACGCGGTGCTGGCCCGCACGAACGCCGGCAAGGACCGTCGCGTGGTGCTCGCCGGGCACCTGGACACCGTGCCGATCAACCAGAACTTCCCGAGCCGTCGCGAGGGCGAGATCCTGCACGGCTGCGGCACCGTCGACATGAAGGGCGGCGACGCGGTCATGCTCGCGATCGCGGCCCTGAGCGAGAACGCGCGCCACGACCTCACGTTCGTCTTCTACGACTGCGAGGAGATCGAGGCCGAGCGCAACGGGCTCACCAGGATCGAGCGCGAGCAGAAGGACTGGCTGATGGGCGACCTCGCGATCGTGTGCGAGCCGTCCAACGGCACGGTCGAGGCCGGCTGCCAGGGCACGATGCGCATCGAGATCAGGACCACCGGCAAGCGCGCCCACACCGCGCGGGCGTGGATGGGCCGCAACGCCATCCACGGCCTGGGCGAGGCGCTGCGCAGGCTGGAGGCCTACGTGCCGCGCCAGCCCGAGATCGACGGCTGCCACTTCCACGAGGGTCTGCAGGCCGTGAAGATCAGCGGCGGCGTCGCGGGCAACGTCGTGCCGGACGAGGCCGTGCTCACGGTCAACCACCGGTTCGCGCCGGACCGCACGGTGGAGCAGGCCGAACAGCACCTGCGCGAGGTCTTCGAGGGCTTCGACGTCACCGTCACGGACTTCGCGGCCGGTGCGCTGCCGGGCCTGAACGCCCCCGCGGCCCTGGAACTCGTCCAGGCCGCCGGTGGCACGCCGGTCGCCAAGCTGGGATGGACGGACGTGGCGCGGTTCGCGGCGCTGGGGATGCCCGCGGTCAACTTCGGGCCGGGCGATCCGACGCTCGCGCACACCCAGGAGGAGAACGTGCCGGTCCAGCAGATCACCGGCTGTTTCGCCGTGCTTAAGCGATTTCTGCTGGACTGATCACTAGAATCTCAGTGATGACGGAAGAGAAGAAGAACGGCGCCGTCGACGAGCGCCCATCGGAGAAGCGTCGCGGCCCGGTCGTGGAGCGGCGTGATCGCAAGGACGACCGCACCACCACCACTGACCAGCGGCTGCTCGACTCCCGCGGCCCGTCGGACTGGGTGCACACCGACCCGTGGCGGGTGCTGCGCATCCAGGCCGAGTTCGTCGAGGGGTTCGGCGCGCTGGCCGAGGTGCCGAGCGCGGTGACGGTCTTCGGATCGGCGCGCACCGGCCGTGACCACCCGGAGTACCAGACCGGGCGTGAGCTGGGCGCGGCGCTGGCCGAGGCCGGGTTCGCGGCGATCACCGGTGGTGGCCCCGGCGCCATGGAAGCGGTCAACCGCGGTTGTTCGGAGGCCGGTGGCTTCTCGATCGGGCTCGGCATCGAGCTTCCGTTCGAGCAGGGCCTCAACCCGTGGGTCGACCTCGGCGTGAACTTCCGCTACTTCTTCGTGCGCAAGACGATGTTCATCAAGTACTCGCAGGCGTTCATCTGCCTGCCGGGTGGTTTCGGCACGCTCGACGAACTGTTCGAGGCGCTGACCCTGGTGCAGACGAAGAAGGTCACGAAGTTCCCGGTCGTCCTGTTCGGAACCGAGTACTGGCAGGGTCTTTACGACTGGATCCAGAACTCGGTGCTCCCCGGTGGCAAGGTCGGCGAGAAGGACCTCGCGCTGCTGCACCTCACCGATGACATCGACGACGCGGTGCGCGTGGTCAAGGACGCGCACAAGGCATGGGCGGACACGCACTGATGTATGTCGCTGTCTACTGCGGAAGTCTCGCGACCGTCCCGCAGAGCTACATCGACCTCGCCGCCGAGGTGGGGCGCCAGATCGCGGCACGCGGCTGGCACCTCGTCTGGGGCGGCGGGCAGACGTCGATGATGGGCGCTGTCGCACGGGAAGCACGTGCGGGCGGCTCGCACACCTACGGTGTGATCCCGAAGGGCCTGGCCACCAGGGAGATCGCCGACCGCGAGTCGACCGAGCTGCACGTGGTCGACACCATGCGCGAGCGCAAGAAGATGATGGACGACAAGGCGGACGCGTTCCTGACGCTGCCGGGTGGCATCGGCACCGCCGAGGAGTTCTTCGAGGTGTGGACGGCCGGTGTGCTGGGCATGCACGGCAAGCCCGTCGTGCTGCTCGACGTCGACAACCACTACAAGGGACTCGTCGAGTGGCTGACCGAGCTGCGGGACAAGGGTTTCGTCTCGCACGCCGCGTTGCAGTCGCTGATCGTCACGGACGACGTGTCAGTCGCTCTTGACGCTTGCGTCGTCTAGTCCCTTGGCCTGAGCCAGGATCTGGGTCTCCGGCAGGAGATCCGGCAACGGGCGGTACGGCGTCGCCGTCACCTCGAACCGCTTGCCGGACACCACCCTGCCCTGCCAGGAGCCCGCGATCTCGCCGTCCACCAGCACGGCGCCGCGCCGGCCGAGGACGCGGAAGATGTCCTTCTGCGCGGCCTTGTCCGGCAGCAGCAGGTCGCGGTCACGGGCCTGCAGGTACGGGTCGGTCGGCGGCAGCAGGCGGACCTCCGGCGGTTCGGCGTCGGCGATCTCCAGGTCCTCCGGCAGCCACGCCTTCTCACCCTCGACGGTCACCTCGACCAGGCCGTCCTTCGGCCACCGCTTCTTGACCTCGCGCGTCGACGTGCCGAAGTAACCGGCCACTTCGGACGGTCCGGCGGGGCCGTGCAGCGTCAGGTACCGGTGCACCAGCTCGTCGAAGCCCGCGGTCCTGCGCGGGACGCCCGGCCAGCCGTGGATGCGTTCGAACGTCACGGTCTTCTCCTCCGGGACGATCCGGAGACCCGCCGGCAGTGCGCCGAGGCGGAAGATCGGGTCGCTGACGTGCTCGGTCTGGCAGCCCCGGCACGGCTCGATCGTCTGCTGGGGAGCCAACGGGGTCAGGGCCTTGCTCACCTCGCCCTTGGTCATCGGCTTCGTGACGATCGACCTCATCGCGGTGGCGATGTGCCGCAGTGCCGCCACCATGTCGTCCGCCTTCGGCCGTGAGGCACGAGCGCGGGCGTCGGCGTCGCTCCACGGCCACAGCGCGCGGGAGAACGCCTTCAGCTCACCGTCGCGGTGCAGGTGGGGGGCACCGCGGACGGACCAGATGAGGGTGAAGTCCTCCGTCGACGGTGCGCTCAGGCGCGCGGCGAGACTCAGCAGGGCCGAGCCGGAGGTGTTGTCCTGGATGCCCAGTGACAGCACCGCCAGCTCGGCCGCGTCAGAGATCCGCCGGTCCAGTTCGTGCTGATGGATCCGGTGGAGGAGCACCTGCTGCCGGGTGAGGTCCACCCGGACATTCTTACGCCTTCGGAACCGTGAGGCTCGACGGTCCGAAGGTGACGGTTGAGCCGCGAGTTGATTCCGTCAGATAACGCGGGTCCACCGTGTCGATCACGAGCGCCAGCCGGTTGCCGGGTGCGACGTTCCACACCGTCGGTTCCAGCTCCACGTCGAGCGTCTGCGTGCGGCCCGCCCCGGTCACCTTGACCGGCTTGTGCGTGATCAGCGCGCCGAGCCCGAGCGGCCCCACCTCGTACAGGTACGCGAACAACGTCGTCGTCTCCGCACTCGGTGTGACCTGGAGCTTGAGCTTCGGCGTGCCGGCCACCGTCGTGCCGCGGGGGTAGTACGGCCCGCTCCACACGCCCGCGACGTTGCGGTCGACGAACGGCAGCGACACCCCGGTCGGGATGTTCAGGAACCCTTGCAGCGCACCGGAGAGCAGGATCGTGCCGCTGTCGGCCACCGTGCCCCAGCCCGCGGCGATCCGCCTGCCGTCGAGCTGCACGGTGTCCACGTTGCCGTTCGGCCAGGCGCCGAACGACTTCCACGCGCCGCCGTTGTTGGGCTTGAGCCGCACCGGCTGTTCGGCGTCGATGCCGTTGGCCGTGCCCTTGACGTAGCGGTCGAACCAGCGGCCGACCGACTCCCAGATCTCGTTGGGCAGCCCCGCCGCGCCGAACAGTTCGGCGGTGGCGTGGTCACCCGGCGAGAGCATGAGCCGCTTCGGGCCGGTCAGCCTGCCGTAGAAGTCCGTGATCTGGCCCGGCGCGAAGATGCCGTCGTTCCAGGCGTTGCCCAGCATCACCGCCGTGCCGTTGGCGTTGATCTGCGCGATCTTCTCCGCGGCCGACCGTTCCGCGGAGATCGGGACGACCTCCCAGAACCGGCCGTCGCGGTAGGCGTCCTCGGCTTCCTGCAGGACCGGTCCGGGACGTCCGGTGGCCTTGCCCGCCGCGAGCAGGACCTCGACGGCCTGCTTGTTGACGGTGTTGTTGGGGTAGAGCGAGCGGGCCAGGTCGGTCCACGTGCTCAGCGCCGCCGCGGCCTTGATGCGCTTGTCGTTCGCCGCGGCCAGCAGGGACTGCCCGGCACCGTAGGAGATCCCGGCCGCGCCGACCTTGGTGCCGTCGGCGTGCGCGTTGGCGATGGCCCAGTCGATGACTTTGCTGACGTCCCCGACGGTGTCCGGGCCGGCCACGTCGATCTGACCGCCCGAGTCCCAGAAGCCGCGGCTGGTGTAGCTCACCACGACGTACCCGGACTCCTTGGCGAGCTTGGCCGCCGCGCCCACGTACTCGATGTTGGGAACCGCCCAGCTGGACGGCATGACGAGCAACGGGAACGGGCCGTTGCCCAGTCCGGTCGGCTCGACGACGAGGGCCTTCAGCACGGTGCCGCCGACGCCGGGGATGGACCGGTACGAGATCTGGTGTCCAGGGGCCGCCGTGGCGGCAACGGGAGCACCGAGCAGGGTGGAGAGGAGTACCAGCACCAGAACAAGTGATCGTCGCACTCTGGTCCTCCTTGACCATGACGTAGATCACACAGGGTTTGTTACTGCGGAGTAAACCAGGTGGCTACTCATGAGTAGCAAGAAGCTGTGAGCCAGCTCACTGTCTACGCTGGGTGGTGTGAACCGATTCCGCGTCACTGAGTTGCCGAAAGACCGCGTGCTGGTCGTTGCGCATCTGACCAGCGCGGACGCAGTGACGCAGGCCGTCGCCGACGGCGCCGATGTCGTCGAGTTCGAGGGTGAACTGGAGTTGCCGTCACTGCGCGAAACGTTGGATGTGGTGACGATCCCAGCGGGGGACGAGGACTTCACGCTCGCGGCTGCCACAGTGGCTGCGATGTCCGGAGCACGCGCGGTTCGTGCTTCCGACGTACGGCAGGCGAGGAAGGTCGTGGAGATGGTCGCGAGCGTGACGGGCACCCGTCCGCCGGTCCGGGCGATGCGGGCGCTCGCCTGATGCTGCCCTCCGTCGAAGCCTGGTTCGCCTCGCACACCTGGCAGCAGCCGACCTGGACGCCGGACGAACTGGTCGCGTTGAAGCGCGGCCGGACCGTGTCCGTGGTGCTGCCCGCGCTGAACGAGGAGGAGACCGTCGGGGACGTGGTCTCCGTGGTCAAGCCCCTGCTCGGGACCTTGGTCGACGAGTTGGTGGTGATGGACTCCGGGTCGACCGACCGGACCGTGGAGGTCGCTTCCGCAGCAGGGGCACGGGTCGTGTCGCGCGAGGACGTGGTGCCCTGGCTTCCGCCGTTGCCCGGCAAGGGCGAGGTGCTGTGGCGGTCGCTGGCCGCGACCACGGGGGACCTGATCGTCTTCCTGGACTCCGACCTGGTGGATCCGGAGACCGCGTTCGTCACGGCGTTGCTGGGGCCGTTGCTGCTGGACGCCGACGTGCATCTGGTGAAGGGGTTCTACCGGCGGCCGTTGCGGCTCGAGAGCAGTGGTGGTGGTCGGGTCACCGAGTTGGTGGCGCGGCCGTTGCTGAACACGTTGCGGCCGGAGCTTTCCGGTGTGGTGCAACCGCTCGGCGGCGAGTACGCGGCCACCCGGTCCTTTTTGGAGTCGGTGCCCTTCGCGGCCGGCTACGGCGTGGAGATCGGCTTGTTGCTCGACGTGCACCGGGTGCACGGGCTGTCCGCGCTGGCACAGGTGAATCTGGGCGTTCGGAAGCACCGGAACCGGTCGTTGCTGCAGCTCGGTGCGATGTCGTCGCAGATCATGGGGACGGCACTGGCCCGGTGCGGTGTTGTCGCGGACTCCGGGCCGTTGACGCAGTTCGTGCAGGTCGGCGGCGAGTGGCTACCCGACTCGACCGACGTGCTCGTGGCTGATCGCCCCCCGATGACGCACGTGATCGAAAAGGGCTAGCTGCTCGGTCCGGTGGGTGACGACCAGGGCCGTGCCCTGGGAGTTGTTCAGGATCTTGCCGAGCACGCGGTCGGCTTGTTCCGGGTCGAGGCCTTCCGTCGGCTCGTCCATGAGCAGGACCTCGGGGTCGGCCAGCACTGATCTCGTGAGGATCAGGCGTTGCCGCTGGCCGCCGGAGATCTCCTCACCGCGTTCGCCGACGACCTGGTCCCAGTCGAGGTCCAGCTCGGCGATCCCGGCCGCGCGGTCGAGTTCCTCCTGCGTGGCATCGGGTTTGGCCAGCAGGACGTTCGTGCGGACCGTGGTGTGGAAGACGTGCGCGTCGGCCAGCGCGCCTTTGCTCGGTTCGAGGCGGTGGGCGATGGCGTTGAGCAACGTGGTCTTGCCCGCGCCGCTCGGGCCGACGATCGCCGTTTTGCCCTGCAGGTCAGGGGTTTCTGTCGGGTAGACCGGTTCGGGTTCGTCCGTGGGTTCCTGGCTCGGTCTGGTCATCGCCGCGAGCGGGACGGTGATCTCGAACGTGGCGATCGCGGCCATGACCAGCCAGGCCGGCTCGTGCAGGGCGAGCATGAGCAGGGCCACGCCGAACTGGACGGCGATCGCCAGCGGGGTCAGGTCGCGGGTGCGTTCCTCGCGGGACAGCTCTTTCGCGATCTTGGTGGCATTGCGGAGTTTCTCGTCGAACAGGCCGTAGGCGATCAGTTCTTCCTTGCTGTGGACCAGTTCGGTGGTGTGTTCGGTCAGCCTGGCGCGCAACGGGGTCAGGTCCCGCGGGGTGCGGATCGCGAGCCAGGGGAGCAGGGTCAGGGTGATCAGCAGACCGGCGATCAGCGGCAGCGAGAAACTTGACGCGACCGTGACGACGGCGCCGACCAGGGCTGCGGTGATCCACGGCAGGGTGGCGCGGAGTCTCGTGTCCAGCCGCTGGTCGACGTTCGTGACGATGCGGGTCAGCGCCGTGCCGGACGGGATGTGACTGCGGTGCGCGAGGTCGTCGTAGACCTGGCCGCGCAGTTCGACGGCCTCGCTGAGCACGGCCTTGTGGCTGGTCAGGCGTTCGAGGTAGCGCAGCGCGCCCTTGGCCAGCGCGAGCGTGCGGACGGCGACGATCGCCACGGTCAGCGCCTGCATCGGCGGGTGCTCGGCGGCGCGCATGATCAGCCAGGTCGCCGTGGCGGTGAGGCCGACGCCGGCCAGTTCGGCGAGCGTTCCTACGAGGATTGCGAGCTTCACACCGTCACCGTCCTGTCGACCTCGGTGAGCAATGTCGGGCGGTGCGCCACGATCACCGCCGTCCTGCCTCGCGTGAAGTCGCGCGTTGCCTTGAGCACCAGCGCTTCCGTTTCCGCGTCGAGGTGCGCGGTCGGTTCGTCGAGCAGGAACAACGCGGCCTGCTGCCGGTCCAGGGCGTTGGTCAGTGCCACCCGCTGCTGTTCGCCGGACGAGAGGTTCGCCGGGACGAGCGTGGGCCGTTGCGGTACCCACGACAGGGCTTCCAACCACTTCTCGTGGTCGAGCTCCTGGAGATCAACGCCGCCGACGAGCACGCGCCCGTCGTCGGGTCGCACGAAACCCAGCAGCAGCGCCAGAATCGTGCTCTTGCCCGCGCCGCTCGGGCCGACCAGCGCGATCCTTTCGCCGGGTTGGATGCGCAGCGAGAAGTTCCTGAGGCTGCGCACTGAGACGTTGTCGAGCACGATCTCGGCCTGGGCGAGATCCGGCGGCGCCTGGCCTGTGACTTCTTTTCGTACAGGCACTTTGGCGAGCACCTCCCGGCCCTGGGCGCTGGCGTGGTACTGGGCCCCTGCGGCTCTGAGCGGCAGAAACGCTTCCGGGGCAAGGAAGAGCACGAGGAGCGCGGTGTACAGCGGCACTCCGCCGTCCAGGAGCCTGAGCCCGACCGGCACGGCGACCATCGCCACCGACATCGTGGCGACCAGTTCCAGCACGAACGCCGACAGGAACGCGACTCGCAGCGCGGACATCGTCTCGGTCATGTGCTGCGCGGCCAGCTTGCGGACCGTCGTGGACTGAGCTTCGGCCCGCCCGAACGCCCGCAGCGTGCCGATTCCCTTGACCACGTCGAGGAAGTGCCCGCCGAGAGTGGCCAGCGCGTCCCACTGGCGGGCCGTTCGTTCACGGGTGTGCGCGCCGACCAGCGCCCCGAAGATCGGGATCAGCGGCAGCGTCGCGAGGATCGTCAGAGCCGCGGTGAGATCGGCGAACGCCAGCCTGATCACCACCGCGAGAGGCACGACCACGGCCAGAACCTGTTGTGGCAGATACCCGACGACGTACGGCGTCACGTCGTGCACGCCGCGAGTGACCAGGGTGGCGACCTCGCCGGCCTTGGTGCCGGGCGAGCGCAGGAACGCCACCCGCAGACGTGCGCGAGCCCGTTCGGCGGCCCGATGAGCCCACTCTCGGTGCACCCACCACACCAGCACCCTTGCGCTGATGACCAGGCACAGCAGGACAAGCCCGGTGCCGCCGCTCAGCACCGACGCCAGGAGTTCGGCCTGGGCCAGCACCAGGAACGGGATCGGGATCAGCGCGAGGAGATGGCGACGATCGACCATTGCACCAACACCACCAGCGGGATGATCGGGATCGCGACCCACGCGAGCAGGCCGAGCGTGTCGTCGTGCGCCATGAGTCCGGTGACGTCGATCGAGCTGAACGCGAGCGGGATCGGCAGCGCGCACAGCAGCGCGGTGACCGGGAACAGCTTCCACTGCCGGGCCTGGAACACCCAGCCGTGCACCGCGAACAGCACCGGCATCACGAACGCGACCGGCCATGGCGCGTGCAGCAGATGCGCCAGGAACAACCCCCAGCCCACGGACACCATCAGCGCGCCCGTGAACACCAGCCACCACCACAACCGCAGCTGCACGGCCGCCATGAACAGCACCAACCCGGCCAGGACCAGCGTGAACGTGCTGTGCGCGCCGGAGAGCAGTTCGCCTTCGAGGCGCGGGAACGCCGCGAACAGCACCCCGATCGCGGCGACCAGCCACACCTCGTTGCCGAGGAAGAACGGGTTCATGCGTTGTAGAGCGACCTCGCGTCTGCGGAACGGCAGCAGAAGTCCTGTGCCGTAGTCGAAGCCGGCCAGCGCGAAGTAGCCGACGGTCAGCGTGCCGAGCACGACGAGCCAGAGCGTTTCCATCACAGCGTCACCACCAGCGGCGAGACAGGAGCGGGCGTCACGTCCGGACCACGGCGGACCGCACGTGCGATCAACGCCCAGTCGGTGACGGCCAGCACGACGAACAGGAACGTGAAGACGATGAGCGACAACAGGATCTGCGAGGAGTCCACATGCGACACCGCGTCCTCGGTGCGCAGCAGGCCGTAGACCAGCCACGGCTGACGCCCGATCTCGCGGAACAACCATCCGAAGATGGCCGCCACGAACGGCAGCGGAATGCCGATCACCATGAGGTACAACGGAAAGCGCATCCGGATCACGGCGTCCTTGATCAGCAACGGCAGCGTGAGCCAGCTGACCGTCGTCAGCGTCATCCCGATGATGATCATGAACCCGAGTGGTGCCCCGATCCACGGCGCCGCCTCGGTCTTGTGCGGCTGGTACTGCGCGATCACCGGGAACTGCGCGAACCCGGCTCCGATCAGTGACGGCGTGGCCAGGGCCGTGGTGACCACGCCCATCCGCAGCGACCTCCGGAAGAAGTCGACCTCGGGCGTCCGCCTGATGAAGTGGTACGCCGAGACCCCGGTCATGAACACGCCGCCGACCGTGATGGACGCGAAGATCACGTGCATCAGCGCCGAGGTGAAGGTCGGGTTCGACAGCAACGCGTTGAAGTCGTCCAGCCGCACCACGTTCCCGTCGATCCGGTAGCCGACGGGGTGCTGCAGGAACCCGTTCGCCGCCATGATCCAGAACGCCGAGGCGAACGCGGTCAGTGCCGTCAGGTACAGCAGCGACAGGTGCACCCAGCGGTTCACCCTGCCCCAGCCGAAGATCCACAGACCGATGAACGTCGACTCCAGGAAGAACGCGATCAGCGTCTCCATCGCGAGCGGCGCGCCGAACACGTCGCCGGCGTAGGTCGCGAGGCCCGACCAGTTCAGTCCGAACTGGAACTCCATCACGATGCCGGTGACGATCCCCAGCGCGTAGTTGATCACGTAGATCCGTCCCCAGAACCGCGTCATCCGCTCGTGCACGGGCGCACCGGTGATCGTGAACCTCGTCTGCATGATCACCAGCAGGGTGACCAGACCCAGTGTGAGCAGCACGAACAGGAAGTGGAACGAGGTCGTCAGCGCGAACTGGAGGCGGGCGAGATCTACTGCGGTCATGGGTAGGGACGCTATGTGTAGGTCCGCTACTTATGAAGGCTCGAACGCGCATCTCAGGGGGATCTCAGGGCTGACCCTGAGCGGAGATTTCAGGGACCGCCGCCAGGGCTCGATCAGTAGACTCGCTACCCATGAAGCCCGACGCGCTCCGCGGCCACCTCGACGCGTTGCTGCTGGCGACGCTCGACGACAGGCAGCTGCACGGCTACGCGATCATCGAGGCGCTGCAACAGGGCAGCGGAGGGGCGCTGGACCTCCCGACGGGCACGGTGTACCCGGCATTGCGCAGGCTGGAACGGGCAGGCCACGTCGTCAGCGACTGGAGCACGGTCGGCGGACGCAAGCGCAGGACCTACAAGCTCACGCAGGCGGGGAAGCGCGCCCTGAACGCCGAACGCACCGCGTGGCGCGAGTTCACGACGGTCATCGACGGGGTGCTGGGAGGTGACGGCAAATGGGCACAGACGTGATCGAGCGCTACGTGACCGATCTCGGGTCACGGTTGCAGGGTTCTAAGAAGCAGGTCAGCGAGCTGCTCACGGAGACCCGCGACAGCCTCGCCGACGCCACCGAGGCGCACCTGGACCGCGGACTCACCGAGCGGGAGGCGCAGAAGCGCGCGGTCGAGGAGTTCGGCCCGGTGCGCGAGATCGCGAACGAGTACCAGGCCGAGTTGGCCGTCGCCTACGGCACGCGCACGCTCATCTGGCTGGCGATCGTGCTGCCGCTGATGCACATGGCGTGGGAGTACGGCCGGATGCTGCTCGTCGGCCCGTGGCAGGACTTCGGCGCGATGCCGCCCGCCTGGTACCTGTTCGTCGCCAAGGCCAACGACCTGACCAGCGGCATCGCGTCCGGGGCAGCGCTGGTGGCGTTGATCCTCGGCCGGGTGCTCGCCCGCAGGTATGACGCGAAACTGCTGGCCAGGATCGGCGCGACCATCGCGATCGCGGCTGTCGGCGCGGTGCTGCTGGGCAACGTCTCGATCATCGTGGCCACCGCGCACCTCGACGTGTCGCGGCTCGTGCAGTCGTTGCCGATGAGCATCGCGAGCCTGATCACCTGGATCGTGATCGTTCGTCTCGGTCTGCTCGCTCGCCGCTGCCTGAGCTGTGCCACGATCGTCGCGTGACCAACGCCCTGATCTACCTGATCGTGATGATCGCCGTCGCGGCAGTGGTGTTCCTGCTCGCGGCGTTGGTGTTCGGGCGCGGCGAGGAGCTCGCGCCGCTGCCGCCCGGTGCGTCGCCCACGCGGCTGCCGTCCGGCGACATCACCGCGGAGGACGTCCGCGAGCTGAAGTTCCAGCAGGTGTTCCGCGGCTACAAGATGTCCGAGGTCGACTGGGCGTTGCAGCGGCTCTCGACCGAGGTCGAGACGCTGCGGGCGCGCGTCGCGGAGCTTGAGGACGCCGAGAACCTGGAGAGCAGTGAGCACGGAGCTTGAGCTGACCGTCGAGGTGGCGGCGCCGCCGGACACGATCTTCCGGGCCATGTCGGACTGGGAACGCCAGTCGGAGTGGATCTTCGGCACCACCGTGAAGGTGGTCGCCGGTGACGGGAAGTCCGTCGGCAGCGAGATCGACGCCGTCACGCTGGGCGTCTCGGACCGCATGCGGATCACGCGCTGGGACCCGCCGCACGCCGTCGAGGTCCTCCATCTCGGCCGCGTCGTGCGCGGAACCGGTGTGTTCGCGGTGCGCGGCAGCCGTTTCGTGTGGTCGGAAAGCCTTGACGTGCCGTTCTTCTACCCGTTGGTGAAGCCGCTCTTCGTGCTGATGCTGCGACGGTCGTTGCGGCGCTTCGCCCGTTTCGCCGAGGAGTACCGGTGATCGTCCGCTGTCCCTGGGGCGACTCGACCCCGGACTACGCCGAGTACCACGACACCGAGTGGGGCGTGGAGCTGCACGGCACCCCCGAGTTGTACGAGCGGATGTCGTTGGAGGCGTTCCAGTCCGGGCTGTCGTGGATCACGATCCTGCGCAAGCGCGCGGCGTTCCGGGCGGCGTTCGGCGACTTCGACCCCCACCTGGTCGCGAAGTTCGGACCCGCCGACGTGGAACGGCTGATGGCCGACGCGGGCATCGTCCGGAACCGGTTGAAGATCGACGCCGCGATCCACAACGCCCGCGTGATCGTCTCGGAGGGCGTCGACCTGGACGCGCTGCTGTGGTCGTTCGCGCCCACTGATCACGTGCGGCCCGCGACGTTCGCGGACGTGCCGGCGATCACGGACGAGTCGAAGGCGATGGCCAAGGAACTGAAGAAGCGCGGCTTCAAGTTCCTCGGCCCCACCACGTGCTACGCGCTGATGCAGGCGACCGGCATGGTCGACGACCACATCGCCACGTGCTTCCGAGCTACTTCCCGCTGAACTTCGGGGCGCGCTTGTTCACGAAGGCGTCGACCGCCTCGCGGTGATCCTCGGTCGCGCCGCAGTCGGCCTGGGTGCGGCGCTCGGCTTCCAGCGCGTCCTCCAGGGTGCCGTCCGCCGCCGCAGCCAGCGCTTCCTTGATCTTCGCGTACGCCGTCGTCGGGCCCGCGGCGAGCTTCGCGGCCAGCAGGTGCGCGGTGGACAGCAGTTCCTCGTCCGGCACGACCTGGTTGACCATGCCGACCCGCAACGCCTCCTCGGCGCCGACGGGCTGCGCGAGCAGCATCATCTCCATCGCGCGGCCGTGGCCGATCAGTCGCGGCAGCGTGTAGGACGCGCCGGAGTCCGCGGTCAGGCCGACGTTCGCGAAGGCCATCAGGAACTTCGCCGACTTGCCCGCGATGCGCAGGTCGGCGGCGTAGGCGAAGGACGCGCCCGCGCCCGCCGCGCTGCCGTTGACCGCGGCGATCACCGGCTTCGGCATGCCGATCAGCTCACGCACGATGGGGTTGTAGTGCTTCTCGACGGTGTGCAGCGGCGCCGGATCACCGGCCTGCAGCAGGCCGATGTGCTCCTTGAGGTCCTGACCCGCGCAGAACGCCCTGCCCGCACCCGTGATCACCACCGCGCGCACCGACTCGTCCGCCGAGGCTTCACGAAGCGCGGCGAGGAACGACTCCTTCAGCGCGACGGTGAAGGCGTTGAACGACTCGGGGCGGTTGAACGTGAACGTGCGCACACCATCGGCGTCGTCGACGAGGAGCTCGGACACTGGACCTCCATCAAGCAGTGGAAACGTTGCGCACCGGCCGCAGGCACTCGTCGACGAACCGACTCGTGCCCGGCGCCAGCCGCAGCGTCTGTTCGTCGAAGAACGACGCTGCCGCGTGGCCCGGCCAGTCCGATGGCAACAGTTCAGCAGGAAGACCGGGATCGCGGAACAGGAACTTCCGCCAGGCGTGCAGCAGCTGCTGTGACGCCGCGAACGCCGCCGCGTCGTCCGTCTCGTCCACAACGGACACCTGCTCGTGCCAGTGCGCGACGAACCCGGCGTAGTCGCGGCCCAGCTCGGCCAGGTCCCAGGCCTTCGCGGCGAGCTCGGCGTCCGCACCGTCGTGTGAACCGTGAAAAGTTCGTGCGGGAACCTCTCCGGCGGCCAGCACGTCGGCCAGCTCCGGGGACGGCCGGGGAGCGATCCACGTCACGGGACCGAGCGCGCCGTAGCCGAGCAGTTGCAGTTCCGACGCCAGGTGATCGCGCGAGTCGCGGCCGGGGATCTCCTCCAGCACCACCACGTGCCAGCGACCGTCCCACGTGGACGGCCCGGTGCGGTAGATGCGGGCAGCGGCCTCGTCGAGCCGCCGTTCCCCGCGAGGTGTCATCGCGTATCCAGGCCCGTCAGGCAGCCGGGAGGGCTGCAACCAGCCCTGCCGGACCGTGCGGGACACGGCCGTGCGGACGGCCGGCGCGGCGAAACCCAGGGGCTCGAGCAGCCGGACGAGCGCGGCGATGGTGGCGGCGCCGCCGCGTTCGCGAAGGTGGCCGCCGTAGACGTCGAAGAGCGCGGAACGGGCTCGCACCCGGCCCATCCTGTCACGCCGCGCCCAGCTGCGCCGAAAGTGTTGCCTTGTCGTGAAAACAGGTGTTGATCAGGCACAAGTCAAGATCGACAAATGTCACCAGGACTCGCCAAAAGATCGGTTCGGTTTCGCCCCTGAGTCGCCATAGGGGAGAATGGAGCAGATCCGGCCCTGGCCGGACGGGGAAGATGTTGACGGAGGGAGCACGCGATGGCGGCCATGAAGCCCCGGACCGGCGACGGTCCCCTCGAGGTCACCAAGGAGGGACGCGGCATCGTCATGCGCGTGCCGCTCGAGGGTGGTGGGCGCCTCGTCGTCGAGATGTCGGCGGACGAGGCCAGCGCCTTGGGCGACGCGCTGAAGGCCGCCGCCGGCTGAGGCCTCCCGGTGAGAAGCACGTGAAGCCCCGGTTTCCACAGTGGAGACCGGGGCATCGCTTCGTTCCCGCCCTGGGTGAACTCGGTTCGGCCGGTGGGTGAGAATGAACGGTCCTTGATGCAATAGGGGAGGTCCAACCGTGGCGTCGACGGTGCCGTCAGTGCCAACCAAGCTCGTGGACGTCGAGGTGGCCACCTCGACGCGCCGCAACGTTCCGGCGGTCGTGCTCGCGGCCACCGGACCGGCGCTGGGACCGGGCGGCGACGGCATCGACGTCTCCGACCTGACCGGCAAGGCCGGCGAGGCGGTGCGGCACGACGAGGCCTGGACCCTCGGCGTCGGCACCGGGACGCTCGCCGACTACCGCATGGCCGGTGCGTCGCTCGTGCGCGCGCTGAGCGGCGAGGACGCGCCGAAGACGGCCGACGTCCTGCTGACCCCGGACTTCGACGCCGACAAGATGCGCGCGTTCGTGCTGGGCGCGGCGCTCGGTGGTTACCGCTTCAAGGTCACCGGTGAGGACGGCCCGCAGCGCGTCGGCTCGTTGCGGCTGATCACGGCCGACGACGGGTTCGAGGAGGTGCTCACGTCGGCCGCGCTGAAGGCCCACGCGCTCGCCACCGCGACCTCGCTCGCACGTGATCTCGCCAACACCCCGTCCAACGTCAAGGACCCGCGCTGGCTTGCCACGACCGCCGCCAGGCTGGCGGACAAGGTCGACGGGCTGCACGCCACCGTGCGCGACGAGAAGTGGCTGGCACAGCAGGGCTTCGGCGGAGTGCTCGCGGTCGGCGGCGGATCCGCCCGCCCGCCGCGGTTCCTGGAGCTGACGTACGGCACCACCGGTCCGCACCTGGTGTTCATCGGCAAGGGCATCACGTTCGACACCGGCGGCATCTCGGTGAAGCCCGCGGACGGCATGCACCTCATGCGCACCGACATGGCCGGCGGTGGCGCGGTGATCTCCGCGCTGCTGGCCGTGGCGCGCCGGCGGCTGCCGGTCAGGGTCACCGGGCTCGTTCCGTGCGCGGAGAACCACGTCTCCGGCTCCGCCTACCGGCCCGGCGACGTCGTGCGCCACTACGGCGGCGCGACCACCGAGGTGCAGAACACCGACGCCGAGGGCCGCATGGTCCTGGCCGACGCGATGGCGTACGCGGTGAAGAACCTGAAGCCCGACCTCGTCGTGGACGTGGCGACGCTGACCGGCGCGATGAAGGTCTCGCTCGGCCTGCGCACGGGCGCGGTGTTCAGCGCGTCCGACGAACTCGCGGCCGAGGTCGTCGCCGCGGGCGCGAACGTCGGCGAGAAGTGGTGGCGCATGCCGCTGCTGGAGGAGCACGTCAGTGCCGTCTCCAGCGAGGTCGCGGACTACAGGCAGTGCCCGCCCGGACCGGGTGGCATCACGGCGGCGCTGTTCCTGCAGAAGTTCGCGGGCGACGTGCCGTGGGCGCACCTCGACATCGCGGGTCCCGCGCGGTCGGAGAAGGTCTACGACGAGGTCGTCGCGGGAGCCACGGGCTTCGGCGCGCGGACGCTGATCGAGTTGGCTGAAAAATATTCACGTTAGTCCCTACGATCAGCCCATTCGAGACGGCGACGTTCCACGGCATGATGTGAGCGCCTTCACACCGTCGTAGAGGAGCGCTCGTGTTACTCCGCCTGGCTCTCGCCGTCTCGTTGGTATTAGCGGCCATATCTCCCGCCACCGCGGCCACGCCGTGGTGGGAACCGGTGGCGCGGCCCGCACAGGACTCGCAGATCAACGTGACCGGAGAGCCCTTCAAGGGCGTCGACGGGCAGGGCAGGGTGCGCGGGCTCGTCGACGCGCACAACCACCTCATGACCAACGAGGGCTTCGGCGGCAAGCTGATCTGCGGCAAGCCGTTCTCGGAGCAGGGCATCGCGGACGCGCTGAAGGACTGCCCCGAGCACTACCCGGCCGGTCTGGGCGCGATCTTCGAGGCGATCGTGACGGGTGACCTCGACGGCCACGACCCGGTGGGCTGGCCGACGTTCAAGGGCTGGCCGTCCTCCACGACGGTCTCGCACCAGCAGAACTACTACGCCTGGCTGGAACGGGCGTGGCGCGGCGGCCAGCGCGTGCTGGTCCAGGACCTGACGAGCAACGCCACGCTCTGCATCATCCACCCGTTCAAGGACAAGCCCTGCGACGAGATGCAGTCGGTCCGGCTGCAGGCCCAGCGCACCTACGAGCTGCAGGCGTTCGTCGACAAGCAGTTCGGCGGCGCGGGCAAGGGTTGGTTCCGCATCGTCACGTCGGCCGAGCAGGCGCGGGACGTGGTCGCGCAGGGCAAGCTCGCGGTGGTGCTCGGCATCGAGACCTCTGAGCTCTTCGGCTGCCGGACGTTCCTCGACATCCCGTTGTGCAACAAGGGCGACATCGACCGCGGCCTCGACGAGATGTACGCGCTCGGCGTGCGCAGCGCGTTCCTGTGCCACAAGTTCGACAACGCGCTGTGCGGCGTCCGGTTCGACTCGGGCACGCAGGGCGGTGTGATCAACGCGGGTCAGTTCCTGCGCACCGGCCAGTGGTGGCAGACCGAGCAGTGCAAGGGCCCGCAGCAGGACAACCCGATCGGCACCGTCGGCCCGAACGCGCTGATCCCGGCCTCGGCCGTCGCGCCCGCGTACGACCCGGCCAAGCGGTGCAACGTGCGCGGCCTGACGTCGCTCGGCGAGTACGCGGTGCAGGGCATGATGCGTCGGCACATGATGATCGAGGTCGACCACATGGGCGTGAAGGCCGCCGGCCGCACGCTGGACCTCGCCGCACAGGCGAAGTTCCCCGGCATCATCTCCAGCCACAGCTGGATGGACGCGCAGTGGACCGAGAAGGTCTACCAGCTCGGCGGGTTCGTGGCGGGCTACGAGAACAGCCCCGAGGGGTACGTCTCCCAGGCGGCCGCCGCGGAACCGTTGCGGCGCAAGTACGACGTGGGCATCGGGTTCGGCTCCGACTACAACGGCGTCGGCTCGCACCCGGCGCCGCAGACCGGCGTGACCTACCCGTTCCGCAGCTACCCGGACGGCCCGCTGGTCGACCGGCAGCGCACCGGTGAGCGGGTCTGGGACATCAACGTCGACGGCGGCGCGCACATCGGTCTGCTGCCGGACTGGGTCGAGAAGGTCCGTCAGCTCGGCGGTGACCAGCTGGTCCAGGACATGCTCGGTGGCGCCGAGTCGTACCTGAGGACGTGGTCGGGCACTCAGCGCTGGACGCCGTGAGTCCTGAGCGCGTGTTCGCGGAAGGCGCGGACGGCGGGCGGCAGCGGGTGGTCCTTCAGCCACGTCAGCCCGAAGATCCGGCCGGTGCGCGGGGTCAGCGGTAGCTCGCGCAGTCCGGGAGGTGGAGCGAACTCGGCGTGGGTCAGCAGTGCCACGCCGAGGCCCGCCGCCACCAGGCCCCGCACCGTCTCGATCTCCTGGCACTCGAAGACGTAGCGGGGCCTGAACCCGGCGGCCGCGCACATGTCGTCGGTGATCTGACGCAGGCCGTAGCCGTGCTCCAGGGTGATCAGGTCCTCACCCTCCAGGTCCTGGACCCGCACTGACTTCCTGGACTCCAGCCGGTGCTCCGCCGGCACGACGACGATCAGGGGCTGCTCGAACACGACCACCGACTCGAACTCGGGACCGACCGGCGGCGGGGCGACCAGCGCGAGGTCGATCTCGCCGCTCACGAGCTTGTCGATCACGGCCTGACGGGCGTTCTGGACCAGGCCGAACCGCACGTGCGGGTGCTCGGCGCGATAGCCGCGGACGAGTTCCGGCACGACCGCGCGGCCGAGCATGTGCAGGAAGCCCAGCACGACACGGCCCTTCTCCGGGTCGAGCTCCTCCTCGACCTCGCGCAGACCCGGTTCCAGCGCGGCCAGCGACCGGGTGGCGGCCTCGGCCAGCAGCCGGCCTGCCCGCGTGAGACGGACGCGCCTGCCGCTCTTCGTCATGATCGGTGCGCCGAGTTGCTCACCGAGCTCGGCGATCCAGCGGCTGACGGTGGGCTGGGGGAGCCCGACGCGTTCTGCGACCCGAGTCACGTGCTCGTCGGCGGCAAGTGCTTTCAGCACCGCCAGCTTCGGTGCCAGCTCCGATTCGTCCACGGATCGATTCTGGCGCATTTCCGTATTGGACGTATGGCTTAGCGTCGATCGTGTGAACAGGTTGACCGCGGCCATCGCCGCATCGGGGTTCGCGTGCTTCGCGCTGCTGTACACCCCGCAGCCGGTCATGCCGCAGATCGCCGCCGAGTACGGGCTGGGGCCGGGCAGCGCGTCGCTCGCGCTGTCCGCGGCGACCCTCGCGCTGGCCGTGGTGGTCGTGCCGATCGCGATGCTGTCCGAACGCGTCGGGCGTCGGCCGGTGATCGTGGTCAGCGTGCTGGTGGCGGCGTTGCTCGGGCTCGTGCTGCCGTTCGCGCCGAACTACGAGGTCTTCCTGGGCCTGCGGGTGCTGCAGGGCGTCGCGGCGGCCGGGGTGCCCGCGGCGTCCATGGCCTACCTCGCGGACGCGCTGGACAAGAAGAAGCTCGGCGCCGCGATGGGCGCGATGATCGCCGGGAACAGCCTCGGCGGGATGTCGGGGCGGCTCGTCACCGGGATGACGGTCGACTGGCTGGGATGGCGCGGCTCCGTGCTGCTCGCCGGCGTGTTCGGGCTGGTCGCGGCCCTGGTCGTGGTGTTCTTCCTGCCGAAGGCCAAGGCGATGCCGAAGCGCGCGCCCAGTGGCATGAAGGCGGCGTTGAAGGACCCGGTGCTGCTGTCGATGTACGTGGTCGCCGTGCTTCTCGTGGGCGCGTTCATCTCGTTCTACAACGTCGCGGGCTTCCAGCTCACCGGTCCGGCCTGGCTGGAGACGCTGGTGTTCCTGTTCTACGGGTTCGGCAGCACCTCGGCGGCGTTCGCGGGCAGGCTGGCCGACAGGTTCGGCCGCGGCAAGGTGCTGCTGCTGTGCATCGGCGTGGTGGCTCTCGGCGCCCTGGCGAGCCTGGTGTGGGTGCCGCTCGGCCTGGCGATCGTCACCGCCGGGTTCTTCGCGTCGCACACCACGGCGAGCGGCTGGGTCGCCGCACGGGCACCGGAGCACGCCCGCGGCCACGCGTCCGGGCTGTACCTGGCCGGGTTCTACGTGGGCAGCAGCGTCGGCGGGACGTCCGGCGCCACCGCGTACGAGGAGTGGGGCTGGGGCGGCCTGGTCCTGGTGATCCTGGGCTGGCTCGCCTTGGCGGCGATGCTGGCTCAGAACTCCAGGGCGAGGGTGACGCGCGAGTCGACCGGCGCGATGGTGGTCTTGCCGAGGCGTGACAGGTCCACCGTTCCGTCGACCATGCCGACCGAGACCGAACGGGTGTCCGCCGGGACCTCGACCACGATCGCGAACGGCAGCGGGCCGCCGTCGTAGCGGGCGCCGACCTGCCGGGCGGTCGACCCGTCCGGCAGCGTCACGGTGATCAGGTCCTTGGTGAGGAGGCCGCCCGCGGTGTCGGGCAGGTTGCCGGTCGCCTCGACCCGCACCTCCAGCAACGCCTTGTCCGGCGCGGAGATCGTGGCCACGTCGTACTGGCTCTCGCCGAGCTTGACCGGGCGCTGCCGGCCGAGCCTGACCCCGGTGACCTTCATGCCGAGCTCGCGGTCGCCGAAGCGGATCTTCTGCGTCTGGTCGGAGAACTGCGGGGGAGCGGCGGCGCGCTGCAGCACGTGCGGCGGGCTGTCGGTGCGCTTGCCGGACGGGACCTCGGCGCGCTGCTCCAGCGACTTGGCGCCGAGCGTGCCGAGCGTGAGCGACTCGGTGCCCTGCTGCGGGTCGGGCACGGTGTAGACGACGAACACCGAGCCGTTGGCCGGCAGCCGGTCGGCGGGCAGCACCTGGCGCTTGCCCGGCACCTCCAGCGCGAGCTCGGACGGCTGCGGGGCGAATCCCTGCCAGTTGGTGCGGTGGAAGCCGCTGTCGGTCTCGTTGAGCTTCTCGACCTTCATCCTGACCACGCGCAGCCGTGACCCGGCCTCCGCGCGCACCGTGCCCTCGGCGGTGAACCAGACGTCCGGGTTCGCCCAGCCGGTGACGGCGGTGCCGAGCAGGTCGTCGCGCAGCTTGATGTCGGCGTTGCCGAGGCCGAGGTCGACGTTGTTGCGCTTGCCGTCGTCGGGCAGCACGGCCAGGAAGTCGCGCCCGGCCGTCAGGTCCTGCTGCTTGGACGGGTCGAACTCCTTGCCGTCGGTGCGCACGAGCTTGCCGGTCGGCGTGCTGCGGTTGCCCTTCTCCGGCACCTGAGGTGACTGCACCTCGTAACGGACCTCGTCGCCCGTCTTGGTGACTTCCTTGAGCGGCACGGGCACCCAGTCGGTACCGGCACCGGTGCCGGGGACCTGGACCGGTCCGCACCACAGCCGCTTGTCGACCTCGGACTCAAGACCCGTCTTCTGGAACCAGCAGCTGACCGCGGCGGCGCCCGCCCGCGCTACGTAGCCGTACTCCAGCGTGTACGCGAGCTGCGCCTCGGCGTTCGCCTGCAGGTCAGAGGCCTCGGCGAGCTTCTTGCCGTCCACCGTGAGCTGGACCGCGGCCGGCTGGGCGGCGGGAGCTGTGGCACATCCGGTCACTGCCAGAAGGACCGTCAGACCCAGCACCGCACAACGCACAGTCCTCGCGCCCCTCACCAGTTGAAACCACAACGTCACTACTGGTTAAAGGCGGCGTTCACACTTTGGGGTTGCCCTGGGCGAGTGTGGCTCAAATCACACTGCGGTAGACCTCGACTGTTTGCGCGGCCATCGTCGACCAGGAGAACTCCTGCTCAGCGCGGGTGCGTCCGGCGGCCCCGAAACGCTTCGCGCGCTCGGGGTCTGTGACGAGTTCGTTGATCGATTCGGCGAGCTGCTGTCGATATGTCGACAAATCATTCTCGTCGTAGTGGACGAGAAGGCCCGTCTCGCCGTGCACGACGACTTCGGGGATGCCGCCGACGTCGCTCGCGACGACCGCCGTGCCGCACGCCATCGCCTCCAGGTTCACGATGCCCAGCGGCTCGTAGACCGACGGGCACGCGAACACCGTCGCGTGGCTCAGGATCTGCCGGACCTCGGCGGGCTGCAGCATCTTCTGGATCCAGAAGACACCCGGACGCGCCTGGGAGAGCTCGCTGACCGCCTGTCGGGTCTCCTCGGCGATCTCCGGTGTGTCCGGTGCCCCGGCGCACAGCACGATCTGCGCTTCCGGATCGATGTGGTGCGCGGCCGCGACGAGATGGCCGACGCCCTTCTGACGAGTGATCCTTCCCACGAACGCCACGATCGGCTTCGCGGGATCGATTCCACGAGACGTCAGGGCGTCCGTTTCCCCGACCGGGTGGTAGGCGACGCTGTCGATCCCGTTGCGGACGACGTGCACCTTCGCCGGGTCGAGCGCGGGGTAGGCGTCGAGCACGTCGATCCGCATGCCCTCGCTCACGGCGATGACTGCGTCGGCGTGTTCGTACGCCGTGCGCTCCGCCCAGGAGGAGATCCGGTATCCGCCGCCGAGCTGCTCGGCCTTCCACGGCCGGCGCGGTTCCAGCGAGTGCGCCGTCACCACGTGCGGGATCCCGTGCAGGAGTTTGCCCAGGTGACCGCCCATGTTGGCGTACCAGGTGTGCGAGTGCAGGAGGTTCGCCGCGGACACCGCGGCGGCCATCTCAAGATCGACCGCGAGGGTCGTCAGAGCCGCGTTCGCCTGCTCCAGGCTGTGCGGTGGGTTGTGGGCCGTGGCGTCCGATCGGGGTGCACCGAAGCAGTGCACGTCGACGTCCACGAGCTCGCGAAGATGGGGCACGAGGAAACCCACGTGCACACCAGCTCCACCGTAAACCTCCGGCGGATACTCCCGCGTCAGCAGCGCAACTCGCACGCACTCACCGTAGATCACGGACGTCCCTGTTGGGACAAACCGGTTTGCGTCTGGTTCGAGAACGATCGCACGGATAGGGTCACATACCGTGAAGGGGCAGCCGCACGTTCTCGGAATTGTGCTTGCCGGTGGTGAAGGCAAGCGCCTGTGGCCACTGACGGCCGACCGCGCGAAACCGGCTGTGCCCTTCGGGGGCAACTACCGGCTGGTCGACTTCGTGCTGTCGAACCTGGTCAACGCGGGGCTCGCGAAGCTCTGCGTGCTGACGCAGTACAAGTCGCACTCACTGGACCGCCACATCTCGACGACGTGGCGCCTGTCCAATGTGCTCGGTCAGTACGTGACACCGGTACCGGCGCAGCAACGCCTGGGCCCGCGCTGGTACACGGGCTCGGCGGACGCGATCTTCCAGTCGCTGAACCTCGTCCACGACGAGAAGCCGGACCACGTCGTCATCTTCGGCGCCGACCACGTGTACCGGATGGACCCCGGCCAGATGATCTCGCAGCACGTCGAGTCGGGCGCGGCCGTGACCGTCGCCGGTATCCGGGTGCCGCGCAACGAGGCCAAGGCGTTCGGGTGCATCGACAGCGATGCGTCGGGGAAGATCACCCGGTTCCTGGAGAAGCCTTCCGAGCCGCCGCACGTGCCGGACGATCCGGAAGTGACTTTCGCTTCAATGGGCAACTACGTCTTCACGACCGAGGCGTTGCTGGACGCGCTTCGCGGGGACGCGTTGAACCCCGACTCGGACCACGACATGGGTGGCGACATCATCCCCATGCTGGTGGACCGGGGGAAGGCGCACGTCTACGACTTCCAGGACAACGACGTGCCCGGCGCCACCGACCGGGATCGCGGGTACTGGCGGGACGTCGGGACCATCGACGCCTACTACGACGCTCACATGGATCTTGTTTCGGTCCATCCGATTTTCAACCTGTACAACCAGTTGTGGCCTATTCGGACGGCCACGCCGCCGTTGCCTCCCGCGAAGTTCATCGCTGGAGGGTCCGCTGAGGACTCGATGGTGGGGCCAGGGTCGATCATCTCCGGGAAGATCCACGGGTCGGTGATCTCTTCCGACGTGACGGTCGAGGTCGGGTCCGTGGTGCAGGGGTCGGTGCTGTTGCCCGGAGTTCGGATCGGCAAGGGTGCTGTTGTTCGGCGGGCTATTTTGGACAAGAACGTTGTTGTGCCCGACGGTGCGTTGATCGGTGTGGACGCTCCTATGGACCGTGAGCGCTACACGGTGTCCGCGAGCGGCGTCACCGTCCTGGGCAAGGGCGTCCGCGCCTACTGACTCGCCGCACGCGGGGACCTTTCGTTCGGTGAGACCGAACGAAAGGTCCCCGCGTGCGATGTTTCAGGGGCGGCGGGCTGCCACGAGGAGGCCGTCGCCCAGCGGCAGGATGACGGGCACGAGGCGGTCGTCCTCCTTCACCAGGCGCGCGATGTCCCGCATGGCCTGGGTCGAGTCATCCCGTTTGCTGGGATCCACGACGGCGCCGTGCCACAGGACGTTGTCGAACGCGATCACGCCGCCCGGGCGCAGCATGCGGACGCCGTGTTGCAGGTACTGCGGGTACTCGGGCTTGAAGGCGTCCACGAAGACGAGGTCGTACGCCGCGTCCGTCAGGCGTGGGAGGACGTCCAGGGCCTTGCCCATGATCAGGCGGGTGCGCGACGGGGAGATGCCTGCCGCCGCGTAGGCCTCGCGGGCAGCCCGTTGGTGTTCCGAGGCCACGTCTATCGAGGTCAGGATGCCTGATTGGGGCATGCCCGCCAGCAGGTAGAGGCCGCTGGTGCCCGCGCCGGTGCCGATCTCGACGACCGCGCGGGCCTGGAGTGCGGTCGCGAGGAACCGCAGGGCGGCGCCTCCGCCCGCGCCGATGGGCACGCAGCCCAGTTCCTGGCCGCGTGCTCGTGCTGCCAGGTGTACGTCGTCCTCGGGGAGGTACTGCTCGACGTACTCCCGCAGGGCCGATTCCGGGGTCACGGAGTAGCAGGTTAGTGCTTCGAGTGCCCAAAACGGGTGAACGTGGCCCGAACCGAGATTCTCAGGGTGCTCTCAGCCCACTCTCACGATCGTTTAAAGCGCGCGGGAGAAGGTACAGAAGCAACAAGCCAGGCTCTAGTCGGGAACAAGCCGGACCCGTCGCCCGTTGAGCCGCATAAGGGTCGCCGGGCGGCCCACATGGAGGTGCCGAAACACCTGATGCGCACGCAGTCGAGTTCTCCGGAGGCCGTCGCGCCCATCGAGACGGCCGACTGGACGCCGCCCTCGTGGGACGCGATCGTCCGTGAGCACGCGGACAGGGTCTACCGGCTCGCGTACCGCTTGACCGGCAACCAGCACGACGCCGAGGACCTGACGCAGGAGACCTTCATCCGCGTCTTCCGGTCGCTGGCGTCGTACAAGCCGGGCACCTTCGAGGGGTGGCTGCACCGCATCACCACCAACCTCTTCCTCGACATGGCACGCCGGCGCAGCCGCGTGCGCATGGAGGCGCTGCCCGAGGACAACGACCGCCTCGAGGGTGACGACCTGTCCCCTGAGGAAATCTATGACGAGAACCACCTGGACCCCGACCTGCAGGCCGCGCTGGACGAGCTCCCGCCGGAGTTCCGTGCCGCGGTCGTGCTCTGTGACGTGGAAGGTCTTTCCTACGAGGAGATCGGCGCCACGCTAGGGGTGAAGATGGGTACGGTGAGGAGCAGGATCCACCGGGGCCGCCAGGCTCTGCGGGTCGCGCTCGAACGCCGTCGTCAAGAATCGTTGCTGGAGGACTCTGCATGACCGACCTCCGTGGTTGGGGCCTGCCTGAGCAGCATCTCTTGCCGGATGCCGTGGTCGCGTTCGTGGACGGAGAACTGTCCTCGACCGCCCACGAGCGAGCCTCCGCGCACATCCAGCGCTGCGGCTTCTGCGCATTCGAGACCTTCACGCAGCAGCAGGCGCGCTCCGCGGTGCGCACCGCTTCGACGCCCACGGCGTCGGCCTCGCTGCTGGACAGGCTCGGCGCGATCCCCCAGGAGGTCGAACTGCCGTCCGCTCCGGACGGGCTCGCGATCACCGAGGACGGTCAGTTCGTCGCCGTGCAGAGGACGGACAAGCCCGCGTTCGGCTCAGGGCCGGTGCTGGGTTCGTCGAGACCTCTGGGCAGCAACGGCTGGTTCAGCGGCCGCCGTGCCCGCCAGGGTGCCGGCGTCGTCGTGAGCGGCATGTTGCTGGGCGCGCTCGCGTTCACCACGCCGGAGAGCGAAGCGCCCGCCACGACGCCGGTTCCGCAGAACGCCGGCGCGATCTTCGCGACCACCCCCTGACAGTCATTTCACTGTTCGTGAGGCACGCTGTAGTTCAGCACTCCTAGCGGAAAACTCGGGGAGAGATGAGCCAGCAGCCGCCCAACGGCCAGACGTCCACACCCGTTTCCGGAGTGGACGACGGAGCTCATCGCCGGCTCCGGCCACGGCCACTGGTGCAGCCGACGGTCGACCCCGCGTCCGCCACCGCCTTCGGCCGCCCGGACGGTGTCGCCGGGGCGTTCGCCGCGCGCGACGTGCCCGTGTCCCAGCTCCAGTCCGCGCCACCGCCTCCCGAGTCCCTCGTGACGGCGTTCGGTCGTCAGGGCTCTCAGGAGCTGTTGCAGCGGCCGCCGCAGCCCGTGTCCGACCCGGATCCGGACATCGATCCGGTGTTCTGGGGCGACAAGCCCGCCGGTGACCCGTGGCGCGACCCGGCCTCCGGTGCCGTGATCGGCCCGCCCGCCGTCGGTGAGGACCCGCCGGGCGAACCTGAGCGCAAGCCGGAGCCCGGTCCCCAGCTGAGCGTTCCCGAGCTGCTGTTCGGTCGTCGGGTGAAGCCCGCCGCGATGGCGTTGCTGCTCACGGTCGCGCTCGTGCTCGGCGCCGTCGGCGGTCTCGTCGGCTGGCTGATCGGCCGGGCCGGAAACCCGCTGACCGACTCGACCGTCACGCTGGCCGAGATCACCGAGGGCAAGGAACGTCCCGCCGGTTCGATCTCCGAGATCGCCAAGCGCGTCACACCCAGCGTCGTCTCGATCGAGTTCAAGGGCGCGAACGTCGCGGGTGTCGGTTCCGGCGTCATCATCGAGGCCGGCGGCTACATCCTGACCAACGACCACGTCGTCGCCCCGGCCGCGCAGGACTCCTCTGCCAAGCTCAGCGCCGTCTTCACCGACGGCACCCGCGCCCAGGCCCGCGTCGTCGGCCGCGACCCCAAGACCGACCTCGCGGTCATCAAGGTCGAGGTCACCAACCCCACCGTCCTGCAGTTCGGCAACTCCGACGACCTCCAGGTCGGCGACAGCGTGATCGCCATCGGCTCGCCGCTGCAGCTGTCCAACACCGTCACCGAGGGCATCGTCTCCGCGCTGCACCGCCCGGTGACCGCCGCCGGCGAGAACGGCGGCCCGCAGGTCACCTACGACGCGATCCAGACCGACGCCGCCATCAACCCGGGCAACTCGGGCGGCGCGCTGGTCGACTCGCGCGGCGCCCTGATCGGCATCAACTCGTCGATCCGCACCGAGACCGGCGGTTCGGTCGGCCTCGGCTTCGCGATCTCCGGCAAGCAGGCCCGCAAGATCAGCCAGGAGCTGATCCGCAACGGCCAGGTCAAGCACGCGGACATGAACGTCAACGTCAAGTCGGTGTCCGCCGAGACCTCCGAGGGCGCCCAGGTGCAGAACGTCCCCGCGGGTGGTGCCGCGGCGGCCGCGGGCATCCAGGAGGGCGACGTCATCACCAAGCTCGGCGACCGCATGGTCCGCAACGCCGCCGAACTGGTCGTCGCGGTCAGGGAGCACGAAATCGGCGAAACCGTGCAGGTGGTGCTGGCACGCCAGGGCCGTGAGCTCAAACTAGACGTGACATTGAAGAGCGACTGAGAAGTAGGCTGAGACCTGTGTTCGACAGCATCGGATGGGTAGAGATCCTCATCATCGTCGTCGCGGGTCTCTTCATCCTGGGGCCCGAACGCCTGCCATCGGCCGCGGCCTGGCTGGGCAAGACGGTGAGGCAGGTCCGCGAGTACGCGACCGGCGCGCGGGAGCAGTTGAAGCAGGAGATGGGCCCGGAGTTCGAGTCGCTCCGCAAGCCCCTCGAAGACCTGCGGGAGCTGCGCAACTTCGACCCGAAGCGCGCGGTGACCAAGCACCTCTTCGACGACCCCGAACCGACCAAGTCCAACGGCTACCCGACGCCGTCGACCCCGCCCGCGGCCGAACAGCGTCCGCTCGCACCGGGCGAGCGTCCACCGTACGACCCGGACGCGACCTGACCTCGTTCTGAAGTAACGCGGGGGGGGGGGGGGGGGGGGGGGGGGGGGGCGGGGGGCCCCCCCCCCCCCCCCCCGCGTTACTTGTGAAGCAGGGTTAGCGGCCTGCGGGGGAGACGTTGAGCAGGCGTCCCGCCAGTCCGCGCGAACGGACCGACAGCTTCGTGGCGATCTCGGTCAGCACCTGGGCGGCGGCCGAGTCCGGCACCGCCTGCACGATGGGCGTGCCCGAGTCGCCGTTCTCCCGCAGGCGCGGGTCGAGCGGCACCTGGCCGAGCAGCGGCACGTCGGAGCCGATGGCCTTGGTCAGCGACTCCGCGACGGCCGCGCCGCCACCGGTGCCGAAGACGTCCATGCGCGAACCGTCGGGCATCTCCAGCCACGACATGTTCTCGATGACACCCGAGACCCGCTGACGGGTCTGCAGCGCGATCGACCCGGCACGCTCGGCCACCTCGGCGGCGGCCTGCTGCGGGGTGGTGACGACCAGGATCTCGGCGTTCGGCACGAGCTGGGCGACGGAGATCGCGATGTCGCCGGTGCCGGGCGGCAGGTCGATCAGCAGCACGTCCAGGTCGCCCCAGAACACGTCCGCGAGGAACTGCTGCAACGCCCGGTGCAGCATCGGCCCGCGCCACACGACCGGCGTGTTGCCCGGGGTGAACATACCGATCGAGATGACCTTCACGCCCTGCGACTGCGGCGGCATGATCATCTTCTCGACCTGGGTGGGACGGCCCTCGACGCCCAGCATGCGCGGGATCGAGTGGCCGTAGATGTCCGCGTCGACGATGCCGACGGACAGTCCGCGAGCGGCCATCGCCACGGCGAGGTTCACGGTCACGGACGACTTGCCGACGCCGCCCTTGCCGGACGCGACGCAGTACACGCGCGTCAGCGAGCCCGGCTGGGCGAACGGGATGACCGGCTCTTCCGCGCCGCCGCGCAGCGTCTTGCGGAGCTCGGTGCGCTGAGCGTCGCTCATCACGTCGAGGTCGACTCGCACGGACGAGACGCCGTCCAGCGCCGAGACGGCCGCGGTGACGTCCTTGGTGATCTTGTCGCGCATCGGGCAGCCCGCGACCGTGAGGAAGATGCCGACCACCACGACGCCGTCCGCGCCGACCTCGACGTCCTTGACCATGCCGATCTCGGTGATCGGGCGGCGGATCTCGGGGTCCTGCACACCGGAGAGCGCCTTGCGGACGTCCTCGACGGTGGGGAGTGGCTGTGTGGTGGTCACCTGCCCCATGCTACGTCCGGTTCGCGCCTCTCCTACCGGCCGGTCACTTCTCCGCACAGGCCCAGGTCGTAGCCGGGAGGGCGCTGTCCGTAACATCGACGCCCGTGCCGGAATCGGGTAGTTCCCGGTTGCCCACCCGTGTCGAGCTAGGGGTGTGGCGATCGTTCCTCCGCGCGCATGCACGGATCACGAGGGTCCTCGAGGCCGAACTGATTGCTGAGCAGCGCCTATCGCTCGCGGCGTACGACGTGCTGGTTCAACTGGCCGAGACGCCTTCCATGCGCATGCGCATGACCGAACTGGCCGACGCCGTCCTGCTGTCCCGCTCTGGCGTGACCCGCCTGGTGGACCGACTGGAACGGGCAGGCCTCGTCGGGCGGGAACGCGCAGACGGTGACGGACGCGGCATCGTGGCCGTGCTCACACCGCTGGGCGCCGAACGTTTGCGCAGTGCCTCCACCACCCACCTCGCCGGCGTCGCCGAGCACTTCGGGGAGAGCTTCGGCCCCGGTGAGCTCGAGGCCTTCGGCCGCACGTGCGATCGCCTGGCCGCGGACGACGTCTTTCCGTGATCACGGTGGTGGGACTGGTGCACGTCGAGGCTGGCCGCCTCCTCGTTGTTCGCTCACGCAACAAGAAGGCCTTCTACCTTCCCGGCGGCAAGATCGAGCCAGGTGAGACCCCCGTTGACGCCGTGCGCAGGGAGGTCAGGGAAGAACTCGGCATCGAACTCGACGGCCCCGAGGTCCTCAAGCGCTACGTCGCCCCGGCCTACGGCGAGGGTGAGGGCGCGATGGTCGACATGACCTGCTTCACGGCCTCGCTGCTGGGCACGCCGCGGCCCACGAGCGAGATCGCCGAACTGACCTACGTGACGCGGGACGAGTACCGCGGGCACACCGAGACCGCACCCGCGATCCACGAGGTCCTGGCGGACCTGGTCGCGAGTGGACGGATCAGGACGTGATCCGGCGCACTTCCGCCATCACGTCGGCGTCCACGTCGGCCGGAGACAGTTCCGGGTAGTACTCCAGCGTCTCGTAGATGTCGCGCAGCGCCGCCAGCTCTTCCGCCTCCGGCAGGTCGTGGCTGAAGTGCTGATGCACCCACTCGGCCAGTTCCCGCGGTGACATCTCTCCGGCGAGCGTGCGCCGGGCCATCAGCCGCAGTCCTTCCTCTCTGCCGCCGTCGCTTCGGTACTCGTGGTGGTCGAGCCCGAGTTCCCGCAGCGCGTCCTCCATCAGCGGCGGAACCTCTTCCCACGCATGTTTCAGCGAGGCTCCGGCCAGCATGCTGACGGCGGGACCGTCGACGCCCGCGACAACCAGCTCGCAGGCCGCGAGCACGACGTCGGTGTCCCTGGTCTCGTTCACGTGCCACAGCGCCACGACGTCGCGGAACTCCTCGACCGTCAAGGCCGGACCTTCTTCAGGTTGTTCTGCTCCTTCACCAGCTTCTCCAGCTCACCGCGGATGAAGTCGCGCGTCGCCACCTCGCCCAGCGCCAGCCGCACGGCGGCCAGCTCCCGCGCCAGGTACTCGGTGTCCGCCTTGGTCTGCGCCGCCCGCGACCGGTCCTCCTCCAGCGACACCCGGTCCCGGTCGTCCTGCCGGTTCTGCGCGAGCAGGATCAACGGCGCGGCGTAGGCGGCCTGCGTCGAGAACGCCAGGTTCAGCAGGATGAACGGGTACGGGTCCCATCGCAGCGACACGGCCACGAGGTTCACCACGATCCAGGCGAGCACGATCAGCGTCTGCCAGAACAGGAACTTGCCGGTGCCGAGGAACCGCGCGAGTCGTTCGGAGAGCTGGCCGAAGGTGTCGGGGTCGATCGAGAAGCGGAAGCCGCGTGGTTCGCGCGGCAGGTCGAGTCTGCGCCGAGGCAGTTCAGGCATGGCTCAGTCCCGTCTCGCGCCAGTTCGCCGGCAGCAGGTGGTCCAGCACGTCGTCCACGGTGACGGCGCCGAGCAGGTGCTCGGCCTCGTCGAGCACCGGGGCGCACACCAGGTTGTAGGTCGCGAAGTAGCGCGTCACGTCGCTCAGCGAGGCGTCCGCCGACAGGGAGGTCAGGTCCGTGTCGAGCACTCCGGCGACGAGGTCGAACGGCGGTTCGCGCAGCAGTCGTTGGATGTGCACGCAGCCCAGGTAACGGCCGGTCGGCGTCGCGGAGGGGGAGCGGCACACGAAGACCATCGACGCCAGCGCGGGCGTGAGGTCGGGATTTCGCACTCGTGCCAACGCTTCCGCGATCGTCGCGTCCGGCGTGAGGATGATCGGTTCCGGTGTCATCAGGCCACCGGCCGTGTCGAACGAGTACTCCAGCAGGCGCCGGACCGGGGCCGACTCCTCCGGTTCCATCAGTTCCAGCAGCCGGTCCTTCATGCCTTCGGCGAGCTCGCTGAGCAGGTCCGCCGCGTCGTCCGGGTTCATCGCCTCCAGGATGTCCGCGGCGCGTTCCTCGTCCAGGTGCGACAGGACGTCCTTCTGGTCGTCTTCGGACAGTTCCTCGATGACGTCCGCGAGCCGTTCGTCGTCGAGCGCGTCCGCCACCTCGTAGCGGCGCTTGGGCGGCAGCTCGTGCAGGGAGTTCGCGACGTCGGCCGCGCGCATGCCCTCGAAGACCGCCACCAGCTGGTGCGCGCTCTGCGGCTGGCCCGCGATCTCGTTCACGCTCAGGCCGGCGACGTCCTCCCACCGCCACACCTGCACCGGCCCCTTGAGACTGAACCTGCCGGTCCGTTCGCGCCCGGCGACGCGGACCATGCGCCAGTCGCGGGTGCGGGTCACCTCCATCGCGGCGTCCACGACCACCGCGGTGGCGCCGTCCCCGACCTGGATCTTGGCGTCGAGCAGTTCGCCGATCACCAGCACCTCGTTGACGCGCTGGTGGAACGGCCGCAGGTTCACCGATCCGGTCGCGAGCGTCACGGCGTTCGGCTCGATCGAGGTGACCCGCAGCATCGGCACGAAGATCCGCCGGCGCGTCACGAGCTCGACGACCATGCCGAGCACGCGCGGCGGTTGCCGGTCGATGCGGAGGCTGATCACGACGTCACGGGCCTTGCCGACGGGTTCGCCGTCGGGGCCGAACACGGGAAGTCCGGCCAGCTGGGCGATGTAGATCCTGTTCACAGCCACCACAACACCCAGGCTAGATCAGGTCCGGGCCGCCCACCCGGCAATGTCGGCGCAGATCACCGCCATGTCCGCCATGTCCTCCTCCAGGCACCAGATCCAGTTGGCGACAGCGCGGTGCAGCGTCCAGTCACGCGCCTTCGCGACGTCCAGCTCCCCCGCGTCGCAGATCGCGAGGAAACGGTCGGTGAGCCCGCGGTGGCCGTCCAGTTCGTCGAACCTGTTCCACAGCAACGGAATCACGCAGTACTCGGGATCGCCGGACAGCGGTTTCGGGTCGATCACCAGCCACGGCTCGCGGTCGCCGCGCAGCACGTTCTGGTAGTGCAGGTCCTCGTTGACCAGCGTCGTGCCCATCGGCCTCGTCCCGGCCTCGCGGGCGGCGTCGAGCAGCTTCGCGGGGATCGCGGGATGGCTTCGGAGGGTGTTCGTGAAGCGCCGGATCTCGCCGGGAGCCTCGACACCGCGGTGGCGGCGCAGCAGCTCGCCGATCACCCCGATCGCCAGATCGACCGGCTCGTCGTCGAGCGAGTGCTGGTCGAGGCGTTCCAGCAGCAGTGCGCCGAGCTCCTCGTCGTGGCCGAGCAGCTGGACGGCGCCGTCGCCGTTGTAGAGCTTGAGCGCCAGCGGTTCCTGCGCGGTCTCGTCGTCGACCCAGCTGAGCTTGAGCACTGCTGGATGGCCGTCCGCTCTGCGGACCGGCAGCACGACGGCGCAGAACCCGTTCATCAGCGCGCCGTCCGGGGTGAGCTGCCAGCGGGCGCACGCCTTGGTGGCGAGCTTCGGCAGCTTCGCGACCCACTCGCCGGCGCCGTCGCCCAGACCCTCGCCGAAGCCCTCGGGCACGGTGATCATGAGCCGAACTCCAGCCGGTACACGGCGTCCCACTCCGGTGTGGTGTTGAGCCGGGCGGTCTTCAACGCCAGCGCCGTCTCGCCGTCCGGCTCCGTCAGGTGCGCGACGGCGGACGCGTCGATGAGGTGGGAGTGCGTGCTGGGGGAACGGACGGTGACGGTGACCTCTGCTCCATCGGTCAGTCCCGGCACCTCCGGTTCGGTGCCGCCGGAGATGATCCACAGCGCGTCGGCACGCCAGTGCGCGTGCACGAGACGGGGTTCGTGGCCGGGTGAGGTGATCCAGACGGCCGCCGCTTTCCGCAACGCCGCGTCCAGTACTCGAGTGATCTCCACCGGTTCAGCCTGCCAGGCTTTGTGAAACGGGACTCAGCGAATATGCGCCCGGAGATGATGCGTGCCACTGTGGCGCTCATAGTTACCGGCCGGTACAAGGAGGTACTCCAGTGGTCGACCAGCAGCGTCCCCGTCGCTCGTGTCTGGCGGTCCCCGGCTCGAGCCAGAAGATGATCGACAAGGCGCGCACGCTGCCGGCGGACCAGGTGTTCCTGGACCTGGAGGACGCCTGCGCCCCGCTGGCCAAGCCCGACGCCCGCAAGACCATCGTCGCGTCGCTCAACGAGGGCGGCTGGGGCGACAAGGCCCGCGTCGTCCGCGTCAACGACTGGACGACGGAGTGGACCTACCGCGACGTCACCGAGGTCGTCGAGGGCGCCGGCGCGAACCTCGACTGCATCATGCTGCCGAAGGTCCAGACGCCCGAGCAGGTCGTCGCGCTCGACTTCCTGATCACCCAGATCGAGAAGACGATGGGCTACGAGGTCGGCAAGATCGGCATCGAGGCGCAGATCGAGAACGCCCTGGGCCTGAACAACGTGAACGCGATCGCCACCGCGTCCCCGCGCGTCGAGACGATCATCTTCGGCCCCGCGGACTTCATGGCGTCGATCAACATGAAGTCGCTGGTCGTCGGCGAGCAGCCGCCCGGCTACGACGTCGGCGACGCCTATCACTACATCCTGATGCGGATCCTGATGGCCGCGCGGGCCCACGACAAGCAGGCCATCGACGGCCCCTACCTGCAGATTCGTGACGTCGACGGCTACAAGCGCGTCGCCGGTCGTTCCGCGGCGCTGGGCTTCGACGGCAAGTGGGTGCTGCACCCCGGCCAGATCGACGCGGCCAACGAGGTCTTCAGCCCGAAGCAGGACGACTACGACCACGCCGAGAACATCCTCGACGCGTACGAGTTCTACACGTCCGAGGCGGGCGGCAGGCGCGGCGCGGTGATGCTCGGCGACGAGATGATCGACGAGGCGTCGCGCAAGATGGCGTTGGTGATCTCCGGCAAGGGCCGTGCCGCGGGCATGACGCGCGCGAACGTGTGGACGCCGCCGGAGGACTGATTCCGTTACGGATTGTGCGCTACTTCACCATGAATGTCACTGGACGTGTTCGATCGTCACAGGTTGCGTTCAAAACTGGTGAAGTGGCGCACAATCCGTCACCGAAGTTTGCGGTTCGCCCCCGGCATGGGGGCATGCTCTGGGCATGTCACGTTCGAGTAACGGCAAGACGAGCAGACGGTTGCGGCTCTTCAAGCGTCGCGAGGACGACCTGCTCGAGCGCAGCTTCCGCAGCTGCCCGGGATGCGCTTCCGACGTCCACGTGTTCGCCGACGTCTGCCGCCACTGCGGCGGCGCCCTGGAGATCGCCCTCGCGGGCTGAGGTCCGCTAGTAGGTGTTGCCGTTCGCGGCCGCGATGATCGCGATGATGATGAACGCGAAGTAGAGCAGCCATCCGGCGATGACGAAGTAGCCGACGATCAGGCCGGCCATGGCCATCCCGTGCCCTTCCTCCTCGCCCCGCCTGATCTTCCCCATCGCGATGTGACCGAAGACGACGCCGACGATCGCCGTCACGCCACACGACACGAAACCCACGCAGGACAGAACCAGTGAGAGAATCGCGCTCTGCTGCGACTTCGGCGGCATGGGCGGCGGGTAGCCGTAGCCGTAAGGCGGCTGCTGGCCGTACGGGCCGGGCTGGCCGTAAGGCGGCTGCTGCTGGGCGTACGGATCCCCCGGCTGCTTCGGGTTGTACGGGTCGTAGGTCATGCGGGTCCCCCTAGAAGTGGTGAGGCGGGATCTTAAGGTCCTGCCTTTCAGTTCGTCGCGCGTGGGTGCGCGATTACACCTGTCAGGGATGCTGTTTCGGTACAGCAGGTGTCGCTGTTGTTGCGGAGAGCACACCCCGGTCGCAAACGGGCGTTAACCGGTCCATACTCGCCGGTAACCAAAGCCTTGGAAGGGAAGTGCGATGGCGCGCCTCGCCCAGACCGCGGGTCTCACGGACATCCAGGAAGAAATCCTCGCGACCGTTCGCACGTTCGTGGACAAGGAGATCATCCCGCACGCCCAGACGCTGGAACACGGCGACACGTACCCCGCCGACATCGTCGAGGGCATGAAGGAGATGGGTCTCTTCGGCCTGACGATCCCGGAGGAGTACGGCGGCCTGGGCGAGTCCCTGCTGACCTACGCGCTGGTGGTCGAGCAGATCGCGCGGGGCTGGATGAGCGTGTCCGGCGTCATCAACACCCACTTCATCGTGGCGCACATGCTCAAGCAGCACGGGACGCCCGAGCAGAAGCAGAAGTACCTGCCGCGCATGGCCACCGGTGAGGTGCGCGGCTCGTTCTCCATGTCCGAGCCCGAACTCGGCTCCGACGTCGCGGCGATCCGCACCCGTGCCGTGCGCGGCGACTCCGGCTACACGATCAACGGCCAGAAGATGTGGCTGACGAACGGTGGCACGTCCAACCTCACCGCCGTGCTGGTGAAGACCGACGAGGGCGCCGAGAAGCCGCACCAGAACCTCACGACGTTCCTGGTCGAGAAGCCCGAGGGCTACGGCGAGGTCCTGCCGGGCCTCACGATCCCCGGCAAGATCGACAAGATGGGCTACAAGGGCGTCGACACCACCGAGATGGTGTTCGACGGCTTCGAGATCGCCGCGGACCAGGTGCTCGGCGGTGTCACCGGCCAGGGCTTCCGGCACATGATGGACGGCGTCGAGGTGGGCCGCGTGAACGTGGCCGCCCGCGCGTGCGGCATCTCGATCCGCGCCTTCGAGCTCGCGATCGAGTACTCGCAGCAGCGCAGGACGTTCGGCAAGGCCATCGTCGAGCACCAGGCCATCGCCTTCAAGCTCGCCGAGATGGCGACCAAGGTCGAGGCAGCACACCTGATGATGGTCAACGCCGCGCGGCTGAAGGACTCGGGCCAGCGCAACGACGTCGAGGCCGGCATGGCGAAGCTCATCGCCTCCGAGTACTGCGCCGAGGTGACGCAGGAGTCGTTCCGCATCCACGGCGGCTACGGCTATTCCAAGGAGTACGAGATCGAGCGCCTGATGCGCGAGGCCCCGTTCCTGCTGATCGGCGAGGGCACCTCGGAGATCCAGAAGACGATCATCTCGCGCGGCCTGCTGCGCGACTACCAGTCACGCGGCTAGCCGCGAGTTGACGTTCGTCCGTTAGGGGCCAATCTTTCACGGGATTGGTCCCTGACGGTTTTCGCCCGCGGGCCATAAGGTTCGCTCACTTTGAGCACAGATCTGACACTTCCGAGACCTGTGTCGCCGCCACACGTGGTCCGTCTGGAGCTGGACACGTTCTCCGGCGTCGACCGTCCCGCGCTGGCCAGGTGGTTCGGCGACCTGTTCACCGGCGTGCTCGCGCCCCTCTGCCCGGCCTCGGTCGAGGAACTCGTGGCAGTGGCGCGCGACTACCACCCTTCCGACACAACGCCCTGGGGTCCGCCGGGTTATGCCCGGCTCCTGCTCTCTTCGGGTGACTTCACCCTTCCGTCGTGGTCGGCCGCCCTCGACGACCTGCCGTCGTTCCTGCGCGTGCAGCTCGTCCAGCTCGACTCCCAGGGCCTGCCCCTCGTGGACGACGGCTGGTGCGCGGAGATCCTGCTGAAGGACGATCCCGCCTTCCCGCACCAGATCACGGTCACGGCCGCGCGCTCGTTGTTCGGCGGTTGGATCTCCCATGCGGTGCAACAGAAATGGCTGGCGGTGTTCCGCTCGGGTGCCACGCTCGCGCAGGCCTGCGGTGGCTGGATCACGCTGGACCGCGTCGGCGTGCGGACCGCGCACGAGGTCGCCGCCGGCGTGGGCCTGGACGAATCCCTTTTCATGGCAGCGGAGTTGTCGCGCGGCCCGCACTGGGCGACGTTGCTGGGACCGCGTCAGGTCGCTGCTTTGGGCGGCGTGCAAGAAGTCTGCGCCACCGCGCCGGTTGTCGCTGTCGAGCATCTGGGTGGCGGCCGCATTCTTCTGCAGCTGACGGACCACCTCGACGAGGTGCCACCGGACGTCCTGCGCAAGCTGACCGAGTTCCTCACCCCGGTCCTGCACTGACCCGGCGAGATGCGCTGTCGTTTGGGACCCTGTCCTCCGTGAGGCCTTCACCGAAGACTGACGTGCTCATGGCCCTGGACGCCGCCCTGCGCTCCACGGGCTTCGTCCGCCGCGGCCACGTCTGGCTCCAGGAACGCGGTGACGGCGTCGCCGGCTGGCTCGGCTTCGGCCTGGCGGGTTCGGTGGAGGTCACCCCGCTGGTCGGCGTCTGCTTCCAGCGCTACGACGAGGTATGCCGCGCTCTCGGCGTCGGAATCCCCACCACACCTTTCGTTTCCGCACCCCTCGGTTCGCTGATGGGCGAGAAACCCTTGTGGCGCTGGACCTTCGAACCCGGCGGCGACCACACCGCGACCGCTTCCTCTTTGGTGAGCGCGTTTCTGAAGCACGGCAAGCCGTACATCGACAAGCACGCGAAGTGGGACGCGCTGGCCCGTGACCTTGTCGCGAGGCCCGAGTCGTTGCTCGACTTCGAACGGGCGCGGAAGCTGGCGATCATCCACGTGCTCAACGGGAACGCCGGTGCGGCCGGCGAGGTGCTGAAGAAGGAGCGGGAACGAGTCGCGGACAGCAAGGACGTCTACGCGAGGTCGTACCGCGCGTTCGCACACCGGTTCGAGCTGGTGTTCGCGAACTAAAAAACGAACACGTGTTCGAACCTGCTGGTGTCCATCTGGTGTCAAATGACCAGACTGCATTCGAAATGTCCGAACTCACAGTCTGCTCACACGTGATGGTCATCACCCATTCGGACTATAGGTATCGGACCGTTCGTTTGTGACTATTCGGCCGTAGATGTTTAGTCCGCGTGTTGTCGGGGGACATGCGCGTGACCACGGGGGACCCACTTGTTCGACCGCCGAGGGGCGGCGGGGCAGTCACGCCTGCGCGCGCCCAAAAAACTTGTCGGAGCACTTCTGGCCGTGACGATCGCGGCCACCGCTGTCGTCGTCACCGCCGGCGCGCCGAAAGCTCCACCGGTAGCAGTTCCCGTCACCGAGGCGCCGGACACCGGCAGTGCGCTGGTGGCCGCTCGCGCGCAGGGCACCGAGGTCGAGGCGCTAAACATGCGCACCTCGACGCGTGAGGTGTTCGCGCAGCCGGACGGGCGACTCAAGGCACTTCTCTCGGCGGCCCCGCAACGAGTGCAGAACGACGGCAAGTGGACGTCGATCAACACGGACCTCGCTCCCGAAGGCGGCGGAATCGCACCCAAGGCCACCGGGACCGGCCTCGTCTTCTCCGGCGGCGGTGCGACCGAGCCGCTCGTGCGGCTGAGCAAGGAAGGCAGGTCGTTCGAGCTGACCTGGCAGGGAAACCTGCCGACGCCGGCGCTCGACGGCCCGGTCGCGACCTACTCCGAGGTCCTCCCCGGCGTCGACCTGCGGATGATCGCGCGCAACGACGGCTACCAGCAGCTCCTCGTCGTGAAGAACCGCGAGGCGGCGAAGGAGGTCGCGCGCGTCCGGTTCGGCGTCAAGACCGACGGGCTCACGCTCAAGCCCGGTGAGAACGGCGCGTTCACCATGGTCGACGCGGCCGGCGCGACGGTGTTCGAGGTGCCCACGTCACTGATGTGGGACTCGAAGAAGCAGGAGAACCCGGAGGCGCCGCGCACCGACCAGCAGGTCGTCGGTGTGGAGCTCGCCGCCGACTCCCTCACCCTGGTGCCGCACCAGGGCATGCTCACCGATCCCGCGACGGTCTACCCGGTGTACGTCGACCCCGGACCGCACACCGGCACGAACGACGGCTGGACGACGGTCTACGACGACGGCACCAACGCGATGCGCGAGGGCACGCACTGGAACGGCTTCAACACCCAGGCCGAGGACCCGAACGCCTGGTGGATCGGGATCAACCCCACCGCCAGGTCCGGCAAGGCCTACGGGTGGAACCTGAAGACCAGGACGTACTTCCAGTACAACACCAGCTTCCTCGCGGGCAAGGACATCTCCTCGGCGAGGCTCGACGTCGCGGTCGTGCACTCGCCCACGTGCAACGTGACGCACAACCACCGCCTGTACCAGTCCCAGTGGGACGTCGGTTCCGGCACGAACTGGAACAACCAGCCGGCGGACTGGGGCTCGATCAGCGAGATCGGGATCCCGGCCGTGTACAGCGGCTGCTCGGGGCACAAGTACCTCTCCTTCACGGCGGGCAACTTCCCCGACCAGATCGACAAGGGCGGCAACTCGACGTTCTCGATCCGCGCCGCGGACGAGGGCAACCAGGACTACTGGCGGAAGTTCAACCCCGGCGAGTCGAAGCTGGTCATCTACTACAACGGCACCCCGAACACGCCGACCGAGCCGTCGACCGACCTGAACCTGCAGGCGTGTGCCAACTGCGACGGCATGCCGTGGGTCGGCGACTCCACGATCCAGCTGCGCGCGCGACTGTCCGATCCGGACGGTGACCAGGTCAACGGCGTCTGGGACGTGTACGACGACGTCGTTCCCGGCGATCCGGCGAAGCAGAACAAGCGCGTGCTCTCGTCCGGTCCGCACAACTCGGGTTCGCTGGCGGCGAAGGACGTCTCGCTCGTGAACGTCGAGGACAACCGCCTGGTCACGTGGTTCGTGGCGGCGTCGGACGGCGCGAAGCAGGGCGGCTACGTCATCGGGCCGAAGCAGTTCCGGGTCGACCGCAAGGCACCGGTGAACACGCCGGACGTCACGAGCCTCGCCTACCCCGCGGACAACCGGTGGCACGGCGGCACGACCGTGCCGGGCAGCTTCACCTTCACCGCCAAGGACGCCGACGTCGACAGGTTCGAGTACACCTGGAACGACGGCCAGTGGGGCGACGGCCAGGGGAGCGGCTCCGTGAACGCGGACCGGTTGGGCGGCACCGCCACCGTGACGCTGACGCCGCCCGGTGACGGGCCCCGCGACCTGTTCGTGCGCGTCAGGGACAGGGCGGGCAATCCCGGTCCGAAGCAGATCCACCACATCTACGTCCGCGCGGGCAGCGGCGCGATCGCCCAGTACGCGTTGGACGGAAACGTCAACGACAGCGCTTACTTGGGCGACCGGCACGGCACGACGCAGGGCAACGCGAGCTACGTCTCCGGTCCGCTGGGTTCCGCGTTGAGCCTGGACGGCTCGGGCGCCCACGCCACCGCGCCCAACGCGCTGCGCACGGACACGAGCTTCTCGGTGTCCGCCTGGGTGAAGGTGGACGCCGTCGACGACCACTGGGGGACCGCGGTCTCCCAGGACGGCAACGCCACCTGCGGGTTCTGCCTGAGGTACGAGGGTGGCTCCCGGCGTTGGGTGTTCCTGATGCCTCACAAGGACTCCGTCACGGAAAACGGAGTGGCTTTCGTGAGGTCGACGGAGGAACCCACCCCAGGGGCGTGGACTCACCTCACGGGTGTGTACGACGCGGCCGGCCTTCAGATGAAGCTGTACGTCAACGGCGAGTTGCAGGGCACCGCGCAGGCCAGCACCACACCGTGGAACGCGGCGGGCGGCCTGAGAATCGGTCAGGGGAAGGTCGGCAGCGCGAGCGACACCTGGTGGCGTGGTGGCATCGACGAGGTCCGGTTGTACGACCGCGTGCTCACCGACACCGAGGTGCGCGCCGAGGTCCGGCGCGACAACGTCCAGGTGGGCCACTGGCGGTTCGAGGAGGACCTCGCGACGGTCGCGCGCAACTCCGCGGCCACAGGCGAGTCCGCGGCGCTGTCCGGCGGTGTCTCGTTCTTCGAACAGCGGTCCCAGCCCAAGGACTACGCGCTGCGGTTCGACGGCTCCGGCCAGGTCCGCACCACAGGCCCTGTCGTGCGCACGGACAAGAGTTTCAGCGTCTCGGCCCACGTCACGCTCGCGGACACGAACGTCCCGATGACGGTGCTGTCGCAGGACGGCCCGGACTCCAGCGGGTTCGTGTTGCAGCAGAAGGACGGCCGCTGGCAGTTCGGCATGACCGAGGGCAACGGCAACACCGCCTGGAACGTGCTCGCACAGACCGGCCCCGGCACCGCGGTCAAGGACACGCCGACGCACCTGACCGCGGTCTTCGACTCCGGCACCAAGAAGGCGACGCTCTACGTGAACGGCCTGCAGCCCGCTGTGAGCGCCGCCGCGACCAAGCCGTTCTGGGACTCGGCCGGCGCGTTCGTCATGGGCAACGACCAGCAGGGCGCCGCTCTGCAGGGTGACCTCGACGACGTCCGGGTGTACAGCAGGACCCTGGCGGCGGACGAGATCGCCGACATCGTCGAGCTCGACGCCGGTCCCCTTCGCCAGTGGCGAATGGACGACCTGGGCGTCGACACGTCCGGCTACAACGGAACCGCGTCCCTCGGCGACCCGGTCAGCTGGGTCGGTGGGCAGAGCGAGAACTCCGACCCGAAGGACCTCGCTGTTCGTCTGACCGGTGTCCCCGGCGCGTCGCTCTACGCCGCACACGTCCTCGACACGTCGCGCAACTTCTCCGTCAGCGCCTGGGCCAGGCTCGACAAGGTCGTCGCGAACCAGTCTCCGACGGTGTTGTCGCAGGACGGCACCACGACGAGCGCGTTCCAGCTTCAGGCGACTCCGGACGGCCACTGGGCGTTCGCGATGTTCGAGGCGGACCAGGCAGGCGGTGGCGCGCGCCACGACCGGGCGATCGGTGCGGTGGCTCAGATGGGCGTGTGGACCCACCTGGTGGGTACCTACGACGCCGCGCGCGACGTGATGACGTTGTACATCAACGGTGTCGAGGCAGCGACCGCCGCGCACCCCAACGCGTGGAACCACGCAACGGGCCAGTTCCGGATCGGTCGCGGCCTGTGGAACAGCGCGCAGGCGGACTACTTCCCCGGAGCGATCGACGACGTCGAGGTCCACAACCGCGTCCTGTTCGCGGACGAGATCCGCGACAAGGCGGGCCGTGACCTCAGCCTCGTGCACAAGTGGCAGTTCGACGAGGGTGTCGGTGCCACTGCGGCCGATGCCGTTGGTGGCAAGGCGGGCACGCTGACCAACGCCACCTACGCGCCTGGCCACCTCGGCAACGCCTTGAGTTTCAACGGCACCAACTCCGCGGTGTCGACGGGCGCGGTGGCCCGCACCGACCAGGACTTCACGGTGTCGTCCTGGGTGTACATGCCGAGTGCGTGTTCCACGAAGTGCAAGAGGGTCGCTGTCAGCCAGGACGGTGTGCACAACAGCAAGTTCCGCCTCGGCTTCCTCAAGGACCGCGAGCACCTGGGCAACTGGATCTTCGAGATGACCGAGGACGACACCGACCTGACGAAGGTGACGATGGCAGCGGTCTCCGCGGTGCCGTCCGACATCGGCAAGTGGGTGCACCTCGTCGGTGTCTACGACAGAGCCACCAAGCAGGTCCTCCTGTACGTGGACGGAAGCCGGGTCGGTGAAGGCATGGTCAACTCGGTGTGGCAGCCGGGCGGCGGCGTCCAGATCGGCCGGGCGAAGCTCGGGAGCAACCCCGCCGAGTACTGGGCGGGCTCCGTCGACGACGTTCGGATGTACACGGGTGCGCAGACCAGTGAGGGCGTGTTCGGCCTCTACCAGTCCTACCCGTCGCAGGACCAGCCGGTCGCCACGCTGCCAGTAGCGGACGCCGGTCACTGGAAGCTGGACGAGACCACCGGGACGACCGCGGCCGACAGCAGCGGCAAGGGCAACAACGTCACCTTCAGCACAGGCACGAGCTGGGTCGGTGGCCGCACGAACGCCGCTGTCTGGCTCGATGGTTCCGGTGCCGCCGAAACCTCAGGGCCGATCATCGACACCTTGAGCGGCTTCACCGTCTCCGCCTGGGCGTACGCGCAGGCCGGCATCACCGGGAACCGCGCGATCCTGGGACAGGACGGTACGAGGCAGAGTGCGTTCGTGTTGTCCTACAACGGCGACTCGGGCAAGTGGGCGGTCGTCCAGCCGAGCAAGGACGAGGACGGAGCGCCGACGACGGTGCTGGTCTCGACCGAGCCGGTCAAGGTCGACCGGTGGACGCACCTCGCGGTCGTGTACGACGCCAACGCGAAGCAGCTCCGCTTGTACGTCAACGGTGTTCTGTCCGCGGTGAAGGTCGGCGCGGTCCTGTTGAACGCCACCGGCCCGTTCACCATCGGCCGGAGCAAGTGGAACGGCGTGAAGGGCAGCTGGTTCTACCGCGGTATCGACGACGTCCGGGTCTTCAGCCGCGCGCTGACGTCGGGCGAGGTCAACAAGGTCCACGACGACGTGCCGGCCAACGACACCGGTCTCTGGAAGTTCGACGAGAACGACGGCAAGGACAGCACGTGGCGCAACAACACCATGACGACCTCGGGTGGCGTCTCGTTCGTGCCGGGCGTGATCGGCAACGCGCTCAAGACGGATGGCACCGGCTCCGCGGCGACGCAGTGGTACGGCGTCAACACCCGTGACAGCTTCACCGTCGAGGCCTGGGCGAGGCTGGAACGCGACGACAAGACCTACACCGTGCTCGGCCAGGACGGCACCAACGTCAGCGCGTTCGTGCTCCAGTACCGGCCGGAGTCCAAGAGATGGGTCTTCGCCGCACCCGTGCAGGACTCCGACCAGGCGCCGATCGTGAAGGCGCAGTCCGCCGATCCCGCCGTCACGTGGCGCTGGACGCACCTCGCCGGCGTGTACGACCACGGTGCAGGCCAGTTGCGGCTCTACGTCGACGGCAAGCTCGCCGGCAGCGAGTCGGCCCGGTTGTGGCCTGCCGAGGGCGGGTTCACGGTGGGCAGGGCCAAGTGGGAGGGCAAGAACGCCGACGTCTTCGCCGGAGTCATCGACGAGGCGCGCGGCGTGGACGGCATGATCCCGGAGTCGAAGATCCTCGAGCACGCGTCGCGCCCGCTGCCGGCCGCCGGCTACCTCGGCCGGTACGTCAGCATCAACGGCACCGGCGAGCACTACACGGGCCTCACCTCGGTGGCGCCGCTGCCCAACTACCGCTACGAGGGGGTCGCGGGCCAGCCGGTGTCGCCGACCGAGCCGAACACGCAGCGCCTGTACTCGTGCAAGTCGGGCAACGACCACTTCAGCACGACCGCGGCGGACTGCGAGGGCGCGGCGCTGATCGGTGAGACCGGAGCGGTCTACTCGGTCAAGCCGACCAACATCCCGACCGTCGAGCTCAACCAGTGCGTGGTCAACGCCGACCGGTTCACGTCCCTGGCCTCGGACTGCGAAGGCCAGACCAAGGTGAAGCGCATCGGTTACCTGCGCGCCTACACACCTCTCGTCCGCTACCTCACGACGCAGTTCCCCTGGGACCACTGGAGCACCACCCAGGGAGTGCTGCCCGGCTACAAGTCGGAGGGCGTCCTCGGCTACCTGGCGATGACCAACGAGCCGGGCACCACCACGCTCTGGGTGTGCCGGGAAGGCACCGACACCTTCAGTTCGCTGGACTCGACCTGCGGCGGCAAGCAGAAGCTCGGTGGCGTCGGCAACATCTGGACCACACCGCCGGCGGGTATGGCCTCGAAGGAGCTGTTCCGCTGCCGTGCCAACGGCGTCGGCAACAGGTTCGACTCGGTGAACTGCGAAGGCCACCCGGTCGAGCAGTCGCTCGGGTACGTGCTCGTGAGCCCGCCGACCACCGCCGCGACGTTCTGACCTCTGGGGAGAAACGAACACCATGAAGCTCAAGCGCGCCCTCGTCAGAGGGCTGGCGGTCTGCCTCGCGCTCACGGCGGTCACCGCGACCGTCGAACAGCAGGCGATCGCCGCAGGCGGACCGTCGGTGAACGCACCGGACGTGAACTCCGTACCGGTGACGAACGGGGTGTTCTCCGCCCGAGGCCAGGACGACGCGTCCGCACGGGCGTTGCAGGGCAACCAGCCGGAGGCCGGTTCCCAGCAGGGCGGCGGCTCGTTCGCGGCGACACCCTTCTCCCAGTCGGCGTCGTGGGAGGTGTCGAAGCAGAGCGGTGACTTCGCCTGGTCGTACCCGCTGCGGGTGCCGCCTTCCCCCGGCGGGTTCAACCCGTCGCTCGGTCTGTCGTACCGGTCGTCCGCAGTGGACGGTCTCACCTCGGCTACGAACAACCAGCCGTCCTGGATCGGTGACGGCTGGGACCTGTCTGCGGGATTCGTCGAGCGTGCCCACGGTGCCTGTGCCGACGACACCACGGGAGGCACGACTCCGCCGAAGACCGGCGACCTGTGCTGGCGCAGTGACAACGCCACCGCCTCGTTCGGCGGCAGCGGCGGAATGCTGATCAAGGACGACGCCACCGGCGCATGGCGGCTGAAGCAGGACGACAGGTCGCGGGTGGAGAGGACCACCACGGCCGGCAACGGTGACAAGTTCAACGAGTCCTGGAAGATCACGACGGTCGACGGGACCCAGTACCTCTTCGGAACGCGCCCTGACTCGAAGTCGACGTGGACCGTCCCGGTGTTCGGCGACGACGCCGGAGAGCCCTGCCACGAAAGCACCTTCGAAGCGTCCTCCTGCGACCGTGCGTGGCGCTGGATGCTCGACAAGGTCATCGACCCGCGTGGCAACGTGATCCTCTACAACTACGACACCGAGATCAACAAGTACGGCAAGAACCTGAAGGACACGGCTGTTCCCTACGTGCGTGCGGGCACGCTGAAGTCCGTCGAGTACGGCCTGCGCGACGACGTGAACGCTCCTGCCACCGGCAGGGTCGAGTTCGGTCTGGCCGACCGCTGCGTGAAGGGCAGTGACTGCTCCTTCGCGAAGAAGGAGAACTGGCCGGACGCCGCTGTCGCCGAGAACTGCGACGGCACCACCTGCAAGGACAAGTACAGCCCCACGTTCTGGTCCACCAAGCGCCTGTCGACGATCACCACGCAGGTGCGCAAGGGCGACGGCTACCAGAACGTCGACCGCTGGACCCTGCAGCACGAGTTCCCGAAGACCGACGACGTCTACCAGGCCGCTCTGTGGCTGAAGGGCATCACGCACGCGGGACTGGTCGGCGGCGAGATCTCGTTGCCACAGGTGAAGTTCGAGGGAACGGCGAAGCCGAACCGCGTCGACACGCCCACCGGTATCGGGCCGCTCAACCGCTACCGCGTCACCGGCGTCGTCTCGGAGGCCGGCGGCACGACGACGATCAGGTACGCGGACCCGGACTGCGTGCCGGGAACGTCGATGCCGGCCAACCCCGAGACGAACGACAAGCGCTGCTATCCCGTGAAGTGGGCGCCGAAGGACGGCGCCGAACGGGAGGACTACTTCCACAAGTACGTGGTGGAGTCGATCACCACCTCCGACCGCGTGGCGGCCAGCTCCGACCAGATCGTGAAGTACGAGTACCTCGACGGTGCGGCCTGGCGCCGCAACCAGTCGGAGTTCGTCAAGGACGAGAAGCGGAACTGGAACGAGTTCCGCGGCTACGGCCGCGTCCGGGTGAAGGCCGGGCACGAAGGCAACCCCGAGCAGCCGGTCACGATGACCGAAGAACGCTTCTACCGCGGCATGAACGGCGACAAGCTGCCCAACAACGGCACGCGCGTCGCCAAGGTCAAGGACTCGGAGGGCGTCGAGCGCGAGGACTCGGACTGGCTGAGCGGGCTCAGCTTCGAGACCCAGGTTCACGACGGCACCGGTGAGACCGTCACCTCCAAGACCATCTCCACCCCCACCTGGGCAGGTCCGACGGCGACGCGGGGCGACTACAAGGCCTACTGGGTGGGGAACGCCTCCACCACGTCCTACACCGCGTTGCGGTCGGGCGGCTGGCGCAAGACGAAGACCGAGAGCAAGTACGACGACCACGGCCAGGTGACCGAGAGCAACGACCTCGGCGACCTGACCACGGCGTCGGACGACCGGTGCACCCGCACCTCGTACCGGCAGGACTCGGCCAGGTGGATCTGGTCCTCCGCGCTGGAGTCGGAGACGGTGGCCGTCCACTGTGGAGAGACTGCGGTCTTCCCGCAGCACTCGCTCGGTGCCGGCAAGTACACCTACGACGACAACGGGAACGTCGCGAGCGTTGCCACACTGGACTCGCGCCCGGCAACCGGCGCTGTCTTCGCAACGGTCGTCACGACGACCTATGACAAGTACGGTCGTGCGTTGACGTCGACCGACCCGCTCGGCAACGTGGTGACCACGGAGTACGCGCCCGCTGCCGGAGGTCCGGTCACGAAGGTGGTGGTGAAGGACCAGCTCGGCCACATCACCACGACCGAGGTCGAACCCGCCTGGGGTGTGGGGACGAAGCTCGTCGACCCCAACGAGAACATCACCGAGGGCCAGTACGACGCTCTCGGCAGGACCGTGCGGGTGTGGCAGGCGAACCGTCCCCGCGACGAGTACCCGGACGACCCGAACGTCAAGATCGACTACGACGTCAGCCAGGACAAGCCGAGCTCCGTCAGGACGACCGCCGTCAACGCCGTCGGCAACTACGTGAGTGGAACCGTCGTGTTCGACGGTCAGTACCGAACTCGTCAGGCGCAGAACGCGACGACCGGCGGCCGTCTGGTCGTCGACACGAAGTACGACTCGCAGGGCCGGGTGAGCCGGACGACGCAGCCGTTCTTCAACTCCGGTGCGGTCGACACGAACCTGCTGAGCTTCTCCGAGAACGACGTACCGGGACTCACCCGGACCGCGTTCGACGGCTCTGGCCGTCCGACCGCGTCGATCTACCAGGCCGGTGGGCAGGAGAAGTGGCGCAGCACCACCGCGTACGGTGGTGACCGAGTGGACGTGACGCCGCCGTCCGGTGGTACTCCGACCACGTCGGTGACCGATGCCCGTGGGCAGATGACGGAGCTGTGGCAGTACAAGGGCGCCACCGCGAGCGGTGAGCACGACGTCACCAGGTACTCCTACTCCGCTGCTGGAAACCTCGCCGCGACAACGGATGCGGCCGGCAACACCTGGCGCTGGCACCACGACCTGCGCGGCCGGCTGGTCAAGTCGGAGGACGTCGACCGAGGCGTCACCGAAATGACCTACGACGTGGCCAACCGGCTCACGACGAGCAAGGACGCGCGCGGAACGGTCCTCACCCACGAGTACGACGCCGCTGGGCGCAAGACCGCGGTGAAGTCCGGCGGAACGCTCCTGACGAAGTTCGAGTACGACACCGCCGAGTACGGCAAGGGTCTGCCGGCGTCGACGACGCGGTACGTCAACGGCAGGGCGTACATCAACCGGGTCCTGTCCTACACGTCGCTCAACAAGCCCTTGGCCGCCGAGGTGGAGATCCCCGACGTCGAAGGACTGCTCAAGGGTGTCTACAAGCGGTGGTTCACCTACAGCCCGGACGGAACCGTCACCGGTGAAGGTCTCGGCGCGGTGCCCGCGGCGAACATGCCGACCGAGTCAGTGGTGCACGGGTTCGACGAGTTCGGACGTCCGAGGAACACGACCGCGTCGCTGACTGGTCAGGGCACCGACAACCTCGTCAACACGACGGCTTACACGAGGCTCGGTGAGCTCTACCGGCTCGAAATGGGCAACACCGGCAAGCGCACCTGGTTGTCGTACTACTACGACAACAGCACCCGCCGGATGAACCGCTACATCGTCGACGCGGAAGTCGCGGCGCCGATGCAGGCGGACGTGAACTACGCCTACGACCAGGTCGGCAACATCACCTCGGTCGCGGACACGACGCAGGGACAACTGCCGGACCGACAGTGCTTCCAGTACGACCACCTCAGGAGGCTGACCGAAGCCTGGACGCCGACCGCGGGGTGTGACGTGGCGAAGTCCACGGGTTCCCTTGCGGGTCCCGCGCCCTACTGGCACTCCTACACCTACGACCAGATCGGCAACCGGCGCACGGAGGTCCAGCACGCGGCCTCCGGCGACACGACGAGGACGTACGACTACCCGGCGACGGGCGCGCCGAGGCCGCACGCCGCGAACTCGGTGACCACCACCGGTCCCGGCGGAAGCCGCCTGGACCAGTTCGCGTACAACGAGATCGGCGCGACGACCAGCCGGAAGGTGGCCGGCGCCGACCAGACCCTCGAATGGGATGCCGAAGGCCGGGTCACGAAGGTCACCGAAGGCTCGAAGGTCTCCGAGTTCCTCTACAGCGCCACCGGAGAGCGGCTCATCCGCCGCGACGCGGACGCGACCACCCTGTACCTGGGTGACGAGGAGATCAGGCTGGCCAAGGGCGCGACCGCGCCGACCGTGACGCGCTACTACCGCCACGGCGGCCAGGTCGTAGCCATGCGCGAGGGCAAGACCAAGGTCACGTGGCTTGCCTCCGACATGCAAGGCACCGCACACGTCGCGATCGACCGAGCCACGATGAAGGTCGATCGCCGCCGCCAACTCCCGTTCGGCGCCCCGCGCGGCACCAACCCGGTGTTCCCGGGCGAACGCGGGTTCGTCGGAGGGACCAACGACAGCGCCACGGGTCTGGTGAACATCGGCGCTCGTCAATACGACGCCGCGCTGGGCAGGTTCATCTCGGTCGACCCGATCATGGTCGTGTTGGACCCGCAGCAGTGGAACGCCTACGCGTACGCCAACAACTCGCCGATCACGTTCAGCGACCCGACCGGCCTCGCGTACTGCGACTACAACGTGTGCGAGGGCGACACCGGCTACAAGCCGAACGGCCAGCGCAACAACAAGGACGGCCAGTGCGTCCAGTACTGCGGCAACCCGCACAACGCACCGCCGCAGTCGAAGCCGAAGCCGGCACCCGCGTCACCCAAGATGTGCTCGACGTCGAGCGGCTACCCGGCGGCCGCCCCGTGCGGCTCGCAGGGCAGCGGCACGGCCGGCAAGAACGCGAGTGGCTATCCGGCCTGTCCAGGATGTGGCTCGAGAGGAAGCTCGGCGTTCACGCACCTGGTGCTCGACGGCCTCGGAATGGTCCCCGTCATCGGCGAGCCCGCCGACCTGACGAACTGCGCCGGGTACGCGACAGAGGGCCAGACGACTGACGCCGTCCTGGCCTGTGCAGGCGCAATTCCGCTTATTGGTTGGGGCGCGACCATCTACAAGTGGGTCCGCAACGCCGACCATGTGAAGGACGTCGGCCGCGGTGCCGAGGACGTCGTGGCGGCGGGTGCCAAGTGCGTCAACAGCTTCAGCGGTGACACGCAGGTGCTGATGGCGGACGGGTCGACCAAGCGGATCGACGAGATCGAGGTCGGCGACGAGGTCGCGGCCAGCCAGCCGGAGAGTGACAAGGTCGAGAAGCAGACTGTTGTCGCCGTCATCATCACCGACGAGGACAAGAGTTACGTCGACCTGACGGTGTCGACGCCTGAGGGCCCGAAGGTGATTCGGTCGACGGCGCACCACCCGTTCTACAACGCGACAACCGGTGAATGGGAGGACGCCGGTGAGCTTGAGGCCGGTGATCTGCTCAACACCCCGGGCAACGGCCGAGCTGAGCTGGTCTCGACCCACCACTACTTCTCGTTCATGCGCACCTTCAACCTCACGGTTGACGTTGTGCACACCTACTTCGTGGTCGCGGGCGCAACCCCGCTGCTGGTGCACAACACGGGACCCTCGACGTGGTGCACGGATGCGATGCGACTGGACGAGGCACCTGATATCGCTACAGGGCATGCCAACAAGAAGCACGGAAACGAGTTTCCGGGTGTGTCTGCCGAGGAACTCACCAAGCTTGCGCAGGACACGATCAGAAATCCGGCGCGGCAGAAGGATCTGGGTGGTGACAGGAAGGCGTTCCTCAACAAGGACGGGTCCACGATCGTGATCCACGATCCGCACCACGCGGACGGCGGTACGATTTTCCGGCGAGAACCGGAGAAGCTGGATGACTACTGGGCGGGGTTGAATTGATGTCGGAGAGTGGTGTTGCACCCAGTCGTGTGCTCAGCTCTGACGAAGTGGAGCTGCTCCGCAGGGCGCTTCTGGAGTGGGGTGGACCTGCCCACTGCAGTGAGGAAATGGCCGTGGGAATGGGGTTCAGGAGCGTTCAAGATCTGCTGGAAAAATGCCAGTCCTTGAGAGTGGAGCTTCATGAGGACCGCCCGCTCGAGGCGGTCGACTGGGCGCGGGTGCTGCTGGCGGTGGAAGTCGTCTTCGTGAGCGATCTCGTCGGCTCTGGCGTCGAATGGTCGACGACTACCGGCTTCGACGATGCGACCACTCTCTTGCGGTTGCGGGCGATCCAGCGAAAGTTGGCGAATACGATCAGTCCTTATTACGGAAAGACCCCCGCGTGAATGAGTAGATGGCCCGCGAGCGGAAGTTTCGGAGGCGTCCTCGCGCTGAAGCCCTGACTTCGCTGGCTGACTGATCCGTGCCGGACGGCGTGGTGACCGTGACGTGGTCGCGGACGCCACGCCGTCTTGTTCGGTCGATGCGTCGGCTGGCGAGTGCGGCATCGGCGAAACGCCTCACTTCCGGCAAAACACCCGTAGGCGCTTCGGCACCCCGCACCGGGCACTGGCAGGATGAGACGATCAGCGCGTCGCGACAGAGGTGGTCCCTGTGACGAGTCCGTTCGCCAACCCGAACCGGCCCGGCGTCCCCCCGCGCCTGCCCACCCCGCCGACGGGGTGGCCGATCGGCTCGTACGCCACGTACGAGGAGGCGCAGCGCGCGGTCGACCACCTGGCCACCGAGGACTTCCCCGTGCAGGACGTCATGATCGTCGGCGTCGACCTGATGCTGGTGGAACGGATCACCGGCAAGCTCACCTGGAGCCGAGTCCTCATGACCGGTGCGGCGAGCGGCGCGTGGTTCGGTCTGTTCGTGGGGCTCTTGCTCACCCTCTTCAGCCCCGAGCCGGGGGTCACCGTCGGGCCGGTGCTCACGGGTCTGATCACCGGTGTGTTCTTCGGGCTGGTGTTCGCGGCCGTCGGGTACGGGTCGGCGCGCGGTAAGCGGGACTTCCAGTCGGCCAGTCAGCTCGTGGCAAACAGGTACGACGTGTTGTGCCATCCGAAGTCGGCCGAGAAGGGGCGTGACCTGCTCGCACGGCTGGCGATGCGGCCGGTGAACCCCGGCAATTGAGACGCTCTACATGCCCATTGGTTCTGAATCGTTGCCTCTCTTGGTTGCGGCTCGTGATCACCCGGCCTAGGTTCATCTGACCGGTCCGCCCGGTGCGGCCGGTGGCACGACGAGGTGCCGGGCGCTGCGGTCTGGCTCCTCCGTGTAGTCGGGAAGGAGGCAGGGCCGATGGGTGCGACACGGCGCTATCGACTTGCCGCCGGAGTGGGAGCCGCGGTACTCGCGGCAGGAACGCTCACGGCGTGCGGGTCGGGCGACGGCGGCATCACCGTCAACGTCTACAAGTATCCCCAGGAGAACTTCCAGGCCATCGTCGACAGCTGCAACGCGAAGGCCGGCGGGCGATACAACATCGTTTACAACAAGCTGCCGCGTGAGGCGGACGGTCAGCGCGAGCAGATGGTGCGCAGACTCGCGGCCGAGGACGACAGCATGGACGTCCTCGGGCTCGACGTCACGTGGACCGCGGAGCTGGCGAAGGCGGGCTGGATCAAGGAATTCACCGGCTCCGTCAAGTCCCAGGTGGAGAGCGGCACGCTCAAGACGCCGCTCGACACGGCGACCTACGAGGGCAAGTTGTACGGAGCTCCGGACAACACGAACGTCCAGCTCCTGTGGTACCGCTCGGACCTCGTGCCCACGCCGCCGAAGACGTGGGACGAGATGATCTCCATGGCCGAGGCGCTGGTGGCGGAAGGGAAGCCCGGCCAGATCGTCGCGCAGGGGAAGCAGTACGAGGGGCTCGTCGTGCTGTACAACACCCTCGTCAACTCCAACGGCGGCACGATCCTCGACGAGAACGGCACCAAGGCCGTCGTCGACGAGAAGGCCGTGCAGGCGTTGGCGGCGTTGAAGAAGCTCGCCACGTCCAAGGCGATCGACCCGTCGTTCTCCAACGCGGCCGAGGACAACGCACGCCTCGCGATGGAGAACGGCAGTGCGGCGTTCCAGCTGAACTGGCCGTACGTCTACGCGGCGGCGCAGAAGAAGCCGGACTTCGCGAAGAACTTCAAGTGGGCGCCGTACCCCACCGTGAGTGGTGACGCCGCCAAGGTCACCGTCGGCGGGATCAACTACGCCGTCAGCAACTACACCACGCACGCGGACGAGTCGTTCGACGCGGTGTTGTGCTTGCGCGGTGCGGAAAGCCAGAAGGTCGCCGCGCTGAAGGACGGTGTGCCGCCGACCATCGAGGCCGTCTACGACGAGCCGGAGATGGCCGAGGCGTACCCGATGCGCGACGACATCAAGGAGACGCTGAAGAACGCGAGTGTGCGGCCGCGCACGCCCGCCTACCAGAACGTCTCGACGGTCATCTCCACGATCCTCTCGCCGCCCGCGAGCATCGACCCGCAGGCGACGGCGGACAGGCTGCGCAAGGAACTGCAGGACGCTCTCGACTCGAAGGGGGTGCTGCCGTGAGCCAGACAGCAACGGAAGACACGGCGACGACCGGGGCGACGCCTGCATCGGTCGCCCCCAAGAAGAAGGTCGCGCTGAGCGAGGGCAAGAGGGCCGAACGCCGACTCGGCTGGCTGCTCTGCGCGCCCGCCGCGATCACCATGATCGCGGTGACCGGCTGGCCGATCCTCTACTCGCTGCTGCTGTCGATGCAGAGGTTCGACCTGAAGTTCCCGGACCGCACCGAGTGGATCTGGTTCGACAACTACGTCACGGTGCTCAGCAGCCCGTACTGGTGGGACGCGGTCTGGGTGACGGTGTTGCTCACCGTCGTCACGGTCGCCGTCGAACTGGTGCTGGGCATGTCGCTCGCGCTGATCATGCACCGGGCGCTGGTCGGCCGCGGCATCGTCCGCACGACGACGCTGATTCCGTACGGCATCGTCACGGTCGTGGCCGCGTTCTCCTGGCGCTTCGCCTGGACGCCCGGCACCGGCTACCTCGCCGAGGCGCTCGGTGGCGATCCCGTGCTCACGGAGAAGATCCCGGCGCTGATGGTCGTGGGTCTCGCGGAGATCTGGAAGACCACGCCGTTCATGGCCCTGCTGCTCATGGCGGGCCTGGCGCTGGTGCCGGACGACCTGCTCAAGGCCGCCGCGATGGACGGCGCGAACGGGTGGCAGCGGTTCATCAGGATCACCGTGCCGATCATGAAGCCGGCGATCCTCGTGGCACTGCTGTTCCGCACGCTCGACGCGTTCCGCATCTTCGACAACCTCTTCGTGCTCACCGCGGGTTCGCAGGGCACGTCGTCGGTGTCGATGCTGACCTACAACAACCTGATCAAGGGCTTGAACCTCGGTATCGGATCCACGATGTCCGTGCTGATCTTCATCATGGTCGCGATCATCGCGTTCGTGTTCATCAAGCTCTTCGGCACCGCTGCCCCCGGCAGTGACGACGGAGGGAAACGCTGATGGCGGGCATCGGAGGAGCGGAGACCCCGGCCAAGAAGTGGGGCTGGGGCGTTCTCAACACGGTCGTCGTGATCTACGCGCTGATCCCGGTGCTGTGGATCGTGTCGCTGTCGTTCAAGTCGGCGGCGACGTTGTCCGACGGCAACTTCATTCCTCGCGAGTGGAGTCTGGAGAACTACCAGAACATCTTCTCGACGTCGGAGTTCACGCGGGCGTTGATCAACTCGATCGGCATCGCGATCATCGCGACCGCGATCGCCGTGGTGTTCGGCACGATGGCCGCCTACGCCATCGCGCGGCTGGAGTTCCCCGGCAAGAACCTGCTGGTGGGCGTCTCGCTGCTGATCGCGATGTTCCCGCAGGTCTCGCTGGTGTCCCCGTTGTTCGAGATCGAGCGCTCGCTCGGCCTGTTCGACACGTGGCCCGGCCTGATCCTGCCGTACATCACGTTCGCGCTGCCGCTCGCGATCTACACCCTGTCGGCGTTCTTCCGCGAGATCCCCTGGGAGCTCGAGAAGGCGGCGAAGATGGACGGTGCGACGCCGGGGCAGGCGTTCCGTCGCGTCATCGCGCCGCTGGCCGCACCGGGTGTGTTCACGACGGCGATCCTGGTGTTCATCTTCTGCTGGAACGACTTCCTGTTCGCGATCTCGCTCACCTCGACCGAGCAGTCGCGGACCGTGCCGGTGGCGCTGTCGTTCTTCACCGGCAGCTCGCAGTTCGAGGACCCGGCCGGGTCGATCGCGGCGGCCGCCGTGGTCATCACCATCCCGATCATCCTCTTCGTGTTGTTCTTCCAGCGCCGGATCGTCGCCGGCCTGACCTCCGGCGCCGTCAAGGGGTGAGTTGACCAATGGCAGAGATCGTTCTGGACAAGGTGACCAAGAGGTACCCCGACGGCGCGCTGGCCGTGCAGGAGGTCAACCTCGAGATCGCCGACGGCGAGTTCATCATCCTGGTCGGACCGTCCGGCTGCGGGAAGTCCACCACGCTCAACATGATCGCGGGCCTGGAGGACATCACCGACGGCGAGCTGCGCATCGGCGGGCAGCGCGTCAACGAGAAGGCGCCCAAGGACCGCGACATCGCGATGGTGTTCCAGTCCTACGCCCTCTACCCGCACATGACGGTGAAGGAGAACATGGCCTTCCCGTTGCGGCTGGCCAAGGTCGACAACGCGACGGTGGAGAAGAAGGTCAAGGAGGCCGCGGAGATCCTGGACCTCACGCAGCACCTCGACCGCAAACCGTCCAACCTGTCCGGTGGCCAGCGGCAGCGCGTGGCGATGGGCCGCGCGATCGTGCGCAACCCCAAGGCGTTCCTCATGGACGAACCGCTGTCCAACCTGGACGCCAAGCTGCGCGTGCAGATGCGCACCTCGGTGTCGCGCCTGCAGAAGCAGCTCGGCACGACCACCGTGTACGTGACGCACGACCAGACCGAGGCGATGACCCTCGGCGACCGGGTCGTGGTCATGCGCGGCGGTGTCGTGCAGCAGATCGGCGCGCCTCAGTTCCTCTACGACCAGCCGGCGAACCTGTTCGTCGCGGGCTTCATCGGCTCCCCGTCGATGAACTTCGTGCCGGCGACGCTGGAGAACGGCTCGTTGCGTTCGATCCTCGGCGACGTGACGCTGACGGACCGGGTGCGGCAGCTGGTGGAGGGTGCCGACGCGCCCCGCGAGGTGATCATGGGCATCCGCCCGGAGCACTTCGAGGACGCGGCACTGGTCGAGGCGGCGGCGCTGTCGTCGGGCGGCAAGTTCACGCACCAGGTGGACGTGCTGGAGTCGATGGGCTCGGACAAGTACGCCTACTTCAACCTCACGGGCGAACAGGCGGCCTCGGCGGAGCTCCAGGAGCTCGCGGCGGACGCGGGATCGGACGACGTGCCGGGTGACGGCATCTCGCTCGTGACGCGGCTGTCCTCGGCGTCCGACGCGGTGGAAGGCGCTTCGTCGGAGATCTGGTTCGACGCGGACAAGGTGCAGCTCTTCGACCCGTCCAACGGCAGGAACCTGACTTACACGGAACGGTGAATTCTCGTTTTCCGGGCCGCCTTCCCCTCGCGGGAAGGCGGCCCGTTTTTGTCACTCGAACGAGTGAGGGCTAAAGCCCTCGTGCACCTGGGACTGATTAGTCCGGCCCTATCTGCCCTGCCGAACTCGGTTCGCCATTGGGCGCTCGGCAGCGACATCTCATCGAAACGTGCTCTTCGCATCTCCGGACAGTCCGCACGCTTGTCGAAGGCGGGTACAGGACCACAGGGGAGTTCGGGAACCGCCGCCGAGTGAAAGAGAGCGTGCAATGGGGATCCTGGACGGTAAAGCGGTCGTCATCACGGGGGCAGGCCGAGGGCTGGGCGAGGCCTACGCCATGCACGCCGCCCTCGCCGGCGCGTCCGTGGTGGTCAACGACAACGACGGTGACCTGGCAGAACGGGTCGCGGAGCACATCCGCGAGTTCGGCGGCCGCGCTGTGGCCTCGAACCACACGGTCGCCGATCCCAGCGAGGCGGCCAAGATCGTGGACCTGTGCGTCGACGAATTCGGCCGTGTCGACGGCCTGGTGAACAACGCGGGCCTGAACTACGAGACCGCGCCGTGGGAGGACGACCCCGAGACGATCAAGCAGGTGGTCGAGGTGAACGTCCTCGGCGTCATCTATGTCGGAATCGCGGCAATGCGGGCGATGCGCGCCACCGGTGGCGGCTCCATCATCAACATTTCCTCCGGCGCCTCATTCGGCCAGCGCAAACTCGCCACCTATTCGGCGACCAAGGGCGCGGTGGCCTCACTGAGCTACTCGTGGGCTCTCGACCTGGAGTCCGAAGGCATCCGCGTGAACGCCGTGTGCCCTGTCGCGCACACGCGGATGGTGTGGAAGTCGGAACGTTCCCTGCGCGCCATCCCGGCTGACCGGACGCCGGGCAAGGTGGCGCCGCTCGTGCTGTTCCTGCTCTCGGACCGCGCCGAGGGCATCACCGGGCAGGTCATCCGGTGCAACGGCAGGCAGCTGCACATCGTCGGGCAGCCGTACTTCAAGCAGCCGATCCTGGAGAGCGACAACTGGGACACCGCTTCGGTGGAGCGGGCGTTCACGGGCGTGTTGCAGGCCCACCTCGAACCGTACGGGTTGGAGAAGAGGATGCCTCCCCGGCTCCGTGCGCTGGTGGAGCCTTCACAGACCGCCTGAGCCCGCGGGGGAGGTGTCGCTCGGCGCCCCGGGCGGCGCCTCCTCTACTTCCAGGCCGGATACGCGGGCGCGACCTCGGCGTAGCGCTCGCTCCAGTTCGGCGGGGTCTCGTTGCGCAGGAAGGCTTCCGCGCGGTCGAAGAACGCGTGCGTGCCGGGCGCGAATCCCTTGGCGTTGCGTTCGGACAGTCTGCGGTGGGTGAACTGGAGCAGGGTCTCGTCGCCGTCCGCGGTGAGCTCGTAGCGTACGACGCTGTCCTCCACGATGCGCTGGTGCCACTCGTGTTCGAAGACCGCGCGGCCGTTCGCCGGCGGCTGCCACGTCAGGATGCGGCCCGTGACGCGCTTGGCCTCCATCGGCGCGGGCGGGTCCTCGGGCTCGATGACGACCGTTTCGCCTTGCGGATCAACGGTTCCCTCACCGAACCACGCCTTGCGCTCGGCGTCGTCGGTGATGGCCGCCCAGACGCGGTCGATCGGGAACCGGAACCTGCGGTGGAACGTGAGGACGGCGTGCTCGCCTTCGGCGGTGATGGTGCCGAGGTCGTTCATTCGTTCTCCAGGTGCTGTCGAAGTGCGTCGAGGTGATCGCGCCAGAAGTGGCGGTACGGGGTGATCCAGTCGTCGATGCGTTGCAGGCCATCGGGTTTGAGCGCGTAGACGCGGCGCTGACCGTCCGGTCGCACCTCGACCAGGCCCGTCTCCCGCAGGACGCGGAGATGGCGGGACACGGCGGGCTGGGTCAGCGCGGGCAGGCTGTCCACGAGTTCACCCGCGGTGCGTTCGCGTTCGGCCAGCAGGCTGATCAGGTGCCGCCTGTTCGGTTCGGCTACTGCCTCGAAGACGTCCACGGTCAGTTTTATAACCCAGCACGTATATAAGCGCAAGTGCATATAGGCGTCCTGGTGACGTTTGCGCACGTCACACGGATGGCTGCGGAAATTGTCAGTGTCGCCTGTCACCATCGGGACATGGCCGAACGTAAACCCAGAGTCACCGACTGGAGACTTGTCGTGCAGTCCCGGCTCGACCGGGTGCGCGCGGATCTGGCCGCGCTCGGCCCGTCCGATCCGGTCGATCCCGAGGGCGACGTGTGGCGTCGCACGGCCGAGGAGCAGGCCGCCGTGGTCGAGGCGATGCTCGGCAGTCGCGAGCCGTGGTGGCGCATGCTGCCGTCGTGGTGGTCGGGCTGGCACATCGAACGTGCCTGGCGCGCCCTGCACGAGGCCGAGGTGGCCACGATCTCGGCGGAGCGCGGGTTCCTGGGGCGGTTGCCGGGTCTGCAGGCACGGGTGGCGCAGTACCTGGACGACGACGATCCGCGCCGCCGAGCCCTGGAAGCGTTGCGGCCGGGGGAGTTCACGCCCGCGGTCGAGCGCGCGATCGTGGTGGACGCGCTGCGTGCCGCCTACGACAACTCCGACTTCGCGCACGCGGGCTCCCGCGCGCTGCGCAACAAGCTGATCGCCGCGTCCCTGGTGCTGTTCGTGATCAACACGGTGCTCGGCGTCGTCGGCATCGTGAAGCCGGGCATCATCCCGCTGTGCGTCGACCCGAAGGAGAACGCACTGCCCACGGTCTGTCCCGGCGGCACGGCGAAAGCGTCCGGTGTGGACGTGTGGCTCGTGCAGGTGCTCGGCTCGTTCGGCGCGGTGCTGGCCTCCGTGGTCCTGCTCTTACGCCGCCGGCCATCGCTCTCGCCGTACGTGATGATCGGGTACCAGGCGCTGATCAAGATCATGCTCGGGGCGGCACTGGCGGTGGTCGGCATCCTGGCACTGGGCGCCGGCGTGACGAGCGGGCTGATCGGCATCCCTTCGGCGGCCGCCTTGCTGCTGTGGGCGGTCATCTTCGGCTACGCGCAGCAGATCGGCACCCGGCTGCTCGACAAGTACACCGACGAGGTGCTGGACCAGGCGCGGCCGCTGCCGGACGCGGACGGGCCGCGGGTGGCACCCCGGTGAGCGCGGGTCAGCCGGCCGTGCGCTGGTAGCCGATCAGCTCGCCGGTGCTCTGGTACCGGGTGAAGCCCGCCTTCTCCAGCACGCGGGCGGAGGCGGGGTTGGCCGGCTCGACGTTCGCGTGGACGGTGTGCACGCCGTCCAGCTCCAGCGCGAACGCGGTCAAGGCTGCGGTCGCTTCCGAGGCGTAGCCGCGTCCCTGGCGCGAGGGCACCACGCCGTAACCGATCTCCACCCTGCCGTCGGAAGGAGGCCAGAACAGGCCCAGCGATCCCACAACTTCATCGGTTGCCCGCTCGATGATCAGGCGATGGCCGGACGGAGACAGCCAGACCGGGTTCTCCAGGAGCACCCCGGCGATCACGACGTCGCCCTCGGAGGGGAAGTCGGCCGCCCACGACGGCAGGCGCGTTTCCCCCACCACGGCCTTCACGTCGAGCTCGGACCACGGACGCAGGATCAGGCGTGCGGTTACAAGATCAGTCACTCGGGCACGCTAGCCACGACCGGTGCGGCCGTGCGAGCGAGTTTCCTCGCGCACGGCGTTGATGACCTCGGCGTCCCATCGGTGCGTGCGGATGAGCCGGTACCGCTCCGCCGCGACCCACATGTACGCCTCGGTCTCGGTCCGGGCGCCGATCATGTCGGCCTGCCGCAGCATCGCCACGACCGGCGTGTACTCCTCGGCGTACCAGCGGCGCGCGACCTCGGCGCGGTCGAGGAACTGGCCCGTGTCCTGCATCAGCCGGAACCCCCACGCCTCGACGTGCTCGCCGAGTTGGGCGTAATGCCACGGGTCGGACAGCACCACGGCGGCACGGGCCTCGCCGGCCAGTGGCACGCGGTCCAGGAAGAGGCGCCGGTAGTCCTTCACGATCAGGTCGCCGCGGTACCGGATGCCGGAGGAGTTGATCCGCGTGATCACCTGCGTCACGTACGCGTCGATCGTGGTCAGCCCGAGGGCGTGCGCGACCGACACGCGGTGGTGGCCGTCCATGATGAAGTGCAGCTCGCCGATCCGGTAGACCTCGATCGGCGGCACGCTCTCGCCCCGGCGCGCGGCCAGGGCCAGTCGCTGCCACCGCTCGCGGACGCGGCCGGACGTCGGGCGGAAGCGGCGGTCGAAGTCGCGGGTGCGGTCGACGCTGCCGACGATCGAGTCCAGCCGGATCGACTGCAGGCCCAGGCGCTTCTCCGACGCCATGCCCAGCGCCTCCACCACCTCGTGGAACGGCAGCATGATGTTCACGTCGTCGGGTTCGCGGCGCAGCCAGGCGGCGAGACGCGACATCACCTGGCGCCGGCGGGCGCGCAGGAAGTCGCTCTCGGCGTCGGCGACGGGGAAACCGGTGTCACGTCTCATCGCGACCTCCCGAGATGTCCAGCACCTTCTGCGGAACCACGTTGATCACCCGGGTCGCGCCCAACGCGCGGTCCGGGCGTGGATGGCCGTGCGGATGAATGTGGCCGTGCAGCATGAACGACGGCTGCAACCGCGAGACAAGTCCGCGTAAACACTCGAAGCCGCGGTGCGGCGCGTCGGGTTCGTCGCCGCAGTCCAACGGCGGCGAGTGGGTCAGCAGCACGTCCACGCCACGTCCGTCCCGCAGCCTGCGCCACCCGGCCAGCCGGGACACCCGGCGGGCGCGGCGGGCCTGCTGCCGTTCCGTCCACTGGTTCGGGCCCTTGTTGTAGCGGATCGAACCACCGAGACCGGCGATCCGCAGGCCGGCGACGTCGACCACGCGTTCGTCCGCGTTCACCGCACCGGCTGGACCTGGCCAGCGCACCGGAACGCCCGCCTTGGTCCACAGGCCGCGCACGTTCGAGTAGCCCGACAGGTCGATGTCGTGGTTGCCGGGGACGAACACCAGCGGCTTGTCCAGCGCGTTGGCCAGGTGTTCCAGGTAGTCGAACGGCAGGTCACCCGCCGCGACGATCAGGTCCACGCCGCCGTGCTGGTGCACCTGATCGGTCCACAGCTGTTCGACCACCTCGTCCGCGACAGCCAGAATCCGAGCCATCCCAGCACTGTAATGAGGACTTTCCCCACATGACGGGCGGCAGCGCTGCCATTAGCGTGTTCACCGTGCTTGCCGAGCTGTTCGCCACGGCTGCCCACGGATGCCGCGACCGCAGTCCGCTGACCCAGCGACTCCTCACCGACGCCGCCGCAGACCTCCGGCGGGGTGGCGTCACGACCAGGATCATGGCGGGCTCCGAACGCGACCGGGAGGGCACCGCGCCCGGTCTGCGGTTCGCGGGCGCCGTCCACCGGCTCGTGCTCGAAGGCCGCGCGCCGGGCCTCGCGAAGCACTACCCGTCCGTCGGAGGCCAGCCGAACCTGCCGACGCTGTGGGAGGACGCGCTGCCCGCTGTCACCGAGCACGCGGACGTCCTGCGGCAACGCGTCCTGGCCACGGTCGTGCAGACCAACGAACCCGGCCGCAGCGCGCCCCTCTACGGCGGCCTGATGGTCGCCGCGCAGGAGGCGGCGAAAGCGGCCGACAGGCAGGTGCCGTTCTGCGTGCGGCTGCTGGAGGTCGGCGCGAGCGGCGGGCTCAACCTGCGCCCGCACCACGTCGGCTACCGGCTTCCGGACACGGTTCTCGGCGATCCGGACAGCCTGCTGGTCCTCGACCCGGAGTGGACCGGCAGGCCACCCGCGGATCTGGGTCACCGGCTGCGCGTCGTCGGCAGGGCGGGCTGCGACCTCACCCCGGTCGACGTGTCCACAGAGGACGGACGGCTGCACCTGAGCTCGTTCGTCTGGGCCGATCAGCTCGGCAGGTGGAACCGCCTGAGGGACGCGCTCGACCTGGCCGCCACGGATCCCGTGAAGGTCGACCGGTCGGCGGGCCCGGAATGGCTCGCGAACCAGCTCGCCCGCGCCGAACGCGACGTGCTCACCGTCGTCTGGCATTCGGTGGTGTGGCAGTACGTCTCGCCCGCGGACAGGGCGATGGGCAGGGCCGTGCTGGCCGACGCGGCCGCGAAGGCGACACCCACGTCACCGTTGGCACTGCTGGTCTTCGAGCCGCGTCGCACGGACGACGACTACCGGTTCGAGCTGCTGCTGAAGCTCTGGCCGGCCGGGATCTCGCTGAACCTCGGCCACGGCGCGGGCCACGGCACGCCGTTCACCTGGGACGTCACCCCTTGGGAGTGACGACGGGGTTCACCACGTACCGGCCGTCCTGCATCTCCACGGGCAGCCGGAACTCCGCGCGGATGCCGTCGTGCGTGTACTCGACGACGACGGCACCGTCGCGGTAGACGCCACGCTCCACCCGTGCGGTCTGGAACTGGTCCGCGGTCGACTTCGCGACGTCCTCTCCGCCGACCGCCAGCAACGGCTCCAGCTTGTGGAAGTCGTGTGCGCGCAACGCGTTCGTCACCTCGGAGGCGAGTTCATCCGGTGACGCGGTGCCCGGTGACGGCCAGGCCGCGATGCAGACGAACACCATCGCGAGCCAGCCGATCGGGAACACCAGCAGCCAGAACCTGAGGTTCGTCAGCCGCGCTTTCACGTCAGGGCGTTCCGCTGATGAGCACGAACACGGTGGTGATCCAGCAGAGCAGGAACGCGAGGATCCAGAAGCGGATGTTGGTGAGAATTCTGGTCATGACAGGGCCCCTCTACAACGAAGGATGCGGGCGAAACCGGGACTAGAGCCAGCGATTTCGGCGCAGTATTCGGTAGAGCGTCAGGCAGGCGATCAGGACCAGGCTCATGATCAGCGGGTAGCCGAACTTCCACTTCAGCTCGGGCATGTAGTCGAAGTTCATGCCGTACACACCGACGACCATGGTGGGCACGGAGATGATCGCGACCCACGAGGTGATCTTGCGCATGTCGGTGTTCTGCTGCAGCGTGATCTTCGCGAGCGTCGCGTCGACCAGCGTCGTCAGCAGTTCGTCGAACGCGGTGACGCGCTCGGACACCTCGGTGAGGTGGTCGTCGACGTCGCGGAAGAACGCCCGCACCTGCTCGGGGATGAGCGGCGTGTAGCCCTCCGCCAAGCGGCGCAACGGGTTCGCGAGCGGCATCACCGCGCGGCGCAGCTCGACGACCTCGCGCTTGAACATGTAGATCTGCTCCGCGCTCACCTCGGTGCGCGGCGCGAAGACCCGTTCCTCCATGCGGTCGATGTCGTCCTCGATGTGGTCGGTGACCTCGAGGTAGTTGTCGACCACCTGGTCGGCGATCGCGTGCATCACCGCGGACGGGCCGATCTCCAGCCGCTCCGGGTCGGCCTCCAGCACGTGCCGCAGCTTGGAGAGACCCGAGTGGTTGCCGTGCCGCACGGTGATGACGAAGTCCTTGCCCAGGAACACCATGATCTCGCCGGACTCGACGATCTCGTTGGCGGTGTCGGGGGATTCGTTCGTCACGTAGCGCACGGTCTTGAAGACCATGAAGAGCGTGTTGTCGTAGCGCTCCAGCTTCGGGCGCTGGTGCGCGTGCACCGCGTCCTCGACCGCGAGCTCGTGCAGGCCGAACGTCTCCGCGATGCCCTCGATCTGCTCGGCATCCGGCTCGTGCAGGCCGATCCAGACGAACCCGTCCTTGCGCTTGCTGACCTCTTTGACGGCGTCCGTGTGCGTCCAGCGGCCGGGCAAGCGCTTGCCGTCCACGTACACCGCGCAGTCGACCACGTAGTGCGACAACGGCACGGCGATGTGCGGAGCCGGGCGCTGCTGGGCGCCACGTCCGCGGATCGAGGGCAGGCTGGGCATGGTGGGTTCCTCCAGGTACACACGCCGGCGTGAACGTGCTGATGCACGACGGGCGTCCTGACCGGTGGAACGGAACTTCTAGATGGATCTAGAAAGCCACCTCGGTGAGGACGCGCTTGGTACTGGCAGGGTGGGGGTCCTTGCTCATTTCGGGGTCCTCACCTCCTAAGGGCGAAAGGCACGGGTGGTGGAAATCCTCACACACCGGTTGCCGAGGGTACTCCCTCCGCGTAAAGACTGTCTCCCCACCTGAGTCAGATCTCGATCACACGTAGTTGGAGGCGCGGTGCAGTTCGGTCGGTACTACGAGGAGTTCGAGGTCGGAGCGGTCTACAAGCACTGGCCAGGCAAGACGGTCACGGAGTACGACGACCACCTGTTCTGCCTGCTCACCATGAATCACCACCCGCTCCACATGGACGTGAACTACGCGGAGAACACGACGGACTTCGGCAAGAACGTCGTCGTCGGCAACTACATCTACTCGTTGCTGCTGGGCATGTCCGTGCCCGACGTCTCCGGCAAGGCCATCGCCAACCTGGAGATCGAGTCGCTGCGGCACGTGAAGCCCACGTTCCACGGTGACACGATCTACGGTGAGACCGAGGTGCTCGACAAGACGCCGTCCAAGTCGAAGGACGACAGGGGCGTGGTCTACGTGGAGACTCGCGGCTACAAGCAGGACGGCACGGTCGTGTGCGTCTTCAGGCGCAAGGTCATGGTGCCGAAGCAGTCCTACGGTGACGCTCGCGGTGGCGAGCAGCCGGGACGCCCTGAACCCAAGGAGTGAAGTGACTTCTCTGGATCTGGCACAACAACGGTTGCGCGCGTTCGCCGAGGAGGCCGCGGCGACGTCGCCGCTCTACGAGCACCTCGCGTCGCGTGCCGCCGCCGATCCGGAGGTCGCCGAACTGCTGACCGCCGCCAGCGAGGACAACGCCACGGGCGAACTCCTGCTGGCGGCGGCGCACCGGCTGGTGCAGGCCGAGCCGTTCCACCAGCTCTCGAACTACTACCCGTCGCTCGGCGGCACGTACGGCGCCGACGAGAACACCTGGCCGTTGTTCCGGGACTTCCTGCTGGAGCGCGGCGACCGGGTGCGGACCCTGGTGAGCACCCAGGTGATCCAGACCAACGAGGTGCGGCGCGCGGCCCTGCTCTACCCGGCTGTCGTGGCCGCGGCGAAGCAGGCGGGCGGGCCGATCGGGCTCGTGGAGGCCGCGACGACCGCTGGCCTGCTGCTCGGGCTCGACCAGTACTCGTACCGCTACCAGACCGCGGAGGCCGGTCAGCTCGTCGCCGGGCCGACGAAGGCCGCGCTGGGGCTGCACTGCGCGCTGGAGCTCGCGCCGGGCGCGGCACTGCCGAAGCTGCCCAAGACGGTCAAGGTGGCCGCGAAGGCCGGCATCGGGGTGGCGCCCGCCGACCTGGCCGACGAGGACGCCTACGCGTGGCTGGAGGCCTGCGTGTGGGCCGACCAGCCGGAACGGCTGCGTCTGTTCGGGGTGGCCTGCGGGGTGCTGCGCAAGAACCCGCCGCGCCTGGTGACGGGCGACCCGCTCACGGACCTCGCCAAGGCGGTCGAGCCGATCGACGCGCCGCTCGTCGTGATCTCCAGCGGGTCCGGACTGGACCTCGTGCCCGCATTGTCGGCTTTGGGAAGACCTGTCTGGTGGGCCGCGCACGAGGCCGGTGAGCTGCGGCTCATCCAGGTGCGTGACTCAGGCGTGGAGACGACCACTCTGGCGACCACCGAGGCTCACGGGCAACGTCTCGTTTGGCGTTGAACGCGGCCCCACTAACGCGTGAACCCTGATCAGGCCCTGGGCAGGCAGTTCCACTGGGAGAGCGCTTCCATGAGGCCATCCGTGGTCGGAAGTGTGTCCAAGGTCGCACCGTCGACCCAAGCGACATCCGATGCGTCGTCGCCCGCTCGGAGCACACCCGATGTGACCTGGCATTCGTAGTCGAAGATCGAATAAACCCCATTCGGGGCCGGTCGCTCCACGTGGCCGACGAGGCGTCCAACGGTGACGGAGAGTCCCGTCTCCTCGACCAGTTCCCTAGTCACGGCAGTCTCATCTGTCTCATCTGGCTCCACGCGACCCCCTGGGATCGACCACATGCCCTCACCAGGAGGATTGGCGCGTCGCACGAGCAGTAGTCGCCCATTCGAGTCATGAACGATGGCTCCGACGCAACGGATCGTGCGCTTGCTGCTGGCCGTCACGATCACGAAGCGTAGTCACACCGGAACGGCGGTGCTCTTCGCTACCCCGGCTGCGGTACAAATCTCCCAAGGTGCTGAATCGTGCTGTACAACGGTCACGAACGGCGCCAAACGGGTGCGACGCGGACGGGGTGGACACCGTGAACTTGAAGAAGATTCTCACTTTCGCTGGAATCGCCTTGCTGCTCTTCTTCCTCATCGCGGAGCCCCAGCAGGCGGCCCAACTGGTGCAGAACATCCTCAACTCGCTGAGGACCGCGGCTGAGGCTCTGATCACCTTCGTGCGCTCCGTCTTCTAGGCTTCCTGGTAACCGGCTACCCATCGCGGTGGCCGGGGGAGCAGGATGGACAGGGCAGTGCCTGGTACCAGGAAGGGCTGGTAGCGCATGTTCGCACCACGTGATCCGGACGACTACCTGCTCCAGAGCGAGCGTCGGGTCATCCGGGTGCGCAGGCACTGGTCCTATCTGATCTGGGACGTCCTGGAGGCGGCGGCGCTGCTCGCCGGCTTCATGATGATCTCGTACCTGCTCCCGGCGAACGCGGGCGTGATCCAGAACGTGCTGTGGTACGGGGCTTTGCTCGTGTTGCTGCGCGTTGCGTACTTCATCATCGAGTGGTGGGTGGAGCGCATCGTCGTCACCGACAAGCGCTTCATGCTGACCTCGGGCGTCTTCGAGACCAAGGTCGCGATGATGCCCATCACCAAGGTCACCGACCTCACCTACGAGCGCACCGTGGGCGGACGCATGTTCGGCTACGGCACGCTCATCGTGGAGTCGGCGGGTCAGATCCAGGCGCTGAACCGCCTGGAGTTCCTGCCGAACCCCGAAGAGGTCTACGACGCCATCTCGGAGCTGACCTTCGGCGACAAGAAGGCCCAGGCCGAGCGGTTCTCGATGATCAAGGCTCAGCGTGCGGCGCGCGGCAAGAAGATGGTCCCGTAACACGGGTCGTTGGTGACGTCGTCCACACTGGACGACGTGGTCATCGATCTGCACACCCATTCGTCCGAGTCCGACGGCACCGACAGCCCCGCCGACCTGGTGAGGGCCGCGTCCCTCGCGGGACTCGACGCGGTGGCGATCACGGACCACGACACGGCGGCGGGGTGGGCAGAGGCCATCGCGGCGTTGCCTCCCGGGCTGAGGCTCGTGCGCGGAGCAGAGCTGTCGTGCTCCTCGCCGGACGGCTACGGCCACACCATCACCGTTCATCTGCTGGCGTACCTGTACGACCCGACGCACGCCATGCTGATGAAGGAGCAGTCCCGCCTGCGCGAGGAGCGCAGGCAGCGGCTGCAGAAGATGGCCGAGATGATGCAGGCCGACGGCTTCCCGATCGACCCGGTCGACCTGATGTCCCGCCTGCCGTTCGACGCGCCGGCCGGACGCCCGCACCTCGCCCAGGCGCTGATCCGCGCCGGGGTCGTGACGTCCGTGGACGAGGCGTTCGCGACGTTCCTGACCGGCGGCCAGTACTACGTGGGCCGCACCGACACGCCCGTCGAGCGCGCGATCGAGATGATCACCGAGGCCGGCGGCGTCACCGTGCTCGCGCACCCCTTCGCCCGTTCCCGCGGCCCCGTCGTGGCGCCTGACGTCGTACGATCGCTGGCTTCCTGTGGGTTGGCCGGTGTCGAGGTGGACCACCCGGACCACGATCCCGAGACGCGACGGTCGCTCCGTTCGCTCGCCGACTCGCTGGGCCTGATCGTCACCGGGTCGAGTGACTACCACGGCACGAACAAGACGGTGCGGCTCGGCGCGGAGACGACGGCGCCGGAGATGCTGGATGCTCTGGCCGAGAGGGCGACAGGCGGCAAGATCCTCGTCGGATAGGGCGGTGTTGCGGTGTTCAACCTGCGGCTCTTCATCGAGGCCTCGATCACGTTGCTGGTGATCATGGACCCGCCGGGGACCGTGCCCGTGTTCCTGGGCCTGGTGGGTCGCAAGTCCCGCGAGGCGCGCAAGCAGGCGGCACGGCAGGGCGTGCTGGTGTCGTTCCTGGTGATCACGCTGTTCGCGGTGGCCGGCAACTCGATCCTGGCCTACATGCACATCGGCATCCCCGCGCTGCAGGGCGCGGGCGGCCTGCTGCTGTTGCTGATCGCGCTGGACCTGCTCACGGGCAAGGGCGCGACCAACCACCCCGAGGTCGAGGACGTGAACATCGCCCTCGTACCGCTGGGGACACCGCTGCTGGCCGGCCCCGGTGCCATCGCCGCGACGATCGTGTTCGTGCGTCAGGCGGACGGGGCGTGGGGTTCTTACCTCGCTCTGGCCGCGGCGATCGTGGCCGTGCACCTCGTGCTGCTGGGGACGCTGCGGTCCGCCGGCCTGCTGATCAAGGTGTTCAAGGAGAGCGGGATCCTGCTGATGGCCAAGATCGCCGGTCTGCTGCTGGCCGCGATCGCCGTGCAGCTCGTCGCGTCGTCGGTCGCGGGCTTCATCGCCTCGGGTGTCTAGCGCTCGATGTGGGCTTTCGCGCCGTCGATGATGATCGGGCGTTCGATCAGGCTCGGGTTGGCGACCATGTGCGCGATCCACTGGGCGCGGTCGTGCTCCAGGTCCTTGGGGTAGGCCGCTTCCTTGGTGCGGGCGATCTCCCAGGGTTGCTTGTTCAGCAGCGTCAGGACGTGGTCCAGCTCTTCGGCCGTCGGGACGTCGTCGAGGTAGCGGCGTTCGGTGTACTCGACGCCGTTGTCGTCGAGGCGCTGCTTGGCGGCGCGGCTCTTCGAGCAGCGCGGGTTGTGCCAGATCTCCATGGGGCGAAATGTAGCGACCGACTTCCCGACGAACTCGCCGCCATCTGCGGAGCAGGGGCAATCAAAAACTGTCAGGGTGCCTGAGTAACTTGGTTGGGGTGGAACAACTCGGCTTCGACTTCGGCACCGCGGCACCACGTCGGCTCGTTCGCGTCACGCCCGCGAAGCTGTCGACGTGGACGAGCTGCCCGCGCCGCTTCCGCATGACGTACCTGGACCGTCCCTCGCCACCCAGGGGCGGCGCGTGGGCGCACAACACCCTCGGCGCCGTCGTGCACAACGCGCTGAAGGCCCTCTTCGACCTGCCGCCGGACCGCCGCACCCCCGACCAGGCCGTGGCGCTGCTGAACCGGCAGTGGAAGTCCGAGGGCTTCCGCGACGTAGACCAGGCCGCCGAGTACCGCACCCGCGCCCAGGGCTGGGTGCACGACTACGTGAGCGCCCTTGACGTCGACTTCGAACCACTGGGCGTCGAACGCTGGGTGTCGTCGCCGACCGAGCGCATCGTGGCCGAGGGCCGGGTCGACCGCATCGACTACCGCGACGGCGAGCTCGTCATCGTCGACTACAAGACCGGCCGCCACGTCCTGACCTCCGACGACGCGCGCGGCTCGCAGGCACTGGCCCTGTACGCGCTGGCTGCCCGCCGGACGCTGCGCAAGCCGTGCCGCCGGGTCGAGCTGCACCACCTGCCGTCGGGGTCGGTGGCGGAGTGGGAGCACACGGAGGAGTCACTGGCCCGGCACGTCCGGCGAGCCGAGGAGGCCGCGGACGAGATCGACCTGGCCACCGAGACGCTGAAGGCCGGCGGGGACCAGGAGGTCCTGTTTCCGCCGGTGACGGGGCGGCAGTGTCAGTGGTGCGACTTCCGGCGGAGCTGTCCGGAGGGGCAGGAGGCGGCGCCGCCGCTGGACCCCTGGGCGTTGCTGGCGCCGTAGCCGGATGCGGAACCCTTGGGCGTGCTGGCGCCGTGGCTGGCGCGGAACCCTTGGGCGTGCTGATGCCGTATTCGGTGCGGGACCCGTGGGCGTGCTGGCGCCGTGGCTGGTGCGGGACCCGTGGACGTGCTGATGCCGTGGCTGGCGCGGGATCCCTCGGCGTTGCTGATCCCGTAGCCGGTGCCGGACCCGTGGGCGTTGTGAGCGCCGTAACCGGCGCGGGGCTCCCGAGCGTTGCTAGCGCCGTAGCCGGCGCGGGGATTCCTGGGCGTGCTGACGCCGTAGTCGGCGCAGCACCCCTCTGGTGTGCTGGTGCCGTCGTCAGCGACTGGCCCCTGTGCGTTGCCGGGGTCGTAGCCGCGACCGGAAGGGTGCCTGGAGTGCGGCTTTTGTCGTACACGGCCGTCGCGGTGTCCGGGGTATGACTACCCGCGCAACCCGGACCCGTAGGGTGGCGGGAGTGGACGTGGAAGCAGCGAAGCGACCGTCGCGGACCTACGGAATCCTGCGCGCCGTGAGCGGAGTGCTCGCGGTGGGCCTGGTGCTGCTCGCTTTGGGGAACATCGGCGTCCAGTTCTACGCGAACTCCCGCGATCTGCCTGGACCTGGGACGTTGTCCGTCATTGCGCACGTCGTGGCGGCGTTGCTCGTGGTCGGCGCTCAGATCGTGGCCGACCGGTACGCGGACTGGAAGGCGCCGGTCGCGTCGCTGGCGGTGCTGGTCGTGAGCGCCGCGACGCTGTGGACGTTCTGGTGGGCCTGACTCGCTGATCCGGTGGGGACCGGGCGGCTCTCCGGACTCAGGCGGACGCGGCGTCGCTGTGGATCAGGCCGATGCTCAGGGCCTTCATCAGGGCCTGGGCGCGGTTGGAGACGCCCAGCTTCTCGTAGAGGCGTGAGACGTAGGTCTTGGCCGTCGACGGTGAGACGAACAGGATGCGCGCGATCGTCGGGATCGACTCGCCCTGGCCCAGGAGGATGAGCACCTCGCGTTCGCGCGGGCTCAGCGTCAGGCGTGCGGTGTGGCGGCGGGCCATGGCCGTGGCGAGGCCCGTGGCGGTGAACGACGAGGCCGCCACGGAGGCGTGGAGGATCGCGCAGAGGATTTCCTCGACGGGGGCGGACTTGCCCACGAACGCCGAGGCGCCGGTCTCCAGTGCGCGGAAGAGCACGTCGTCCTCGCCGTGTGAGGTGAGGACGACTATGCCCAGCGCCGGATAGCGGTCGCGCAGTTCGCGGGCCAGGCGCAGGCCGTTGCCGTCCGGCAGGTTCACCGCCACGGTGACCACGTCCGGAGCGGCCGCGGCGATGATCGCGTGGGCGTCGGCCGCCGTGCTCGCCTCGTCGACGACCTTCAGGTCGGGGTTCTCGGCGGCGAGCATTTTCAGGCCGAAGCGGGTGAGTGTGTGTCCGTCGACGACAACGACTTTGACTTCCATGAGCCGCCCCTCTCGCTGAAGGTTCAACCCGCATGTCGTTCCAGACACAGCAATTGGTTACACCGAACGGAGTAACAGAGTCCTCGGTCCTGAAAGGACAGGGACCTACAGATTCATCAGCACGCGGGCGATGCTGATGGCGCCGGGGCCGATGATGATCACGAACATGGCCGGGAACAGGCACGTGATCAGCGGGAACAGGATCTTCACCGGCACCTTCTGGGCCTGTTCCTCGGCACGTTGACGGCGGCGGACACGCATTTCGCGAGCCTGTTCGCGCAGCACGGAGGCGATCGGGACGCCCAGCTCGCCGGCCTGGGCCAACGCCGAGACGAACGCGCGGAGCTCGGCGACGGTGGTGCGCAGGGTCAGGGCTCGCAGCGATTCGTTGCGAGACTTTCCTATTTGCATCTCCTGCAGGACGCGGGCGCATTCCTGGGCGAGCGGGCCCGTGGTGTTGCGGGCCACCTGGGCCATGGCCGCGTCGAAGCCGAGACCCGCCTCCACGCACACGGTGAGCATGTCGAGCGCGTCGGGCAGCGCGCGGCGGATCTTCTCCTGGCGCTTCTGGCCCGCGTTGAGCAGCAGCAGGTCGGGCAGGAAGAAGCCGGACACGGCACCGAGCACGAGACCGGCGACGAGCCAGCCCGCCGAACGCACGCCGAGCAGCCCGCCCAGCCCCGCACCGAGCAGCAGCCCGAGGCCCTTGGCGGCCAGCACTCGGTCCGGTGTCCACGTGACGGGGTTGCCCGCGAGGTCGAGGCGGCGTTGCAACCCCGACGCGACGCCGGCCGGGGACAGCCGCAGAGCGATCGACCGCAACCAGCTCGGCGAGACGACGGCGTCCGGCTTCGCCGCCACCGAGGCCGAGTAGCTCGTCTCGATGAGCGCGAGAGAACCGGCTGCGGTGACGCGTGGCTTCACCACGAGAGCGAAAGCCCCGAGGAACACCGCGAGCAGCAGGCAGCCAACACCGAGGTACAGCGCCATGTCACACCTCCACGCGCACGAGCTTGCGCATCCACAACGAGCCGAGCACGACCAGGACGGCGGCGCACGAGAGCATCACGATGCCGATCAGCGTCGTGTAGAGCGGCCGCATGTACTCCGTGCGGAACAAGAACAGGAACGCCGCGAGGAAGACCGGCAGTCCGATCAGGACGTACGCGGACAGGCGGCCCTCCGCGGACAGGGCGCGGACGTGCCGGCGGGTCTGCGAACGGTCCCGCATGGTGGCGACGGTGTTCATCAGCACCTCGGCGAGGTTGCCGCCCACCTGACGCTGGATGCGGATCGCCATCACCACCCACGCGAGGTCGTCGTTGCGCATCCGGGCGGCCACGCGGTCAAGCGCGTCCTCCAGTTCGGCGCCGATCCGGGTGGCGGCCAGCGCGCGCGAGAACTCGCCCGCGGTGGGCTGGGTGTCGTCGCGGACGACGGCGTCGATCGACTGCGCCAGCGAGAAACCAGATCGCAGTGAGCTGGCGACCAGCTGCAGCACGTCCGGGAGCTGGTCGGCGAACGCGGCACGGCGCTTCGAGGCCCGCACCCGCACCACCAGTGCCGCCAGCAGCCAGCCGAGCAACGCGCCCAACGGCACGCCGATCCACCACGTCGTCAGCAACGTCAGCAGCGCGGCGAGCCCCGCACCGGCGCAGAGGCGCAGCAGGGTCCACTCGGCCGGACTGGCCTTCAGCCCGGCCAGGTCCAGCCGGTCGGCGAGGCGGGCGGCGCCGTCCTCGCTCATCACCCGGCGCGTCCAGTCCACGGCGGTCTGCGCGGCCTGACTCTCTTCCTGCGCAGCGGGTTCCTGCGCCCCGTAGTGCTCGAGGTGCTGTTCCAGCTTGCGGCCGGCGGCCGATCGGCGCGGCGTCAGCAGCATGATCACGACGACGAACACCACCAGGAACGTGCCCACGATCAACGCCACGACCGCCCAGTTCGTCCCAGGGGCCGCGGCAGGTGCGACGGCCGGAAGAGGCGCGGGAGCGGTGACGGAAGGCGCGGCGGCGACCGAGGGCACGGCCAGAGCGGCGAAGGCGGCGGCCAGAGCGGAGGCGTCGGAAGCCGTCAGCAGCCGCCCGCCGGCAGCGGCGGAGATCCGGCGCAGCGCCTCGTCGCTGTACTGGAAGCCGATCACGTCGGTGGGTACACCGGCGGACGCGACCGCGGAAACCGCAGCGTCCACAGTGGAACGGGAAACGGTGTCCTCGCCGTCGGACACGATCACCATCCGTCGCTCGGAAATCCCCTGCAACGCCGACAACCCGACCGGAACGGCGTCGAACAACGACGTGTCACCCTTGGCCTGCAACGATTCCAACGCGCCGGAGAAAGCGACTCGGTCCGCGGTGGGCGCGAGCACCAGCGAAGGCCGTGACGAGAACGCCACCAGCCCGACCTGGACGTCGGCGGGCAACGACGACACGTACGTGGAGATCGCCTGCCGCGCGACGACGATCCGGTCCGGTGCCATCGACCCGCTGGTGTCGAGCAGCACCACGACGCCGCGAGTCGGCGCTGCAGAGGCGAAAGCGCTGAACAGGAACGTCAGCAGCACGCCGACGACGAAGCCTGCCATCACCCTGGTCATCGCGGACCACCTCCGAACAGGTGCGGTGGAACGTCGATCCCGCGATCGCGCAACCGCTCCACGAAGTGCGGCCGCAACCCGGTCGACTGCAGCGTGCCCCGGTAGAAGCCGCGCTCGTCGACCCCGGCGTGGAAGTCGAACGTGAAGATGTCCTGCAGCGTCACGATCTCGCCCTCCATCCCGACGACCTCGGTGATGTGGGTGATCCGCCGCGTGCCGTCCTTGAGCCGCGACTGGTGCACGATCAGGTCGATCGCGGACGCCATCTGCTCGCGGATCGCCCGCGCCGGCAGGTCCACGCCCGCCATCAGCACCATCGTCTCCAGCCGGGACAACGAGTCGCGCGGCGAGTTGGAGTGCACGGTGGTGATCGAGCCGTCGTGGCCGGTGTTCATGGCCTGCAACATGTCCAGCGCCGCGCCGTCGCGCACCTCGCCGACGATGATCCGGTCGGGCCGCATCCGCAACGCGTTGCGCACCAGATCCCGCACGGCCACCTCACCGCGCGACTCCACGTTCGGCGGCCGGGCCTCCAGGCGCAGCACGTGGTCCTGGCGCAGCTGCAGCTCGGCGGCGTCCTCGATGGTGACGATGCGCTCGTCCGCGGGCACGAACGACGACAGCACGTTCAGCGACGTCGTCTTGCCGGAGCCGGTGCCGCCACCGATCAGGATGTTCATCCGCCCCCGCACGCACGATTGCAGCAGGTGCGCCGTCGCGGGCGTCAGCGTGCCGAACCCCACCAGGTCGTCCACGGTGAACGGGTCGGCGGCGAACTTGCGGATCGTCAGCACCGAGCCGTCCAGCGCGATCGGCGGCACGACGGCGTTGACGCGGCTGCCGTCGGGCAGGCGCGCGTCGACCATCGGCGACGCCTCGTCGACCCGCCGGCCGACCTTGGCAACGATCTTGTCGATGGTGCGGCGCAGGTGCGACTCGTCCGCGAACGCCACGGGCACCGGTTCCAGGCGCCCGGCGCGTTCGACGTAGATCTGGTCGAACCCGTTGACCATGATCTCGGAGATGCCGGGGTCGCGCAGGTAGGGCTCCAGCGGTCCGTGCCCGAGGATCTCGTCCAGCACCTCCAGCGCGACGCGGGCGCGGTCGGCGTTGGTCAACGGTGTCTCGTCGCGTTCCAGCACCGCCTGCAACGTCTGGCGCACACGGGTCTCCAGCTCGCGCTGGTCGAGGTGCGCGTCGTAGAGCTTGGGGCCCAGCACCTCCAGCAGACCGGCGTGCACGCTGCGCTTGACCTCGGCGAACGGGTCGGCGGCGCGGCTCGCGCGGCGCACCGGCGGCGTCGGTGACGATGCTTCCCGTTGCGCGGCAATGCGATTGGCCAGGCTCATCGGAACCACCTCCTCGAGGACCTGGAGGCGGCGGCGGGCTCGGCGAGCACGTGCTCACGGGCGAACCGCGAGATGGCCTCGCTGACCGGGTGCCTGGGCAGGTCGATCACGATCGGGTTGCCCTTGTTGACCGAGATCGGGACGTCACGGCTGGACGGCACGTGCGCGCGGATGTCGCTGCGCACCACGCGGTCGATGTCGTCCATCGAGAGCCCGACCTTCGCGTCGGACCGGTTGAGCACGACCGACCGGATGTCGTGCGCGTACGAGAGCAGGTCCAGCATGTCCAGCGTCACGCGCAGGTTCTTCAACGCCGGCACGTCCGGCGTGGTCAGCAGCACGTGGTGGTGCGAGGCGTCCATCGCGGCCAGCACGTGCTCGCTGAACGCGGACGGCGTGTCCACCACGACGAAGTCGAACATCGTCGGCAGCACCTCCAGCAGTTCGCCGACGAGCGCAGCCGGAATCCGTTCCGCGTCACCGGGCTCGACCGGCGCGAGCAACGCGCTCAGCCCTGGCCGGCACGCGGTGAGCAGCGACGACGCCCCCGCCACGTCGACGTGGCCGACCATCCCGAGCCCGTGCACGATCGTGCGGACCGGCTCGGCCCGCAGGCAGATGCCGACGTCGCCGAACGCGAGGTCGAGGTCCACCAGGCAGACCGACCGGGCGCCACCGGCCGCGAGCGACGCGGCCAGGTTCACCGCCAGTGTCGTCTTGCCGCAGCCGCCCTTCGCGGCGAAGACCGTGATCACCTGGCCGTTCCTGCGCTCGTCCGTTCTGGGTAGTGGCACGCCGGCGACCTGCGAGGACAGGGCCCGCGACCGGGCGCAGGCGTCCACCAGGGCCGCAAGGTCGTCCCGCGCGACGACCTCCCGCACCCCGGCTCGCAACGCGCGGGTCAGCACCGCGACGTCGAGCACGTCGCGCAGCAGCACGACTCCGGCCGACGGACGTTCGACCCGCAGGCCCGCGGTGAACGCCAGTGCCTCGTCCAGGCCGATGGCCGAACCGATGACGACGAGGTTCTCCAGGGGGTCGGTGGCGAGCAACCGCGAGGCGTCGCCCAGGGTGGCCGCCGTGCGGACGTCACCGCCGAGCGCGGGGGAGAGCTGTCCGGCGAGGGCGGCCGGTTCGCACAGGATCGTCATGGCATGCCTCAGTTTCCGAACAGGGAGCGGTTGTCGACGCCGTTGCCGGGCGCGATCTCGGACTTGCCGCCGAGCAGCGCGAAGTAGAGCGTTCCCGTCTGCTGGCCGTGGATGAGCTTCTCGGCGTCCGCCTGCTTCACCGCGACCGTGACGATGGCCTTGCCGACGTCGCCGTCCTCGGCCGCCTTCTTCTCGTCGACGACGGAGAGGACCTCCAGGCCGGTCAGCAGCAGGCGGGTGGACTGGTTTCGTTCGTACTGCTTGGAAAGACCGTCGCCCGCCGGGGTGTTGCCCTTGCCGTCCATCACGGTGAAGGTGTCGAAGACCGCGACCTTCGAGCCCTTCTGGATGAGCCCGCCCGCGCGTTGCCAGGCCTCGGTCGGCACGGTCACGGCGATCATGCCGTCCGGGATCGAGATCCCCTTGGCCAGTGACGCCTGCTCGGTGAACAGCGCCCTGGTGAGCAACTGGCCCATGGGGATCTCCGACGACGTGACGAGTGCCGCCACCGAGGAGTCCACTTCGGACATCGCGTTCTCCGGAACGCTGCTCTTGGGCATCTGCTGCTGCTCGATGAGGTCCTTCAGCGAGTCGGCGCTCGTGCCGGCAGGGATGCGTTCCTTCGCGACGAGCACCGTCACGGCCTGCTGGCCCGCGATCGCGCGGGTGTCGGCGCCGCGGACGTAGAGGAACACCCCGGCACTGCCGCAGACGGCCAGCAACACCGCCAGGGTGATGACGAATGCGCGGTTCTTCATGACGACTCCTGGATTTCAGCCGATGAGCTGGACGATGCGGAGGCCGAGATCCGGGCCGCCGATGGTGCCGTTGTTGGGCATGAGGCCCTCGACGAAGTAGCCCGCGACGCACTTGTCCGAGCCCTTGCACTCGTTCTTGTTCGTCAGCCAGTCCTTCTTGCTCGCGCCGGGCAGCCAGTAGCCGGTGACGACGAAACCCGCGAAGCCCGCCAGCGTGTACGTGCCGCCGGTGCCGGTGCCGGTGACCAAGGTGTAGATGGGGAAGTAGACGGCTTCACGTGAGCTGAACGCGGCGGCCAGCGCGGTCTTGCAGTCGCTGCCGGCCGAGGCGCCGGTGTCCGCGCTGTAGGTGCTGTCCACGATGTCCACCGAGCAGTCGGAACCGGTGTCGTCGACCCAGCCGAACATGCCGGGACCGTCCGACCCCGCCGGGCCGCTGGGACAGGTGGTCCCGGTCGTGGTGTGCAGTTTCAACACGCGGTGCACCGACGACGGCGGCGTGGCGGGCGGTGTCGGACCGAAGTCGGTGCCGCTCGACGTCGCCTCGTTCCACTCGCACCACGAGATCGTCAGAGCCATCGTGGTCGCGGTCTTCGGCGGACCCCACCGGGCACGGGCACACGCGGCGACCCGCGAGCCCTCGTAGGAACCGTTGTCCAGCAGGGAGCGGGCGAACATCGGCGGCAGCAGGGTGCCGCCACCGGACGTCTGCGTCGAGGTGTGCACGTCCACGTACGTGACGCCGGTGGCCGGTTTCGCGGGGCAGTCGGTCATCGTGCCCGCCGGCGCCGGGCAGGAGGGCAGGACGCCGCCCTTGTCGTAGCCGCACACGACGTCCACAGTGGACGCGCCGTCTTTGGCGTTGTGGTTGGCGAAGTAGTTGGACCTGTTCACCAGACAGGAGTCGGCGGCGCAGCTGTGGGCGACGGCGAGCGCTCCCGCGTCGGCCCCGTTCTGCAGCTCGGCACGCTCCTTGAAGAGGAAGCCGACGTCGATCACGATGGCGCCCATGCCGAGCAGGACGCCGAACCCGAGCAGGATGCTGATCAGCACGCCGAGCGCTCCCCGGTCGTCACCCCTGGTCATCCGCACGGCATGACTCCCTCGGCGCTCAGCGTGATGGGGGAGCCGAAACCGCCGCCGCCGAACAGTCCGGCGAGACCGCCGACCGGCGTGATGAAGTCGTAGGTGTGGGTGACCACGACTTCGGCGCTGTCCTCGCCGGGGGTCCCACCCGCCGGGCAGGCGTCGACCGAGACGTCGACGTCGTCGAGGCCGGTCGCGGCGAGCACCGCGCGACCACCGGGGTCTGGCTGGCCGAGTGCTGCGACCCGGACGCCTTCCCGCGCGGCCTGGGTCAGGGTGATCTGGGCGCGCACGGCCCAGCCGAAGTCCACGATGCCCATCACGAGGACGAGCACGATCGGCATCAGCAGGGCGACTTCGACAGCGGTCGCGCCGCGATCGCGAGCAAGGTTCGTCATGACCGCTCCGAAGAAAGGCGCGCGGCCGGCCGAGGGGAGTGCCGGCCGCGCGGGACAGGAGACTTCAGCCATCGATGACGTCGGCGACGAGCTCGAACATGGCGGCCATGTTCTCGCCGACCGCGGTGATGGCCACCAGGGCGGCGACCGCGATCAACGCCAGCATCAGGCCGTACTCGACGGCCGTGGCGCCGCGGTCCGACTCGTGCGGACGCCGCACGGTCAGATCAGTTCGCCGGCGATCTGGTTGAACAACGCCAGGAGGTTCACACCGACCGCTGTCACACCGACGATGATGACGATCGCGATGAGGGCGACCATCAGGCCGTATTCGACGGCGGTCGCGCCTCTGTCGTCGTCTTCGCGCTTGGTGCGGCTGACGAACGTCTGCACGTGGCTGAGGAAGGTGAGCATGGCGGTCTCCTGAGGAAGGTGAGATCCAAGTCGGGACGCCGCAACTCTGCGTGATGTGGAACGGTCGCCGGTATCGGGCGATGAGGTGTAACAAAACCGCAGATCGGGGGACATTGTCGGCCGACAGGGGGACACGCTGTAGGTCCTTCGGTCAGACCTGGTGTCGTCACGTTCCGTCGCGATCGTACGCGCCCTACCGTCGGCCGCATGATGGTTCTCTGGGCCGCCGGCGGTGCACTGGGCGGGCTCGCCTCGGGTGTCGCGCTGCGCGAGCTGGTCGGCCGGTTCACGCGCACCGGCATCGCGCTGCCGTTGGTGTCAGCGGCCGTTCTCGCCGTGCTCGCGCTCAAGTTCGCCGGCTCGGTCGAGGTGCTCGCGTTCGCGTGCCTGGGCGCCGTCGGCGTCGCGCTCGCGTTCGTCGACACGGCCGTGCACCGGCTGCCGGACGTGCTGACGCTGCCCGCGTACCCGTTGGTGCTGCTCCTGCTCACGGTGGCCGCGCTGACAGGCGGCACGTTCGGCGCGCTCGGCCGGGCGGTGCTCGGCGGGCTCGCGCTCGCGTTCGTCTACCGCGTGCTGGAGTTCGTCAACCCGGCGGGGATGGGCTTCGGCGACGTGAAGCTGTCGGGCGTCATCGGGATGGCGCTCGGGTGGCTCGGCTGGCCGGTGCTGCTGTTCGGCGCGGCCCTCGCGTTCGTCCTGTCCGCCGTCGTGTCGCTGGTCCTGTTGCTGCTGCGGCGGGTCACGCTCAAGAGCGCGTTGCCCTTCGGGCCGTTCATGTTGCTCGGCGCGTTCACCGCGGTGCTGTTGTCCTGACGTCAGGAACTCAGCCAGGCCCGCCACGTCGGCAGCAGCGTGGAGATGAGTTCCAGCGGAGCCTCGGTGTTCGGCGAGTGCATCACGCCGGGCAGCACGGCGAAGTCCGCGTCCAGCCGTTCCGCCATGTCGCGCTGGGCGGCGGGCGTCCACGCGTCGTCCGCGTCGCCGCACACCACCAGGCAGGGCGTGCCTGACGAACGCAGCGCGCGGGCCAGCTTCGCGACCTGGTCCGGTTCGAAGCGCAGGCCGTTGCCCATGCCGAGCAACGCCGCGGCCCGCGACTTGAGGAACCTGGTGCGGTAGAAGTCCTTCAGCTCCTGCGGCAGCGCCACCCAGGCCGGGTTCTGCGACGACCGCAGCTCGTTCAGCCTCTGGGTGCCCTCGACGCCCTGCTCGGCCAGCACGTGCTCGCCGACCTCCAGCACGGCGCGGCGTTCGCCCGCGGGCAGTTCGGACGGGCCCGACGACATCAGCGTCAGACCGGCGATCGGGGCGCCCGCGAACACGGCCGCCCTGGACACCAGGCCGCCGTAGGAATGGCCGAGCAGCAGCACTTTCCGGCCGTCCGAGGCGATCTTCCCGATCAGTTCGGCGAGCACGGAACCCAGCGGGCCAGGCCGGTAGAGCGCCTCGTCGTCCGGGCCGGCGGAGTCCTGCTGGCCGGGCAGGTCGATCGCGACGACCTCGAAACCCGCGTCCGCGATCGGGTCGATCATCGGCGCGAAGTCCTCTTTGGAACCCGTGTAGCCCGGCACGAGCAGCACGGTCGTGCGCATCGCGTCGTCGCCCATCGCGGGCGCGCGCAGAGCCGCGATCGTGCCGTAACGGCCCGGAAAGTCGACGCGTTGCGCCCGGTTCGGGCTGATCTGCGAGTACACGAGCTGAACTATCGCAGCGCGACCAGGGTTTCGCCACGCTGCTCGAGCACGACGGGACCGGCTGTGGCGAGTTGCACAGGGCCGGTGTGGCCCTCGCGGTTCAGCTTGATCGTGCCCACGACGGCACCGGTGGCCTGCTCGTACACCCGCAGGCCCTCCTTCACCGGGATGAGCGCGCGGCCCGCGAGCGTCGTGCCGGCGCCCAGCGCGCCCTCGGCGGTCCACAGTGGAGCGAGTGTCTCCAGTGACAGCGCGACCGTGCGGGAACCGCTGAACCAGAAGGCGTTCGTCTTCGTCGTGAAGACGCGCGCCACGTGGTTCGGCGGGTCGGTGAAGTCGGCGTCGGGGATGTCGAGCGGTGCCTCGCCGACCTGGTTGCCGGTCTCCGTGTCGAAGATCTGCAGCCGGCTCGGGCCCGGCACCGCCACGGCGACGAGCTTCTCCGTGATGGCGACGATCTGCACGTTCTTGCCGCCGGTCATCGCGGTCGAGAACACCTTGGGCTCGTCGGACTTGTCCGGGTTCGGCTTGAGCACCGTGACCCGCTCCGACGCGTCGTCCGGGCAGCGTTCGATGATCGCGAACTTGCCGGACGTGACGGCCATTGAGCCGTACGTGCAGCCGACGCGCGGCTGCTTGCCCGGGTTCACGATCGCGCGCAGCGAGCCGTACTCGAGCGAACGCACCAGGTCGTCACGCCGGTAGACCTCGACGAACTTCGAGCCGGTCGTGATCAGGTGCGAACCCTCGTTGAGCAGTGCCGTGCCCGGTTCCGCATCGCCGTTGCGCTGCGCCCGCCGCTCGCCGGTCACGCCGTCGAGCGAGGTGAGCTCCGAGCAGTTCGTGCCCTTGGAGTACAGGGCCATCGCCCTGCCCCACGCCGAACTCACCACGCACAGCGGCAGGTCGCGCTTGTACGTCCACCGGACGTCCCCGGTCAGCGGGTCGCGCCCGTTGACCTCGCCGCCGTCGCCGGTCACGACCGTCGACGGCTTCTCCTCGCCCGTGTCCTTCGACGCGGTCTGCACGACCACGGGCGACTGCGAGGCGCCGCTCTTCGCGCGCCACACCTCGCCGAGTGACGGCGGTAGCGCGGTGACCTCGGGCAGCTGCTCCCACGACGAGGGCCCGGTGACCGACGTCGTGGCACGAGCATCGCTGAACGCCCAGGTCAGCACGGACGCGGTCACCGACACCACGGCGATCAGCGCGACCGCGACGAAGTCGGCGCGGGTGCGCCAGGAGCGGGCGGGCGGACGTTCCTCGACGGGCTTGGACTCGGGCACGCTCTCGTGCGCGGGCTCGTCGAGGACGTCCTCGACGTCGGTGACGTCGGAACCGGGGGACGACATGTGATCAGTCTGCCGAAGGTGCGGCCTGTTCGGCAGAGCTTCGGCGACGCCGACGCCTGCGCGGCTTGTCCGAGGCGGCCTTCGCGGAGCTCTCGCCGCCCTCGGAGGCCGGCGTCTGCTCGCCCTCCTGCGTCACGCCCGCGCGGCTGCGCGTGCGCGAGCGGGACCGCTTCGGCCTGGTCTCCTCGGTGTTCGCCTCCGGAGCCTGCTCGGCGCCCGCGGGAGTGGAGCCGGGACGACGACTGCTGCGGCGCTTGCGCTTGCCGGTGTCGAGCTTCTCCTCCTCCTCGGCGTCGAGGCCCGCGCGGGTGCGGTGGCTCAGCGGCAACCGGCCCGTGGAACCGGACGGGATGCCCAGGTCGGCGTACAGGTGGTCGGACGTGGAGTACGTCTCCACCGGCAGCGGCTGGCCGAGGCCGAGCAGGTCGTTGACCGAGGCCCAGCGGTGCGTCTCGTCCCAGTCGACGAACGTGACCGCGACACCGTTGCGTCCGGCACGGCCCGTGCGGCCGATGCGGTGGACGTAGGTCTTCTCGTCCTCAGGGCACTGGTAGTTGATGACGTGCGTCACGTCGTCGATGTCGATGCCGCGCGCGGCGACGTCGGTGGCGACCAGCACGTCGACCTTGCCCGCGCGGAACGCCCGCAGCGCCTTCTCGCGCGCGCCCTGGCCCAGGTCGCCGTGCACGGCGGCCGCGGCGAACCCGCGTTCGGTCAGGTCGTCGGCGACCTTCTGCGCGGTCCGCTTGGTGCGCGCGAAGACCATGGTCAGGCCTCGGTCGCGGGCCTGCAGCGCGCGGGCCAGCATCTCCGGCTTGTCCATCGAGTGCGCCCGGTAGACGAACTGCGAGGTGTTCTCGTGCGTCTGGCCGGCGTCGTTCTCCTCGGCACGGATGTGCGTCGGCTGGTTCAGGAACGTGCGCGCCAGCGTGATGATCGGGCCCGGCATGGTCGCCGAGAACAGCATCGTCTGCCGCTCGTCGGGAACCATGTTCAGGATGCGCTCGATGTCGGGCAGGAAGCCCAGGTCGAGCATCTCGTCGGCCTCGTCCAGCACGAGCATGCGGACCTTGCCGAGCACCAGGTGGCGCTGTTCGGCAAGGTCGAGCAGGCGGCCGGGCGTGCCGATGATGACATCGGCGCCCTTGCGGAGCTGCGCGATCTGCCGCTCGTAGGGGATGCCGCCGTAGATCGCGGCGACCTTCACGCCGAGGTGGCGCGACGCGTCGGTGAGGTCGTGCGAGACCTGGAGACACAGCTCACGGGTGGGCACGACCACAAGGGCCTGCGGGGTGCCGTCGCCGGGCAGGTCGACGCGGTGCAGCAGCGGCACGCCGAACCCGAGAGTCTTGCCCATGCCGGTGCGGGCCTGGCCGATGAGGTCGTCACCGGCGAGAGCGATGGGGAGCGTCAGCTCCTGGATGGCGAAGGTGCGTTCGATGCCGGCTTCGCCGAGCGCCTTGACGATCTCGTGACGCACGCCGAGCTCGGCGAACGTGGGAGATTCGGACTGCACCGGGGCGTCTGCCAGCAACGGGTGCGACGTGTCTTCTTCGGGAACTCCGGCCTCGCTGTGTTCGAGTGCCACCGGGTCCAGATGTGCTTCTACTTCAGCGGTCAGGGTGATCAGCCTCTCTCGTACCCAGCGCGTACGAGCCCTGGCCGGGCCTCTCGACCGCGCTAGATGAGCAGCTGCGGGAAAGGTGTACGCGCACAATTCCGGCGCCCGCCCAAGGAAAAAACTGGGCAACTGCGTGGTCGTCACACTCGTCACGCCGGGCGTCCGAGGCCATTCTACCTGCCCAGACACTTTTGACCACTAGGCTTGGTCACCATGGGTGTTGCGGAGGGTGTTGTCGATCTTCTGGGAGCGCTTGCATATGGCGAGCTCTCGGCTTTCGACCGGATGACGGAGGACTCGCGCACGGCGCCGACATTGGCGGGACGCGCGGCGCTCGCGCAGATGGCCGCAGCCGAGATCGGGCATTTCACGATGCTGCAGAAGCACCTGGCCACCGAGGGCATCACCGTCGAGGACGCGATGACGCCGTTCGTGAAGGGTTTCGACGCGTTCCACGAGTCGACGAGCCCCAAGTCGTGGCTGGAGTCGCTGGTGAAGGCGTACGTCGGCGACGGGCTGGCGGCGGACTTCTACCGCGAGATCGCGGAGTGGCTGGACGCGCCGACCAAGGAGCTCGTGCTGCACGTGCTCGCCGACACGGGTCATTCGGCGTTCGCTGAACGCGAAGTCCTGGCCGCCGTCGAGACCGATCCGCGGGTGCGCGACCGGCTCGCGCTGTGGGGCCGGCGGCTGCTCGGTGAAGCGTTGACGCAGGCCCAGTACGTGGTGGCGGAGCGGGACGGCCTCTCCGAGCTGATCATCCGGGGCTCCGGGGACCTCGCCGGGATCGGTCAGCTGTTCCGCCGCCTTCAGCAGTCGCACGCGCGGCGCATGACGCAGCTGGGTCTGGGCTAGGTAGGCTCGCGACTAGATTTTTCTCTTGAGCACGGAGGTCAGCGTGGAGGTCAGGATCGGCGTCGCGGACAGCGGGCGCGAACTCGTCGTGACCAGTGAACTCAACCCGTCCGAGGTCGAGGGTCTGGTGGCGGACGCGGTGTCCGGCAAGTCCAGCGTGCTGACGTTGGTGGACGTCAAGGGTGCGCGGTTCGTCGTGCCCGCTGGCCGCGTCGCGTACGTGGAGATCGGCCCGCAGGACTCGCGCAAGGTCGGGTTCGGCGCCTGAGACGGCAGAACGTGAGAAGGCCCCGGTCCCAGCGACCGGGGCCTTTCTCGTTCGGGAACGGCGCAGTATCGATCACCGCCCCCGAACCCGCAGTCCGGCTGGGCGTAGAGGTCGCCTGAAGCGGTGACTTCGCTGGTAGGAGCATGTTTGCGCACCTAGCGTGACGGAGTCGTCACGCTGCTGAGGAGTGCTATGCGCGCCGCCCTGCTGGTCCTGTTGCTCGTGGTCTCGGCAACGACCTTCACCCTGCCCGCGCAGGCCTATCAGACACACGCGGCCGGGTCGTGGTCCACGAGTTCCGCGTTGCCGGCGGTGAACGCGTCGGCGCGTTCGACGCTGACGTCCGGTGCGGTCGTCACGGCGTCGGTGTCGGGGGCGAACCTGCGGCTGACCACGCTGAACTCGCCTCCCGGTGACCGTGGGGCGGTGCCCGGCAACTTCCGGCCGCAGATCCCCGCGAACACGGCGTTGATCGGCCTCACCGCGGCCGCCGCGGGGTGTGCCGCGTTCGTCGACTGCTTCAACCGGGGCACGCTGACGTTCTCCTTCAACCGGCCGGTGCGCGACCCGGTGCTGCACATCGCGGGCAGCGGCGCGACCATCGGCAACACCGGTAGCACGCACGTCGCGCACACCGTGACCACGCCAGGAGTGACGCTGGACGGGCCGCTGGCCGGCGCGACGAACATGACGATCGGGCAGAACGGCACCCGCATCGAGGCGCCGAACCGCAACCTCAACGTGCTGTGCAACTCCAACGGCGCGAGGTCCGCTCCCGCGTCGTGCGGCAGTGTCCGCATGAACGGCACGGTCAGTTCCGTGAGCTTCCAGGTCGACATGCTCACCAACAGCAGCAATCCGACTGACGACTTCTACGTCGCGGGCGTCTCGGTGGACGAGGACTTCGGTGACGCGCCCGCGAGCTACGACACCGGTGCGGCGGCCAGCCACGTCGTCGGTGATCTGGCGCTGGGTTCGGGCGTGTCGGTCGACAACCCCGCGACGATCAACCTCGGTTCGACCACGCCGAGCCCCAAGGCCGTGGCGGCGGGCGCGGACAACAACCTGCCCAACGGCGACGACCTCGACGACGGCGTGGCGGCGTTCCCGCGGCTGGCCAGGTCGAACGCCGGTGACGACTACTCGGTGCCCGTGACGTTGTCCGGAGCCTCGCAGGCCGGCCGGGTGTGCGCGTGGATCGACTTCAACGGCAACGGCTCGTTCGACACCAACGAACGCGCGTGTGCGAACTTCGCGGCCGGCGCGGGATCCGCGACGACCACCTGGAAGATTCCGCAGAACGTCAAGTGCGGCAACACCTATGCGCGGTTCCGGGCGAGCTACAACACCGACCAGACAGCCAACGCGACAGGCCTCGCCGACAGCGGTGAGGTCGAGGACTACCGGCTGCCGGTCGAGTGCCTGGACATCAGGAAGTCCACTCCCCAGACCGCCGCGAACCCCGGCGACCAGGTGCCTTACACGGTCACCATCACCAACTCCGGCGCCACGGACGTCACCGGCCTGACCGTGTCCGACGACCTCACCGAGGTGCTGGACGACGCGACGTTCAACAACGACCAGGCCGCGACCTCGGGCTCGATCTCCTACACCGCACCGAAACTCACGTGGATCGGTGACGTCGCCAAGGGCAAGACGGTCACGCTGACCTACTCCGTCACGGTCAAGAACCCGATCACCGGCGACCACCAGCTGCGCAACGCGGTCGTGAGCAGCGCGGGCAACTGTCCGCCGGGCTCGACCGATCCGGACTGCTCGACCACGGTGAACACGCCGGGACTGAAGATCGAGAAGTCGGTCGACCGGCAGTCGGCCAACCCCGGTGACACGGTGAAGTACACGGTCAAGGTCACCAACACCGGCAGGACGCCGTTGGACGCGATGTTCGTCGACGACCTGACGAAGGTGCTCGACGACGCGACCTGGGGCAGCGCGACGGCTTCCTCCGGCACGGCCGCGTTCGCCTCGCCGAAGCTGACCTGGACGGGTGCGCTGGCCGTCGGCGCGTCGGCGACCGTCACCTACACGGTCGTCGTCACCGGCAACGGCGACAAGCAGCTGACGAACGTGGTCACCTCGGAGACGCCCGGCAACAACTGCGTGCCGAGCTGCACGACCGACACCCCGGTGTCCGGCGTCCGGTTCGAGAAGCAGGCCGACAAGCAGTCGGTGAACCCCGGCGAGACCGTGACCTACACCGTCACCGTGACGAACACGGGCAAGACTCCGTTGCAGGGAGCCACTTTCACCGACGACCTGGCGAAGGTGCTCGACGACGCGGAGTGGGTGTCCGCGACGGCGTCCTCGGGCGTGGCGGAGTTCGTCTCGCCCAAGCTGACCTGGACCGGCAACCTGCCCGTCGGAGGGTCCGCGACCGTCACGTACTCGCTGAAGGTCGGCAACCCGGTCAAGGGCGACTTCCAGCTGGACAACGCGATCACGTCCAGCACGCCGGGTGGCAACTGCCCGCCGGGATCGACCGATCCGAAGTGCGGCACCACCACGCCGGTCGCCGGCCTGAAGATCGAGAAGGCCGTCGACAGGCAGTCCGCGAACCCCGGCGACACCGTCACCTACACGGTCAAGGTCACCAACACCGGCAAGACCTCGCTCAACGCCACGTTCTCCGACGACCTGTCGAAGGTGCTGGACGACGCCGAGTGGGGCTCCGCCGGCGCTTCCGCCGGCACGGCCACGTTCGCGGCTCCGAAGCTGAACTGGAGCGGCACTCTCGCGGTCGGCGGTTCGGCGACGATCACGTACACGGTGAAGGTGACCGGCAAGGGCGATCACCTGCTGGACAACGTGATCACCTCGACCACGCCCGGCAACAACTGCCCGGCGGACTCCACCGATCCGGACTGCCGCACGTCGACGCCGGTCTCCGGGGTGGAGATCAAGAAGCAGGTCGACCGGCAGTCGGCGAACCCCGGTGACACCGTGAAGTACACGGTGACCGTGCGGAACACCGGCAGGACCCCGCTGAACGCCTCGTTCGCCGACAACCTGACGCAGGTCCTCGACGACGCCGCGTGGGGCTCGGTCAGCGCTTCCTCGGGCACGCCGTCCTACACGGCTCCGAAGCTGACCTGGAACGGTCCGCTGGCGCCCGGCGAGTCGGCGACGGTCACGTACACCGTCGTCGCGAACGGCAAGGGCGACAAGCAGCTCACGAACGTCGTCACCTCCGAGACGCCCGGCAACAACTGCGTGCCGAACTGCACGACCACGACGCCGGTCTCGGGTGTCGAGTTCGAGAAGTCGGTGGACCGGCAGTCGGCCAAGCCCGGCGACACCGTGAAGTACACGGTGACCGTGCGGAACACCGGCAGGACTCCGTTGCAGGGTGCCACCTTCACCGACGACCTGACCAAGGTCCTGGACGACGCCCAGTGGGTTTCCGCCGAGGCCTCCACGGGCTCGGCGTCCTTCGCGACCCCGAAGCTGACCTGGACGGGCGATCTCGCGGTCGACGGCACGGCCACCGTCACGTACACGGTCAAGGTCGGCGATCCGGCGGACTTCAAGCTGGACAACGTGATCACGTCGACCACGCCGGGCGCCAACTGTCCCGGTGGCGAGAAGTGCTCGACCAGCACGCCGATCGCCGGACTGCGGATCGAGAAGTCCGACGACCGCGACCAGGTCGTGCCCGGTGACACCGTGACCTACCAGATCAAGGTCACCAACACCGGCCAGACCGTCCAAACAGGAGCGTCGTTCACCGACGACCTGACCAAGGTGCTGGACGACGCGGTCTACAACGACGACGCGCAGGCCACGGTCGGAGCGGTCACGCTGGTGTGGCCGAGGCTGGAGTGGAAGGGCGACCTGCCGATCGGCGGCACCGCCACGATCACCTACACGGTGACGGTGAAGAACCCGAACCCCGGCGACAAGAAGCTCAACAACAAGGTCACCTCGGACACGCCCGGCAACAACTGCCCGCCGGGCTCCACGGACCCGTCGTGCAGCACCGAGACGCCCGGCCGTGAGCTGACGATCGAGAAGAAGGCCGACAAGCAGTCCGCGAACCCCGGTGACTCGGTGACGTACACCGTGACGATCACCAACACCGGTCAGGTGCCGCTGGTCGGCGAGAAGGTGACGGACGACCTGTCCGGCGTGCTCGACGACGCCTCGTGGGTGTCCGTGCAGGCCTCGACGGGCAAGGCGGAGTTCGCCGCGCCGACGCTGACGTGGACCGGTGACCTCGCGATCGGCGCGACGGCGACGCTGACGTACGTGGTCAAGGTCAACGACCCGATCAAGGGTGACCACAAGCTGGCGAACGTGGTCAGCAGCGAGGTTCCCGGCAACTGCCCGCCGGGCTCGACGGACCCGAAGTGCTCGACCACGACCCCGTTGCCCGGCATGGAGATCGTGAAGGAGGTCGACCGGAAGTCCGCGAACCCCGGCGACACCGTCACCTACACCGTGACCGTGCGGAACACCGGCCAGACCGAGCTCAACGCGTCGTTCCGCGACGACCTCACCAAGGTCCTCGACGACGCGACCTGGGGCGGCACGAGCGCGGGCACGTTCACGTCGCCCGTGCTCACCTGGTCCGGGACGCTGCCGATCGGTGGCTCGGCTGTCGTCAAGTACACGGTCGTCGTGACCGGCAAGGGTGATCACCAGCTGACGAACGTCGTCACGTCCGACACCTCCGGCAACAACTGCGTGCCGAGCTGCACGACCGACACCCCGGTGTCCGGCGTGGAGATCAAGAAGACCGCCGAGCCCGCGTCGACCAAGCCGGGCGACACCGTGAAGTACACGGTGACCGTGCGGAACACCGGCAAGACCGTGCTCGACGCGTCGTTCCGCGACGACCTGACCGGTGTGCTGGACGACGCCACGTGGGTCGGCACGAGCGCCGGTGTGTTCGCCTCGCCCGTGCTGACCTGGTCCGGGCAGTTGGCCGTGGGTGAGACGGCGACCGTCACGTACACGGTGAAGGTGACGGGGGCGGGGGACAAGCGGCTGAAGAACGTCGTCACGTCGGACACCTCGGGCAACAACTGCGTCGACGGCTGCACGACGGACACGCCGGTGGCCTCGTTGAAGCTGGTGAAGAAGTCGGAGCCGGCCACGACGAAACCCGGTGACACCGTCAAGTACACCGTGACGATCAGCAACACCGGTCAGACGGTCCACAGTGGAATCTCGGTCTCCGACGACCTGACCGGAGTGCTGGACGACGCGACGTGGAACGGCGATCAGGCGGCGTCCGCCGGCGCGGTGTCGTTCGTGTCGCCGAAGCTGACGTGGACCGGTGATCTGGCCGTGGGTGCGTCGGTGACGGTCTCGTACTCGGTGAAGGTCACGGGTGCGGGGGACAAGCGGCTCAAGAACGTGGTGTCGTCGGAGACTCCGGGCACGGACTGCTCGGATGGCTGCACGACGGACACCCCGGTCGCGGGCCTGGAGATCGTGAAGAAGGTCGCGCCGGACAAGCCGGTGCCGGGCGACGTCGTGACGTACACGGTGACGGTCCGCAACACCGGCCAGACGCCGCAGAACGCCTCGTTCAGCGACGACCTGACCGGCGTGCTGGACGACGCGACGTGGAACGACGACGCGGCGGCGACTGTCGGCGAGGTGACCTACGCATCTCCGAAGCTGAGCTGGAGCGGTGCTCTGCCGATCGGGTCGCAGGCCGTCATCACGTACTCGGTGAAGGTGACCGCGGCCGGCGACCACCGGCTGACCAACGTCGTCACCTCGGACGACCCTGGCGGCAACTGCCCGCCGGGATCGACGGACCCGAAGTGTTCGACGTCGACCCCGTTGCCGGGCATGGAGGTCAGCAAGTCCGTCGACGTGCAGTCCGCCAAGCCTGGCGACACCGTCACGTACACGGTCAAGGTGCGCAACACCGGCCAGACCGCGCTGGCCGGGGCTTCGTTCTCCGACGACCTGAGCAAGGTGCTGGACGACGCGACGTTCGGGAAGTGGACGGCGTCGAGCGGCACGGTGAGCGTTGTTCCTCCGAAGCTGACCTGGACCGGTGACCTGCCGGTCGGCGTGACGGCGACCGTGACCTACACCGTCGTCGTGAACAACCCGGTGTCCGGCGACTTCAGCCTGGACAACGTCGTGACGACCGATACTCCGGGCGGCAAGTGCGTCGAGTGCGCGACGGTCACGCCGATCGCCGGGCTGAAGCTGGTGAAGACGTCGGAGCCCGCGTCGACTAAGCCGGGTGACGACGTCCGCTACACCGTGACGATCAGCAACACCGGCAAGACGGTCCACAGTGGAATCTCGGTCTCCGACGACCTGACGGGCGTGCTGGACGACGCGACGTGGAACGGTGATCAGGCGGCCTCAGCGGGTTCGGTTTCCTTCGCGGCACCGAAGCTGACGTGGACCGGTGATCTGGCGGTCGGCAAGTCGGTGACCGTCACGTACTCGGTGAAGGTGACCGGCGACGGCGACAAGCGGCTGAAGAACGTGGTCTCGTCGGACGTCCCGGACACGGACTGTTCGGAAGGCTGCACCACGGACACCCCGATCGCCGGCTTCCAGATCGTGAAGAAGGCGGACAGGGCCGAGGCCAGGCCGGGCGAGAAGGTCACCTACACGGTCGTCGTCACGAACACCGGCGCCACGATGCTGCGCGACGCCGCGTTCGTCGACGACATGACCGAGGTGCTCGACGACGCCACGTACAACGGCGACGCGGCGTCGACCTCGGGCTTGGCGACCTACGCGGCACCAAAGCTGACGTGGAAGGGCGATCTTGCTGTCGGTGCGTCCGAGACGGTGCGGTACTCGGTGACCGTCACGAGCAAGGGCGACCTGCGGCTCAAGAACGTCGTCACGTCGGACACCCCCGGCTCGAACTGCCGCGACGGCTGCGCGGTCGAGGTGCTGGTGCCGAGGCTGGAGATCCTCAAGAAGGCCGACCGGACCTCGGCGAAGCCCGGTGATCTCGTCGCCTACACCGTGACGGTCACGAACACCGGCCAGACCACGTTGCCGGCGGCGAGCTTCGTCGACGACCTGTCCGGCGTGCTGGACGACGCGTCCTTTGTGGACACGAACGCCGGTGTGTTCGCCAAACCGAAGCTGACGTGGACCGGCGAGCTGGCGATCGGGGCCACGAAGACGGTGACGTACCGGGTGCGCGTCAACGACCCGCCGACCGGGGACTTCAGGCTGCGCAACGTGGTCACGTCGGACACGCCGTCGAACTGCCCCGGTGAGAAGTGTGGCACCGAGACCCCGGTGTCGGGCCTGGAGATCGTGAAGAAGGCGGACCGGACGGACGCGAAACCGGGCGACCGGATCACCTACACCGTGACCGTCAGGAACACCGGCCAGACGCCGGTCACCGGGTCGTTCACCGACTCGCTGGCCGACGTGCTGAAGGCCGCGACGTGGGGCGGAACCGACGCGGGCACGTTCGTGTCGCCGGTGCTGACCTGGTCCGGTGAGCTGGCGGTCGGGGCCTCGGCGACGGTGACGTACTGGGTCACCGCCGGCGGCTCCGGTGAGCTGCGCAACGTGGTGACCTCGGACGTGCCGGGCTCGAACTGCAAGCCCGGCGGCTCCGACCCGAGGTGTTCCGCGACCGTGAAGGTGCGGCAGGACCCACCGATCGCGTGGACCGGTTTCCCGGCCCTGCCACTGGCGGCGTTCGGCCTGGTCCTGCTGCTCGCGGGTGTGCTGATCCGGCGAAGGGCCTAGGCCGGCTCTTCGATCTTGTAAGGCGGAGTGGAGATGCCACCGACCCGGTAACGGCCCCACGGGTCGGGGTCGGTGAGCGTCCCCTCCGCCTGCCCGGTGGGGGTGCGCAGCACCGCGGTCCGCGCGCCTCCTTCGACCCGGCTCGTGACGTCGTCGTGCTTCTTGATCCGCCCGTACCAGTGGTAGCGGCCGTCGATCGGCTGGAAGTAGCCCCGCAGGTCGACCTCGACCGCGACTTCTTCTTCTCCGAAGACGAGGGTGGCGGTGCCGGTGTAGCCCTCTTCGTCGTGCTCGTGCTCGCTCATCAGTCCACCAATCGGAGCGGGGTGAGTGGCTTTGCCGGGTCTGCCTGCACACCCGCCGAGCGCAGCAGCCCGTCGATGGCGTGCCAGATCAGCGTGGTGAGGTACTCGCTGAGGTTCGTGCGGGACATCGTCTGGCGGTCGAGCCACCAGTCGCCCGCGTTCTGCACCATGCCGACGAGCGCGTGCGCCCACGGCTCGGCGCCGCCGGAGTCCATCTCGAAGGAACGCAGGTAGTCGCCGAGGATCCTGGCCAGCGTCGACGCGATGAGGTTCTTGTCCTCGGCGACGACGTCCTTCTCGACCGGACGGTCCACGAAGGACCCCTTCACCACGAACCGGTAGAGGTTCGGGTTCTCCTCGATCACCGACAGGTAGGCGTCGACGATCCCCAGGATGCGGCCGCGGATCGGGCCGTCGGCGATGAGCGCGGGACCCATCCGGTCCATCAGCAGCTCGGTCGCCTTCTGGCCCACTGCCAGGTACAGGTCGGACTTGTCGGTGAAGTGCCGGTACAGCACGGGCTTGCTGACGCCCGCCTCCGCGGCCACGTCCTCCATGCCGACGTCGGGACCTTTCCTGGCCACGGCGGCGATCGTGGCCTCCACGAACTCCGCCCTGCGCTGCTCGCGATGACCCTTCCACCGCTCACGTCGCGCGTCCGGCCCCTTGACAGTGCGTGCCATGTGATGCACGCTACCAGAAGTAACCGTTACCTCAAGTAACACCTACCGGGGAGGGCAACCGATGAGGGTCGCCGATCGGGAGAAGACAGCGGAACGGCTCCTCAAGTCGTCCGCCGAGAAGTTCTACGACCCCGAGGTGGACATCGACTGGTCCGCACCTCTGGTCGACGGTCTCTTCTACATCCCTGAACAGCGCATTTCGCTCTACGGCACGCCTCTCTACGACTCGCTCTCGCAGGAGCAGCGCATCGAGCTGTCGAAGCACGAGCTGGCGTCGATCGCGTCCGTCGGCCTGTGGTTCGAGCTGCTGCTCATGCAGATGCTCGTGAAGATGGTCTACAACACCGACCCGACCACGCGGCACGCCCAGTACGCGCTGACCGAGGTCGCCGACGAGTGCCGTCACTCGACGATGTTCGCGCGCCTGGTCGAGCGGATCGGCTGCCCGGCCTACGGGCCCACGCGCCACACGCACCGCATGGGCAAGCTGCTGCCGATCATCGGCTACGGCCCCGCGATGTACGGCTCGATCCTGGTCGCGGAGGAGATCCTCGACCGGTTGCAGCGCGAGGCGATGACCGACGACACCGTCCAGCCGCTCGTGCGCATGGTGAACCGGATCCACGTGCTGGAAGAGGCGCGGCACGTGCGGTTCGCCCGCGAGGAGCTGCTGCGGGGCATGTCGGAGCTGAAGGGCTACGAGCTGCCGTACCAGAAGTGGCTGGTCGGGTACGTGTCGATGATGATCACCCGCTCGATCATCAACCCCGCCGCGTACGCCGCCGTCGGCCTGGACGTCCGCGAGGCTCACCGGCAGGCGCTGGGCAACGAGCGGTTCCAGGAGATGATCCGCTGGGCGGGCGAGCGGATCATGACGTTCCTCGACGAGGCCGGACTCGTGGGAAGGCCGGGGATGCGCTCATGGCGTCGCTCGTTCTTGATCGGCTGAACGTCGTCACGTCGGGGACTTCGCCCTCCGACGTGACCGCGGTCCTGCTGCACGGCTGGACCATGGATCTGACCACCTGGGACCGCGTCGCCGCCGCACTGCCTGGCCGGGTGGTGCGGTACGACGTGCGCGGTCACGGTGGTTCGGCCGGCGGCACCGGGACGATCTCCGAGCTGGCCGACGACCTGGCGGCCGTGCTGGAGGAGCACGTTCCGACGGGCCGGATCGTGCTGGCCGGCCATTCCCTGGGCGGGATGACGATCATGGCACTGGCCGAGCAACGGCCCGAGCTGTTCGCGCGGGTGTCCGGGGTGGCGTTGATCGCCACGTCGTGCGGGAACCTGCCCCGGCAGAGCGGCGTCGAGCGGATTGCCGGGAAGTGGCTGGTCAAGCGTCCCAAGGTCGGGTTCGGGCGGCTGATCGCGCCAGGGCTGCGGGTGACGTTCGGGCGTCGTCCGCGGTGGGCCGACGTGCGCGCCGCCGCGGCGATGGCGGGCAACACGAGCGGTGCGGCGTTCGTCGGGATCCGGGAGGAGCTGACGCTGCACCAGCGGCGGGAAGCGCTGGCCGTGCTGGCGGACATCCCGGCGGTCGTGATGGCCGGGTCCTGGGACGTGCTCACGCCGATGCGGCACTCGCGGGTGCTGGCCGAGGCGTTGCCGAGCGCGCAGTTCGTGATCTATCCGAAGACCGGGCACATGCTGCCGCTGGAACGGTCAGAGGACGTGGCGAGACGGATAGCCGCGCTGATGTGACACCTCAGGAGGCGAACGCCTCCGCGTGCTCGACGGCCCACTGCCGGAATGTCCGCGGCGGGCGGCCGATGACCTGCTCGACGGTCGGCAGCACCTTCGCCTCGTCGAGCGTGCCGTCGACGTAGAAGCGGAAGAAGGCGTCCACGTACTTCGCCGGCATCGCCGCGCTCATCTCGGCCCGTGCCTCGTCGTTCGTCTGCGGACGCAGGACGAGGTCACGGCCGAGCACGTCGCCGAGCACCTGCAGCCGGTCCGCGGGCAGCAACGACTCCGGACCGCTGAGGTGGTAGATCTGCCCCTCGTGGGCGGGGGTCAGCAGTGCCTGGACGGCGACCGCCGCGATGTCGTGCGGATCGACGTTCGCGACTCGCACGCCCGCGAACGGCTCGTGCACCACGTCGCCCTTCCGCAACTGCGGGGCCCACCGGAGCGAGTTCGACATGAACGCGGTTGGCCGCAGGAACGTCCACGGCACACCGGACTCCCGCACGGCGGCCTCGGATTCGGCCATGTAACGGGAAACCGCGTTGTCCGGGTCGCCATCGCCCGCGGAACCACCGGACAGCAGCACGACCCGCGCCGCTCCCGCCCTGCGCACCTGGTCGAGCACCCCGGGCATGTCCTGGTAACCCGGCAGCAGGAAGACCGCGTCGACTCCTGCGAGAGCGGGCCCCAGACTCTGCGGTTCGTTCAGGTCGCCTGTGACGGCCTGCGTCCCTGGCGGTGCCTCGCCCTTGCGCTGGAGCGCGCGCACCGGCGTGCCCGCCGCGATGAGCGTTGCCACCACTTCCGCGCCGACGTTCCCCGTGGCTCCGGTGACGAGAATCATGCTGCCCCCTCAGATCGATGATCCAAGGGGAACGGTACTCAGCGTCGTCAGTGCTGGAGCGGGAAACCGCCACCGATGCCGCGCCACGCCAGGTTCGAGATCAGCGCGACGGCGTCCTCCTTCGGTACCCGCCGGTTGTCCGCGAGCCACGACCGCGCCGTGACCTGCGACAGCCCCACGAGTCCGACGGCCAGCAACCGGGCACGTTCGGGGTCGAGCCCGGCGTCCGCGGTGATGGTGTCGGTGATGGCGTCCACGGAGTCCGTGGTCGCGCGCTCCACGGCCGACTGCACGGCCGGTTCGGAGCGCAGGTCCGACTCGAACACCATGCGGAACGCCTGGCCCTCGCCGTCCACGAAGTCGTAGAAGGCGGCCACGGCGGCGCGCACGCGGAGCTTGTTGTCCGTGGTGGAGCCGATGGCGGTGCGGACACGGCCGACCAGCTCGTCCACATGGGACTCGAGGAGCGCCATGTAGAGCTCGAGCTTGCCCGGGAAGTGTTGGTAGAGCACCGGTTTGGACACGCCCGCGCGCTCGGCGATCTCGTCCATCGCCGCGGCGTGATAGCCATTGGTGACGAACACGTCCTGCGCCGCTGCCAGCAGTTGCGCACGGCGGGCGGTGCGCGGCAGTCGAACGCCCCTGCCTGCGGGTGCGCTCTGCGCCGTCTCCGTCATGGTGCCTCCAGCACGAGTGATCCGGCCGTCGGACAGGGGTTGCCAGACCGAGGCTGAGAGCAACCTTACTCGCTGGTAGCCCACATCCGGGAACCATCTGGGCGTTCTTTCCCGCATCCTGGTCCGGTGAGCACCATCATTCCCGCCCCGTTGTCCACGGTCGCGCTGCCGCCGCTGGACAAGACCCAGACGCCGTGGCCAGGTGAGTTTCACCAGGTCGACGCCCACGAGGTGCACGTGAGGGTCACCCCTGGCGACGGGCCGCCGGCCGTGTACGTGCACGGGCTTGGCGGGTCCGCGACGAACTGGACAGATCTCGCGGCGCAGCTGAAGGACCACGTCAGCGGCTACTCGATCGACCTGCCCGGGTTCGGCCGGTCGGAGCCGATTCCCGGCTACGACTTCAGTCTCGCCACGCACGCCCGCACGGTGATCAAGTACCTGGAAACGCTCTCACAGCCGGTGCACCTGCTCGGCAACTCCATGGGAGGCGCGATCTCCGTGATGGTCGCCGCGAGCAGGCCGGATCTCGTGAAGACGCTCACGCTCGTCTCGCCGGCCGTGCCCGACCTCAGGCCGCGCCTCGACCGCATGTCCGATCCGCGGATGGCGCTCGCCGTCCTGCCGATCATCGGGTCGAAGGTGCGCCGCGAGCTCGCGAAGCTGAGCGCGCACCAGCGCACCAGGCAGATGCTCGAACTCTGCTTCGCCGACCCGAGCGTGGTGCCCGACCACCGCATCGAGGAGTCGATCAAGGAGAACGAGGAGCGCGCCCGGCAGAAGTGGGCGGGGCAGGCGCTCAACCGCAGCACGTTCGGCCTGATGCAGAGCTGGCTCACGCCCGGCCCGAGGTCGCTGTGGCGGCTGCTGCCGTTGGTCAAGGCGCCGACGCTGGTGCTCTGGGGCGAGAACGACCGGCTCGTCAGCGTGCGGAAGGGACCACGAACGGCACGGTCGCTGCCCAAGGGGCGACTGCTGGTGCTTCCCAAGACAGGCCATGTCGCCCAGATGGAGCGGCCCGCCACCGTGGCGAGGGCCGTGCTGGGCATGTGGGAGGCGGTCGATCGACACTCATGGTGATGAACGACGGCCTTACGGGGGATGTGGGACCCTGGACCACGTGAATCGCGCCCCCGAGCGAGGACGTACTGCTCCGCCCGCTGACCGCTACCGCCGCGGCGAGCGCCGGACCAGCGCGGAACCGCTTGCGGCCTCCTGGGAACCGGAGGGCACGCAGGCCCTGCGAAGGCCGCGCAAGCGTCGCGGCGTGAAGAAGCTCGTCGCCAACTACGGGTGGCGGATCTACGCGATCCCGGTGCTCCTCGTGCTGACCGCGCTGGTGGTGCTCGACACGGTCCAGCCCAAGTCCCCCGCGATCGGTGGCCCCGGCACGAACGCCGCCGAGACCCCCGCCAGCACGCCTGAGGTGCCCGCGACCGAGCTGCCGGCCAAGAAGCCCGACCTGAAGATCCCGACCGCCGAGTTGCCGGCCGGTCCGGACTTCTCGCAGGACGGCGTCGGCACGTTCAAGGTGATCGCCGGCAACGGTCCGCGCGTCGGCGAGGCGAACGCGCCGAAGTTCCGCAAGTACGCGATCGCCGTCGAGGACGGTGTGAAGCCCGCCGACTACAACGACGACGCGGCCGCGTTCGCGCGCACGATCGACGGAATCCTGTCCGACCCGCGCAGCTGGGTCGGCACCAAGCAGGTCGCGCTGCAGCGGGTCGAAGCGAACCAGAACCCGGACTTCTTCGTGGCGCTGACCACCACGAAGACGACCCACACGCTGTGCGGCAAGGAGATCCCGTTCGAGACCTCCTGCTGGAACCCCGGCACCAAGCGCGTGATCATCAACGTCGCGCGCTGGGTGCGCGGCGCCATGGTCTACGGCCCTGACCTGGCCGGATACCGCACCTACGTGATCAACCACGAGGTCGGTCACGCCCTGGGCAACGGCCACGCCGCCTGCGGCGAGAACGGCGCGCCCGCCCCCGTGATGATGCAGCAGACGTTCGGCGTCTCGAACGACTTCGTGTCTCAGCTCAACGCGGGCCAGGACGTCGTTCCCGCTGACGGCAAGGTGTGCACGCCGAACGCGTTTCCCGCAGGCTGAGACAGCTTTCCAACGGGGAAGAGTCGAGGCAGGGTAGACGTTGTCTCGGACACGGAGACATTCGTCGAGGAGGACCAGCATGGCGCTTCCGCCGCTCGTTGAGCCAGCCGCGGAGCTGACCAAGGAAGAAGTCGCGCGCTACAGCCGCCACTTGATCATCCCGGACGTCGGGGTGGACGGGCAGAAGCGGCTGAAGAACGCGAAGGTGCTCGTCGTCGGCGCGGGCGGCCTTGGTAGCCCGGCACTGCTGTACCTGGCCGCGGCCGGGGTCGGCACGCTCGGCGTCGTCGACTTCGACGTCGTGGACGAGTCGAACCTGCAACGCCAGGTGATCCACGGCCAGTCCGACGTCGGCCGCCCCAAGGCGGAGTCGGCCCGCGACTCGGTCGCCGAGATCAACCCGTTCGTCAAGGTGATCCTGCACCAGACGCACCTCAACTCCGAGAACGCGCTGGAGATCTTCCGCGACTACGACCTGATCCTCGACGGCACCGACAACTTCGCCACCAGGTACCTGGTGAACGACGCCGCGGTGCTGCTGGGCAAGCCGTACGTGTGGGGTTCGATCTTCCGGTTCGAGGGCCAGGTCAGCGTCTTCTGGGAGGACGCCCCGGACGGCCAGGGCCTCAACTACCGCGACCTCTACCCGGAGCCGCCGCCTCCCGGCATGGTCCCGTCGTGCGCCGAGGGCGGCGTGCTGGGCGTGCTGTGCGCGTCGATCGGCTCGATCATGGTGACCGAGGCGATCAAGCTGCTCACGGGCATCGGCGACCCGCTGCTGGGCCGCCTGATGGTCTACGACGCACTGGAGATGTCCTACCGGACCATCAAGATCCGCAAGGACCCGGAGTCGCCGAAGATCACCGAGCTGATCGACTACGAGGCGTTCTGCGGTGTCGTGTCCACGGATGCGCAGCAGGCGGCCGCGGGCAACACGATCACGCCCCTGGAGCTCAAGCACAAGCAGGAGTCCGGTGAGGACTTCCTGCTGGTGGACGTCCGCGAGCCGCACGAGTACGAGATCGTGAAGATCCCGGGCTCCGTGCTGATCCCGAAGGACAGGATCCTGTCCGGGGAGGCGTTCTCCGAGCTGCCGCAGGACAAGCCGCTGGTGCTGCACTGCAAGTCCGGTGCTCGTTCGGCGGAGGCGCTCGCGGCGCTGCACAAGGCGGGCTTCTCCGACGCCGTGCACGTCGGCGGCGGTGTGCTGGCGTGGGCCCGCGAGGTCGACCCCAGCCTGCCGACCTACTGATCGCGTGACGGCGACTGCAAGTACTGCCAACGGCCTAGCCGGTAGTACTTGCAGTCGCTCCAACTCTGGGCTGTTCGGGTGGTGGCATGAATCACGGCGTGTCAGGGTCCACCACCCGGACGGTCTAGCCAGGTAGCGTGCCCGACCGTGACCCGGTCCCCCGAACCGCCCCCAGCGCACGTGCGTGCGGCGTTCGGGGCACGTGACGCCGAGCCAGAGCTGATCGACGGCGGCCCCGCCTGGCGGTGCGGCGACGCCACGATCAGGCCGGCGCCCAGACCCGCCGAGGCCACCTGGATCGCCAAGACCCTCGACGGCCTGGACGTCCACCACCTGCGCATCGGCAGACCCCTGCGTTCCACGGACGGCAGATACGTCGTCGGTGGCTGGTCCGCCACGAAGTTCCTGGCCGGCCGGGCCGAGGCGCGCCACGACGAGGTCATCGCCGTCGCCCAGCGCCTGCACCAGGCCACGGCCGAGCTGCCCAAACCCCGTTTCCTCGACGCGCGCACCGACGTGTTCGCCGTCGCCGACCGCAAGGCGTGGGGCGAGGAGGACGTGCCGCTCGACGCCGACCTCGGCGGCAGGCTGTTCGACCTGCTCAAGGACACGCAGAAGCCGCTCAACCTCAAGCCGCAGGTCGTGCACGGCGACCTGTTCGGCAACGTGCTGTTCGCGGGCAACGCGCCGCCGGCCGTCATCGACTTCACCGCCTACTGGCGTCCCGCCGAGTGGGCCGCCGCCGTGATCGCCGTGGACGCCGTCGCGTGGGGTGGCGCGGACTCCGGCCTGTTCCACCGGTGGAGCCATCAGGCCGAGTGGGAGCAGGCGCTCGTGCGCGCGATGCTGTTCCGGCTGGCCGTGCACGCGCTGCACCCGTTGTCAACGCCACAGTCCTTTGCGGGCTTGGAACGAGCTGCTCACCAGGTGACGGCACTGCTCTGAGCGGGCCATTTTCCACCGACGAAACATTGCGGAGCATCGGGTTAACGCGGGCTTCTTAGCGTCAGCGGCGTGACCCATTGCCCCTACTGCGCGCTGCAGTGCTCCATGAGCGTCATCGACGGCCAGGTGGCCCCTGGTCCCGGTGGGCTGTGCCAGAAGGGCTGGACGGCGGGGGAACTGCTGCGCCATCCCGGCCGGCTCACCACACCTCTTCTGCACGGTCAGCCGGTGTCCTGGGACGAGGCGCTGGACTTCGTCGCGGCGCGGATCACCTCCTACGAACCCGACGAGGTCGCCGTGTTCGGCGGCGGCGGGCTGACGAACGAGAAGGCGTACGCGCTCGGCAAGTTCGCGCGCGTCGCGTTGAAGACCTCGCAGATCGACTACAACGGCCGGTTCTGCATGTCCTCGGCCGCCGCCGCGGGCAACAAGGCGTTCGGGCTGGACCGCGGGCTGCCGTTCCCGCTGACCGACCTGCGCGGCGCCGACACGGTGCTGCTGGCGGGCTCGAACCCGGCCGAGACCATGCCGCCGTTCCTGCGGCACCTGGAGGGCGCGCGGCTGATCGTCATCGACCCTCGCCGCACCCCGACCGCCGAGCGCGCGACGCTGCACCTGCAGCCCGCGCCGGGCACGGACCTGGCGCTGGCACTGGGATTGCTGCACACAGCGGTCATCGAGGGCGTGATCGACAAGGAGTACATCACCTCCAGGACCTCGGGTTTCGACGAGGCGTGGCGGGTGGCGGCGGGGTGGTGGCCCGAGCGCGTCGAACGTGTCACCGGCGTGTCCGCCGCCGACCAGCGCGCCGCCGTGCACATGCTGGCCGGGCGGTCGTACGTGCTGACCGGGCGCGGCACCGAGCAGCACGCGACCGGCACCGACAACGTCTCGGCGTGGATCAACCTGGCGCTGGCGCTGGGACTTCCCGGCCGGGCCGGTTCCGGTTACGGCTGCCTGACCGGGCAGGGCAACGGCCAGGGTGGCCGCGAGCACGGCCAGAAGGCCGACCAGCTGCCCGGCTACCGCAAGATCGACGATCCCGTTGCGCGGCAGCACGTCATGGACGTCTGGGACGTGTCGTGGCTGCCCGGTCCCGGGCGCAGCGCTTACGAGCTGCTGGTCGCCGAGGACATCAAGGCGATGCTGGTGTTCGGCAGCAACCCGGTGGTGTCGGCGCCGCGGGCGTCCGGTGTCGTCGACCGCTTCAAGGCGCTGGACCTGTTGGTGGTGGCGGACTTCGTGATGTCGGAGACCGCGGCGATGGCCGACGTCGTGTTCCCGGTGACGCAGTGGGCCGAGGAAGACGGCACGATGACCAACCTCGAAGGCCGGATCATCAGGCGCCGCAAGGCACTCGACGCACCTCCCGGTGTGCGCAGCGACCTGGAGTTGTTGCACGGACTGGCATTGCGGCTCGGCGTCGGTTCGAAGTTCCCCGTCGAGCCGGTCGAGGTCTTCGAGGAGCTGCGGCGGGCGTCCGCCGGCGGTCTGTCCGACTACTCCGGCATCACCTACGAGCGGCTGGAGTCCGAGCAGCTGCACTGGCCGGTGCCGTCGGTGGATCATCCCGGCACGCCCAGGCTCTTCCTGGACGAGTTCGCGCATCCCGACGGCCTGGCGCGGTTCATCCCCGTCGACCACCGCGGCCCCGCCGAGCCGCCGGACGAGGAATTCCCGTTGCAGGCCACCACCGGACGGGTGCTGCAGCACTACCAGTCGGGTGCGCAGACGCGGCGGATCGGCGAGCTGCTCGCGGCCGTTCCCGAGATGTACGTGGAGGTGCACCCCGACACGGCATCGCGGGCGGGGCTTGCCTCCGGCGAGTCCGCGCACGTCGTGTCCCGGCGGGGAACGGTGACGGCGGTCGTCCGGTGCGTGCCGAGCATGCGCGCCGACGCGGTGTTCCTGCCGTTCCACTTTCCCGGTGACGGCCGGGCGAACCTGCTCACCAACCCCGCGCTCGATCCCACGAGCCGGATGCCCGAGTTCAAGGTCTGCGCTGTGCGATTGGAGCCGGCTTGACTTCGCCTCCACTTGGAGGTGTCGGGCTCACACCCTGACTTTCCTGCTTCTTCACCCATTGGAAGGGAGGTTGCGACAGTTGCCTCGCCAGCTAACGCCGGGTCGGTCTCACACCGTCTCCACAGGCTGTAGCCGCCAGCCCGGCGGCCAGAATGTTCTTCGCCGCGTTCACGTCTCTGTCGTGGGTCACACCGCATTGGCATGTCCACTCCCGCACGCGCAGCGGCAAGGCATCAGTTGTCGCCCCGCAGTTGGAGCACATTTTGCTCGACGGCAACCACCTGTCGACTGCGATCGCCTGACGGCCGTACCACGCGGCTTTGTATTCGAGCATCTGGCGGAGTCGCGACCAGGAGGCGTCGGAGATCGCACGTGCCAGTCGGCGGTTCCGTCGCATGCCGGACACGTGCAGGTCCTCGAATACGATCGTTTGGTTCTCACGAACGAGTCGAGTGGTGAGCTTGTGCAGGAAATCCTGCCGGCGGTCGCAGATTCTGGCGTGTACGCGCGCAACCTTGAGTCGCGCCTTCTCCCGGTTCGCCGATCCGGTCTGCTTGCGCGAAAGAGCTCGCTGCGCACGAGTCAACCGGAGCCTGTCCCTGTTTTCATGCTGCGGATTGGAGATCTTTTCTCCGGTGGAGAGCGTCACCAGTGCCGTCACACCTACATCAATACCCACCACAGCGGTCGTAGGTGCGTGGTGATCCACAGTGTCTTCCACCAGAATCGACACGAACCACCGTCCAGCGCGGTCCATGGACACGGTGACCGTGGACGGCTGAGAGCCTTCCGGCAATGGGCGGGACCACACGATGGAGAGCGGCTCGGTCATCTTGGCCAGCGTGAGCGTGTCTTCGCGCCAGCGAAACGCGGACCGCGTGTATTCGGCCGATGCGCGAGACTTCTTGCGCGACTTGAATCGCGGATGCTTTGCGCGCCGGTCGAAGAAGTGTCCGAACGCGGCCTGCAGGTGGCGCAGAGCCTGCTGCAGCGGGACGCTGGACACCTCGTTGAGGAACGTCAGGTCACTGGTCGACTTCCACGCGGTGAGCATGGCCGAAGTGTCGTTGTAGGAGATCCGCCTTTGGTCACGGCTCCAAGCCGTGGCGCGGACTTCAAGTGCCTTGTTGTAGACCAGGCGCACACACCCGAACGTGCGCAGCAGCTCCGCTGCCTGCACATCGGTGGGATGGAAGCGGTACTTGAACGCCCGCCTCACCAGGGTTGTGGCCATCGTTCACATTTTCTCAAACCTTCACATTCGGCAGATTTCAGGGTGGCTGTACAACGTGCCCTGGCGGAGCGGATGTCGAGTACTTCTCGGCTAGCAGACAGTGTTATCTGCCGATTGGAGTTCCAATGAGGCGAGTAGTGATCGTCGGGTACGGCATGGCAGGGGCGCGGCTGGCGGACGAGTTGCGCCGTCGGGACCCCGAAATCTCGATCACCGTGATCGGCGCGGAGCCGCACGCCGCGTACAACCGAGTGCTGCTGTCGACCGTCGTGGCGGGCTCGATGACGCCGCAGTCGACGCGGCTGCACGACGACAGGTGGGCCGCGGACCACGACATCGACCTGCGGCTGGGGACCCAGGTCCGTGAGATCGACCGCGCCGGCCGGACGATCGACGGAATTCCCTACGACTCACTGGTTCTCGCCACCGGCAGCGTCCCCTGGGTGCCGCCCGCCGAAGGTCTTGTGGAGGACGGCAAGCTCGCCCCCGGTGTGGTCGCCTTCCGCACCCTCGACGACTGCGCCGAGATCGAGGCCAAGGCCTGCAAGGGCACACCCGTCGCGGTGCTGGGCGGCGGCCTGCTCGGCATCGAGGCCGCGCGTGGCCTGGCCGGACGCGGTTGCCTCGTCACCGTCGTGCACCCCGTCGGCCACCTGATGGAACGCCAGCTCGACCCCGGCGCCGGCAGCGTTCTCGCCCGCACGCTCGGCAAGCTCGGCATCGAGTTCCGGCTGAACGCCATGGCCGCCAAGTACCTGCCCGGCGACGGCCTGATCCTCGACGACGGCACGCACGTTCCCGCCGAACTCGTCGTGGTGTCCGCGGGTGTGCGCGCCGAGACGTCGCTGGCGGTGAAGGCGGGACTGACCGTCGACCGCGGCATCGTCGTGGACGACGCGTTGCGCACCAGCGACCCGCGCATCCACGCGATCGGGGACTGCGCCCAGCATCCCGGCACGGTGTCGGGGCTGGTGCAGCCCGCGTGGGACCAGGCAGCCGTGCTCGCGGACCGGCTGACCGGCGCGAACCCGGCCGCCCGCTACCGGGGGACCTCCGTCGTGACCCGGTTGAAGGCACGGGACGTCGACCTGGCGGCGCTGGGCGACGTGCACACCGACGTCGACTGCCCTGACTCGGAAGTCCTGTGCTTCCAGGAACCCTCGCGCGGCCGGTACGCGAAGCTCGTGCTGCGCGACGACCGGGTGGCGGGCGCGATCGTGCTCGGCGCGCCGGACGCGGCCGCCACGATCACCCAGCTCTACGACCGGGGCATTCCCGCGCCGACCGACCGCCTGGCGTTGTTGCTGGGCCGGGCGCTGCCCGCCGAGGCCGCATCGCCCGCCGACCTGCCGTCCAGCGCCGTGATCTGCCGGTGCAACACCGTCTCCAAAGGACAGATCGTGTCGGCCTGGCGGGCGGGCGCGGAGTCGTTGCCGCAGCTCGCGGAGGCCACTCGCGCGACGACCGGGTGCGGTGGCTGCAAGGACGCGGTGTGCGGACTGATCGACTGGCTCGGGGCCTCACAGCCCGCCTCGGCGTGATGTGCGGTGGAGTTGCCGCCGCCGTCATCGGCCAGAGCGCCCTGGTAATGCGCGTTTCCTAGGTTTCCCGGCAACGCCGACCCCGCGGAGGACTTCAATGAGCTGGATCGACCACTGGGAGCCGGAGAAGCCCGAGTTCTGGGAGAGCAGGGGCAAGCGGATCGCCCGCAAGAACCTCGCGTTCTCCGTTCTCGCGGAGAACCTCGGTTTCAGCGTCTGGGTGCTGATGAGCATCGTCGTCGTGAGCCTCGGCTCCGTCGGCTTCGCCTTCAGCGTCGGCCAGCAGTTCTGGCTGCTGATCGTGCCGAACCTGGTCGGTGCCGCGCTGCGGGTGCCGTACACGTTCGCGGTGCCGCGCTTCGGTGGCCGGATGTGGACGACGATCAGCGCAGGGTTGCTGCTGATCCCGTGCACGATGCTGGCCTACGCCGTGGCGACGCCGGGCACGCCCTACTGGTTCTTCCTGCTCACCTCGGCCGCGATGGGCCTCGGTGGCGGTAACTTCTCGTCGTCGATGGCGAACATCTCGTTCTTCTACCCCGAGGGCAAGAAGGGCCTGGCGCTCGGCCTGAACGCGGCCGGCGGCAACCTCGGTGTCGCGGTCACGCAGCTCGTCGTGCCGATCGTGATCACCATCGGTACCGGGATCCACCTCGCCTACGCGGCGCTGATCTGGATGCCGTTCATCGTGGTGGCCACGGCCTGCGCGTGGTTCTTCATGGACAGCCTCACCCAGGCCAAGCCGGACGGGCAGTCGTACAGGCTCGCTCTGTCGAACCCGCACACCTGGGTGATGTCGTTCCTCTACATCGGCACCTTCGGGTCGTTCATCGGGTTCTCGTTCGCGTTCCCGTCGCTGATCAAGATCAGTTTCGTGGACTACAAGGGCTGGGTGGCGCTCGCGTTCCTCGGCGCGCTGATCGGCTCGGTGGCCCGGCCGCTCGGTGGCTGGCTCGCGGACCGGATCGGTGGTGCGAAGGTGACGCTGGGCACGTTCGTCGGGCTCGGGTTGGGCACGGTCGGCGTGATCCTCAGCGTCGACCTGCGGAACTTCGCGCTGTTCTTCGGTTCGTTCATCGCGCTGTTCGTGCTGGCCGGAGTGGGCAACGGCTCGACGTACCGGATGATCCCGGCGATCTTCCGCACCCAGTCCGACGACGACAAGTCCGCGAAGCGCCAGGCGGCCGCCGTCGTCGGCATCGCGGGTGCGATCGGCGCGGCCGGTGGTGTGCTGGTGAACCTCGTCTTCAAGTTCTCGCTCGAAGGGGCCTCGAAGAGCCTGACGCCCGCGCTGACCGCGTTCCTGGTCTTCTACGGGCTCTGCGTCGGCACCACCTGGTGGTTCTACCTGCGGCGCAACGTGTTCGCGGAGCGTCCTTCGCTCGCCTACGCCGGCGTGTGACGCACACCGCGCTGAACTGCGAAGAGAGTTTCCTTTAACAACCGCGAAATGTTGCGGACCTTGGGATGACACGCCGCCCGGTGAGCATACCGGGCGAAGGAGGGATGCCCGATGACCCAGACCCTGGTCGTGATCGGCAACGGCATGGTCGGCCACCGGCTCGTTGAGATCCTCCGTGACTCTTCGTGGCGGATCGTGGTCTTCGGTGAGGAGACCCGCCCCGCCTATGACCGGGTGGCGTTGTCGTCCTATGTGGACAGCTGGAACTTCGCCGATCTGGAGCTCACGCCGCTGAGCGGCTGCGAGATCCGGCTCGGTGAGAAGGTCGTGTCCGTCGACCGGGAACGTCGTGTCGTGGTCGGTGCGTCCGGCGTCGAGGTCACGTACGACGCGTTGGTGCTGGCCACCGGTTCGGTGCCGTTCGTGCCACCCGTTCCGGGCCGCGACCTGCCCGGTTGCCACGTGTACCGGACGGTGGACGACCTGGACGACATCCGGGCGACGATCGAGGCCGCCGACCGGCCTGGACGGCACTCCGGCATGGTGCTCGGCGGTGGCCTGCTCGGGCTCGAAGCGGCCAACGCGTTGCGCGGCATGGGAGTCTCGCCGCACGTCGTGGAGATGGCGCCGCGGCTGATGCCGATCCAGGTCGACGAGGGCGGTGCCGGGCTGCTGAAGCGGCTGGTCGAGAAGCTCGATCTGACCGTGCACACCGGTACTTCGGCCTCCTCGATCGAACGCGACGGCACGCGGTTGATCGCCAAGCTGGCCAACGGTGTCGAGCTGGACCTCGACGTCGTGGTGTTCAGCGCGGGCATCCGGCCGCGCACCGATCTGGAGCTGGGGCTGGAGCTGGGGCCGCGCGGCGGCTACCTGGTCGACGCCGCCTGCCGGACCGCCGATCCGCGGGTGTTCGCGATCGGCGAGTGCGCTGCGGTCGACGGTGTGACGTACGGGCTCGTGGCTCCCGGTTACGCGATGGCGGAGGCCGTCGCGGACCAGCTCGGCGGCGGCTCCAGGGTGTTCCCCGGTGCGGACATGTCGACGAAGCTGAAGCTGCTCGGGGTGGACGTGGCGTCGTTCGGCGACGCGCACGCCCAGACCGAGGGCGCGCTGGAAGTCGTGGTCAACAACGCGGTCGCCGGCACCTACAGCAAGCTCGTGGTGTCGGACGACGCTCGCACGTTGCTCGGCGGCGTGCTCGTGGGTGACGCCTCGTCGTACCTGTCGTTGCGTCCGTTGGTGGGCAAGGAAGTTCCGGCGGCACTGTTGCAGCCGGGCGGGGCCGTCGACGTCGAGATGCCCGCGGACGCACAGGTTTGCTCGTGTCACGCGGTGACCAAACAGACGATCACCGACGCGATCCAGTCCGGTGTCGCCTGTGATGTCGCGGAGCTCAAGGCGTGCACCAAGGCGGGCACGGGTTGTGGCTCGTGCGTGCCGATGCTCAAGAAGCTGCTGACCGACTGCGGTGTCGAGCAGTCCAAAGCGCTGTGCGAGCACTTCACGCACTCGCGGGCGGAGCTGTTCGAGATCGTCCGCGCCACCCGGATCACCACCTTCAGCGACCTGGTCGCGAAGCACGGCAGCGGCCGCGGCTGCGACATCTGCAAGCCGGCGGTGGCGTCGATCCTGGCGTCGCTGAACAACGGGCACATCCTCGGCGAGGCTCAGGTCTCGTTGCAGGACACCAATGACAGGTTCCTGGCGAACCTGCAGCGCAACGGCACGTACTCGGTGGTGCCGCGCATCCCCGGCGGCGAGATCACGCCGGAGAAGCTGATCGTCATCGGCGAGGTGGCGCGCGACTACGGGCTCTACACGAAGATCACCGGCGGCCAGCGCATCGACCTGTTCGGCGCGACCGTCGACCAGCTGCCGTTGATCTGGCGCCGGTTGGTGGACGCGGGCTTCGAGTCAGGGCACGCGTACGGCAAGGCGTTGCGCACGGTGAAGTCCTGCGTCGGCACGACCTGGTGCCGTTACGGCGTGCAGGACTCGGTCGGGCTCGCCATCGAATTGGAGCTGCGCTACCGGGGCCTCCGGTCGCCGCACAAGCTCAAGTCGGCCGTCTCCGGGTGCGCCCGCGAGTGTGCAGAAGCCCGCAGCAAGGACTTCGGTGTGATCGCCACCGAGAACGGCTGGAACCTCTACGTCGGCGGCAACGGTGGCTTCACGCCCCGGCACGCGGACCTGCTGGTGTCCGATGTGGACACAGCGGAGCTGATTCGGATCATCGACCGGTTCCTGATGTTCTACATCCGCACGGCGGACCGGCTGCAGCGCACCTCGGTGTGGCTGGAGGGGCTCGACGGCGGGCTCGACCACCTGCGCGAGGTCGTCGTCGACGACAAGCTCGGCATCTGCGAGGAGCTGGAGGCGGCGATGGCGGAACACGTCTCCGACTACGCCGACGAGTGGCGCGGGGTGCTCGAGGACCCGGAGAAGCTCGCTCGCTTCACGTCGTTCGTCAACGCGCCCGGCACTCCCGATCCCACGATCGAGTTCCGTTCCGAGCGTGGTCAGCGCGTCCCCGTTCAACTCGGCATCCCGGAGGTCGTCAGGTGATCGTCTGTGACTTTGGTGTGTTGCGTCCGGAACAGGGTGTCGCGGCGTTGCTGCCGGACGGCTCTCAGGTGGCGGTGTTCCTGACCGCTGACGGCTCCGTGCACGCGTTGGACAACATCGACCCGTTCAGCGGGGCCGCGGTGTTGTCACGGGGCATCGTGGGCGACCGCGGTGGCGTTCCCGTCGTGGTGTCACCGGTCTACAAGCAGGCGTTCGAACTGGCGACCGGCAAGTGCCTGGACCAGCCTTCCGTTTCCGTTGCCGTGCATGAAGTGCGAGTGCGCGACGGCGTCGTGGAGCTGACATGACGGGGCCGTTGGCGGGCTTCACCATCGGCGTCACGGCGGCTCGCCGTGCCGATGAGCTCATCGCGATGCTGGAGCGCAAGGGTGCTTCGGTGTTGCACGGGCCTGCCTTGCGGATCGTGCCTCTGCCCGATGACGCGACCCTGCACGCGGCGACGCTGGAACTGGTGTCGTCGCCTGTCGACGTCGTTGTCGCCACCACGGCGATCGGGTTCCGCGGGTGGTTCGAGGCCGCCGAGGGGTGGGGACTGGCGGGGCGTCTGCACCGTGCGCTGGAAGGCGCGGTGGTGTTGCCGCGCGGTCCCAAGGCCAAGGGGGCGGTTCGGGCGGCCGGGCTGGTCGAGGCCTGGTCGCCCTCTTCCGAGTCGAACGCGGAGCTGTTGCAGTACCTGTTGCGGATGGGCGTGTCCGGTAAGCGCGTCGCCGTTCAGTTGCACGGTGAGCCGCTGCCGGACTTTGTGAACACCTTGGCTGCTGCTGGGGCCGAAGTAGTCGAGATTCCTGTTTATCGGTGGGAGCCTCCGGCTGATATCGGTCCGTTGCAGCGGTTGATCGAGGCTGTGATGGCGGGGCAGGTGGATGCCTTGACGTTCACGTCGGCGCCTGCGGCTTCTTCTGTTCTGCGGACGGCTCCCGACTACGGTGCTTTGGTTTCCTGCCTGCGCCGGGATGTTCTCGTGGTCGGCGTTGGTGCGATCACCGCTGGGCCGTTGGTGGCTGCCGGAATTCCTGTCGTGCAGCCTGCTCGGTCCCGGATCGGGTCGATGGTCAGGGAGCTGGCTCTGGAGTTGCCTTCGCGGGCGTTGCGGCTGCGGATCGCTTCCATGGACATGGAGATGCGGGCTCAGGCCGTGGTGATCGACGGTGAGTTGCGGCCTGTCGCTCCTGCGCCGATGGCGGTGCTGCGGACCTTGGTCGCCGCTCGTGGGCGGGTGGTCTCGCGCCAGGATCTGTTGGCTGCTCTGCCTTCTGGCGGTGAGGAGCATGCTGTGGAGACCGCGATCGGGCGGTTGCGGACCGCTTTGGGGTCTCCGCAGATGGTGTGCACTGTGGTGAAGCGTGGTTACCGGCTTGCGATGGAGCCCGCGTGAAACTTGTGCTGGCGTTTCATGGGACGCGTGATCCGCGTGGGATTGCGGTGTGTTCGGAGATCGCCGCCTTGGTTCGTCCTTCTGTGGACGTTCCTGTGGAGGTCGCGTTCGCGGACGTGGTGCAGCCCGACGTTCGGTCCGTTGTGGACGGTCCCTGTGTTGTGGTGCCGGTGTTCCTGGCTGCCGGGTATCACGTTCGTGTGGACATTCCCGCGCAGATCGGGCGGCGGCCCGGGGTGGTGCTGACGTCGCCGTTGGGGCTGGACGCGGTGCCGGCTGTGCGCGATCGGTTGCGGGAGGCAGGTGTCCGCCGCGGCGATGCAGTAGTGCTCGCCGCGGCGGGATCGTCTGATGCGCGGGCGCTGGCGACCGTGCGTGCCGCAGCCGCGTTGATCGGGGCGGCTGCGGTGGGATATGTGGCGACCGCGACGCCCCGCGTGCCCGACGTCGTCGCCGGGCTGCGGGGGCGCCGCGTGGCCGTTGCCTCGTGGCTCCTGGCACCTGGGGCATTCCACGGGTCGCTCGCCGAGTGCGGTGCGGATGTGGTCTCCGAACCGGTCGGGGCGCATCCTCTTGTGGTCGATGCTTTGTTGCGCAAGTACTACGAGGCTCGGGCGGTTCTGCTGCGAACAGCATGAGGGTTGGTGGGGAACGGCCTCAATGGAACTGTTCCATTGGGCGGTTTGACAGGGATTGAGTTTCGCTGGGCGGGTGCGGGCTGGGTGCGGGCCGTTCCTGTTCCAGCGGGGTTGGTTGCGTTCCGTGCGGGTGGTCGCCTTGCGAGGGTGGTTCTGCGGGGCGTGACGGAACTGAGCGGGGTTGCGATTGGGGCTTGACCTTGAGCCTCTGGCGGGATGCTGGACGGCCGGAAAAGGCCGGGCTGAAAAGCGCCCGGCCGTGCCCGTGAGGGGAGCATCCCGCCCACTCAAGGTAAAGCCCCAATCGCCTTGAGGGGCCCGAACCGCAACCCAGGCGGTAGAGGTTCAGACGGCTCGCTTCGCATCGCCACGCCAGGCTTCGTCCGTGGTTGCCTTGCGTCGCTGGCTTCCGGGTGGCACCGCGCGCCGGACCTTCGTAAGTGGTCGCCGTGCGTTGGCGGGCGTCGGGTGGCACCGCGCGGGTCGTTTTGCGTTGGCGGGCATCGGCCGTGCGGGTCGGCTTGCGTTGGCTCGTCGCGTTCCAGCGGAGGGGGCTTTGCGTGCGGGCCGTCACCTTCGAGGGTGGTCCGTAGGCCGTGCCTTGCAGCGGCGCTACCAGAGGCCCGGCACCTCGGGCTCCTCCTTGCGGGCGTCCTCCCAGCGGTACTCCCGCAGGTTCACCTTGCCGTCGAGGTTCGGAACGCCCTCCTCGTGCAGCATTTGGAGTTGCGTGTCGCGGAGGTGCGGGGCGCAGGTGCCGTCGGCCTTGAGCACGCGTTGCCACGGCAGGTCGTGGCCGTCCTCGTTGAGGATTCGGCCTACCAGCCGTGGCGACGGTGCCTTCGCGAGATCTGAGATGTCGCCGTACGTGGCGACTCGTCCGCGTGGGATCGCCTTGATGAACTCGCGGACTCGCTCGTGGATCTCTTCGTCCATGCGGTGATTCTAGCTAGATGCCCTCGGCCCAGCTGGCGACGGCGGCGTGGTAGTCCGGGGCGTTCGGGGCGTAGTTGATGGAGTGGCCGTAGCCGTTGAGGACGTAGGTGTCCAGGCGGGGGACCGCTGGGAAGAACGGGGCCTCGTCCGCCTTCAGCGCGGCTGGGGAGGAGCAGTCGCTGCCCATCAGGGGAAGTCCTGAGCTGCAGAAGTGGGTGTCGTTGCCTACGACGATGAGGACCGGGACGTCGATGTTGCGCGAGATCGGGATGATGACCGTGTTGAGCAGGATGGTGTCCACGGCCTCGGTTACGGCGAAGACGTCCTTGGTGGCCTCGTCGTACAAGATCGAGCCCGGGATCAGTGGGCCCGGTTTGTGGAACGAGTTGTAGCGGGTGTCCGGCATCGTGGTGAGGTAGCCGAGGTCCAGGCCCGCCGGGATCATGTTGGTCAGTACCGGGACGACGGTTATGTAGTTCATCTTGTGCGTGAAGCCGGTGACCAGGACGCCGTCCACGTCGCGGTTCGTGCCCGCTTCGATCATCGCCATCGCGGAGCCGATGGAGTGGCCGGCGACGATCACCTTGGTGAAGCGGGGTTTCAGGGTGGTGATGACCTGGTGGACGGCGCTTGCCTGGGTCGTGGCCGTCACGAAGGTGCTGAGGGGCTTGGAGCTCCTGCCGGTGCCGATGCGGTCCAGGGCGAGGGTGGCGAAGCCCGCGTTGTTCTGGGACTGCGTGAACGAGTGGGTCGACGGTTCGTAGCCGACGTCCCAGTAGGTCCTGTCGTACGTGCCGCCCGGGATCAGGACCTGCACCGTGGTGGCGCCCGCCGGGACGCAGAGCCTGCCCGCCATGGTCTCCTGCGAGGTCACCAGTGGGGTGAGGCCGATTCGCACGGGATAGGCGACGTCCTGGCAGGACGTGGCGGCGTTGGCCTGGAGCGGGGCTAACAGGGTTGCGGTGGCGAGCAGAGCCGCGGCGGTGAGCCTGCGGAAACGCATGGGAGAACTACCTTCCGGCTAGTTGCGGGGGACGGCTTTCATGAGCAGGCCGTTCGGGTACGGCGCGGACGTGAACTTCACGCGCGCCGGACGGGTCGGGACCAGTCGCCAGCGTGCCGCGATGGTCGCGAGGGTGATGACGATCTCGGTCTGGGCGAAGGTGTTGCCGAGGCACTGGCGGTTGCCGCCGCCGAACGGGATGAACGCGCCGCGCGGGAGGGCGGCGGCGAACTCCGGAGTCCAGCGGTCGGGCCAGAAGCGTTCCGGTGAAGGGAAGTAGCGCTCGTCGTGGTGCAGCGCGTGCGGGCTGACGATCACCTCGGCACCCGCGGGTAACGACACGTCGCCGAGTTGGACGTCGGTCAGCGTTCGGCGCATCACGAACCAGATCGGGTACTTCCGCAGCGTTTCCTGCACGATCTGGGCCGTGTACCGCAGAGAGTGGACGTCGGCGAACGTCACCGGGCGGTCGCCCACGACCGCGTCGACCTCCTCGTGCAGCCTGCGTTCGATCTCCTGGTCGTTGCCGACCTCGTACAGAGCCCAGGCCAGGGCGATCGCGGTGGTCTCGATGCCCGCGGTCAGCAGGGTCAGGACCTCGTCGTAGGTCTGCTGGTCGGTCATGCGGGTGCCGTCCTCTTCGGCGAGCAGCAGCATGGAGAGGACGTCGCCGTTGTCGGTGCCGTCCGCGCGCCAGCTCTCGATCACCTGCAGCACAACGGCTTTCATGCGGGCGATGGCCTCGTCGAACTCCCTGTTGCCCGGAAGCGGGAGTTTCTCGACGAACGTGGGGGACAGCGCGCGGATCATGCCTTGCTGGATGACCGTGAAGATGGACCGGCGGACCTCCGCGACCGCGCGTTTGCCGATCTCCGTCGAGAAGAGCGTCTCACCGACGATGGTGACCGCGAGCTCCTGCATGTCGTTCTCGATGGTGCGGATCTCGCCTGGTTGCCAGCGCGCAGCCAGCGAAGCAGCAGCACGAGCCATCGTCGAGGCATACGCTTCAATCCGTTCCCGATGGAAGGCCGGCTGCATCATCCGGCGCTGGCGCAGGTGGTACTCGCCGTTCGACAGCAGCAGGCCCGTCCCGAGATACGGCTGGAACTTGTCGAACATGGCGCCCTTGCGGAACTTCGATCCTTGCGACACAAGCACTTCGTGAGTCAGCGAAGGACTCGTGACGAAGTGCGCGTGCAGTGGGCCGAGATCGAGACGCACCACGTCGCCGTGTTCGTGCAACGCGTCGGTGAACTTGGCGCGGTGGGCGAGCATGGACGGGGTGTGCCCGAGCAACGGCCAGCGGCGAGGGGCCACCGGGACGGGCATTCGGACTCCTGAGGAGTTGGGCCGAATGGGGACGGACCACCCTAGGAGCCGTTTGGGGGAAGACGACAGTGCCTGAACGGGTGGTTCCCCATCACTCTGATGGTTCAGTGCGCACGCCGCTCGGGTGACTAAGCTCGTGCGTCATCCCCGATCCGCCACGAAAGACCGAAGAGGTGTTCACCGTGGCAGAAACCCAGAACTGGGTACCGCTCGGCATCGACACGAACGTCCCGAGCATGGCCCGCGTCTACGACTACATCCTCGGCGGTGCCCACAACTTCGCCGCCGACCGGCAGGTCGGTTCCCAGATCGAGACCCTGGTCCCGGGGCTGCGCCACGTCGCCAGGGTCAACCGAAGATTCCTCGGCCGTGCCGTGAACTTCATGATGGACCAGGGGATTCGCCAGTTCCTCGACATCGGTTCCGGCATCCCGACCGTCGCGAACGTGCACGAGGTCGCGCAGGAACGCGACCCGGCCGCGCGCGTCGTCTACGTCGACAAGGACCCCATCGCCGTCGCGCACAGCGAATTGATGTTGGCTGACAACAGGAACGCGGCCGTGGTGCACGCCGACATGCGCGACCCGGAGGCCGTGCTGTCGAGTCCCGAGGTGAGGCGGTTGCTGCGCCGCGACGAACCGGTCGGGCTGTTGATGCTGCTCATGATGCACTGGGTGCCCGACGAGGACGGTCCGGAGAAGCTCGTCGCCCATTACCGCGACGCGCTGCCCGCGGGCAGCTTCCTGGCGCTGACGCACGTGGCGAAGGATCAGATCGACGACAACGTCGACCAGGCCGCCGCGGTGGTGAACAGCAGCAAGAGCGCCGACCAGATGCACATGCGCACGCACGCGCAGGTCAGCGCGTTGTTCGAAGGGTTTTCCCTGGTGGAGCCCGGTTTGGTCGGCTGCGGGGAGTGGCGTCCGTTCGGGCCTGGGGATTTCGCCGACGAGGCGTCGATGAACATGTTCTTGTACGCTGGGGTCGGTCGTAAGGACTGAAACCACGCTGTAGTGTCGGAGGATCACACGGTTGGCGCAATGGGCGTCGACTGCCGGTGGGTAAACTGCCGGACACTCTCCAACCCATACAGGGCAACGGGAATGACGAATCCAAGCCGAAGACCCGATGCCGCTCCACCCACGGACACCGCCGCCGTCCGAGCGCGAGAAGCCTTGTCGCGCAAGTGGAGCTACCTGGTCAGCAGTGTTGTCGTAGTCGCGCTGAGCAGGGATGAGCTGGACGCCGAACTGGGCGCCCAGCTCGACGCATTGTGCGCGGCACTGCACGGCGAACCGTTCGACCCTGCTCCGTTCGAGGAGGTCGGCGAACGGCTCGTCGCTCTCGGGTACGTGAACGAGCCCGGCCTCAAGCGCACCGTCGACGTTCTAGGCAAAGGCTTGCTGGCGCTTCCGGAGTTCGCCGCGAGCGACCAGCACACCGTCCGCGTCGTCGGCGGCATCGGTGCGCTGACGTGCGGCTTCACCGCGGCGCGGGCGCGCTCGATCCTGGACCAGCAGGAGAGCATGCAGCGCTCGCTGCTCAAGGCCGCCCATGACGCGCAACGGGATCAGCGCCAGAGCGAGGCGAAGTTCGAGGGCATCGCGTCCTCGTCCACCAACGGCGTCCTGATCGTCGGCCTCGACGGGCGCCTCGCGTGGGGCAACGACTCGATCGCGGTGATCATCGGACGTCCGCCGGAGCCGGGCACCCGGCTCGTCGAGCTCATCGCGCCGACGTCGATCATCGTGTTCCGCGAGATGATGGAACGGGTACTGTCCGAACGCGACGAGTTCGAGCGGGAACCGATGCACCTCGTGCGCGGTGACGGCGAGTTCGCCAAGGTGACGCTCACGGCGTCGCTGCTGCGGGACGACGAGGGCAAGCCCAGTCATGTCCTGGTGATGGCGGACGACGACACGGAACTGGCGCTGCTGCAGGGAGAACTGCGCCGCCAGTCGCTGCACGACGTGCTGACCGGACTGCCGAACCGGCAGTTCTTCACCACCCACCTGGAAACCGTGCTGCGCAGGGCCGATCCCGAGTTCGGCGTGACGATCCTGCACCTCGACCTCGACGCGTTCGGCCTGGTCTGCAACAGCCTCGGCGCACGGGTCGGCGAACACCTGCTCCAGCACGTCGCGCGCAGGTTGCGGGCCGTGCTGTCGCACGAGCAGGCCATGATCGCGCGGTTCGACGGCGACGAGTTCGGGATCGTCGTGGAGAACACCGCTCTGACGCCGGACATCGCGACCACGATGGCGGCCATCAACGCCGACCTGGGCGAACCGACCTATGTGGACGGTCATGGCCTGGCGGTGTCGGTGAGCGCGGGCGTGGTGCACCGGCCGTTGCCCGACGTAGACCCGGTGGAACTGCTGCGCACGGCCGACCTGGCGTTGCGGCAGGCCAAGCGCGACCGCCGCGGGCAGTGGGAGTTGTTCCACACCAGCGAGGACGCGGACGGACGGCGCGACGCCGCACTGGCCGTGGTGATGCCGGGAGCCTGGGAGCAGGGCGACATCGGCGTGGTCTACCGGCCCGTGCGCGAGCTGGCGACCGGCGGCCTGGCCGGCGTCGAGGCGTTGCTGCACTGGGATCTGTCCGAGCGCTGCGCCGCGCTCGCGGACGACAGCGGGCTCATCCTGCCGATGGGCGAGTGGCTGATCAGGATCGCGGCCGGCCAGGCGCAGTGGTGGCGCCAGCGCGGCGAGCTCGACCAGCAGTTCGGCGTGCGGCTCACGCACCACCAGTCGACCGACGCGGACCTGGTGTCACGGGTCGCGAAGGTGCTGGAGGAGACCGGGATGCCGCGCGGAAGGCTGACCCTGAGCATGCCGGTCGGCGTGCTGGGCGTGGCCGACGCGGCGGACAGCCTGAGCACGCTGGCGGACATGGGAGTGCGGGTCGCGCTCGACGACTTCGGCCTCGGTCCGCGTGACCTGGCCTGGCTCTCGGAACTGCCCGTGGTGTCCGTGCTCGTGCCACAAGACCTGGTGCGACGCCAGGATCCTCGTTCCGCCGCACTGATTCCTGCCGTGCATGAACTCGGCGCGAAAATCTGCGTCGACGGCATCGAGACCGCCGAACAAGCGAAGTGGTGGACGGAAATGGGCGCCGACCTCGCGATCGGCGCCCACGTCGGTTCCCCGCTCGACGCGGGAGAGTTCCTGCAGAAGCTGGTCTAGTGGCGCGTCTCGGAACGTCGGCGAGGTAATCCACGCTCAGCAGGGCACCACGATGCACCCGTCTGACCGCGAATTCCCCCGGCAACGTTCCGAGACGCGCCACTAGATCGTGCGCTGCCACGCGACCACGGCGTCGTGGTAGCGCGCGGCGGTCTCGGTGTCGAAGTTGAAGACGTGCCCGTACCCGTTGACGACGAAGCCGTCCACTCGCGGTGCCTTGGGGTAGAACGGCTTCTCGGACCTGACCAGGGCGTCCGACGACGAGCAGTCGGCACCGAGCGGCGGGGTGCCGCAGAAGTAGTCGGCCGAGGTCTGGACGGTCATCACCGGCACGTCGATGAGGGCGCTCACGGGCAGCACGAGGTTGGACATCAGAGCGGTGGTGACGAACTCACCGGCCGAGACGACGTCCTTCGTGGCCTCGTCGAGGTCCACCACCGCGGGCACGTTCGGGCCCGGCGCGTGGAACATGGTGTAGCGGCTGCCCGGCACCGTGGTCAGGTAGCCGACGTCGAGGCCGCGCAGGCTCAGCTTCGAGTCGAGCGGCGCGGGGATCAGGTTGGTCAGCGCGGGCACGGCCCTGATGTAGTCCCACTGGTGCGTCATGCCGGTGATCAGGACGCCGTCGACGTCGCGGTACCTGCCCGCCTCCGCCATCGCGATGGCCGAGCCGATCGAATGCCCGCCCACGAGCACCTTGGTGAACCGCGGACGCAGGTTCTGGATGACCTGGTGCACCGCCTCGGCCTGGTTCGGGACGTCGACGAGGATGCTGAGCGGCTTGGTGCTCTTACCGGAGCCGATCCGGTCCACGACCATGGTCGCGACGCCCGCGCCGTTCATCGCCCGCGTGACCGAACGGGTCTCGCCGTTCACCGGGATGTCCCAGTACCCGCCGGTGTACGTGCCGCCGGGCACGAGCACCTGGACGGTCGTGGCTCCCTGCGGAACGCACAGCCTGCCGTACATCGTCTGCCGGATGAGCCCGAACTGAACGGGCGTGTACACGTCCTCGCAAGTTGTCTGCGCAGCGTTCGCCGGCGTGGGTACCGGTATGAACGCGGCGAGCAGCACGGCGGCACAGAGCCGACGGAAACGCATGGGGGAACAACCTCCAGCTAGCGGGGGACGACCTTCATCATCAGGTCGTTGGGGTAGGCCGCGTTGGTGAACTTGGTGCGCACGGGCCGGTCGGGGACCAGCCGGTAGCGCGAGCAGACCGTCGCCACGACGATGGCGATCTCGGTCAGCGCGAAGTGGTTTCCGATGCACTGGTGGACGCCGCCGCCGAACGGGACGTACGCGCCCTTCGGCAGCAACGCGGCGCGCTCGGGCGTCCAGCGGTCCGGGTCGAAGCGCTCGGGGTCCGGGAAGTGCTCCGGGTCGTGGTGCATCGTGTACGGGCTGAGGATCACCTCGGTGCCCGGCGCCAGGACGGCGCCGCCGAGTTCGACCTCCTCGGCCGTGCGGCGCATGATGAGCCAGAGCGGGTACTTGCGCAGAACCTCGTGCGCCACCTGACCGATGTACGTCAGCTTCGGCACGTCGTCGATCGTCACCTGACGTCCGGCCAGCACGTCGTCGATCTCCGTCTGCACCCGCTGTTCGACCTCGGGGTTGGCGGCGATCTCGTGGAAGATCCAGGCCAGTGCCAGCGCGGTGGTCTCGATGCCCGCGGTCAGCAGCGTGACGACCTCGTCGAAGACCTGCTCGTCGGTCATCGGTTCGCCGGTCTCGGGGTCCCTGGCGGCCAGCAACATCGTCAGCAGGTCCTGGTGGTCGGTGCTGGAATCACTGCCGTCGCGCCGGCTCTCGATGACCTCGTGCACGATCGCGCGCATCCGGGCGATGGCCTCGTCGAACTCGCGGTTGGCCGGGATGGGCAGCTTCTCGACGAACCCCGGTGAGAGCGCGCGCAGGATGCCGTTCTTGATGATCACGAAGACCGACCGGCGGGCCTCGTCGATCGCCTTGCGGCCGATCTCGGTGGAGAACAGCGACTCGCCGACGATCGTGACGGCGAGGCCCTGCATGTCGGCTTCCAGTTGCCGCACCTCGCCGGGCCGCCAGCTCTCCAGCAGGTCGAGTGCCGCGCGGGACATGATCTTCGCGTAGCCCGCGATCCGGTCGCGGTGGAACGCCGGCTGCATCATCCGGCGCTGACGCAGGTGGAAGGACCCGCTCGACACCGCCAGCCCGTTGCCGACGAACGCGCGGAACTTGTCGTACATCCGGCCTTTGTGGAACTTCGGTGCGTCGGTGACCAGCACCTGATGCGTCAACTCCGGGCTGGCGACGAAATAGGTCCGCATCGGCCCTAAGTGGACTTCGACGAGTTCACCCTGACCTCGCAGATTCCTGGTGAATGCGAATCTTTTCCTGAGCATAGGCAACGAGTGCCCGAGAAATGGCAGCCTGCCGGGTGCCACCGGGACGGACATCATCGCTCCTCGCGGGGGAAAGAGATCGGGCCACCCTATGAGTCGTTCGGGGCAGAGTGACAGTGCCCGATCGGGTGGCGTCCGTTCACACTTGCGGCGTAGTCGAGTGCGCTTTGTGCATGACTAAGCTAGTGCGTCCGCAACCTGAAGAGGTGGTCAGCGTGTCCAGCGAGCAGAACTGGATTCCACAGAGCGTGGATGTTTCCGTGCCCAGCGCGGCGCGGGTCTACGACTACCTGCTCGGGGGCGCGCACAACTTCGCGGTCGACCGCGTCATGGGGGACAAGGCCGAGCAGATGATGCCGCACTCCCGCAGTGCGGCCAGGCTCAACCGGGCCTTCCTGCGCCGTGCCGTGCGCTTCATGACCGATCAGGGCGTGCGGCAGTTCCTGGACATCGGCTCTGGCATCCCGACGGTGGCCAACGTGCACGAGGTCGCGCAGGAGGAGGCGCCAGAGTGCCGCGTCCTGTACGTGGACCGCGATCCCGTCGCGGTCGCGCACGGCGAGCTGATCGTCGCGGGCAACGACCGGGTCGGCGTGCTGCAGGCGGACATGCGCGATCCGGAGAGCATCCTGAACAGCGGTGAGCTGAACCGGTTGCTCGACCTCGACCAGCCGGTCGGTCTGCTGATGCTGTTCATGGTGCACTGGGTGCCGGACGAGGCGGACCCGCAGAGCCTGCTCAAGCGCTACCGGGAGGCCCTGCCCAGCGGGAGCTTCCTCGCGATCTCGCACATGGCGGGCGACCACGTCAACGACGAGGCCAGGGCCGTGACCGACCGGATGAGCAAGTCGGGCGGCGGCGACGTCACCTATCGCGACCGCGACCAGATCGAGTCGTTCTTCGGCGATTTCGAACTGGTCGAGCCAGGACTGGTCAAGTACGCCGAATGGCGACCTGCCGGTCCGGGTGACATCTCGGACGATCCGGCGGTGAACAGGATCGCGTTCGCGGGCATCGGCCGGAAGCCATAACGATTATCGATGGTGTGAAGTTGATTCACACGGCCGGTTGAGGTGTGACCGACTGTGCGTGGGTAAACTGCCGGGACCTTCTGAGTCATTGCGAGGCTGTCCTCGAATGTCCAACCCGGGTCGAATATCTGATGTAACGCCCTCGCCGCAGGACAATGCGCGGGCGCGGATGACGCTTGCCCGGAAATGGTCGTATCGCCTGCTCAGTGCGGTGGCGATTCCGCTGGGGCGCGAAGACCTGGACGAGGAACTGCACATCCGCCTGGACGCGTTGTGCGCGATGCTGCACGAAGAACCGTTCGTCACTACCCCGATCGAGGCTGCCGGCGCTGATCTGGCGACGCTCGGTCACCTCGGGAAGTTCGGGCTGCGCTGCACGAGCGAGGTGCTCGGCAAGGGGCTGCTGGCGCTGCCGGAGTTCCAGCCGGTGCAGCGCTACGCGGAACGGATCGCGCTCGCGATGGGCGCGCTCGGCGCCGGCTTCACCGCGGCCAACGCCGAGTCGGTGCTCGCGCAGCAGGAGAGCATGCAGCGCTCGTTGCTCAAGGCGGTCCGCGACGCGAACTGGAACCTCAAGGAGAGCGAGGCCCGGTTCAACGAGGTGGTCACGTCGTCCACCAACGGCGTGCTGATCGTCGACCTCGACGGGCGCCTGCTGAAGGTGAACGCGGCCATCGGCCAGATCCTCGGGCACACCTCCGACGAGCTCACCGGCGTGCCGCTGCTCGACCTGATCGAACCGGCCTTCACCGAGATGCTGCGGGAGGCGATGACCGACCTCGGCGCCGGTTCCGTCGACCGCGTCCGGCAGTCGCAACGGTTGCTGCGCAAGGACGGCGAGTCCGCGCGGGTCACGCTGACGGCGTCGCTGCTGCGCGGTGCCGACGACGAGCCGGTGCACTTCGTCGTGGTGGTCGAGGACGGCACCGAACTGGCGCTGCTGCAGAACGAGCTCAAGCGGCAGTCGCTGCACGACGCGCTGACCGGTCTGCCGAACCGCCAGTTCTTCACCACCCAGCTGGAGATCGCGCTGCGCAAGAGCGATCCCGAGCACGGCATCACGGTCTTCCACATCGACCTCGACGCGTTCGGCATGCTGCGCGACACCTTGGGCGGCCGGGTCGTCGAACGGTTCCTGCAGCACGTGGCGCAACGGCTGCAGACGTTGCTGGCGGGCGAGAAGGTCATGATCGCCAGGTTCGGCGGCGACGAGTTCGGCATCCTCGTGGAGAACACCGCGACCACGCCGGGCATCGACGCGATCATGAGGAGCATCAACGACGACCTGGCGCTCGAACCGACCTTCGTGGAAGGCCACGGGGTGTCGGCGTCGGTCAGCGCGGGCGTCGTGCACCGGCCGGGCGGCGACGTGGAACCGCTCGACGTGCTGCGCGCGGCGGAACGGTCGTTGCGCAGGGCCAAGAAGGGCAGGCGCGGGCAGTGGGAGCTGTTCCACGCCGGTCAGGACGCCGAAGAACGCCGCGACGACGCGCTGGCCCTGGAGATGCCGGCCGCGTGGGAGAACGGCGAGATCACCGTGCGGTACCAGCCGATCGTCCGGCTGACGGACGGTTCGGCCGTCGGCGTCGAAGCGGAGTTGAGCTGGGACAGGCCGGGATCCGGCGTGCTGGGCCACGACCGATGCGCTGAGCTCGCCGAGCAGACCGGGCTGATCCTGCCGCTCGGCGGGTGGCTGATGCAGGTCGCCGTCGGACAGTCGACGTGGTGGCGGCAGCGCGGGCAGTTCGACAAGCCGCTGGCCGTGCGGCTCACCGCGCACCAGGCGTCCGACGCGGACCTGGTCTCACGGGTGGTGGAGGCGCTCGACCAGGTCGGGATGCCCGGCGAGAAGCTGATGATCAGTGTGCCCGGCGCGGTGCTGGCCGGGGCCGACGCCGCGGACAACGTCGCGGTGCTGGCGCGCATGGGCGTTCTGACGGCGATCGACGACTTCGGCATGGGGCCGCTGGACTTCGGCCTGCTCGCCGCCGACGTGCCGCTGCGCGCCGTGCGGGTGGCGCGCGGACTGGTGGAGAGCCGGTCCGAGTACGTCGCCGCGCTGCTGCCGTTGCTGCGGGAGCGGGGCGTGGCGGTCGCCGTGGAGGGGATCGACAGCGCCGAACTGGCCGCGTGGTGGCATGACGCCGGTGCGGAATTCGCGACCGGCGACCACTTCGGGGTGGCTCGTGAGCCCGGTGAGTTCCTGGAGAAGCTGGATCTCCGGTGACCGGACGGGGTCGGGGTCACGTCCGGCCACCGGAGGAGTTGGAGTGGTCTAGCCAGTGAAACCGGCCAGGGCCTTGGTGAATTCGTAGGTCTGCTGGTTGATGCCGCTGCATGAGGAGCTCATTGCCCCGCAGTTACCGCGGTCCCGGTTCACGGCCCAGAACGAGACGCGCGACAGGTGCCTGGAGTTCGCCCAGCCCACGATGTCGCGGAAGTTCTGCGGGGTGACGGTCTCGCCGGTGTCGGTCTTGCCGTTCATCGACGACAGGCCGCTGCGCCGGTACGCCGCGTCGTCCGTCAGGCCGAAGGTCGACTTGACGTGGTTCTTCAGGCCGTCGACGGCGCTCTTGGTGTAGGCGAACATGTCGCCGCCGCTGCCCCAGTCGAACGGCATGACGGCCCACGTGTCGATCGGCGTTCCGAGTTCCTTGGCGCGGGTGACCAGGCGCTTGCCCCAGGAGTTCGGGCCGGTGCGGTCGGTCGGCATGGTGATGACCGTCTTCACGCCGGGGTTGTTCTGCTTGATGATCTTCAGTGCGCCGAGCACCCGGTCCTGCGTGGTGTTGTTCTCGAACTCCGCGGCCTCGATGTCGATGTCGATCGCCTTGAGCGCGTAGGCGTCGATCACCTTCTGGTAGGCGCCCGCGAGTGCGCTCACGGAGCTGCAGGACTGGCCGAGCTTGTTGCCGGACCAGCCGCCGATCGACGGCACCGCGTCACCGCCGGCCGCGCGGATCGAGTTGATCAGGGTCTTGTCCGACCCGGTCAGCGAGCGGTTGCCGTCCCACTGCGGGTTGCACGTGCCGTTGCTCAGGATGAACGCGAGCGTGAACGACCTGATGCCCGTCTGCTGCATCACCGTGGCGGGGTTGGGCTGTCCGCCCCACTGGTAGAGGTACGGGGCCGCGAGCACGGGGTTGACGGCCGCCTGTGCGGTCGTGGGCAGCATGATCGCCGCGCACGTGGCAGCGACAGCGCCGACGAGGAACCGCTTCATCAGTCCTCCAAAGACTGCTCGGTCCAGGGCGGCGGAGCTGGCAGTGAGGGGGCTCACAACGTCTTCAAAAATGGACTAGACCACCACTATCTGTCAAGAAGGTAGACGAAATCGCCGCCTGCCCGCCGGGCGGCCTTTGACGATCTTGTCGGTGCCGCGTGGTGCAATCGAGTCGTGGCACTTCCACCCCAGCTGGTCCGCCGGAAGCCGGAGACGCGCCCGCGCCCCCGGTGGGACGCCGCTGCCCAGCGGGTCTTCTCCCGCGAGGGCTTCGTCCGGGTGCTCGGCGGCCCCGGCACCGGCAAGACGACGCTGCTCGCCGAACTGGCCGCGCACGTCGTGCTGGAGCACGGGGCCGATCCCGAGAACGTGCTCGTGCTGACGGCGAACAGGCGCGCGTCGGTGGCGTTGCGCGCGCAGATCACGCAGCTGCTGACGGGGCATCTGTCGGCGATTCGCGAGCCGTTGGTGCGCACCGTGCACTCCTACGCGTTCGCGGTGCTGCGCAACCAGGCCGTGCTGCTCGACGAGCCGCCGCCGCGGTTGCTGTCCGGGCCGGACCAGGACGCGATGGTGCGCGAACTGCTCGCCGGTGACGTCGAGCTGGGCGCGTTGAAGTGGCCGGAGCGGTTGCGCCCGGCCCTGGAGCTGCCGGGGTTCGCCCACGAGCTGCGGGACCTGCTGCTGCGGGCGGCGGAACGCGGTCTCGGGCCGGAGGACCTGATCGAGCTCGGCGAGCAGCACGGGCGGGACGAGTGGGTGGCCGCCGGGCGGTTCGGGGCGCAGTACGAGGCGGTGAACCTGCTGTCCGGCATGGACTCCGCGACGGCGTACGCCCCGGCCTACGACGCGGCCGAGCTGGTGTCGTCGGCCTACGCGGCGTTCATCAACGATGAGGACCTGCTGTTCGGCGAACGGCGGCGCGTGCGGTACCTGCTGGTCGACGACGCGCAGCACCTCGACCCGATGCAGTACTCGCTGATCCGCTCGCTCGGGTCGGGGGCCGCGCGGTTCGTGCTGGCAGGGGATCCGGACCAGGCGATCTTCACGTTCCGCGGCGCCGATCCGGAGATCCTGCGGGACGTCGACGGCGAGACCGTGGTGCTGCGGCAGTCGCACCGGATGATGCCCGAGGTCAGGGACGCGGTGGCCCGGCTCGCTGCCCGGCTGCCCGGTGCTTCTCCGTCACGCCTGGTCGATCCGGTCGAGGGCGAGGGGTCCGTGCAGGTGCGGTTGCTCGCGTCGGCCGCGCAGGAGGCGACGTGGGTGGCGGACCAGCTGCGGCGCTCGCACCTGGCCGACGAGGTGCCGTGGTCGCAGATGGCCGTGGTGGTGCGGTCGGCGACGTTGTCGTTGCCGGTGTTGCAAAGGGCATTGCTCGCCGCCGGTGTGCCGGTGTCCGTGGCGTCGGACGAGTTGCCGTTGGCGCAGCAGCCTTCCGTGCGTCCGTTGCTCGCCTTGATTCGTGCCGCGGCCGCGCCCGGAACGTTGGACGAGGACACGGCGGCCATGTTGCTGTCGTCGTCCTACGGCGGTGCGGATCCGTTGGCGCTGCGGCGGTTGCGGCGTGGTCTGCGGCGACTGGAGATGGCGGCGGGCGGGGACAGGCCGAGCGGCGAACTGCTGGTCGAGGTCGTGGAGACCGCGGACCGGCTGGCGGCGCTGGAGGACGCGGAGTCGTTGCCCGCGCGGCGGATCGGGCACCTGCTGGCGTTGGCGCGCAAGGCGATCGAGACGGGGAAGTCCGTCGAGGTCGTGCTGTGGGACCTGTGGACGGCGACCGGACTGCAGGACCGGTGGGTGGCGCAGTCGGCCCGGCGCGGCATGCCCGGCATGCAGGCCGACCGCGACCTCGACGCGATCGTGGCGTTGTTCGAGGCGGCCGCGAAGTACGTCGACCGGCTGCCGGGTTCGGGCGTCGCCGGGTTCGCGGACTACCTGGAGTCGCAACGGATCGTCGGCGACACGCTGGCCGCCTCCGCCCCGACCGGGGAGGCGGTGTCCGTGCTGACGGCGCACTCGGCGGCCGGCCGCGAGTGGGAGGTCGTCGCGGTGCCCGGCGTGCAGGAGGGCAGCTGGCCGGACCTGCGGCTGCGCGGCACCGTGCTGGGCGTCGAACGCATGGTGGACGTGCTGGCGGGGCTGGAGCCGTCGGTGTCGGCGGTGGCGCCGATCCTGGCGGAGGAACGCCGCCTGCTGCTGGTCGCGGCCTCGCGGGCCCGGTCGAAGTTGCTGATCAGTGCCGTGCGTGGTGAGGACGAGCAACCGTCGCGGTTCCTGGACGAGATCGAGTCGTCCGCTGAGGACGAACGGAAGCTGCACCGCCCGCAGCGCGGTCTGGTGCTGGGCGAGCTGGTCGGCGAGCTGCGCCGGGTGGTGTGTTCGGACACGGAGGACCCGGATCGTCGTTCGCGAGCCGCGGAGCAGCTGGCCCGGCTGGCCGAGGCCGGTGTGCCCGGCGCGCACCCGGAGTCTTGGTACGGCCTGGCGGAGGTGTCCGTCGACGCTCCACTGTGGACGGAAGACCAGAAGGTCAGCGTGACGCCGTCGACCATCGAGGTGATCACGAAGTGCCCGTTGCGCTGGGTCGTGGAGCGGCACGGCGGCCAGGACCCGGCCGAACTGGCCTCGGTCACGGGCACGCTGGTCCACGCGCTGGCGCAGGCCGCGGCCTCGGGAGCGGACTCCGCGCAGTTGCGGGTGAAGCTGGACGAGGCGTGGGCCGCGGTGGACGCGGGCGCCCCGTGGTTCTCCCGCCGCGAACGCCAGCGCGTGGAGAAGATGCTCGACACGTTCCTCGCGTGGCTGACGATGAGCCGCAGCCAGCTCACGCAGGTCGCGGTCGAGGAGGAGATGGTCGTCGAGGTGCCCAAGCGCGACGGCGGGCCGTGGTTGCAGGTTCGCGGCCGGGTCGACCGTCTCGAACACGACGAGGACGGCCGCCCCGTCGTGATCGACCTCAAGACCGGCAAGAGCCCGGTGTCGCGGGAGGCGTCGCAGGAACACCCGCAGCTGGCCGTCTACCAGCTGGCGTCGTCGCTGGGCGGCTTCACCCACATCGGACTCGGAACCGAGCCAGGCGGTGCCCGCCTGCTCTACGTGGCGAAGGAGGACAAGAAGACAGGAGCCGTCGAACGCACCCAGGCGCCGCTGGACGAGCAGGGCGTGCGGGCGTGGCTGGAGGTCGTGCAGGGTGCCGCGGAGTCGGTGCTCGGGCCGCAGTACACGGCTCGGGAGAACGCGGACTGCGATCGTTGCCCGGCGCGCACGACGTGCCCGGTGCACCCCTCCGGACGGCAGGTCAGTGAGTAAGTACTGTTGACCTGCGCGTTTCTCGTTCTCGAACTGTCGGCGAACACACCGTCCCGGGTGGTGCGGACACGTTCGGCCTGGGTAGGAAGATGTACCGGTGACCGTCAGCCCGTTTGAGATCGCGGAGGCGCTCGGGCTGAACAAGCCGACACCCGAGCAGGCCGAGGTGATCGCCGCACCCGCGCAGCCCGCGCTGGTGATCGCGGGCGCCGGATCGGGCAAGACCGAGACCATGGCCGCGCGCGTGGTGTGGCTGGTCGCGAACGGGCTCGTGCTGCCCGATCGCGTGCTCGGCCTGACGTTCACGCGCAAGGCCGCGCGCCAGCTCGCTGATCGCGTGCGTGCCCGATTGCGCAGGCTCGCGGGATCGTCCCTGTTGGACGAGCTCGATCCCAGCGGTGAGCGCAAGATGGCCGTGCTGACCGGCGAGCCCGTGGTGCTGACGTACCACGCCTACGCGGGGCGCCTGGTGACCGAGCACGGGCTGCGGTTGCCGGTGGAGCCCGGCGTGCGGCTGCTGACGCAGACGGCGTCGTGGCAGCTCGCGCACCGGGTCGTGTCGACGTGGGCGAAGGACCTGGACACGGACAAGGTGCCGGCGACGGTCACCGGATACCTGCTGTCGCTGGCCGGTGAGCTGGGCGAACACCTGGTGACGCCCGAGGCGTTGGAGGCGCACGCTCTTGAGCTGTGCGCGTTGATCGAGAACGCGCCGCGCGCGCCTCGCCAGCGAGAGGCGCTGCCGGAGAAGCTGAAGGAAATCGTTGCGGCGCAACGGTTGCGGATCGCGATGCTGCCGTTGCTGGACGCGTACCAGCAGCGCAAGCGCAAAGAGGCCGCTTTGGACTTCGCGGACCAGATGTCGCTGGCGGCGCAGCTGGCCTCGTTCGACGAGGTGTCCACCGGAGAACGTGAGCGGTACGGCGCCGTTCTGCTGGACGAGTACCAGGACACCGGGCATGCGCAGCGCGTGCTGCTGCGGTCGTTGTTCGGCGAGGGCGAGCCCATGCCGGTGACGTCGGTGGGCGACCCGGCGCAGGCCATCTACGGCTGGCGCGGGGCGTCCGCGGCGAACCTGCCGCGCTTCGCCGACGACTTCCCGCCGACGCGGAAGTTCGGGCTGCTGACCAGTTTCCGCAACCCGCCCGAGGTCCTGGAACTGGCGAACGCCGTGTCGCTGCCGCTGCGCGAGGCCGGTCTGGACGTCGAGGAACTGCGAGCGCGGCCGGGCGCGGGGCCTGGCGACGTCCGGCTCGCCCTGCACACCGACATCCGCGCCGAGCTCGACTGGATGGCGGACAACGTCGCCGCGCAGTGGGAGGCGCACCTCGACGCCGAGGGCGCTCCGCCGACCGCCGCCGTGCTGGTGCGCCGCCGTTCGGACATGGCCGCCATCGCCGCGGCCCTGCGCGAACGCGGCCTGCCGGTCGAGGTCGTGGGCCTCGGCGGCCTGCTGGACGAGCCCGAGGTGCGCGACCTGGTGTCCGCTCTGCGGGTTCTCGTCGATCCCCTGGCAGGCACCGCCGCCGCTCGTCTGCTGACCGGTTCGCGCTGGCGGCTGGCGGCCGTCGACCTGGCCGCGTTGTGGTCACGGGCCCGTGAACTGGCGGGCGTCGCACCGCGACAGTCCGTTGTGGATGATCCGTTGCTGGTCCTGGCGGACGCGTTGCCCGGCGAACACGCCGAACAGGCGGGCCTCGCCGACGCCCTGGACGATCCCGGCGACCCCGACGCCTACTCCACCGACGGCTACCGGCGCATCCGGCGGCTCGGCGGCGAGCTGGCGACGTTGCGGCGCAGGCTCGACCAGCCGCTGTCCGAACTGGTGGCCGACGTCGAACGCACGCTGCTGCTGGACATCGAGTCGATGTCGCGCCCCGGCATGGTCGGCCGCGCACACCTCGACGCGTTCTCCGACGTCGTCACGGACTTCGCCGCCGCCTCCCCGTCCGCGACGCTCCCGTCGTTGCTCGACTACCTCTACACGGCCGAGCACGCGGAAGACGGCCTGGAACCCGGCGAGGTCGAGGTCTCCGAGGACCGGGTGCAGATCCTGACCGTCCACTCGGCGAAGGGCCTGGAGTGGCGGATCGTCGCGCTGCCGCACCTGGTCCGCGACGTGTTCCCGGGCCGCAAGAAGTCCTCGTGCTGGCTCAAGTCCGTGACCGAACTCCCGGCTCCGCTGCGTGGCGACTCGGCCGACCTGCCCACGCTGAAGCTGTCCGCCGGCTACAACCGCAAGGAGGTCGACGAGGCGCTGACCATCCACGCGGAGGAGTTCGAAGAACGCCGCCTGGTCGAGGAACGCCGCCTCTTCTACGTGGGCGTGACGCGAGCCGAGCACAGCCTGCTGATGTCGGGCCACTGGTGGGCGGAGGCCGGCGACAAGCCGAAGGGCCCGTCGGTGTTCCTGCAGGAGATGCACGAGGTCCTGCAACGCGACACCGCGCCCGGCGACATCTCCGTCTGGACCCCGGAGCCCGACGCCGACACCCCGAACCCACTGGCCGAGGACGTCAAGACCTCGCAGTGGCCGGCCGACCCCTTGGGCAAGCGCCGTGACGCCGTGGTCGAAGGCGCGACGATGGTCCTCTCAGCCCTGGACGCCCTGCGCAACGCACCACCGGCCCCACTGCCGCTGATCTTCGACGAGCCTGTTCCCGAGATCGTCGACGAGGACTACCCGCCCCCCACCGACGAGCCCCCGGACGACGACTTCCCGCCAGAGCCGGAACCACTCCCGGACGACGTGGTCCCGGACGACCCGGAAATGCCTCTGGACGAAGACCCGGAAGGCTGGGCCCGAGACGTGGACGTGCTGCTGGCCGAACGCGCGGCCTCGCAGAACCGCCGCGAACAGGTGGCACTCCCGGACCACCTCTCGGTCTCCCAGCTGGTGGAGCTCGCGAAGGACCCGGACCTGCTGGCCCGCCGCCTGCGCCGCCCACTCCCGTTCCCGCCGAACCCGCTGGCCCGCCGAGGCACCGCCTTCCACACCTGGCTGGAGAACCGCTTCGGAGCCACCCGCCTGCTCGACATCGACGAACTCCCCGGTGCGGGCGACGCCGACGCGGCCCCGGACGCGGATCTGGAGCGCCTGAAGGAGTCGTTCCTGGCCAGCGCCTGGGCGGACCGCACCCCGCACGACGTGGAGGTGCCGTTCGAGGCGGAGTTCGACGGCATCTCGGTGCGCGGCCGCATGGACGCCGTCTACCGCGACCCGGACGGCTGGACCGTCGTCGACTGGAAGACCGGCGCCGTCCCGGAAGCGGAGGCCCTGCCGGCGCTGTCGGTGCAGCTCGCCGCGTACCGGCTGGCTTGGGCCGCTCTGGTCGGCGCGCCGCTGGAACAGGTGCGGGCGGCTTTCCACTACGTGCGGCACGACCACACGGTGCGGCCGGCGGACCTGCTGGAGGAGCAGGGCCTGAAGGACCTGATCAGGTCCGTGGAGTCGTGATCTGGCGCGTCAGGCCTGAGGGCTGCTGCCGGCCGGCGCGTGCGACGCCTTCAGCACCCGCTCGTACAGCACCTCGAGCAGCCACCGCCCGAACAGCGACGGCCCGAACTCCGGCGAGCGGTCCTCCGGCGGCACCATGAGCTCGGCGGTGGTGTCGTCGCCGACCACGACGCCGATGCCGTAGTAGTCGAGTTCGATGTACGACCAGGCCTGGGACTCCTCGGTGCGGGGGAGCATCACCGCGCACGGGGCCAGGGTCAGGAGGGTGCCGCACGACTGGAGGGCGCGGTCCGTGGTGGACTCGCTCACCAGGACGCCGACCAGTTCCACCGCGGCCACCGGGAGGCGGTCGTGTGCGTCCGGCTCGAACCACGAGCGGAACCACGACGGGTCGGCTCTCGGGGGCCAGCCGTTCGCGGTTCTCCACTCGTGCACGTCGGGCAGCAAACGCACCACCGCGGACACCTGCTGGCCCAGAACGGCGACGTCGGGTACGACGACTCCGTCCCAGCCGAGCGCGGTGGCGGCGCGTTCAAGGAGCGAGTGCACAGGGCGCATCCTAAGGTTCCTCGCGCGGAAAATGACAGCGTTTGCGGGACACTTGGTTAAGGATTACCCAGGGTGGTCATGGTGAGCCTTTGGCGACTTTCCACGCCCATGCGACGAGCGGGATCTGCAGTGGCAGGCGGCCGTAGGCGATGGCGCGGGCTTTGGGTGATTTGTCCCGGAAATCGAGAGCCATTTTCACGTTCGCCGGAAACACGGCCACGAACAGCGCGACTGCCGCGAAACCGCCCAGTCGGCGCGTTCGGGGAGTGGCCACGGCCGCTGCCACGGCGAGTTCGGCCACGCCGGACGCGTACGTCCACTGCCGCGGGGTGCCGGGCAACGAGCGGGGGACGATCGCGTCGTAGTACTTCGGCCTGCTGAAGTGGGTCGCTCCGGCCAGGCCTAGCAGTGCGGCGAGCGCCAGCGCCGACCGCGCTCGGGAACGGGTTGGTTCCATGCGGTCACCCTGTCATGCCTACGCCGCGTAGGCGAGGTGGGACTGGCCTATTCTCCACGGGCGTGGCAGGTGATTCTCGTCATTCCGAACGCGCCGCTGTCGCCGCGCTGACCGATTCCTTCGTCGCCGGGCTCTGCGACTGGATCACGATTCCGAGCATCGGGGTGGATCCCCGGCATCACGTTGACGTGCGGAGATCTGCCGAGTGGCTCGCCGATCAGCTTCGCCGCGACGGGTGGCCGGAGGTCGCGATCTGGGGTGACGGACCGGCGCTTCCCGCCGTGTTCGCGTGCTGGCCCGCGGCGGATCCGGAGGCGCCGACCGTGCTCGTCTACGGGCACCACGACGTGCAGCCGGTCGACCCGGTGCAACGCTGGGAGCATCCGCCGTTCGAGCCCGTGATCAGCGGCGACGAGATCAGGGGGCGGGGCGCGAGTGACGACAAGGGGCAGGTCGCGATGCACCTGCTCGCGGTGAAAGCACATCTGGCCGCCACCGGACAGAATGCTCCGGGCGTCACGCTGAAACTCTTCGTCGAAGGCGAGGAGGAATCGGGTTCGCCGCATCTGCGAAAGCTGCTCGAAGATCACCACGACGAACTCGGTTGTGATCTTGTGGTGTTCACCGACACGGCATTGCACGAACGCGACGCACCGACGGTCAACACCGGGCAACGGGGTGTTCTCGGCGGCGAGATCACGTTCTTCGGCGGCACCGACGACGTCCATTCCGGGCGTGCGGGCGGCGCGATTCCGAACCCGGCGACGGCGCTCGCGAAACTCATCGCGGCGCTGCACGACGACGACAACCGGATCCAGCTCGAAGGCTTCTACGACGACGTCGCGGAACCGACCGCAAAAGAACGCGAGGACTACGCGGCGCTGCCGTTCGACGAGCGGACGTGGCTGGCCCACAACGGAGGCGGCGCCCAGGCGACGCACGGTGAGACCGGCTACAGCACGTTCGAACGGATCTGGGTGCGGCCGACCGCCGAGATCAACGGCATCAACAGCGGCTACACCGGGCCCGGCCTGAAGACGATCATCCCGGCGTCGGCCACGGCGAAGATCAGCTTCCGGCTCGTGCCCGACCAGCAGCCGCACAGGGTCGCGGAGCAGCTCAAGCAGTTCGTCGCGCGGCACACGCCGAACGGCATCAGGGCCGAGGTGAGCTTCCGGGGCGAGGGCGTGCCGCCGTACGCGATCAGCCCGGACGACCCGGCGAACGCCGCGGTCAAGGACGCTCTGGAACTAGCCTTCGACCAGCCCGTGAGGTTCGCACGGGCCGGCGGATCGGGACCTGCCGCGGTGCTGCGGGAGCGTCTCGGGGTGCCCCTCGTCTACCTCGGCGCGACCTTGCCGGATGATCGCGTCCACGCGCCGAACGAGCGCGTAGTGGTGCCGTTGCTCCTCAAAGGCGCGGAGGCGGCCGCTCACCTGTGGCGGATGCTTGCGAAAGCAGAAATCGCGAAGAGGTTGTCCCGATGAGCCTGTCTGAGGAAGCGTCGCACTCGCTCGTCGGCGTGATCAGGATGCCGGACCAGGCGCAGAGCCCTGCCCGCGCGATCCTCAAGCGCGTCGTGGGAGCGATGGCGGCGTTGCTGCTCGCGGTGCTGATCGTCTACTTGGACCGTGACGGCTACCGCGACGTCAACGAGGACGGCGTGTCGTTGCTCGACGCGTTCTACTACGCGACGGTGTCTCTCTCGACGACCGGCTACGGCGACATCACGCCCGCGTCGTCGTCGGCGCGGCTGGTCAACGTCCTGGTCATCACGCCGTTGCGAGTCCTGTTCCTGATCGTGCTGGTCGGCACGACACTCGAAGTTCTCACCGAGCGCTCCCGTCAGGCGTTGCGCATTCAAAAGTGGAGGCGGGTTGTGCGGGACCACGTGGTGGTCGTCGGTTACGGCACGAAGGGACGTTCGGCGGTCGCCGCGCTGCTCGGTGACGGGGTCGAGCCCGGCTCGATCGTCGTCGTCGACACCGTGCAGGAGTCGCTCGACGCGGCGTCCGCCATCGGCCTCGTGACCGTGCATGGGTCCGGTACTCGTAATGACGTGCTGAGGGTCGCCGGTGCGGCCCGTGCGCGCGCGATCGTCGTCGCCCCGAACAGGGACGACACGGCGGTGCTGGTGACGTTGACGGCCCGGGAACTCGCCCCCAAGGCGCAGATCGTGGCGTCGGTGCGGGAACGGGAGAACGAGCACCTGCTCAAGCAGTCCGGCGCCGACTCGGTGGTCGTGTCGTCGGAGACGGCCGGTCGCCTGCTCGGCATGGCCACCGCGACGCCGTCCGTCGTGGCGATGGTCGAGGACCTGCTCACGCCGGACGCGGGCCTCGCGATCGCCGAACGCGACGTCGAGAAGAGCGAGATCGGCGGGTCACCGCGGCACCTGTCCGACATCGTGCTCGGTGTGGTGCGCGGCAAGACGCTCTACCGGGTGGACGCTCCCGAGGCGGACGCGATCGAGCCGGGCGACCGGCTGCTCTACGTCAAGAAGGTCACTCCGCCCGGCGAGGAGTAGGAAGCACGGACGGTGCCCGCCTCGATGAGGCGGGCACCGGATCAGCCAGTGGTCAGAACCACAGGCGCCACGACTGGTCCACGAAGGTCGCGCAGTCGAACTGCACCAACTGGGCGCCGTCCGCGTTCCCTTGAACGAGCAGGCACTTGCCGCTGTTGACGTTCCTCAACCAGTACCACTCGCCGGTGATGCCCGCGAAGTAGTGGAACGTCCAGTACTGGTCGATGAAGTCCAGGCACTGGTACTGGACGACCGGGGCCCCGTTGGCACCCCCGCGGACCAGCAGGCACTTGCCGCTGTTGACGTTGCGGATCTGGTACTCCAGGTTGCCCTTGTGCTCGTAGGTCCACTTCTGGTCGTTGAAGCTCAGGCACTGGTTCTGAACGACGGGCGTGCTGTCGGCCCCACCCCGGACCAGAGCGCACTTGTAGCTGTTCTCGTTCTGCAGCCAGAACGGCGCAGAGGCCATCGTGCCCATCTGTGCCGGAGCGACCTTCTCCGGCAAAACAGGTGCCGGTTCCGCGCCAGCAGGCGCAATGGCGCCGAGCAAGCCGAGCGCCACCCCGAAAAATGCAATCGTGATTCGAATTCTCGCACGCTTCAAAGAATCCCCCAGGCTGAACAAAGGTGTGAGCGACAGAAATGATCGAACACCCGTAACAGCAGCTCAGAGTCATCGGGGGCGCAGTTTTCGCTGCGTCGCGAAGTGTCTTCATCCCCAGGTGGACCTCGATGCCCCCATGCTCGGTCCAGGGCACCACGATATTGCAGAATTCTACAGCGTGATATAGGCCGAACGTGCCAACCTAGGAAATTGATCCCTGTCGAGGACCGGGCAGCACGGCCGGTGCGCGCAGAGGCGCGTAGCGGAACAGGAACGCGTAGAAGCCACCCGCCAGCGCTGCCATGCACAGCAGCAACGCGGTGAGGCGGCGCCCGACCGGAAGTCCGACGGGCAGGGAGGCGGCGGAGGACACCATCTCGCCGCCGGTGTTGATGATCTCGACTGTCTCGCCCTTGGTGTGGCCGCAGCCGTCGAGCTTGGCCTGCTTCTTCTGGCCGCCGGCATCCCACTCGACCGTGTCCATGCCCTGGCCGCACGAACCGCTCTCGACGACGGTCGCGGTCACGGGTCTGGGGGGTTCCTCGGCGCCCAGCACCCTGGCCGGCACCAAAAGGGCGATCGCGACCCCGATCCCGACCAGTCCGACGACCAGCAGGATGAACACCCATCTGTCCGGGCTTCGCGGAACCGCCACACTGCGATGTTCGCAGACGCGGCGGCCCGCGTGGAGCCCAGGTTTACTTCGGCAGCTGACGCAGCTGGTCGACCTTGACGGTCTTGCCGTCGGACACCGTTCCGGTCACGGCGACGAGGTCACCGTTCTTCGGCTTCTCGCTCACCGACGACAGGTCGAGCGGCGTCTGGAGTCCGTCGACCTGCACCAACGTGGCGTTGTTGCCGTTGACGTCCTTGACGGTGCCGCGCACCTGCGCCTTGGCCAGCGCCACGTTCAGCGCCTTGCCGTCCTTCGCGCGCACGGTCACGCGCTGGTCGGCCTTGAGTCCGGCGAGGTCGCCACCGCGCAGCTTCGTCGCGCTGTCGGTGGTCAACGACACCTCGCTGCCGTCGTCCTTGGTGATCGTGAGCTTGCCGGTCTCGACCGACTTGACCCGGCCGACGACCAGGGTGCTGTCCTTGAGCTTGGCCTTGTCCCCGCGGCCGGGCTTGCCGGGACCTCCGGGGTGGCGTTCCGCGAACGCCGCGGCCGGACCGCCGGGACCCTCGGCCGCCGTCGCGACAGCGATACCGCCGACGGTGAGTCCGACGGCCGCGACGATGGCGCCGGCCCACGCTGATTTCTTCGACATGCGCCCAGGGTGCGCCTGCAATCTGAGCGCAAGCTGAAGGCGAGTCGCCCGAAGTCCCGATGATCAGCAGAATGGTGGGGTGTCCGCCAGGGTGTTGGTGATCGAGGACGCCGAGGCGATCGGCGCCGCGGTGTCTTCCGCGTTGCGTGAGTCCGGGTACGAGGTGCAGCACCGGCTGGACGGGCGCCAGCTGGAGACCGATCTCGGCCGCTTCCGCCCCGACCTGGTCGTGCTCGACGTGATGCTGCCCGGCCGCGACGGCTTCCAGCTGCTGGAGGTCATTCGCCGTTCGTCGGGTGCCGGCGTGGTCATGCTGACCGCGCGCGACGGAGTGCCGGACCGGCTGCGCGGGCTTTCCGGCGGTGCCGACGACTACGTGGGCAAGCCGTTCGTGCTGGCAGAGCTCGTGGCACGGGTGTCGGCGGTGCTGCGGCGGCTCGGCAGGACGCCGTCGACCGTGCAGGTCGGCGACCTGGTCGTGGACGCCGACGCGGGTGTCGTCATGCGCGCCGACCAGCCGATCGAACTGACCGCGACCGAACTGCGGCTGCTGGTGTACCTGGCGGCGCAACGCGGGCGCGTGGTGTCCAAGACGCAGATCCTCACGGCCGTGTGGGGCTACGAGGACTACGACCCGAACCTGGTCGAGGTCCACGTCAGCGCCGTGCGTCGCAAGATCGAGGAGCACGGCACCAGGCTCGTGCACACCGTTCGTGGCCTTGGGTACGTGCTGCGGGCCGAGGAATGAACCTCCGCACGGTCTCGCTGCGCCGCCGCGTAGCCGTGTCGGTGCTGCTGGTGCTGTTCCTCGTGCTGGTGGCGCTGGTGATCTCGGTCGACCGCACGTTCGCCGGGCAGTCCTCCAAGGACGTCGACGGCGTGCTGAACAGCACCGAGACGCGCGCGGTGGAGATGCTGAAGAACGGCAGGCGCCCGGCCGAGGTCGTGGGAATGCTGACGAAGCGGAACGTCCACGTCACCATCGAGCTGCCCAACGGCACGACCGTCGGCAGCGCGCCCGACGAGGGCCAGTTCACGCGCCAGGTCCGCAACGTCGGCCGCAACAAGGTCACCCTCTACGCCGACACCGAGGCGATCTCGCAGGCGCAGCACCGGTTGCGGAAGCTGCTGGTGCTGCTGGGGCTCGGGGCGATCGCCGTCACCGGCCTGTTGATCATCGTGGTGGTGCGGCGGGCGCTGGCCCCGCTCGACGCCATGACCTCGCTCGCCCAGGCCATCGCCGACGGCCATCGGGGCGGACGGCTGAACCCCTCGCGGACCGACACCGAGCTGGGACGGACGGCGGCCGCGTTCGACGGGATGCTCGACTCGCTGGAGGGCTCCGAGCAGCGGACCCGGCGGTTCGTCGCCGACGCCGCCCACGAACTGCGGACGCCGATCACCGGCGTGCAGGCCGTGGCCGAGGCGCTGGTGCAGGCCCCGGTGGACTCGCCTGACCGGGACCAGATGTCGTTCCTGCTGGTCAGAGAGGCACGCAGGGCCGGGCGGCTGGTCGACGACCTGCTCGCGCTGGCCCAGCTGGACGCCGGGTACGAGATGCAGCGCGAGTCGGTGGACCTGCTGGGACTGGCCGAGGCAGAGGTGGCCAGGACCCGGTTCGTGGCACCGGACTTCGACATCGCCGCCGAAGGAGTCCCGGTCGCCGTGGTCGGTGACGGGCAACGACTCGCGCAGGTGCTGGCGAACCTCGTGGACAACGCCCGGCAGGCCACCGGTCCACAGGGGACCGTCCGGATCCGGGTCGACCTGACCGGGTTCACCGTGTCCGACAACGGACCGGGTGTGCCCGAGGCCGAACGCGAGCGGATCTTCGACCGGCTCGTCCGGCTCGACGACGCCCGCGACCGGCGTTCGGGCGGGTCCGGGCTGGGACTGGCCATCGCCCGAGGGGTGATCCGGGCGCACGGCGGGGACCTGACCTGTGAGCCGTCCGAGCAGGGAGCGGTGTTCCGCGTGGTGCTGCCCGCGGTTAATCCGGTCGCTGAGCCGGGCCGCGTTTGATTCCATCGGCGGGTGGACGTCGACGTGGTGGTGCAGTGGGTGAAGACCGAGTGGACCAAGGAGTCCCGCGGTCAGCCGGGGGCGACCCGGCGCAACGCCGCACCGGTCGGGTTCGCGTTGCCGCACCTGAAGCCCGCCGTGCACGAGGTGCGGCTGTGGGAACGGAACGACTTCGAGCCCGTGTGGTCGAAGGAGAGCGACGAGCTCGACCGGATCGCGCTGACCCTACGCGAGGACGACGACGTGCTGTCCGTGCAGCTCCAGGACACCATGTGGGCCACGCCGCGACGGTGGAACCGGCCGTCCCCGGTCCGGCTGGCGCGCGGCGAGTGGGTGCGCTGGCAGATCAACCACCGGTGGCAGCGGCCACGGGATGGCGGCTACAACTACCTGCTGACCACGCTGAACCTGGCGTACGGATCACCCGGTGACGCGAAGGTGTTCCTGGGAACGCCCACGCGTCACGTCGACGAGCAGACCTACCTGCGTTAACCCACCTGCGGGGCAGGAGCCGCGAACGTGTTGCAGGCGTCCGTCGAGTTCGCCTTGAAGCCCGCGGCCGCCCACTGCGCCTGGTTCTGGGCGGAGCCGTGCGCGTTGTTCTCGGGCTTTTCCTCGACGGCGAACTGGAAGTCCTCCTGCGCCTGACGCGCGAGGCTCGCCGTCACGGAACCGCGTCCGGCGGCCGACGCCAGGAACATGCCCGCGAAGCAGTTCGCCTGCAGCTCGATCCGGCGGGACATCTCCAGCCCCGCCGGGGTCTTCTCACCCGCGTCGGTGATCTTCAGGTCCGCCGCCCGCAGCAGGCCCGTCAGCGCCTGGACGTGGTGGCCGTACTCGTGGGCGAGCGTGGCCAGGTGAGTCGCCGGGGCGTCACCGCCGCCGTTGTCCCGCAGGCGGGCCGTGGGCATGTAGATCGTGCGGTTGCGGCCGCAGTAGTAGGCCACCGCGTGGTCGGACTCCGGCGCCGCGCCGCACGGGCCGTCCTTCAACTCAGGCGAGGCGTCCAGGGCCGGCTTGTCGAACGGCAGGTTCGCCGTCGTCAGCAACGGGCCCCAGGCGCCGTCCAGGCACGCGACGCCCGCCGCGTAGTAGGCAGCCAGTTCGCGGTCCGCGACGCCGAAGGGCGGCATCGCGCAGGTGACCTGTGGCAACGAGACCGGCTTGACCAGGAACGGGTGGTCGGCCAGCCGGTAGACCGCCCGCGGGCGGATCGGGGTCGACGGCTCGGTCGACGGCGACGTGGCCGGCCGCGAACCCGCCAGCGCGTGACCGGTGACCACTCTCGGGCGACTCAGTTGACCGATCCCGAGGACGAACGCGACCACCAGCACGAACACTCCCGCGAGCACGACCGGGTTGTTCTTGGCTGGTTGGGTCACGTTCTCCCCTTCCTAGGAGACAGAACCCGGGTCCGCTGCCCAGGTGTTGCACTCTGAAGCCTTGTTCGACTTGTAACCCCGGTCGACCCAGGACGCGTTGTTCCTGGGTGTGCCGTGGTCCTTCGTCGGGTAGATGTCGTAGTCGCCCCGGTTGCCCGCGTCGGTCAGGGCCACCCGGATCACGTCTATCGGTATCGCGCCGTGGGACAAAGGGGCCAGCGACATGCCGCCGAAGCAGGTGGCTTGCAGCTCCATCCGGCGGTTCAGGTCGAGGCCCTTCGGAGTATCCCATCCGCCCGCGTCGTACTGCGCGCGGTCCGAGGCTTTGAGCATTCCGGTGAGCCACTGGATGTGGTGGCCGTACTCGTGGGCGAGCTGGCCCAGGTACTTGCCGGGGTGGTTCGGGTTGTTCGGGTTGCGTTCGGCGGCGTAGGCGTTCGCCGTCCAGTAGATGCCGCCCTGGCAGTACCGCGCCGTCTGGTCCGGGCGGACGGTGCCGCACGGGTACTGCGCGCTCTCGGTGATGATGTGCAGCTCAACGGGCTGGTACGGGAGGTTCGCCGCGTTCAGCGCCGGCTTCCACATGCTCTCGATGCACGGCAGGGCGGCGCGCAGGAAGCGGTCCTGGCCCGCGGGGGAGTAGTCCATCGCCGGGAGGTTGCAGCCCGAGATCGTGTTCGCGCCGAACCCCGGCTTGAGGAACGGGTGGTCCGCCAGCGCGTAGACGGCCTTCGGGCCCGCCGGGGTCGCCGGAGCCGAAGGCGTGCGGGACGCGGACGTGCGCGTCGGGGCGGACGTCTCCGTGGGCGTGTCGGTCGTGGTCGGAAGGGTGAACGTCGGGCTCTGCGTCGTGTACGCCGAGTAGCCCGTGTCCTTCACCTTGCTGTTCAGGGTCGCCGCGAGGGCACCCACCGCGCCGAGGCCGAGGATCACGACGCCGCCCAGGATCAGGGCGATCATCGGGCCGGTGCTCTTGCGGCGCGGCGGCATGCCCGGATACGGCCCGTAGCCGGGAGGAGGCGGGCCCCACGACGGCTGCGGCGGCGGCATGACCTGGCCGGGCGGTGGCGGGCCGTAGTAGCCGGGAGGCGGGCCCTGCGGCGGTGGCGGCCCGTAGGGAGGCGGCGGCGGGCCTTGCGGCGGACGCTGTCCGAGCGGTGCGGGCATCGGCGGCGGGCCGACCGGGCGCGGTGGCGGCCAAGTGCCCGGCGGTGGTTGCGTCATCGCCTGAGGTCCCCCCAATGGTCATCCTGGGTCGGGTACGAGCATAGGCGGACCGGGATCGCGCGTCCCCCAGCCGGGCTAACACGTCCCGTCCACGTACTTGAGACGCACGGGCCAGGGGATCGGTTCATGAGACGTCCCCGGAGCTCGCCGCCCAGGTGTTGCAGGCCTTGATGTCGTTCTGCTTGTGGCCGTGCATCACCCAGCGCTCGTTGTTGGGCGCGCTGCCGTGATCAGGCCTGCGGTCGTAGTCACCGCGTTTGCCGGAATCGCTCAGGCCGGTGTTCACGACCTCCATCGGCACGACGTTCTTGTGCGAGAACGGCGCGAGCGTCATCCCGCCCAGACACGTCGCCTGCAGTTCCAGCCTGCGGTTGAGCTCCAGGCCCTTCGGCGTGTCGAACCCGCCCACGTCGTACTGAGCCTGGTCCGAGGCGCGCAGCAGGCCGGTCAGCCACTGGATGTGGTGGCCGTACTCGTGACTGAGCTGGCCCAGGTAGACGCCGGGGTGCCGGACCGTCGAGCCGCCCTCGTTCGAGTAGAAGTTGCCGGGCCAGTAGATGACGCCACGGCAGAACATCGCCGTCGAGTTGGCCTGGCGCGAACCGCACGGCGTCTGCACGCTTCCCGTGAACACCTGCAGCTCGGCCGGCTGGTACGGCAGGTTGGCCGCCTTCAACGCCGGTTGCCAGGCCTTCTCGATGCACGGCAGCGCGGCCGAGAGGAACCGCTCCTCGCCGGCCGGGCTGTATTCCATCTGCGGCAACGGGCACGAGGCGATGTCGTTCGCGCCGATCCCGGTGCCGAAGATCGGGTGGTCTGCGAGCTTGTAGATCGCCTTCGGTCCCACCGGGGTCGGCTGCGTGCTCGACGTCCGCGTCGACGAGGTGCGTGTGGACGCCGTCGTCGTGGTGGTCGTTGTCGTCGTAGTCGTTGTGTAGGAGTAAGTCGGGCTGTACGTCGTGTAGTTCGAGTAGCCCGTGTCCTTCACCTTGCTGTTCAGGGCCGCCGCGAAGACGCCGATCGCGCCGAGGCCGAGGACCACCACGCCGCCGAGCACGAGCGCGACGATGGGACCGTTGTTCCTGCGCGGCGGCATTCCCGGATACGGCCCGTAACCGGGAGGAGGCGGGCCCCAGCCCGGCTGCGGTCCCGGCATCATCGGGCGGGGCGGCGGAAGCGGCGCGCGTCCGGGCGGCGGGCCGTACGGGAGTGGCGGGCCCATGCCGTACGGGGGAGGTCCCTGAACTGGGCGGGGAGGCATCGGCGGCCCGTACGGCGGTGGGGCGGGCAGCGGAGGTGGTCCCACCGGGCGTGGCGGAGGCCAGTGGCCTGGTGGCGGTGGGTGTGTCATCGCCGAAGATCCCCCAGATGGCGTCTGTACGAAAGTCCGCCGGAGCATATGAGGACTCCGCTATTGTCCGCAGCCGTGTTGAAGAACTGGGGAGCGGCGATCTTCGTCGCCGTCGCGCTGACGTCCACCACGGCTGCCGGCGCGCTCGCGCAGCCGCTTCCCGGCACCGTCAGCACCGAGGTGCGGATGAAGCTGGAGCGCGACGCCAGGCTGTCCGTCACCGAGACCGTCCAGGTGCCCGACGGCAAGACCGTCAAGCGGACCGTCCCCTTGCGACTGGCGGTGGGCAACGAGCTTGAGCGCCAGTACCAGGTCACCGACGCCAAGGTCGACGGCAAGGGCAGCACGTCCACGAGCGACGACAGTTTCTCCGTCACGCTCGAAGGCGGCCAGTCCGTCCTGACCTACACGGTCGTCGGCGCGGTCGCCCCCGTCGGTGACGTGCTGGAGGTCCGCTGGCAGGTCGCGGGCGGCTGGGACACCGAACTGGACAGGGTCGCCGTCTCCTTCTCCGCACCCGACTCCCCGACGTCGGTCAACTGCCTCGCGGGCCCCGTCGGCTCGTCCCAGCCGTGCACCAGCGCCGACCTCGCGGACGGCAAGGGCGTGCGCGCGCAGGAGATCAAGCTCGGCGCCGGCGAACGCGTCGACGTCGCGATCGGACTGTCCGCCGGGGTCGTGCCGCCCAACGCCGTCGTGGTCGAGCAGTCCGGCCTGGCGGCCGCGTTCGCTCTCACGCCGGTCAGCGGCGCCGCGCTCGGCGGGCTGCTCGTGCTGCTGCTCGGCGGTGTCGCCCTGCTCTGGTACCTGCGCGGCCGGGACGCGGCGGCGCTCGCGAGCGAGGTCGGCGCGGTGACCGTGCTGGTCCGCGACCAGAGCGGCCGGGTCGCGTTCGCCTCACCCGACGGCGTGCTGCCTGGCCAGGTCGGCACGGTCGTCGACGAGCACGTGGACGTGGTCGACGTGACCGCCACGGTCATCGACCTCGCCGTCCGCAACTACCTGTGGATCACTGAAGTAGAAGGCCACGACTGGCAGATCGTGCGCCGCAACCCGGTCGACGACTCGCTGTCCGGCTACGAGAAGGCCGTCTGCGAAGCCCTTCTGCCCCACGGCGTGGACGCGGTGAGCGTGTCGGAGCTGCGCGGCCGGCAGATCGACCTCGCGGTCGTCCGGGAACGGCTCTACGCGGACGTCGTGGAGAAGCGCTGGTTCGTGCGCCGCCCCGACGCCGAGCGGAACCTGTTCTGGTGGGCCGGCATCGTGATCGCCGTGCTCGGCGTGGCCGCGACGGTCGTGCTGGCGCTGACGATCGGCAACGCGCTGTTCGGGCTCGTCGTCGCGGTCGGTGGTGTCGCACTGGCGTTCGGCGCTCGGTCGATGCCCGCCCGCACCAGGCGCGGCAGCGAGTTGCTGGAGCACGTCCGCGGCCTGCGCGGCTACCTCCACGGCGTGACGCCCGAGGACGTGCCAGAGGCCGACCGCGAACTGGTGTTCTCCCGGTCGCTGCCGTACGCGGTGGTGCTCGGTGAGACCGAGCGCTGGCTCACGACGTTCGGTCAGCAGGACCTCTACTGGTACGGCAACTCGGGAACCAACACGGACTTCCGGCGCAGCTTCCCCGCATTTCTCGGGGCGCTCGACGGAGTGCTCGCCCAGGCGGGCCACCTGCGATCGCTCCGGACGCCGAACCCGTAGTCTTGCGCCATGGCCTCACCCGAACTGCACAGGTTCACGTTGCCCAACGGCCTGCGGGTGGTGCTCGCCCCCGACGCCAGCGCACCGGTCGTTGGCGTCAGCGTGCACTACGACGTCGGCTTCCGTTCCGAGCCGGAGGGGCGCACCGGGTTCGCGCACCTCTTCGAGCATCTGATGTTCCAGGGCAGCGAGAGCCTGGAGAAGCTGGCCCACTTCCGGCACGTGCAGTCGTCGGGCGGCACGTTCAACGGGTCCACGCACCCCGACTACACCGACTACTACCAGGTGCTGCCGAGCGCGGCGCTGGAGCGGGCGCTGTTCCTCGAAGCGGACCGCATGCGCGCGCCGAAGCTCACCGACGAGAACCTCCGCAACCAGATCGACGTGGTGAAGGAGGAGATCCGGCTCAACGTGCTGAACCGCCCGTACGGCGGGTTCCCCTGGATCCTCCTGCCGGCGGTGCTGTTCAAGACGTTCGCCAACGCGCACAACGGCTACGGCGACTTCGTCGACCTGGAGAGCGCGACGGTCGACGACTGCGCGGAGTTCTTCGATACCTACTACAGCCCGGCGAACGCGGTGCTGACGGTGGCGGGCGACCTCGACGTCGAGACCACGAAGACGTTGGTGGAGAAGCACTTCGGCGACGTGCCCGCACGGCCGCGCCCGGAGCGCCCCTCGTTCGCCGAGCCGGCCCCGCAGGGCGAGGTGCGGCACGAGCACGGCGACGCGCTGGCCCCGCTGCCCGCGATCGCGATCGGCTACCGCGTGCCGGACCCGGTCACCGACATCGACGGCTACCTCTCCTACCTCGTGCTCGCCGGCGTGCTGGCGGACGGCGACGGCTCGCGCCTGCAGCAGCGCCTGGTCCACCGCGAGGGCATCGTCATCGACCTGAACGCCGGCTGCGGCCTGTTCGGCCCGCTCGAGGCCCGCGACCCGGACACGTTCAGCATCACCGCGATCCACGCCGCCGAGGTCTCCGCGGACCAGGTCATCGCGGCCATCGACGAGGAACTGCAGAAGCTCGCGCAGGAGCCGCCGTCGGCCGAGGAGCTCGCGAAGGTCACCGCCCGCTGGGCGTCGACCATGCACAAGGAGCACGACCGGCTCACGAACCGCACGCTGGGCCTCGGCTCCGCGGAGCTGCTGTTCGGCCGCGCCGAGCTGATCTACGAACTGCCTGAGCGGATCGCCTCGGTGACCGTCGACGAGGTGTCGGCCGCAGCCAAGGCGCTGCGTCCCGACGCCCGCGCCCTTCTCTTCGTCAAGCCCACCGGAGGAGCCCAGTGACCTCGGCCAAGACCCACCGAACCGCCGAGGAGATCGGACGCACGTCGACCGGCCCGCGTCCGCTGCCGGAACTGGGCTCGCAGAAGGTGTCCGCCGAGCTGTCCACTGTGGACACGACGCTGCCGAACGGCCTGCGGGTCATCGCGGTGCAGCGCGCCACGGTGCCGATGGTCGAGGTGAGGCTGCGCGTCCCGTTCGCGGACCCGGCCGGCATCAGCACCGGTTCCCAGCACTCCGCGGTGGCCGAGATCCTCGCGAACACCGTGCTGACGGGCACCGAGAAGCGTTCGCGCGTGCAGATCGACACCGAGCTGGCACTGGTCGGCGGCGAGCTCGACGCCGTGGTCGACCCGGAGCGCCTGAGCTTCACCGGCAACGCCCTGGCCACCGGCCTCGGCACCGTGCTGGAGGTGCTGGCGGACGTCCTGACGAACGCCTCGTACCCGGCGGACGAGGTCGAGCGCGAGCGCGCCCGTCTCGTCGAGCGCATCTCGCTCGCCCGGTCGCAGCCGAACGTCATCGCACGCGAGGCGTTGCAGAAGCTCCTGTACGGCGACCACCCGTACGCCAAGGAGATGCCGCAGGCCGACGAGGTCGCCGCCGTCACCCGCGACGACGTGGTGGCGTTGCACGGCAAGGCTTTGCTGCCGCGCGGCTCGGTCCTGGTCGTCGTCGGCGACGTCGACCCGGCTCAGGCCGTGGCCCAGATCGGCGAGGCCCTGGGGGCGTGGCAGGGCGACGGCGAGGCCGTCCAGCTGCCGCCGCTGCCCGCGGTGTCCGGTGGCGACGTGGTGCTCGTGCACCGCGCCGGTGCCGTGCAGTCGCAGATCCGCCTTGCCGCGCAGGCGATCCCGCGCACCGACGAGCGCTACCCGGCGCTGCAGCTCGCGAACCTGGTCTACGGCGGGTTCTTCTCGTCGCGGCTGGTCGAGAACATCCGCGAGGACAAGGGCTACACCTACAGCGCCCGGTCGCACCCCGAGTTCACCGTGCACGGCGCGACGCTGCTGATCGACGCCGACACGGCGTCCGACGTCACGGCCGCGGCGCTGCTGGAGACCCGGTACGAACTGGCGCGGCTGGGCCTCGTGCCGCCTTCGGAGTCCGAAGTGGACACCGCGCGCAGCTACGCGGTCGGCACGCTGCTGACGTCGACGTCCTCGCAGTCCGGTCTGGCGTCGTTCCTGGTGAACCTCGTCGGCCTGGGCCTCGGCCTCGACTGGCTGGTCGCGCACCCGCAGCGCCTCGCGGCCGTCACGCCGGAGCAGGTGGCCGCGGCCGCGCTGGAGTTCTTCGCGCCGGCCAACTTCACCGGCGTGCTCGTCGGTGACGCCGAGCAGCTCAAGCCGAAGCTCTCCGCACTGGGCGGGGTCTCGTTCGAATGAGTTTCGAACTAGTCGGTCTGCCCGCGCTGTCGCGCTTCGGGGTCGACCGGTGCGAGCCGTTGCGCGGCGACGAGGAGAAGCTCGCCGCGCTCTGGCCCAAGGCGCGGATGCTCGTCGTGGACACGCGCGGCCGCACGCTGGTCGCCGATCGCGGCACGCGGGTGGTCGACCGTCCTGCTCTCGAGTTCGGCGACCAGCCGCCCGTGAACGCCGTCCTGCTGGGTGAGCAGGACGGCGTGGCCTGGTTCGCCGTGCTGATGCCCGCCGTCGAGGAGGGCGAGGTCCCCGCCACTCGGGTCTGGGGCCCGCCGGAGCTCACGGACGAGCCGCAGTGGCTGGACCTCAGGCAGGCCGGCGCCACCCTGGACGACACGTCGGCCGGTCTCTTCACGACTGCCGCCGCGTTGTTCCAGTGGCATCGGCTGGGCAAGTACTGCGCCAAGTGCGGCGCCAGGACGGTGCTGGAGAAGTCCGGCTGGGCCTCGGTGTGTTCGGGGTGCGGGCGCGAGGAGTACCCGCGCACCGACGCCGCGGTGATCTGCCTCGTGCACGACGGCGCCGATCAGGTGCTCGTCGCCCGTGGCCCGGAGTGGCCGGAGGGCCGGTTCTCCGTGCTGGCCGGGTTCGTCGAGGCCGGCGAGTCGCTGGAGGCGTGTGTGGCGCGGGAGGTCTCCGAGGAGGTCGGCGTCGCGGTCCGCGACATCCGCTACCTCGGGTCGCAGCCGTGGCCGTTCCCCCGGTCGTTGATGATCGGGTTCGAGGCCGTGGCCGACCCCGCCGAGCCGTTGCGGCTGGCCGAAGGAGAGATCGCCGAGGCCAAGTGGGTCTCGCGGGCCGACGTGCGGAAGGCGATCGACGAACCGGGCAGCGTCCCCGGCCTCGGGCTCGCCGGTGGCGCGTCGATCGCGTTCCGGATGCTGCAGAGCTGGTCGCGCTCGGTGTAGTGGGGTTGCGCCGATCGGCCTGTTCCGGTTCGGTCTACGCATGACCAATCCGGAGCTCGAGGCGCGCAACGCCGCTCTGCGCGGCCAGGTCGACTCGATGCTGGCGAACCTCGAACAACAGACCGCCCAGCTCAAGCAGGCGCAGGCCGAGGCGATGTCCAAGGTCGGCCGCGCGAGTTCGCCCGACGGCCTGGTCGAGGTGACGGTCAACGCCGGTGGCATCGTCACCGGCGTCACCTTCGCCCCGGCCGCGTTCGACCGCAGCACACCGGAGAAGCTCGGCCAGAGCGTCGTCGCGACGATCCAGCAGGCCGCCCTCAACGCACGGGCGCAGGCCGACGCCGTGCTCACCCCGTTCACCGAGGGCCTCCCCGACCTGCCCGACTTCTTCCCGGGCATGCCGTCGATCAAGGACCTCATCCCGACCCCGCCGCCGGTCGTGCCGCCGGCACCGCAGGCGCGGCAGAACGACGACGAGCCGCCGGAGTCCTTCATGGACCGCCGCGGGAGCCAGTGGTGACGGGCTTCGAGGTAGACCCGACGGCACTGCGTTCGCAGTCGCCGAAGTTCTCGGTGGCGGGCGACAAGCTGCAGACCGCCTGGGAGACCCTGCGGGGCGTCCTCGACGCCAACAACGGCTGCTGGGGCGGCGACGACGCGGGCAAGGAGTTCGCCAACTCCTACCTGCCCATCGCCGACCAGGCCCGCCAGGCGTTCCCGGCGCTCACCGAGGGCATCCACTCGATCCGCGACGGCCTCGACGCCTCCGCCGACACCTGGGAAGCCGTCGAACAGGCCAACCGCAGGTCGCTCGGGGGTAAGTGAGCCATGGGCATCGAGATTCCCGAAGCCGTCCAGTGGCTCACGCCGATCGTGGTCGGCGCCTCGTGGCCGGAGGGTGACGAGGAGAAGCTGCGCGTCATGCGGGACGCGTGGACGGCCGCCGCGAAGTCCGTGGAAGAAGTGCTCGGCGACGGCGACAACGCGTCGAAGGCCGCGTTGGGCTGCATGAGCGGGCAGACCGCGGAGAAGTTCGAGGAGTACTGGAAGAAGTACACCGAGGGCGACGCGTACCTGGTCAACCTGCAGCAGATCTGCACCGACCTCGCCGCGGGCTGCGACAACGCGGCGTTGGGCGTCGAGTACACGAAGCTCAGCATCATCTTCGCTCTGGGCATCCTCGCGATTCAGATCGCCGCGATGATCGCCTCGGCGGTGGCCACGTTCGGCACGTCGACCGCGGGCATCCCGATCGCACAGGCGGCGACCCGGATCACGGTCCAGATGGTCTTCCAGCAGCTGATCAAGCAGATCGCCATCAACATCGCGATCAACGTCGGTGTCGACGCCGCCATCCAGACGATTCAGGTCGTGTCAGGTGAGCGGAAGTCGTGGGACTTCGGCAAGACGGCCGACGCGGGCATTGCGGGCTTCGCGGCCGGTCTCGCGTCGGGCGCCGTTGGTGTCGGCAGCACCGCGCTCGGAAACGCGTCGAACAACTTCGTGCAGGCCGCAGGGCGTGGTGCCGTGGAAGGCGCCATCTCGGGTGCTGCCGGCAACGTGCTGAACAACGTCATGCACGGCAAGTTCGCGCCGGAGGACTTCGGCTCGGCGATCGTGTCCGGCGCTACCTCCGGCAGCGTCGGCGGCGCGATCGGCGGCATGCAGACCAGGCACGAGGGCCTCCAGAACACCTGGGCCACCGGGTCCTACAGGGACCCCGACACCGGCATCGTCACGACGTCCGGAGAGAACACGCAGGGGCACACCTATCGGACCCCTGACGGGTCGACCACGCACGCCAACATCCCGAACAACCCGTACGAGGGCGGATGGAGGTCCGACCGGGCGAGCAACATTCCTGGCGATGGCGGCCCGAACAACGTCAACGACCCGACCGACAGCGACTACCAGGTCAAGTCCTCGGCGAACCCGCCGCGGATGGTCGGGCACCTCGACCTGCCGGACCCGCCTCCACCGCCGAAGAAGTAGCTAGCGCCAGGGTTGCCAGCCAGGGATCGGGGCGTGATCCGCACGGGCCTCGCCCCAGGCCGGGCTGCCCGGGGGCAGCACGTTGTGCTCCGCGACGCGCATTCGCCTGCGCACGCGCCACCAGTCGGCCAGCAGCCACGTGGTCAGGGGCACGGTGATCAGGATCCCGCCCCACACCACGAGGCCCAGGCTGATGAACATCCAGGCGAAGTTGCCCGTGAAGGAGGCAACGAACAGCCGCCATCCGATGCCGACGGTCTTGTAGTTGCCACGGTCGGTCCCGGTCGTCCGTCGCACCGCCCAGTGACGCAGCTCGCGCCACTCCTCGATCGACATGTGCGTGGGCGGCACAGGTGAACCGCTGCGCGACCTGATCAGCTCGGCGACCTCGCCGGGCTGCTCCACCGGCAGAATCCACTGTTGAGGCCCGGCCACCAGACGCAGCATCGGGCTCTTCCCGACGAGCATCTCGATGCCACCGGGTACGCGCCACATCTCCGAATCCGGCGAGGTGCCCGGTTGCACCAGCGTGACGTCACCCAGCCACATCGCCTGGGGATGGACACCGCCGTCGTGCGACTTGTTCAGCTTGTGCACCAAGCGATCCCGCTGCACGTACAACGACGCGCCGTTGCGCAGCGGCACCCGCACCTCGACCTTGTGGCCGAGATGCGCGCCGAGCCGGAACATCCGCCCGCCGAGGTGTCCCAGCAGAGGACACAGCACCAGCAGGACCGGTATCCAGACGTAGCCGCCTTTGCCCAGCAGCCACAACACGCTCATCGGCACCGGGAGAAGGGCCAGCCGTCCCCAGGTCCGCGGCACGTTGCGGTTCAGCAGCCACACCACGCCCGCGACACCCGCGAACGCGGTCGCGACCCACGGCACACCTGGTGTGGTGATCAACGCGGCTGCGGGCAGTGCGACGGTTCCTGCCAGCGCGAGCGTCGCACCGACCAGCCAGCGCACTGCGAGTGGGGGCCCGGTGAGCGACACAGCCGGTCCTTGCGTCGGAGTGGTCCGATGGCCGGTGGCAGGCGGAGCCTCCCCGGCCTCGTTCATCTCCTGTGCGGCGGTGGCACCTACGTGGACGCCGGGCAGGCCCGGAACCCGGGACCGCACCAGGGAAACGAACTTCCGCGGATCGTCCACCGGCAGCACCTGGTTCCCGGAGGTGGTCCGCAGAACCACGACCTCACCCGTGGGGACTGGCAGCCCACGACCATCCGGCAGCGTGATCCACGGTGCCTCACCAGGGACCGCCTCGCGTGTGCCGATGCCCAGGAGGTCGGTGAAGCCGTAGGACACCCTGGCCGGTCCGCCGGAGGACATCCGTCCGCCGCCGGACACCGCCTTGATCTCCAGGCCCGCGTCGGTGACCTCGACCGCGTCGGTGTACCAGCTGGGCCGCGGATCGACGCGGAACTCGAACAGCACCTTGCCCGGCGCGCGCTTCGACACCAGGTGCGTCAGGTACGTCGCGACGAACGGGACGCCGACGATGATCGGCATGTTGATCAAGGGGTTCTTGCTGCCCATGACGATCACGAACGTGATCGCGGCGACGGCCGACACGCCCAGCGCGGCGAATGGCCAGTGGTGCGGCTTCATGGGCCTCATCTTGGCAGCTGAGGTGTCCTCGCGCGGGTGAGCCAGGCCGCGTAGGAGTGCCAGCCGACTTCGGGGAACTCGGCGTGCAGCGCGGGCACGTCCAGGTCGAGGCCGATCTCGGTGAAGTGGCGGAACATCGCGGCGAGATCGGTGGAGTACCGCTCCGCCTGGGCCATCGGGACCTCGACGAACTCCGTGCCGCGCAGCGCGGCCATCTCCGGGCCGGTCAGGTGGTCGCTCGCGATGTCGATGCGGCGACCGGAGAATCGGGCCGGCTGTTCGAACGCCAGCGCGGCCATCGTGGCGATGTCCTGGGGTGCGACGACGTGCAGCTTCAGCCAGGCGGGGATGGGCAGGGCGACTGGGCCTTCCCGGCCCATGAACGCGGCCGGGCCCAGGACCGTCCAGTGTGGATGGTGCGCGGCCAGGTGGCGTTCGATCTCGGCCTTGGTGTCGAAGTGCGGGATGCCGGTGCCGCGGCCGGCGTTGGTGGCCGAGGTGAAGACGACGTGCGGGACGTGCCTGGCCGCGTCCACCGCCGCCTTGCCCTGTGCCACTTCGGCCGGGCCGCTCAACGGGGTCATCAGGAAGACGCCGTCGGTGTCCGCGAACGCCGCGTGCAGCGAGTCCGGGTCGTCGAAGTCGCCGTGGACGTCGTTGGGGTGACTGGGTTCGCGGGTCATGCGGCTGACCTCGTGGCCGCGTTCGGTCAGCAGGCGAGCCACCGCGCCGCCCTGGGTGCCCGTGGCACCGGTGACGGTGATTCTCATCGCGGGCCGATCCAGGAGATGTGGCCGTCCGGGCGAACGGTGGTTTCCAGGCCGTCGAGCACGGTGGTGGTTCCCTTGCCGTCGGAGAGATTCAGGCCGGGGACGAACGTGCCCGCCAGCGGCTGGTCGCAGCCCGTCTCGTAGCGGATGTCGGTGCCCTGGACCATCGCGGAGATCCGGGTCTTGACCTCGGGGAGGTCGAGCAGGTCGCTGACGAGCGAGTGGAGTTCGCGCGACCGCGGGTCCGGGCGGGTCAGCGCGACCTGGGCCAGGGTGTTGCGCAGGACGCGGTCGGCGACCGGGTGGCGTTCGGTGGTGTAGGTGTCGATCAGGGCCGAGTCGCCGGTGGCGAGTTTCCAGCCCAGGTTGAAGGCGTCCTGCAGGCCCAGGTTGAGGCCCTGGCCGCCGAACGGCGAGTGGACGTGCGCGGCGTCGCCGGCCAGCAGGACGTTGCCGCGGCGGTAGGTCGTGGCCTGGCGGGTGTTGTCGGTCCAGACGGTGGCGGTGTGGACGTGCCTGATCCGGACGTCGTGGCCGCTCACCCGGCGCAGCGCGGCCTCCAGGGTGTCGCGGGTGACCTCGCGGGTCGCCGGTGGGCCGTCGTACTCGATGAGCATGATCCGGCCCTGCAACGGCCCGGACGCGTACACGCCGGTCGCGGTGCGGTGCCAGCCGTTCGGCAGGTCGCCGTCGAGGTCGACGACCGCCTGGTGGCCGGTCAGGGTCGGGCCGGTGCCGGGGAAATCGAAGCCCGCGAGCCCGCGGACGGTGCTGCGGCCGCCGTCGCAGCCGACCACGTACTCCGAACCGAGGTCCAGGTCGGTCACCTCGACGCCGCGGCGGATCCGCGCGCCCAGGTCGAGGGCGCGGGCTTCGAGGATGCGCTCCAACGCCTGCTGGGTGAGCATCGTGAGCGGCAGACCGTCCAGTTTGAACAGTCCGGCGAAGTGACCGGTGGAGCGGCGGACGGGCCACGCGAGGCGGGCGACCTCCTCGACGCTCGCGGCGTCGATGGCGGGGCCGAGGCCGCGCATGGCGAGCATCTCGCGGGTGCGGCCGCTGATCATCTGGGCCTTGATGGTGCCGGACTGGGTGGTCAGGCGTTCCAGGACGGTGGTGCGGACGCCCTGCAGGGCCAGTTCGCACGCCAGCATGAGGCCGACCGGGCCGGCGCCGACGACGGTGACGTCTGAAGCTTTCATGCTCAACATTTGAGCGTGAAAATGTCTCGCCGTCAAACTTGATTTAGACTGACGTGGTGACGGAGCCGATCTACTCGTGGCTGTACGTGCAGCAGGGCGTGGACGCCGTGAAGGCCGCGATCGGGCGGCGCATGGAGGCCGAGGCCGCGTGCTCGTTGCTGGAGCACGTGGCGCTCTACCAGCTGCACCACAACGGCGGGCGGCTGCAGATGTCCGAGCTCGTCGAGCTGCTGGACGTCAGCCCGTCCGGGATCACGCGGCTGATCGAACGGCTGGTCAAGCGCGGCTGGGTGGTCCGGGAGCAGCCCGCGGACAACCGGCGGCTGGTCATCGCCGTGCTCACGCCCGAGGGCGAGAAGGCCTGCGTGGGAACCACGGCACGGGTGTACCGGGAGACGCTGGCCGAGGAGTTCACCGAGCTGCTGAGCGAGCGTGACCTCGCCGACCTGCGCCGGATCGGCCGCAAGTTGATGGAGGGGCACGGGCGTTGGGACGTGAAGAGGTTCGCGCCCTCAGAGGAGTGACGGCAGGACGTGCTCCTCGGTGACCATCAGGCCCGTGGTGGCCATGGTCTCGGCGAGGGCCGGATCCCAGCTCGCTTCCTCGGGCCGGCTGTTCAACGTCGGCAGCTCGACCCCACGCGCGATCAGCGTGGCGACGGCCTCGCGGTAGTCGGCCGCCGACATCCGCCAGGCGGTGCCGCCGGTCCAGGCGAGGACCTCGTTCATCACGCGGATGCCTTCAGGAGTGAAGTCGTGGTGGCACCGGACGGTCCTGCCGTCGAGGTGGTGCCTGGCCTGCGGGGTGAGGCCGTCCGGGAGCACCATCAACGGGCCGGGCACACCGGATTCGAGCAGCCGCGGGCTGTGCACGACCGTGATCTCCTGTGCTGCCAACGAGTCGTTGAGCGTCAGGTAGCCCTGCGAGGTGAGAACGGGGTTGCTGTAGGCATCGGGCAGGATTCCGGCGCGTTCCCAGTCGGTGCCGGCCAGCCGCAACGCCTTGCCGACGATGCGGGCGAGCGGGCGGCCGTCGTCGAGATCGTTGCCCGCCAACGCGAACCGGGTGGTCCAGCGCCGCGGTTCCTCATGAAGCTTCGCGAGGATTGCGGCGGCCTGGTTCGCGATCATCGGCAACGCGGGCTGCGGGATCTTGCCGTACCTGCGGACGTGCTCGATCCACTCGGCGGCCCAAGGCGCCTGCAGCAAACCGTGCTCGCGCAACGCGAACTTCAGCACGGCGTCCGCTGTGGACGCTTCCTGAGTGGTGGACAGGCCGACCGGCTTGCCGTGCACGGATTCCAGAACCTCGGGCAACGTGCTGCCGTGCGCGCGGACGTGTTCGTCCAGGCGTGCCAGCGAGATCTGACGGCGCGCCGGGTGGGCGACGGGCTTGCGCAGCAACTCGCCGAGGACGGTGGCGGTGCGGGCGTCCTCCACGCGGAAGCTGAAGGCCGACCGGCCGCCGCCCTCCATGGTCTCGCGGGCGAGGCGCCAGAGGTCCGCGAGTTCCGGGGAGTCCATGTTCACGGCGTCCAACCTAGGCCTTGACAGAACGCGCTGGTGAGCGGAGTCTGCCTAACCATGAGCGTTCTGCCTAATCGTGATAGGCAAGCCGAACGGCGTGAGGCAACTCGGCGGGAGATCGTCGACGCCGCGTGGGAGATCGCGCGGCGCGACGGGCTGGCCGCCGTCACGTTGCGGGAGGTGGCGGCCATGATCGGGATGCGGTCGCCGTCGCTGTACTCGCACTTCGACTCGAAGAACGCGATCTACGACGCGATGTTCGGGCAGGCCTGGACGCTCTACCTCGCCGAGATGCGCGAGCGCCCGCTGCCCGCCGAGCCGCGGGAGGCGGTGCTCGCGATCGCCGAGCACTTCTTCGCCTTCTCGCTGGCCGACGCCGCCCGCTACCAGCTGCTGAACCAGCACGCCATCCCCGGCTTCACGCCCTCGGAGGCCGCCTACGCGCCGTCGGTCGAGGTCATCGGCCTGCTGCAGGACACCCTGCGGGGCCTCGGTGTCCCCGCCGGCGCCGACGTGGACCTGTTCCTGGCCCTGTGCGGCGGCCTGCTCGACCGGCAGCTCGCGAACGAGCCAGGAGGGGACCGCTGGCTGCGGCAGCTGCCCCGCGTGATCGACATGTTCGCCGACGAAGTCGGCCTGCCCGGACCGTCCCTGAGGAGCTCACGATGACCGCCGCACTCACCGCCAGACCCCGCGCCTCCGCGCTCGACCGCGACATCGCGATGCGGCTCGCCGCCACCGAGTACGACCGGGTCGTCGCCCTGTTGGAGGGGCTCGCGCCGCAGGACTGGGCCAAGCCCACGGACTGCCCCGCGTGGGACGTCCGCGCGGTGGCGGCGCACCTGCTCGGGATGGCCGAGATGTCCGCGTCGATGCGCGAGAGCATGCGGCAGGTCAAGGCGGCTCAGGCGCGCGGCGGGGTGTTCATCGACGAGCTGACGGACCTCCAGGTGACCGAACGGGCGGGCATGGCTCCCGCCGGCATCGTCGCCCGCTACGCCGAGGTGGCCCCGAAGGCGGTGAAGGCGCGGCGGCGCATGCCGTGGTTCGTGCGCAGGCAGAAGATGCCGGCCGCCCAGGTGGTCAACGCGCGTGAGGAGACGTGGACGCTGGGGTTCCTGTCCGACGTGATCATGACCCGGGACCCGTGGATGCACCGGATCGACCTCGCGCGGGCCACGGGCGCGCCCCTGGTGCTGACGGCCGAGCACGACGGTGTGCTGGTCGACGACGTGGTCCGCGAGTGGCACGAGAGGCTGGCCCGCCCGGTCGCGCTGCGCCTGACCGGGCCCGCGGGCGGCACCTGGGGCGAGGGCGGTCCGGAACTGGAGTTCGACGCGGTCGAGTTCTGCCGCGCGCTCTCCGGTCGCGGGACCGCCCCGCTGGACACCGAGGTGCCTTTCTAGGGGTCGATCCGGTCCAGCGCCGCGCCGTCCCACGTGGTCTGCGTGCACGCGACGCCCCGGCCGTTCTTGGGCCGCAGCACGTCGAAGATGTGCATGCGCGGGATCTTGTCCGACACGCCCCAGCCGCTCGGCCAGGTGATCACCCAGTCCATGTCGAGGTCGACCAGCAGGCCCAGCATGCGCGCGATGGTCGGGTCGTCGAGGCGTTCGAATGCCTCGTCCAGCAGGACCAGGCGCAGCGGGTCGAACTCGTCGCTGACGGCGTCGTAGAAGCTCGCCGCGGCCGCGAACAGCGTCACGTACGAGATCAGCCGGGTCTCGCCGGACGAGAGCTGGCGCAGCCGCCGTTCGCGCGGGTTGCCGTCCGGGCCAGTGTCGGCGACGGTCACCGTGAACTGGTGCCACGTGCGGTAGTCGAGGGCGCGCGACAGGATCTCGGCATAACCGCCGGAGTGCGTGTCCCGCTCGTTCTCGATGCGTTCGGTGAAGACGCGGCGCAGCGTGGCGTCCTGCTCGGGCGTGCGTTCGCCGAACGGCAGCCGCACGAGCGCAAGCGCTTGCCGCGTCGAGTCGTCGAGGGCGCTGGACGACTTCCACGCGAGCTTGACGTGCACGCCCTGGCTGGAACGCGCCTGGCCGAGCACCTCGTTCATGCGCTTGGTGAGGCTCTCGGCGACGGAGATCTGGCCGCGCAGCCACTCGGCCAGGTCGCGGATCAGGTAGTCGGCGAAGACGCTCTGGTACTGCTCGTCCAGGAACCCGCGCTGCTCGGCCAGCTTCGTCGTGACCTGGCGGGCGGCGACGGCGACGGGCTTCGCGCCCTCCTCGCCGGTCACCGTCACGGTCAGCAGGCCCGCGTGCTGCTCGGCGGCGATGTCGTGGCTGCCCGCGAGCGCGGTCTGCAACGCCTGCAGCTTGGCGATCACGGTCGCCTCGGTGCCGCCGCGGCGGTCGGGCGTCTCGGCGATGGCCTGGCGCACCTGGGCTTCCTCGGGAGCCTCCGGGAACGCCGCCGCCAGCAGGCCGGGGGCGCGGACGGTCGCCTGGAAGTTCGCGGAGGCGCGTTCCAGGGCTTCCGAGGCGTCGGTGACCTGCGTGGAGTTGCTCTCCAGCAACGCTTCCAGCTTCGCGGCCTGCTCACGCGCGGTCGTGATGCTCTCGCGCACGCCCTTGAGGTCCTCGCGCATCTTCCTGCGCGACTTCTCCAGCGACGTGAGCTGCTCGCTGATCTCCTTGGCCTCACCGCCGACCGCGTCGGTCAGCTCGGCCAGGGTCCCGGCCTGGGCCGCGTAGTCGACGCAGCGGCTGTCGGCGTCGGCCTCCGCGGTCTGCCGGTCGGCGACGGCCTCGTGGTAGCGGTGCGAGGCGTCGGTGAGGTCGGAGATCGTGCCCTGGCAACGCCTTCGCACCGCGTCGCCGAGCAGGTCCGCGGTGCGCTGGGCCTCACCGGCGGCCGCCTGGGCCTGCCGGAGCGCCTCGGTGTCGGACGGCAGGCCGGCGTCACCCGCCTGCCGGGTGAGTTCGCCGCGGGCCGCTTCGAGCCGGGAGTTGGCGTTCTCCAGGGCGTCGCGCAGTTCGAACGTGCGCTGCTGGGACCGTGCCGCGGACTCCTCGGCCGCCTGGACACGGCTGTGCTTCGCGATCAGCTCGCCGTCGGCGGGGAACGCCGCGAGGTGCGCCTCCCAGGTGGCGACGTGCTCGTGGGCGCGCGCCAGTTCGTCCTCGGCGGTGCCGAGCCGGCTGCGCAGGTCGGCGAGTTCCTCTTCCAGGGCCACGATTCGGCGGCCTCGGGCGGCTTCCCGCGCGCCCGCGCCGATGAACTCGGCCTCGGGCTTGGTCCAGCGGCCGGTCAGCACGCCCGTTCGCCAGTCGCCCGTGGTGGTCATGTCGTCCAGCGACACCGCTTTGAGCAGGTCCGCGACGAACGTCTCCGGCACCGGCGAGCCCTCGACCGCCGGCACGAGGTAGTCGGTCAGGGAACGGCCGTCGGCGGCGGGCCTCGGCACGGCCAGGACGTCGTTCAGCTCGGCGTCGGCCGGGGTCACCCAGGCGTCCAGCAGGCCGCTCGCCTGCAGCGCCGCTTCCAGCCCGGCCCGTTCCCCGTCGGTCAGCGACGGCACGAAGTCGACCAGCCGGTAGAAGGGCGCGCCGACAGCGGAGTCGCGGTCCGCCGACGTGTACTGGCCCGGCATCGGCACGCGCTCGTTGCCCGAACGCAGTCCGATGAGCTCCTCGTCCAGGGTGTCGAGGCGAGCGCGCAGGTCGGTGCGCTGCTGGGTGAACGCGTGCGCGGCGTCGCGAGCCGTCTGCACGAGCGGACCGGCCCATTCACGGGCGGTCGTGCTCAGCGCCTTCGCGGCGGCCGGATCGGCGGTCCGCGGCAGCTTCAGCGCCTCGGCAGGACGTTCGTCGCGCAGCGGGCCGCTCGACGTCCACACCTCGACCTGCTCCAGCCAGGCCTGCACGACCTCGGCCAGCTCCTGCATCTCCTGGTTGCGCAACGAGGTCGACTCGGTCGCGCCGAGCTGCGCGTCACGGGCCTTCTGCCGCAACGACTCCACCTCGCGCTGCTGCGCGTCCAGGGCCAGCGCCTGCTCGTGCAACGCCAGCGCGAGCGCACCCCGTTGGCGGGCAAGGGAAGCGATGCCCGAGGTCTGGTCGACCACCGTTGTCAGCGCGGCCAGCACGTCCTCGGTCGCGGCGGCGGGCGGCACGCGGCGTTCGATCGGCAGCGGACCGGCCTCGGGATCCGGCTTGGCGCGCACCGAGGCCGTGGTCACGGTGGCTTCGGCGGCAGGGACCTGCGGCACGTCCGGCGCGAGGTCCGAGTCCATCCCGGCCAGGCGCAGGTTCTCCCGCAACGGGTCGCTCAGCGCGTCGGCGGCCTGGAGATCCTCCGCGAGGCGCTTCAGGAGCCGCAGCACGTTGTCGACGGACGCGTCCTCCTGGGCGCGCTGGCGGTGAGCGGTTTCGAGGGCGGCGACGGCGGAGGACCGCATCTGCGCCACCAGGTTCTCGCGCGTCTTGAGGTCCTGCAGGTCGCGGAACGCGGGCAGTTCCTTCAGCGCCGCGATGGTCTCCTCTGCCTGCTGCTCACCGGTCTCCATGTCGACCAGGGCCTGCTCCGACGCCGTGCGCTCCATCCGCGTGAGGTCGAGCTCCTGCGTGAGCTTCGCCTGCTCGCGCCGCAGCTTCCCGACCGACTTCTCGGCGCCCTCCAGCCGTTCGGCCGCGCTGCGCAGACCGCCGAACGCGTAGTCGCTGTAGGTCTTGAGGAACGTGCCGAGCGCACTGTCCGCAGAGGACAGTCGCACGATGTTCTCGCGGATCGACTCCAGGTCGTCGAACGACGTCGCGAGCTGCTCGACCATCGCCTGGTCCAGCGGCGGCAGCGCGTCGCTCAGGATCTGTTCGAGCTGGCCCTCCAGCACCTTCAGGCCGACGTCCGGGTTGCGCAGCGTCCGCTGGAGGTGCAGCAGGTCGCCATAACGCGCCGCCGGAACGCCGTAGACGGTCTCGGCGACCTTCGCGCGGAACGCCGGCTCCTCGAACATGCAGTCCGCGCCGATCAGATCGCGCAACTGCGCAGGGCCGTGCGGAACGCGTTCCGGGCCCGCGAGCTGCAGTTCCGCGCCGACGCGCATCGGCGTGACGAAGCGCCACGAGTCCGTGATGGCCTGCGAGGTCTTGGACGCCTTCACGCCGAGACCGCAGGTCAGGTACTCGTTGCCCGAGTGGTCGGCGGCCTCGCGGATCAGCTCGACCCACGCGTAGCCGATGCGGTTCGGACCGCCGTCGTAGTCGTCCAGCATCAGGCGCCGCAGGCTGACGGTGTCGAAGCCCTTGGAGCCGAGCTGGCGCAGGTCGCCGTCCAGGCACAGCGGGAGCAGCAGCTCCAGCGTGCGGGACTTGCCGGAACCGTTGGTGCCCTGGAAGATCGCGCGGCCACCGGAGAAGTCGAACGTCTGCTCGGTGTACTGCCAGATGTTGACCACGCCGCCGCGGTGCAGCCGCCACCTGCTCATGACACGTTCTCCTCGTCGAACAGGGACCAGCTCGGTACTTCGGACACCACGACGGGTTGTTCCGGTTGTTCTCGTTCCGGGTCGCCGTCCGGGGACGGCAGCCAGCGGTGCGCGGCCGCGCTGACGGCCCACGCGCCGTCTTCCTGTTGTGCCGCCAACCCCATGCGGCGCAACAGTTCCGTCACCTCGGCGACCAGCCGGTCGAGGTCGTCGGTGAACTGCTTCGACCACGCGGCGGGATAGTCCTCGACCAGTCCGGCGCAGACCTCGCGCAGCCGTTCGACGGTGACGACGTGCCGTGCGGGCGCGTCCTCGTCCTCGCTGTCCAGCAGGTCCGGCAGCGCGAGCAACGTGATGCGGGCGACCGTCGAGACGCCGGGGAACGACAGGTCGGTCAGGAAGTCCTCGGGGTCGGCGGCGAGCACGCCCTCGACCCTGCACTCGGTGTGCAGGCCGAAAGCCTGTTCCAGAAACGCCGTTTCCTTGCGCTGGTTGCGGCGCAGCCACTCCGCCTGCTCGTCCGGCAGGTCCGCGTAGAGCACCAGCGGCGTCTCGACCAGCTTGCGCCGCACGGCGTGCTCGATGCCGCGCGGACCGGGACGTGCCGCGAGTTCGATGAGGTGGGCGGGGTTCCGGGCCTCGCCGACCGGGCCCGTCACGAGCTGGCCCAGCAGGTCGGTGTCGATCGTGATCAACGCTTCCTGGGGCAGCACGTCCTGGGCGACCGAACCCTCGGTCTCCTGCAGCACGCCCAGGGAGACCAGGTGGCGCAGAGCCGCGGTGAGGGCACGCCGTTCGGTGACGTCGTCCGGTGCGTCGATGCCCGCTTCCACCGCGGCGGAACGGATGTCGGCCACCAGGCGGGACAGCAGCGTCTGGCGGCCGATGCCGGTGAGGACCGCGAGCGTGAGCGCCAGGTACGCGTAGCCGCGCGGGGACATGCTGAGCACGCCGCGCGTGTCGTCGTTGCCAGGACCCGACTTGTAGAGGCGCGCGAACCGGCGTTCCACGACCAGCCGGTAGCCGAGCAGGCCCGCGAACAGGTCCTGCAGGGTCGCCCGGTGCCGGTAGACGAGGCTGAGCAGCTCGCCGTCCGGGCCGTCACTGCGCAGCAAAGGCCTGCGCAGCAACGTGCGCGCGCACCGCACCACGTTGGCGGCGTCGATGTCGGAGAGGTTGTCCAAGTGGTTCATTGCTTCAGTGCCACCGTCGCGTCGTGCAGGGTGAGCGTCCCGGCGGCCGACCTGATCTGAGTCGTCGTGCCGTGGGCGATCTCGAGTTTGAGGCCGCGCACGGGGTCGCTGGCCGATCCGCTGTCGTGCGGGGAGTCGCGCTGGGCCATCGCGAGCGTCAGCAGCTCGCAGAAGACCTCCAACGCGCCGTGCGTCAGTGTGGTGTTCTCCAGGTTTCCGGCGGCTTTGGTCAGTTCCGCGACGTGCCGTGCGCGGATCTCGTCCGCCTCACGGGCCTCCGCCAGCAGCGACTGCTCGGTCATCGGGTCGTCGAGGATCCTGGACGGCCTGCCGCGCCCGCCCCGGTCGCCCCGGGTTCTGACGCTCACGGTGACGTCGCAGACCGGGCCGTCGCGCCACGGTGTGCGCTCGTTGTCCGAGTCGTGTTCCGGCGCGGGGGAGAGGTGCCGGGCGCTGTAGAGGCCGAACGCGGACGCGTAGATCTCGTGCGCCTCTTCGCGAGTCGAGTTGTCGAACCAGCTCGCGAGCTTCAGCAGTTCGGCGCGGCGTCCTGGCAGGAGCCCACCGCCGGACGTCGCGCGCTTCACACTGGCCAGGAGGCTGCCGATCGCGCGGGCCGTGGCCTCTCTCAGCGCTGTGACCTGGCTCGGACGGCCTGGACGGTCGACGAACCAGTCCGTCAGCTCCTGCCAGTCCTCCGGCGTGCGGCCGCGGGCGCGTTCGACGTTGTGGCCGAGGTCGGTGCCGAGGAGCCGCAGGAGTTCGGTGCGGGCCTTCGTGAAGCCGGCCAGGGCCTCCGCGATCGGGGGCGTGTACTTCAGGACGTCCTCGACGACCCGCTGGATGTACTCGACCAGCAGGTTCCGGAAGCCGGCGATCTCCTCGGGCGCGAGGTGGTTCCTGGTGACGACCTGGCCGAGGTAGGCGTAGAAGTCGCGGACCGTCGCCGCGAGCTCGGCGTGCTGCAGGAACAGCGTGGTGACGCGTTCGGCCAGCAGTTCCTTGGTCTTGTCGCCCTCGTTGAGCAGGGCGACGGAGAGGCTGCCACCCAGTTCGTTGAGGCCGCGTTCGATGGCGGGGAGCAGTTCGCGGGAGACCTCGCGGGCGCCTTCCGGGACCCGCAGCAGCTCGTCGACGTCCCGTTGGACGCGGACGGCGAGCTTGGAGACCTGGTAGCGGACGCTGCCGTGCTGGAACTCGGCGATGCTGGCCGCGACGACCTCACGCCGGCCCTGGACCAGGTTGCCCCACTCGACCAGCTGCTTGAGGCGGTTGATGACGTTCTCGATGCGGCTCTCGCCCTGCTCGACCCTGCCCTCGCGCTCCTGACCCGCGAGCGCGCCCGCGACCTCGCCCGCGCTGAGATCCGCGAGCAGCGTGGAGGTGAACAGCCGCATGATCGCCAGGTACGTGCGCTGGTGATCGCGCGCGTCCAGATAGGCGTACAGCTTCAGCCGCTTGTGCTCCACGACCGGCCACCCTAATGCGCGTGCGGGTGTGCTGCGGCGCTACGGTGCCTTCGACGAGCTGGGGAGGCTGCCGTGGGTGCGGGTCGCGCGATGGGGTTGTTGCTGGGCGTGGCGGCGGACGCGGTGTTCGGTGATCCCCGCCGATTTCACCCGGTAGCGGCATTCGGGTCGTCGGCCGCGGCCCTCGAAAAGCGTCTTTACGCGGACTCACAGGCCGCCGGTGCGGCGTACACGGCCGTGCTGGTCGGCGGGACCGTGGCTGCCGGTGTCGCCGTGGAGCGTCTCGCACGCCGCCACTGGCTGACGCAGGCGCTGGCGACGGGCGTGGCGACCTGGGTGGTGCTGGGCGGCAACTCCCTGGCCACCGAGGGCACGTCGATGGGCCGCGAACTGGCCGACGGCGACCTCGATGCCGCGCGGGGCCGCCTGCCCAACCTGTGCGGCCGCGACGCCGCGAGGCTCGACACCACGGGCATGGCGCGCGCGACCGTGGAGTCCGTGGCCGAGAACACCTCGGACGCCGTCGTCGCCCCGTTGTTCTGGGGCGCGGTCTACGGGGTCCCCGGCCTGCTGGGCTACCGCGCCGCCAACACACTGGACGCGATGGTCGGCCACAAGTCGCCGCGGTATCTGAAGTTCGGCTGGGCCTCGGCCCGCCTGGACGACCTGCTGAACCTGCTGCCCGCACGTCTGGCGGCTCTTCTGACGGTCGGCGGCGCCCCGGTCGTCGGCGGCTCGGCCTCTCAGGCCCTGGAGACCTGGCGCCGTGACGCGTCAGCGCACCCGTCGCCCAACGCGGGCCAGGTCGAAGCGGCGTTCGCCGGCGCCCTGGAGATCCGCCTGGGCGGCCGCACCGTCTACTCGCACGGCGTAGAAGAGCGCCCGGTGCTCGGCCACGGCCGAAACCCGGACTCAGGTCACGTGACGCGTGCCGTGGAGCTGTCCCGCGTCGTCGGCTTGGGCGCGGGCCTCGTCAGCGCCTTCGTCGCTCTCTTCCGCAAGTAGCTCGGCGATCGACTTCTTTTTCTTCTTGCCCTCGTAGAGCACGCCACCCGGCCGTGCCTCGCGAATCGTGAAGTACAGCCAGCCACCGACCGCCATGACCCCGAACGCGATCCACTGCAGCGCGTAGGAGAAGAACGGACCGGACTCGAGCCGGGGCAGCGGCAACGTGTCCAGCGCACCCGGCTGGTTCTCGATCAGCTGGTAGTAGCCGGGCTCGATGTTCTCGCCGACCGCGTTGTTGTTGATCGAGTAGATCTGCTTGCGGCCGTCCTGCTCGAACGCGGGCTGGTCGTTCGACTCGTTGGGCCGCGCGAGCCCGATGAGCGTGACCTCACCCGTCGGCGGCTGGGCGAAGTCCGGCGGCTTGATCCCGTTGACCGGCCGCACGTACCCGCGGTCGATCAGGATCCGGTGGCCCGTGGTGGTCTCGAACGGCGTGATGACCTCGAACGCCGCCTCACCCTGCACGGTCCGAAGCCGCGCGAGCGCTTCGAGCTCCGGCAGGTAGCGGCCCTTGATCTCGACCTTCTGCCACTCGTCGTGCCGCGCACCGAACTGGGCGGGATCGCTCTTCAACGACTTGGTGATCGCGGAGTTCTGCTGCTGCCTCTCGTCGTTGCGGCCGAACTGCCACGGCGACAGGAAGTAGACGCAGGCACCCGCGAACACCCAGACGGCCAGGGTCAGCGCCAGCCAGCCCGGCTTGAGGAGGAACTTGAACCGCACGTCCTCACGGTAGATGCGTGAGCTGGACCTCGTGGAACTGGGTCACGAACCCCTCGCCCTCAGGACTCGCCGCCATGATCCCGGCCTTGGCTTCCTCGCCGGGCGGGAAGTAGGCCTTGCGCAGCAGGTTCGCCGGCTCCTGACCGTCGGTTCCGTACCGGATCCACACCGCGTCACCCTTGCGTTCGGCGCTGATGGTGAAGCGCTCGAACGGCTCGGTGAGCGCCAGGTTCCAGTCCGAGAAACCACGCGTGACCACCGTGCTGGCCTGCCGCTTGCCGTCGAACACCTCGACCCCGGCCTTGATCCAGTTCTCGCCGTCGATCAGCAGCCCGACGCCGGCGTGGTCGTACTGCGCCACGTACTCGCCGGTGAACGTCGCTGTGATGGTGAAGTCGCCGGTCAGGCTCACGCCGTAGAGGTGGCCGTTGTCGCGGACGATGCCGTTGCCGGTGAGGCGCCAGAAGTCGCTGCCGGGGTCGGCGTGCACGGTGAGAGGGTCGGTCGACCACTTCCGCGGTTCGTTCAGCCACGTCCAGCCGGTGAGGTCCATTTCCTCATCCTGGCACGCTCGACCAGCCGAAACGACCGTCTGGCGACGGCCCTCATCGGTCCGTCCGATCACCTTGGCCGATGAACCCGGCCGGTGTCGGTGCTCGCCGGTACTTTCGAGGCGATGGACAGGTTCAAGGCTTGTTGGGATCGTTCCGAGATGCGTGACGCGCTGGCCAGGCGCGACATCGGGACGGTCTTCAGGCTGCTCGTCGAGGACGGCGTCGCGCAGCGGGAACTCGCGCAGATCACGCGGCAGAACCAGTCCGAGATCTCCGAGATCATCGGCGGTCGCCAGGTCATGGCTTACGAGTTGCTCGAACGCATCGCGCACAGCCTCGGCATTCCACGGGGCTACCTGGGGCTGGCGTACGAGGCGATCAGCCGTCCGGCGTCGCAGGACGAAGTGTCGAAGCGAGCTTCGTTCCTGGCCCACGCGGCCGAGACCGTGATCGGCCAGCCGGTGTTCGGCAACGCCGAGCGGGTCGAGCACGTGGCGGAGGCGACGCCGTTGCCCTCCCAAGTGGCAGCGAGCGACGTCGAGATTCTTCACCGTGTGCTGCGAGACCTGACCGGACTGGAGTCCCAGTTCGGCGGAGGGGCGGTGCTCGCGACGGTCGAGGGGCAACTTCGATGGTCGCGGGGCCTGCTCGGCGTCTCGATGCGCGACGCGACCAGACCGGCCTTGTTCGAGGCGGTGGCGTTGCTGCACCGGCGTGCGTCGAGCGCGGCGTTCGACATGGGCAGACTCGATCAGGCGCGAGAGCACCTGCTCGCGGCGTTGGAGCTGACGCAGGACTCGCGGAATCTGCCCCTCCAAGCCATGTTGTTCTACTGCGCGGGCCGGATGGAGCAGTACCACGGGCCACCCGACGCGGCGTTGAGGTTGTTCCAGTTCGGCTATCCCGTGGCGCTGGCGTCGAAGTCACCGCGGCTGTGTGCCTTGCTTGAAGTGCGTGAAGCGCGTTGTTACGCGGTGATGGGCAACCGCGAGTCGGCGGAGCGGTCGTTGTCGCTGGCTACGGAGAACTTCCACGCTGACGGCGACTTTCCCGAATGGCTGGAGTTCTTCGACGAAGCGGAACTCCTCGCCGCCATCGGTGTTACGTGGGCTGAACTGGGTGAATGGGGCAAGGCCGTCGCGGCGCTTCGCCGAAGTCTGCGTCATCGAGGCGACGGATTCGCGCTGGCGCGGTCATTCGACCTCGCCGAGTTGGCGACGTGCCACCTCCGCAGCGGCGACGTCGACGAGGGCATGCGGGTGGCGGCGAGATCGCTGGACCTCGCCGAACAACTCAACAGCAGACGCGCTCTGGACCGCTTGGGGCCGTTGGATCGAGCGGCTCGGCGTGGCGGCAGGGAGACGTTCGGCGTTGTGCAGCGGATCACAGAGATCCGCGAACGCAAGGTCACGGCTTCCTGAAGAAGTGGCCGGTCCTCAGAGCCGCTCGCGAACCCACGCGATCAATCCCGGCATCGCCGCCTCCGTCATGACCAGCACCTCGTCGAACCCGGAAGCGTCGCCGTAGTACGGATCCGGCACGTCCGCGCCGTCGGCGTCCGGGTCGAACGAACGGAGCAGCCGCACGCGGTCGGGATCGGCCATCCGGCGCAACGCACGGGCGTGCCCGGCGTCGAGCGCCACCAGCAGATCCGCGTCCAGGTGGTCGGGGCCGACCTGGGCGGCGACGTGGTCGGTGGGATATCCGTTGTCCGCCAACGTCTTCAGTGCGCGAGGGTCGGCGGGGTCGCCGACGTGCCATCCGCCGGTTCCGGCACTGGACACCCGGACCTCGGAGGACAATCCTTCCCGGGACAGCCATTCTCGGAACACGAGCGCTGCCACGGGGGACCGGCAGATGTTGCCGGTGCAGACGAACGAGACGTGCATGGAACGCAGCCTAAGTGGTGCCGCCGCACGGTAACGCTCAACCGCTGTCGCAAGATGTATGGACAAACGACATGGAGGCCGCCCATGCAGACAGGTACCGACGTGCCCCCGCAACGGGAGATCATCGGGTGTACCGACGCCCTCGGGCGCCGTCGTGCGTTCGAGGTGTACCTCAACGAGAAGGGTCGCGTCTGCTTCCGCACCCCGCCCGGTGAGTCCGCGCAGCTCGACGCCTTCCAGCTGGACGAGCTGATCAGCCACCTCACCGAGCTCCGCCGCTACATGCAGTGACGCGGGCACCTGAGCCCGTCGCCTAGAATTTCCGGCGATGACCAGCTCAGATCTGCGCCACCACGGTGACGTCGACGCCGCGCCAGGTCTCGCCGACTTCGCCGTCAACGTGCGGGTGCCGCACCCGCCCGATTGGCTGCGCGAACGGCTGGCCGCGGCGCTCGACGGACTCGGGCGTTACCCCTCGAAACCGGCTGAAGAACGCGCTCGTGAGGCCGTCGCACGCCGCCACGGGCGCTCACCGGACGAGGTTCTGCTGCTCAACGGTGCCGCGGAGGGCTTCGCGCTGCTGCCGAAGCTCGCGCCGCGCCGTGCCGCGATCGTCCACCCCGGGTTCACCGAGCCCGAGGTGGCCTTTCGCGATGCCGGAATTCCGGTCGAACACGTGCTGCTCGACGGCGACTTCCAGCTGCGTGACGTGCGGTCGGACGCCGACCTGACCGTCATCGGCAACCCCACGAACCCGACGTCGGTGCTGCACGAGGCCGCCAGGCTCAAGGCGCTGCCCGGCAGGCTGGTCGTCGACGAGGCGTTCATGGACGCCGTTCCCGGTGAGCCCGAGTCGCTCGCCCACGACCCCGACGTGCTGGTTCTGCGCAGTCTCACCAAGACCTGGGGCCTCGCCGGCCTGCGCGCCGGCTACTTCCTCGGCGACCCGGAGACCCTCGCGCGGCTCGCGCACGGCCGTCCGCACTGGCCCGTGGGCAGTCTCACGCTGGAGGCGATCACGGCGTGCTGCGAGCCGGAGGCGCTCGAACAGTCCGCGGGCTTCGCGAAGGAGGCCGAACGCCATGCGGCCTACGCGTTGGAGCAGCTCCAAGACCTCGTCGTCGTTGCGCCGAAAGGGCCGTTCCTGCTGATCAGAGCACCGAGGGGCACGCGGCAAGCGTTGCGGGACAAGGGGATCGCGGTACGACGCTGCGACACGTTCCCGGGACTTGATGACACGTACCTGCGCGTGGCGATCCGGCCGCCGGAGGAGTTCGCCGTGTTCGTGGACGCGTTGCGGGTAGTGATGGAGGAACAGGCGTGAAGCTCGCCGACGTGATCGCGGTCCTGGAGTCCGCGTATCCGCCGAAGACCGCCGAGAAGTGGGACGCGGTCGGCCTGGTCTGCGGTGATCCGCAGGAGGAGGTCGGCAGGGTCCTCGTCTGCGTGGACCCGACGTCGTCCACTGTGGACGAGGCGGTCGAACGCGGCGCGCAGCTCGTGCTCGCCCACCACCCGTTGCTCCTCAAGGGCGTCAACGGGGTTCCGGCCGACGACCCCAAGGGTGCGTTGGTGCACAAGCTGATCCGGAACGGCGCCGCCTTGTATTGCGCGCACACCAACGCCGACAACGCGCTTCCGGGCGTCTCGGACGCGCTCGCGAAGGCCATCGGGCTCACCGTCACCGGCCCGCTCGACGCCACCCCGCACGCCCCGAAGGACGTGCTGACCACGTACGTGCCGGCCGCGGACGCGGAGCAGGTGCTCAAGGCGCTGACCGAGGCGGGCGCGAGCGCGGCCGGCGAGCTGACCGGGCACGAGGAGACGCGCATCGAGGTCGTCGTGCCACGCGCACGCCGCAACGCGGTCATCAGCGCACTCCGGGACGCCTGCGAGGAACCAGGCTTCACGTTGCAGGAAACCGTCGGTCTGCCGGGCGACACCGGTTCGGGCCGAATCGGTGAGCTCGCGGAACCCGAGCCGCTCAGGGCGTTCGCCCAGCGGGTGGCCGACGCGCTGCCCGCCACAGTGCAGGGCGTGCGGGCGGCGGGAGACCCGGAACGCCTGATCAAACGGGTCGCGGTGTGCGGCGGGGCGGGCGACAGCTTCCTGAACGCGGTGAAGCGCGCCGGCGTCGACGCCTACGTCACAGCCGACCTCAGGCACCACCCGGCTTCGGAGCACGTCGAGTCCGGCGGCCCCGCGTTGGTCGACGTCGCGCACTGGGCCAGCGAGTGGCCGTGGTGCGAGCAGGCGGCGGAGATCCTGCGGGAGGCCTTCGGCGGTAGGGTCGACGTACTCGTCTCCACTCGCCGGACCGATCCGTGGACCGTCGGTGCGACGAGCACAGCAGCAGGAGGACATGCGTGAAAGCCGATCCCGCAGTGCAGCGCAGGCTGCTCGACCTGGCCGAGGTCGACGCCGAACTGGCGCGTGTCACCCACCGTCGCCGCACGCTGCCCGTAATCGCGGAGATCAACGAGGTCGAGCAGCAGGTGCGGACGAAGCAGGACGCACTGGTGGCCGTGGAGACGACGCTCACCGACCTCGACCGCGACGTGAAGCGCCAGGAGACCGAGATCGAGCAGGTCCGCGCCCGCGGCGAGCGCGACCGCAAGCTGATGCAGTCAGGTTCGGTCGGCGCCAAGCAGCTCACCGAACTGGAACACGAACTCGCCACCATCCAGCGCCGCCAGGGCGTCCTCGAAGACGACCTGCTGGAACTGATGGAGCGCCGCGAAGCCGTCGACGCCGACGCGTCCTTCGCGCGCGTGGAACTCGACAAGGCCCGCACCGCCCTGGAAGACGCGAGCCGCCGCCGTGACGAGGCCCTCGCCGACCTGGAGGCGACCGAGACCCGCCGCACCGCCGACCGTACGGTGATGGCGAAGGGTTTCCCGGACGACCTGCTCAAGGCCTACGACCGCCAGCGCGAGCAGCGCGGCATCGGCGCGGCCCTGATCCAGTCCCGCCGCTGCGGCGCGTGCCGGATCGAGCTGGACCGCAGCGCGGTGTCGAAGCTCAAGGAAGCCGCGGCCGACGAGGTCGTGCGTTGTGAGGAGTGCGGCGCGATCCTGGTCCGCACCACGGAATCAGGTCTGTAGCCAGATCCGAAGCCGACGAGGGGACTGCCCGGCGGGCGGTCCCCTTTTCTCGTCATTCGCCCCGCACGCGACGCAGACGCAGCGCCGAGACGAGGAAGAACACACCGCCGATCGCCGCGTAGCCCGCGAGGTTGCTCAGCGTCGCGTTGTCACCGCTCGCCTGCAGGAAGAACGACGTGCCCGCGAGCGTGGAGATGGCACCGCTGATGATCATCGGCCACTGACCGCCGAGGCTCCTGCGCACGAGACCGGCCGCGAGCTGCGCCACGCCGGACACGACGGCCCAGACACCCCACACCTGCAACACGGCCGGAATCCCGGACGTCACGGCGAACGCCAGACCCGCCGCCGCGAGCGTGCTGACGGCGATGTTGGCGTAGAGGGCGGCGGAGGCCCGCCCGCCCCGTGCCGCGCGGCTGTCGACGACGATCGCCGCCACGTCGAACAGCGGGTAGAGCACCAGCAACGTGCCGCTGACCGGCCCGATCTCGGCCCCGGTGAGGAACAACAGCACCGCCCACACGATCGCGAAACCGAAGCGGACGAGGTAGAGCGTGCGGAGGGCGGGGGCGAGGGTCGTGGACGGGGCTGCGTCGATGCTCACGAGGTGTCCTTGAGGTAGGGAGAACGTTCTTTCTACTTCGAGGCTGTCAGCACCCTGCCGACGTTGTCAAGACCGAACGTTCTCTCTGCTACCGTCGAAAGGGTGACCCGCACCGTGTCCGACGCCAGGAACCGCCTGCTGGGAACGGCCAGCCGGCTGTTCTACGGGGAGGGACTGCACTCCGTCGGAGTCGACCGCATCCTCGCCGAGGCGAAGGTGACCCGCGCGACGATGTACCGCCACTTCGCGGGCAAGGAGGACCTGGTCCTCGCCTACCTTGCGGAGGCCGACAGGGCGACCCGCCAGAACGTCGAGGCGGGCGTGGCCGCGGCCACGAACGACGCGGACGCCGTGCGCGCCGTCGCGAGGGGGATCGCCGGGCACATCCAGATCGAGGGCTTCCGCGGCTGCGCGTTCCTCAACGCCGTGGCGGAGTACGCCGATCCCGCGCACCCCGTGCACATGGCAGTGCAAGCACACCGCAAGTGGTTCCTCGACACCGTCACAGACCTTCTTGCACGCGTCGGCAACGCTCCCGCGGAACTCGACGGCCGACACTTCGTCATGCTGCGCGACGGTGCGATGGCGGCCGGCTGCCTCTCGGATCCGGGTCCGATCGGAGACACCCTTTGCGACGCGGTCGAGGGCATCATCAAGGCGCGCACGTCACCTCAGGCCTGACCGGCGTCGGCCTCCAGCCAGGGAACGATCGCGGCGACGGAGTCGTCGGGTCTGGTCATGGGACGGCCGATCACCCTGCGCGTCCGTTATCTGACCGTCCGAGTTCCGGTATTTCGGCCCGGTGAATCGGGTCGTCTGCGGCGAGCGCCGGTGCCGCAGGCGTGTTCCGCTGGCTGATCAGCGAGTTTCAGGAGGTTGCTCATGTCTGGTCTGCTGATCAAGAGTTTCAACGCACCCGAGGAGTCCCGCCCCTTCGAACAGGGCACGGGCCATCTGGACCTCATCAACTCCGACGCCGGTGCGGTCGGCCGGGCCGTGTTCGAGCCGGGTTGGCACTGGGCCGAGCACGTGAAGCCCATTGCCGGGACCGACAGTTGCCAGGTGGCGCACAAGGGCTACTGCGTGTCCGGCCGGATGAAGATCGTCATGGACGACGGCGAGGAGGCGGAGATCGGCGCGGGCGACTTCATGATCGCCGCACCGGGCCACGACGCGTGGACGGTCGGCAAGGAGGCCTGCGTCATGATCGACTGGCAGGGCATGGACGACTACGCCAAGCGGTGATGCCGGGCCGATGCGCGAGAGGGCTGGAACGTTCCGGCGTTCCAGCCCGTTGGTCGGTCTCGAGTCCACCGAGAACGACAGCTGGGGGTCAGCACGTGCCGCAGCCCGCGATCCATCTCGGTTCCCGCGCCACGACCGTGGAGAGGAAGGGCCGGTCCGTGCACGAGCGCTGTCCGGCCGCGTAGATGTCCGCTCTGAGCTGCCGGAGATAGAGCGCGCCGGGCATCAGCTCCACGAGCTCCTCTCGGCAGTGCGAGCATCTCGTGCTGTGCTGCCAGAACTCGTCGGTCTCCTCGGCGGTGAGCATGCCGAGCAGGAAACTGCCGGCGGACACAGCGTGCGGACAGGCGTCGGTCACAGGCTCTCCTCCACTTCTGGGCGTCGGAAAAGGGTGGACGAGCGGCGGCGTGGGGCACAGGCCGCCGCCCGTCCGGAGCGGGCGACCCGGTGAGGGGAATCGGGTCGCCGGATGTCCTGGCGCGTCAGCGGTTCGAGCGGGTGGGTCTGCCAGGCTCGCGGTCGGACTTGCCGGGCTTCTCGCCGAGCAGGCCGGCGCAGAAGCCGGGCACCCGTTCGGCGCCGCCCGCGGCCGTGATCAAGGCGCTGAACGCCGGGTTGTCGTGCGACTTGCCGTGTTCGGAGCCCGCGCCCGCCGTGTAGGCCTGGCACAGGCCCTTGAGTGACGGCGAGGGAGAGGCGGCGCCGTTGTCCGGCTTCTGCTCCGGTCCCTTCGACGTCGCGGCGGTGGTGGTGGACGTCGTGCTGACGACGTTCGTACCCGCGGGTGTGGTGGGTTCCTCGCGCTGCTGACCGGGCAACGTGCCCGCCGCGGCGGCCAGCGCGATGCCACCGGCGGTCAGTGCCGCGACACCGGCGATCTTCACAGCGAGCAGGTTCGCCAGTGCGGTCCTGAGCATCCGGGATCTCCATCGCTGAGGGGCGGGAGCGAGACGAGCGTCGCGGAACGCCGCCAGGGCGGCCTGCTCACCGGCCAGCTCCCGGTCGCGGGCCGGCGCACCCGCCGCCGCGAGCAGGTCGCTCAGCCGGTCGCGTCCGGCGACCGGCGGCTGACCGGGCGCACTGCGCAGCAGCTGCTCCGCGGTGTGCCGGTCGATGCGACGGGAACGGTGGGTGCTCATCTCATGTCCTTCAGCGTCAGGGCTCGGTTTTCTGTCACTCCGACGGTGTCGGCCCTGGTGGAGGCGTTGCGGCGAGGTGCTCGGCCAGCGTGCGCAGACCGCGGTGCGCCGCGGTGCGCACGGCGCCGGCCCGCTTGCCGAGCACCTTGGCCGCGGCCTTCGCGTCCAGGCCGACGACGACCCGCAAGAGCACGGCCTCGGCCTGCTCCCGCGGCAGCCTGGCGATCAGGGCCAGCGCGGCGTCGGTGGCCGCGGAGTCCAGCGCCGCCTGAGCGGTGTCCTCCGGCCCAGCCGGTTCGGCGACGTCCTCGACGGTCCCGTGCACGACCGGCCGGCGCTGCTGACGGCGGAGGTGGTCCATCGCGCGGTTGCGGGCGATCGTGGTCGCCCAGCCGCGGAACCCGTCGAGGTCTCCGCGGAACGATCCCAGGTCCCGCGCGATCTGCAGCCAGGCGTCGGACGCCACGTCCTCGGCATCGGCTCCGACCAGCACCTGGAGGTAGCGCAGCAGCTTCGGCTGGATGTCTCGGTAGAGAGTGCGGAAGGCGTCCTCGTCGCCTCGCCGCGCCGCCGCGAGGACCGTGTCCTCAGAGGAATCGCCGGGACTCGCGCGGCGCATCGACCACGCGACACCGGGGATCTCACCGCTGTCGCCGAACCTCGCCGCACTCTGCACGCGCGGCATCCTGAACGACTATTCGTCTCGTGCCAAGTCTTCGCCGTCCGAGCGGAGGCGTGCACGTCCACTGTGGATCGTCCACTCCGCGCAGGTCAGCGTGTGGCTCGTGGGGGTCAGGTGCCGGAGATGAACTGCTTGATCATCTTCAGCGTCCGAGGAATGACCTGCTCTCCATCCCCACGGCTTTCGTTGGAGACGGGCGGGACGGTCACATCACTAGCTCGCGAGAGCCGACTCGTTCGCACTGGACAGTCGCTGCGCCCTGTGCGCGAGAACGATCAGGACCAGGGGCGCGAGCACGTCGTAGATCAGGATGCCGCCGGTGTTGCCCGGTGCGTGGTTGCCGGCCGCGAACCACTGGTGGATGTGACCGATCGTCGCGCCCCACAGGAACATCCCGGCACCCAGGCCGACGAGTGCGCGTTCCCTGGTAGTGGCCGACGGGGACGCGGCGCGGAAGGCCAGGACCGCGAGGGCGAGGTTGGCGAAGGCGATCTCGAACTCGAACGGGGTGCGGGCGAAGCCGATGGCGGCCGCCATCTCGTCCGGGATGACGAGGAACGCGATGACGAGCCACAGGCTGCCGCAGCCGAGCGCGGCGCCCGCCCACCACCGCTGCCAGGTCTCGAGCTTCGCCGCGCGGGACGTGCTGTGACGGGTGCGCACGGCCGCGCCAACGACCGCGATCAGCAGCCAGAGCAGGGGGAACGAGGTCTGGGCGAGGTAGGAGAAGGTGTCCATGGCTTGAGTCTTGCATGGTTAATATTAACCGCGCAACATTCATGTAGGATCGACACCGTGGACGACGGACTTGCGGACCTGTTGCATCGGGTCGTGTACCTGCTTGGAGAATCGGCCCGGCAGCGGGAGACCGGCCAGGACGGGCTCACCTACGGCCAGTTGCGGTTGCTGGGCACCCTGGAGGAGATCCAGCCGGTGACACAGCACCAGCTCGCGCAGGCGTTGTCGGTGTCCGACCCGGCGATCAGCAGAGCCCTGCGGCCGCTGGAGGCGGCAGGGCACGTGGAGGTCCGCGTCGACCCCGAGCACGCGCGTCGTCGTCTGGTCAGCCTCACCGAGGCAGGCGGCAAAGCGTTCCACGACAACGGGAAGCCGATGTACGACGAACTGCGCACCGCCCTGCTCGGCGCGGGCTTCCCCTACGAGCGGTATCTGAGCGACACCCTTCGCCTGGCCGAGATCCTGGAGGATCCTCCGAGGCGCACCTGACGGCCTGGTGAACCGAAACGTGTCGCGCGTGACGAGATGGCGATCTAGGTCATGGTCGATTCGCCCGGCGACCCGGAGGAGCTGCAAGGGCTCTACGAGCGGCTGAACCTGGAGATCGTCTACAACGCAACAGGGCGGACCTGGGTGAAGTCGGCGAGCCGCCACCTGCCGTTGAGTACAAGCTGCTGGCGGACAACTACCGAGCTGAACATCGACGACTTCCTGGCCGTGGTTCACCCGGTCGGCGGCGAGGACACCGATGGCCTGCTCGAGTTCGCCGAGCGGGTGCTCGGGTGGTTCCGGGCGCGCCGGGAGGATTTCCCGGGACAGGTCTGCGGGACAGGTGCGAAAGGGCTCCTACCTCGACAGACAGTTGAAGCGCGTTGACGGGACGGGGTGAGCCGGCCTGTCCCGTCTGCAACGATGAAGGCTGATTGCCGGGGTTCTCGGGGTGAACTGGTCCGGGATAGGACACCGGGTACGGGAGTGTTGCTCAGCCACCGGCGCACGACAAAGCAAAAGAGGCCGTCCATGAGACGACCTCTTCGCGTGTGGTTAACGCTCGTGTCCGAGGGGGGACTTGAACCCCCACGCCCTTTCGGGCACTAGCACCTCAAGCTAGCGCGTCTGCCATTCCGCCACCCAGACTGATGTGAACAGAATACAGGGCGTCCGGAGGGGCCTGAACGCGGGGTTACGATCGGCCCGTGAAGGTGATCGTCGAGGCTGACGGCGGCTCGCGGGGCAACCCCGGTCCTGCTGGATACGGCGCGGTTGTGCGGGACGAGCTCAGTGGCGAGACGCTGGCCGAGCGCAAGGGGTTCATCGGTGTCGCCACCAACAACGTGGCCGAGTACCAGGGGCTCATCGCGGGGCTCAGGGCGGCCAGGGAGCTGAACGCCGAGATCGTGGACGTGCGGATGGACTCCAAGCTCGTCGTCGAGCAGATGTCCGGGCGCTGGAAGATCAAGCACCCCTCGATGCAGCCGCTCGCCCGGGAGGCGCAGGAGGTCGCGAGCGCCTTCGGGAAGATCACCTACGAGTGGATTCCGCGCGAGCGCAACAAGCAGGCGGACCGGCTGGCGAACGAGGCCATGGACGCCCAGAACAAGGCCGAGAACGAACCCGAGGCCAAGGCGGAGGGTGCCAAGCAGCCGCATTGGAGTGGTGCGATGGGGGAGCCCACGCGCGTGATCCTGTTGCGGCACGGGCAGACCAGGCTGTCGGTCGACCGGCGTTACTCGGGGCGCGGTGATCATCCGCTGACGGAGCTGGGGCTGGAGCAGGCGGAAAAGGCCGCCGCGCGGTTGTCCAAAATGGACGGCATTGCGGCCGTCATCTCCTCGCCGTTGCAGAGGGCTCAGCAGACGGCGAAGAAGCTCGCGGACAGGATCGGGCTGGAGGTCGTCACCCATCAGGGGCTCATCGAGACCGACTTCGGCACGTGGGAAGGGCTGACGTTCGCCGAGGCGAGCGAGCAGGACCCCGAGGTGCACCGGCGGTGGCTGGGCGACACGAGTGTGAAGCCGCCGAACGGGGAGAGCTTCGACGAGGTGCACGCGCGGGTGCGCAAGGCGCGTGCCGAGATCATCGCCAAGTACGGCGGCAAGACGTTGGTGCTGGTCAGCCACGTCACGCCGATCAAGACCATGCTTCGTCAGGCGCTGGACGTCGGGCCGCAGTTCCTGTTCCGGATGCACCTGGACCTGACGGGCGTGTCGATCGCCGAGTTCTACCCCGACGGCCACGCGTCGGTGAAGCTCGTGAACGACACCTCACACCTCAGCTGACCTTGCGCAGCCGGGGCGTCAGCGCCGCGGTGAACCGGTCGGCCGCCGCTTCCAGAGCGGCGGCCGCTCCGGGCGTGTTCACGTTCTGGTCCAGCACGAACTCGCCGCGCACCACCTGGTCCGCGCCCTTGGCCGCGAGCAACGGGTGCAGCGCGTAGTCCATCGCCACCAGGAAGCCCTGGCTGCCACCCGTCGCCAACGGCAGCACGGCACGTCCGCGCAACGCCTTCTTCGGCAGCAGGTCGAGCAACGCCTTCACCAGTCCGCTGTACGCCGCGCGGTACACCGGCGAGGCCACCACCACGCCGTCCGCGGACAGCACACTGCTCACGGCACCGGAGATCTCCGGATCGCGCAGGTCCTCGGTGAGCAGCGACAACGTGGGCAACGACCGCACGTCGAGCAACGACACCCGGTGCCCCGCGGCCCGCAGCCGCTCCTGCACGAACGACACGACGACACCGGTCGGCGCGGAGTGGGACGGCGCACCGGAGATGATCAGCAGATCGGACATGACAAGGCACTCCCTGAGGTCGCGGGCACGAAGAACGCACTCAGCGGAGGCAACACAGGCTTGCTGCCACGCGGCCGTAGTCGACGTGGCGACGTCGTGTCATGACGGAAGTCAACCAACGTCCGCACCGGTGGACAACCGCTCCCAGCCGCTGGGATATCCTGGTCAGCGCGGATGAGTCGGCAGGGCGGCCGCGGCAGGCTGTGTCAGTTGACGCAGGTTGTCGAGGAAAGTCCGGACTCCACAGGGCAGGGTGGTTGTTAACGGCAACCAGGGGTGACCCTCGGGACAGTGCCACAGAGAACAGACCGCCTCGGCGAAAGCCGCGGTAAGGGTGAAACGGTGGTGTAAGAGACCACCAGCGCCCCAGGTGACTGGGGCGGCTAGGTAAACCCCACCCGGAGCAAGGCCAAGAGGGCACCGGATCGCGAGTGAAGGTGCTGCGCGAGCGTTCGAGGGCTGCCCGCCCGATGCTCGCGGGTAGGCTGCTAGAGCCTGTCGGCAACGGCAGGCCCAGATGGATGGCCGCCGACTGGGACCTCGGTCCCACGAACAGGATCCGGCTTACATGCCGGCTCATCCGCCTGTATGCATGAAGTCATGCTCTCGCATCTGGAATGCGCCCGTTGCGGCCGCGAACACGACGCCAACGCCGTCCAGAACCTCTGCCACGAGTGCGCGTCGCCGCTGCTGGCGCGCTACGACCTCACCCGTGTGGCCCGTCCGACGACCGAGAACTCGCTGTGGCGCTACCGCGACGTCCTCCCGGTTCGCGACCCCGATCCGGCGTTCAGCCTCGGCGAGGGCATGACCCCGCTCGTGCCGCTGCCCGCACTGAGCCGGGCGCTGGACGCGAAGATCCTCATGAAGGACGAGTCGCTCATCCCGACCGGCTCGTTCAAGGCCCGTGGCGCGGCCGTCGGCGTGGCCAGGGCCAAGGAGCTCGGCATCGAGGGCATCAAGATGCCGACCAACGGCAACGCGGGCGCCGCCTGGGCCCTGTACGCGGCGCGCGCGGGCATCCGCAGCGTCATCGCGATGCCCGAGGACGCCCCGCTGATCACCCGCGAGGAGGTCGAGGCGAGCGGCGCCGAGCTGCGGATCGTGCCGGGCACCATCGCCGACGCCGCCAAGGCCATCGCGGACGTCGACCTGTTCGACGCCTCCACGCTTCGAGAGCCCTATCGCATCGAGGGCAAGAAGACGATGGGCTACGAGATCGCCGAGCAGCTCGGCTGGCGCGTCCCCGACGTGATCATCTACCCGACCGGTGGCGGGGTCGGGCTGATCGGGATTCACAAGGCGCTGCACGAGATGCGCGAACTCGGGTGGATCGGCGGAAAGCTGCCGCGCCTGGTCGCCGTGCAGTCCACCGGATGCGCGCCGATCGTGAAGGCGTTCGACGAGGGCAAGGCCGAATCGGCGTTCTGGGACGGCGCCTACACCGATGCGTTCGGCATCAACGTGCCGAAACCGTTGGGGGACTTCATCATCCTCCAGGCCATCAGGGAAACCAATGGCACGGCGGTGGCGGTGACCGACGAGCAGATCGCGGCCGACCGCGCCGAAACCGCCCGTCTCGAAGGCGTGTTCCTGTGCCCGGAAGGCGCCGCGACGATCAGCGCGGTCCGGTCGCTGCGCGAGGACGGCTGGCTCACGGCGGACGACGAAGTGGTCGTGCTGAACACCGGCGCGGGCATCAAGTACCCAAGTGTCCGCCTCTAAGTCCTCTGTTGCCCCAAGGGTGTTACAGAATTACGGCCGTTCGAGTGGTGCGCCCGTCGTAAAAGTCCACTCTCGGTATCACGGCGAATAAAGCCAGATCCTCCTGTCAGACGGTCGGCCCCTGCAGCCGGCCGTCTCCAAGGGAGGGAACAGACATGCAACGCAAGCTGACGGTGGTGCTGGCCCTGTCCAGTCTCGTCACCGCGGGAGCGGTCGGTGTCGCGACCGCCGACGCCACGGAACTGCCCGTCTACGGGGTGAAGAGCTCCGGTCTCGACCAGGAACAGGCGCAGAAGCTGCAACGGGCGTTCGGCCTCAAAGACGTCCAGAGATCCGAGGCGGGCGCGGTGTCCTTCGCGGACGAGCAGCGCTACCAGTACCTGCCGACCGTCGACAAAGGACAGGGCAGGCCCGACGAGGACGGCAACGCCACCACGCAGACCGCGCTCGACACCGAGGCGATCAAGCGCATCAAGACCATCCCCACCGAGGACGCGGCCAAGCGCGCGCAGGAAGGCCTGAGGGCGGCGGGTGTGCTGCCGGCCAACGCGACTCCCAGCGCGCAGTACACGACGTTCGAACTGTCGGACGTCAACGGCCGCAACGCACTCACGGCCAACCTCGACACGAGCGTCTCGTACACGTTCCAGCTCGACGGCCTCCCGCTGGAGGGCGAGGGCGCGAACATCCGAGTGTCGTTCGACGCGCAGGGCGTGACGGCGGTCAGCCACGCCGCCCGCACCTACGACAAGGCCGGCACCGTCAAGGTGAACGACCTCGAGTACGGCGCCAAGCTGTGCCAGAAGTACCTGGGCGCCTCGGTGAAGCCCGAGGTGAGCTACGTCTACGTCGCCCCGCCGCTGGAGGAGAAGGTCGACGAGGTCGAGCCCTCGTTCCGCTGCGGCGGTCGCAACGACGACGGTGGCGCGCCCCAGGCCATCACCCTGCCCGCCGCGGTCGGCGCCGAGCTGCCGCAGCCGGGACCGGGCCAGGAGCCGCGGCCCGAGCAGCAGTTCAAGAGCCAGGCAGTCGGCACCCAGGTCGGCAGCGAGGGCACCGGCAACTGCTCCGGCCTGCCCAACACCGTCGCCAACATCGGCACGTTCAACACCGAGGCGAGCAACCACGGCATCGCCCGCGACTTCACCTGGCTCAACGCCAACGCGTGGGAGAGCGACTTCAAGGACCCGATGTTCGCCGGCGGTGACGACACCAACTGGGCCGACGACGTCGACCTCACCTACTGGCAGGGCCACGGCTCCGGCACCGGCTTCTACTTCACCGGCTGCTCCAACCACACCGACAACAAGCTCGCGAACACCGACGCGCGCTGGGGTCAGAACGACGTCGAGTGGATGAGCCTCTTCACCTGCCAGATCCTGGAGGACAGCACCGGCGGCCAGACCTGGGCGCAGCGCTGGGGCCAGGCCTTCCGCGGCCTGCACCAGATCAACAGCTTCACGACCGTCAGCTACAACTCCGCCAACCACGGCGGCAAGTTCGGTCACTACATGTGGCGCTCGCCGTTCCTGTGGTGGAACAACCCGATGAAGGTCCGTGACGCGTGGGCGCAGGCCAGCATCGACACCCAGCCAGCGTCGGTCCGCTGGGCGACCATGGGTCCCGTCACCACGACGGGTGGACTGGGCAACTTCAACGACTACTTCTGGGGCAAGGGCACGGGCGTCGGCCCTGACTACGCCTCGACCGGCCTGTTCTGGCGGATCTCCGGCGCCTCCTAGAACCGGACGCGCGACGAAGCCCGGCGACCCCTCGGTCGCCGGGCTTCACCGGTTGGCCGGCCGGCCGGAAGGCATCCTCAGTACGGGCCGGAACGGCTGCCCCGAGTTGTAGAGCTCCTCCAACTCGGTCACGTAGGCGAGCACCGCGGGATTCACGATGTCGGCGAGCGACCGCACCCCCGCCTGGGGCTCGTAGGAGGCGAGGTAGGTGGCCGCCGCACGCGCGCGTTCCAGCACCGACCTGTCGAAGTTGATCGTCCTTTGGACCCGGCGCCGGGATTGCGTGCTCTGCCCGGTAGGCTCATCCACGCCTGGAGCATTAGGGGAGGCTGTGATTCCGTCCACACTTCCGTCCGGCACGAGGTCAGGTTCGAGCATGGGCGAATCTCCTCGGAGTCGTCGCTCCGGATTGCGCCCGCCGTGTCTGTCGACGGGGTCGCGAACCGGCCGATCAGAGCATTCACATGGATGTACACGTGCGCATGTTTAGGACGCACGCACTGTGGGTGACCAGGGCGTTCGCAGTCGGGTGAACCTTGGCGGCGACGGAGAGAATCTCGATCCGGGTGTTCCCCACTGACGTCTCCTCAGTGATGATGTGTCGGCCAGATTAGACGTAATTCCTCCCAGGGGGAACGGCCAGATGATCTACACCCCGCAGCAACAGCCCCACACGTCGTGACGAACTCGTGTTCTACTCGTAGCGCAAGCCCCCGCGCACTCTGGAGTACCGAATGACCGCCATGGACCTGGTGACACTCGCTCAGCAGCAGCCGACGGTGCCGGGCACAAGCAATGTCCGCGACTGGATCCTGAACAACATCGTCCCCCTGCTGCTGCTGACGGTCGCGCTGCTCCTGCTCTGGCTGGGAGGCGGCAAAGGCGACAACGCGGGTGTCATGCGCCGCCTGGGCGGCGTGATCGTCGCGCTGGCCATCATCGGCCTCGCCGTCACCACCGACGCCGGCGCGAACATCGGCAAGTGGCTCGCCGGCTTGTTCGTCGGAGGCTGATCCGTGCGGGTCCGCACTGACGACGAGGTCTACCGGGTCGACGCCGTCTGGCTCGGTCCGCCCAAAGCGACTTTTCCCTGGCGCGCGCGATACGTCGCGTGGGGCGTCGGAATCGTCGTTTTCCTCGTCGTACTCACGATCGAACGGCAGATGGGCGTCGGGTTCGGGTTCTTCTCGACCGCGTGGGCCCTCGTCGCGACGATCATCCTCACCCGTTTCATCACCCAGCGGATCAGCCATGAACGGCCCCTCACGGCCGTCATGTCGATGTGGGTCCGCGAGCTGACGGCACCTCGAGAGCGCACGGCAAGCACCGGCGGAGCGGCCAGTGCCGCCCGGATCCGGGTCAGTCCGCAGCGGCCTCGTCCCAAGTTGAGCAGGAAACAACAACGACGGGCGAGACAGCAGGCCCAGCCCCGCCGGACGTCAGACAGCCGTAAGAAGGAGGTTCGCGGTGTTCGGACGCCGGCGAGACCGTGACCGTCGCTCCGCCCAGCACATCGCCCAGCACGCCGCCGCGGACCCGCGCGAGCGCGACAGGGCAGCGTATTCCAAGCGCGGCCGCCGCCTGCCCGGCGAGCAGTCCGTGCCGAGCTACACACCGTCGATCGCGGCCCGCAGCATCGACGGTCACCTGCTGCGCACCGGCCAGGAGGTCTACGCCTGGTACCGGCTCGCGCCGCAGCGCTGGTCGTTCCGCAGCGACTCGCAGCGTCAGGACCTGATCGCGGCCATCGCGGGCCAGTACGCCGAACTGCAGGGCCGCTGGATGCATCTGCGGGTCACGACGCGGCCGTACCCCATCCGCATGTGGGCGGAGGCGCACGTGCACAACGCCGTCAAGCGCCTGCCGGACACTCCCGGCACGCTGTCGTTCGACGACTACATGGTCGGCGAGCAGCAGCAGCTCATGGGCCGCTCGATGGCGGAGAAAGAGGTCTACCTGGGCGTTCAGGTGCAGACCCGCAACATGATGGACCGCGCGGTCGAACGCGCGGCCCCCGTGCTGCGCAAGGTCTTCCCGGACGCCGTCGACGCCGAACTGGTGGCGCTCGACTCCGAGGTCGAGCACCTCGACCAGGTGATCGGGTCCGCGGGTCTCGAAGGCCGTCCCGCGACGGCCGAGGAGATGTCCTGGCTGATGCACCGGTCGTGCTCGCTGGGCCTGCCCGCGCCGCGCAACCTGCCCGCCGTGCCCGGCGCCGCGTGGGAGCCGGAGGACCTGGCGTCCTTCACCGACGCTGCGGACTTCCACCAGGAGCCGTACTCACCGACGGTGACCGTGCGCGGCCGCACCGGCTCGAACGCGGGCATCAAGCGGCACGTCTGCGTGCTGACGGTCGGGCTGATGCACGGCCTGCAGATCCCCGAGGTCGACGACCCGTGGGTGCAGCGCGCCGACCGGCTGCCCGCCTCCGTCGAGTGGTCCGCGCGTATTTACGTGCGCAAGCCCGAAGAGGTGTCGGGCGAGCTGTCGCGGCAGATGAGCAAGGTCCGCTCGCAGGTCCGGCACTACACCGACGAGCACGAGCTGGAACCGCCGCAGTCGCTGGCCCGCCAGGCCGGCCGCGTGCTGGAGATCGACGACGAGATGACGTCGGGCTTCACCGCGCTGGGCACCCGGGTGCGCTCGTGGTGGCGTCTTGCGGTCTCCGGTCCGACCGAGCGCGAGGCACTGCGGCTCGCCCAGTCGTTGCTGGAGCTGTACAAGCCGAAGGTCTCGATCGACCACCCCGAGGCCCAGTACGCGATCGCCCGCGAGTTCATTCCGGGCGAGCCGCTGTCCAACGGCGCGTACCTGCGCCGAGGCAGCGTGTTGTGGGCCGCGTCCGCCGTCCCGACCGCGACGGCCGAGGTCGGTGACCGCCGCGGAATCCTGCTCGGCGAGACCGTCACGGCCACCCGCCGCCCGGTCGCGTGGGACCCGTGGATGGCGCAGGAGCTCCGTGACGCCTCTGGTCTGACGGCGATGGTCGCGGGCCTGGGCGCCGGCAAGTCGTTCCTCGGCGGCGGCATGGTCTACAAGACCCTGCGGGCCGGCGCGCACTGGACGTTGCTCGACCCGTCCGGTCCGCTGTCCGCGCTGTGCGAACTGCCGGAGTTGCGGCCCTACGCGCGGCCGATCAACCTGCTCAACGCCCAGCCGGGGATTCTGAACCCGTACCGGGTGGTCGCCGAGCCGATGCTCGACCACTTCCTCGACGAGGAGGACCCGGAACGGGCCTGGCGCCGGGAGAAGGCCCTCGCGGCCGCGACCCGCCGTCGTCTCGTGCTGGACGTGCTCACCGGGCTGCTGCCCTACGAGGTCGCCCGGCTGCCCCAGACGCGCATCACACTGCTGCGTGCGGTCCGCACGGTCGGTGGCCGGTTCGACGCCCACCCCGGTCTCGTCTTCGAGGCGCTGCGCCGGGACGCGTCCGAGCACCACGAGCACGCCGTCGTCGTCGCGGACTTCCTCGACGAGATGCGCGAGCGCATGTCGTTGCTGATCCCCGAGGAGAACCACGACCCGTACAACGAGGTGCGCGACGACCGCCTCACCGTCCTGACGATGGCGGGCCTGAACCTGCCGAAGGACGGCGTCGGCCGCGAGCACTGGACGGACGCGGAGTCGCTCGGCGTCGAGATGCTGAACCTCGCAGCCTGGCTCACCCAGCGCTCGATCTACGAGAAGCCGAAGGACCAGCGCAAGGGCGTCTGGATCGACGAGGCGTTCTTCCTCTCCGAGGTCCCGACCGGTCGCGTGCTGATGAACCGCTTCGCGCGTGACTCGCGAAAGTGGAACGTCCGCGTGCTGCTGTCGTCGCAGATCCCCGCCGACTTCCTGAAGATCCAGGGCTTCGTGACGCTGCTCGACTCGGTCTTCGTCGGCCGGCTCGACGACGACTCGGCGCAGGCGGACGCGCTGCGGCTGCTCAAGGTGCCGATCGGCGCCGGGTACGAGCAGGTCGTCGCCTCGCTCGGCCGCCGCCCCGGTGGCGAGCGCAACGCGACCGAACGCGACCGCGCGCCCCGTCAGTTCATCTTCGGCGACGGCGCCGGTGGCGTGGAGCGGATCCGCATCGACTTCAGCGGCCCGCACCTGGAGCACCTGCGCAACGCCCTCGACACGACCCCCGATGCCAAGCGCGACAACGGCAAGGGCGAGCTCGTGCCGGCGGACGATCCCGACGCGGCCCCGAAGCCGCCCGCCTACGTGCCCGACGAGATCGACGACGAACTGGCGGCGGACATGGAACTAGGACTGACGGAGGAAGAGGCCCAGCTGGTGGCCCACGGTGACGGCACCAACCGCCACCGGGACGGCGGCGCATGACGGCGCTGACGATCGTGCTCGCGATCGCCGCCTTGCTCTGGGCAAGGCGGCGGTTCGCGCTGCGCGCGTCAGCACGGACGAGGTCGGTCGGCCTCGTCGCGGCGATCCTGGCCTTGCAGGTCGTCATGGGTGCCCCGATGGCGCACGCCCAAACCTGTGGCGAGGCACCGAACCCGGAACGTCCCGGCGCCGGCATGGTCGGCGCGCTCGACCCGCCCGTCGGCAACGGCCTGCCCGGCTCGCCGTACCTCGAGTACGGCTACGCGGGCATGGTCTGGCACAACTACAACGCCAAGTGCAACGTCCTGCCCGACGCCAACGCCACGCTCGACACGTGGGCGGGCAACGAGCTGTTCAGCATCGGCAAGAACATCGTCGGCGCCACGAACGCGTTGCACTACACCGTGATGGGCCGCGGTCTGCTGGTCCCGCTGGACGACGCCGTGAAGAACGGCGTGCAGAAGGTCTACGACAACGTCTACCTGCGCTGGTTCGGCCTGGTGGCGCTGCTCCTCGCGATCCTGATGTTCCGGCAGATCTGGACCGGCGACTTCGCCGCGATCTCCAAACGCGGGCTCTGGGCGCTGGCGGCCATGTGGCTGGCGACGTCCACACTGGCCTTGCCGCAGTTCTACAACCTCCTCGACAACACGCTGGTCTCGAAGACTTCGGAGATCCAGGCGGGGTTCATCGAGGCGCCTGAGGAACAAGGCACGCTCCACGTCCTGCCGACGAAACTGCACGACGCCGTCGTCTATCAAAGCTGGCTGCGCGGCGCGTTCGGCACACCCGAGGCGCCACAGGCGGCCGAGTTCGGCCCGCGCATCCTCAAGGCGCAGGCCTGGACCACCGCCGAGATCGCCGAGGGCAAGGACGGCGACCAGGCAGCGCTGGACGCGAAGAAGGCCGAGTGGAAGGCCCTGGAAGCGCAGCTCGGCACCTCCAAGGGTTACTTCGACGGCACCGACGGCAGCCGCACCGGCGCGGGTTTCCTGGCACTGCTGCAGTCCGTCGCGTTCTCGCTGTTCCAGTTGTTCGCGAAGGCCGCGGTGCTGCTGGCCCAGCTGCTGCTGCGCATCCTGACGCTCGCCGGGCCGCTCATCGGCCTGGTCGCGCTGCTGCACCACGACCTGCTGCGCAAGGTCGCCCGCGCCGCCGCCGTGACGGTGTTCAACGTGCTGGTGCTCGCGGTCCTCGCGGGTGTCCACGCGCTGCTGCTGCAGGCGATCTTCAACGCGACCGGGCTCTCGTTGCTGACGCGCACGTTGCTCGGCCTGATGCTGACACTCGTGTGCTTCGTGATCGGCAAACCGTTGCGCCGCATGTGGCAGATGGTCGAGATGTCGGTCGGTTCGGCCAGCAACGTCCTGCCGATGAGCGGTGGCGTCTGGTCGAAGATGATGGGCCGCAAGAAGCAGACCGGCCCGACGCCGCAGGACGAGTTCTGGGAGTCCGTGCGGGACAGCGACGCCGAGGGCGACGCGGCACCGCAGCGCGGCCGCGGCCGGGTCCGTCCGGAGGCCTCGAACCCGGTCATGGCGACGGCCCAGCGGCTCGACCGCGACTCGCAGCCGGGCCAGATCGTCAGCGGCTCCCACGGGAACGGCGTCCGAGCGGGCGCGCTGCCCTCGGGATCGGGTCCGGCGGCGTTGCCCGTCGCCCGGTCGCGCGTGGTGGACAGCCCCACGGTCACCGACAGGCAGTGGGACCGGGTCGACGACGCGGTGCTCGTGCCGTCGCGTTCCGGCGGCGGCTACTCCGCGCCGGCGCAGGAACCGCGAAGGGCCGAGACAGAAGTCGTGGCGGGGCGTCCGGTGCACGTGATCTACCGGCCGTCGCGCGGCTTCGAAGTCCGGGACAACAGCTGACGATGTCTGATTTCTGGGGAGGAGCGTAGATGCCGATCCGTACCAACCGCGGCCGTGCCGCGGTCTACCGCAGGCTGTGGGGCTGGCCGCTGCGTTCCCCGCGGCACCTGGGCGCCTCGATCATCATCTTCGTGGTGCTGGTCGTCACGCTCGGCGTGGTCATCCCCAAGGTGCTCGACCGCAAGGCCACGGACCCGTCCGCGGCCGGTCAGACCTCGGCGTCCTCGTCGGGCACCCAGGTCGGTCAGCTGCCGGGCAGCAGCGGAGTCTCGCTGCCGACCAAGCAGCCGCCGCCCACGAACGCCGCGTCGGCCGCCCCTCCCGCGGCGGACGCGCAGCTGATCGCCGAGCTGTGGGCGGAGAACTGGATCAAGCCGCCGCCGGACAACGACGTCACCAAGTGGCTCGCGCAGCTTCGTCCGTACACGACGGAGGAGTTCCTCGCGCAGATGGCGACGATCGATCCGAAGAACGTGCCGGACAAGATCACCCAGAAGGTCGCGGCCAAGCGGTCGACCGTGTCCTCGGCGGACTTCGAGGTGGGAACGGACACCGGCAAGGTCGTCATCACGTTGATCAAGCTCTCGCCCAGCAACGAGTGGCGGGTCAACGGCTACACGAAGGCGAGTTGACCCATGCGCGTGATGTTGCTGATCGGGGCGCTCGCCGCGATCCTCGTGGTCGCGGTGGCGACGTCGGGCGTGTCGCAGGTGGTCAGCAACTCCACGAACCCCGCGGCCGGCGGGAACATCCTGAAGATGAGCTGCAACGCGGCCATCGGGCCGTGGGACGCGGGTGGCGGCGCCGCCAGGGGGCAGGCCGACGCGGCGCGCCTCAACGAGGAGCAGCGCAACATCGTCGCGCGGATCATCTCCATCGGCCAGGAGCGCAAGCTGCCGCCGCTCGCGTGGCAGATCGCGATCCAGGCGGGCATGACCGAGTCGGGCCTGCGCCCGTTGAACTACGGCGACCGCGACTCGCTCGGCATCTTCCAGATGCGTCCGTCGATGGGCTGGGGCACCCCCGCCGAGGTGATCGACCCGACGTACGCGATCAACAAGTTCTACGACGTGCTGCTGAAGGTGCCGGACTGGGAGAACAAGCGGCCCGGTGACTCGGCGCAGGCGGTGGAGCGCTCGGCGTTCCCCGACCGGTACCACAACTGGGAGTCGATGGGCGCGTTCCTGCTCAGCGAACTGGGCGCGATCAGCGACCCGGCGGGCTGCGGCTCCGGCGCGGGGGAGTTCCTGCTGGCGTCGAACGCGGCGGGCATCGCGATCCAGTTCACCAAGGAGCAACTGGGCGAGCCGTACCTGTGGGGCGGCAACGGCCCGGACGCGTGGGACTGCTCCGGCATCCTGGTGAAGGCCTTCGGCGCGGCCGGTGTGAGCATCCCGCGCGTCGCGAACGACCAGTACGAGAAGGGCGGCGCCCACCTTCCGGTGCGCGACGCCCAAGCCGGTGACTTGATCTTCTGGGCGTACAACACAGCGGACCCGCGCTCGGTGCACCACGTCGGCATGTACCTCGGCAACGACGAGTACATCCACGCCCCCCAGACGGGTGACGTCGTGAAGATCAGCAAGATCAACTGGAATTATCAAGAGTTGATGCCGCTGGCCGTCCGGCCGGGCGTGTAGATCGCGGGGAGGCGCTGCATGTTCAACCACGACCCCATCCCGAGGCCTACCGGACCACCCGCGTCGAGCGCACCAGTGCGTGACCACATGGCGGCCGGTGCTCCGGGAGTCTCTGCCGACTACGTGGTGATCCCGCGTGCGCTGGCCGAGGCGATGCCGTTGCCGTGGCAGCAGCACATGGTGCACCTGCTCGCGGACTTCCACCGGACCTACGGCCACCTGAAGTGGCCGGTCTACCGCGTGGTGCCGTCGCGCTACGAGAAGCTCGCCGATCTCGACGAGGAACAGCTGGCCGAGGTCGGCGCCATCATGGAGATCGACTCCGACGGATCTCTCGTCTACCGGGACCGTTCCGGACGTAAGATCGAGAACGCCGAGGACCGCACGGTGCTGGTCTCGTGTTTGGACCCGATCCCGTCGGAGTACGCCAACGCCAACCAGTCGACGCCGCCGCGGGGATTCCCGGCGCCTTTGGGAGGCGAACGCAGATGAGTGACAGCAGTGGTTGGTACTTCTGCCTGACCCACCAGACCGTGGAGCAGGGCAAGGGCTGCAAGGGCCCTGACCGGATGGGCCCGTACCCGGACGAGGCCACCGCGGCCCGTGCCCTGGAGATCGCCAGGGAACGGACCAGGGCGGCCGACGAGTCCGACAAGAAGTGGCGCGGCGACGACGAGGACTGACCTCGTCGTCCTTAGTCTGTGCGGGTGGCTTCCCTGGTGATCCGCACGGGCCGTGCGGACGTGTCCTTCGACGGCATCCGCACCGAGTTCAGCCTGCCGTCAGCCTTTGACGCGGCCGTGCTCGCCGAGGCAGAGGCGGCGATCTCCCGTTCCGCGGGAGATCGCCCCGACCTCACCTCGCTGCCGCTGGTGACGATCGACCCGCCCGGCGCCAAGGACCTGGACCAGGCGCTGTGCGTGCTGAAGTCCGGTGACGGCTTCGTCGTGCACTACGCGATCGCCGACCTGGGGTTGTTCGTGACGCCCGGCGGCCCGTTGGATCTCGAGGTCCGACGGCGCGGTCAGACCATCTACCTGCCTGACGGCAACGTGCCGCTGCATCCCACCGTGCTCTCCGAGGGCGCGGCCTCTCTCTTGCCTGGCGTCGTGCGACCCGCGGTGCTGTGGACGTTCACCTGCGGGGCCGACGGCGTTCCGACGGCTGTCGAGGTGCGACGGGCGTTGGTGCGGTCCACGGCCCAGTTCGACTACGAGTCGGTGCAGAAGTCGTTCGACGCGGGTGATCCGCACCCGTCCGTGGCGGCGCTGGCCGAGTTCGGGCCGCTGCGGCGCGAGTTGGCCCGTCAGCGCGGCGCGATCGAGCTGCAGCTGCCCGAGCAGGAGATCGAGTCCAACGGGGACGGCTGGAAGCTGGTCACCAGGCCACGGGCCGCGGTGGACTCGTGGAACGCCGAGATCTCGCTGATGACCGGTATGGCGGCCGCGTCGATCATGCTGGAGGCTCGCACAGGCATCCTGCGCACGCTGCCCGACCCGGACCCCGAGGCCGTGGCCTCGCTGCGCAAGGACGCGGCGGCCCTGAAGGTGGACTGGCCCGCGGACCTGTCGCCGGGCGCGTTCCTGGCCGGCCTGGACGCCTCGACGCCGGAGGCGTTGGCGCTGTTCACGGACGCCACGCGGCTGCTGCGCGGCGCGGGCTACTCGGCGTTCAACGGATCCGTTCCCGAGGTCGTCACGCACGCGGGTGTCGCGGCCCCGTACACGCACGTCACCGCACCTCTCCGCCGCCTGGTGGACCGCTTCGCCACCGAGGTGTGCCTGGCGGTCACGGCGGGGCAGGAGCTGCCGTCCTGGCTGGCCGAGGCGTTGCCGCAGCTGCCGTCGCTGATGGGGTCCTCGGACTCGCTGGCGTCGAAGGTGGAGCGGGCGTCGCTGGACCAGGTCGAGGCGTGGGTGCTGGCCGGACGGGTGGGGCAGGAGTTCGACGCCGTGGTGCTGCGGTCCGGCGACAACGACGCCGAGGTGTTCGTGTCCGCTCCGCCGATCCTCGCCAAGTGCACCGGGAAGCACCTGCCGGAGGGCGAGCGGATCCGCGTCCGCCTGGCCGAGGCGGACCCGGTAGAACGCCGGGTGCGCTTCGAGCACGCGCGCTGACCGCACGCGGGGAGCTTTCGTGCGGTAGAAGCGAACGAAAGGTCCCCGCGTGCGGCAGAAGCGGGCGAAGGTCACGTTGGGCAGCCCGCTTCCGGCGGGTCGTGTGAAGATGCAGGGGTGACTGACATTCGTGACCTCACCGTCGGCGTCCTGGGCGGCACCGGAGCCCAGGGCAAGGGCCTCGCCATCCGCTGGGCCAGGGCGGGCCTCAAGGTGATCATCGGTTCCCGCAGCGCAGACCGGGCGGAGCTGGCGGCCAAGGAGATCGTCGAGATCGCCGGCGGCGACGTCCGGGGCGCGGACAACTCCGACTGCGCGGCCGACTCCGACATCGTGCTGGTCGCGGTGCCGTGGGATGGGCACGGGGACCTGCTGGCGTCCCTGCGCGACCAGCTGGCCGGGAAGATCGTCATCGACTGCGTGAACCCGCTCGGCTTCGACAAGCAGGGGCCGTTCGCACTGCCGGTCACCGAGGGCAGCGCGGCCCAGCAGGCCGAGCTCCTGCTGCCGGAGTCCAAGGTCACCGCCGCGTTCCACCACGTGTCCGCCGTGCTGCTGGCCGACCTCGCGGTGTCCGAAGTGGACATGGACGTGCTCGTGCTGGGCGACGACCGCGAGGCCACCGACACCGTGCGGGAACTGGCCGAGCTGGTGCCGGGCTTCCGCGGCGTCTACGGCGGGCGGTTGCGCAACGCGCACCAGGTCGAGGCGTTCACCGCGAACCTCATCGCGATCAACCGCCGGTACAAGACCCACGCCGGCCTGAAGATCACGGGAGTCTGATGCTTCCCGTCGACGACCTCGGTGAGCCGGTCCCGCTCGACCAGCCACGACGTGTGGTCAGTCTGGTGCCGTCGATCACCGAGGCCGTCGCCGTCAGCGTGCCCGGAGCGCTCGTCGGGGCCACGGACTACTGCACCCATCCGTCCGATTTGGACGTTGCGCGGGTCGGCGGCTCGAAGTACCCGGACGTCGACAAGGTCCTGAGCCTGAAACCGGACCTCGTGATCGCCAACTCCGAGGAGAACCGCGCCGAGGACGTGGACCGCCTGCGCGCCAACGGCGTCAACGTCTGGGTGACCGAGGCGCCGAAGACGGTCCCGATGGCCCTGGCCTCGCTCAGGAGGCTCTTCGGGCTCGGCTGGGACCTCGAACCGGAGTGGCTCACGAAGGCCGAAGACCTCTGGCGCGAGACGGCACCGGCGAAGCTCACGGCGTTGATCCCGGTCTGGCGCCGCCCGTGGGTCGTCGTCGGCCGCGATACCTTCGCCACCGATGTGTTGCGCCGCCTGGGAATCGAGAACGTCTACGCCTCCGACGAGGAGCGCTACCCGCGTCCGAGCCTGGAGCAGCTCAACGACAGGCGCCCCGACCTGGTCATCCTGCCCGACGAGCCGTACGCGTTCACCCACGAGGACGGCCCGGAGAGCTTCCCCGGACTGCCGTACGTGCTGGTCAACGGCCGGCACCTGACCTGGTACGGGCCTTCGCTCGTAGAAGCAAAACGTAGTCTTCAGAGGGCACTCGACTACGGCCAGGGTTGACAACCACGGGTGGATTCGCGGAACTCCCGGCGCTGCCAGGATTCTCGGCCATGGGGAAACTAGCCGCGATCATCGCGACAGCCGCCGCCACCGTCACGCTCACCGCCCTCCCGGCCAGCGCCGAACCCGTCGTCGTCTACCAGCTCGCGGGCAGCACCCGCTGCCTCGCCGACACCGGCAGCAACGTCGTTCTGAAGCCGTGCAACGAACTCTCCGACGAGCAGCGCTGGATCGTCCCGATCAGCGGTGGCGTCGACTGGCCGCACAACATGGCCACCGACAAGTGCCTGGCCGCGACCTCGTCCGGTGACGTGCTCGGCCAGGCCTGCACGACGAGCGCCGGCCAGCGCTGGCGCCGCGTCGCGTCAGGTTCCTCGTTCCAGTTCCGCAACGTGGGCACCAACAAGTGCCTCACCGCGCAGGTGACGGTCGCGACCTGCACGACGTCCAGCGCGAAGTGGAACGGTCTGCGTTAGTCCCGGAACCGATCCGTCGCCTCCAGCAAGGCCGCGAGGATGCCGGGCTCGTCGTACGCGTGCCCGGCATCCGGCACCAGCACCAGGTCCGACTCCGGCCACGCCTTGTGCAGGTCCCACGCCGACACCGCGGGCGTCGCGATGTCGTAGCGGCCCTGCACGATCACGCCGGGAATGTCCTTCAGCCGCACGGCGTCCCGGATCAGCTGCCCCTCCTCGAACCACCCGTGGTTCACGAAGTAGTGGTTCTCGATCCGTGCGAACGCCAGCGCGTACTCCGGCACGGCGAACTCCGCCACCAGCTCGGGCCGAGGCAGCAACGTCACCGTCGCACCCTCCCAGGTGCTCCACGCGACCGCCGCCGGCCCGTGCACCTCGGGATCGTCCGAGGCCAGCAGCTTCGCGTACAGCTCGACCGGATCACCCGAGAGACCGGCGAGCGGCTCGCTGAACTTCTCCCACAGATCGGGGAACAGGTTCGCCGCCCCGCCGCGGTAGTACCAGTCCACTTCGGACGAACGCAGCGTGAAGATCCCGCGCAGCACCAGCTCCGACACGCGCGACGGATGCTTCTCGGCGTACGCCAGCGCCAGCGTCGAACCCCAGGACCCGCCGAAGACCTGCCACCGTTCGATTCCCAGCGACGTCCGCAGCTGTTCCATGTCGGCCACGAGGTGCCAGGTCGTGTTCAGCGACAGATCGCCGGACATCGACGCGTGCGGCAGCGAACGCCCGCACCCGCGCTGGTCGAACAGGATGATCCGGTAGGCGGACGGGTCGAAGAGGCGCCGGTGCGACGGCGAGCAGCCGCCGCCGGGGCCACCGTGCAGGAAGACGACGGGCTTGCCGTCCGGGTTGCCGCACTCCTCCCAGAACACCAGGTTGCCGTCACCGGTGTCCAGGTGGCCTGACGTGTGGGGCTCGATCTCCGGGTACATGGGCCTATCGTCGGACACATGGCGCAGTTCTCGCAGGAGACCTCCACCACGGGGGCGTTCGTCCGTCAGCCGAACCGCTTCACCGCGCGGCCGGAGCCAGAGCCAGGCCGCTACCGGCTCGTCGTCAGCCTCGCCTGCCCGTGGGCGCATCGCGCGGTCATCGTCCGCAAGCTCCTCGGCCTCGAAGACGCGATCTCACTGGCCGTCGTCGATCCGATCCGCGACGAGAAGGGCTGGCGTTTCCAGGGCACCGACCCGGTCCTGGGCATCGACTACCTCAAAGAGGCCTACGACAAGGCCGACGGGAACCACGAGGGCCGGGTCACCGTCCCCGCGCTGGTCGACACCACCACCGGCGAGGTCGTCACCAACGACTACCCGCAGATCACCCTGGACTTCAGCCTCAAATGGCGCCCGGAGAGCACCCTCTACCCGGAGCACCTGCGCCAGGAGATCGACGGCTGGATCGAGCCGATCTTCCACCACGTCAACAACGGCGTCTACAAGGCCGGTTTCGCCACATCACAGGAGGCGTACGAGGAGGCCTACACGGCCCTGTTCACCGGCCTGGACCGCATCGAGGAGCACCTGACCGACCACACCTACCTGGTCGGAGAGCAGCTCACCGAGGCCGACATCAGGCTCTGGACCACGCTCGTCCGGTTCGACGCGGTCTACCACGGCCACTTCAAGTGCAATCGGAACAAGCTCACCGAGATGCCGAACCTGTGGGCCTATGCGAAACGCCTCTACGCCCAGTTCGGCGACACGGTCGACTGGGACCACATCAAGCGCCACTACTACGTGACGCACCACGGCATCAATCCGACCGGAATCGTGCCGGCGGGCCCAGACCCGGAGGTCTGGACCCGCTGAGCGACGAAACTCAGTGGAAGGTGTGCTCGGGGCCGGGGAACTGCTGCCCGCGCACCTCGTTGGCGAACTCGGTCGCCGCTCCGAGCATGATGTTGCCGATGTCCGCGTAGCGCTTGACGAACCTGGGCGCCTTGCCGCGGTTCAGGCCCATCATGTCCTGCCACACCAGCACCTGGGCGTCGGTGTCCGGACCGGCGCCGATGCCCACGGTCGGGATGACGAGGTCGTGCGTGATCTGCTTCGCGACCTCGGCGGTCACCATCTCCAGCACGACCGCGAACGCGCCCGCCTCCTGCACGGCCAGCGCGTCCTGCACCACGACGTCGTGGTTGTCGTGACGCCCCTGCACGCGGTAGCCGCCGAGCTGGTGCTCGGACTGCGGGGTGAAGCCGATGTGCGCCATGACCGGGATGCCCGCGGCGGTGATCGCCCGGATGTGCGGCGCGAAGTACGCGCCACCCTCCAGCTTGACCGCGTGTGCCTGGCCTTCCTTCATGAACCGGACGGCCGTCGCGACGGCCTGCTCGACCGACACCTGGTAGGAGCCGAACGGCAGGTCGGCGACGACGAGAGAACGCTTGACCGAACGCGTCACCGCGCGTACCAGCGGCACGAGTTCGTCGACCGTGACCGGCAGCGAGGTCTCGTTCCCGTAGACGGTGTTCGACGCCGAGTCGCCCACCAGCAGGACGGGGATGCCGGCTTCGTCGAAGATCGAGGCGGTGAACGTGTCGTACGAGGTGAGCATGGGCCACGCCTCGCCACGTTCCTTCATCTCACGCAGGTGGTGCACGCGAACCCGCTTGGCCGGGGGCTTCTGGCCCGCTCCGGAGCCGTAGGGCGCGGAAACATCGGCAGTGGTCATCGTCGACCGGTCCTTTCCTCGAGGCCCGCATCAGCGGGTCCCCGGGCGCTTGGTGCACGGTTGCCGAACTCCAGAGTGGCACCGTCAGCCGGAAACGGAACGCAGATGCGGTTACCGTCACACGCGTGGCCGCACGAATCACCGAACTGGTACTCGACTGCACCGATCCCGAACGCCTTGCCGCCTTCTGGGGAGAAGTTCTGGGCTACGAGATCCTCGACCGCGACGACGTGTCGGTGGAGATCGGACCGGAGGACCGGCGCACGACGCTGCTGTTCCTGCGCAACCCCGACCGCAAGCTGCAGAAGCTCCGCCTGCACATCGACGTGCGGGCGACCGACCGCGAGCAGGACGAGGAACTGGAGCGTCTTCTCGCCCTCGGCGCCACGCGTGCCGACATCGGTCAGGGCGAGAACGTGAGCTGGTACACGCTCGCCGACCCGGAGGGCAACGAGTTCTGCCTGCTCAGTGGTCGGGTAGACCCCTGAGCACCTCCCGGACGGCCATGACCACGGCGTCCGGGCGGTCCATCTGAATCATGTGCCGACTGCCGGGCACCGGCACGTTGCGTCCCCACGGCACGAGGGCGGCCAACGACCGGTGCTCCGGCCAGACCTTCCGTCCGGCCGTGAGCACCAGGAACGGCACACGAGGCAACGGCCGGCGCGCCCGCAGTCGTTCGAGCGTCGCCACCTGACCGGGGTACGACGCGAGCTCCCACAACACCGCCCGCCCGACACCGGGCCGCCGGTAGACGAGTTCGACCAGGTCAGAGGGCGCCGGATCGGTCACGCCGAGCGTCGAGACGGCGGTCAGCAGGTTGCGGAACGAGTGCCCGTACCGCCGCGTGAACCGGGCGCCGAGCCAGCGGCTGCCGAACGCCCGCATGCCCTGCGCGACCACCGCCGACAGGTCGAACGGGGCTCCCGCGCCAGGCGCCTCGGCGTCCGGATCGAGCAGGATCACCCCGTCGACCCGGTGCGGCCGCAGTCGCGCGTAGGCCTCGACGTGCATCGACGCCATCGAGTGCCCGACCAGGATCGCCCGCGGCACCCCGCGCAGCACCGCGTCGAGCACCGCCACCTCCCGCGCCAGCGACGGTCCGCGCCGGGCAGGACCGCTCAGCCCCAGACCGGGCCGGTCGAACACGATCACCCGTGCGAGTGGTTCGAGCAGACGGACGGTCCGGTCCCAGTCGAACCAGGCTCCGCCCAGGCCTGAGCTGAGCACCACGACGGGTGCCTCGACACGCCCGGAGGACGCGACATGCACTCGTCCGGCCGAAGACGGAATCATGGCGGTCATCGGCTGACCTCAGGAGATGCAGTGGCACCGGCGTGGAAGTGGAAGACCGCGGGCACGATCGCGACGATCGTGCAGTTGGCCGGGGCGTTGTCGCTGCTCAGAGTGATCCTGCCGGAGGACAGCTGGTTCACCGACGTCGCGGACGGCATCGGGTACTTCTTCGGTCTGCCGATCGACGGCAACCTGTTCATCGCCATGGTGTTCTTCGTCCTCGGCGCCGCCCTGCGCAGGCACAAGCGAGCGGCGCTGTGGACGCTGCTGCTGTTCCAGGTCATGGGCCTGGTGCTGGTCGGCTTCATCATGGTCATCCTGGCCCTGGCGCCTGAAGAAATCCTGGATGAGGGCGAGAAGCCGCACTGGGTGTTTCTCGGTGCCGGCGTCGCCACCTCGCTGGTGTTCGTGGTGTTGCTGTTCGTGGTTCGGGAGGCGTTCCCGGCCCGCGTCGCCCGTGGTGCGTGGCGGCGGGCGCTCGCGTCGTTCGTGCTGGGCATGATCGCGCTGGTCCTCGTCGGCTGGGGACTCGCCGAGATCTTCCCCGGCAAGCTGGTCGAGCAGCTCGACAAGGTCGCGTGGGCGGCGAACCAGGCGACGGGTGAGGTCGTCCGGCTGGGCAGGCTCGACATCCCCGAGGGCCCGCAGTGGCTGAGCGTGCTCCTCGGTCTGGGCGGCACGCTCGTCGCGGCCCGCGCGATGTACATCTTCTTCCGCGGTGTCCGGTCGCAGAGCATGATCACCGCTGAGCAGGAGCTGGACGTGCGCCGGCTGCTGGCGGCGGAGGGCGAGCCCGACTCGCTGGGCTACTTCGCGACCCGGCGCGACAAGAGCGTCGTGTTCGCGGCGTCCGGCCGGGCGGCGCTGACGTACCGGGTGATCGGCGGCGTGACGCTGGCGTCGGCCGACCCGATCGGCGACGAGGAGCACTGGCCGGAGGCCGTGCTGGCGTGGCTGTCCGAGGCACGCACCTACGGCTGGATGCCCGGAGTTCTGGGCGCCTCCGAACGAGGAGCACAGGTCTACTCCGACGCCGGCCTGAAGGCGTTGGAGATCGGCGACGAGGCGATCCTGGACGTCCGCGAGTTCAACCTGGCCGGTCCGGAACGGCGCGGGCTGCGCCAGGCGGTGTCGCGCGTCGAACGGGCCGGGTACACCACGCGGGTCCGCCGCCACAGCGAGATCGCGCCGGACGAGATGGCGTCCATTCTGGACCTGGCGGAGGCCTGGCGCGGTGCCGAGACCGAGCGCGGGTTCTCGATGGCGTTGGGGCGCCTGGGAGATCCGAGCGACGGCCGATGCGTGATGGTCGAGGCCTACGACGAGTCGGGTGCGCTGCGCGGCCTGCTGTCGTTCGTGCCGTGGGGCCGCCGGGGCGTGTCCCTGGACCTGATGCGCCGCGACCGGGCAGCGGAGAACGGCCTCAACGAGTACATGATCGCCCAGCTCGCGGCCGCCGCCGGACACCTCGGCGTGCAACGGATCTCGTTGAACTTCGCGATGTTCCGCGCGGTGTTCGAGGAGGGCGAGAAGATCGGCGCCGGCCCGGTGCTGCGGGCGTGGCGGCGGGTGCTGTCGCTCGCCTCGCGGTTCTTCCAGCTGGAGTCGCTGTACCGCTCGAACGCCAAGTACCTGCCGGAGTGGGAGCCGCGTTTCCTGTGCTACCAGCGCTCCCGTTCGCTGCCGCGGGTCAGCATCGCCGCCGGTGTCGCCGAGGGGTTCGTGCCGTCGCTGCGGTCGTTGCGCAAGCGGGCGTTGCAGAAGACCGACGTGAGCTCCGAGTTCGCGCTGAAGGTCGCCGAGATCGACGCGATCCGGATCGAACCGAAGGCCGTGCGCAGGCCGGAGCAGGTCCGGGTGCGGATCGCGAAGGTCGAGCGGCTCCTGTCCCAGGGCGTCGACCCGTATCCGGTCGGGTTCTCCCGCACGGATCTTCTTGCCGGAGCACGGGAACGCTTCGGCGAGGACGTGTCGGTGACCGGACGCGTGGTGGCGCTGCGGGAGATGGGCAAGCTCTGCTTCGCACGGATCCGGGACTTCAGCGGCGAGATCCAGCTGATGCTGTCCGTCGACACGCTGGGTGACGCGCTGACGTCGTGGAAGTCGGACGTCGACCTGGGCGACCACGTCGGCGTGACCGGCAAGGTGATCAAGTCCGACCACGGCGAGATCTCCGTGCTGGCCTCCTCGTGGACGATGACCGCGAAGTGCCTGCACCCGTTGCCGGACAAGCGGAAGGGCTTCACCGACCCGGAGGCTCGCGTCCGTCAGCGCTATCTCGACCTGGTGGTGAACCAGGACTCGGCGCACCTGCTGAAGCTGCGCAGCGACGTCATCCGCAGCGTGCGGGAGTTCCTGCACGCGCAGGAGTACCTCGAGGTCGAGACGCCGATGCTGCAGGCCGTGCACGGCGGCGCGAACGCACGGCCGTTCGTGACGCACATCAACGCCTACGACATGCGGATGTACCTGCGGATCGCGCCGGAGCTGTACCTGAAACGGCTGTGCGTCGCGGGCGTGGACCGGGTGTTCGAGCTGAACCGCAACTTCCGCAACGAGGGCGCGGACGCCACCCACAACCCCGAGTTCACGATGCTGGAGGCCTACCAGTCCTATGCGGACTACCGGGTCATGCTCGACCTGGTCCGCACGCTGATCCAGCACGCGGCGCGCGAGGCGTTCGGTTCCGAGGTGGCGCACCGGCCCGACGGCACGTTCGACCTGTCGGGACAGTGGCCGGTGATTCCGGTCTACACAGCGGTTTCCTCGGCCCTGGACGCCTCGATCACCCCGGACACGTCGGTCTCGGAGCTGCGGTCACTGCTGTCCGCGCGAAATGTGGAGATCAACGACGACTGGGACCACGGCCAGCTGGTGCAGGAGGCGTACGACTCGTTCGTGGAGGCCTCCACCGTCGGCCCGACCTTCTACATCGACTTCCCGACGTCGGTGTCGCCGCTGACCCGGCAGCACCGCGTCGACCCGCGCCTGGCCGAGCGGTGGGACCTCGTCGCGTTCGGCGCGGAGATCGGCACCGCCTACTCGGAGCTCACCGATCCCCTGGAGCAGCGGCGCCGGCTGGAGGCGCAGTCGTTGAAGGCCGCGTCCGGTGACGTCGAGGCGATGGAGCTGGACGAGGACTTCCTGCGGGCGCTGGAGCACGGCATGCCGCCGACCGGTGGGCTCGGCATGGGCGTGGACCGGTTGCTGATGATGCTGACCGGCACGTCGATCCGGCAGACCGTGCTCTTCCCGTTCGTCCGGCCGACCTGACGCGGGGGTGCCATCATCGGGCGCCATGATCGGACGACGGCACCACGTGGTTCTCGACTGTCCCGACCCCGCCGCTCTCGCCGCGTTCTACTCGGCGCTGCTCGGGCAGCCCATCACCTACCGCGGCGACGACTGGGTGGTGGTGGCGGACGACGACACGACCTCCGGCCTGGCGTTTCAGCGGGCCCCCGGTCACCGGCCGCCCACCTGGCCGGATCCGGCCGTGCCGCAGCAGTTCCACCTCGACGTCATGGTCGAGGACCCGGCGGACGCCGGGCCTCGCGTGGTGGCGCTGGGCGCGACCGGTCTCGGCGGTGACGTCTACGCAGACCCGGCGGGGCACCCGTTCTGCCTCGTGCGCCGTCCGGCCTGGGCGCCACCCCTGCCGCGGTGATCCGGCTCAGTGATCGAGGTACGCGAGGACCGCTTGGACGCGTCGGTCGCCCGTGCCGTCCTCGCTGTTGAGGCCGAGCTTCAGGAAGACGTTGCCGATGTGCTTGTGCACGGCTCCCGCGCTGAGAACGAGCTTCTCGCCGATGGCGGCGTTCGACAGCCCTTCCGCCATCAGGCCGAGGACCTCGCGCTCTCGCGGTGACAGCACGCTGAGCGCGTCGTCCGCCTTGCGCCGCACCAGAAGCTGCGACACGACCTCGGGGTCGAGCGCCGTGCCGCCGTTCGCGACGCGGTGCAGCGAGTCGAGGAAGTCCGCGACCTTGCCGACGCGTTCCTTGAGCAGGTAGCCGACACCGCCGCCTCCCGCACCGGCGAGCAGTTCGTGCGCGTAGCTCTGCTCGACCCAGGCGGACAGGACCAGCACCGCCAGCTTCGGGTGCCGGCGCCGTGCTTCGACCGCGGCCCGCAGGCCTTCGTCGGTGAACGTCGGCGGCATCCGCACGTCGACCACGGCGATGTCCGGCTCGTGCTCGGCCACGGCCTTCAGAAAATCGTCCGGGTTGTCCGCGGCCGCGGCCACGTCCAGCCCTTCGTTGCGCAACAACAACGTGAGCCCCTCGCGGAGCAACGCGTCGTCTTCGGCGATCACGATGCGCACGGTCACCTCCCCACCGGCAGCACGACGGTGAGCACAGTGGGCCCACCCTCGGGACTGCTCATGTCCGCGCTGCCGTCCAGCGCCGCCACCCTGCCACGAATGCCTTCCAAGCCCGTCCCCTGCTTCTCGTCCGCGCCACCCTTGCCGTCGTCGTGCACGAGAACGGTGAGCTGGTCGTTCTCCACGCCCAGACTGACCCAGGCGTGCCTGGCGCCACTGTGCTTGGCCACGTTCGTGAGAGCCTCGGCCACCGCGAAGTAAGCGGCAGCCTCCACCGCCGCGGGCAACCGCCCGAGATGCTCGGCGGTGAGCACGCACGGCACCGGACACCGCGCCGCCAACGCCTGGATCGCCCCGTCCAGCCCCAGATCTTCCAGCACCGGCGGATGAATGCTCCGCACGACGTTCCGCAGCTCCTCCAACGCGTCGCCCGCCGCGTCCTGCGCCCTAAGCAGGGCCTGCGCCGCGTTGTCCGGGTTCTGCTTGAGCGTCCGCTCCGCGATCCCGAGCATCATGACCACGCCGACCAGCTTGTTCTGCGTCCCGTCGTGCAGGTTCCGCTCGATCCGCCGCAGCTCCGCCCCGTGCGCCTGCAACGCGGCGGCCCGCGTGGCGACGACCTCGGCCAGCCGCTTCTCCAGCGACGCCTTCGGCGGCGCGAGCAGCTTCCGCGCCCACCGCGCGTCCAGTGCGGCCAGCCGCGGCAACTGCGTCAGGATCAGCGCGAGCACGATCGCGATCGGCACGCTCAGCAGCGCCTTCGCCCACGAGTCGACGTGCAGCCCGAACGAGTTCTCCATCCCGCCGGGCACCACCCACCAGAGCAACGCCGCCGCCGGCTGCTGCACCAGCGCGCCGAAGATCCCGATGGCGACCGCCCCGAACACCGTGCCGAGGAAGGCGTGCACGCCCAGCCACATCCCGTCGCGCCGGCTGTCCGGATCGGCCAGCACCCGCTGCGCCCGGTGCAACCACGGCCCGTCGAGCGGCGGCGGCGACGGCACGTCGACGCCGGTGAACCGCGCGAGCCGCAGCCGGTCGAGGTCCACGATCCGGCGGATCCACGGCGCGGTGACCGGCAGCAACGGCAGCACGACCACGGACAGCAGCAGGACGCCGATGGCGAGCCACGCCGCGATGGCCGTCAACAGGCCGCTCGCGAGGTAGACCAGCGCCGCCCAAATCCGTTTCATACGGGCAAAGGTAGCGGTCTGACCAGGCGCGGCGCGGTAGAGCAGGCTCTACGAATCAGCCCTCGCGCCAGCCGTTGGTGATCGGCAGCCGGCGGTCCCGCCCAAACGCCTTGTTCGAGATCTTCGTGCCCGGCGGGTACTGCCGGCGCTTGTACTCGGCCTTGTCGACCATCCGCAGCACCCGGTCGACGAGTTCCGGCGAGTGCCCGGCGGCCAGCAGGGCGTCGTAGCCCTTGTCGTCGTGGACGTAGTCGTCCAGCAGCGCGTCGAGGATCTCGTAGTCCGGCAGCGAGTCGGTGTCGACCTGGCCGGGGCGCAGTTCGGCCGACGGCGGCTTGGAGATCGAGTTCTCCGGGATGGGCGGGGTCTCGCCGCGCTTCTCCGCCTCGGCGTTGCGCCACTTGGCGAGGTCCCAGACCAGTGTCTTCAGCACGTCCTTGATCGGGGCGTAGCCGCCGACCGCGTCGCCGTAGATGGTCGAGTAGCCGACGGCGAGTTCGGACTTGTTGCCGGTCGCGAGGACCAGGTGGCCGTTCTGGTTCGACAGCGCCATCAGCAGCATGCCGCGGCACCGGGCCTGGATGTTCTCCTCGGCCAGGCCGGTCAGCTTGAGCTGCGAGACGTACGTCGACACCATCTCGCCGATCGGCTCGGTGGTGAAGTGCAGGCCCGTGCGCGCGGCCATGTCGGAGGCGTCCGAACGCGAGTGCTCGGACGAGTAGGAGGACGGCATCGAGACGCCGTAGACCGAGTCGGCGCCGAGGGCGTCCACGGCCAGTGAGGCCACCACGGCGGAGTCGATGCCACCGGACAGACCGAGCACCACGGACCGGAAGCCGTTCTTGTGCACGTAGTCACGCAGGCCGGTGACCAACGCGTGCCACACCTCTGCCTCGTCGGACAGCGGTTCGAACACGCGCGGCGCGGGCAGCGGCTCGTAGGTCGGAACCGCGTCCGACAGGAACACGCGGCGCACGGAGAAGTCGCCGATCTGGCCCTGCTGGTAGTCGCGTCCGCCGGGCAGGTCGAAGTCCGCGAACATCAGGTGCTCGACGAACTGCGGCGCGCGCCCGATCAGTTGGCCGTCGGCCGCCACGACGAGCGAGTCGCCGTCGAACACCAGCTCGTCCTGGCCGCCGACCAGGTTGCAGTAGGCGAGAGGCGCGCCGGCTTCGGCCGCACGACGCGCGACCAGCGGCAGCCGCTGGTCGTCCTTGTTGCGCTCGTACGGCGAGGCGTTGGGCGAGACCACCAGGTCGACCCCGGCGTTGCCGAGGGCGGTGATCGGGCCGCCGTCCTGCCACAGGTCCTCGCAGATCACCATGCCGACCTCGACACCGTTGATCCGCACGACGTCCAGCGACGAACCAGGCTTGAAGTACCGGCGTTCGTCGAACACGCCGTAGTTCGGCAGGTGGTGCTTGTTCTGCCGCGCGACGACACGGCCGCCGTGCAGCACGGCGACGGCGTTGCGCGGGCCGACGGAGTCGTGCTCCAGGTACCCGACGACAGCGGCGATGTCGCCCAGTCCCGCGGTCTCCAGCGACCCCGCCAGCGCCTGCAGGGCCTCGCTGGAAGCGCGGGCGAACGACGTGCGGATCGCCAGGTCCTCGACCGGGTAGCCGGTCAGCACCATCTCGGGGAAGACGACGAGGTGAGCGCCGCCCTCACGGGACTTGCGCGTCCACTCCACGACCAACGACGAATTGCCGGCGAGGTCACCAACAGTGGCGTTGACCTGGGCGAGCGCGATCCGAAGCTGCGGCATGCCCTCATCATCTCCCATACGATCGGGCTGTGGCCCGTCTCTTGAGCGTGTTGCTCGTCATTCCGCTGCTCGCGTCCTGCACGTCGATCATCGAGGGGACGTCCAAGCCCGGCGTCGTCTTCGAGAAGACGGGTCCGGCCGGGACCGTGCCCGCCGGTCTGGAGGAGTTCTACGGGCAGAAGCTCGGCTGGGAGGACTGCGCTCCCTATGCGACCACCGGGTCCAGCAGGGAGGCCTACGGCACCAAGCGTGACGTCGAGTGCACGCGCTTGAGGGTTCCCCTCGACTACGGCAAGCCAACCGGCGACACGATCACGATCGGCGTGCTCCGGTACAAGGCGACCGGGCAGAAGATCGGCTCGCTGCTGACCAACCCCGGCGGCCCCGGCGCGTCCGGCATGGCGTCGGCCGCGGGCATGATCACCGAGTACCGCAAGACCGAGCTCGCGGCGAAGTTCGATCTCGTCGGATTCGACCCGAGGGGCATCGGCGCGAGCGAGCCGGCGGTCAAATGTCTGACCGGACCGGAGCGCGACGCGGAGCGTTTGGACCTCGATGTGGACACGAGTCCGGCCGGAATCGCCCAAACGGAGCAAGAGAACCGGTCATATGCCGAGAAGTGTGCCGCCGAGACAAAATTCGGTGCATCAATGCTCGCCAACTTGGGCACGCGGGACGTAGTTAAGGACATGGATGTCCTCCGCTCTGCGCTCGGCGACGCGAAGCTGAGCTACGTCGGGTACTCGTACGGCACCCGGATAGGCACTGAGTACGCCGAGACCTTCCCCCAGAACGTGCGCGCACTGATCCTCGACGGCGCAGTCGACCCCACCCAGGACCAGCTCGCGTCGCTGGTCGCCCAGGCAGCCGGCTTCCAGAAGGCCTTCGACGAGTTCGTGAAGTGGTGCAAGGCGAAGAAGGACTGCCCCCTCGGCGACGACGCCAACGCGAGCTTCCGCCAGCTGACCACCCCGTTGATCCAGAAGCCGGTCGACGTCGGTGATCGCAAGCTGTCCTACAACGACGCCATCACCGCGGCGATCCAGGCGATGTACTCGGAACAGCTCTGGCCGATCCTGCTCAACGGCCTCCAGGAGCTGAAGAGCGGCAAGGGCACAACGCTGTTGCGCCTCGCCGACGCGTACTACGACCGCGATGACCAGGGCAACTACTCGACCATCACCGACGCGTTCAACGCAGTGCACTGCGTGGACGACGCACGGTTGACGGACAAGAACGCCCTGCTCGAGACCGCGAAGCAGTACAAGGCGGCGGCGCCGTTCCTCGACGACGGCAACCCGCCGGGCGCGGCCCTCGACGCGTGCGCGTTCTGGCCCGCGCCGGTGAGCGCCACCATCGCGCCGCCCAAGGCCGACGGCATCCCGCCGCTGCTCGTCATCTCCACGACCGGCGACCCCGCGACGCCGTACGAGGCGGGCGTGAACCTGGCCAAAGCGCTCAACTCGCGGCTGCTCACGTTCGAAGGCGTCCAGCACACGGTCTTCCTGCAGGGTGACCGGTGCGTGGACGCCGCGGGTGTGAAGTACCTGGTCGACCAGACCTTGCCCGCCGACGGAACCCGGTGCGCCTAATGACGAAGAGGCGATCCCGAGTCACCGCGGCCTTGTTCGCCTTGATCGTTCTGCTCGGTACGTCCACGTCCTTCGCGCGCATCGACGGCTCGCCCGTCGCCGGCCGCAAGGGCATCGAGCGCTTCTACTCGCAGGTGTTGTCGTGGGGTGCGTGCCAGCCCTACGCGACCGATGCGAAGAGCAAGACCTTGTACGAGCGCGAGGGCATCCAATGCGCGCGTCTGCAGGTCCCGCTCAACTACGAGAAGCCGGACGCGGGAACGATCACCGTGGGACTGCTGCGCCGGCCCGCCACCGAGAAGGACCGGAGGGTCGGTTCTCTCGTGCTGAACCCCGGTGGTCCGGGAGGTTCGGGCATGTCGCACGTCGCGAACATGCAGCCGAACAACCCGGTCGGCAAGCGGTTCGACGTGGTGGGTTTCGACCCGCGCGGCGTGGGGGCGAGCCTGCCCCGCGTCCAGTGCCTGACCGACGCCGAACGCGACGCGCAACGGCTGCGGCCCAAGGGCGAGAGCGCGAACCAGACCGAACAGGAGAACAAGTACTTCGTCGACCGCTGCGCCGAACGCAGTGGCCTCGACCTGCTGCGCAACGTCGGCACCCGTGACGTCGTGCGGGACGTCGACGTGCTCCGTGCCGCGCTGGGGGAGAAGAAGCTGAGCTACCTCGGCTACTCCTACGGCACGCGCATCGGGACCTTGTACGCCGAGATGTTCCCTCGCAACGTGCGCGCGATGGTGCTCGACGGCGCGGTGGAGGTCGACGGCGACAAGGTGGCCGCGTCGGCGCGTCAGGCACAGGGCTTCGAGGAGTCGTTCCAGCGGTTCGCCGGCTGGTGCGCGCAACGCGACTGTCCCATCGGGAAGGACGCCGTCACGGCGGAGTCCAAGTTCCGGCAGATGATCGAGCCGCTCAAGAAGACCCCGATGCAGGTCGGCGACCGCAAGTTGTCCCACTCGGACGCGAACACCGCCATCATCCAGGCGATGTACACCGACCGGCTGTGGGAGACCGCGCTCAAGGGCCTGCAGGAACTGCGGCAGAACAAGGGCACCACCCTGCTGCAGCTCGCCGACCAGTACCTCGGCCGCGCCCCGGACGGCACCTACAGTCGCATCCAGGACGCGTTCGTGGCCATCCGCTGCGTCGACGAACCGCCGATCAAGGACCGGGCCACCCTGGAGTCCAACCGTCGGAGGCTGTTGGAACTGCTGGGCAACGACACGATCCCCACCGACGAGACCGCTCTCGGCCCGTGCGCGTTCTGGCCGGCCCCGCACACGTCGGAACCGCATCCGCCGAACGTGAACGGGCTGCCGCAGGTGCTGGTGGTGTCGACGACCGGTGACCCGGCCACGCCCTACCAGTCCGGCGTGGACCTCTCACGGGCGTTGGGCGCGCGTTTGCTGACGTACAACGGAAACCAGCACACGGCGTTCCTCGCGGGCATCAACTGCGTGGACGGCGTGGGCACGAACTACCTGGTGGACCTGAGGCTGCCCGAAACGGACTCGGTCTGCTGACGGCTGTGTTCAACCCTTTTTGGGCAGAAGGACCGAACCCAGCGCTCCGAGCGCGCAAATCACCGCCGTGATCAGGAAGATCTCGTGGTACTCGGTGAGCAGTGCCTCGGTGAGCTCGCGCTGGTACTCGGCCATCTGCCGTTGGAACTCAGCGGGTTCGACGCCGAACGGCAGCGGCGTGTTCAGGCCTGCCGTGAGCTCGCGGAACCGGTGAAGTCCCCACGCGGACAACGCCGCCACTCCGACGAGCATGCCCGTCATGCGCGCGACGACGACGAACGCCGACGCCACGCCGTGACGCACGGCGGGCACCACCCGCAGCACAGCACCGGACAACGGCGCGATGACCAGGCCCAGCCCGAAACCGGCGATGGCCAGGTCACGCGTGAGCACGAGTCCACTGACGTCAGCGGGCCACTGCGCGATGAACACGTACGACACCGACGCCAGCGCGAGTCCGCCGAAGGACACCCAGCGGTCGCCGAGCCGTGACGCGAGGAATCCACCCAGGACAGCGCCGACCGGCAACGCGATCAGGAACCTGGTCAGCAACGTCGCCGCGGACGCCGAGTCGCGGCGCAACACCGTCTGCGCGAACAACTCCACGTCGACCAGCGTCACCATCAATGCGGCGCCGGCGGCCAGCGACACCCCGAGCACGGCCCAGAACGGCCGCCACTGCACACCTTCGGGGTCGATGAGCCGCACGGCACTACGGCGTTCCCACAAGAAGAAGCCGCCCAGCACGACAAACGCCGCGATGAGCGTCGGCCAGCCCCACGACGGCAGCACGGACTCGGCGGGCGTCGGGTTGTAGAGCGCCACCACCAGCAACGACAAGGCAAGAGCGAGCAACACCCCGCCCACGACGTCGATACGCACCTCGCGCCGTGTGTTCGGCACGGACCGTTGCACGATCACCATCGCGATGACCGCCAACGGGATGTTCACCCAGAAGATCCACCGCCAGCTCTGCGGCTCCCACGCCTCGAACAACGGCATCGCGTTGAACAGCGACGCCACCGCGATGCCGTACAGCGTGCCGAGAACGGACCCCAGCTCCTGTGCGGCGCCAACGGTCCCGAGCGCGGACGACCGTCGTTGCTCCTCCCACAGGTCCGCGACCAGCGCCATCGTCACCGGCAGCAACGCGCCCCCGGCGAGGCCCTGCACGACCCGGCCCAGGACCAGCAGCGGCACGTCCGCGGCCAGCGCCGTGATCACCGAGCCCACCAGGAACCCGAGCAGCGAGATCTGCAGCACGAACCGCCGCCCGAGCCGGTCCGACAACTGCCCGAGCAACGGCATGCCCGCCACGTACCCGAGCAGGTACCCGGTGACGATCGGCGTCGCCTGCTCCAGCTCGTTCACCGCGATGCCCAGGTCGCGCACCATGTCCGTGAGGACACCGACGACGACGTACGCGTCGAGCGCGCCCAGCAGCACAGCCGCGCCGGACGCGGCGAGAGCGACTGTTCTCATTTCCTGGGCTGCATTAGGCCGGGGCCGTCACGGTGACGGGCTTGTCGAAGTCGGTGAGTCCGATGTCGACCTTCTGACCAGTGGGAAGCTCGAACAGCGCGCTCTTGAGCTTGTTGTCCTTGTCGATCGAGAACGTCGCCTTGACGTCCGCGGAGATGCCCGGCACCAGCCCGGCCGCCACGTCCTTCGGCACCGTCGCCTCGACCACCGACACGTCACCGGAAGACTTGGTCTTCGCGTCCTTGGACGAGGAGAGCACCTTCGCGACGCCCTTGTCCGGGTTCAGGATCGCGGACGGGTCGTACACCTGGCCCGCGAACGCCGCCGGCAGCTTCGTGAACCCGCCGGTCGGGCCCTTGAAGTGCAGGTTTCCCCCGGTCAGCACGTACTCGATGGACAGCAGCTGCCCGCCGAACGTCACCTTCGCGGTGCCCTTCGAGTCCCCCGCCGAGGTGAGGTCGCCGTCGGCCTCCTTCACCGGCACGTCCGGCAGCTCACCATCGACCTTGATGGTGAAGTGGACGCTCTTGACCGAGCGCATCGACTCAGCCGATTTCGAGAGCAAGGTCGCACCATCGGGGAGATCTCCCCCGGACGTGCAGCTCGTGAGCAGGGCGAGTGCGCAAACCAACAACCAACGGGCGGACATGCGTTGATCGTAGAGAGTCCCGAGCCCTTAAGCTGCGCCCTATGGACCGCCAGCAGGAGTTCGTGCTCCGCACGCTAGAGGAACGCGACATCCGGTTCGTCCGGCTCTGGTTCACGGACGTCCTGGGCTTCTTGAAGTCCGTGGCGGTCGCACCGGCCGAGCTCGAGGGCGCCTTCAGCGAGGGCATCGGGTTCGACGGGTCGGCGATCGAGGGTTTCGCCCGCGTCTACGAGTCGGACATGGTCGCGAAGCCGGACCCCGGCACGTTCCAGGTGCTGCCGTGGCAGACGCCGGAGGGCACCAACTACTCCGCGCGCATGTTCTGCGACATCACCATGCCGGACGGTTCCCCGTCGTGGGCCGACCCGCGCCACGTGCTGCGCCGCACGCTGTCGAAGGCCAGCGAGGCCGGGTTCACCTGCTACGTGCACCCCGAAATCGAGTTCTTCCTGCTCAAGGACCTGCCCGGCGACGGAAGCGAGCCGATCCCCGCCGACAACGGCGGGTTCTTCGACCAGACCTCGCACGAGACCGCCACGCACTTCCGCCGCCACGCCATCGAGGCGCTGGAGGCCATGGGCATCTCCGTCGAGTTCAGCCACCACGAGGGCGCACCCGGCCAGCAGGAGATCGACCTGCGTTACGCCGACGCGCTGACCATGGCGGACAACGTCATGACGTTCCGCTACGTGATCAAAGAGGTCGCGATCACGCAACGCGTGCGCGCCTCGTTCATGCCCAAGCCGTTCTCGGAGCAGCCGGGCTCGGGCATGCACACGCACTTCTCGCTGTTCGAGGGCGACCGCAACGCGTTCTACGACGACGAGGACCCCTACCAGCTCTCCGACATCGGCAAGCAGTTCGTCGCGGGCATCCTGAAGCACGCGCGCGAGATCTCCGGCGTCACGAACCAGTGGGTCAACTCCTACAAGAGGCTGATCGTCGGCGGTGAGGCCCCCACGGCCGTGTGCTGGGGTCACGCGAACCGCTCGGCATTGGTCCGTGTGCCGATGTACTCGCCGGGCAAGTCGTCGTCGCGCCGCGTCGAGGTCCGCTCGCTGGACTCCGCGTGCAACCCGTACCTGGCCTACTCGGTGATCCTGGCCGCCGGCCTGCGGGGCATCGAGAAGGGCTACGAGCTGCCGCCGCCCGCCGAGGACGACGTGTGGTCGCTGACGGACCGCGAGCGCCGTGCGGCGGGGTACGCGAACCTGCCGCAGAACCTCGGCGAGGCGCTGACCGAGATGGAGAACTCGGAACTGCTGCCCGAGGCGCTCGGCGAGCACGTCTACGACTTCTTCCTGCGCAACAAGAGGACGGAGTGGGACGCGTACCGTCGAAGCGTCACCCCGTACGAGTTGCGCACTCTTCTCCCCATGCTGTGAGGCAGATACGTGCTCTCCGTGACTGAGGTACCCGAGTTCCAGCCGACGATCTGCGCCTGCACCGTCGCCACGGCGGCGGAGCTGCCCGCGGTCAAGGTCCTGTCCAGCTCGTTCCTCGCGGAGCACCCCGAGGGCCGGTTCGTCGCGCTGATCGTCGACGCGCAGTCGGAGCGCACCGGTCCCGGGCTGGTCTCGCCGACGGAGATCGGTGTCACCGAGGACGAGTTGCACGTGCTCGCGACGTCGCTCGACGCCGCGGAGCTGAAGGCCGCGATGGTGCCGCGGCTGCTGGAGGCGCTGCTGTCGCAGGGCATGCCCGTGCTGTACCTCGACCCGTGGGTGCGGGTGTTCGGGTCGCTGACGAAGCTCGTGCTGGAGGCCTTGCGCACCGCACCGGTCGTGATGCTGCCTCGCACGTTGCGGCCGTTGCCGTCCGACGGTCTGCAGCCCGGCCCCGCCGACCTGCACGACCAGGGCGCCTTCGACCCCGGGTTCATCGCGGTCGGCAAGGGTTCCGAGCCCTACCTGACCTCGTTGGACATGCCGGCGATCGTGCCGCACTTCGTCGTGCGCGACGCACGGCTCGGGGTGTCCGTGTGGAACGTCGCGGACCGCCCGTTGCATCGCACCGAGTCCGGTTCTCTGGCCGTGATCGGCCAGGACCTGCTGACCGTGCACTTCCGCGGCTTCGACCCGCGCCGGCCCTGGTTGCTGTCCGCCGATTTCGCCGAACGTCCTCGCGTGCTGCTGTCGGAGCACTCCGAGGTCGCCGAACTCTGCCAGGCCTACCGCGCCGAACTGGTGCGCAGCGGCTGGTCCGTCGCGCCCGTGCCGTACCGGTTCGACTCCCTGATCGACGGGACCCAGATCCCGTCCGAGCTGCGGGCCGACTACCGGGCCTCCGCGCTGACGCCGCCGCCGGCGTTCGGTGAGGACGGTGGCGGCGGGTTCCTCATGTGGGCGTGCGAGGCGACCGAGCACGGTGGCACGCGGTGGGCCGACGCGGTGTGGCGTGCGGACACCTCGCTGCAACAGCAGTTCCCCGCGCCTTTCGCCGCGGACGCCGAGGCCTGGCGCGAGTGGTGTGCCGGGGTCGGTGTCGCTTCCGGACGGTTGCCCGCGCCCGCCGTGCCGCAGCCCCGGTCGGAAGGCCCGGCGCTGCTCGACCAGCTCGGCGTGTCCGTCGTGGGCTCGGGACCGCTGGCCGAGCTGATGCTCGCCGCCGCGCGTGCGTCCGGACTGCCCGTGTCGGCCGCCGCCGGTTATCCCGTCGTGGTGCGCGCTTCTTCTTGGGACGAGGTGCCTGCCGGACGGTTCGTCGTCGACGTCGCGTTGGACGCCACGGCTGCGGACGACCGCACGGGCGTGAACGAACTTTGGCTCTCGTCCGAGGTGTCGCGTGCCGCCGCCGAACGCATCGGCGGGCCCATCGTGCGTGTGGTGCCTGTGCCCGTGCACGACGTTGGCGCACGTGAGCACGAGTCCGGCGAAGTGGTGGTGTTCGCGGCGCTGGCGGACCACGAGCTGGACCGGCCCGGCAACGTGCTGGGCGCCGTGTCGGCGTTCCTGACCGCGTTCCCCGACCGCACGGACGTCGAGCTGCGGATCGCGGTGTCCGGCGCGGTCGAGCACCCGGAGGCCGCCGAGCGACTGCGCCTCGCCACCGGCTCCGACCCGCGGATCTCGCTGATCGACGACCTCGACGTGGCGGCCGTCGCCGATGCCGTGGTGTCGCTGCACCGCGGTGGGGCGGACGACCGGATCGCGTTGCGTCTGGCCGAGCTGGCGGTGCGGGGAGTCCCCGTAGTCGCGTCGGACCACGGCGCCGTTGCCGAACTGTTCGGCAAGACAGCGGTTCTCGTGCCGTGTCACCAGGGCGCCGAACCCGACGTGCAGGCCGCCGCGAAGTTACTGCGTTCATTGGCCGACGACCTGCCCACGGCCGAGGCGCTCGGTGCGGCCGGACGTGAACACGTGTTGTCCGTGCGCTCCGTCGCACGCGTGGCCGAAGTTCTCCGTGAACGCGTCGAGCACGCGTACCGAGGGTGGCGAGCACGCCGGCCGAAGCCGAAGGCCGAGGTCGACCCGATGCTCGCGCTGCAGTCGGCCAAGCACGCGTTACTGCGGCAGCCGACCGTGGACGGCCCTCATCGGACGCCGATGGCACCCGCGCTGCGCAAGGTCGTGCTGCGCGCGCTGGACCACTACGACAACCACATGCGCCAGGTGCTGCACACCCTGATCGACGGGGTGGAGCGCACGGTGTCCGAGCTGGTCAACCGGCAGGACGCGCTGAAGGCCGGCGTCGGCGCAGGTGAGCTGGAACTGCTCCGCGCCGAGGTCGAGCAGGTCGCGCAACGCCAGTCGCACTTCGCCGACCAGCTGATCGGTGTCGACGACGGGGTCGTGCGCGTGCGCGCGGACATGGCCGGGCAGGGCCGCCGGCAACGCGACGTCGAGGACGCGGTCGTCGCCGAGGCGGCCAAGCGCGCGAAGTCCGACGAGGTGCTGGCCGAGCGGATCGACAAGCTGACCGTCGCCCTCGACCGGACCCTGGACCGGATCGACTCGCTGGAGTCGAAGGTCGTCGAGGTGTTCCGCGAGCGCGACACGCGCCTGGACGCCGCCCTTCGCACCGCCCATCAGGCACAACAGACCGCGGACGCGTTGCGGCGCGTGGTCGTTCGTCAGCACGAGAACGCCGGTGACGCGCCCGCCGTGCGTTCATCGCTGGTGTTGTGCGACGCGGGCATGATGCGACTGCCCTCCGACGACGCGTTCATGCTTCCGCTGTTGTCGTCCAACGGCGTGTGGGAGCCGGAACTCGCGGAACTGCTCGACTCCGTGCTGGAACCGGACGGCATCTTCCTCGACGTCGGCGCGTACGTCGGCTACCACTCGATTCGGGTGTTGTCGCGCCTTGGGCTGATGGGCGCCGTTGTCGCCGTCGAACCGGACGCGTCCGCCGCCGCTCTGCTCAGGCACAACGTCTCGGCGAACCTTCCCGCCGCGGTCGCCGATCGGATGACCGTGGTCGAGGGCGCCGCGTGGGAGAGCGCGGGCGAGCTCGCCGTTTCACCGACGTTGACCGGTGGTGTGTCGGTGTCGCCGCTGGCCGCCGATGCCGGGGAAGACGTGGCACGGGTGAAGTCGGTGCGCCTGGACAAGGCGCTCGAGGAGATCGCCCTGGTGCAGGGCATGAAGCTTTCCGTCGTCAAGGTCGACACGCCTGGACGTGGGCATCGCGCTCTCGCGGGACTCGTCCGGTTGTTGCGTCGTGACAGGCCGCACGTGTTCCTCGAGTTCTCCGCGACCTCGACGGCGGACTTCGGTGACGATCCGGTGACGGTGCTCAAGGAGTTCGGCGTCTGGGGCTACGACCTGGTGCCGGTGGCGACGCGTCAGCCGGCCTCGGCGGACCAGATCGTGCGGGCGATGGAGGGACTTCGTTCCATCACCCTGTGGCTGCGACCGCGTCCTGTTGGGGCCAAGACGGCTGCTCCCGCGCCGTCCGTGCCGATCAAGCAGCCCGCTGACCAGGCGATTTGACTTTGATCGTCCCCATCAGTAACTTTCTCCAAGTCGCAAGCGAGACCCCGGAACGAGCGGTTGACACCGCGGATCGGGCCGGGTAAAGTCTCACGGCGTCAAACCCCCAGAAGTAAATAAGCGGCCTAACGTGCTGTCCGGGATCTGAAAATGACCCCGATTTGACACCGGGAAAGCCACTCAGATAACTTCTGAACCAAGCAAAAACTGAATGCGAAGCGAGTTTGCGCGGAGCCTGAATCGCCGAAAACGACGATTTGACAAAGCGAAAACGAACTGGCTAAGCTTTCAACACAAGCCCCGAGAGAAAGCCTCCGGAAACGGAGACTGGAACCGGTGAGCGCGTGTTCTTTGAGAACTCAACAGCGTGCCGAAACACAGCCAGTAATATATGAACTACCTCCTCGTCGAGGTAGTTCCTTTGAGGCAAGACTAGATTGATGCCAGACATATTCCGTCTGGAGCGATCAAACACAATCCTTATTGGAGAGT
>NZ_JBIWKS010000008.1:0-417853 GCF_044765805.1 Lentzea sp. NPDC102401 | reverse complement strand
GGCAGGTTGACCCCTATCGAATACGAGGTAATCATGGCCACGCCAGCCAGTCAGGCTGCGTGACTACCACTGTCACCTACTCGTGCAGCAGACCCATCCCGGAGAGGCTCAACTCGGCATGGCCGCTGTCCGTACAGCCAAGAAGTTGCTGCTCGGTAAAGAGATCGAGCACATGATCAAGGAGTCAGGCCTTACGCAGGCTGAAGCCGGCGCGACGATCGAGGCAGGCCAGAGCCGGATCGCGGGGCTGATCAACGGCAGTGGCAACATCACGGTCGGAGACCTTGAGCGGATGGCGAACATGCTCGGCTTCCGCGACCCCGGCTACCAGGCGACACTCTTCGAGTTGCGCCGCGACAACCACAAACGGGGCTTCTGGACAACGGGTCACAACCGCGCCTATGGCGAGGACATGCGGCTGCGTGTGGACTTGGAGAAGCTCGCCGATCGCATCCGAATCGTGCAGTCGGAGGTCGTCCCCGGCTTGGGGCAGTGCGAGGGATACGTCCGCGCCATGCACGAAGGGCAGCCAGGGGCAGACGGCTTGACTGTCGAAGACCGAGTTCGGGCACGGCTGGCCCGTCAGGACATCTACGAAAAGGACAGCCCGCCGGACGTGCACATGGTGCTGTCGGAGTCGTGCCTGCGGCGCGAGTGGGCGGACCCGGCGGTGATGCGAGAGCAGATGGAGTACTTGGTCGAGCTTTCACAACGCCCAAACCTGATGATCCAAGTGCTGCCGTTTAAGGTCCCTGCTGGCCGCCGGGTCGTTCTTGGAACGTCGTTCACCCTCGTCCGGGTTCCGTCGCCAGGTGCGGCTGGCCATCTGGAGCTGGCCTACACCGAGGGCGAGGGTCAGATCCGATATCTGGATGACGAACTGAGCCTGAACGCGCACGATCAGGCACATGCTCGCCTATCAGCCGCGGCCCTGAGCTACGAGGAGTCGCGAGAGTTCATGCGCCGAGTGGCGCGGGACTTCGGCAAGTAGCAGTCAGTAGGCAGAGGAGAGACCAGGAGATGACCGCAAGCGCACCGACGTTCGAGGAAGCTGACTTCCGCAAGTCCAGTCGGAGCGTCCCAGACAAGGACTGCGTTCACATCGCTCGGCGCGACGGCACGGTGGAGGTTCGGGACACCAAGAAGTCCTTCGGTGCCCCTGATGATCACCGACTGTCGTTTACTGCCGCGCAGTTCGACGACTTCCTTGCACGGCTCGCCCGCGGCGAGCTGTCAGGCGGTTGCATCGAGGTCGTCGTTCGCGACGGTTCCACCTGGATCTTCCGGAGCCAAGTGCCGCAGCGCGGCAGCGTCACCGAGCTTGAGTTCACGACCAGCGAGTTCACGGCGTTTCGCCTCGCTGCTGCCGACGGGGAGTTCGCTGAGCACGCGTTCTCGATGGCGGCCTGAGTCCACCCCGAAGGAGCTGCGGGCGATGCATCTGCATCTCAGGTGGCGGCACAACACCCGCTACCTGGGCATGATGCGTCGCTCGCCAAGCAGGGGTCTGCGATGGAAGCGAGCAGCCGAAAGCTCAACCAACGTCGCGAGGGTATGCCAAGCGGACTACTTCAGATGCTGAGATGGGATCGGCTCCGTTGGTCGAACAACCGCCAACCCTCAGCAAGCATCTGCGCCGCAATGTTCGCCATGATCGCTACCTGCTGCTCCGTCGCACTCAACTTCACGTTGACTAGGTCATCGGTCGCACCCGGAGACAACTCCCGCTGCAGAAAACCAAGAGCGGCCCACCGACGAGCGTGCACCAGACCACTGCAGACCGTCCACGCCCACTTAGCACGCATGCCAGTTAGATTTCCGGCCTCATCACCTGCGGTGGCGACGATCTCGCCCCAGCTGACGGTCCGCGCGGCAACCTGGGCGATCCGTTCCTGCGACATGCCGCGGTCACGGGCCAGAGCCTGCAACTCGACCTTGCGCTTGTCACGCTCGTGAGCGGCTCCCATCAAATCCATCGCTTGAGACTCGTCCCACGCGTCCGCCCATTCCAACCGCAACAACCTAAATACTCGCTCGTTCCGGTTCATCGGCGCGAGCAGCCACACTGCGATCGCCGCGTTCTCTAGCGCCGCTCGCAGCAACGTGAACCCGCCTCGGGCCGGCAGCACTTGCTGTTCCTGGATCACCAAACGCAGGGTCTCGAAGTGGTCGACTGCACTGATGAGCGCAGGCACTACAGCGTGCGACAGCCGAAACGGATCAGTCACCCGATCGTCTCCGGCAAGGCTGCTACCGGGCAGGGGAACTGGCGCATCAGCATGGGTTCGCTCTCGCCAGACTTCGACCATCGCGAACACCTTCGACAGGGTCACCGCCATTGCAGGGTCTGCGGCCTCATGCAGATGATCTTCGTCCATACGCGACACCTCCAGAGTGGACACTATGAGCGCTAACTGCTGGCCTAGGTGCGACGTAGCTCGAACCAGGCAGCGACGGCAGCGGCGACGATGCGCTTCCGCAGGCTCCTCCGCGGCCTCGAACCAGCCGGACTGGCCAGGGTGGCTTTGACCGTGGCACTGTCGCGGGCGACTGCCGCATCGGTGGTCAACAACACCATGACGGCGCAGGCCTGCAGGGCAAGGGCTGCGTTGACCGGGTCGATTGCGGCGAGGAATCCGTGTGCGGTGAGGTTGCGTACGTTGGAGCCTTCACCGAGCAGGAACGTGCGCAGGAACCGTTCCCAGTCCGGGTCGAAACCGTTGTCCACCAAAGAAGGCAACAGACTTCCCAAGCCGGGAAACATCCCAGAGGTGTCACCCGCCTGTGTACGAAACACAGGCTCGTTGAGCTCCATCAGCAAAGCCCGAACCGCCGCCTCGATCTTGGGCACTGCTAGATGCACCGCAGCGTCGTACTCGCCGACCCAGTACAGCTGCAGAGCGGTCGCCAGCGGCGTGACGAGCGAAGGCGCAGCTCCGAAGCTCCGCAGGAACTCTTCGAGATCGGCGCGCGGTGGTATGCCGAAGCGGGCGCGGATTCTGAAGAGAGCGTTGCCCGCGAACTTCCCTGCGCTGCCCATCCGCACGGATTCCAGGCTGGTCAGTTCACGGTTGAACCGTTCGCCGGCAGACAGGGTTCGAGCGGGAAGATCATCGCTGCGGAAGACAACAGTGGTGATGCTGTTCATGATCGCCGACGCCTCCGTCGTCCGCGTGGCAATGATCTTGTTGTCCCGGTGGCTGCCCGTTGGCGAATGGGCGGGGTGCAGCCAGATCCCGAGGGCCCCACGCCAGTCTGTCGCGGTGTCAAAGCCTGGCAGGTAAGCGTCGAACAGCTCTGACGGGAAGTTGAGTTCGAGCTTGGTCGTCTCCCAGGTGAGTGCGGGAGCGGCCTGCAGTTTGGCAACGGCGATCTTCTCAAGATCAGTCAGCCCCAGGCTTCGCGCTCGGGTTGCAGCCTGGCTGAACAGCCACCGGATAAGCATCGGCTGGGTCTCGCCGTCAGCTTCAGCCAGCATCGCATCTATCAAGTGCCGATTCGCTCGCTCGGCACGATCCGGATCGTCTGCGGCACGCTTGCGTACCAGGACCGCTACATCCTCGATGACATGTACCTGCGGGAAAGCCGCCAGAGCCTGGTCCAGCAGCTGATCAACTTTCGGATCTACAGGCGCAGCAGACCTCCCGCGAGGTGGCGGCGCGATCAGAGCCCCCAGAAGCGGGATCGCCCCGTATGGATCTTCGTCGCGAGAAAGCACATCCTCAACCACATCGATCATGGCCGCAGCGATCTCCTGCTCCAGATCGACCAAGCCCACCTGGCGTGCCAGAGTCCGTCCGCGCAACAATCCGGCAGCCAGCTCACGCGGTCCAAGTGCGGTACCGATGGTTTCAAGGTAGGCGCGGCCAGCCTTCTCTGCGGTGTCACGCCCGTTCTTGAGGAGCTTCAACGTAAACGCGATGTCCCAACACCGCGCCCGCATCACCGGATGCGTGACCTGGTCGGCGAGAGCTAGCCACAGCTGACGGATGTCCTCGCCAGCCTCACGCAAAGCAAACGGCGCGAACGACGGGCCCTCGATCGGCTCCAGCGAAGCGCCCGCGACCTCGTCGACCGCTGCGGGTGTCAGCCTGTACCAGAAGGTGTTGAACACAACCTCAACGCCAGCCGGATCCAGTGGCGGGTCTGTCTCCGCGGCAAGCGCCCGCATGTTCAACGAAGCGTTGAGTAGGTCCGTCGCCTCCTCACAGCAGATGTCCGCCAGGCTCGCCAGCCCAGGTACGAACGCCGGGTCGTGCCGATACTGGTCAGCCCGCCCAGCAGTCTGCTCCGAGCCAACTGAAGCGCCGGCCTCTGGGGTCTCGTCTACATCCTCGGGCGCGGTCACCGCTGCTCCTTTCACCACAGGTAAGGCGCACAAGTCAACCAGCGGGCGCGAGCCACTCCAACCGAGTTACACACCTGGGTGAGCGTCAGCATCGAAGATGCTTCGACATCGTGTCAGGCTCGTCCGAGGCCCCGGCTCCAACCTCGATTCCGGTATCCACTTCACCACGAATAATGCGGGAAAGCTGGACCAAAGGCTATGGAGATCGAAGACCACCCCCGCCTGCACGAGTCGCGCGCATCAATAACACCCTGAGGTTCGCCCGAGTGGTGTAACTTGCGAATCCCACGCGAGCCTGCCGGCCGATGCGTGAACTGACACGGCACCATAGATGCCCATGAACCACTGACGAAATGGAGGTACCGTGCCACTACAGCATTGGAACTGCGATGTCTGCCATGATCCGCTCAGCAGTGACCCGAACGACGGCCTGGTCGTGTGGAGAGACAGACGGGTAAACAACCGGTTCGAATACTTCGACTTCAAGATCGTCCACAAGACGATTCTCGACGCTCCAGAACCGCGCCGCTGTGACCCTGGTTCTGCGGCTGGTTACTCCGCCAACCTGGACCTGGACCACTTCCTGGGCCCGAACGGCCTTGCCATGCTTTTGAGCTGGCTGTCTCCCGGCCCGATCAAGGGTGGCGACTACTCGCACATCGCTGTTTCCGACCTGAACGCATACGTCGACTTCGTGCGCCGAGTCCAGACGCCATTCTACGAGGAAGCACGGCCGCGCCTGAGCGACGAAAACACCCTTCACTGGCTCGGCGACGCCAACGAGTACTACCCCTACCTACCTGACACGCTTCGTCGGGTTACCGAAGACACCCTCGGCAGCTGACGCCCCACAGCAGACAAGGAATACACCGTGGCGTTCAATCGCCGACTGCACCTCTACCTGGACAAAGCCCGGGTCCAGACTTACCCGAACTTCGTGGTTACCTTCGGCATGGGGCATCACACCTACCTCAATCGCGAGCTTGCTTCTAAGGCCCCTCCCGTAGAACCGGATCGATCTGACCGCATGGTCGAGCTCAACGGTGTCCTGTGGCTGCTCGACGCCGTACAACGCGGTGATTTGTCAGCTGAACGGATGCGGAAACTGCTGGTCGACGCAAGCGCATACCTCAGCGACTGCTGCCAGGTGTGCGACGAGATCTTTGATGAGTGGCCCAAGCTCGACGCGAACCAGCGCGCCCAGCTCGAACAGTGGGAACGCCGGTCAGCGTCGCTGACCGCCGAGTCGCACCCATACACGCTCAACGCCACCGAGACCAAGATCCACCGCTGGGACTGCGGCACCGTATCGGAGGCCCCACCACCGGTATATCCGGACCGGCACACCTACGCCATGCGCGCCATGTACCCATTCGACTTCGACGACTACGACTCATCACGTAGTGCCCGCCGGATCACGCCTGCTGAAGCGACGGCTTGGGCGGCCAAGCGTAAGCGCCCACCGCGGTGTCGCACCTGCGCTCCGATCTTGCCGACGGTCACTTCATCAGAAGCGTCCGGCGTCGCCTCGACTTACTGACACCGAGGAGCGACACCGATCACCCGGCTGCTGCACACGGCAAAGTCTGTTTCCGGCCCCCGAACGGTTCGGTTACCGTTCCCTCATGACCGGCCTGCCGCCGCTGGAGGAGCGTCGTCCCCAGTTCAGGGCATCGAAGTTCACATGCCCGCATTGTCAGATGTACACGCCACACGAGTGGTCAACTCTCAGGCGGATCAAGGCTTCTCGCACCAGCCGAGAGTCAGTCCCCCTTGAGGGGGACAACACCAGGATGGCGGTCGCGTCGTACGCCGAGGCTTGGTGGACTTCCGTCTGCGCGTCCTGCGAACAGCCGTCAGTCTGGCGGCATGAGCGCATGCTGTATCCCTTGAGACTCGGAGGAGCAGCCCATGAGGACATGCCGACCGAAGTCCGCGAGTTGTTCGAGGAGGCCACCGCCGTTGCAGCCGTCTCGCGCCGCGCGGGAGCCGCTATGGCTCGCACAACGTTGGAACGTCTGATCAAGGTCTTGGATCCAAGCGCACCCTCCGGGGCGACCCTTGCCGTGCTGAACGACCGGCTCCGACCACGGATTAGCGCAACCCTAGGGCAACGCCTCGACATCGTCAGGGTGGCTGGGAACGGAGCGGTACATGTTGATCAAGCACCAGGCGACCTCGTCGTTCTTGCGCTAGATGATGCAAGCGGCCCTCAGCTGCTTGAACTCATGTTGGCAACCGCGAACGACCTAGTCGATGAGCTGATCAGCAGGCCTAAGCTGACAAGCACGTTGTGGGACAAAACACCCGCCGGACGCGCCTCAACCTCGCCTGCAAGTTGAGCCGGCTGTCGCTTCCATGCTGATCGATGGCAGTGGTCGGCGAGTCGAACAGCCCTTGTTATCAGTCGAGCAAGGCAAATCCTCGGGCCTGACGGGTCAGCGTGCGCGTTCGATGAGGTACCGCACGCTGGCCAGGGAAGCCCTGGAGCCGTTGGCATCCACAACAGTCCCAACCAAGCGGGCGACCTCAGGCAACGATGCCAGCTGGCGGTCTAAGGTGCCCCTACGACGAGCCCGCACCACGGCAGCACGGAGAGCAGTCAGGTGGCGATGCTCGCGCTGGGGCACGGCAACGAACGTCTGCACAGCCTCAAGCACGTCCTGATCCAGGATCAGCGCGAGTTCGTCATCTGGGTCTAGGAGCTCGTGCTCGTTACTCGCGTTGGACGGGATGGTGCCGCCGAGCTCGTCCAGGTTGCGCGCGGTTTCTCTGAGACGTTGTGCCCGAAGACGACTCCGGTCGAGCGGCGTGCCCCGACGATTGTGGTTGCGTTCGAAGATCGCTTTGGCTTGTTCGGGAGTCATCGAATTGTTGGTGCCGTCGCGCTCTCCATCGCCGTACACCTGCCACATCCGGTACGCCCATTCCTCAAAGGACACCGCGCGTTCGATCGGCGTGGGAGGGATGTGGGACTCCACGGTGGCCAGGCTGTCAGGGTCCGCCTGACGCCAGATCCTCAAGCGTGACTGTAGGTACTTGGTGAGGGCGCCGTTGTACTTGCCATCGCCCGTGCCGGTGTGCCACGGCCGTGTACGTTCCCCGTCTGGATTGAACTCCATCGCACGGATGATGGCGTCATTGCACCAGCCCTGCTTGTACAGCGGAGTCAGCTCTTTGATCAACGCGGCATGTTCAGACCCAGGCCACAACGTACGACTGATCAATGTGAGCACGGCCGCTTGGATCTGTGTTTCGTTGGTGGGCACCACCTTGCCTGGCCACTCTCGGATCTTGTACATCCACGGTCGAAGGCGCCGGCCTTGGAACTTCGGGTGATTTCTGAGCACACGCAGGAGCTCGTCGGTGATGGCCTTTCCCGCCGACGATGGCGGCGGTGGCAACTCCTCCACGCCTGTCTCCCGAGTATGAGGGCCCCTGACACGAGGTCTCCGTGAATCGCTAGCTTAGTTCGGCGCTGCGTGTGGTCGGCTGCGGCCGTCTGAGCGCTACGGTCAAGTACCGCGTCACTCCTCCCTGCCTCCCCTAACCAGAAGGCATCTCCTGTGGCTTCCGTTCCTCCTCAACAGCCAGGCGACGATCAGGCTGCGGCTCCACGCCCAGCTACGGGGTCGTCTGACTCCGCTGCTGGCTACAAGTTCATCAGCACTCCGTGGCCCGGCCTGGACGCATACGCGATCGGGGCCGGCAGCAGCGCAGTGATCACCGGCCAGGTCATGTCGATCAGTTCTGGTGACCACCGTGTCGCAAGCGGCCTGCTGAGGGAGTGGCATGACCATCTTCACGAGCGGCAGCTGCGACCAGCCTGGGTGACCTGTGATCGTGACAGGTTCTCGTCTCCAGAGTCCTTGATCGCCTGGGCACGCTCACCCGCCGAACGAGGCATGCCTGTGTTCATTGACAACTTCCCTGACATCGGCGGACGTCATCTCCATCTCGACGCCGACGCGGACGAGTACGACCGACTCACGGAAGACGACGTGATCTCGTGGACAGTCACCTCGCTTCATCAGGTTGCCCGTGCTAGCAATGGGCTTGTCGTGCTCGGGGCACGCATGGCTGATGGCGCAGCGTCGGCTGTCGGCAGTGCCGTCGAAAACCACCTCGTTCGCGGTGATGGCGTCGTCGAGTCGCGGTGCCGCACCGCCATGCTGGCATACGCCGATGCCGAGACAGGCGAACCTTGGGGCTGGCTCTACAACCACCCTCAAGGCGATCATCTCGGCCGGGTTCGGCGATGGTTTCCATTGCGAAACTTTTACTGAGTTTGGAACGCACAGGAGCGGCCGGTCGGCTATCTTCCGCGGGCGTCGTCAATCATCCAGTCGATGTAGGCATCGATCGCCGGACCTTCGATCTCGTCACCGATCTCATCGGCGAGCTGGCGGCAGTTCCTCTCGATCTCATCCAGCTCAACTAAGTCACACACCATCACATTGTCCGCCCCAAGCGTTACGCCTAGAGGTAGACGACTGTTGGGTAGGTCGCGAAGTGATCTATTCCCACTCGGTCCAGGCAGCGCCTCGAAGTCGTTGAGCTTCGCTTCATCGAGGTGTTCGAGACTGTTACGCAGAAGCCGCATGAGCCGGGCCTCCTCAGGCCGGGTTTCGCCACGCGCCGCAGCCATCTTCGTGGCCCACTTCTCGCATTGCTGCGCAGACACCATGAGCAGATGTTGCTCGGTCCACACCTCATCGATCTTCGCGGCAATGTCCAGCTCCGTGATGCCGGGGGCGTCCATTCGCTCGTATGCCCGATCCATGTCACTCGCCGCCTTGAGGGCGTGTCGGAGGCGTCTCGCCTGGCGAAGTGTGCCATCCGCCCATCTCTGCGCGAACATGCGCGCCATCAGGTAGTCACTCCGGTCCGCCGGCTCAGAATTCACTAGCCGATGATGCCCTACTGCAGGGCTTACGACACTCCCAGGGCAGCAATTTCGCCCAGCACTGAATCCAAGCAGGCGAGGCCACGGGGGCGTGGTTGACTCCGTCGTTTCGGTGAATCCTGGCTTTGTCCCAAGCTGGTCGTTACCAGCCACCTCGCCAGCAACGTGAACTTGCTAAAGTCGGCATCCAACCTCGAAGGAGATCAGGTATGGCGCAGAAAGTCCTCGTACGGCTCATCGATGACCTCGATGGCACCACTGCTGAAGATGTTGAAACCGTCAGCTTTGGCTTGGACGGCATCTCCTACGACATCGACCTCAGGCCGGACAATGCTGCGAAGCTCCGCGATGGCCTGGCAGCTTTTGTCGCGAGTGCCCGCCGCACTGGTGGCCGCACCCGGAAGGCCGTAAGCACCACACGCACCATCGTGGCCGAGTCCCGTACCAAAGAGCAGACAAAAGCCATCCGGGAATGGGCTCGCGCCAACGGCCATAGCCTCGCCGACCGCGGTCGGATTCCTACTAGCGTCATCGAGGAGTTCGAGAAGGCGCACCGCTGACCTGCCTACAAGCCGCGCACGGCAGTACGATTCCGCCTGAGCTGCTGCTTTGAGTACTGGTCGTCGTGAACGCTACAGCTGCGGAGGTGGTGCTCCGAGGAGATTTGCGAAACGGCAGTAGTGAAGCTGGTGGGCGACCACCACGGTCGCAGTCGGACCGTGCTTGTGTTTGGCCAAGATCAGGTCGGCTTCCCCTGCCCGCGGATCGTCCCGTTCCCATGCATCCGGACGTTGAACGAACAGCACGTAGTCGGCGACGTGGGCAATCGAGCCAGAGTCACGTAGATCGGCCAGTGACGGACGGGAAGGGACAGGCACTCTCGGCCCGGGGTTGGTCGACAGCTGCACCGTGGCGACGATGACGATTCCAGTGTCAAGAGCGAGCCGCTTCAACCTGCGGGCCACCTCGGCCACCTCGCGCTCACGATTCTCGTAGGGCAGATCGCGGCGTGCGCTGACGAGATGCAACGAGTCGATTACAACAAGCCGCACCTTCCTGTAAGCCACCAATTCCGTGATGCTCTTGGTCACTGCGGCGAGTTCGGCGTCGCGGACCTGGCTGATCACGATGGGCTTCTCGCTGATCTCGGTCGTCCGTTGCGCGAGCCGGGTCCAGTCGGCGTCGCTCATGCGACCAGACCGCATGTCGCTCAACCGAATCCTTGCCTCGGCGCAGAGCAGCCGCTGGGTAATCGCCTCGGCGGGGTTGTCCAGCGAGAGATAGGCCGTCGGAACCTCCTCGCGAACAGCGGCGAACCTGGCGATGTCCAGCGCAAGGTTGCTGGCGCCCACACCGGGATGAGCACCGATCACGACCAGTGACCCGTGCGCGAACCCACCTGTGAGCTCGTCCAAGTCCGTGAAGCCGGTTCGCACCGCGAACGGCGACACTCCGGTTCCTGCGATGGCGTCGATCTGATCCAACGCCGGAAGCAGAATCTCGCTCAGTTCCGGAAGGTCTTCCTCACTCGGGTCGGCGGCGAACTCGGCAACCAACGACCGGGCGCGACGGAGAACGTCGTCGAAGTCGACAGAGTCGTTGGCATCTGCCTGCGACGCGAGTTCGGACAGCTCACGGCCCGCAGTCGCGAGCCGTCGAAGCAACGCCTTCTCGACAACCACTTCGGCGTAGTAGGCCGTGTTCGATGTCGTAGGAACGTTGGTGGCCAAGGATTCCAGATACGTGGTGCCGCCTACAGCTTCGAGGTTGCCCCGCGCGGCCAGGTAACTCGCCACTGTGTCCACGTTCACCGGCTCACCTGGCCCGTAGAGGCCCAGAACAGCGTCATAGATGAGTTGATGTGCCGCGAACAAGAGATCGCGCGGGTGCAGGATCTCGACCACATCCGCGATGACGTCCTTGCGGAGCAACATTCCGCCGAGGGCGCACTGCTCGGCCACGTGGTCGTGAAACCCCGCGGAGTCGTGGTCAGGCGTGCTGCTGTCGCGAGGCTCAGCCGGATCGGACCCAGCGAGATCTGCTGCCATCCGGTCTTTATAGCGGTGCACGGCCTGCGGTCAACTCACCGACCCCACGACGCGGTCGGCAGTCAGCAGTCAGCAGGCTCGCCACAAGCTAGCGCGGCGATGAATGCGGGCCCCTTCCTTGTACGCCGCCGTTCGCCTAACAGTCAGGTCCAGCTCGATCTGGGTACCGCCGACAGCAGGCCGAAGGTGCAGGGCCTGGCGTGCCGGTTCGAACACAAGTGACTCGGTCGAGGCGATGGCGAGGTTGAGCGTCATTAGGCCAGCCGTCCGGATAGTGAAAACCAACCGAACAGTATGCAGCCTGGCTAGGTCAACTCGCACACAATTACAGCGGCGTGGCTGCGGCGAGCGCTAGCCCAACCTCAGCTGTACCTGGCGCACACTGTGGAGATGGCCTTCGCAGCGATCCACCCACAGGCAGGACGCATCGACGCGACCCGCCAAGATCTCGGTGCGGGCCTTGCGTGGGAGCAAGTACACAAGACCAAGCCGCGGGTCGCTCTGACGTGCCCAGACTGCGCGCACAGCGTGCACGCCAAGGTCTCAGCCCGCCGTTTGCGCTACTTCGCGCACAACCCCGGCCGTCCCCGCGAATGCGCCTGGGACAACGAGTCGCTGGAACACCACCTGATCAAACTGGAGTTGGCCGTCGCGATCCGCGCCCAAGGCTGGCATGCCGAACTGGAGGTCCGTGCGCCGGATGGCAGTTGGCGTGCCGATGTGCTGGCCAGCACCCAAGACGGCACCCGACGCATCGCCTGGGAAGTCCAGCTCTCTCCGATCGACACCGAGGACATCACCGCACGGACCAGCCGCTACGCCCTAGACGGGATCGAAGTGTGCTGGGTCGGAGCAGCAGATCGGCTGTCATGGATGGGCCTCGTCCCCTCCTTCCAGGTCCAAGCACCAGACGGGAACGGGGCTTGGACGGTCGTGGACGGAGTGGCTGGCTTCGACTACAGAGAAGGCTCCTGGCGTATGACCCGCAGTTCTCTGTCCGACGTGCTCGGTTGGGTGCTGCGCGAACAGATCCTCTTCCACGAGATCTTGCCGCGCTACCGGCGGAGCCTGCTCGGTGCCGGCGCAGCGAGCCGCAAAGCGGTGTGGACCAGTCCACGCAGCATCGACGCCGAGGGCCGTCATGAGCAGATGCGGCAGCGACAAGAGGCGTGGAAACGTGAACAGGCCGAACTGGCTCGCCAGGCGAAACTGCTTCAGGCGCATGAAGACGCCCTCGCTGAAGACATACGGCGAACCGAAGCTGATCGCGTGCTCAAGCACCAGCAAGCCCAGGACGAGGCGAGGTGGGCCAGGCTCCGACGGCAGCGAGAGTTGGACGAACAAGCACGTGAGAAGCAGCGCGAAGCCGAGCAAGAGGCCATTCGCCAGCAAGAACGTATTGAGCGCGAGACCGCGACCTTGTGGTGGCAGGACCTGTCAATGGCTCAGCGCGAAGAGCTGTTCTCCGCAGTGCGCGATCGGCTCCAAGACATCGAGCTCAGTCCGATGTGGCGCAACGCAGGGGGACGTCCTGAGCTTGACAAGAAGGCCACCCTCGAGCACGCGTACGGAGTGGCGGTGTATTTGAAAGCGCCGGTGTACGGCGAACACAAAGAGTTGTGCGCGGTCATCAGGCCAAGCCCCTCCTCAGCACACCGCCTACCCGACAGAGTGCAAGTGCTCGTGCGCAATACTCGTGAAGCCCGGCTGCTCACCGACACCGGCGCTGTCGCCACTGAACGCGTCGTCGTCCTCGATCTGCCCGAGGGCGAACAGCTATCCCTGCTGTGACCACGAGTCGTGCAACGCCCGTGCACGCCGCGTCGGGCAGTCCACTTCCGACGATCAGCTACACCGCTGCGCACACCTTGGCCGCGACCTCACTCCGAACAACCTCCACGAGTCGGCTCACGTTCGCCACCTCGAGGCCGGTAATCATTTCCTCGATCGAGGTCAGCAAGCCAGGATCGACCGTACCGCCAGCCTCGAAGAAGCGGCGACGACGGACGTGGCCGAAGACGAGCGCTGAGATACCTTCCTCGACCGCGATCGCTCGACCTCCGTCCTCGTTCTCGTCGAATGCGGGATCGCTGCGCCGCTTGCGGTCGAGCAGCATCCGTGTAACGGGAGACCAGCCGAGCAAGGTTGCGTACGACAGGTGGAACACATCGCAACGCTTTACGACAACAGCTACACCACGATCAAGGTCCGGAGCAGGTCGTAGCGGAGCGCTTCCTGAGGAATCACCCGGCCCTCGGTCAGCAAGTCGAATGCTTTTTCTCGTACCTCTTGGGGAAGCCAGCCGACCAGTCGCTTGGCATGGGTGACGTCGACTGCACGTCCTGGCCTTGACGACCTGTCGATCAGGAGCTCCCACAGCCGACACGCGGGCCCGGCTCGGACACCGACACCTTCGGCCGTGGCACACGCCGTGAAGGCGATCTCCAAACCAGCGGCGTCCAGGTCGCCGAGGTAGTCGAGGCGTGTCACGGAGAACGGCAGGCTTGGCAACGACTCCAAGGGCGCGGTGTTGCGCCCCTGGACCCACGCCACCGCTGCCCATGGCGAGGAGGGCAACTCGCGGAGCACGCGCAGCAGGGTGCGGAACGTGGCGTGGTTCTCGACGCACACGATTCTTCCCGCACCTGTGGCGGATAGACTCACGGACTCCCACGTGAGCGGCGTCGGCACCCGCTCGCATCGGAGCAGCCCGAAGGTCAAGCGGTTCGACTGCCACAGCGTCGTCCCGCCTCGTGGTGGTGAGGAGTCGAACGCCTTTTCGTCGCCCAGAACCTCATAGGCACGTTCGGCGGCTGCGATGACGGGAACCTTGCCCCCGTTCGTGCGCCTGAGCCACTCGTTCACTGCCAGCAGGACCTCTCGCTGGGCAGCAGACAGCAGTAGCCCTGTGGCCCATGTCGACAGTTCGTGGCGTAGCGGCGTGTCGATCGTCCGTCGGCGTTCTGGTGGTTCCTTGCGTCGCGGTAACAGCACGGACTTGGGCAGCACGATCACGCCGGACAGCACGGTCGCGGTCCGGGTGGCCGACCATCGTCCCTCGCGTTCTCCTCGATCGATCGTCTCGCGCACCAGCTCGGCAACCGTCGCCGCTTCGATGTCGGGAACGATCGCTTGGACAGCAAGAGACACGGCTTCGACACCACGACGCCCGCCACGCCTGTCTGGGTCCAGCATCGCGACAACGGCGTCGAGATCCACGTTCCTCATTCGCCCAGCACCGCCAAAGCGTCCTTCTGGACCAAGGTCAGGTCGACTACCTCGCGGGCACCGTTGTCCACAACGACAACCCGTTCTTTCGACGACGGGCGTGACTTGCGTGCGAGCATGACGACCCGATCGAACATCGACAGCGCACCTTTGTCCTTCGGTGCCGCGGTGAAGACCAGTTGAAGGCCGAGTTTGTCGGCGGCGAGTCGCATCGTGCGCACGAACTGGTCCGCCGATGCCTGGCCGAACGGGTTGTCCAGCCAGAGCCACCCGATCGACGACGGTTCGCCGGAGGCACGGACCCTCGTCATCGCGGCGTACAGCAGCACGCCGGCGGTGACGCGTTGCCCTCCTGAGAAGTTCTTCAGCTCGGCCACGTCTACGCGGTCAACTGCGAGATTGGTGTGAGGCTTGAGAATACGCACCTGGAACGGTGCGTCCACGAGTGCGCGGGCGGCGGCGAACAACATCTCCTGCGCGTCGGAGCGCCCCGTGCCGGGTGCGAGAAGGGAGTGGACGACCCGTGCGACTCGGTCGACGGCCACGGACTCGTCATCGGGCACCGGCCCATGGTCCATGGTCACGAACTTCCTCTGTGACCACTCACCGAGCCCTTCCGGCAAGCTCGACTGGTTCTGGTACGCGCGCAGGCGTTGGAGTGCCGTAGCGGCTTGGACGTGCAGCATCTTGGCCGTGGTGCGAACGTGCTCGTCGTGATTGGTGAGGTCGTCACGCAAGGTCGCTATCCGTTGCTCCAGTTCGTCGGCGATCCGCATCGCGTCCGAGGGGAGTTGTTCATCCCCGCGCAGCCGGTGGATCAGGTCGACCAACCGCGGGTCCTGATCGGGACGAGCTTCGACGAGCCGCGCCTGGGGGCTGTTGGCTTGTGCGCGTACGGCATTCGCCGCTCGGTTCTGCCCGCCTTCGTTGGCGTCCAGTTCATGCCGTGTGTCGTGGATCCGTTCGTTCGCATCGTCCAGCTGGTCGATCAGCTGGTCGACGTCCGCGGCGGGCCGGCCGTCCTTGATCGGAGCAGCTAGCCGACGTAACGGCTTCACTGCACGCTCGACCAGCTTCGCGGCTTCTTCGGCGCGCTGGAGCACATTCTTGGCTTCGTCCAGGTTCGCCTCAGCCTCGCGGTGAGCATCGGACAGCTCCCCGGCCTTGGCGTTCAGCCTATGCGCGACCCGTTCCGCCTCCAGCGCCTTAGCGACCTCGTTGGCGGACGGGAATCCTTCGACATCGGGCGATGCCCGGTCTGCGACCTCAGCCGAGCGGGCGCGGTAGGTCTTGTACGCCGTGTCTGCGTGTGCCTGTGCCGTGCTGTATCTCTCGCGTGCGACACCTTCGCGTTTCTCCGCGGCGGCCACCGATTCGGTCAGTGCCGCCAGATGCCGCGCGCCGTCGGTCTCGGCGAACTGTTCAGCGAGGGCGCGGAGTGCGCGGTCTCGGTCGAGCCGGGCCTCGAGGTCTGCCAGTTTCGATCGAGTGCTGTGGATGGTCTGGTGGAGGTCCGGATCTACAGCTGCACGCGCCAACGCCGCCTCGACGCTGGTGAGCCTTGCCCGGAGAGCCGCTTCACCCGCTGCGGGGACTGGACCTTCCGAGTTCGGGGCAAGACCTTCGGCGCGCAACGCTTCGACCGCGTCAGTGTGCTGTCTGTTCGCGTCGTTCGCCGTTTGCTCCATGTCACGGGCTTTCTCCCGCAACTCTGGCATCTGGGTATCAAGCTCCGCGACACGCTGTCTGTGCGTCAGTTCCTTCTCGAGGTGCGTCGGGAGTTCTTGCCTCGCCTGCGAAGCCGACCTCGCCGCCTCGACGACGGGCACCAGAAGCAGTCGCGTACTCCTCAAGCCGTCAATCGTGTTTTGCGCATCGCTCCTCTGTAGCTGCGCTTCTTCTCTTCGCGTTGCAAGGATCTCCAGCTCATTCTCTGCAGCCTGCAGGTCGCCCTTAGCCTCAGCCCGGCGTTCATGTGCCGCACGGGCCTTGTCAGCGAAGGCAAGCCTCGGGTCTGCGGGAAAGTCCGTCCACAGCGAGGCAAACGACGCGGCCATGTTCCGCGCGTTGGACGCGCGGCGGGTCGCCAAGTCGATCTTGGCGTTGGCCTCTGCCAGTGCGTCCGCCGCCTTGTCGATCATCTTCGACGCCGCGTCCCTGTCGTACGTGCCGGGCGGCGGCAACAGCACGCGACCGTGCGCACCGTCGTCAGTCGACGTTCGTGCCATTGCGGCGGCCGGGTCGACGACAGCGCCGATCCACACCGCGACATCTCGGTTCACGTTCGCCGCCAGTTCAGCGGCACGGTCAAGCAGGTCCGGTCGCGCCACCACCACCCCGGAGACGATTTCCGGACGGGCCAGGGCGAAGGTGGTGGCCTCCTCAGCGGTCATGGTGTCCGCAAGCCAGCGCCACCCAGGCCAGGCGAGGATGCTGTCCTGCTGTTCAGTCAGGACAACGACGATGTCCTCAGCGAGCTGCGGCGGAGGAAGCAACCCGTCGGAGCCGACCGACTGGATGGTGCGTTGTGCAGCGTTGCGGTGTTGCCGGGCGGTCGCCGCCTCCTCTTCGTACACACGCGCGTACTCGGCGAGAGACTCGACAATCGACGCACGCGCTTCCCACGGATCGTCCACGCTAGAGCCAACGACGTCCAAGAAGCGGACATCTGTTGTCAGCGCTCGAATTCGGCTCTCGATCGCAAGGCGGTCGCGCTCAGCCTTCTCGGCGTCATCACGAGCCGTGTCGGCACGTCGTTGTGCCCCGGACAGAACCTTCTCAGTCTTGCGGATGTCGCGGTCGGCCTCCGTCAGCGTTCGGTCAGCGGCATCTCGGTCGAGCTGCGCCCGACGCTCGCTCTCAGCAGCCCGCTCGGCACGTCGTGCCGGATCCTCACCTTCACCAAGGAGTCCGTCGAGCACAGCCTGGTTGAGCACCAGTTCCGACGTGTCGATCGTCGATCGAAGCTGGATGACCAGCTGCGCCTCAGCGGACTGGCCGCCTACCTGAGCGAGGAGGTCACGTTCCGCGTCTTCGAGCACCGCCGCTGCTGCCTTGAACAGGCGGGACGCTTCCGCTGCCGCGCGGGCCGCGCCGTCACGCCGGCTGGTCAACAAGCGGGCCAGCGCCCGGCGGTGCAATTGCTCGTCCTGCCGCAGTTCCTCGGTCTGCTTCTCCGCCGCGTCACGACGCTCTTCCAGGCCGGCGAGCACGCCTTCGTTCATGGTGAGATCGAGGACATCACCAACCAGCCGCCAGGCGCTCAAGGCGCGTACCGCCTCGTCCCGATCGCGAGCACGCTGCTCTGCGATGCTGTGTGCGTCGGCTGCCGTCAGCTCAAAGGCACGCAGTTCCATGCGCAGGCGGTGTGCCTGTGCACGGCGGAGGGCTGCGCTCGCGTCGCGGCGCTTCTTGTCGTACTCGCCCTGCAGTCGGTTCGCGGTTTCACACTCGACGGCCACCGCTCTGATCGTCGCGTCCCCGACGGTCAGCACTCTTACGGCGTCGGCCTCAGCTGTCGCCAGCGCTCGTCGACTGGCACCTACCCGGTCGTAGGCGACGGCGAGGTCCAGAATCGGTCCCGCCAGCTTCTCCCACAGATCCAGTTCGGTGACCCAGTGAGGTCGTGCGGAAGCGTTGGCGCGCAGCGTCTCGACACTCTTGGTGATCTGGTCGACGGTCGAGGAGGACATCGTCGCGCCGGTCAACCACCGCACGAACGCGTCAGAGTCAGCGAACCGCATGACCCGGTCCACGCCTCCCTCCGACGCGTTCATGATGGTTTGAAACCGCACCTGCTCCAAGTCGATGCCCGCGTTGGCAAGCCAACGCTGCCAGCTCCCCTGGTGATCGGACGGTGGGTACGGAGCGCCTGCTCCACTGCGCGGGAGGATTTCGCGCACACCGCTGATGAACTGGGGACGGGTCGACCACCGGCCCGCCTGAGTGCGAAACGGCAGATCGTCGATCGTGGGCCCGGCCGCACCACACTGCCATCCGTAGAAGTGCCGGTGAAGTCTCCCTGGGTTGTCCAGGTCTCTCGTGCCGCCGTCCGGCCACTCGGCGACCATCCCGACGACGACCCGCTGCAGCTCGCCGTCGACCACTCTGCTGACTTGCTCCACGACGTGGCAGACGTCCCGTGAGCGGACCAGCTTGGCCAGAGATCGGTCCGAATCACCGCGGATGAAGTCCCGCGAATGCGGTAGGTACAGCGCGTAACGCAACGCGGTGATCATGGTCTTGCCGGTTCCGTTGTCAGCCCACAGCGCCGCGTGTCCCGAGGCGTCGAACGGGTCGGCCCAGCTGATGTCCAGGCCCTCCAGGCGTGACTCGTCGCGACCCGCTCCGGCGAGATACGTGCGCTCCAAGCGCCAGGCCGTGTGCATCAGGACTCCCGCTCGTCGAGATGGAGAACCTGTTCCGCCACGTGCGACTGGACGATCGTCTGCCAGGCGAGCGGTCCTCCGCTGGTGGCGACGTGGGCGCGGAAGCGGTCGGTGGAACGCCAGACGCGCAGGCCATGCAGTGGCGGCGCCGCGGATCTGTCCGCGATGAGCAGGCCAAATGCCCCGAGCAGGCCAAGAACGTCGTCGCACATCTTCACCGTGCAGCCCACCGCGAGGTTTCGTCCCTTGCCGTAGGCGACCTGCTTGCGCCGCCGGTAGGCCTCCCATGCCTCGTCCAGTCCGGCATCCAGGCCGATGTCTCCGGATTCCACCGCGGCGGCGTGCTCACGAACGAGCCGGTCCACGTCGACCGCAGTGACCCGTCGAGTGCCGGGCTCCCGCACCGACCGGGAGGTCGGATAGCACCAGGCCGCTGTGCCTCCGAGGGCTACTCCGTAGATCATGCGGTCCTCAGCACCTTTGACTCGCAGCCAGGGGGCGGTGTCCGACACCGCCATCGGTGAGTCGGGTTCGGCGGCCAACACGAGACCGACTGCCCGGTCAGCGGTGAGCACTCGCACGCCGAGGCCTTCGATGACCTGGTCGAAGGCTGTGCGCAGATCGGGATCGGTGTGGTAGCGGTCCAGAAGTCGGCCGTAGTCGTCCTGGCGGCTGGGAGTGAGTGTGTGGTCCAGTGCGTATCGGAGGAGAAAGCCGGCGTCCCGAGCGTCGTCACGGGCGGTCATCTTCGGTTCCCTTCCGGTGGATGAGCAGGTCCGGCAGATCCAGGTCCGGCAGAACTGCGCGGATCCCGTCATCGACGGCCCACCACTCGTCGTGCGCATCGGGGGTATCGTCAGGACGCCACAGCATCATCGCGTCGAGCGCCAGCAAGAGGCGGAGGCGACGGCGCGCCGTGTCCGCGGTTCCAGCCAACGCCACCAACTCCTCCACCAGGCCGATGCTCTGGTGGGTGAACAGCACGTCGACATCGTTCAGCAGTTCGGTCAGCCGAGTTTTCATTCCGGGAGACGCGCGGTGCGCCCTCAGCAGGTCGGCGGTGCTGTGGAACTGCTCCGGAAACTGTTCGTACACGCCGTCGCTGTCCACGAGCGGATCTCCGTGCTCAGCCGGACCGGGGATGTCCAGGACCCTCCTCGGCGGCGCAACCAGGCGATTCGTCAGAGCCGTGAAGTCGAGCAGGCGGGCTGGTGCGGGTGGTGACGCGTTGGCACCTGGTGGCAGTTCTTCGCCGATGAGCAACGCGGTCAACACATCGGTAGTCGGGTCCACCGCGCTGAGGGGCGCGGCGCTGAAGGCCTGGGCAGCCTGGGCGGTACGCCACCTCGGAGTAGCGCCGATGACCTCGGTGTGCAGTTCGGCGAGGATCTCCAAGGCGTCCGACAAGCGGCCCGCTGCTCCTGTGAGCAGTCGGACCTCGTCCGGGTTCTGCTTCTCCGAAGCATCGGCGCGCATGTGTTCCAAGTGCCGGAGAAGGGTGCCGTCGACCTCGACGCGGCGCTGCACGTGCTTCTTCGCAGTCGACAGCTCCGGACGCAGAGCGTTGATGTAGTCGATCCGGCTGACGTCCCGCTCAGCCTCGGAGATCATCCTGCGGACGTTGGCGGCGTACGTGCGCGAGAGCGTCAACGCATCCTCCGCAGACTCGATAGCCGAGTCGAGCCGGCCGCTGTCAGCTTGTGCCCTCATCACCGCGATGACGGCCTCGTGCTCGTCCTCGAGCGACCGGTTGGTGGCGATCAGCAGCAGCGTCACAGCGGTGTTGTCGACGTTGACCTGCAGCGTCGAACCATCGACGGCAAGAGTCTCGTACAACACCCGCACCGAATGCGTCACTTTGCGCCACGCCAAGCCTGGGTCCGCGAAGTCCACCGAGAAGTACGGGCTCGGCTCGTCGTGACGCAGAAGGTGGTCGAGCACATGCCGGGCGACGTGTGCATGCTCTTCGTATGGACGGTCGGGAGCCATGGCGGCTGCCGTCCTCGTCATCTCTTCCAGCACGTCGGTGCGCGGAGCACCGAAGTTGCCGTCCAGCCCCGAGGACAAGGCGATCATGTCGACCGTGACCTGGATCAGCGCGATGAAGTCGTAGGCCGACCACTGAACAGCCGATGGGTTGCGGGCCCGGTTGAGGTGGAGCTCGAAGATCGGCGACAGGTGCGCGAGCACACGACGACGGCGTGCAGCAGTGCCGACCAGCGGTGAAATGTTCACATCTCACGTCCTGCAACGACAATGAGCGTCGCTCGATCCTGGTTTTGAACCTCCGATTGCCGAGTTCGGCCCACGCCACCTCCATGAGCTTGCCGAGCTGCCGTACCTCTCATCGCTCAATCCGCCGCCCGTGTTGCATAGGCACGTTCGCGATCAAGTGCCGAGCGCAGAGCAGGCCAACGCGGAACTTGTAGTCGCTATAACCGTCGTAGCGACTCGGAGTCAGCGGAGCTATCCGCCATCACAGCGATCCTGGAGCGAACTGCCGTATTGGCACCCAGCCGCACACGAGTTGACTACACCCGGCGGACCAGCATGTCTGAACCACGGCAGTGGCGAGTCGACGCTTACAAATCGGTAGTGGTGGCGGGTGGTTGTCCCAGGTTCCAGTTCACCGGTTCGACCATGCGCGAGATCGGTTTGCTGGCGGCATGGAATCTCAGGCCTCTGGGGCCGTCCGCTCCGGCGGTCGGCATGTCGATCAGCCACTCCAGGGCGTCGTCGCCGAGCTGGTCCGGCTCTGCGAGGTCGATGACGAAACGCTCTGGGCCGAGTTGGTCGTACGGCACCGGAAGTGCGATGCCGCCTGTGACGGCATCCCCGACGATCGCCCGGCAAATTGCCGTCCAGCAACCTCGTCCCCACCAGTGCCAGGTGTAGTTTGTGGAGCCGCCGATCGTCAGCAACCTCAAAGTGGCCGTCGGGCCGAGCAGGTCTTCATCGAGGCGACGCCACGTCGTGAGCTTCTCGCTCACGGTGCCCCGCACTTCCTGCCATCCCTCGCCGAAGAGCGAAGAGATCGTCCTGCCGTCCGGCAAGGCCCACTCAGGATCGGTCAGCGCCGCCTCCAGGCCGATCCAGTCGACGCCCTCGTCGGGGTCGACGTGCTCGGCGATCTTCCTGGTGACCGCGATGTTGATCCGGGCCATCAGCACGTCGTCCCGTACGTGCCAGGTCTCGACAGCGGTGTCGTTGCGCCAGCACCACGCCGCGATTCCGTGGACTGCGGCGTCCGGAACCAGATCTGGCAGTACGCCCTGCCCGAACACGTCAACGACCGTGGAGAAGAAGGTCTGGAGATACGTGTCTGCGTCAAGGTCATCGACGGCTTCAACGATCGTCTTTTGGCGATAGCCAGCGATCTCGTCGAAGACGAACTCAGTCAACTGGACATCCATGAACTGCCGCAAGGTCACGTCGGAATCGGGATCCACCTCGACGCGGGTCGCGTCGAGCAGGCCGAGGGCACCGGCACGTTCCGCGACGAGCCGCTGCTGTTCGTCGGCGTCTCCGTCGAGTTCGATCACGATTTCGTCTTCGAGCATGCTGAAGATCTGCGGCCAGCCACCTGGGTACTCGTGGTGGAGAAGCCGGAGCCGGGCGCTGGAAGGGTGGTATTCGACGTCGAAGGCCATGCAGGTCCGGCGAATGGTCGTGTAGAGGATCGGTCCGGTCTCGTCGTCGTACTCGTGGAAGTAGTCGTGCTCGCCTTCCGACCATCCTGCCCATTCGAAGCAGCTGACGAGCGCCTCGAAGTGTTCGGCGTACTCGGCCCACTCCTCGTCGGACGGCGCGTCCTCACCCGGCACAGGCCTGCTCATGCGCCCCACCAGCCAGGCAGCAGCCTCCGGGTCGTCCACGGAGAGCAGGAGCGACAGTCGGCGCGGTCCTCCCTCTCCGACTTCGAAACCTCGGAAGACGGACACGTCGACGCCGCGCCCAGTGCAGGCTTCTCGCAGTCGGGTCTCGGCCTCCCTCAGCGCCTCATTGTCCTTGAGCACATGTTCACGGGCCTGCTCACGCTCACGTTCTACTTTCTGCGCCTCCAGGTGACGTTCCCTTCGCCACGAGGCAACCTGCTGGCTGATCCCCCAGACTTCCCGTTTGTCTACCTCCCACGTCGCGACCTTGCGCTCGTTCAGCAAACGCCGCAGCGCGTACGACACGGTCGGCGGTGAAAGCGACAACCGGCCGGCGACCTCCGCCGTCGTCAGCAACCCGTCTTCCTTCTCCTGCTCTCCGAAGAGCCACAAGATCTGTCCCTCGGTCGACCACAGCGGATTGGAATCGATCTCCTGCACTTCCGTTGGAGTCATGTGTTTCCGGCAGGCGGGCGCCACCGTGTTCAACGGCACCGACTGGCGAACAACCGCCCCACACGGTGTCCCGGTCTTCGTCGGACGTCCGCACTTCGCGCGGTCAGTCACTTCCCACCTCCGGTTCGTGCCTAGGATCTGGTCCTTCGACCAAGCGGCGATCGACTAGGTTCACAAACGATGATCCAGATCGGCGATGAGCAAATCTACCGGCAGCGGGACCAGGATCCTTCGCAACGCGTGCGGGTCGTCTCGATCGACACGAGCAAGCGGAATCCGCGCTACGAGATCGAGTTCCTCGACGGTGAACGAGCCGGCAAGCGGGAGAATGTTCCCGAGAGGCGACTGCGAGGGCCCTGGTCGGGTGTCCGCCAGTACGACGAGAACGTGGCGAACTGGCAGCGGATCGCCGCTTTCGAGCTGACGAGTGTGGAGAAGTCCGCGGTGACGCACGTCTTCGAAACGCTTATTCCAGAGGAGGTGGCACATCCTCACTGGGACGACTACGTCACCGAGATCGCTGATCCAGCGAAGCTCGAATTGCTGATCGGTTCACCGGTGACGGACCTGGTCGCGCGCGTTGAGTCGCTCGTCGGCGAGGAGGGGAAGGAGTTCGTTTCGCCGGAAGGCACGCTGATGATCGCCGAGCTCGCCTGCACGGTGACTCCGATGCCGATACTCGCGCTCGTGGTCGAGGAAGAGCAGGAGTATCGGGAGACAACCAAACGCGGCAGCATTATCACCAGCAGTCGAGGGGAGGATTGGACCATCAGCCCCGAACGGATGTACAGCACGTACCTGGAACATGTCCGCCCGCTGCATGAACTCCTACGCGGCTGGTGCGGTCACCGTGCGGTGTCCCTGCAGGAACGACTCGGCGCGGCGGAGGCAGAGGTGAGGCGACTCGATCTGCTCGTTACGCGGCTGGTCGATCAGTTGCGCGAGAACGGCCACAGCAGGTTCGCCGACGTGATCGCTGAGGTGCACGAGGAAGAGCGCATCGCCCCTGGGAACTTCCGGCCTGTCGTCGACCGCCCGTTGAAACCATCAGAGATCCCCGTGCGGTACATCGAGGTTCCGCGCCGCCGCCGGTGGGGCTGAGACAGCTCAGAGCCTCATGAACTTTTGGAGGTCGACCTCTGAAGGGGCCGGAACATTCGTCGGCGCAACGGCTTTGTCCGGAAGTGGATCGAAGGCATCCGCCACCGCAAGGATCCTGTCCGCCCAAGCGTGGGCCTGCTCCTGGGCGTCCCGCTCTCGTGTTGAAGTCAAGCGACGGACCTCTGCCGCGTAGGCCCGCATCTGGCTCGCCTCGTGCCATCGCCGTGACTGATCGCGAGCCTCTTCGTCGATCATGTGCTCTCGGTGGGCCACCGCGGCGCGTTGACGTGCGATCTGCAGGCGCTGCTGACGTTCGACTCGTGCTTGCTCTTCTTGTAGTTCTCGTTCGTACTGCTTCTGGCGCAGGTCGGTCAGACTTCCGTGGCGCAGCCTCATTTCCTCCAGCATCTGGGGCAGGTCGTCCTCCAGCCGGTGATCGCTGGTGTCCTTCCACCTGCTCGCCCAGAACTGCCCGCCTGGTCCGTCCAGAACGATGCCGAGGTGGTCGTCCGGAACCTCGTCGAAGTCGGGGAACAGGTGACCTCGGCGTGCCCTGGCGAGTTCCTGCTCCGTCGGTTCATGGGGGCGTTGCAGCATGGCCTGGGTGAAGCGAAGCTGGAAGCTGTCCTGACCGAGGCTGAACACGACCTCGTTTTGCACGCGATAGGCCGCTCCGTACCCACCTCGGGCCTGCTGTCCGACCGCCACCGCCATTCCGGCTTCGCGTGCGCCGACCACGAGCGCGTCGAGCAAACGGAAAGCACGCTCTCGCGGGTCTCCGACGACTTGGAAGTTCTCTTTCTCCTTCAGGGTGCGCACGATGTCGCTCGGCTCCGGTAACTCGTGTCCGACGTGCAGTGGATCGAGCACCTTCGTCTGCCAGTCGGGCAACGGTTCCAGGGTGAGCGTCAGCTTCGGTCCGTCGTCTTCGTTCTCGTGTCCGAAGGTGATACGGAGGCCGTCCGGCATCCGTTCGAGGTTCTTCGCGATCCCGGCGAGTCTGCGATATCTGCCGGCTTCGGCGTAGGGCACGACCAGCCGCTGGTCCGGAGCTTCCGCGAGCGAGGTCATGAGCTCGTCGACCGGTCCGTGCTTGCGTGCTTTGGCCGGGCGAGTGGCTTTTGCCGGTCCGCCGTTCTCGTTGGCGTCGGCTTCGGGGTACACGCCGTGTTCGAGGTAGTGGTTGCCGCCACTGGTTGTCTGCGCCGACCACGACGCGCCGTGGCCTTTGATCGTGACCAAGCCGCGGTTGTGCAGGGCGCGAGCGACCAGCCGGTGTGCCGTTCCTTCGTAGACACCGTCCGCGCAGCCATCGCTGATCCATTTCAGAACGGCGAGCTGCTTCGGGTTCAGTGCCACACGCATCTTCGGTCCCCTTCAGCTGGCTTGAGAGGCGCGCTGGTGCGATCTCGCGGCGGCGACCAGGCGGCCGCTCTTCTCGTAGATCTGCGTTGCTTGCGCGTAGTACTGGCGGGCCGCCGACGGGTCGGTGGCGAGGTGGACGTCTCCGAGTGCGTCGAGGACCTGGGCGCGGTCGAACTCACGGCCGATCTCGGCCATCAACGCCAGCGCGCGGTCGAGGTGCGACTTGGCCTCGCTCAGGTCGCCCTGTTCGCCGAACTTGCGTCCCTGCCAGAGCAGTACCTTGCCGAGGTTGTGCTGTTCTGGTTGACCCGAGGCGCGGAATCCGGTTTGTGCTTCGGCAAGCAGCCGCAACGCTTCCACTGGCTCGGCCGGTTTGGCGGCGTGCATGTACGCCAGGGACGTCCTGCGCGTGTCGCCGATGCGCTCGGCGAGCTCGACGTTCTGGTTGAGCAGGCGCCGTGCGCCGGCGAGGTCGTCGCGGTCGAACAGGGCAAGTCCGGCTCCTTCGACCGCCGTCGCCGCCAGCTCCGCGCTGCCCTGCGCCCGCGCAAGGGCCTCTCCCTGCGCGAGCAGCCGAGCCGCCTCGTCGAACCGCGACCGAGTCCGTTCCGCGTATCCCTGCTGCACCAACAGGAGCGCCTTCACGGCGAGGTTCCCGAGATGCTCGGCGGCCTGGACGCCCAGGACGTGGGTGGCGACGAGGTCGTCGGAGCACTTCTCGGACTCGTAGAGCCACCACTGCGCCACGCACAAGCGCTGCAACGACTCCAGCTCGCCGAGGGTGTCCGCGAGCTCCGCCACTGCCCGCAGCGTGCCGCGTTCAGCGAGCATCCACTCGCGCGGTTGGCGATTCGCCGGATGGCCGGTGTCCACGACAACGTCCGGGAACAAGCCGCGCACCCATGGCCGCGCCGGTTGTAGCGCGGCGTCGGCCGCCAGCGCGCCCTTGACGTACCAGGCGACGAACACTCGCTTCCTCAGTTCGCAGACGTCGGAACCATCGACGTCGGCGGCGACGTTCCTGGCGTGCTCACGCACCAAGGCGTCGAGGCGGAACCGTCCGTCGATCTTGTCAACCATGCGCTTGCCGTCCACGAGCTCGCGCAGGATCGGCCGCAGCTTCGGTTCGGGCATCTTCAGCACTGCCGCCAGGGCCGCAGTGGACGCGCCCTCCGCACCGGGGTGAAGTCCGAGCGTCCGGTAGACGCGTTGCGCCGGTTCGCTCAGACGGCGGTACCCGGCGTCGAGGACCGCGGCGATTGCCGGTTCACCATCGACGGTCACGCGCGTGATGCCACCGCTGAACTCCAGTTCCTCCAGCAGTTCGCTGATCAGCAGATCCGGCGCTTCACGCAGCACCCGGCCCACCACGCTCAGCGCGACTGCCCGGCCCCCGCACAACTCGACGACCGCGGCCCTCGCATCGGGTTCGACGTCGACGCGGTCGCCGGCGAACGCCCTGAGCAGCTCGACAGCCATCTCGTCCTCGAGAGGCTCGACGCCGATGAACGTCGCATCGTTCTCGGCGAGTGCCCCGAAGCCGCCTTGACCGGTCACGACCACCATCGAACGCCCAGTGCCTGGCAGCAGGGACCTGACCTGCGAAGCGGTGACCGCGTCGTCCAGCAGGATCTGCAGCGACCGGCCCCTGGTGAGCGAGCGGAACAGGTTCACCCGCGACTCCAGGTCAGCGGGGACGTCCGCCTGCTTGACGCCGAGAGACGTGATGAAACCGAGGAGCACCTCGGAGGGCGCCGTTGCGTGATCGGCCCACGCGCCCAGGTCGGCGCGCAGCTGCCCGTCGGGAAAGCGTTCGTCGTGGTGCTGCAGCCAGTAGACGGCCGCCGTGGACTTGCCGCTGCCGCGCGCGCCGGCGAGCACCACGATCTCGGGCTTGTCGTCGAGCCGCTCCAGGACATCGTCGAGCGCGGACAGCACGTGCTTCTGGTTGACCAGCGTGCCGATGGGTCTGGGCAGCTGAGCGGGAACCGGGAGGGAGAACCGATCCATGTTCAGGTTCATGACCCCGATCGACCCGGTTTGGACAACGTGCCCGACAGAACCTTTCACCCGGTTGTCGACGTCGTACCCGTCCTCCACGCTGAGCCTCCCCGCACGCGCATTGGCCAAGACCGCACCCTATCGCTTCCGTCACACCCATCGCACCGCGTGTGATCGGAGTTAGGATCGCCGCTTGTGTTCAACGTGCAGCGACCAGGAGTACTCGACCCGAATTCGCCTTGGGTGACACGCCGGGCGGATCGAGTCGTGCTGGCCGTCGTGCACAACGTCACCGCCGCCACGCGACTCTTCGACGTACTGCCCATCCTGGCAACCGATCCTCGCGTCCAGGTGCACTTCACCTGCCCTGAATCGTCGCCGTTCCACGGTCAGATCACCGAGCACCTCGCCGCACGCGAGGTAACCCCGATCACGTGGGAGCAGGCGATCGAAACTCCGTTCGACCTGGCCATCGCCGCGAGCCACGGCGGACCACTGCACGAGTTGAAAGCGCCGCTAGTCGTACTACCGCACGGAATGGGATACAATAAATACTTGCCCCGGAAACCGGAAACCGGAAACCGGAAACCGGAAACCGGAAACCGGAAACCGGAAACCGGAAACCGGAAACCGGAAACCGGAAACCGGAAACCGGGTATTCGGCATGTCGCCGGAATGGCTCATTCACGACGGCAGGGTCATCGCGACCTCGCTCGTGCTCTCCCATCCTGAGCAACTCGACCGGCTGCGGCTGTCCTGCCCGCAGGCCGCCGAAGTAGCGGTCGTCACGGGCGATCCCGCCTTCGACCGGATGCTGGCCAGTATCCCCCTACGTGACCTGTACCGCGACGCTCTCGGGATCCGAGGTGCTCAACGACTCGTGCTCATCTCGTCCACTTGGGGCCCCGCCTCCCTGTATGGCCGCCAGCCGGACCTGGTCCAGCGCCTGCGCGCCGAGCTCCCCCTGGACGACTACCAAGTCGCCGTGGCACTCCACCCGAACACATGGTCCGCCCACTCTCCCTGGCAGATCCGTCGTTGGCTGGAGACATGCACACGATCGGGTGTCATCTTGTTTCCGGCAGACGAAGGCTGGCGAGCTGGTCTGCTCGCAGCGGACCTCGTCATCGGCGACCACGGCTCCGTGACCTTCTACGGAGCGTCACTCGGCCGGCCCGTCCTCCTCGCAGAAACGCCGCACGACACCGTGGACCCTGCCTCCGCGATCGGAAAGTTCCTCGATGCGGCCCCGCGGCTTCATCGCACGGATCCGCTACGCCCTCAGATCGAGACCGCGCTGGCGAACAACCTGAGCAGTGGCTTGCAGGAGATCGCGGAACTCACCACCGCGACTCCCCTCAAATCTCATTCCCTGTTGCGCACCGAGTTCTACCGGCTGTTGAACCTTGTGGAACCGGACGCCCCTGCAGAAGCAACAGCTCTACCCGCACCTGCGGTGACCGAAGGAAACGCTGCCACACAATCAGTCCACGTCGCCCTTGAACTTGAGGACGGCGCCGTGCGAGCGACCGTCGTCCGACTGCCTGCTGAACTCCTCCTGCGCGGCAGGCCTTCCAACGCCAACACGCACCTCGCCGTGAGCACGAACGAGCCCTCCGAGACTGCGCTGCAACTGGCCGACGTCATCGTGAACGAAGAACCCGGCGGCGCCACGACGTGGATCACCCAGACACTCGCGGCTCTGCCCGGCGCCATGGTGGCGGCGAGGCTGTCCATAGACGGCTCATGGATCGCCGGAACCCGCGACGGGCACCGCGTTCAGCTCGACTGCTCAAGCGTGTCCGGCTTCGCCCTGGCCTCGACAGCCGTCGCGTGGATCGCTGCGGGCAAACCGCTCTGTTCGCTGCCCGAACACATCGACCTCTTCCTCGGCGGTGCACGCTACGAGATCACGACAACGATCGTCACCTGCCTGTGAGCGGGCATTGATCGGACTGCGACCTCCCGCCCGACGATGTCAGCTCCTGTCCCGCCGGTGGGCAACGCCGTACGGCGGCCCCGCGCAGAACAGGAAGTAGGTGCTGAGTCATTCGAGAACCTCGACCGGCGACAGCTCGGCCCAGCATTGCGAGAACAACGACCACGATGTCAACCGCCTAAACGTGAGGCCAGGAGCGTCGGAGCGCGTCCAGGCCGTCTACACAGCTGCGCACACCTTGGCTGCAACCTCGCTCCGAACAACCTCCACGAGCTCACGAGCTCGATCAGCTCCGATCTCCAGTTCTCGACGAAGGGCATCAGCCGATATAGGCCGGCGATGCTCAGACCAATGCCGAGCATCAGCTCGGCGCGCACGAGAGAGATCATCATCTGCCCGCGCAGCAACTGGCTCGCGTTGGCCATCACTCTGTCGCCGCTCAACAGAAGGCGTTACAGGTATCTCGATCCGAGCGAGCGCTTGCAAGACTTGCGGCCCGATCTCAGCCCAGCCGATCAACAGCATCGGCCCCACCGCATCGAACGCCGCCTTGCCGTAGTTACCCGACAGCACTGGCTCGACGACGTTCAGCGCCAGTGAGACCGCGCTGACGAACAAGGTGAACCTGCGCAGCGGCCGGAGATCCTCCACCGACGCGCCGTGCAGTGCTAGGTAACGCGTCGCCAGTAGTAGCCCGAGACATCCCTGGAAGTTAGGCGGCCCGCACGACCTGATGGGCCCAGGCGGTGGCTTCGTCGTAGGTGGTGCGGGTGGCGAGGCAGCCGTGGAGGATGCCGACGAGCCGGTTGGCGACGTGCCGCAGGGCGGCGTTGTACGGCACACCTCGAGCACGTTGCCGGTCGTAGTACGCCCGCGCACCTGGTGAACTTCGCAGGGCGCACATGGCCTGGCGCATCAGCGCGTCGATCAGCCGTGTGTTGCGGACGCGTCGGGCGTTGACCGTGCTCCTACGGCCTGACGCGATCGTGACCGGGCTGGTGCCGGCATAGTTCTTCCGGGCCTTTGCCTCGGCATAGCGGGTGCGGTCATCACCGAACTCACCCAGCACCCTGCCGCTCACGATCTCACCCATACCGGGTTGCGACATGTAGGTCTGCGCATCCGGGTGCTGATCAAGCCGTTTCACCAACTCGGACTCGATGGCGTTGATCTGCTCGACAAGCGCAGCGATCACTCCCACGATCGAGCGGACGGTGGTGGCGTAGGCACGCTGCAGGACTGCGGGCAGGCGAAGCTGCTCTGAGCTCAGTCCCGCGTGAACCCGCTCGGCGCGCTCGTCAACGAGTCGCTTTCGGCCCGCCCGTTTCAGCACGGTCAGAACCTCCGATCGAGAGAGCTTTGCCGCAGCGTCCGGATCCGGTGCTCGCTTGAGCAGGTCCAACGCCTCCCGCGCGGCGAGCTCTTCGCCGAACGCGGCCAGCGCTGCGGGAAAGAAGTCGCGTAGCTGCGCGCGCAGGCGAGCGACCTGTCGTTGACGGTCCCAGATCAAGGTCTGGTGCGTGCGGGCGAGCAGCTTGATCGCCTCAGACAACTCGCTGTCGCCCGCCACTTGACGCAGCTGGTGTGAGTCCGTGCGCACCATGTCCGCCAACGCGTGCGCGTCCGCAGCATCGCTCTTGGCTCCGGACATCGCGAACCGTTCCCGGAACCGTGATGGCGCTCTCTGAAATTCCTCACTCCTGCTCTCTGAAATTCCCCAGCTGGGTGTCTTGTCGGCGCGTCGTTTGCGCTGGTCAACGGCCCTCGGGTGACGGTTTCGGTGTTGATCGCCGTGGATCGTCGCTGGAGGGTGGATGCTCTCGCTGGAGGAAAACGTGGAAGCGCAGGCACTGCGCGATCAAGGCTGGTCGATCTCGGCCATCGCACGACATCTCGGACGTGACCGCAAAACGATCCGTAGCTACCTCTCCGGCGACACCGAACCCGGCCGGCGCAAACCCGCAGGCCCGGACCCGTTCGAGCCGTACGTCGCCTACTGCCGGACCCGCCTGGCCGACGATCCGCATGTCTGGGCCTCGACCCTGCTCGACGAGCTCACCGACCTGGGCTATCCCGGCGGCTACTCGACGTTCACCCGCGCGCTGCGCCGCCACCAACTGCGCCCACACTGCGAACCCTGCCAAGTGTCCCGCGGCCGCGACGTCGCGGCCATCGCCCACCCGCCGGGCGAGGAAACCCAGTTCGACTGGGTAGAGCTGCCGAACCCACCAGCGGCTTGGGGCGCCGGACGGCACGCGCACCTGCTCGTCGGCGCGCTGGCGTATTCGGGCCGGTGGCGTGGTGTCCTCGCCGACGCCGAAGACTTCCCGCATCTCATCGAAGCCCTCGACATCGTCGTGCGCAAACTCGGCGGCACCGCCCACGACTGGCGCTTCGACCGCATGGCGACCGTCTGCTACCCATCCACGGGCCGATTGACTGCGGCGTTTGCCCAGGCCGCCAAGCATTACGGGGTCCGTTCGGTCGTGTGCCCGCCACGTCGGGGAAACCGCAAAGGTGTTGTGGAGAAGGCGAATCACTCGGCTGCGCAGCGATGGTGGCGCACCGTCGCCGACGATGCCTCCGTCGCCGAGGCGCAAGCGGGCTTGGACCGCCTCGCGATCAAGCTTGACGACCGCCGCCGGGTCCGCGACGGCGAACCCACCACTGTCGCCGCATTGGCCGCCGACGAGGCGCTGCGACCGCCGCCGCTGGTGGCGTTTCCGGCCGAGTTCGACGTGACCCGAACCGTGACTCCACAAGCGCTCGTTTCCTTTCGTGGCAACCATTACTCCGTCCCGCCGGGGCTGGGCGGCGCCGCTGCTCATGTCCGTCACCGGCTCGGCGCGGACACCCTGCGCATCGTCACCGCCGGCGGCTCGACCGTTGCGGTGCACCACCGCGCCCTCGATGGCGCCGGGCGGGTGATCCGCGACGACGGACACGTTGCCGCGTTGGAAAAAGCCGTGTTGGGCGCGTTCACCAGTGAGCGGCCCTGCACCCACAAGACCCGTCGGCCGCCCTCGGCGGCGGCGTTGGCCGAAGCTGCACGACTGCGCGGCCTACCCGCGACGGGGCCCGCGGCCCACGTCGTGATTGACCTGTCCGCCTACGCGGCCACCGCCGCTCGGCTTGACAGGGCACCCACCGATGAATCCAGGGAAGGTTGAACCTGTTGTCTGTCAACGAATCCGCACCGCAGATGAGCGAAGCTCGACGCTACCAACAACTTCGCGCGCACTTCTCCTACCTCAAACTCGACAACGCCGCCGAAGCGCTACCGCGAGTCCTCGATGAGGTCCGGCACGAGAACCTGTCCATGACCGCCGCGCTCGAGCGGCTGCTGGAGATCGAGGTCAACGCCACCGAAGCCCGCCGCCTCGCCGGACGGTTGCGGTTCGCATGCCTGCCGGATCCATGGACGTTGTCGGATTTCGACTTCGCCGCACAACCTGGGGTCGACGAGAAGCTGATCCGCGACCTCGCCACGCTGCGTTTCCTCGACGACGCCTCAAATGTTCTGTTCGTCGGCCCGCCAGGGGTCGGGAAAACGATGCTGACCACCGCGCTGGCGCGCGGCGCGGCCGAAGCCGGGCACCGGGTCTACTTCACCACCGCCGCAGACCTCGCCGCCCGCTGCCACAAGGCCGCGGTCGAGGGACGGTGGGCGACCTGCATGCGGTTCTTCGCCGGCCCGAAGCTCCTGGTGATTGACGAACTTGGCTACTTGCCGCTGCCCGGCGACGGGGCGTCGGCACTGTTCCAGGTGATCAATCAACGCTACCTGAAGTCATCCACGATTCTGACGACCAACGTCGGGATTGCTGACTGGGCAACAGCTTTCGGTGATGCGACGGTCGCCGCGGCTATGCTGGACCGGCTCCTGCATCGGGCGACGGTGGTCGGTATCAACGGCCCGTCCTACCGCTTGCGATCACATCAGTCCACTTCGGACAAACTGCGGAAGGCGGTGAACGCGTGTCTCCTAACACCACTACCAAGACTTGCCCGATCTGCTGGGAAGCGTTCATCGCGACCGGACGTCAAGCCAAGACCGGCGTCTACTGCTCACGGGAATGCAAACGCACCGCCGCGGCCCGCCGCGAGGTCGAACGCATCAGCAGCCTGGTCAGGGCCTTCGGGCCGCCGTCTTCGGCGGCTGCCTCTGCACCACCGCCCGCGCCGCTGCCGCAGCTCGCGGCGCAACGAGACTGCCCGCATTGCGGCGGCCCGGTCAGCATCGTCGCACTGCTCACCACGCCCGAAATGGCACGTCCGCAGATCCCGATCACTGCCCCCGATGGAGTGACCGCATTTCGCCGCTGACAACGGTTATGCTGCACTTCTCAGCTGGGGAATTTCAGCGAGTACCCCTGAGGACTTTCGCAGAGCCCCATCAACCGGGCGGCCTGGCGCGGGTTGACAGCGAACACTCGATAGCCCGCAGCCACCAGCGCTGTCACCCACGGCCCGCGATCAGTCTCGATCGCGACCAGTACCTTGTCCGGCCCGCCGTCAGCGTGGTCAGCGATCAACGCGTGCAGCTGCTGGATGCCCGCGACGCCTTCAGGCAATCGCGTACCGCACAGCTTCTTGCCGTGCCCGTCCATGATCTCGATGTCGTGATGACCTTCAGCCCAGTCATCACCAACGAACAACACGGCACACACCTCCACACCTCAGCGACAGCGATCAGCGGGAGAACGCCGGCAGGTATTGGTGATGTGCTCACACCAGCGCCAGGTGGGCACGACATCCCTTAGCGGTCGCTCATCCCCAACCACCAGCGAGCGCACGCGTCTCGGGAAGGACTCACAAACCCGCTCTAACCCAGTGCTCACCCACCGGTGGCTGCTGCCCGCAATCGTGGCGCATCTCGCCAGCGACCAGGCATCGGCCTCGCATAGCTCAACACCGCACCTGTAGCTACCAAGGCTCCACTCCGGCCAGGATCGCGATCACCACCACCGTCTGACCGGGATCACCGGGGATCACAGCTGCTGCCCCCTCAGACACTGAGACATGCCGCCCGCGGACGACTACTGCACCTCCGGCGCCGGCGGCAACGCCTGCTCAGTGATCCGCCACACCAAGCACGCCGATCAAGACGGCGCCCCGCTGCCCGCCGCGCTGTCCACAGTCGGCATCCGCATCACCACAGGCATCGTCATGATCGCGATGATCGCGCTCGGCCTCGTGTTCAACCTGCCACAGCTGACGCAACGCGTGATCCCGGACTACACCAGCTAAGCGCAACCCTCGCCCACCGGAGCTGAGTCCGCGTTGCCGCCCGCTGGACTGACGGCTCACAGGTGTCGCCAGCCCGCGTTCAAATCCGACGTTGACCGCCCGCGCCGACGCTCCGAACATACGCTGAGGCCACCGCGGTCGGCCTCATCCTGGCGAATCCAGTACGCAACGCCTCGTGATGCATACCGAGTTGGCGGGCCAGGTGCGCGAACACAGGCTTCGGATCCGACTCCCGGCACAGCCGCCCGCCCGTCTCTGGCGTGGTCAGCGGAGGCTGCGTGTCGTGACGGTGGCGAAGCGGAACTCGATATCAGTGGGAACCGTGTCCAGCTCGAGTGCCTGGCGTAGTCGGGGCAAGCCCTCGTCCTCTAGCTGGTGGCGGACGGCGGCGGGATCTGTGTTCTGCCCGATCACGATGATCAGTGCGAGTTCCGGGGCGTCGCGCGGTCCGGTGAGCGTGGCGCGGGCGTCGTGTACTCCGGGATAGCCGCGTAGCTCTTCGGCAAGCGGCGCGACGGCCGTGCTTGCGGAGAGTTCTGTGTGGCCGAGGTCGGTGTCTTCACGCCAGGTCGGTGAACGGGGGCCGCGAACGACTTGTGCGAGCAGCCAATGCAGCGCCAGCAGGCCGACCAGGACCGCCGCGCCGGCTGTGGCGTACAGCGCCCCGGTCGGCGGCGGATCGACACCGGGGACGACGGGTGCGCTGGGGTCGACGAGGTGCAGAACGCGGAAGTGGGTGGCGAGCGTGAACCCGCCCACTGCGAGCAGTGCGACACCGATCGTGGCCAGCGTTGTGCGGTTGAGCCGCGCAGGGCGACGGGGGGCGGTCACGACGCTTTCCTTGATGAGTGGACGCGCACCGACACGGCGGGCCGGGCGACGGGAGCAATCTGGTCAAGGCGGCGTGCGACCGCGGCGCGGACCGCGTCGGCCAGTCCTTCTGGGCGGGTGCGGCCGGTGTTCACGTGGACCTTCACCCGTCGTCCGTTAAGGGCGACGGTTGCGCCGCTGACCCCGTCCACTGTGGAGGCTGCGGCGCGCAGCGTGGAGCGCAGGCCGCGGCTGGACGCACCGGAGTTCGGCGTGCCCTGCATCGGCAGCACTGTCGGCACGCCTGGCACCACGGCCGCGAACGCCAGCAGCAGGCCCAGCACGGCGACAACACCACCAGCAGCGGCCACGGCTGTGTCGGTCCATCGGAGTCCGTGCACGTAGCCGGCGACCGCGTCGTAGTTCACCCATGCTGGTTCTTGTAGGAGCATCTGGATCGCCACGACCGCGATGAGCACCGCTGCCGCGAGCAGGATCAGCGCGGTGACCGTGGCCGGGATGGTTCGGCTGGGACGTCGTTTCACTCGACCCTCCTGCGTCGGGTGCCGGTGGCGTTGTGCAGTGCGGTCACGACGATGTCGACGCGAGTGACCGACAGCCCGGTCAGCTCGCCCACCCGGCGGACCACGTGCTCACGCACGCGTTGCACCGTGCGGGCGACCGGCGCGGGATAGGTCAGCGACAGCCGCACGGTCAACGTCGCGGTGTCGCCCGCGACGTGCGCGGAGACCTTCGCGGCGGGGGCGGGAGTCTTCCCGCCCAGGCTGACTCCCAGCACCTGGCCGTCGGCACCACCGACACCGTCGACCTCGCGAACCGCGTGGCCGGCGACACGCGCCACGACCTCCTCCGAGATCCACAGCGCACCGCGTTCGGAGGCATCGGCGACTTCTCGGGGTCCACTGTCGCGCTGCGGCATCGCCGTGAGCAGAGCGGGGATCGTTGCGGTCACGATCGTCAGCCCCGATCGCGGCCGACGAGCTGGGACAGGTCGAGCTTGCCGTCCAGGTAACGACCCACCAGCAGACCCACCGCTCCGAAGACGACGGTCGCGGCGAACGCCCCGAACCCGCCCACTGCGGCCGCCAGCCCCAGCAACACACCTATCAGCAAGCCCATCTGCGTCCTGCTCATGACGTCACCTCCGCGAGATCACCTGCTACGGGCGGCTCCCGCAGCGCACCACCCGTGTGCTCGTCGTGTGGCAGCCCCGGTTCGACCAGGTCGCCGATCACCACGTGCACCGGCACACCCGCCGCGCCGACAGCGCCACGGACAGCCTCCGCGACCTGACCGGCGGCGAACGGGTAGCCGACTACCACGCCGACCGTCACTTCGTCCTCGCGCACCCGAACCCCGACGGTCCGGTGCGGCGGCGTGAACGTCGCCACCTCACCGAACCGCCCACCGTGCAGGCCTACCACCTCGGGTAGAGCCCGCACGGCGGCGGCGATCCGTGCGGCGTCGGGATCCGGGCTCACTTGACCCGGCCGTTGTCGGTGGGCTCGTCCTCGTCGTCGGACGGGATGTGCAGGTCCTGCACGTCGATGTTGACCTCCACGACCTCCAGGCCGGTCATCCGTTCGACCGCGCCGATTACGTTGCGGCGGATGGCCTGCGCCACGTCGGTGATCGCGACCCCGTACTCGACGACGATCTGGAGATCCACCGCCGCCTGCTTCTCGCCGACCTCGACCGAGACGCCCTGGCCCGCCGACGCGGTCGCGCCGGGGATCCGCTCCCGGATCGCCGAGAACGCGCGCGCCGCGCCGCCGCCGAGCCCGTGCACACCTGGCACCTCCCGCGCCGAGAGACCGGCGATCTTCTGCACCACACCATCGGCGATCGACGTCGTGCCGTGGCTGGTGACCAGATCCGCCTTGCCGCTTCCCGACCTCTGGGCCGGTGCGCTGTACCCGCTGGACTTCGAGGCGGTCACAGTTGACTCGGACATTGCCGTCCCTCCAAAAGACGATTCGGGCAATCTCGGTGCGCGACGCGCACCCCTTATTCAGGCCACCACCAGAATCGTGATCCCGCTCGACGCCGACGCCGACCCCAGCCGATCGAGTGAACCCGACGAAACGGCGCGGCGTTTCCAAAAGGAATTCACGTACTGCGCGCGAAGTCACGAGGATAGGCTTCTAGGTGGGTGGGTTGAAGACTGCGTGATTACCATCGCGAGGAGCCGCCCGTAGTAACCACGCGGTGAGCGATCACCACCCGAACTCGCCTCAATAGTGGCGATTAGACCTGCCTGGCAATTGCCCTGCGTCACCTCGGCGGGGTCGGCAGGGATTCTGGTCACGGGCCAGAGTGAACCTGCGGTAAATCCCGTGCCCTCGACCCGAGTCCGATGTTCCATGGAATCAGCAGCCCATCGGACGACCAGACCCAGGAGGAAACCACGATGTCGCTCAGCGACAAAATCAGCAACAAGGCCGAGGACCTCGGCGGCAAGGTAAAGGAAACCGCAGGTGAAGTGACAGGCGACGACGAACTGCGCGGGGAGGGCATCGCCGACCAGGCCAAGGCCGCGGTCAAGGACGTCGTCGAGGACGTCAAGGACGCACTGGGCACCGCCGCCGAAAAGGTCAAAGCAGCCCTCCACAAGGACTGACCCGATGGGCGGGTGGACCACTGACGGGACACCCGCCCATCGTCGTCAGGCCACATCCTGGGCAACCAAGATCGGAGCAGCGGCCTGGCGGCCATTTACCGGATCGGCACACCACCTCGATCTCAGGCCTCGCTCCAGCGCTCTGAGAACAACCGCGCAGTCATGGGGCCCGCCTTGTCCAGCCACAGGCGAGGCTGCTCCGCCAGTAGCGCCCGCTACTCGGGGAACCGGTGCAGCCGAGCTCCGCGCTGCCGATTAGGTGGCATGAGGGTTCGAGGCCCGCGAACATCGGCAACACGACCTGCGCGCAGGCTCACTCCTCGCCCCGCCCCTCGCAACGCGGAACAAGCCGAGAAGGGCTCATCAGAACTTCGCCGGAGGAGTGCGCCAGGAACAGTTCGGGTACTGATGGAAAGTCGTGCATGCGCGTGCACGCACGGTAGGACCGCTTCCAGTGGTCCCGGCCGGAGTCGGCGCGGGATGTTGAGCAAACCAGCTACCCGCCGCCGGCCCGGTTGCGACTCCCCGAGGTCGCCTCGGCAAGCCCCGCCATAGTGCGACCGGCAGCCGTATCATTCGCTGGCGCGCGTCACCAAGCGGTCGGCGCCGCAGACTCCCCGTTGACCGCGAAGGAGTGCTGCGGAGATGACAAACGAGACGCGCGCATTCCAGCCGTCATCCGCCCAGTCGCAGAACCACGATCACCGCGATGCCCTGGAGCGCCTCGACGAGACCACCGACGCGCTGGCCGCGCTGCGCGACGCCATCACCGGCGAGGAGCCACTGGACGACGCGCTGCAGCAGTTGGCCGAGACAGCGCCAAAGCGACACCCGACGCGGACGCTGTGACCGTCTCCATCAGGACGCTGGAGAAGCCGCGCACCGCGGCCGCCACGGACGCCCGTCTCGTCGAGGTCGACGAAAAGCAGTACAGCGCCAACCGCGGCCCATGCCTGGAGTCCGCACGCACCCGCAAGGCCGTGCGTGCGGTCGTCGGCCGGCAAAACCACGAATGGCCTGAGTTCGACGCCGCCGCAGCCGAACACGGAGTACGCGCCTACCTGTCCGTTCCCGTGATGCTGCCGGCGACGGACGGAACCGAGGAGCAGCACATCGGCTCGCTCAACATCTACAGCTACACGGCGTCCGCCTTCGACCCGTTCGACGAAGGCCTCATGCGGCTGTTTACCACCCGCGGCATCAGCCACGATCAGCGGCGCACAACGATGGCAAGGCCTGCGCGAGCGGGTCGAACAACTGGAACAGGCACTGGTGTCACGCGGTGTCATCGACCAGGCGAAAGGCGTGCTGATGGCGGTGCACAGCTGCTCGGCCGACGAAGCCTTCGCCATGCTCGTGGAACGATCCCGGCACGAGAACACCAAGCTCCGCATCGTGGCCGGGAAACTGCTCGAATCCGTCACCAACACCTGAAGAACGCACCAAACGATGCGCTGATCGGCACCGCAACGCCGGCGCCGAGATCCCTCAGCCTGGCGGCCTGCTCGAGGAAACACGAAGTGGCATTCGTCAACGTGCCGTGATGGCTAGTGATACTCGAGACCCCACCGGAGGCTGTGCAGCAAATGCGATGTCCCCGCGCGGTAGCTGTGCTCGATGTCGACGTTCACCTTCAGCGCCGACGGGGTCTTGCTGTCTGCGGGCGACCTGCTCGACACCTCGGCTGATCAGCTACCGTCTTGCCATGTAGAAAGTTGATCGACGCCGAGAGAGCGAGTCGCGAGCGTGGTGGACGGTCCGATGATCGACGTGCCGGTCGGCGTGGGGTCGGAGCACTGGGTGACGGTCGCCCCTGAGCGCACGGTGCTCGTGATCGGCCACAACATCACGACGATGACCCGTCTGCTGGACGTGCTGCCGGCATTCGACTCGGACTTCCGCGTGCAGGTCGTAGCGAGCTGGAGCGGAACGGACCCATTTCACCGGGGACTGAAGGAAGCGTTCGACGAACTCGGGATCGTCGTCATGCCATGGGACCAAGCGATCCGGACGCGGTTCGACCTCGCGATCACGGCGAGCCATCACGGCGGACTCACCGACACGAACGCACCCTTGGTCATTCTTTCGCACGGAATCGGATATACTAAAAATTCACCCGGAAACCGGAAACCGGAAACCGGAAACCGGAAACCGGAAACCGGAAACCGGAAACCGGAAACCGGAAACCGGAAACCGGAAACCTTCGGCCTTTCGCCGCAATGGGTGCTCTACAACGGCAAGCCGATCGCCGAGGCCCTCGTGCTGTCGCACCCGGAGCAGCTCGCCCGCCTCGAAGCCATCGCCGCGGAGGCCGCGGACACCGCGGTCATCGCTGGGGACCCGTGCTACGACCGCATGCTGGCCAGTCTCGATCGGCGCAACCGCTATCGACGCGCGTTCGGAGCCATCGGCGACCGGAAGCTGATCGTCCTGTCGTCGACCTGGTCTCCTGATTCGCTTCTCGGAACGTGGCCTGACCTGACACGGCAACTGCTCGCGGAACTCCCGGTCGACGAGTACCAGCTGGCCGCGATCGTGCACCCGAACATCTGGCAGGGACATGGTTCGTGGCAGGTGCGCACCTGGTTGGCGGACAGCGTGCGAGCCGGGCTCACGCTCATCCCACCGCTCGAGGGCTGGCGGGCGGCGTTGATCGCGGCTGACTGCGTGATCGGCGACAACGGCGCCACCACCTGCTACGGCGCCGCGCTCGGCCGGCCCACGCTGCTGGCGGCGTTCCCATCGGACAACGTCGCCGCGGGCTCGCCGGTCGACGCGCTCGGCAGGATCGCACCCAGGCTGGACAACCGACGCCCCTTGCGCGAGCAGATCGACGAGGCGATCAGCCGGCACAGCGTGGAGAAGTTCCAGGCGGTCACCGACTTGGTGACGTCCGAACCGCTGGAATCTGTACGTCTGCTGCGCAGCGTGTTCTACCGCGTTCTAGGGCTGCCGGAACCGGCCGGAGAGCCGATCCTGCCACCGATTCCGCTCGACGGACTGCCCGCTACGCCGCCGAGGCCGACCACTGCCAGGGTGAGAGTCGAGTTCGGTTCGGGGGGTGCGCGGGTCGTCCGATATCCGGCCGAGGTGCAGGCGCATGCCCTGTTTCCCGCGGTCACCGACGACCACCACCTGGTCAGCCACATCGATCATCCAGGCCGGGCGCTGAGGTCGAACGCAGACGTGCTCTTCTGCTACGAGGCCGAGCTCGACGAGCCTGCCGAGCAGTGGCTCTCGGGCACGAGGGCCACCTGCGAGATCATCGCGGTCGTCAGCAGCGACCGCACGTTGCTCAGGACCGACGACGGGCAGCACGCCGAGTTCGTTGGTCTCGCGCCTGACGTCTACGCCTCCGTCGCGTACGAGTGGATGTCCAGCGGCAGGAGCCTAAGCGACCTCGCGACGGGCATCACCGTCCATGTTGGACAGCGCAGCGACCATGTGACCGTCAGGGTCTGGTGAGGCGATCCGCGTCGGCGCGGTGTGCGGCTGCGGAGTCGTGCTCGCCGAGTTCGTCTTCCACGTCCGCGAGCTGCCGGAGTGCCTCCGCCTGCAGTGCTACGGCGCCACCACGAGCGAAGGCGGCGGCCGCTTGCTTCCATGCGAGCACGGCAGGTCCGGCCTGGCCTTGAGCGCGGTGGGCGGTTGCGATGCGCGTCAGGATTCGCGCTTCGTTGACGTGTTCACCGTTGTCCCGGAAATAGCCGGAAAGTCCGGCGAGATCGGCGATCGAGGTTCCGGAAGCACGGTTGAGCAATCGCTCCACGTGCATCTTGTGCAGCGTCAGCGCGCGCTCGCGCTGCACGGGATCAGCGATGTGTTCGGCCACCTCGGCGGACTGGCGCAGGTGCGGGATCGCCTGGGCGAGAACGCCCTGCCCGCCGTACACGAGTCCGATCCACTCCAGCGCGCTCTGCTCGCCCAGCACGTGCCCGAGCCGGCGGGCCAGATCCAGCGAGGTCTCGAACTGCTCCAGGGCCTTCTCGAACGCCCCGGCGAGCTCGTAGCCGGTGCCGAGCAGGTTGCGCACCCGCATCTCGGCCCGCTGATCGCCGAGCCGCTGCGCGGCGGCCAGCGCTGCAGAGGCCACCGCCATCACATCGTCGGAGCGGCGGGTGTTGTACTGCCACGATTGCACCGCCTCGCAGAACGCCGGCAGCAGCTCGTCCGCGCATAGTTCGTCGAGCACGGCGAAAGCGCGCATCACGTTGGAGTACTCGCGTTCCAGCTCTACCGAAGCTTCATCCGGAGATGCCTTCTCGATCTCGTCGAACAACGCGCTGACTGTCCACCGTGGAGCGATCGCCTTGCACAGCGCGATTTGGTGCCGCAGGTACCACATCGCCGAGCGCAGACGGATCGCGCGGCGGATTTCGGGAGAGTCCTCGTCGAGTGCGAGGCGGTGCGCGTGTTCGCGGACCACCTCGTGAAAGCCGAACCTGCCACCGCCGCGGGCTTCCAGCAGGGTCGCCTCGACGAGTTCGTCGATCAGCTGCAACGCCTTGCCCTGTGTCGCGTCGAGAAGTGCGGCCGCGGCGGGCAGCCCGAAGTCCGGACCGGGGTGCAGAGTGAGACTCCGGTACGCCACGGCGGCGTCCGGGCTCAGTCTGGCGTAGGACATGTCGAAGATCGCCTCGACCGCCAGGTCATCGTCGTCCACCAGGAGGTCGAGCGAACGGCCCGCGAGGATCTGCTCAACGACCACGTCGATCAGGGTGCCGCGGCCGTCCAGCCGGGCCGCCGCGACGCTGAGCGACAGCGGCACACCCGCGCACAGGTCGAGCAACTGAGCGATCGCGCGTTCCTCCGCTTCGGATCCGGTCAGGTCGAGGAACCGGGTGAGCAGGTGGCGCGCGTCGCCGGTGTCCAGCGCGCCGAGGTCGACCTGGTGGAAGCCGTGCCGGGTGCGCAGGTTGGCCAGACGGTTGCGGCTGGTCACGAGGACCAGGCTGTGCGGAGACGACGGCAGGAGCTTGCGGACCTGGGTAACCGAGTCGGCGTCGTCGAGCATGACCAGCACGTGCGTGTTCGCGGTCAGCGAGCGGAAGACGGTTGCCCGCTCTTCCTCATGAGCTGGAATCTCGGAGTGGCCGAGACCGAGCTGAGTGAGGAAGTGACGCAGAACGTCCGAGGGATCGGCCGGGTGCCCGGTCGAGCCGCGCAGATCGTAGTAGAGCTGGGCGCCCTGAAACCGGGAGCTGAGGTCGTGGGCAGTGCGGATCGCGAACCACGTCTTGCCGATGCCGGCCAGCCCGGTGATCAGGCAGCGCACCGGTCCACCGGCGTCGATCACCAGCCGGCGGAGGTCCAGCAGCTGCGGCGTGCGGTCGTGGAACCCGACGGTGTCCGGCGGCAGGAGGCGTGCGACCCGGCCCTCACTCATGCGCGAGAGCCTACCGATGATCGAACTCGAACAGTGACCGAATCACGACACCCAGTCGCCGACAACTAGGGTGACCAGCATGAACTCCACGGGGCCTTGGTGGGGCACGCCGGTGATCACGTTCGCCGGTGTGCTGCTGACTCTGTTCGCCACGATGTGGATCAGCTTCCTTTCGCGCCGCCGGGAGAGCGCCTTCCGCTGGGCCGAGGTGAAGCGCCAGCTCTACAACAACTTCATCCAGGAATGCCGCGAGCTGCAACGCGCTCCTGTCTGGCCGGCCGCTCCCGTTGCCGGCAACCCGCTCGACGCGATCCGTCAGCTCACCGTCGAGTTCGAGATCATCGCACCTCGCCGCGTCACCGAACGCGCCGCCAAGACCCTCTCCGCGGCGGAACGCCTCGTCGAGCACATCGCCAAGATCCGCGCCGAGAGCAAGGCCGGTCACGGCAACGCGATCGCCGAACGATTCCGCGCCGACCACTCCAAATCCGCACAGGACTTCACCGACGCCGTGCAGGACCTACTCCACGCTGTCCGCGCAGACCTCGACGTCAAAGCGAAGTTCTCGCCCCTGGAGCCTCCGCCGTGAGTCCTTGCAGGAAGTCGGCCACCACACCGGCAAAGCCCGTGTCGGCGAGACCTCGGAACCGCCCGAGAGCGACCTGAACCGCCAGGTCGCCGCTGACCCGCTCGACCTGCTGCCGGACTTCCGTCAGCGCGAGCTCGACGCCGACTCCGAGGCGGCGGAGCCGGCGGCTGGTCGCGCGCTGCTCCCGCGACCTCGGCGCGAGCAACATCGGTACCCCGGCGGCCAACGACTCCAGCACCGAGTTCATCCCGCCGTGCGTGACGAACGCCTGCGCGTGAGCAAGAACCGCCAGCTGCGGCACCTTCCGGCGTACGATCACGTTCTCTGGCAACGCTCCCAGCTCGCCAAGGGCTACCGGCCCGCTCGCGGCCACCACCAGCCAGTCCGACCCTGCGAACGCATCCGCGATCCAGCGGAAGAACTCCGGCTTCCTGGCGAACACCGTGCCCGGCGACACCAACAACGTCCTCGACTCGCGAATGCGCTTCCAGGGCAACTCGCACTCGACCGTGTCGCACGCGCGGATCAACGGACCCACGAGCTGACCTTGACCGGGCTGCAGCTCAGGCATCGCGTTCACGACGTTCACACGGCGCCGCGTGAACGTCGTGCTGAACGACGCTTGCGGTAGCACAAGACTCTTGGCAACCCGACCCGCCCACGAGGCCATGGTGTCCACGACGACGAGATCCGCCGGTCTGGCACCAAGCTCCTTCCGCAGCACGTCAGCTGAAGCTTTCCTGGCCGACCACCTGCGTGTCCGGGCGCGGAACCACCTCGGACCATCCAACGGAAAAGCCCGGTCCGGCACGTACACCTCGAACTCCACCGGCAACTCTACGACGCCGGTACCCGAACGCCGCACCACCTCGACGAATTCGCTCGGCACGGCGACGCGCACGTCAGCTCCCCGTGCCGCGAGCTCGGCCACGACCGGCAGCATCGGATTGACGTGACCGTGCGCCGGGAACGGCACGAACAGGTACCGGCTCATAGATCATGACTATCAGACAGTTCCGCAGACCTCACCAGCGGTCGCGTGGCGCGTGCGACGTGTCAGTCGGCCGGCGACACGTTCAGGTGCCGGAGTTGCTGACCCTTCGCCATGCCTCCTCTGCTGCGACGAGCAGGCCTGGGATGCGACTTCGCTATGATCCGAAGTCGTGCCACTATCGAGTGAGATGTGCGTGACCCGCTGCACTGAAACCTCGGTGACGGCGTCAGACGGGCTAGGATTTGAAGAATCAGCCCGGAAGCCCGGAAGCCCGGAAGCCCGGAAGCCCGGAAGCCCGGAAGCCCGGAAGCCCGGAAGCCGTCCGGTGGGGGACGTTGCGCCCACAAAGCCGTGTGCTCGTCGTGGCACGCACTCTCACCTCAGCGATCCGCTTGCTGGAAGCACTTCCGGTGTTCGCAGGCGATCACCGCGTGCAGGTTCTGTTCACTGTGGACACGCGTTCGCGGTTCTCTTACGGCGCTGTTGAGCTGATCCGCGGACTACCGGCACACGCCATCCCGTGGGAGGAGGCCCAGGGGATCGACTGCGATCTGGTGCTGGCGGCCAGCGAGAAAATCGACTTCGAGCCTGCCAGCCGTGTTCCGATTCTCGTTCTGCCCCACGGGGTGGGCTTCCACAAGCACGTTCCTGACGTGGACTCCTCGGAGACCAGGGTGTCCGGTGTGGTCGCCCCGGAAGTGCTGCGGCAGGACAACACCCGGATCCTGATCACCCATCCCGACCAGGAGCGACATCTCACCTCCCTCCTTCCCGAAGCGGTCGGCCGGACTGTCCTCGGCGGCGACACCAGCTTCGACCTGCTCACCGGCAGTGCCTGGCTGCGTGACCACTATCGGGACCGGCTCGGGCTCGCCGGCAGGCAGCGGCTGGTGCTGCTCACGTCCACCTGGGGTGGGCAGTCTCTGCTCGGCGCCCGCCCGGATCTGGCGGAACGGCTACTGCGCGAGCTACCGGCAGACGAGTACCGGGTGGCTGCGGTGGCCCATCCCAACGTGTGGACCTGGCACGGAGCGTGGGAGGTGCGCCGGATCCTGGACACCGCGCTGAAGTCCGGCCTGTTGCTCGTGGACCCCACGCAAGGCTGGCACGCGGCGATGATCGCATCGGATGTCGTACTCGGTGATCACGGCTCGCTCAGCCTGTACGCCGCGGCTTCCGGCCGTCCGCTGATACTGGCCGCGTTCGGCGACGAGGTGGTCGACGGAACGCCGATGGCGGAGCTGGGACGCACCGCGCGCAGGTTGGATCCCGATGTCGACCTGCGCGGACAAGTGGACGCCGCTATCGCGGAGCATGAGACGGAGAAGGCCGAACTCGTGGCGGACGCCCTTTTCGCGTTGCCCGGCCGGGCACTGGAAGTGTTGCGCGCTTGGTGTTACGACGCTCTGGGTCTGTCCGAACCGGACTATCGACAGCCGTCGTTGAGATGTCCTGATCCGCGCGAAACCTTGCCGCGAGTGCATGCCTTCGAGATCACCGGGATAGTCCACGATGGAGCAACGGTCGAGCTGAACCGCTTCCCCGTTCAGGCAAGCAGCCACCGGCCACACTCTGCGGCACTCCGCCACGTCGGCATCGACGTGCGCGAGCGCAATCTGCGCCGGTTCGCCGATGCCGCAACCATCGTGCGCGGCGAGGTGCACGCCGACGACCGGATCGACGACTGGCTGACGTCCACTCTCGAGCGGTTCCCAGGCTGCCGCATGGCCGGGCACGCCACCACAGGCGGGTGCGACATCATGATCCGCGACGGTCGGCGCCTGAGTCTGCACGCGCCGGAGACACTGCGCGACGCGGGGCTGCTCACGTCCGCGCTCTACACCTTCGTGGCCGCCGGGACTGTCATTCCCGATGAGTTCGAGCTGCGGGCGGGCACCCGAAGCGGCACGGTCACGGTGTCCCGGTGATCCGCTGCAACGCCGCCCTCAGCCAGCTGACGTCGGCGCCCTGCGCGAGGCGGATCTCCACCACCCGCTCAAGATGCGGCACGGCCGCCGCGGTGTCACCGAGCACATCCACCAACGCCAGGCGCGCTTCGGCCTCGTACTGCGTGATCCCCGCCGCGGTGAACCAGCTGACCGCGCGTTCCAGGTCGGACTGAGCCTCACGGAGCTGCCCGGCCTCATGACGCAGGGAACCGAGGCCGATCAAGGCACGACCGGCCATGCGCGAGTCGCCCACCGCCTCCAAGGCCACGTGAGCCTGCTGCATCGTGGCAAGGGCCTGGACGTGCTCGCCCGCCGCGTGCAGGGCTCGCGCGAGAAAGAGCATCGCCAGCGCGACGCCTCTGTCCGAACCCGCGATCCGGCTGCCTTCCATCGCGCGCTGGTAGGCGCCGACAGCCGCGGCGGGATCCGTCTGGTCGAGATGGCGGCCGGTGAACTCCCACACCGAGGCCGACAGCAGGGCGTCACCCGCCCGGTCGGCCTGTTCCTGGGCGAGGCGCAGTTCCTGCCCGGCGCGGTCGTGATCGTCGAGATCGGTGTACGCCCGGGACACCACGCTGCGCAGCCGGGCCTCAGCGGCGGGATTGTTCGCTCGCCGTGCGGCGAAAGCCCCAGCCTCCGCCGACTCCGTCCAATCATCGACGTAGCGACGGTTGAGGTACAGCGCCGTCAACGCCTCGGCGAGCTGCCACACCGGATCATCGCGCCCCTCACGCTCCGCCCAGCGGAGCAGGGCCAGCAGGTTGGCGCGTTCCGCGACCATCCAGTCGATCGCCTGCCGCTTGCCCGCATCGCCTTCCGGATACGGGTTGCTCGTGCCGTCAGTGAGCGCCAGGTGATCGGCGACGCGCAACCGATTCCCCATCACGGCTTGGTCGGCGTGGCACAACCGCGGCAGGTAGTGCCGAAGCGCCTGATCCAGTACCTCGGTCTGACGGCTCGGCGGCTCCTCTCGCAAAGCGCACTCCCGCGCGTGCAACCGCACGAGGTCGTGAAAGGAGAACCAGTCTGCAACTCGTTCGTCCAGGAGGTTGGCCTCGACCAGCGTGTCGAGCAGTTCTCGTGCTCGCTCGGCGCTCGTGCCCACCAGCTCGGGAACGAGATCGAAAGCGATGTGCGGGAACGGCAACAGACCCAGCACTCGGTACAGGGCGGCCGCATCCGGGTCGAGGGCACGATAGGAGTTGTCGAACACGACGGACACGACCTGTTCTCCTCCCACGGACAACCCAGCCAGCCGCCGCTCCTCGTTCACCAACTCCGCGGCCAGTGCCGCCACCGTCAGATGCCGGCGGGCCAGCAGCCGCGCCGCCGCGACGCGCAGGGCGACAGGCAGCCCGGCGCACGCCGACGCCAGGACAGCGGACGCCTGCGGATCCGCCTCGATCCGCCCGTCCCCGCACAGCCCCGACAGCAGCTGCACACCCTCACCTGCCGTCAGCGGCGCGAGTTCCACCACCGTCGCGCCATCGAGAGTCAGCTCGACGAGCTTGCTGTTGCTGGTGACGACAACGACGCTGCCGCCCGCTCCAGGCACGAAGGGTGCGACGTGGCTCGGTTCAGTGACGTCGTCGAGCACCACCACACGACGGCAGTCGGCCATCTTCGTGCGGAAGAGGCTGGAGCGGCCGGCCAGAGTCGACGGGATCTGCGCCTCGTCCACCCCCAACGCGCGCAGGCAGTCGGCAAGTCCGTCTCCCACAGCGGTGCCGTCCTGTGTGCGCAGCATAGCGAGATCTACGTACAAGCGTCCGTCGGGAAAGGCCTCGCGCTGCCGCGCCACCCACTTCCGGACGGTCTCGCTTTTTCCGACCCCCGCCATGCCGCTGACGAGGAGAATCTGCGGCGAACTGCCGTCTCCCGTCGCCACCGAGTCCATCAGCGTCATCTCGTGGACCCGGTTGACGAAGCGCGGAGTCGTCCGCGGCACCTGGTCCGGCACCACGAGCCTCGGCGCCGGAGGATGCTGGTTGATGACGATGTCGCCGGTGACAGACCCGGCCTGCACAGCCGAACCGGTGACACCTGAGAGCACGTTCTGGACGTCGAGCGCATCGTTGGACCGACGCGAGTCCTGCTGCCCCATCCGACCCCACTCTCGCCAACCGTGATCAAGAGGCCACGCTACGCCATCCAGCAAGTCGAACGGGGCCATATCGTCCCCGAAGCGGAGTTGGCCGTGGTCGAGAAGGCGGCCCGATCTTGACCTCGGGCTCGATGCCGGTCAAGGCCTGCTCCCGAACACCACTGACTTCCCTCGGCGGACCAGCTGCCGGCGGGATGCTGGAGCCAGTGCTCAAGCCCGTTCCCACTACTTCCGCCGTGCGGTGGGGCCGCACGGATTCCTATCCCAGGTTCCAGTCAACCGGTTCGACCATGCGCGAAATGGGTTCGCAGGCGGCGTGGAACCGCAGCCCTCGAGGGCCGTCCGCTCCGGCGGCAGGCATGTCGATCAGCCATTCCAGGACGTCGTCGCCGAGCTGATCCGGTTCGGCGAGGTCGACGACGAAGCGCTCTGGACCGAGTTGGCCGTAGGGCGCCGGAAGTGCGATGCCGCCTGCGACGGCGTCCTCGACGATGGCGCGGCAGATCGCTGTCCAACGTCCCTGTCCCCACCATTGCGAGGTGTTGCCGGTCGAGCCGCCGATCGTCAGCAACCGCAACGTGGCCGTCGGCCCGAGCAGGTCTTCGTCGAGGCGTCGCCAGGTCGTGAGCTTCTCGCTCACGGAGTCGCGAACTTCCTGCCATCCCTGGCGAAGCAATGGGCACCGCTGTTTCTTCCGACCCGAAGCCCTAGCTCATTTGTACAGCGAGGGTGATCGGCCAATGACCAATCACTCTCGTCTGGTCCACGACGCACCCGGCGGCGGGCTCGACGTCGCCGTCCAAATCCAGCGGCAATGATCAACGAGCAGGCTCGACGGTGCTGAACGACCTCGACCTCAGCCTCTGGCATCTCAGAGAAGCCTCTCCGGACTTGCGTCTGGGGGCGGCATTTCGTGCTCAGCCAATCCGCAGGGCGCACGCTGTCGAATCACGGGTGTCCACACCGCAGGGCAGCACAGCTCGGCGCTGAAGCCCATCGGAGAGGCCGATCAGCTTGCACCAGACCACCATCGTGTTGATCGCGGTACTCGCGGCAGTCTCACTGATGCCGTCACCCGCACCTGTTTTCTGGGTGGTCCGTGCTCTGACGTTGAGCCTCGCCCCTCCCCTGGCCCTTCTCGCTACAGCGATGGCGGTCGTGGCCGTGTTCAACGGATATCTCGTCTTCGCGGTCATCGCGGCGGTCACCGCAGGCGCACAGGTCTGCGTGGCTGGAGCGCAGTGGGGACAAGCACTCGCGATGGGTGCGCGCCCGTCGCTGTTCGCCGCGCTCTTCGACCTCACGGGGTTTCTTCGCGCACGTGCACCGGAAACGCACGAGCTCGTCTCACGAGACGGCGCACGTCTTCCGCTTGGCGTCTGGCATCCAGCCGATCGCTCGGAGACGGGGCCCGTGGTCGTGCTCGTGCATGGCGGAGGTTGGGCGGGCGGGAATTGGCGACAGTTGCGCGCCTACGCGAACTGGTTGGCGGACAACGGTTATCGCGCGGTCTGCATCAGTTACCGGCTTGCTCCTCCGGCACGCTGGGACGTCGCTCCCTTCGACGTGATCGACGCGGTGCGCTGGGTGGAAGCGCACGCCGGTGAACTCGGTGTCGACCCGGATCGGATCGCGTTGTTCGGTTCGTCCGCGGGCGGGCACCTGGCGTTGCTCGCGGCGAGCCTCGGTGAACAACCGCGGCCCCGTGCAGTCGTGTCGATGTACGGGCCGGTGGATCTGCTGTCGCTCTACGAGGCCTTGCGCCGCAAGCGCATCAGCCCTGTCGGCCGGGAGGTGTCTCCGCTGGTGGACTTCCTCGGCGGTACACCGCACGAGGTGGCGGAGCGCTGGGAGTGGAGTTCGCCCATCGCCCACGTCGAATCCGCGCCAGCACGCGTCTGCGTCGTCACTGGGGCACGCGACCAGTGGGTTCCATTGGAGACGATCACGCCGTACATGGTGGCGCCGGAGCTCCCGACGCTCGTCGTTCTCAAGCGCGCCGACCACTGCTTCGACCTGATCTGGGGCTCGATCTCCGCCCAGACCGCGCGCTTCGTCGTGCTGGAGTTCCTGCGTCAGGCCTTCGCGAGCCGATGAACTCCAGGAACAGCGCGTGGCGCTGTTCCTGGAGTTCGACGGCTACTTCGCGAACGCGACGCCGACGACCTCGCCGCCCGCGAACCCGACGACCGAGGCCCTGCCGGTCTCCAGGTTGATCTTCACCAGCACCGACCCGCCCAGCAACGACAGGCTGGGGCGCACGGCGGCGAGGGCGTGGTGACGACCGTTGACGGTGGCGATGTCGAAGCCGTTGGCCTTGTCCACATCGACACCGAGCTTGCCGACGGTGAAGAGCTGACCGGTGTTCGGCGAGACGACCGGGGTGACACCGGCCGCGGTGCCTTGGGTGACGAGCGTGTCCTTGTGGCTGTCGAGGTCGTAGAGCGTGGTGGACGTCGCGCCGGCGACGCTGTTGGTGTACCCGGCGGCGGACACCTTCGGTGTGCTGCCCGCGGCGCGGTCACCGGGTGCGTAGGCGAGCGGGCCGTCCGTGGCGGCGAGTGCGCCTGTGTCAGGGACCAGGCGCAGGTTCTGGCCGGTCGAGGTGACCAGGCGGATGCGGTCCACGGTCGGGTTGAAGTCGAAGCCGATCGCCGTGCCGTTGAGCGTGATCGGGGCTCCGACGGCGGTGGCGCGGCCGGTGCGGGTGTCGACGGTGTAGAGCTGGCCGGAGCGTCCGATCGCGTAGAGCACGCCGGTGGCGGGTCGCACGTCGATGCCGGCGAGCCGGTCGTGGGCCTTGAGGCCGGTGACGCGGACGCGGTGCTGGGCGAACAGCGGGGATGACCAGGTCCGGGTGCTGAGCACACCGTCGTCGGTGAGCAGGTGGACGCGGAGCTGGTCGCCGGACGCCGAGGCGGGCGCCGCGCCGAGTACTCCGGTGAGCAGTGCTGCCGCGGCGGCGATGGCGGTCGTGCGAGCGATGCGCATGGTTTCTCCCAGGGCTGTGAACGCGGAACACGGGTGCATACGGCACGCCCAAGGCCGATGTTGAAGCGCCAACAAAACAAATTCAGACCCATCCGACCCGCCCCCGGCGCCGAACTGGCTTTCAGGAGCGGCGACGGGGAGCTCATGGCGATCACCGACAAGCGGGGAGATCTGGACCTCCGGGACGTCTACGCCGCGCACGGCCCGGAGATCTATCGCTTCGCGCTCCGGCAGCTCGGGGACGGCCAGGCGGCCGAGGAGGCCGTGCAGGAGGTGTTCCTGAAGGCCTGGCGGTCCGCCGAACGGTTCGATCCGGACCTGGCGAGCCTGCGTGTGTGGCTGTTCGCGATTGCCCGCAACGTCGTGATCGACGAAGCGCGGGCGCGAGCCCGGCACACCCGGCGACTCCACGCGGTGGCAGCGGACCGGCCCGCGAACATCTCCGACTTCGCCGACTCGGTGCTCGATCAGCGCCTGGTGGAGGAAGCACTGCTGAGGATCAGCGACAACCACCGCGTGGCGCTCGTGGAGACTTATCTGCGCGGCCGGTCCTACCGGGACGTAGCCGCCGAGGTGGGCGTGTCGCAGGTGACGCTGCGCAGCCGGGTCTTCTTCGGCTTGAAGGCGTTGCGGCTGGCGATGGAGGAGATGGGGGTGCGGCTGTGAACGACTTCGTCCATCGGAGGCGAACCGAACTGCTCGGCGCCTACGTACTGAACCACCTTGAGGGGTCTGAGCTCGCGGCGGTGCTGGACCATCTTGACGACTGCGCGGAATGTCAGAGCACCGTCGCCGAACTCGCCCCAGTGGCGCGTGCACTGGCCGGCGCGAACGCCGACAACGTCACTGTGCCCGCGCATCTCGAAGAGCTGGTCGTGCGGCGGGTCGATGCCCAACGTGGACGGCGGACGCGCACGACGCTTCTGGTCACCGCTGCTGCCGCCGTGGTGATCGCGGGCGCGACCTGGTGGTACCTGCGCCCCGCCGCACCACTCGAACCAGTCGCGCTCGTCCAGCAGGCTCCGGGAGTGACCGCGGAGGCGTCCATCGTCCCGCACACCTGGGGAGTAGAGATCAAACTCGACGGACAGGGGTTCGCCTCAGGACAGACCTTCCAGGTCTCCGTCACTGGCACCGACGGCGCCGAGGTGTCCGCAGGCTCGTTCATCGGCACCGGCGCGAACGTCATGCACTGCAACCTGAACAGTTCGGTGCTGCGCGCGAACGCGTCGGGTTTCATCGTGCGCGACGCCACCGGCACGATCACGCTGGCCTCGAAGTTCGCGCGGCGCTGACGTTTGCTCGCACGAGAAAGGCGGGGCCGGTTTCCACCGGCCCCGCCTTTGCGATCACCTCGTGGTCACGCCTTCACGGAATGCTTTCCGTGCGTCCAGGACGAGGCGTTGCCGCCGTCGCCCGCCGGACCGGAGTTTCCACCGACCGTGTTGCTGTGGTTGGAGGCGTCGCCGGTCGAACCCGTGGCGCCGGTGTCACCGGAGTTGCCCGAGGTGACCTCGGTCCAGGACTTGGTGCCGTGGTTCTTCCAGCCGGACTGCTTCCAGCCGTGGTTGTTCCAGCCGTGGCAGTTGTCGCCGCGGTGGTCGTTCCACTTCTGGTTCTTGTTCTCGGACTTCACCACTGCCGAGTTGCCGCCGGTGGCACCGGAGTTCCCGGAGTTGCCCGAGTTACCGGTCGTGGCGTTGTTCGAGCTGCTGGCGTTGCCGCCGTTGCCCGAGTTGCCGCCGTTGCCCGCGGTGGCTTCCGTGGAGCCGGAGTTGTTGTTGCGGTGGCTCCACTTGCCGTGGTTCCAGGACTTGCCCTGCTCGGTCGTCGCCCAGGCGTTGCCGCCATCGCCGGCCGGACCGGAGTTGCCGCCCACGGTGTTGCTGTGGTTGGTCGCGTCGCCGGTCGAACCCGTCGCGCCGGTGTTGCCCGAGTCACCCGAGGTGACGGTGGTCCAGGACTTGGAGCTGTTCCAGGACTTGCCGTGCCCCTTGTCCGAGCCGATCGTCCACACGACGGCCTTGTTGCCGCCGGTGTCGCCCGAGTTCCCGGAGTTGCCCGAGTTACCGGTCGTGGCGTTGTTCGAGCTGGAGGCGTTGCCACCGTTGCCCGAGTTACCGCCGTTGCCCGCAGTCGCCTCAGCCGAACCAGACTTGCCGTGGTTGTTCCACTTCTGGTTCTTGCTCACGACCGCCGCGTCGCCGCCGTCACCGGCGGGACCCGAGTTTCCGCCCACGGTGTTGCTGTGGTTGGAGGCGTCACCGGTCGAGCCCGTAACACCGGTGTTGCCCGAGTCGCCTGAGGTGACGTGGGTGTTGCACTCGGCCAGCACGCACAGGCCGTAGGCGCTGTTGCCGCCGGTGGCACCCGAGTTGCCCGAGTTACCGGAGTTGCCGGACGTGGCGTTGTTCGAGCTGGAGGCGTTGCCGCCGTTGCCCGAGTTACCGCCGTTGCCCGAGTTCGCGTTCTGCGAACGACCAGCCGCGGTGGCGTCGCCGCCGTTGCCTGCCGCACCGGACTTGCCGCCCACCGTGGTGCTGTGGTTGGAGGCATCGCCGGACGAACCCGTCGCGCCCGTGTTCCCGGAGTTGCCCGAGCTCACCTGGGTGTTGCACTTGGCGAGCACGCAGACGCCGTAGGCGCTGTTGCCGCCGGTCGCACCCGAGTTCCCGGAGTTGCCCGAGTTGCCGGACGTGGCGTTGTTCGAGCTGGAGGCCTTGCCGCCGTTACCCGAGTTACCGCCGTTGCCGCCGTTCACGACCGAGTGCACGACATCGCCGACGCCGCCCAGGAGGCCATTGCCTCCCGTGTCAGCGCTCGCGATTGCCGAGCCGGCCAGGAGGAAGCCTCCCGAGAACACTGCGGCCATCAGACCGCGTCGCACATAGCTGTGCATGTCGAACCTTCCTGTCAAACAAGCTTGGTGATCTGTCGGCTTGGTTGGCAGGACTGATCAACTGGGATGACTTCGGCCGTAGTAGTAACACCACGACCCGTGGACCTGGTGATCTGTACTTACCACAAGCGATCCGTTGTTCGGACGAACTCCTGAACCTGCGGGGAGATCCGAGACAGCGGGACTCGTCGATCCACTTGACGACACCGATCCCATCGTGCCGGGCAAAGCGAACGGCACGTCAGGTGACGGTGGAAGCGGCGCCTCAGTCGGTGGCACCACATCAGATGCGGAGATCTGTTGCTGCCGTGGGAACATCGCCACCGCGACTCGGTCTGGCAGCGCCACAGCGTAGGCATCCGGCGCGATGACCGGCGTCCACGGCGCCTCAGGAACCGCAGGCACAGCAATGGGAACGTCGGGCACAGGAGCCGGCTGCGGAACATCCGTCGAAGCGGATCGCTGTGTCACCAACGGTTTCGCGGCCTGCGGCACCACCGGCACGTCCTGCACCGTGCTCACCACGGGGGCGAGAAGCGGCGCCGTAACGAGCTGAAGTGGCTCCAGCACCGGGCTCAAGGGCCGCACCACGGTGTCGACGATCGGTGCGAGCGGTGCCAGCAGCGGTTCGGTCACCGGCGCGGCGGCCTTCAGAACCGGCTTGAGCACCGGATCGGTCACCGCCGCAACACCTCTCGTTACCGGCGCGACCTGCTGCACCACCGGTGCCACCACGTCCGTCACCGGGGAGATGAGCGCACCGACCCCATCCAGCAAGCCGGGTGAGTCGCCCTCATCAGCGCTCGCGACTCCCGCCGAGAGCAGGCCGAAACCGATGAGAAAGCCGGCCACACCCAGTGCGCGCCTTAGCGTTGTAGAGCACGTCGTCTTCATGCAATCACCCCCTTTCAACGAATCAGCACCCGTACATGCTCCTATTCGGAGCTGCTCCGGCGCCGGTTCACCCGAAAGTGGAAGTTTTCTGTTGTCGCAGATCAGCGACGCGAACAAATTCGAAACATCTGTTTTGACTACTTTGTGGCACATGATCGCGCCAACCACATCGACGCACAGTGATCACCAATCCATGAATGACCGCGTTCCGAATCATCAATGTCAAATTCGCGTCAAGGTTCTCGGAGGTGAGTCCTTTGACTCCAACAAGTTCCTCCCGCGCGAGACACCCGCAAGACGCCTCCTCGGCCGATCCAGCTGGTCGCGGCGGTGGTCGGGGTGGTGTTCCTACTCGTCGGCGCCTTCGGCTTCGTCCCAGGCGTCACCGCGAACGCTGACCAGCTCTCCTTCGCCGGTCACCACGAAGGCGCACTGCTGCTGGGCGTGTTCGCGGTGTCCGTGCTGCACAACCTGGTCCACATCACATTTGGTGTCGCAGGACTGCTGATGGCCAGTACGGCCCGTCGGGCAGCGGTCTACCTGGTCGGCGGCGGCGCGATCTATCTCTGTGGCTTGCACGACAGCCGCACGATCCGTGGTCCGGCCGCGTGGCTGACCAGCTCGGTGACCACAAGTGCGGCGTCCTGCACCAGATCCTCGTCCTCACCCACGAGTGCATCGGCGATCCGCGCCCGGATCGCCCGCAGCGCCGGAGTCCCCTCGTCGAGCTCAAGACCGAGCTCGACGCCACCGTTCACCGGTTGGCCCACAAGCAGCCTCCCCTCGACTCCCTTGCAGCGATTCGGAGCATAAGCGCGCAAGAGTGCACGGACGATCGGATCGACAGGCCTGTGCATCACGATGCGACCGAACTCAGGATTCCCGTCACCTCGGCATCCACACCGCCTCAGGTGATCTTTCGGTCCGCTGGAGGGTCGCCCGCTCCACTCTGGTTCAGCGCTTGACGACGCCGGATGCCCAACCGAGCGCTGCGTGGACTGTTCACCGCTCGCGTGAAGGGTTCTGTCCCTGTGCGTCCGGCACCAACTTCGGCGAACGCACAGGGACTTGCGCGGCGCCGTCCCGAACCGGCTGAACCGCATCTGGCGGATCCGCACGCAGAACATCCGCGCGACCTGGTCGTGCTGGATCGACGCGACGACGCCATCTACCCGATGGAGTGATTACCTGGCCACCGCAGACCGCAACGCCGCCCACCTCGCCCAGTCGCTCAAGCCGACGCTTCCGGCCGAGTGACTGCAGAAAGGCGGACATGACCTCCACGGCAGACAAAGCCAAGCGCCTTCAGGCCCTGCACGCGGCACCGGAGCTGTTGCTCGTCGTCAACGTGTGGGACGCGATCACCGCGAAGGTGGTCGCCGAGACACCCGGCACCCAGGCGCTCGCCACACCGAGCCACGGCATCGCGGCCTCCTCCCGCGGCTACCCGGACGGCGAGAAGATTCCCCGCGACGAGATGATCGCCGAGATCGCGCTGATCGTGCGCGTGGCCGGCGACCTGCCGGTCAGCGCCGACCTGGAAGCCGGCTATGGCGCCCCTGGCGGCACCATCGCGCGGGCCATCGACGCCGGCGCGGCAGGCGCCAACCTCGAAGACCAGATGAAGCCGCTCGACGAGTCGGTGCGGGCCGTCGAGGCCGCGGTCGCCGCCGCGCAGGCCGCCGGGGTCGACTTCGTGCTCAACGCCCGCACCGACGCGTTCGTCAAGGCAGGTGACCGTGACCCCGAGGACGTGCTGACAGATGCGATCGCCCGTGGCCGCGCCTACCTCGACGCGGGGGGCCTCGAACTTCTTCGTCCCAGGCAAGCTCGACACCACACAGGTCGAGCGGCTGGTCGAGGCGCTGGGTGAACGCAAGGTCAACCTGATCGGCATCCCCGGCTCGATCCCCCTGGACACAGCGCAGAAGCTCGGCATCTCGCGCGTGTCTTACGGGCCGTGGAGCCAGAACGTCGCACTCACCGCCTTGGCCAAGCTTGCCGAGGACGTCTACGCGGGCGGTGGACTACCCGACGACACCCGCAAACTGAACCGACGGACCCGATACAGCGACCGGAGCCCGTCGTACGCCAGATTGGGTGAGCGCCCTCAGTGCCGAGCGCCGGCCGCAGCAGGGGTGAGCGAATTGCTGATCACTGCTGCGGACCGCGATCATGTGAACCTGCCTACGAGGACAGTCCTATCGGGACGTTAAGTCTCGCCGTGACCAGATGGTGTGCAATCCGATCAGCTGGCGGCTACGAAGTAGATATGTGAAACCGGGAGAGACACGTGCGACCAATCCGCACCTGCTGACCGGTGCTCACGCGCTCGGCACGCTGCCGGACTCCGAGCGAGCCGAGTTCGAAGCACACCTGAACAGATGCCCAGGCTGCACGGCCGAGATGGCCGGACTGACTGAGACCGCGGCCCGACTGGGCAGCGCCGTGGACCACGCCGTCCCCACAACCCTTCGGCCAGAGGTGCTGCACGCGGTCCGCCGCGCGAGGCAGGTACCGCCGACCCCTCAGTTCGGACAAGTTCTTTCGCGACGCCAAAGTTTTCGGCGCGCCGCAGTGCTCATCTCGGCCGCCTGTGTGGTCGCCGCGGCGGTGGCCGGTGTGCACGGCGCACTGACCACGTCGCCGATCACCCCCGTGGCCGCCTCTCCCCACACTCAGATCGGTGATCTGCTGGCGGCGCCTGACCTGCGGCTCGTCACGGCAGGAGAGCCTGCGGCCACCGCGGCGATTTCGCTCAGCCGCAACGAGATGCTCTTCCTGGCACACGGCCTGCACACGCTGTCGCGCGACCGCGTCTACCAACTGTGGTTGATCGACGACCACGGTCCACGATCAGCGGGCATCGCGCGTCCGGCGGGCAGTGTGACTTCATTGCTCGTGAGCGGGTTCGAGGGGGCCGGCAAAGCCGTTCTCACCGTCGAGCCGGCGGGCGGTTCCCCGAGCCCGACTGGCTCTCAGGTTCTCAGCATCGCTCTTCGCTGAATCGGACGCAATCCGGTTCGAGCGGCACGCCGAATCCCGGTTGTGACCGATCACATTCTCGTCATCGGCTACGGCGACACCGGACGCAGCGCCGTGAACTCCGTGCTGGCCTCACAGCCGGACGCGCTGCTGATCGTGTTGGACATCGACTTCCTCGCTGTCGCCGAGGCAACAGCTAACGGTGCCACCGCGCTTGTCGGCGATGGGCGAGACAGATGTGCGCTCGACCAAGCAACCGCCGACATCGCCGATCGTGTCATCGTCGCGGTGCCGGACGACCTCAACGCGTTTCTGATCACGAGGGCGGTCCGGCAGCTCAACCCCGTTGCCTTGTTAGTGGTCATCATCCGTGAACCGGAGAACCACGCGATCTTCGCGTCCGACGGGATCGTGACCGTCCACATGCAACAAGACCCAGACAACCCGCAGACGTGAAAACTCCGGAAACCGCCTGAACAGCGCGGTTCCCGGAGTCGCGGTACTGCTGCCCTGGAGATGTCAGGCGGGCATCAGGACCGAGTCGATGAGGTAGACGGTCGCGTTCGCGGTGTGCACGCCGCCACAGATGACGTTGGCGTCGTTGACCTTGATCGCGTTGCCGGAACCAGTCACCTTGACCACGCCGGTCTGCACGGACTTCTGGTCGCCGGCGATCTTGTCGGGCGAGATCTGGCCGGGGACGACGTGGTACGTGAGGATCTTGGTCAGCAGCGCGTCGTCGGTCTTGAGCTTCTCGATCGTCGCGGCGTCGATCTTCGCGAACGCCGAGTCCACCGGCGCGAAGACGGTGAACTCGGCGCCGTTGAGCGTCGAGACCAGGTTGACCTTCGGGTTCAGCTTGCCCGACACCGCGGCGACCAGCGTCGTCAGCAGCGGGTTGTTGCTCGCGGCGACGGCAACCGGGTCGGCGGCCATGCCCGTGACGGAACCGGAGCCGGACGGAACCTGCTTCGCGTAGTCGGCACAACCAGGGCCGACCAGATCCTTGGCCGGATCGGCCATCGCCTGCGATGACGGAGCCGTCGAGGTCGCCGAGGTGGGCGCAGTGCTGGAGCTGCTGGAAGCCATGTCTCCCGAACCGCACGCCGCGCCGAACAGCGCGAGTGAGGCGGTGCCGATGGCGAGAACGGTGTTGCGGACGGTCTTGTTCATGACGGACATCTCCAAGGAATGAGCGGGGGAGGTTGTTACTCGTGATTCGCCGCCCCTCGGGGAACGGATGGGTCTGGTTATCGATCTGTTACCAACGAGACCGCGGATCACGCGCGAACAGGGCAGGCACCGCGCCGGAAACACAACGTCCACAGTCGACAGTAACTGCGCCTCACTCCTCTATGTCGCAAGTACTTCTGCCACATGAGCAATCCGTGATGTATTCAGTCCCGAAGCACTGACATCACACACTTCCGTCAATCCGAGTAGGGCCCACATGTTGACCCTCGCACTGATCGGTCTGATCGGCGGCCTGGTTACCGGTATCTCGCCGTGCATCCTGCCCGTCCTTCCCGTCATCTTCTTCTCCGGCGGCACCCAGAGCGCCCGCTCCACGACGCCTGGGTCAGGAGGGGTGGCCGTGGCGACCAAGCCGGCGTCACGCACTCGGCCCTACCTCGTGATTGCCGGACTAGTCGTCAGCTTCAGCCTGGTCACGCTGTTCGGGTCGCTGCTGCTCACGATCCTCAACCTGCCGCAGGACGTTCTGCGCTGGGGTGGCATCGTCGTGCTCATCCTGATCGGCATCGGCCTGATCGTGCCGCGCTTCGAGCAGCTGCTGGAGAAGCCGTTCTCCTGGATCCCGCAGCGCAATCCTGATGCGACCCGCGGCGGTTTCACGCTGGGTCTCGCTCTGGGCGCCGTGTACGTCCCGTGTGCGGGGCCTGTGCTGGCCGCCATCACCGTCGCCGGGTCCACCGGCAGGATCGGCACCGAGACCGTCGTCCTCACGCTCACGTTCGCCGTCGGTGCGGCCATCCCGCTGCTGATCTTCGCCCTCGCTGGCCGCCGCGTCGCCGAACGCGTGCAGTCCTTCCGCAAGCGCCAGCGCGGCATCCGCATCACCGCCGGTGTCGTCATGATCGCACTCGCGTTCGGCCTGGTGTTCAACCTGCCGCAGCTGCTGCAGCGCGTCATCCCGGACTACACCAGTTCGTTGCAGGACAAGGTGAACAACTCCGAGCAGGTCCGCAAGGCGCTCAACCTCGGCGGGCTGGTCAACGATCAGAACAAGGACCTCGACAAGTGCTCCGATGGCGCTCCTGAGCTGGAAAGCTGTGGCACCGCGCCGGACATCACCGGTATCCAGCAGTGGTTCAACACTTCGGGCGACCAGGCGATCGATCTGAAGTCGTTGCGGGGCAAGGTCGTCATGCTCGACTTCTGGGCCTACTCCTGCATCAACTGCCAGCGCTCCATCCCGCACGTCACCGGGTGGGACAAGGCCTACCGTGACGCTGGCCTTCAAGTGATCGGCGTGCACTCGCCCGAGTACGCGTTCGAGAAGGAAGCGGACAACGTGAAGTCCGCCGCCAAGAACTTCGGCATCACCTACCCGGTCGCCCTGGACAACAACCTGGGCACCTGGACGAACTACCGCAACCGCTACTGGCCGGCGCATTACCTGATCGACGCCCAGGGCACCGTGCGGCACATCAAGTTCGGTGAAGGCGACTACAAGGTCACCGAGAAGCTCATCCGCCAGTTGCTGACCGACGCCAACCCCGAGACGAGGCTCCCGGCCGCCACTGAACTGGCCGACGACACCCCGGTCAACGCCGACATCACCCGCGAGACCTACCTCGGCTCGACCAAGCGCGTGAACTTCGCCGGCACCGAGAACTACACCAGCGGCGACAAGTCCTTCCAGTTCCCCGAAAACCAGGGCACCGGCACCTTCGCCCTGGCCGGCGCCTGGAAGCTCGACACCCAGTCCATCACCCCCACCGGCGACTCCGGGCAGATCAAGCTCAACTACCGCGCCAAGGAAGTCCGGATGGTCCTGTCCGGCAAGGGAACCGTCACCGTCCAGAACAACGGGCAGACCAAGACCATCGAGGTCGACGGCACCCCCAACTCCTACCAGCTCGTGGCCACGCAACAGATCCAGGGCGGCTCGCTCACCGCGACCGTCAGCCCCGGAGTCCAGGCTTTCTCCTTCACCTTCGGATGATCAGGAACACCACCATGCACCTCACCGACGTCACCACGGACTCCTTCGACAGCGATGTACTCAGCGCGGACAAGCCCGTGCTGGTCGACTTCTGGGCGCCCTGGTGCGGGCCCTGCAAGTCACTGAGCCCGGTCGTCACCGGCATCGCGGAGGAGCACCAGGACAAGATCTCCGTCGTGAAGATCGACATCGACGCCAACCCCGACATCGCCGTCCGCTACAGCGTGCTCAGCATCCCCACCCTGATGCTGTTCTCCGGCGGACAACCCGTCGCCACCCTCACCGCACCACGCAAGCGCGCCGACATCCTCAAGGCGCTCTCCACCTGGCTCTGAACACCAGCAGAGACGAAGAGACCACGATGGCCTGGAGGCCGTCGGGGTCTCTTCGTCTTCGTGTCACACCACCGAGATCGCAAGAACCGGGGTCGTCGTGGGGCTGGATGATCCACCGCTCGGTTCGACGGTCAGCGCAAGCTTCTGTGCGTCCGCAAGGCCTTCTGCGACAACGGGTTCGTCTCGCAGGAGACCTGCCGAGCGCGGTCCGTCCGGGCCGACCATCCACAGCTGGTACGTGCGGTCCGACGGCAGCTTCGGCAGTCCGCTGGCGAGGAACACCGCCTTGCCCCGGCTCGGCGAGACCACGACGGTTCCCTTGCCACCCGCAGATGCCGAGTCGCTGACGAGTTTCGCGTCGGGAGCGTTCAGCAGGTCCGAGACCTGGCTGTAGCCGGCGGCCGACTGACGGAGCTCGTCGAGTTCATTCCGGTCCTGCACACCCTGAACACCGAGCACAACCGCGCCGAACACAGCGGCGGCGGTCGTGAGCAGGCTCGCCCGCATCAGCCACTTTTTCGGCGAGCGCGAAGCAAGCACGGTCACCGTGGCGGTTGTCTCCGGTGGCAACTGAGGGGTGGCCGCTGCCTTCGCCAGCACCTGTGAGCGCAGATGGGACGGGGGCTCGATTTCCGTCGAGAGGCTGAGCCTGACCGAGGTGGCCTGCAGTTCGGCGACTTCCTGCGCGCACGAGGCGCAGTCCGCCAGATGCTCCTCGAACTCCGCCCGTTCGTCCTCCGGCAGGGCGTTCATCGCGTACACGCCGGTCAGCATGTGCAGATCTGACGACATGCTCACACGGTCACCCCCAAGCAGTCCCGCAGTCTGATCAGGCCATCACGCATCCTGGTCTTCACAGTGCCCAGCGGGACACTGAGCAGACTGGACACCTCCGGATAGCTGTAGCCCTGGTAGTAGGCCAGCAGTACCGACTCGCGCTGCAGGTCGGTCAACGACGACAGGCAACGACGCACCTTGCGCTGCTCGATGCGGTCGGTGACCTGCTCGACGACCTCGTCGAACGGGATCTCCACCGCCGACGCCGCGACGCGTTCGTCGCGATTGGTCGCCGCCTGCGAGGACCGCACCCGGTCAACCGCACGCCGGTGCGCCATCGTCATGATCCAGGTCGTGGCCTTGCCGCGGTCCGGGTCGAACCGGCTCGCCGTCCGCCACACCTCCAGCATGACCTCTTGGAACACTTCCTCGGACTGCGCCTCGTCACGCAGCACCCGGCGCACGAGCCCGAACACCATGCCCGCCGCGAGGTCGTACAACCGCCCGAACGCAGCCTCATCGCCCCGTGCCACGCACGCCAGCAGGTCCTCCGCCGAATCGTCCAGCTCTGAGGATTCGGCGACACCACGGGACATGATCCGTTGTGTCAGGTCGCGTTGCTGCATCGCGCTCCTTCTCGTGATACTTGTCCGCCCACGGGTTCGAAGCCGAGGCATGAGGCGGGCGTCACTCACGTCTGCCCTGTCGTGCAGCGGGATCACACCGGTGCACGTACACCGGAAAGCGGTCGGCAAGTCGTGGTTGAAACTCAACGTAACTCATCGACTGCGATTGCAGAAATCTCCACTTTCGAGTGAACATGCGTGATCCACGTGATCGGCAACCCATGCCGCACTTGCCTTTCGAGGTCGCGGCGTACTTCTCGACGTGGCATGACCATGCGATCAAATCCGGGATAGGCACCCCGAAATCAGTCCAGGTGGTACTGACGTACGTTCATCCTTTCGAGTTAACGTGAGGCCCGGCACGGCGTTGCTCGTCCTGCGCGTCTCACCGGTCGCCGATTCCAGGTCACCTTCCGCCTCAAGAGGATGAGACCGGCCACGCATCAGATGGGCCTGGCCGACTTCGTCCACTTCGGACAGTTCTACAAGAGACAACAGACGTCGATTAGGCAGACGACGGCGTTGGCGGTGCGTCGACGATCGGTCTTCAGTCGTCGCTGGCCGTGACATCAGCCTGCGTCAACGCTTGATGCCAGCAGTGTGCAAGAGGGCGTTCGGGTGAACTGGGCAAGCCTCCTCGGCCTTGGCGCCGAATGGATGGCGTCCTGTCCGTGTGGCGGGTTTCGCTCCGGACGGGCTTCGATCCGAAGGGATGGAGCATGTCAGCACCCCCTCCCACGCGTCGTCGACGACGCGTGGCGGTAAGTCTGATCGCGGTCGGGAGCACGTTGCTCGCGGCAGGTTTGATCGGTGGTTCAGGTTCGGCCGGTGCGTCGAGTCACCGTGAGGCGCCGTTGATCGCGGGTGATCCGGCGGTGGACAACACGGACGTCTACGCGTTCGTCAGCCCGGAGAAGCCGGACACGGTGACGCTCGTGGCGAGCTGGTCGCCGTTCCAGGAGCCCAACGGCGGGCCGAACTTCTACCCGTGGGCGACCGATGCCCGCTACGACATCAACATCGACAACGATGGTGACGCCAAGGCGGATCTGACCTACCGGTGGACCTTCCGCACCGAGGACCGCCGCGGCAAGTCGACGTTCCTGTACAACAACGGGCCGGTCACGTCGCTGGACGACGAGGACCTGCTGTTCCGGCAGACTTACACGCTGGAGCTGATCGACCGCGACGGTCGTGATCGCAAGCTGATCCGCTCGGGCAAGGTCGCGCCGTCCAACACCGGCCCGGCGTCCATGCCGGACTACGGCGCGCTGCGCGCCCAGGCGATCACCGACGTGCCCGGTGGCGGCAAGAGCTACGTCGGGCAGTCCGACGACGCGTTCTTCCTCGACCTGCGGGTGTTCGACCTGCTCTACGGCGGCAACCTCTCCGAGGTCGGCCAGGACACGCTGCGCGGCTACAACGTCAACACCATCGCGTTGCAGGTGCCCAAGTCGCAGTTGGCGCTCAAGGGCGACGCGACCCGCAACCCGGTCATCGGGGTGTGGAGCGACACCGAACGGCAGTCGATGATCCTCAGCCCAGGGGAATCGCGTGCGGTCGGCCCGTTCGTCCAGGTCTCGCGCCTGGGCAACCCGCTGGTCAACGAGGTCGTCGTCCCTGCGGGCCTCAAGGACAAGTTCAACGCCCTCACACCCGACCAGGACGGCAAGACGCCGGATCTGGTCAAGCGGGTCACCGACCCCGAGGTGCCCAAGCTGATCCAGGCGATCTACGGCCTGCCAGCCCCGGCCACGCCGCGCAACGACCTGGTGGAGATCTTCCTGACCGGCATCACCACCAAGCTCGGCGGGCCGATCAAGGCCGACCTGAACTCGCAGTTGAACAACGCCGACGTGAATCCGAAGAAGTTCACGCCGTCGGAACAGCTGCGGCTCAACACGTCCATCCCGCCGGCGGCATCGCCGAACCGGCTGGGCGTGCTCGCCGGTGACCTGCAGGGCTTCCCCAACGGGCGCCGGCTCACCGACGACGTGCTCGACATCGGCGTGCAGGCGCTGGAAGGCGCCGCGGTCAGCGGCATCGTGCCCGCGCTTGCAGCCGGGGACAAGGTCAACGCCAATGACAAGGCGTTCGGCACCTCGTTCCCCTACGTGGCACTGCCGAACAACACCGCCGTCAACTCCGGCGCTGCCGGTGCAGTGGCACCCGCAGGCGCGGGTGGCGCCGGCGGCGGCGGCGGCGGTCTGCCGGACGGGCTGATCCTCAACGCCGTCCTCTCGGCGCTGCTGATCGGCTCGGGCGTGTGGCTGCTGGGCCGCCGTCCACTTCGGACCGCGGTTCCCGCAGTCGCGTAAAAGCGTGCCGGGGAACGGAATCTCTTCCGTTCCCCGACACGTCCCTCGGCAGCAACCTACGGAGCGCGCCATGAACCGCCGCAAGATCATCGCAGTGCTGGCGATCACCGCCGGCGCCGCGCTGCTCGCCACCACCGCGACCGCGCTGAGCCGCGGCGACGACCCGGCCCCTCCTGCTCCAGGCGCCGCTGTCGTGCGCAGCAATGTGCAGCGCACCATCACTGCGGCCCAGGACCGGCTGAAGCGCGTGCCTGGCGACGCCGCCACGTGGGCGCAGCTCGGCTCGGCCTACGTCGAACAGGCCAGGATCACCGGCGACCCGACCTACTACGGCAAGGCCCAAGGCGCGCTCGGCACCTCGCTACGGCACAAGCCGGAGGCAAATGGCAACGCCCACCTAGGCCTCGGCGCGCTGGCCAACGCCCGCCACGACTTCACCGCCGCCCGCGACCAGGCCGAACTCGCCCGTGCCGCGTTGCCCGACACCGCCGAGGTCTACGGCGTGCTCGCCGACGCCCTCACCCAGCTCGGTCTGGCTGACGAGGCGCGGGCCGCCGTGCAGCGGATGCTCGATCTCGAACCCGGAGTGCCCGCGTTCACCCGCGCCGCCTACGACTTCGAGCAGCGCGGCGACGTCGACTCCGCACGCCGAGCCCTCACCCGCGCGCTCGACGCCTCCTCCTCGCCCGCCGACTCGCTGTTCTGCCGCTACCACCTCGGCGAACTGGCCTTCGACAACGGCGACCTCGACGAGGCCTCCGCCCAGTACGAACAGGGCCTGCTGATCGACCCGCTCGACCCCGCACTGCTGCAGGGGCGCGCCAGGATCGCGGCCGCCCGAGGCAAGCTGGACGACGCGCTCGCCGGTTACGCCGACCTCGTGGCACGCGTGCCGTCACCGCAGTATCTGCACGAAAACGCCGTCCTGCTGCAAGTCGCGGGCCGCACCGAGGACGCCGCCCGCCAGTTCGACCTCCTCGCTCAGCAGGAACGGCTGCTCGCCGCCTCGGGCAGCACCGACGACCTGGCCGCCTCGGTCGCCGCCGCCGACCGGGGTGATCCCGCCACCGCACTGGCCGCCGCCGAACGTGAATGGAGCCGCCGGCAGCACCCGCTGGTCGCGGACGCACTCGCCTGGGCACTGCACCTGGCCGGACGCGACGCTGAGGCTCCTCGCTACGCCGACCGCGCCGCTGCCGCGGGCTGGCGCAACGCGACGTTCGCCTACCACCGCGGCATCATCCTGCGCGACCTCGGCCGTACCGTGGACGCCGTCGGCGCGCTCGGCTCGGCGCTGCGGACCAACCCGTACTTCTCACCGGTGGACGCCCCTGCCGCCCGCGCCGCGCTGGACGGTCTGCGATGAAGGCGCTGGCAGCCCTCGTCCTCACCGCGCTGGCCATGCTGGCGATCCCGGCCCGTGCCGGAGCCCACCCGCTGGGCAACTTCACCATCAACCACCACCACGCCATCACCGTGCACCCCGCCAGGATCGACCTCGTCTCCGTCATCGACCTCGCCGAGATCCCCACCCTGCAAGAACAACCCGCCCGCCAGACCGACTATGCCGGCCGCGAGTGCGACACCGTGCGCAGCAGTCTGGGGGTGACTGTCAACGGCACGCGGACGGCCGTGGCGCTGCGGTCCGCCTCGGTCGAGTTCCCTTCAGGCGAAGCCGGTCTCGCCACGACCCGGCTCACCTGCCTGCTGAGCGCACCCACCGACCTGAGCACCGCGGCCACCATCGACGTGCGTGACACCTACCGGCCCAACCGCGTCGGCTGGCATGAGATGACCGCAATCGGCGACGGCATCGCGCTGATCGACCCACCGGTGCCGTCGACCAGCTCCAGCAACGAGCTCCGCGTCTACCCCGACGACCTGCTGGCCAACCCCCTCGACGTCCGCACAGTGAGCCTGCGCGTGGAACCGGGAGCCGGCGCGGCCTCAGGTATCGCCGCGCCCCAGGGCGGCAGCACGTTGATCGGTGCGGCCACCCGCGCCTTCACCGGGCTGGTCGGCCAGCAGGACCTCACCCCTCTGGTCGGCGTGCTCGCCGTGCTGCTGTCGTTGCTGCTCGGCGCTTCCCACGCCGCGTTGCCCGGACACGGCAAGACCGTCATCGCGGCCTACCTCGCGGGCCGTGACGGCACCGCCCGCGACGCTGTCGTGGTCGGCGCCACGGTCACCCTCACCCACACGCTCGGGGTGCTGCTGATAGGTCTGGTGATCAGTGCCTCCAGCGCGTTGGCCGGAGAGTCTCTGTTGCGGGTGCTTGGCATCGCCAGCGGTGTGCTCGTCACCGCCATCGGGGCGTTTCTGCTGCGCTCAGCTCTGCAACGGCAACCCGTCGCCATAGGGCATGGCCATGGTCACGGGCATGGGCATGGACATGGACATGGACACGGGCACCGTGTAGGTCGTGGCGGTCTGATCGGCATGGGTGTGGCGGGCGGCCTGGTCCCCAGCCCGTCGGCTCTGGTAGTGCTGCTCGGCGCGATCGCCTTGGGCCGTACCTGGTTCGGCGTCCTGCTCGTCTTGGGCTACGGCCTGGGCATGGCCACCACCCTCACCACCGTCGGCCTGCTGCTGGTTCGCCTGCGCGACCGTCTCGCCGCCGTCGAACGCTTCCGAGACCGATTCACCGCCCTGCCCGTCATCACCGCCGGGCTCGTCCTCGTCGTCGGCCTCGGGCTGACTGCCCGAGCCCTGTTCGAATAGGAGGCGCGATGCGCTTTCTCATCCCGCTCCTGTGCGGCGCCGCCGTTCTGACCGCCTGCACCACGACCCCCGACCCCGGACCGGTCTTCGACAACGAGAACGGCAAGGAGCTCACCTGCCTGAGCCACCAACCCCAGGCGCCAGGCCCCCGCTACACCGACGAAGCGATGCGCAGCACCGGCGAAACCCTGTCACTACTGCGCTACTACACCGTCCACGGCCGCAAACCCTTCTGCGACGGCAAAACCCCCACCGACACCGACAAACAGTGGGCCCAGCTCTACGTGACTCTCGGCGCCGACCGCGCCAACGTCACGGCACTGCTCGGCTGACACCGGATGCCCAGACAATACACTCCACTTAGGACCCAATTGGCTGAAACCGGGAACAACCCGTGCGATCAACCCGAGTTTGCTGATCGGTGCTCACGCATTCGGCACTCCCTGACGCCGAGGGAACCGAGTTTGAAGCACACCTGGGCACGTGCCGGGAGATCTGGCGCACGCGTTGACTTCCTGCCGCCGCATGACCAAGGCACTCGCCGGCGCCTTGTACTCGGCCACTGACCTCAAGATCACAGGCGACGACGGCATCGAACGCAAGATGTCCGACGACCTGTACAGCAACCGCCTCCTCCAGCACGTCCGCGATCAGCTTGGCGGACGGACACAGGGCAGTGTCCTGAAAGCAACCCTCGACAGCCTCGGCGGGCGGCTGAAGTCATTGGACTCCCTTGCGAGCAAGGGAGTCCACGACGAGGTTTCCGCTTCGGAGGCCGAGACGTGCATACCTGCTCGCAGCTGACATCGTCCGCATCGCGGATGGCAGCTCAGCACTGCTTGTCGACGGCAAAGATCACGATCGGCCAACCACGCCATTAGCACGGCGCCACGGACAATTGGGCGGCGAACCTCATCGCCCGCATCGCCGAGGCCGAACGCGAGGGCTGGCTCGGCGAGGTCGACGGCCTACGCATCAGCCTCACCGCCGCCGAGCACAAACTGGCCAGCTCAACACACCACCGACACGACACACCACCGTCGAACTCGGCATCCCCACGCTCACCACGGACCGCTGACCAGCACGAACTCGTGACACCGTCGAACATGATCAAAGTTCAGAGAACTCAGAACGTTGCCGAATCAAAGAGAAAAGTCAGCCCACGACCACCGCGATTATCACTGTGACTACCCGCGACACGTCCCGCAGAAGCCCTGATTGCGAGCCCGGGACGGGCCCGAGAACCCTGAACTGCGACGACACAGACTGACACCGCACAGCAAGCAACGCGCCCGGATCCTGCATTTGAAGTGCGGAAACGGCACTCGCCGACATCAGCCGACATCACAATTGAGGCCCACCCGAGGACTCTTAATCAGCGGGTCCGGGGTTCGAGTCCCTGGCGGCGTACTCCAGAGAAGCAGGTCGACTTTCGAGTCGACCTGCTTCTCTGTATTTCGGGGGTTCATCTTCATTCTCCGTTTCTGCGTTGTGGATCATGGTTTGCGAGCCCGAGACATCCCTGGAAGTTGGGCGGCCCGCTCGACGTGGTGCGCCCAGGCGGTGGCTTCGTCGTAGGTAATACGGGTGGAGAGACAGCCGCGGAGGATGCCGACGAGCCGGTTGGCGACGTGGCGCAGGGCGGCATTGTGCGGCACACCGCGGGCATGTTGGCGGTCGTAGTAAGTGCGCGTGCCTGCTGAAGTCCGCAGGGCACACATGGCCTGACGCATCACTCCGGCATGCCGCTCACCAGCGACAGGGAGGACACGACATCGCTCCGACGGCCGCTCCCCCACCACCAGCTGGTGCTCGACCCCAGGCAGTACTCACCAACTCCGAACGAGCCAAGCGCTCATCGCGAAGCAGCCATCTCGCAACGAGGCGCCGACCGCTTGTCCTGTCACCCTCTTCATGTCACTCGAAGACGCACTCATCGTGTGAGGGCAACCAAACGCGGCACCGGGTGGGCTCACTGGCAGCCGCAACCCGCTGCTGACTTCGCGTCCGCCACGGTGAGATTCGAGTCGACTGGTTGCTCATCGGTCGTGCAGCAGGCGCTGACACCGCAGCACGAGCCTGCGTCCTGCGCCGGGACAGCCGTGGGGACGGGCTTGATGTCGAGGGGTTTCACCGCTCGGACGATCGCGGAGTGCATGCCGTCGGCGGCCTGGAACGTCGGGGTGATCTCGATGTTGGCGAACCCGGCCGCTTCCAGGCCTTCGCGGTACTCGGTGAAGGTGAGGGCTCCTGCGATGCAGCTGACGTAGGAGCCGCGCTCGGCTCGCTCGGCGGTGGTGAGGTGGTCGTCGGCGACGACGTCGGAGATGCCGAGGCGGCCACCGGGGCGCAGGACGCGGAAGGTCTCGGCGAACACGGCGGGCTTGTCGACGGAGAGGTTGATGACGCAGTTGGAGATCACGACGTCGATGGTGTTGCCTGGCAACGGGATTGCTTCGATGTTGCCCTTGAGGAACTCGACGTTGGTGGCGTCGGCCTTCTCAGCGTTGGACAGTGCGAGCGCGAGCATCTCGTCGGTCATGTCCAGGCCGTAGGCCTTGCCGGCGGAACCGACGCGGCGCGCGGAGAGCAGGACGTCGATGCCACCGCCGGAACCCAGGTCCAGCACCCTTTCGCCTTCGCGCAGCTCGGCGACCGCGACGGGGTTGCCGCAGCCGAGTGAGGCGGCGACCGCTTCGGTGGGCAGTTCGTCGCGCTGGGCCGCCGGGTAGAGCGTGGCGCCGAAGGTCGCGTCGACCTCCACGGCCTGCGGGCCGCAGCAGCCGCCTCCTCCTTGTGTGACGGCGGTCGCGGCTACGGCGTAGCGGGCACGGACGGTCTCTCGCAGCTCGGTCTGCTCAGTCATGGGTAGCGCCTCCAGGCTGTATTGAAATCTGTCTATGCAGTGTTGCGCAAAACCCGAAGTGCCGTCAATATTGAAAAATGTCGAAGCAAGAGGTGGGGTGCTGCGATCCGCTGCCGGAGGACCCGCTGGCCGCGGAACAGGCGGCCGAGCTGTCTGCGATGTTCAAGGCACTCGGTGACCCGGTGCGCCTGCGGCTGCTGTCGATGATCGCTTCACGAACGGAGGGCGGGGTCTGCGTCTGCGAGTTGACGCCCGCGTTCGAACTGTCCCAGCCCACGATCTCGCATCACCTCAAGCTGCTGCGCCAGGCGGGCCTGGTCGACTGCGAGCGCAGGGGTACGTGGGTCTACTACTGGGTTCGCCCGGAGACGACCGATCGGATGGCCGCGATGTTGAGCAACGTGACCCGCGACCGGCGGTCGGTCACGGCCTGATCGACGTGGCGATCTTCGCGATCGCTGCTTTCACGGTCGGCCCGACCCCGATGAGGGTGGCCGAGGCGGGTCCGGTCCAGCTGCCGTAACCGAGCAGGTGCAGGCGTGGCTCATCCGCGGCCGCGGTGCCGTCGACCGTGACGCGGCCTTCGGTGTCGCGCAGTCTCAGCGGAGCCAGGTGGCTCAGGGCCGGCCGGAATCCTGTGCACCACACCACGACGTCTGCGTTGGACAACGCTTCGGCGTCCGTCGGTGTGGCCACGAGCAGCCCGCTGTCACGGGCTTCGCGAACAGGCGGCACAGCCACGATGTCGCCGAGTTCACTGACGCTGCCGCGCCGGGTGGCGATGTCGAACAACGCTTTGCCGTCGATCTCGTCCGGCATGTACCGCGGTGGCCGGCGGGTCATCCAAGTCAGCTCGGTGTGCGGCACCAGGTCTGCGGCGATCTGGGCGCCGGAGTTGCCGCCGCCGACCACGACGACCTTCTGCCCGGCGAACTCCAGCGGGTCGCGGTAGTCGACTGTGTGCAGCTGGCGGCCGGGTAGGTCCATCAGCGGCCGAAATGGCCGCCACCAGGTGCCGGTCGCGCTGATGACGTGCCGCGCCGACCAGGTTCCGGAGTCCGTGTGCACCAGCAGCCCGTCCTCGCTTCGGCTCACCGAGGTCACCTGGACAGGCCTGTGAACGGGGATGTCGTAGCGCTTCTCGTAGGCGGCGAGGTAGTCGGCGACATGGTGTGCGGTCGGGTATCCGTCCGGAAAGGACGGCATGGGCCAGCCGGGCAGCGAGCTGTGGCGGGCAACGGAGAACAGGCGCAGCGAGTTCCACGTGAGCGGCCACGCCCCGCCCGGCACCGGTTGCGCGTCGAGCACCACGTGGTCGACGCCCGCGCGGCGCAGGTAGAAGGCGGCGGCCAGCCCTGCCTGGCCACCGCCGATCACCACGACGTCAGACTTGAGCACGACCCACCCATCGACGCCGAAGCCAGAGGCTGACGTACACGAGCGCGACGAGCACCGGCACCTCGATCAACGGCCCGACCACGCCGGCCAGCGCCTGTCCGGAGGTCACGCCGAACACGCCGATCGCGACGGCGATGGCGAGCTCGAAGTTGTTGCCCGCCGCGGTGAAGGCCAGCGTGGTCGTCCGCTCGTAGGAGAGCCCGGATGCCTTGCCCAGGGCGTAGGAACCGGCCCACATGATGGCGAAGTAGACCAGCAGCGGCAGCGCGATTCGAACGACGTCGAGTGGGCGGTTGGTGATGGTCTCGCCCTGCAGTGCGAACAGGATGACGATCGTGAACAGAAGGCCGTACAACGCGATCGGGCCGACGCGGGGCAGGAACTTCGATTCGTACCAGTCCCGGCCGCGCGACCGCTCCCCCAGTTTGCGGCTCAGGTAGCCCGCGAGCAGCGGGATGCCGAGGAAGATGAGCACGGACTTGGCGATCTCCCAGGCGGAGAAGTCGACCGCGGTGGTGTCCAGGCCGAGCCAGCCGGGGAGCAGGTCGAGGTAGAACCAGCCGAGCACGCCGAACATGATGACCTGGAACACGGAGTTGAGCGCAACGAGCACCGCGGCAGCTTCGCGGTCTCCGCAGGCGAGGTCGTTCCAGATGATGACCATGGCAATGCATCGGGCGAGACCGACGATGATCAGGCCGGTGCGGTATTCGGGCAGGTCGGCGAGGAAGACCCACGCGAGCGCGAACATCAGCGCCGGGCCGAGGACCCAGTTCAGCACCAGTGACAGCACCATCGTGCGCTTGTCGCGGGTGACGGTGTCGAGCTTGTCGTAGCGGACCTTGGCGAGCACCGGGTACATCATCAGCAGCAGGCCGAGGGCGATCGGCAGCGACACCTCGCCGATCTTCACCGCGTCCAGGACTCCCTGCAGACCGGGCACGAACCGGCCGAGCAGCAGGCCGGCGACCATGGCGACACCGATCCACACCGGCAGGAACCTGTCCAGGAAGGACAGTCGGTGCAGCACGTCCGGTGCCGCGGTTTCCGTGGTGCTCAACAGGTTCTCCTGGGTGTAGGCAGGCGTCATCGCCCGATGACGGACATCGGCGAGTTCGGCGTGGTCAGGTCAGTCGCAGCAGGCGCTGGTGTCGCGCAGCGGCCCTCCCGGCGCCAGCACGGCCGCAAGGGTGTCGATGGCGGCGTTGTCGATGCGATACCAGCTCCAGGTCCCGCGGCGTTCCCGGCTGAGCACACCTGCGTTGACGAGGATCTTGAGGTGGTGGCTCAGCGAGGACTGCGGCATGTCGAACTGGTCAGCGAGGTCGCAGAAGCACGCTTCCTGGCCCTCGGTCCGGCGCACGAGGCTGACCAGGTCGACGCGGATCGGGTCGCCGAGCGCCTTGAACAAGCGTGCGGCGGTCGCCGAGTCGAGCAGCGTCTGGTCCGGGCTCATGACGTTGACCATAGCGGTTTGGATTGACAAAAGTCGATACAGGGGGTGTGATTTGCATCGACGAACTTCGGTCCAAGGAGATCTGATGTCCCGCACCCGCGGACTCCCCCAGCACGAGCTCACCGCCCAGCTGCTCCGGATCACCGATGAACTCTCTGACAAGTTCCACGGGGTGTTCAGCCGCGAGACCGTCGCGAAGATCGTGGACGAGACCTACGACCTGCTCGCCGAGCACGCCACCATCACCGGTTTCCTACCGGTCCTGACCGCGCGGTTCGCCCGCCAGCGGCTGGCCGACCAGGGCCGCGCCGACGGCCTGACCACGATCACCGTGCCGCAGGTGTTGTTCGTCTGCGTCCACAACGCCGGCCGCTCGCAGATCGCGGCCGCGCTGCTGGAGCACCACGCGTTCGGCAAGGTCTCCGTGCGCTCGGCGGGCAGCAAGCCGACCGGCACGATCCCGCAGACCGTGACCGACGCGCTGGCCGAGCTGGGCATCACACTGACCGAGGCGTTCCCGAAACCGCTCACCGACGAGGTGGTGCGCGCCGCCGACGTCGTGGTCACCATGGGCTGTGGCGACAGCTGCCCGGTTTACCCCGGCAAGCGCTACCTCGACTGGGACGTCGCCGACCCGGCCGGCGCCTCGCTGGGCACCGTCCGTGATGTCCGCGACGACATCGACCGCCGTGTCCGCGGCTTGCTGTCCGAACTGCTCCACGACTGAAATCCGTTTGGGAACAAGGAGAACCGCCGTGTCCACCACCCCCGAGGTGCTGTTCGTCTGCGTGCACAACGCGGGCCGCTCCCAGATGGCCGCCGCATTGCTCCAGCACTACGGCATGGGCCGGATCACCGTGCGCTCGGCCGGTTCCGAGCCTGCGGAGAAGGTCAACCCGGCCGCAGCCGCGGCGCTGGCCGAGTGGGGCCTCGACATCACCGCCGAGGTGCCCTCGAAGCTCACGACGGAGGACGTCGAGGCCTCCGATGTTGTGATCACGATGGGCTGCGGCGACACCTGCCCCGTGTTCCCCGGCAAGCGCTACCTCGACTGGCAGCTCGACGACCCCGCCGGACAGGGCATCGACGCCGTCCGCCCGATCCGCGACGACATCGACCGCCGGGTGCGCGGCCTGGTTGCCGAACTGCTCGGCTAGCGCGGCACGCTGGCGGTCGACAACGCGGCCGCCAGCACCCCGATCGCGCCCGGAACCACGAACACAGCCGGGTAGCCGCCGAGCCAGGCAGCCATGGTGCTGCCCGGGCATCCCATCGGTCGGTGATCGCGGTCGCCAGCGCTACCAGTGCGAGCGCGGCGACGATCGAGCCTGAGGTCATGATGACGCGCGGGCCATGTCGATCGAGCAGCTTGCCCACCGGGATTCCTACCAGTCCCGCGACGATCTGGCTCACGGAGAACCCTGCTGTGATCGCCGCGAGCGACCCCCTGTCCGCGCGCTGATGGTCGGCCCCAGCTGATGATCTCGGTGGTGCACAACACGATCAGCACGCGGCGCAGCCCGGCGTCAATGCCGGGCCGCGCCGTCGTGTCAGCGTGCACTGGGCGCGAGTCCGATCGTCACGTCGACCGTCTCCGGCGAGCCGCAGCAGCCGCCACTGTTCTTCTGCTCCTGCGGCGCGTCGAACACCCCAGCCCCACCACACACCCCGGTCTCGGGCAGCACGAGCTCGACGCGCCCGGCCGCCTCGTGATCACCGGCGATCGCGGCCACGACGGACCGCGCCTGCTCATAGCCCGTCAGCGACAGGAACGTCGGCGCACGGCCATAGCTCTTCATGCCCACCAGATAAACACCCGGCTCAGGGTGCCGCAGCTCGTTTTCACCATGTGGATAGACGGAGCCGCACGAGTGGACGTTCGGATCGATCAACGGCGCCAGCCTGGACGGCGCCTGCAACACCGGGTCCAGGTCGAGCCGCACCTCGGACAGCCACGACAGGTCCGGCCGGAACCCCGTCAGCACAACAACTTCATCAACGCCATCGACCCGATGACCGTCGAACGACTCCAGCGTGAGGCTACCGTCCGCCGCGCGCTCGACCGCCGCCGTGCGAAACCCGGTCGCCGTCTCGACGCGCCCGGCTTCGACCGCCTTCCTCGCCCGCAGCCCCAACGCACCGCGCGCCGGCAGCTGATCTGCCTCGCCACCACCGAACGCGGTGCCGACCACACCGCGCCGCAGCAACCACACGATCTTCGTGCCAGGCTCCTGCTCGGCAAGCTCCGTCAGCACCACCAACGCGGTGAGAGCGGAGTGACCACTGCCGGCGACCGCGATCCGCTTGCCCGCATACCGAGCACGTTCAGCCGCGATGTCCGGCACGCGGTAGGTGATCTTCTCGGCAGCCGCCCGCTCCCCCACCGCGGGGAGTCCGTCTCCGCCCAACGGGTTCGGCGTGCCCCACGTGCCGGAAGCGTCGATCACCGCACGCGCCGTGATCCGCTCTTCCCCGTCCGCGGTCCGCACGTGCACGGTCAGCGGCTCGTCCTCACGGCCGGCGTCCACGATCCGGTCCCGCCCCCGCCGCGCCACCCCCACCACCCGCGCACCCAACCGCACCCGGTCCCCCAGCACCGCGGCCAGCGGCCGCAGGTACCGCTCCGCCCACTCCCCGCCACTCGGATAGGCGTCCCCGTCCGGCCGTGCCCACCCCGTCCGGCTCAGCAGCCGCTCGGCCGCCGGGTCGACGAGCTCGCTCCACTGCGAGAACAACCGGACGTGGTTCCACTGCGACACCGCCGCACCGGCCCGATCGCCTGCCTCCAGCACGAGCACCCGCTCACCCCGCTCGACCAGATGCGCCGCCGCGGACAAACCCGCAGGTCCAGCACCCACCACGACCACCGGCAACTCACTCACGACACACCCCTTGTATCGAAGTACTTCGAATCAGTTGGTCGGACTGTATCGACCGGGATCGATTGACGCAACCATCGATGTGTGTCGATACTTCACTCATGACGACGACAGCGACCACGCCGGCCGTGCTGCCCGCCGACGACGCCGCGACCTATGCGGACTGGTTCGCCTGTCTCGCCGAACCGACTCGCGTACGGCTGCTGCACGCCATCGCAACCGCTGGACGCGCGATGACCGTCGGTGAGCTCACCGAACTGGTCGGCATCAGCCAATCCACCTGCTCACACCACGTGCGCAAGCTCGCCGAAGTCGGATTCCTGCTGCTGCACAAGGAAGGCACCGCCACCCACGTCACCGTCAACCCGTCGTGCTGCACCGGCCTGCCCCATGCAGCAGACGTCGTCATGGGCATACTCGCTCCACGTCCGTGTTGCCCCGACGACCTGCCACTCGACGTCACCGTCCGCACGATGCGAAACGACGACTGGACCGCCGTGCGCCGCATCTACGCCGAGGGCATCGCCACCGGCGACGCCACATTCGAAACCGAAGTCCCCCAACGCAGAGCGCTCGACTCCAGGTGGCTGCGCGATCACCGCTGGATCGCGGAGATCGACGGCACAGTGGCTGGCTGGGCAGCGGCAACCCCGGTGTCCACACGAGACTGCTACGCCGGCGTGGCCGAACACTCGGTGTACGTGAGTGCCGACTGCCGTGGCCGAGGCGTCGGCAAGGTCTTGCTGCACAAGCTCGTCACCGCGGCCGACGACGCCGGACTGTGGACGTTGCAGACCTCGATCTTCCCCGAGAACCGCGCCAGCCTCGCCCTGCACCACTCCGCGGGCTTCCGCACCCTCGGCGTCCGCGAACGCATCGCGCAGCACTACGGCGTGTGGCGCGACACCGTCTTCCTCGAACGTCGAGCCACCAACTAATCCGACCACCCCACAACCGTCGCCGAATACGGCGACGGTCAATTCGAGGTGCCCATGAACAGCCACGACGCCATCGTCATCGGTGCAGGCCAGTCCGGACTCGCCGCCGCCCACGCCCTTCTCGCCCGCGGCTCACGCCCGCTCGTACTCGAAGCCGGAACCGAACCAGTCGGCTCCTGGCCGCACTACTACGACAGCCTCACCCTGTTCTCGCCCGCCCGCTACAGCGCCCTACCGGGCCTGCCGTTCCCCGGCGATCCCGAGCACTATCCACACCGCGACGAAGTCGTCGGCTACCTCCGCGCCTACGCCACGCGCCTCGACGCCGACATCCGCACCGGCCAACGTGTCGCAGAAGTAGTGCACGACAACGAATTCAGCGTCACGACCGAGGATGGCGCCCGTTTCACCGCGCCCATCGTCATCGCCGCCACCGGCGGCTTCGGAAAACCGCACCGCCCTGCGCTACCCGGTCTCGACGACTTCCCCGGCACCGTCCTGCACGCCGCGCAGTACCGGTCCCCCGAACCGTTCCACGGCCAGCGCGTCATCGTGGTCGGCGCCGGCAACTCCGCCGTCCAGATCGCCGCCGAACTCGCCGAACACGCCCGCGTCACCCTCGCAACCCGCAAGCCGGTGAAGTTCTCCGCACAACGCCCGTTCGGCCGCGACCTGCACTTCTGGCTCGACCGCACCGGCCTCGACCACCTCCCGATCGGCCCCTGGCTCCCCGATGGCTTCACCACTCCGGTCCTCGACACCGGCCGCTACCGCGCTGCCCTCCAACAGCAGCGCCCAGACCGCCGACCGATGTTCACCGCACGGGAGGACTCCAAAGTCATCTGGCCGGACGAGCAGCGCGAACATGTCGACGCGATCATCCTGGCCACCGGGTACCGGCCCGACCTGCCGTACCTGAGCACGTTGAGCACCAAGCACGATCGCGGCATCTCCCGACAGCATCGCGGACTCGGTTTCATCGGGCTCGAATGGCAACGCAGCCTCTCGTCCGCCACCCTGCGAGGCGCCGGACGCGACGCCACCCACGTGGTCCGCAAGCTGCTCAGGTGACCTCAGATCAGCTCAGCGAGAGCTGCTCGCGGTGGAAGTCGAAGTGCTGCACCGGAAAGCGGTACAGGTCGGCGAGCGTCATGAAGTCCTGGAAGTACGGGTCCCAGCGCGTCGGGTACGGCATTCCCGTCGCCAAGCTGCTGTCGTTCTCACGCTCCAACCGACGGTGCATCGCTGCGATGGTGCGGTCACACAACACGATCATCGCTCTGCGCGGCATCAGACTCCCGCCGAGCCACGAGCCCACGAAGTTGGCCGCGTCAAACGGCTTCGTACCCGCGTCGAGCAACCTCGCCCATCCACGACCCACCCAGCCCGGCAGTCGCGCCATGATCCGGGCCAGCGCCAGCAGCGCCCGCATGATCAGGAATCCGAGCAGCATGTGGAACAGCAGCTGCCGGTTGGTCCAGCGAGTGCCGTTCGTGCGGCGCCGCAGCTCGTCGCGCGCCGCGCTGTCGAGCAACGCGCAAAACGCCGTCCGCGTGCGCTCGAGGTCATCGTGAACCGCCTGTCTGTCCACTGTTCCAGTGTGCTCCTCGCGAGTGCGCACATCAGAGGTGCCTCGTCGCCAGCATCAGCCGACACCACCGTCGAGGTCCACCCGAGGACTCTTGACCAGCGGGTCCGGGGTTCGAGTCCCTGGCGGCGTACTCCAGAGAAGCAGGTGGAGATTCGTCCCTACCTGCTTCTCCGCATTTCCAGGTTTTCGTCAATCACTCTTTGCGCGCTTCCCGGAAGCCTGGCGGCCCGTCACCACCGCAGGGCGCTGAGCTCACGGGTCAGGACAGGCGAGAGCGTCCCGTCGGCGGTGGTCATCGCGTGGCCGACGCCGGGGAGCACCACGCGGTGGCCCACGACGGACGCGAGCTGGTCAGTCGCGTGGCAGGGCACCTGGGGGTCCAGCTCGCCGCAGGTCAAAAGCACCGGCATCGGCGGCAGCCCGCGTGCGACGTCGGGCGGGAAGACCGCGTCGTCCGTGATCACGAAGCGGCGGTTCGGTCCCGCCAGTGACTGGAAGAGCGCGGCGAGAGGTGCCGGCATGGTCGTCGTGTCGACAGGGCGGCCACCTCGCAGGTCCGCGACGGCCACGTCGATCGCCCGGTCGATGATCTCCGCTTCCTGCTCGGTCAGCCCTCCGGCTTCGACGAGTTGCCCGATCTGGTCGTGCAGTTGCGTGGCGAGCACGTCCAGCAGCCGCAACGCCTGGGGCTGCGACATGATCAGGGCAGCGGCACGCTGGCGAGGAGGCGCTTGCGCGGCGAGCACCAGTGCCGTCATGCCTCCTTCGCTGTGACCGGCCAGAGCCACCCTGTTCCGTGCCACCTCGGCACGGCGTTGCAGGAGGTCGCGGGCTGCCGCGGCCTGGCGCACGAAGGCCGGGTAGTCGATGTCCTGAGGCCTCCCAGCCCAGGCGCCCAGTCCCGTCCGGCCCGTTCCGTACTTGTCGAACCGGAGGGTCACCACCCGATCGCGGTCCAGTGCGGCGGCGAGGTCGCGGATGGTGTTCGGCGTGAGCGACGGCGGCTGGTTGCCGTCGCGGTCGGTGGGACCGCTGCCCGGCAGCAGAAGGGCCGCGGGCAGGCGTTCGCCGCGCCGCCGCGCCGGCACGTGGAGCGTCCCGTAGGTGGTCGTGCCCTCGACCACGAACGACACCTGCTCGTCGCGTGCGGGCACCCAGGCCGTGGAGTCGCGGCCGGCGGCGAGCACGGCGGTGGGCGTGACGCCGGCGGCCAAGACCGCCGCCACGAGTGCCGAGGCGACTTTGACGATCATCGACTCGTCGCCTGTTCGACCATGGCCACCACCGCGCGAGGGTCGTCGACCTCGACGACCAGACGGGTGTAGTGCTCGTCGGCCAGTTCCACGACCACCGCCTTCTGCGCGTCGCGGACCGCCCAGAAGACCTTCTCGCCGTCCTGGTGGAACGTGCCGGCCGTGATCACGCCTGGCAGATGCGTGCCCGGCGCCCGAATCCCCTTCGGCTCCCCCAGGATTCCCGGATCGACCGTGGCACCGCGCACGTGTGCGAGCGGAATGGTCAGCTTGCTCTTCAACGACCACAACTTGTCCAGGCCGTTCATCTCCACCACCAGGTCCTGGCCTTGCACGCTGATCGTCGCCATGTCAGTTCTCCTTAACGGTCGCCGTTTCCGGCGCCTCACGAATGGTGGGGACGTCCGCGGCCTCCCCGTGGCGGACGGCCTGCGGTCTGGCGCGCAGCCATCGGCCCAGCAACACCTCGGTGGCGCGCGGGTCACCCGTCGCCTCGTCGACCTCGGCGAGGACCGACGACACCAGGCCGGCGACCTCGGGGTCGTAGGGCGCCCGGTCAACCGCGGCCACCAGCAGGAAGTCCCACGCGGGCAGGTGTTCCGACTGGGCGGCACGAGCCAGGTGCGGGCGAACGTCCTGCTCGATGTGACGGCGCAACGCCGCCAGGTACAGACCGCGTTTGCTGCCGAACACGCCGTAGAGACTGTTGCGGTGCACGCCGAGCCGGGTCACCAGGTCGTCGATCGAGACACCGTCGTAGGCACGGCGGGCGAACAGGTCGGCCGCCGCCTCCACGGTCTCGTCCACGTCGAAAGACCTGCGTCGTCCCATGTGACGACCGTAGCGGTTTCAGGAACGATCAGTCAAGAACAATCGTTCCTGAAAGCGGCGACCGTCCGCCACCGCATCGGTGACGTGCACCTGCCCCAGCGGCGCGCCTTCCGGCGTCTTGCGATGGACGACGTTGTTCTCCTGAACGCAGACAACTGATTGCGCAGACAACTGATTGCGCGGACACCGGCGCAGTGATTCACGACCCAGGTCGCAATACCCGGTCCAGCCTCGATGACACCCCCAATTGATGGCCATCGAGGCCGGACCCGTGATGTGTATAGCGTGGTCGTGTTGTCAGGCGCCGGAGAACGGCGCACCGGACAACACGAATCCGAGGAGAAACGTCAGGTGCCACGGCCGGAGCGACCGCTGGAACTCGATGGGACCGCTCTTGTCGAGTTCGCCGTTGACCTGCGGCGTTTGCGTCAGGACAGCGGCGGTCCGTCGTATCGCGAGCTCGGGAAGCGCGGCGGCTACTCCGCGACGACGCTCGCCGAGGCCGCCGGCGGACGCAGGTTCCCCAGTCTGGACGTCACGCTCGCCTACGTGCGCGCGTGCGACGGTGACGTCGACCTGTGGGAGCAGCGGTGGCACTCTCTCGCGGCCGAACTCAACGCGACTGTTGCCGCTGAACCGGAGGATTACGACCAGGCGCCCTATGTCGGACTCTCCGTTTACCGCGCCGAGGACGCGTCCCGGTTCTTCGGCAGGGAACGCCTTGTCGACGATCTCCTCGCCCTTGTGCAACGGCAGAAGTTCGTCGCGGTGTTCGGACCGTCCGGGTCGGGAAAGTCGTCCCTGATTCGCGCGGGACTTCTGCCGCGGCTACCGGCGCACGTTCTCCGGACACCCGGTGAACATCCGATGCGGCTGGTGCCCGGTTTTCCGTCCGACCCGGAGACCGTGATCGTGGTCGACCAGTTCGAGGAGGTCTTCACCCTCTGCCAGGACGCGGACGAACGGGCGCGGTTCATCGCCGAACTGCTCGGCCGCCGGGCGGTGATCGGCGTGCGGTCGGACTTCTACACGCACTGCTGCATGGTTCCCGAGCTGGCGGGCGCGCTGCAGGACTCCCAGTTCACCGTCGGGCCGATGACGGCCGAGGAGCTGCGTCGCGCGATCACGTTGCCCGCGATGAAGGCGAACTGCGCGGTCGAGAGCGATCTGGTGGCCACGCTCATCGCGCACGCCCACGGCCAGACGGGTGTCCTGCCGTTGCTGTCGCACGCGTTGCTGGAGACGTGGCGCCGGCGCAGCGGAAACCGGCTCACGCTCACCGGGTTCCAGGCTGTCGGCGGCATCGACGGCGCGCTCGCGAAGACGGCAGAGGCGGTGTACGACTCGCTGGACGCGCGCCAGCAGGACCGTGCGCGGGACCTCTTCCGGCGCCTGGCCGTGCTGGGTGAGAACACCGAGGACACCAAACGCCGCATCTCCCCTGCCGAGCTCGACGACGACCAGGACACCGCGGTGGTGCTGGACAGGTGTACCGCCGCACGGCTCGTCGTGCGCGACACGGACAGCATCGAGATCACGCACGAAGCGTTGATCCGCACGTGGCCCCGGTTCCGGGAATGGCTCAGCAGCGACCGCGAGGGGCAACGCGTCCACCGGGAGCTGACCCACGCCACCGACGTGTGGGAGCAACTGGACCGCGACCGCAGCGCGCTGTACCGGGGAGCCCGGCTGGCGATCGCCCGCGAGTGGGCCACCCGATCCCAGGCCCTCACGGCTCGCGAACGGGCGTTCGTCGAGGCCAGCACCGATGCCGAGGCCGAGGAACACGTGCTGGCGAGGCGCCGTGCGAAACGCCTCGGCTATCTGGTCGGAGTGCTCGCGGCGCTGCTGGTCGTCTCGGCGGCGACGACGTTATACGCGGTGCGGACGCGCAACGACATCACGTCGCAACGCAACAGCGCGATCGCCCAGAACCTCTCGTCCGAGGCGGTGGTGGAGCATCGCGCGAACCCGTCGCTCGGGCTGCAGCTCGGTCTGGCCGCACACAATCTCGCCGCGACGCGCAAGACGCGCGACGCGGTGCTGAGCACGCTGGCGACCGTCGTGACGGCCCACGACGAGGAGGTGTACACGGCGACGTTCAGCAGCGACGGCACGCTGGCAACGGCGGGACGCGACCACTCGATCCGCCTGTGGAACGTCAGCGACCGGCGCAAACCGGTCCGGCTCGGCACTCTCACCGGCCACACCGGTGCCGTGCGCGCACTGTCCTACCGCGCGGACGGGAAGGTCCTCGCGTCGAGCGGCGACGACGGAACCGTGCGGTTGTGGGCCGAACAGAAGGAGATCGCGGCGCTGACCGGCATGGGGTCCGTGCGTGCGGCCACGTTCAGCCCGGACGGTCAGACCCTCGTGGCCGGCTCCGGCACCGGAGAGGTGCGGACGTGGAACGTCAGCGACCCGCGCAACCCGATCCTGACCGCCACGGTGCGCGGCCACACGGACGCGGTGCGGTCGGTGGCGTTCAGCCCCGACGGCAGGACGCTGGCCACCGGGAGCGACGACCACAGCGTGCGGCTGTGGCAGGACGGCGTCGAGATCATGTCGTTGTCCGGCAACCGGATCGACGTGTACGACCTGGCCTTCAGCCCGGACGGGCACACGCTCGCGGTCGGCAGTGGCAACGACAAACCCGTGCGGCTGTGGAACGTCACCGACCCCCGCAAGCCTGCCGAGCACCCCTCGCTCACCGGTCATGAGGACGTCGTCGGCAGCGTCGCGTTCAGTCCGGACGGTCACACGCTCGCGTCCGGCAGCGACGACCGCACGGTGCGGCTGTGGAACGTCACCGATCCCGGGCACGTCACCGAGATCGCCACGTTGTCCGGCGCCGCCATCGCCGTCGCCGACATCGCGTTCAGCCCGGACGGCCGGACCCTGGTGTGGACCATGTTCGACCCGACCATGCGGCTGCTGAACGCGGATCTCGGCGCCGCCGTCGCCGAGGCGTGCGACTCGGCGGGACCGCGCCTGACCGAGGACGAGTGGCGCAGGCACGTCCCGGACGTTCCGTACACCCCGCCCTGCTGACGAACGCGGTGAGGCAGACCGGAGATCCCGGCCTGCCTCGCCGCGCTTCTGGTTGTCAGCCGCGGTGCCACTTCTGGTTGGCGCCGCCGACGCAGTCCCACATGTGCAGGACCGCGTCGTTGTTCGGGTTCCACTCCGCGATGTCCACGCACTTGTTCGCCTGCGGGTTCACCAGGTCACCGGCCCCGGACAGCACGAACTGCTGGGCCGCGTTCCCCGAGCAGGTCGCGAGTTGCACGGCCGCGCCGTTGTCCCTCGAACCCCACGCCACGTCCACGCACTTGTTGTTCTCCGTGCGCAGCGTGCCGCCTGTGAACTCGAACTTCTGGTTCGTGGCGCCCGTGCAGTTCCACACGATCAGGCGCTGGCCGTCGGCGAAGTTCCAGTTCGGCACGTCGATGCACTTGCCGTGCCAGTCGCTGACGATGCTGCTGGTGCTGGCGGGCGGAGGCGTCGTGGAGCCGCCGCTGAACGGGGTGAGGATGATCCCGGCCGAGCGCGGGTCACCGTCGTGCACCAGCGACTCCTGCGCCTGCACGTCGTCGAACGCGAACCCGTACGCCTTGCCGTCCACCATGTTCTGGTGCACCAGCCGCGAGTAGTGGTTGGTGATCGCGCCCTGGTAGAAGTCCGCGGGACCGCCACCGGGCTGCACGTCGATGCGGCCGAGCGTGGAGCGGTGCAGAGCGGCGCACAGGGTGCGCGCGATCGGACCGACCACCTGGTCGTTGGGCGCGGCCAGGGCGCCGTCGCAGCCCCACACGTTCGAAGTGGACGGCTTCGTGAACGACGCCACCTGCTGCCCGGCGGTGTTCCTGAAGTTCATCGTGCCGCCGGACGTGCCGCCGAAGTACTTCACGTCCGGACGGTCGCCGAACGGCTGCACGGTCAGCGTCTTGGTCATGTACGCGTTCCACGCCTGGGTGATGTACGAGTCCAGGTAGTTGCGGTCGAAGTTGCCGACGTCGGCCGCCTTGCCCGGTGCGAGCACGCGCAGCACCGTGCCGTCCGAACGGGACATGACCGACCCGCCCCAGCCCGCCTGGTTGCGGATGCCGTTGATGACGGCGTCCCGGCCACCGGACTTGAGTTCGCCGGTCTTCTTCGTGGCGCCGCTCGCACCCGTCACGGTCACCGCGTGCGGTACCGCGAACATGTCCACCTGGGAGCTGTTGAGCCACAGGCCCGCGTCGTTGTAGGTGAACTCGCTCCAGTCGAACAGGATGCCGCTGTTCGGGTCGCCGGACGCCCACGGCGCCGGCTGCACCAGGCCGTCGGGCGTCAGGAAGAACTTGAGCTTCTCGCCGAACGACATGTAGACGCGGCCGGAGATGAACCGCGGCACCCGCAGCGAGGCGGTGCCACCGGGACCAGGACCGGCGATCGACACGTCCGGTGCGGGCGTGGGCGGGTTGCCGCCCGGCGACCACGGCGTGAACGCGCCCGCCTGGTTGACGTACCCGAGGCGCCCGCTGCGGATGTCCGTGCCCAGGACGTACAGGTGCACGGCCTCGGACCGGCCGCTGTTGTTCGTGACGTTGAGCGGCAGCAGGTCGGGGCCGATCGCCTGTGCCGGTGTGCTCGCGATGGCCGCCGATGCGATCGCCGCCAGTGCGGCGAGCGCGCTGAACCACTTCGTTCGAGTGCGCATCTGACTCCTTGTGCAGGGGTGCTCTGCCGGCAGGTCCCCCGACCGGTTACAGGGCGGTCGGCGGCCTCCGGTCCGAGAACTGGTCCAGACCGGTTATGAGAGCGCTTCCATGGTTGTTCGCAGATGGCGGCTCTGTCAATACCGAGCAGAAGCCGGGCAGGAGCCGGGCAAACGAGAAAACTCCGGGAACCGCACTGTGCGGTTCCCGGAGTCGCGGTACTGCTACCTCTGGAGATGTCAGGCAGGCAGCAGGACCGAGTCGATGAGGTAGACGGTCGCGTTGGCGGTGTGCACGCCGCCGCAGATGACGTTGGCGTCGTTGACCTTCAGCGCGTCCTTGGAACCGGTGACCTTCACGGTGCCGGTCTCGACCGTCTTCTGGTCGCCGACGATCTTGTCGGGCGTGATCTGGCCGGGGACGACGTGGTAGGTCAGGATCTTGGTCAGCAGCGCGTCGTCGGTCTTGAGCTTTTCGATCGTCGCGGCGTCGATCTTCGCGAACGCCGAGTCGACCGGCGCGAACACGGTGAACTCCGCACCGTTCAGCGTCGAGACCAGGTTGACCTTCGGGTTGAGCTTGCCGGACACGGCGCTCACCAGCGTCGTGAGCAGCGGGTTGTTGCTCGCGGCGACGGCGACCGGGTCAGCGGCCATGCCCGAGACCGAGCCGGCGCCGGACGGAACCTGCTTCGCGTAGTCGGCACAACCGGGGCCGACGAGGTCCTTGGCCGGGTCGGCCATCGCGGCGGACGAGGTGGCGGTCGAGGTGGGCGCGGCACTGGAAGAGGTGCCGCTGCTGGCCATGTCACCCGAGCCGCACGCCGCGCCGAACAGGGCGAGCGAGACGGCGCCGACGGCCAGGACGGTGTTGCGGACGGTCTTGTTCATGACAGGACATCTCCAAGGGGTGATCGAGCAGTTGCTGCCCGTGATTCGCCGCCCCCTGGAGAACGGATGGGTGCGGTTATCAATCCGTTACCCAATCCGGGATGTGACGCATCCGGCACCGATCCATCAGCGCCTCCGCTGCGAATACGAGAGGACAACGCTGAGGAGAGGACCTGGGATGCCTGAGCGTGAGCGGGCGCTGCAAAGCCTGCCGAGGACCCCGCGGGACGTGGGTCCGACCGCCGACGAGTTGCTCGCCCTGGTCGCACGGGGCGACGAGGCCGCGTTCGAACGGCTCTACGACGTCGTGTCCGGCTCGGTGTTCGGGCTGATCAGGCGGGTGGTGCGGGATCAGGCGCAGTCGGAGGAGGTGTTCCAGGAGGTGATGCTCGAAGTGTGGCGGACCGCGACCAGATTCGACCCCGACCGGGGCAGCGCCACGACCTGGATCCTCACGCTGACGCACCGCCGTGCCGTCGACCGCGTCCGGTCCGCCCAGGCCGCCACCCACCGCGAGGACCGCGCCGCCCGGCTCGATCCGGGCAGGCCCTTCGACGAGGTGAGCGAGCAGGTCGACGGCCGGCTCGAACAACGCCAGGTGCGCCGGTGCCTGAGCTTCCTGACCGAACTGCAGCGCGAGTCCGTGCTGCTCGCCTACTACCAGGGCTACTCGTATCCGGAGGTCGCGAGCCTGCTGAGCATCCCGCTCGGCACGGTCAAGACCAGGATGCGCGACGGCCTGATCCGACTGCGGGACTGCATGGGGGTGACCGGATGAGGACCACATCCGCTGATCTGCACACGCTCACCGGCGCCTACGCCGTGAACGCGCTGTCCGACATCGAACGGACCGCGTTCGAGGCGCACCTGACCCGCTGCGTGAGCTGCGCGGTCGAGGTCGCCGAACTCGCGGCCACGGCCGCACGTCTGGGCGTCGCGGTGGAGTCCCCGCCGCCACCGCAGCTGCGCGCTCGTGTGCTCGCCGCCGCGGCGGAGACCCGGCAGGTCTCTCCCCACACGGCCCGCGTGCCGAACCCGCGCCGGGTGCGCTGGGCGGGAGGGCTGCTCGCGGCCGCCTGCCTGGTCGCCGCGGTCTTCGTGACGGTGCAGTACACGGAGTCCGACCAGGACAGGCAGCTGGCGCAGCTGTCCAGCGAGTACAGCCGGTTCTCCGACTTCCTGTCCACACCGGACGCGAAGCTCATCAACGGCAAGGCACCGAACGGCGCCACCGGTACCGCTGTCGTGTCGGCCAGCCGCGACGAGGCGCTGTTCCTCGCCAAGGACCTGCCGGATCCCGGCGACGGCCGGATCTACCAGCTCTGGCTGATCGGCGCCGACAACGACCCGCACCCGGCCGGACTGCTCCAGTCCCGGTCGACGCCGGTCGTGGTCAGCGGACTGACCGGGGCGAAGGAGGTCGCGCTGACCGTGGAGCCCTCGGGAGGGTCGGAGAAGCCGTCCACGCCACCGGTGATGGCGATGCCGCTCGTGTGATCCAGGGCGGTCGTTGTCCTCGATCCGTGCCAGCATCCCGCGCATGATCGGACGTTGGCACGGCCTGGTGATCGACTGCACTGATCCGCAGGGCCTCGCGGAGTTCTACGAGAAGCTGCTCGGGATGATCCGGGTGCAGGACGACGGCGCGTTCGTCGTCATCGGCGACGCCCCCGACCGGCCCGGCGTGGCGTTCGCGCGGGTCGAGGGCTGGCAACCGCCGAAGTGGCCGGACGAGACCGCCCACATGCACTTCGACGTGCGCGTGGACGATCTCGCTGCGGCCGGCGAGAAGGTGCTCGCTCTGGGCGCGCGCAGGCTCGAAGGCGGTGGCGAGCGGTTCCACGTGTACGCGGATCCCGCCGGCCACCCCTTCTGCCTGGTGGGCTAGCTCAGCCGGGCGCGCATCACGTGCGCGTCCAACGGCAGGGCATGCGTCTCGACGAAGTCGAAACCGGCCTCGGCGAGCAACGCGCGGTAGTGCGACTCGGTGCGCTCGCGGCCGCCGGTGTTGCACAACATGTGGATGTCCCACGGAATCGCGAGCGAGTCCACTTCGCCGGCCTCGGGCAGCAGGCGCTCGATCACCAGCAGTTCGGCGTGTGCGGGCATGTTCCGCGCGCACGTGGCCAGGATGGTGCGGCACTGCTCGTCGTCCCAGTCGTGCAGCACGCGGGACAGCAGGTAGACGTCACCGGTGCCGGGGATGGAGCGGGTGAAGTCGCCGGGGACGAGGCTGACGCGGTCCGCGAGGTCGGCGAGGCGGGGCTCGGCTGCGGCGAGGGCGTTCGGGAGGTCGAGCAGAACGCCCCGCAGCGCCGGGTTGGCGTGCAGCACGCGGGACAGCAGCTCGCCGTTGCCGCCCGCCACGTCCACGACCGTGCCGGCGGTGGAGAAGTCGACGACCTTGGTGACGCCGGTGAACATCGCGTTGCTCGCGGCCATGGACCCGTGGAACAGCTCGGCCAGGTCCGGATCCGTTGCCATGTGGGCGAAGTGGTGGGCGCCGAACGCTTTCGCGTACGACTCCTCACCGCTGCGGACGGCCTCGGTCAGTTCGGCGAACGACCGGTAGAACGGGCCGCCGTACATCAGGGCGAGCGGCCGCATCGAGCCAGTCAGGTCCGACCGCAGCAGCTCCCCCAGGTCGGTGAGACTGTGCCGCTCACCGGACAGGTGAACGACACCGAGCGAGGTGAGATACCGCAGAAGCCTTGCCAGGCTTTGGGGTTCGGTGCCGGTGGCCGATGCCAGGCCGGGCAGGTCCGGGATCGTCACGAGGTGGTCAAGCAACCGGAGTTCGGCGGCGGTCGCGATCGCCTGCGTCGCCCACGCGCCGGTCAGCAGGCGCAGCAACTCGGTGCCGGCGCAGGACTCGCGCTGGTGGGTGGCCTGCAACTGCGGGAACCTGCCCGCGGCGATCAGTTCGAGACGGCGGAACGCGGGGTCGGCGCAGTGCGCGTCGCGGAAGTAGAGGACCGAGTTGTTCTCGTAGCCGTTGTACCCGCCGCCGTCCGGCCGCATGACGCCGGCGATCATCGTCCGGAGTCCGCGCAGCAGCACCGGATCCGGCCTGCGCACGGCCAGCCCGACGTGGTTCTCGTGCTGGTGACGGCGTTCGTCCTGCGCGATGTGCGCCAGCTCCGGCGGCGTCACCATCACGAAGATCTCCAATTCGCACGGCCAGCCGTTGCGGTCGGAGACGGGTGCGCGCAGGATGCCGACCTTCAGGTCCGCGACGGGCACCGAGTAACGGGCGCTGAGCCGTTCGCGCACGACGACGCTCGGGGTCATCGTGCCGACCTCGATGCCGTGGCGCGCGAGCTCGTCCGCAAGTCCCGCAAGGGTTTCCGGGAAGATCAGCAACGCGGCGTGGTCGAGGGTGGCGTGCCGCGTGACGGCGGCGCGCTGGTCGGCGGGCAGCGACGGCACGGCGGCGGCGAGGGCCGAGTGCGTGTCGTGCGCGCCGATGAGGGCCATCGTGGAGGTCAGCCGGTCGAGGTCGGCCGCGGCGATGACAGGTGTGCTGGTCGAGATCATGGTGACGGTTCCTGTGGCTCAGATGCCGACGTAGTGCTCGGCGAAGAAGTTCTGGTGGGCGCGGCAGTCACGCAGGCTGTGCAGCCGGGCGCGACGTAGAGCACGGCGGAAGTCGTCGTCCTGGGTGTGGAGCAGATCGATCATCCAGCGCGAGAACTCCTGCGCCCGCCAGACGCGGGGCAGGCAGGTGCGCGAGTACGCGGCCAGCGGCCGTTCGTCGTCCCGGTGCAGAGCGGAGATCAGGGCGGAGGCCAGCACCTCGGCCTCCATGATCGCCAGGTTGGCGCCCTTGGCGGCGGACGGGCTGATCAGACTGGCCGCGTCACCGACGAGGAACAGCCTGTCGTGCTGGATGGGGTCGACGACCTCGGAGCGCAGCCGGACGATCCGGCGCTCGATGATCGGGCCCTGCTTGAGCTGACCGAACTCGTCGGTGCGCATCCGGGTGTCCAGAGCGGCCCAGATCCGTTCGTCGGTCCAGGCCTCCGGATCATCGCCGAGAGGAACCTGGAGGTAGTACCGCGTCACCTCGGGGCTGCGCGCCATGTGGCCCGCGAAGCCGTCGTCGTGGATCGCGTAGGTGACCGCGGCCATGCTCTGCGGCGCCTCGGCGAGCACCGCGAGCCAGCTGACGCCGTGGTCCTGGGTGTGGCGCGAACACAAGTCCGCGGGGACGGCCTGGCGCGTGACGCCGTTGCTGCCGTCGCACCCCGCGAGAAACCGGCCGGTGACAACGTCTTCGCCCTGCTCATCGCGGTAACGGATCGTCGCGGTGCCGGAATCGACACCGGTGACCGCGGCACCGAACCGGATGTCGCCACCGCGGTCCAGGTATTCGGCGAGCAGGTCGGTGACGAGGTCCTGCTGCGGGTAGACGGTGTGCACCTCGCCCTGGCCGAGCGCGGCGTAGTCCAGCTCGAACTCCCCGTCCTCGCCCCGGAAAGCGCAGACGCCGTGCGATCGTCCTTTGTGGAGCATCCCGGCACCCAGTCCGTGCTGAACGAGGATCCGGGCGCTGTTCGGTCCCAGGAAACCCGCCCTGGCCCTGGTCTGCACCTGCTCACGGCTCGCCCGCTCGACGATGAGGGTGCTTATCCCTGCCGCACGTAACAAGTTGCCTAACACGAGCCCCGCCGGCCCCGCGCCCGCGATGAGCACGGTGGTGTGGTCGACCACGCCTACTGGTCCTCTCTCCGGATCGGCCCGCGTCCGCGGCGGGCCCGATTGCGCAGCACTGGACCTCAGGGTCCGGGGCGGGAGCCAGCGGCTCGCCGGAGATGATGATCATGATCACCTGATCGTGTCGGTGCGGGACCGACCCGAGCGGTTTGTAACGACTTCATCGGCCGTGCATGACTTCGTCGCCGCCATCCGGCATTCTGCGCAAATGGCACTCCGGCAGGCGAGCGACTTCGCCCACTTGGCGGCCGAGATCAAGCAGGCTGGCCTGCTCGCTCGGCGGCGTGGTTACTACTTCGCTCGAATCGGCGTGAACCTCGCCGTCTACGCGGCGGCGTGGGTGACGTTCGCCCTGCTCGGCGACTCCTGGTGGCAACTCGCGGTGGCGGTCGTGCTGGCGGCGATGACCACGCAGCTCGCGTTCATCGGGCACGACGCGGGCCACAAGCAGATCTTCGCCACGAAGAAGTGGAACGAGATCACCGGCTACGTCCACAGCGGACTGGTCGGCGTCAGCTACGACTGGTGGGTCGGCAAGCACAACCGCCACCACGCCAACCCGAACCACGAGGACGAGGACCCGGACGTCGACATCACGGTGCTCGCGTTCACGCAGCGGCAGGGCGCGGACAAGCGCGGGGTGTTGCGGTGGATCGCCTCGCACCAGGCGGTGTTGTTCTTCCCGTTGCTGCTCCTCGAAGGCTTCGCGCTGCACTGGCACTCGATCCGGTACTCGGGCCGCGAGCGGTTCGTGATGATCGCGAACGTCGTGGTGTACCTCGGGGTCGTGTTCTGGGTGCTCTCGCCCGTGTATGCCATCGCGTTCATCCTCGTGCACCAGGCGTTGTGGGGTCTCTACATGGGTTGTTCCTTCGCCCCCAACCACAAGGGCATGCCGGTGCTGTCGGCGGGCCACTCGCTCGACTTCCTGCGCAAGCAGGTGCTGACCTCGCGCAACATCCGGGGCGGCTGGTTCACGGACATCCTGCTCGGCGGTCTGAACTACCAGATCGAGCACCACCTGTTCCCGAGCATGCCCCGGCCGGCGCTGCGGCACGCGCAGGTGATCGTCCACAACTTCTGCGAGCAGCGCGGCATTTCCTATGCGCAGTGCGGCTTGTTCCGCTCGTACGGGTACGTGCTGGAACACCTGCACGAGGTCGCGGCACCGTTGCGCGCCAAGGCCGCGGCCTGAATGTCCGAAACTGGACAGGGGTCGGCCAAAACGCCCGCCTGACCCGCACGGCGCTGGTTTCCTCGGTTCAAGACCGAACTGGGGGAAGTTCCTATGCGCAAGAAGTTGTTTGGCGTGCTCACGGCAGGTGTGGCGCTCACTCTGGTCGCTGCCGGGCAGTCGGTGGCGGAGCCCGCGCCGCCGCTCAGCCAACCCGATCCGGTGCTGGCGTTCCTGCCGGCCGAGGCGACGGTCGACTGGGCCGCGGTGCACCGCAACCGGGAGTCCCGCAAGCAGTCGCGGGTGGCGGCGAAGAGCGCCGGCCAGCCGTTGACGTACCACGAGAAGGAGACCGGGCAGGGCGCCAACGACGCGCCCGCCCGTGCCGAGCACGTGGCCGGGTTCGGCACGGGCCGGGGCAGGAACCCGAAGCTCACGCTCACCGGTGACCTCGCAGGAGATCCCACGATCCCCGTGGTGCCGCCGTTCGCCGAGACCAACGACGCCGTCCCGCTCGCGAGCGATCTCGGCGCATCCGCGTCCCTGCGGACCAGCGGCACGATCGGCGACGGCCCGTACGGCAGTGGCGGCGACGGCACCGGTGACCACGACTTCTACCGACTCTCCGGCGGCGCCGCGGGACGAATCGTCGTCGTCGAGACGGACACTCCTACCGGTGATCTGGACACGATGCTCGCCGTGTTCAGCGCGACGGGCGCGCTGCTCGACCAGCACGACAACCTCGCGGGCAGCACGGACAGCAGGCTGCGGATCCCCTTGTCCGCAGGACAGGACGTGTACGTCATGGTCGCGGCGGCCGGACCGGGCGGGATCCCGGCCGACCCGATGAAGCCGGGCACCGGCAAGCGCGTTCTCACCGAGGGCGCGTATGACCTGACCATCTCCTCCGGCGGCGGCCAGGTGGACAGGGACTACTTCTCCGTCGACCTGAAAGCGGGCGACGTGCTCGGCGCGTCGGCGAAGGGCAAGGCGACCAGGGTCGTCGTCCACGACCCCGCCGGACGCGAGGTCTTCGGTTCGTCGCAGGACCTCAGCTTCATCTTCGCCGAGAACTCCCCGCTGCCCGCCGGCGGCAACGCCGTCGCGGACTTCGTGGCGCCGAAGGACGGCCGCTACACGGTCGGCGTCGAGGACGGTGACGGCGCCTACGACGTCACGGTCGAGGCCTACCGTCCCGGCTCGGAACTCAACCCCCGTCCCGAGGTGCTGACGATCTTCCTCGACTTCGACGGCGCGCGGGTCAACACCCGGATCTTCGGAGCCGACCCCGCGGGCAACCGGGATCTCTCGCCGCTGAAGAAGTTCCTGCCCGGCTGGGGTCTCACCGACGCCGACGAGAACGCCGTGATCGACGGCGTGGTCGCGACCGTGCGCGAGAACATCGAGAAGGACCTCGCCGCCAAGGGCACGAACAAGCGGTTCGCCGTGCGGATCCTGAACAGCCACGACCACGCCGACCCGTGGGGTCAGCGCAACGTCAGCCGCGTGGTCGTCGGTGGCTCGATCGCCGAGTCCGGCATCCCGACCGTCGGCATCGCGCAGTCGATCGACGCGGGCAACTTCGCCAAGGAGGAGACGGCACTGGTGCTGCTCGACATCCTCAGCGCGCCCGCCACCCAGTCGCGCACCTCGTTGAACACCTACATCACCCCGGCCAGCGACAAGATCGCGTTCATCGGCAGGGCGATCGGCAACATCACCGCCCACGAGGCCGGCCACATGTCCGGCAGCTGGCACCAGGACCAGTTCAACGCGCTCGACGCCATCATGGACCAGGGCGGCAACCCGAAGGGCATGTTCGGCGTGGGTCCGGACGCCATCGGTGGCACCGCCGACGACATCGACGTCGACTTCCACGAGGACGTCCTCAACCCCAGCGAGGGCTTCACCGGGATCGAGGACTCGCTCAACCGCACCGCGTGGGCGTACGTCCGGGGCAACAACTGACGGTCCGATTCCCGCCAGAATCCAGGCGGTGATTCCAGCAGGCTGATCGGCATGGGATCACTTGCAGGGAAAGCGGCTCTCGTCACCGGCGGGAGCCGCGGCATCGGGGCCGCGGTCGCCGAGAAGCTCACCGCTCTCGGCGCCCACGTCGCCGTCACCTACCAGAACACCAAGCCGGACAACGGTTTCGCCATCCAGGCGGACAGCGCCGATCCGGACGCCGTGGTGGCGGCGGTCGACGAGACCGCCGTCCACTTCGGACGGTTCGACATCCTCGTGAACAACGCGGCCGTCTTCCAGGTGGGACCGCTGGAGGAGCTCGGCCGTGACGAGTTCGACCACACGATGGCCGTGAACGTGCGCGCACCGTTCCTCGCGGCGCGTGCGGCGGTACGGCACATGCGTGAAGGCGGGCGAATCATCAGCATCGGCAGCAACGTCGCGGTGTACGCGCCGTTCCCCGGCTTCGCCCTGTACTCCGCCAGCAAGACCGCGCTGATCGGGATGACGAAGGGACTCGCTCGCGAGCTGGGACCGTTGGGCATCACGGCGAACGTGGTCAACCCCGGCCCCACGGACACCGACATGAACCCGGCCGATGGGCCGATGGCGGACACGATTCGCGGGCTGACCGCGTTGGGGCGCTACGGAAAGCCGTCGGAGATCGCCGAAGTAGTAGCCGCTCTGGCTGGTGAGGCCGGTGCGTACGTCACCGGTGCCAGCATCAACGCGGACGGTGGATTCACCGTCTGACGGGTACTACTCCCAGGTGACCGGCAGGGCGTGCACGCCGTAGATGTTCATGTCGGTCCTGAGCTTCACTTCCCCTGCCGGAACAGCGAGTTCCAGCGACGGGAAGCGGCGCAGCAGCCCCTCGAAGCCGGCCCGCATCTCGATCCGGGCGAGCTGCTGGCCGAGGCACTGGTGGACGCCGTGCCCGAATGCGAGGTGACCACGGGCGTTGCGGTGCACGTCGAGCGTGCCGGCGTGCTCGTAGCGCTCCGGGTCGTGGTTGCCGGCCAGCAGCGACAGGACGACCATCGAACCCTCGCGGATCGTCTCGCCGAAGAACTCGATGTCCTCTGCCGCGTAACGGAAGAAGATGTCGGCGACCGCGAGGTAGCGCAGCAGTTCCTCGACGGCGTCGGGGATCTGCTCCGGGTGCGACCGCAGTGCCGCCAGCTGGTCCGGGTGCTCCAGCAACGCGAAAGTGCCCAGCGCCAGCATGTTCGCGGTCGTCTCGTGCCCGGCGAGCAGCAGCAGGAACGCCATCCCGGTCAGCTCCTCGAGGCTCAGGTCCTCGTCCTGGGCGAGATCGGACAGCAGGTCGTCACCCGGCTCGGCGCGCTTGCTGCTGACGAGCTCGTACAGGTACGTGTTCATCGCCATGTACGCGGCCATCTTGTCCTCCAGGTTCACCTGCCTCTCCATGAACTTGGACGAGTTGTGCTGGAACGAGTCGCGGTCGTCGTACGGCACACCGAGGATCTCGCAGATCACCAGCGACGGCACCGGAAGCGCGAACTCCTTGACGAGGTCGACCGGCGGGGTGAGTGCCGCCAGCGCGTCCAGCTGCCGTTCGGTGATCTCGACGATGCCCTCTTCCAGCGCCTTCATCCGCCTGACGGTGAACGCGCCGGTGAGCTTGCGGCGCAACCGGGTGTGGTCCGGCGGGTCCATGCTGATGAACAGGCCCGGCGTCTGCGGGACCGGTTCGGTCATCTCCGGCATGCCCGGCGTCGGGAACGGCACGTGGATGATGCCGAGGTCCTGTCTGCTGCTGAACCTGGTGTCCGCCAGCGCCTGCCGGACGGCCTCGTAGCCGGTGACGAGCCAGCCCTCGTGGCCGTCGGGGAAGAGCATCGGGCTGACGGGGCGGGTCTCGCGGACCAGGGTGATCTTGCCGGGCGGGACGAACGGTGTGACGTCGCGTTCCATGGGAAGGCCGTGCAACATGATCGGTGATCTCCTTCAGCGGGTGGATTCGCGGTTGAAGAGCTTCTTGGACCAGAGGTAGCCGCCGAGCCCGATGACGGCGCACCAGGTGAAGGCGATGTAGCCGCTGTTGCCGATCGGTGTGCCCATCAGCAATCCGCGCAGGGCGTCGATGAACGGGGTGAACGGCTGATACTCGGCGAACCAGCGCAGCACGGTCGGCATCGAGTCGGTGGGCACGAAACCGTTGCCGAAGAACGGAAGCAGGATCAGCGGCAGGCCGACGTTGCTCGACGACTCGACGGACTTGCTGGCGAGGCCCAGTGCGGCGGACAACCAGATCATCGCGAACGACATGGAGATCAGCAGGCCTGCCAGCGCGAGCCAGCCGAAAGCGCTCGCCTGCGGCCGGAACCCGATCGCGACCGCGACGCCGAAGACGAACGTCATGGCCAGAACCGTCTGCACGAGGCTGCCGACCACGTGTCCCGTCAGCACGGACACCCTGGCGATCTTCATCGTCCGGAAGCGGTCCACGATGCCCTCGGTCATGTCCATCGCGATCGAGATGCTCGTGCCCTGCACCGCGGCCGTGATCGACATCAGGATGATCGTCGGCGTGACGTAGTCGAGGTACTCGCCCCGCCCACCGCTCGGTCCGCCGAGCCCGGCGCCCAGCGTGCCACCGAAGACGTAGACGAACAGCAGCAGGAACACGACCGGCATGATCAGGAGCTGGAACGTCAGCGACGGGTAGCGGATCATCCGCGTGAGGTTGCGGCGCACCATCGTCGCCGAGTCGGTCAGAACGTAACTCATTGCTGGACCACCGTTTCGGGCCTGCCAGTGAGGGCGAGGAAGACGTCGTCGAGGTCGGGCGTGTGGGTGCTGAGCGAGTCGACCAGCACCGAGTTCTCGTCCAGGCGGTCGAGCAACGCCTTGAGCGAACGGACGCTGCCGTCGCTGGGCACGCGCAGGGCGAGCGACTCACCGTCACGGGAGGCGTCGCGCACGATCCGCGTCGCGGCTTCGAGGTGCCGGAGATCGGTGAACTGCAACAGGACGTGGCCACCGGGGATGCGGCGCTTGAGCTCGTCCGCGGTGCCCTCGGCGACGATCTTGCCGTGGTCCAGCACCGCGATCCGGTCGGCGAGCTCGTCGGCCTCCTCCAGGTACTGGGTCGTCAGGAAGATCGTGACGCCGCTCGCCACCAGTTCCCGCACGATCTGCCACATCGTGCGGCGGCTGCGCGGGTCGAGGCCCGTGGTCGGCTCGTCCAGGAAGATCACCTGCGGCGACCCGACCAGCGTCATCGCGAGGTCGAGCCGGCGCCGCATGCCGCCGGAGTAGGTGGCCGCGGACTTGTCGGCCGCGTCCGCCAGGTCGAACTGCTCCAGCAACTGCTCGGCCCTGCGCCTGCCGTCCACCTTGCCGAGGTGGTGCAGATCGGCCATCAGCTTCAGGTTCTCGCGGCCGGTCATCAGGTTGTCGACGGCGGAGAACTGGCCGGTGACACCGATCGCGCCGCGGACGGCGTCCGGGTCGCTCGCCACGTCGTGACCGGCGACCGACGCGCTGCCGCCGTGGGCGCCGATCAACGTGGAGAGGATCTTGACGGTGGTGGTCTTGCCGGCGCCGTTCGCGCCGAGCAACGAGAAGACGGTGCCGCGCTGGACGTTCAGGTCGACGCCCCTCAGCACTTCGTTGTCACCGTAGGACCGGCGCAGGCCGGTCGCCTTGATCGCGTTCATGGAGGTCCCCTCAGCTGCGGCGGACGGCGATGTCGCCGAACGACGTGTGGGCGGTGACCTTGACGGTCTCCGTGGAGTTGCCGGGGCCGTCGCTGCCGTCGAGCGTGTTGGTGACGCGGCCGAAAGCGGTCTTGACGTCGAGCCACGCGGCGGTGCCCTGGGCGATGCCGATCTCGATGCCGCCCATCGCGGTGTTGAGCGTGACGGTGTCGCGGACGACCTCGCCGATGTTGATGGATCCCATCGCGGTCCTGGCCTCCGCCGGCCCACCGGCGCGTTCGACGGTGATGTCGCCGTTGGCGGAACGCGCCTTCAGCTCGCCCTCGACCGAGCCGGCGTCGATGTGACCGTTGGAGTTCTTGGCGACGAGCGAGCCGTGGACCGTGCCGATGCGGATGTGGCCGCTGCCGGTCTTGACATCCGCGTTGCCCTCGACCGCGCCGATGTTGACCACGCCGGCGCCGGTGTCGGCCTTGAGCGGTCCGGTCCGGTCGAGGTGGATGTTGCCCGCGGACATGTCGACCTCGGTCGCGCCGAGCACCCCGGAGGTGCGGACGCTGCCCGCCGACACGTCGGCGTCCACTCCGGACCCGGTCGGCAGCTCGATCACGACGTCGACCGACCTGGTCTTCTTGGAGAAGTCGAACGTCCGCTTGGGCCCGCGCACCGTCAGGGTGCCGTCGGCGTAGTCGACCTTGGTCTTCTGCGCGGCCTCGACGTCCGAGGAGTCGGACGGGTCGGAGGGCCTCACGTCGACCTTCGTGTCGGTGCGGTCGCTCGCGACGATCTGGACGTAGCCCGCGTAGACGTCGAGCAGTACGGAAATCGGTTCCGGCGTTTCGTAAGAAGGCATGGCTGTCCCCTCAGAAGGTGTCTTGAGAACGTCTCCGCAGGTCAGAGACGTGAAGTGAAAAGAGCTGGTGCTAGCGGACCCAGCCGACGAAACGCTGGGTGGCGGGGATGCCGCCGGTCAGCGCGTCGGTGACGGAGTCACGCTTCGGGCTCAGCTGCGCGGACGCGGCGCGCACGAGCCACGCGTTGACCGAGCGGCCCTCCTTGGCCGCGGCCTCGTCGATCGCGGCTTTGAGCGGCTCGGGCAGCCGGACGTTGATGCGCACGGTGGTGCCGTCGTCGAAGCCGGCCGCCACGTCCTCGGCGGGTGCCGCGGCGACGGGCTCCTGCACGACGGCGGGCTGTTCTGGCGTCCGGCGCGTCACGACGAACTTCGGGTCGCGGCCCCGCAGCAGCACCTGCACCGAGTCCGGTGCCAGGTCCGCGGTGATCTCGTCGGCGGCAGCGGACAGCGCCTCCAGCAGCGCCAGCCGGATCGCCGACTCCATCGTCACGGTCAACCGCTCGACCAGCTTGCTCGCTTCTTCGCCGCCTGTTTCGACGGCGGTCAGCAGCTCGCGGCCGAGGGAAGCCACATACGGGGTCAGATCCATGGCACCACTATGGCACACGGTGGCACCACCGGCAAGCATTTCTGGCTCAGTTTGGCATCATTGTGGCTCAGCGCAGGTCAGAGGGCTGATCAAGTCCCCGACCGACGGGCTACCCGAGCAGGGCGTCAGCGAACGCGGTCAGCGTCGGCGTGCCCTTCTGCCGGTCCAGCACCGCGAAGACGACGTGCTCGAAGTAGCGGTTGTCCCGCAGCGCGAGCGCGAAGATCTGCGCGACGGTCGCGGGGTCGTTGCCGAAGACGCCACAACCCCAGGCGCCCAGCACGAGCCGGCGGTGCCCGTGCGACGCGGCGACGTGCAGCACGCGGATGGTGCGCCGCAGCAACGCGAGTGGGACGCCGTCGGCTCGGCCGGGCTGGTTCTGCAGGATCGCCGTGAGGTTGGGTGCCGCGGCGGTGAGGAACGAGACCTCGTACGGCTCCGGCAGCAGGTTTCCGTCGTCGTCGCGGAACACGGGCACGCGCGGCGAGTAGATCACGCGGTCGCTGTAGGTGAGATCGTCGTGCGCGCGGTGGTGGTCGTAGAAGTCATCGGCGGCGCGCAGGCACGGGTAGAGCGCCGACGCACGGGCGATGCTCTCCTCCTGCGCCTCCCTGCCGTTCAGGAAACCTCCGCCGGGCTTGCGGGCCGAGGCGAAGACCAGACCGGCGACGTCACCGCCGAGCCGGCGCGCGGCGTCCAAAGTGGACTCGTTGGTGACGTCGATCCGCACGCCGTCGGTCTCCGAGGGCAGCGACAGCACCTCGTCCGGCAGGTGGAGCCGGGTTCCCGCGACGGCGGGGGCGACGGCGACCGTCACGTCGCCCGCGTCGGTGGAGTAGGAGCCGCGCTCCGAGATGGCGACGGTGTCGTGGGCGATCGCTCGCAACCTGCTGCTCATGATGCCCACGAGTCTGACCGCCTTCGCCTGGCACGCCAAGCGGTTATGTCCGGGCGTAGACCTCGGCCACCGCACCGAACGCGGCCTTGGGCTCCCAGGTGCCGTCCTCGTAGACCTTCACGATGCCGGGACCGGCCATGTCGAGGTCGCGGCTCGGGTCGTCCGGCCGGTGCACGTAGTTGTTGAGCGCGAACATGTACACGAACGCGCCGTCGACACCCTCGGCCTCGAACGTCTCCAGCACTTCGCGCAGATACGTGGCCTGCTCGTCCTCGTCGCGGACGTAGCCGTCCTTCACCCGCACCGGCAGCCCGGCCTCGTCATGTTCGACGATCTCCATGCTGCGCGGCGCCACGGCCCCCGAACCGTGCCAGGCCGCCGTGCCGAAGCCCGTGATGGCGACCGGCTTTCCCTCCGCCACCACGTTCCTGATGCTCGCGGCGTACACGTCGGCGACCTCGGCGGAACGGATCAGCTCGAACGACTTGACGTCGAACAGGTCCCAGTCGGGGTTCTCGAACGGGATGCAGGCGTAGGTGACCTTGCCCTGGAAGTGTTCCCGCACCACCGCGACGGCCTCGGCGAGGAACTCGTTGAGCCTCGCGCCCGCCTCCCGCATCCGCTCCGCGCGACCGTCTGCCTCGCCCAGCAGCCGGGTCAGGCGCTGCACGAGGTCGTCGCCGGGAAGGAAGCCGGAGTTCATGATGCTGAGCTCGACGCCCGTCACGAACACCACCTCGGCACTGGCCCGGATCCGCTCGGCTCGTCGGGCGCAGTCGGTGAACAGGTCGAGGATCTCGGCGGGTGTCAGTTCCAGCGGGTAGGGCGAGAACCAGATCTCCAGCCCCAGTTCGGCGGCGATCTCCGCGGCCCGTTCCAGCCGCTCCGGGTCGCCTCCGACCAGGTGGACGGCGTTGCAGTGCAGGTCGTCCCTGATGACGGTCAGGTCCCTCCTGACCGCGTCCAGGTCGAACTTCTCCAGCGAGATCTCTCCGTGGCGCACGAAACCGGTGTCGTACGCGATGCCTTTGGCGCGCATGCCACCGAGACTAGAAGACAAAAGTGCGTGCACGCAAGTTTGCGCAATCGCAGTTATGATGGCCAGACGAGGAGCACCGGACAGGGCGCGTGGTCGACGACGAACCGGGTCGCCGGGCCGAGGCTGCGCGGGCCGACGTGGCTGACGTCGCCGTCCCGGCAGAGGATCAGCAGGGACGCTTCCCGAGCAGCCGCAACGACTTCGTGCTCAACGCGACCGACGCGTGCCTCCTTCGCACACGGAACCCCCAGGCGTTCGGCAGCCGCGTCCAACAGCTCTGCGGCGTGACCGGCGGCGAGGTCGTCCAGGCGGCTGCCGGGGTCGCGGGCGGGCTGACCCCGGCCGAACAACCCCGCGAACGCACCATGGGCCGCGCCGGGCACGTCGTGGTCGCTGACGTGCAGCAACAGGAAGTCGCCCGAGTACGCGCGGGCCGCGTCGACGCAGTCCTGCCAGGTGTCGCCGGCGATCCACACGACCACCGTCATGGTCATCCTCCGATCACGTGCAGGGACGCCCACAGTGCCACGACGGCGCCGATCAGGGTGGCAGGCACGGCGAGCAGGCCGAGCTTCGTGAACTCCGGCAGGTTCACCTCGGTGTCGTGGTCGTGCACGATCCGCCGCCACAGCAACGTGGCGAGCGACCCGGCGTAGGTGAGGTTCGGGCCGAGGTTCACGCCCAGCAGCGCCGCCAGCACCACTCCTGGCCCCATCGGCGCCACCAGCGGCAGCAGGACGAGCACCGCGGGCAGGTTGTTGATCACGTTGGCGAGCACGGCGGCGACCGCGGCCACCCCGAGCAACGCCCACAGGCTGGTGCCGCCGGGGATCGCGAGCCGTAGGACGTCGTCCAGCCCGTTGTCGACCACCGCCCGCACCACGATGCCCAGGCCGAGCACGAACGCCAGGAACGGCAGCGACGCCGCCCGCACCACCTTGACCACGGTCGTGCGCTTCTTCGCGAGCGCCCGCACCGCCATGACGAGCGCGCCCGCGCAGGCCGCCCACGCCGGGTCGATCCCGGTGGCCGACGCGACCACGAACCCGACCAGCGTGCACCCGACGGTGGCCAGCGCGAACACCGGCAACTCCTGCTGCGGCCGCACCACCGGCGCGTGCGCGGGCGCGTCGAGATCGGTGCGGAAGAACCGCCGGAACACCACGTACTCGGCGACGATCGCCACGATCCACGGCAGCGCCATCAGTGCCGCGAACCGCGTGAAGCTGAGCCCGCTCGACGCGAACGCCAGCAGGTTCGTCAGGTTCGACACCGGCAGCAGCAGCGACGCGCTGTTGGACAGGTGCGTGCACGCGTAGACGTGCGGCTTCGGCCGGACGCCCAGCTGTGCGGCCGTCGCGAACACGACAGGCGTCAGAAGCACGACCGTCGCATCCAGACTCAGCACCGCCGTCGTCACCGAAGCCGTGACGAACACACCGCCCAGCAACGTCTTCGGTCTGCCGCCGGACGCCCGCGCCATCCAGGTGCCACGCGCCTGGAACAGTCCCTCGTCGTCGCAGAGCTGCGCGAGCACGAGGATCGCGGCCAGGAACCCGATCACGGGTCCCAGCCGCTCCGCCTCGTCCACCACGTGGTCGAACGGCAACGCCCCGGCGAGCACGACGAGCACCGCCGCGGGCACCGCCACCGCCGCCTCCGGCCAGCCCCACGGTCGGACGACCGCGCAGACCAGCACAGCGACCAGCAGCAACACCGACAGCGCCAGCACGGGATCCTCCTGCGCCGGCGGGCCCGGCTCTAACTCATCTTGGCCGCTGCCGACTTTATGGCCTGCCGGATGCGGAAGTAGGTGCCACACCGGCAGACGTTCGCGATCCGGTCGATGTCCTCGTCCGAAATCTCCTTCTTCGTCCGGAGCAAGGCAGCCGCGGCCATGATCTGGCCGGGCTGGCAGTAGCCGCACTGCGCGACGTCCTGCTCCAGCCACGCCTCCTGGACGGGGTGCAGGTCGTCACCGGACGCCAGTCCCTCGATCGTGGTCACCGACTGGCCTGCGCACTCGGCCACCGGCGTCACGCACGGCTGGATCTCGGCGCCGTTGAGGTGGGACGTGCAGGCGCGGCAGACGCCGATGCCGCAGCCGAACTTGGGGCCGCGCACGCCGAGCTTGTCGCGCAGCACCCAGAGCAGAGCCATGTCGGCGGGAGCGTCGACGGTGACCGGCTTCCCGTTGACGATCATGGTGTAAGTAGGCACAGGGGACGCTCCTTCAGCGCGGGAACGGCTCGAAGTCGACCGGGAAGATGATCGGGAAGCTGCGCGGCACCACGCCGGTCGCCCGCGCGTAGGCGTTGGCGATCGCGCCGACCGCGGCAGGCACGCCCAGTTCGCCCGCGCCGCCCGGTTCCCCGGTCGCCGGCATCACGAAGATCCGCACGTCCTTCGGGGCGTCCTTCTGCCGGGCGTAGTGGAACTGCGAGTAAGAACCCTCCAGCGGCAGGCCCTTGTCGATGTGCAGACCGGCGCGCAACGTGGTGGAGATGGCGTCGGTCAGACCGCCGAGGATCTGCGCCTCCAAACCGCGCGGGTTGATCGGGCGGCCGACGTCGACCGCGATCACCGCCTTGACCACGCGCGGGTTCTGCGGGTCGCGGGCGTCGATCTCGACCAGGCACGCGGTGCACGACTTGTACTCGTCGTGGAACGCGACGCCCTGCGCGAACCCCTTGGGCATCGCCCGGCCCCACTCGCCCTCCGCGACGACCTTGTCGAGCACGGCACGCTGGCGCGCGGTCTTGAGGTACTCGCGGCGGAACGCGACGGGGTCCTTGCCCATCTTCTTCGCGAGCTGGTCGACCAGGATCTCCTCCGCGCCACGGGTGTTCGCGGAGTAGACCGACCGCCACGAGCCCGTGTGCATGCGCAGCGGCACCTCGTTGAGCAGCGAGGTCACCGCGCCGAAGTTGTACGGCACCTTGCAGGTCGTGAGGAACACCGTCTGCGCGAACGACAGGTTGCCCGCGACCGGCAGCGACGCGGCGGTGGCGGTGAGGATCTCGCCGAGGCCGTGCCGGAAGTCGGTCTCCACCGAGGCGACGCGGTGCTCGAACGTCAGCACGTTGCCCAGCGCGAACGTCGCCCGCAGCTTGTGGTGGCTGGCGGCACGGGCACGGCCGTGGCGCATGTCGTCCTTGCGGTCCCACATGAGCTTCACCGGGCGCCGCAACGCCTTCGAGATCTGCGCGGCTTCCATCGCGGCGTCGAAGAACAGCCTGCGTCCGAACGAGCCGCCACCTTGCATCACGTGGACGGTGACCGCGGACTCGGGCAGTCCGATGGCCGCCGCGATGGTCTGCCGCGCCACGATCGGCGACTTCAGCCCCGCCCAGATCTCCGCGCGGTCGTCACGAACGTCCGCGATCGCCGAGTTCGTCTCCATCGGCGCGTGGCTGACGAACGCGAAATCGAACTCCATGTCGACGTGCTGGGTCAGCAGCGGCGGCACGATGAACGGCAGTGCGGCCGCCTGCAGCTTCGCCCGGATCTCCTTGTCCGACAACGCGTCGATCGTGCCGGCGTTCCAGGTGACCTTCAGCGCGTCGCGGGCCGCCATGGCCTGGCCGAAGGTCTCGGCGACCACCGCGACACCGGTGGGCACGACCCCGATCGCGAGCACACCGGGCATGGCTTTCGCGACCGTGGAATCGACCGACCTCACCGAGCCGTTGATCGTCGGTGGCCTGCGCACGACCGTCGGCATGGCGCCCGGCACGTCCTGGTCGAGCGTGTACTTGAACTGCCCGGTGACCATCGCGCGGGCGTCGATGCGCGACTGCGGCGTGCCGATGAGCCGGTGTTCCGAAGCCGGTTTCGGTTGCGCGGCGAAGACTCCGGTCAGCTGTGCCGCCGCCGAGGTGAGCAACCCGTAGACGATGGGACGCCCGTCCGGCAGGATCACCGCACCATCTCTTGTGGACAGTCGGTCTGCCGCGACGCCGTACTGCTTCGACGCCGCCGCGAGCAACCTGGCCCGTGCGGCCGCCGCCGCCTGACGGACCGGGCCGTACACCGACCGCATCGTGTTCGAACCGCCGGTGAGCTGGTTCATCAGCAGCTCTGGCCGCGCGTCGGCAAGCGTGACGCGAACCTGGTCCAGTGGCAGGTCGAGTTCCTCGGCGACGAGCATCGCGCACGCCGTGGTGATGCCCTGACCGACCTCGGCGCGGGGCAGTTCGAGTGTGACGACGCCGTCCTCGCCGACGCTGAGCACGGCGAGCGCGCCCGCGGTCGGAGTACCGGCCAGAATCAGAACGTCGCCGAGATCCAGGATCTCGGCCGGTTGCGGCAGCGTCGGGATGACGGCCTCGGCCGTGCCGGGAACAGCGACGGTGAGCACCGGCGCCGCGACCAGGAACGTGAGGAACTGCCGCCGGCGCACGGGGACCCGGGTTTCGGGGACCGGGACTTCGTTGTCACAGGTCATGTACTCGTCAACGACATCTGGCGGACATGGGTACGCCTGTCAGCCGAACGGGTGCAGGGCTGGCCGGCGGATCACCGTAACTGCGTCTTCACCGGGGACGATCTGCCGTACATGAGACGATTAGCAGTACTGCTGCTGGCACTTGTCCTGGTCTCTCCCACTCCTGCCCTCGCGGCGGACGGCCCGATGGCGATGATCTTCTCGCCCACCGCGGAGGCCTCCGTCCCGCTGAACGAGCCGCTGCTCGTGATCGGCGGCGCCGTCAACGGAGAGTCGGGCGGCATCACCGAGGTCGACTTCTCCACCGACAACGGCACCAACTGGACCGCTGTCGACGCGCACGGCGAGCGGTGGTCGGTCCTGCTCTTCCCGTCCGTCCCCGGCCCGCTGACGATCCTGGCCCGCGCCCACACCGCGTCCACGACCGGACCGGTCACCGCGTGGCGCACCATCCACGTCGGCGGCACGACGGTCCCCGCGCTCACCCACGAGACCTCGCTGATGCTGCACGACACGTACAGCCCGACGGTCAACGATCCCGACGAGCAGGCCGTCGAACTCGGCCTGCGCACCCAGGTCGACCGTCCGGGCTCCATCACGGCCGTGATCATCAAGCGCGGCGGCTACACCGGCCCCGTGACCGCGCGGATCTGGTCCGACGGCACGCTGCTGGCCGAGCAGGAAGCCCCCGGCGCCGCCTACAGCCAGCGGATCACCTTCAGCACCCCGGTTCCCGTGATGGCGGGCACCGAGTACGTCGTCTCGTACGTCACGCCCTCAGGTGGCTACAAGGCAACGGAGAACTACTTCGTGGGCAACCTCGTCCAGACGCCGTTCAAGATCCCGGTGAACGCCGGCGTGTACAGCTACGACGGCGGCTTCCCGACGGACAGCTGGTACGCCAGCAACTACGGGATCGAGCCGGTCTTCAGGCCGTAGCCACCCGGCGCTTCAGCACGGTCTCGGTGCCGCCGGTCGCGTCGAGCAACCTGATCAACGCACGCTTGACCGCGTCATCGCCGTGCACGTCCAACTCGCCGCGGAGCCGGCGGCTGTCCTCGACCAGCCGCCGGCCTCGGTCGGTGAGCCCCGCGCGCTTGATTCGGCTGTCGGTGCGGTCCGGCTCCCGCGTGACGTAGCCGAGGCGTTCCAGTTCGAGCAGCTGCTTCGAGGCGGCCTGCTGGGTGACGCCGAGCAGCTCGCCCAGTTCGGACACCGTCGGCGCGCCTTCGATCAGGTGTTGGATCACGTAGCCGTGCGACACCCGGACGCCCTCGTGCCCGATCTCGTGCAGCCGCTGGAGAATCGCGTCGTTCGCGGAACTGCCCGCCAGGTAGGCGAGGGTCGCGAGGTCGATGTCCATCAGATCCACAGCGGACATGGTGACATTGACAACCACGGTTGTACAACTATGGTTGTGGACATGAGTCCTGTTGACGCTGCCACCTCACTGCACCGCGCACTCGAAGCCGGGGAGTCCGGTTCCGCGCTGCGGCGCCACTTCACCGCCGACGCGGTGACCGTCGAGCGCCCGAACCTGATCAAACCGAACGGCGCGCGGACGCCGTTGGCCGAGATGCTCGCGAACTCCGAGAAGGGCGTCGGCCTGCTGGCGAGCCAGAAGTACGACGTGCACTCGGCGTTGGTCTCCGGCGACACCGCGATCCTGCGCCTGACCTGGACCGGCGTGCTCCGGGACGGCAAACAGCTCGTCGCGCACATCGCACAGTTCGTGGACACGCGCGACGGGCTGATCAGCGCTGTCGAGACGTTCGACTGCTACGAACCATTCTGAGCTCCTCCCCCTGCCACCTCTGGCGCAGCAACCGGTCGTGCGACGCCACGACGACCGCGCCGGGATAGTTCTCCAGCGCGGCTTCCAGCTCCTCCACCAGCGCGAGCGACAGGTGGTTGGTCGGCTCGTCCAGCAACAACACGTCGGATTCCCGGTTGAGCAACCGGGCGAGCGCGAGCCTCCGCCGTTGCCCGATCGACAACGCACCCACCGGCGTGGCGAAGTCTTCCCTGCGCAGCAACCCAGCGCTTCGAGCTCGTCCGCACTCCCGCCGAACGCTTCAAGGACCGTCTGCTTCGGTTCGCGCACAACGGTTTCCTGCGGCAGATACCCGATGACGCCGTTGCGAACGACCGTGCCGCGAGCCGGTTCGAGAGCACCCGCCAGCACGTCGAGCAACGTCGACTTGCCGGCGCCGTTCGGTCCTGTCACGAGCAACCGTTGCCCGGCCTCGACCTTCAGCTCCTCGAACTCGAGAACCACGCCCTCGCTCACCGCCGCGGTGAGCGGAGCGTTGAGACGCAACGGTTCCGGCGGTTTCGGCACCGGTTCGGCGCGCAGCCGCTCGAGCCGTTCGGACGCGCTGCGCACCCGCGTCCTGATCGACGCCTGCACGCGGCGGCCGTCGCCGTTGTACTTGCACTTGTTGTGGTCCCGGATCGGTCGCGCAGGCGCGACGCGGTGTGCCGTCGTGCCGCGCCACTCGGTCCAGTGGCCGATCTCGCCGGCCCACTCCTCGTAGGCCTGTTCCCACCGCTGCCGCGCCGCCCTCCTCCCGGCGACGTAGCCCGCGTAACCGTTGCCGTATCGGGTGATCGTCCGGTTCTCGACCTCGACGATCGCCGTGGTCACCCGTTCCAGCAGCAACCGGTCGTGCGTGACGACGACCACCGTTCCCCTGTGCTGCTCGAGTTTGTTCTCCAGCCAGGCGAGTGCCTGGTCGTCGAGGTGGTTGGTGCGTTCGTCGAGCAGCAGCAGTTCCGGTTCGGCCGACAGCACGCCCGCGAGCGCCTGCCTGGCCCGCTCACCGCCCGGTGGTGAAGGCCCGCGCGGGAGGCCGGTCACGGCCGAGCGTGCCCCATGCTGGCTGGTGTGCGGGGCGAAGGATCAACACCGGAAGCCTCGAGACGTCACGACCGACACAGCGTGACAGTCGTCGCAGGGCGTGCGGAGACACAAAACGCCTGTGGAGACCAGGTAAGACCGAGCAGTTGGGCACAGGTCGATGAAGCAGGAAGCCGTCGGGGTGCCGTGTGAGCGGCACGGACGAGAATCCTCGCCGTTCACGGCGTGGAGCACGTCAATACCACGTGCAGACCAACCCCGGCGGCCTCGACTTCCACGAGAACGTCGGCTCCGAGGGCGCCCGCGGCTACCGCAAGCGCCTGAACGAAGGCGGCCTCCAACCTCCTCCCCCAGGTAGACTGGCAGGGCATCTACCTGGGGGTTTGAGTGCAACGGAACGTGCGCGCGATCGACGACGTGATGGCATTGCCGGACGGGTTGTTCGCGCCGGAAGCCGACCGCTGGACGCTCGGGCGGGCGACTGGTGGGACGGCTTCTACGCGGACCGCGCGCGAGGTCCCGTTCTTCGTGGCCAAGCCGGACGAGAACCTGGTCGGCTATCTGGAACGCGGCCTGATCAGTCCGGGCAGGGCGCTCGACGTCGGCTGCGGACCCGGCCGCAACGCCCTCTTCCTGGCACGCAACGGCTTCCAGGTCGACGCCGTGGACATCTCGGCCACCGCCATCAGGTGGGCCACCGAACGCGCCGAAAGCCTCGACGTCCGGTTCCGGCACAGCGACGCGTTCGCGACCGAGGGCTCGTACGACCTGGTCTACGACTCGGGCTGCTTCCACCACCTGCCACCGCACCGCCGCATCGGCTATCTCGCACTGCTCGACCGCGTGCTCAGGCCCGGCGGCCACGTCGCCCTCACCTGCTTCACCGCGGAAGAGGGCACCGCCACGCCGGACGTGGAGCTGTACCGGCAGTCCGGGCTGTCCGGCGGGGTCGGCTACTCCCCGGACGACCTGCGCTGGATCTTCCAGGACCTCACCGAGGTCGACCTGCGCCGCATGACCGAGGAGCCTCTGGACTCCCGCGCGTTCGGCAAGTCGTTCCTGTGGACGGCGCTGTTCCGCGAGTAAGTGCAGCCAACGGACGCAGGCGTCCGGCAGGCGGAAAAGTCGGTGGTCGCCACCTGCGAAAGTAGGGTCAACGCCCTGCTCCAGTAGGTGATCCAGGGCACAAAACCGCAAGTATCGTCACCCGCGTGACACGGGCCGGAGAGCTGGCGCTGGCGCTGCTCGTGGCAGCGCTGGGGATCGGGCGCGAGTTCGCGCTGCCCGCGCCGTCCCATCTCGTGGCCGCGGGGACGACGTTCTACGTCACGGTCCACCTGCTCGCGGCGGCGGCGTTGTGGTGGCGGCGCACCCACCCCGTCGCCTCCGGCTCGGCAATCGCTTTCCTCACGCTCCTCACCCCGGTCTTCGCCTCGGTCGTGTCCGCCTACTCGATCACCGCTCACACCACGAGGCACCGCTGGCTGGTGGTCGTCCACGCCCTCGCGTGGCTGGCCGGCTCCGCGATGTGGACGTTTCCGGACGGACTCGTCGGCCCCTGCCTGGTCGCGGTCGCCGGGCTGACCGGCCTTCACCTCGGCGAGCGGCGCCGGTTCGTGGAGGCGCTCGCCGAGCGGGAACGTGAACTGATGGCCGAGCACGCACGCGCCGACGAACGCACCAGGCTCGCCGCCGAGATGCACGACGTCGTCACGCACCGGCTGAACCTGATGGTCTTGCACGCCGGTGCGTTGCGCATGGCCGCCAAAGACGATGAGGTGCGCAAAGCCGCCGAGGAACTGCGCGCCGCCGGCTGCCACTCGTTGGCCGAACTGCGCGACCTGGTCGGCGTGCTGCGGTCCGGCCGTGCCGCGCGCATCCCGGACGTGCTGCCCGACCGGCTCTCCCGTCTCGTCGCCGACTCCGCCGCCACCGGTCTGGAGATCACCCTGACCGAGCACGGCGACGCCGACACCATCTCGCCCGCCGTCCGCCGCACGATGTACCGGGTGGTCCAGGAGTCGCTGACCAACGTCCACAAGCACGCTCCCGGCGCCCACACCGAGATCACCATCCACTGTGGACCGAGCAGCGTCCGCGCGGTCATCCGCAACACCAGGCCGGCCGCGATCCCCGCCCTGGTGCTGCCCGGCTCCGGCAGCGGCCTGCGCGGCCTGCGCGGCCGCGTCGAGATGGTCGGCGGCACCCTCACGGCGGGCCCGACCGACGACGGCGGCTTCGAGGTCGACGCCGTCCTGCCCGCGTTCGTGCCGACCTGACCTCACTCGTCGGAGGCGCGGACCGCCCTGCAGGCCAGGTGGACCGCGAGCCGCTCGTCCGGGTTCAGCAAGCTGACGCCGAGCAGCTGTTCGGCCCGGTTGATCCGCTGCGCCACCGTGTTGCGGTGCACCTTCAACCGCACGGCCGCCGACGACGTCACCGACTCCTCGTCCAGGTAGATGGCGAGGGTGCGCAGCAGTTGCCCGTCCTCCACGCCCGTCAGCGGTTCCAGCAGGCGCGCGGCCTGCTCGACCAGCGCCGGCGTCTCGGCCGCCATCGACAACAGCCGCCGCACGCCCAGTTCGTCGATGTGCACGACCTTCACCGCCCCGGTCATCGCCGCGGCCTCGCGCGCCTCGGCCAGCGACCTGCCCACACCGGAGACGCCGTGGTGCGGGCGCCCGATGCCGGCGACGAGCGTGCAGCCGCCCAGCACCTGGGCGATCTTCGTGGCCAGCTCGCGGTGCTGCGACTGCGGCGGCTCGGAGTCGTTGGTGAGCCAGAACGACCAGCCCTCCGCGCCCTCGACCAGTTGGCCGTGCAGGCCGCGGCGGGACAGCTCGACGCGCAGCCGTTCGGTGTTGGCGGTGTCGAGCGCGTCCGGCGCGGGCGGGTTCGGCGCCATGTGGACGCCGGTGTGCCAGCCGTCGAGCCGCCACCCGGCGAGCACGGCCTGCTGCACGAGCTGCGGCGGCACGTCGTCGCCGGAGGCGAGCAGTTCGGACAGCAGGGAGCCGCGGGAACGGGCGCGGCGCTCGGTTTCGAGGCGTTCGGCGGCGACCCAGTTGCCGAGCGCCCACGAGGCGACCTGACTGATCTGCAGGACGGTCTCGGCCCAGCGCCTGTTGCTGCCGCCGGCGTGCGAGACGAGCCACAGGTGCACGTGCCCGGTCCGGTCGGTCTCCACCGGCACGGCGACGGCGAAGCCCTCGGCCAGCTCGACGGTGGCGGCGACGGAGCCGGCCAGCAGGTCCGGCGGCAGGCCGGGCGGGGAGACGCCCTCGATCGCCGTGCCGTCCGCGCTGATCACCGCACACGTCACGTGCAGCTCGCCGGACAGGATCGTGATCACCGAACGCGGATCGGGCCTGCTGCGTCCCAGCCGCGCGGTGACGGCGTTGAGCAGGCGGGCCGCCGCGACCTCGGGCCGCCGCACGGCCGTGCGCAACGCGTCCGCGACCAGCAACGGGTCGTCCGCGTCGATCTGCAGCAGCGGCACGCCGAGCCGGTTCGCGAACGAGATCGTGGCGGTGGACGGAGCCTGGTAGGAGCCGGTCGACGGCCGCACCAGCACGACGGCCCGCACGTCCGCGCTGTAGGCCCGGCGCAACGCCACCTCGACGAGGTACGGCTGGTGCCCGGTCAGGATCACCAGGTCGCCCGCCGAACACGCTTCGACGGCCGTCATGTCCGCCGCCAGCCGCACGTCCGCGACCTCGGTGCCGACGCCGCGCTGGCCCGCCAGCAGGGTCGCGTCGCCGAGCACGCCGATCTCCAGCAGATCGCGCACGGTCAGGGAGTCGGCGTCGTCGATCACTCGGCGTCCCGGAAGGGGACGTAGTCGAGGTCGTAGCCGAACGCCCGCGGATCGACCCGCCCGAGCATCTCTCCCCGAACCCATTGCGGCGGTGATGGGAGCGCTACCACGTCCACGACCGCGCCGAACCTGAGTCGTTCCGTCGACAGCGGGTGGCCGGTCTCGGCGTCCAGGCAGCACAGCAGATCCGGCGTCGTCACGAGGGGCTCGCCGTCCGCGAGCGCGACGAGGTACTCACCCTGCATCTCCAGGCGCACGTACGCATCGTCGGCGTCCAGCCGCCGCAGCGCCACCGTTCCGCGTGGAAAGTCCCCGACCGACTCCCGCCACACTTCGACGACTTTTCCCCGCGTGACAAGGAAACCGCCGGACTCCTCGGCTCTCTTCTCGACAGACGCCGTGTGCCGCGACCAGATCCCGCCCAGTTTCAGAGCACGGGCGAGTGAGCCCGTTATGCCCGCTTTGACCGCGTCCGCGAGCTTCAGCGGCTTCGCGACCATCATCGCCCAGCCGCCGAAGTCGACCATCACGGTGCGCGCGAGCTTCTCGATGCCGGTCGAGTCGAGCACCGCGCGGTTACCGCTGGGTTCGGTGATGGCCAACGGGGTCGTGGGCAGGCCGGCGGCGTCGTAGGTCGTCTGGTCGATCCGTGGGAACGCTCTCCCCATCCCGTCCACGTCGACGTACGGCAACCCCAGCCGTGCGGCCAGGATCAGCGGCAACAGGCCGTTGCACCCGCCGATCTCCCACCCGATGACGGCCGTCACGGGCGTGGAGTCCTGCGCCTGCAACGCCTTCAGGGCTTCCTCTGCCTCCTGGCCGGACGGCAGCTTCTCGATCATCACGGTCGGTGCGCCGATCAGCCCGACCCGCGCGCCGTAGCCGTCCGGATCGGCCTCCTCCGGCGACAGCACCGTGACCGGCCCGCTCTGCCGCATCTCGTGCCGCAGCATCGCGGCGAACGCGTGGGTCTCCTGCTCGCCGCCACCGCCCCCGCTGCCGAGCACGACCACGCCCAGGGCGAGCTGGTCCACCTCGTCGGGCCGGAGCAGGTGCATGCGCGTGACCCTAGTGGCCGAGCAGCAGATCACCCACCGCACGCGCCCGCACCCGGCTCGCGTTTCCCGGCAGGTACGCCAGCGGGATCTCCTCGACCTCGACGATTCGCACGCTGTCGGCCTTCGCACCCGCCGCGACGGCCTTGTCCACGGCCTCCTGCCGGGCCGCGTCGAGCACCTCGTCGCGCCGCCGCGGTTCCATCGTGAACACCCGGTCGACCTCGCCGCCGACCTGCGCGATCGCGGCGCCGATGGCGTTGGCGAAGGCGTGGTGCTCGGGCCGGACGACCTCGCTGACGCCCTCGATCCCGTCCGGCACGAGGACGCTGCCGCCCCCGACCAGCACGACGGGCAACGGCGCCGGGCTCGTGCGCATGCGGTCGACCTGCGTGGCGATCCGGCCGCGGACGTGGTCGAGCACCGACCGCACGAGCGTGCGGTCGAGGTGGCGCACCAGCGTCGCGTCGCCGATGTCGGCGAGGCCCGCCGCGACCGCGACGTCCGTCGCCGTCAGCATGTCGCCGCCGAACACCAGGGCCTGCCGGGACAGGCGGAATCCGACGCTGTCCGGCCCCACCTGGACGTCGCTCTGCTCCTGCCGCACGACGCTGCCGCCACCGAGGCCGACCGACAGCACGTCGGGCATCCGGAAGTTGGTGCGCACGCCGCTGATGAGCACCTCGGACGAGGCCTCGCGCGGGAAACCGTTGTGCAGCATGCCGATGTCCGTCGTGGTGCCGCCGATGTCGATCACCGCGCAGTCGTCCATGCCGGACAGGAACGCCCCGCCGCGCATGGAGTTCGTCGGCCCGGAGGCGAACGTGGCGACCGGGTGGCTGCGCGCGTACTCCAGGTCCATCAGCGTGCCGTCGTTCTGACTGAGGAAGAGCGGGGCGTCGATGCCCTGTGCCGTCAGGGATTCCGTGAGTCCGTCGGCGATCTGCTCGGCGAGCACGCGCAGCGCGGCGTTGATGATCGTCGCGTTCTCCCGCTCCAGCAGGCCGAGCCGTCCGATCTCGTGCGAGAAGCTCACCAGCAGGCCCGGCACCTCGGCCGTCAGGATCTCGGCTGCCCTGCGTTCGAAGTCGCTGCTGACCAACGAGAACACCGACGAGATGGCGACCGACCGCACGTCGTTGGCCGCGATGTCGGCGGCCACCGCGCGCAGTTCGTCCTCGTCGAGCGGCGAGATGACCCTGCCGTCGTACTCGTGGCCGCCGTGACAGAGGTACGCGTGCCCGCCGATGGCCTGCCGCAGCTGCTCCGGCCAGTCGACGAACGGCGGAAGTGCCGTGGTGGCGGGAAGTCCGAGCCGCACCGCCGCCGTCCGGGCGAGCCCGCGGCCCTCCACGACGGCGTTGACGAAGTGCGTCGTGCCGATCATGACCGCTGTGATCGCCGCCCGGTCGAACGCGAGCCCGCTGACCGCCCTGATGATCCCCGTGGTCACGTCGGCCGTGGTCGTCGCCTTGCACTCGGCCAGCACCCGGCGGCCCTCGACGAGAACGGCATCGGTGTTCGTGCCGCCGACGTCGATACCGATGTGCATGTGCACCCCTCAGGCGGCCGTCGCTTCCCCGACCACCTTACGGTTGGTGGCTCGTCGCGTGCGCATCCTCAAGAGGTCCAACCGCCCAGCGGACACGTACAGCGCGAAGGCGAGCACGAGAGAGTTCACACTGGGCTGCCCGAACGGCAGCAGCTCACCCACGATGGCCGCGGCCGGCCAGACGACCACGGTGACGGGCACCCACGAAGGCGCCGATCGCGGCACGAGCGGCCGCGTGGAGATGATCTCGTTGCGCCACCGCCGCACGACGTAGTACTCGGCGACCATGATCCCGGCGACGGGCGGGAACACCACGCCCAGCAACACCAGGAAGTGGCTGAACTGGTGCACGATCCCCGCCGCCGCGAGGAAGCTGCCCGCGCACCCGACCATGATCGTCACCTGCGCCCGGCTGATCCTGACGGCGAACACGGCGTCGACGAGGTTCACGATCCCGAGCGAGGCGGAGTAGAGGTTCCAGTCGTTGATCTTCAGAACCGCCGTGACCACGATCAGAGCGCCGATCCAGCCGCTGGACGAACTGATGACGCCCATGACGTCGGTCGTGCCGACCCCACGTGCGAGCACCACCCCGGCCAGGCTGATGACCCACTCGCCGAGCGTGATCCCCAGAACGGTCTGCTTGACGACGTCCCACTCGTTGCGGTTGAAGCGCGTCATGTCCGGCGCGATCGCCGCGCCCACGATGAAACTGCCGGTGACCAGCGTGATCGCGGTCAGCATCCCGATCGCGGGCCCCGGCGCCGGACCGGAGATGGCCGCACCGACATCGTTGACGTTGGTCAGCACGAGCCAGAGCAACAGGCCCAGGAACGCGGGCACGGCGACGTACGAGGTCCACGCCATCCACCGCACGCCATAGGCAGCGATGACCGTGACAACGATGCCGAAGAGCAACGACCACACCGGCGCGGGCAACACCCCGGCCACCCCGGCGAGCGTCGCCCCGGCCAGCCCCGTCTGCACCCCGAACCACCCGGTGCAGGACAGGGCGATGATCAGCCCGAGCACCGCCGACCCGGCGTGCCCGAAGCCCGTCCACCGAGTGAGGATGGCCGTGGAGAGCCCTTCCCGCTGCCCGATGACACCGACGGTGATCGCCACGGCGTTGAGAAGCACTGCCCCGATCGTGAGCGCGATGAACGCGTCCCAGAACGTCATGCCGAAGCCGAGGGTCGCGCCCAGCAGCAACTGACTCAGCGCGGTCGTCTGCCCGAAGCGCTGGGTCGCGACCGACAACCAAGGGTGCCGCGCCTGGTCAGGGACACGACTGAGGGCCTGATCATCGCGCCCGAGAAGAGCGGTCATGATCATCCCTCCGCCCTGTGATCGACAACCCGGACAGTAATAGCCGAGCCACGATCGAGCTACAGACACTCTGCACAGTCGGATGAATCACCACGTTGCGATTCGCACAGGCCACGCTAATTCATCGCCAGCGCAATCCGCCTGCGCGCCACCAGCCGAGTCTGATGAACGTCCATGCTCACCCCGAGCCCAGGCCGCCGCTCAAACCGGTCGTAGCTGCGGCTGAGCAGCCAGTGAGCCGCCACCGGGGTGATCAGCTCCAACCGCATCTCCTCCCTCAGTCGAGCCAGGGCCTCCTCGACCTGCCGGGTGAGAAACGCGTGCCGCGTCAAGCTGCCGCTGATTTCGTCGATCATGAAAACCATCGCGTGCGGCGACTCCCCGTACGAATAACTGCACAGCAGTGCCAGATATCCCGCGTCGATCGACCGGTCACCAATCCAGCATTCCCCGAATGAGAGCGCTCCCAGATCCCACTGAGGCTCGTCCTGATGCCGAGCCGCCTCCCGCGCCCACACCCCGGCCCGCCCAGGAAGCAAATGCCCAAGTGCCGTCAGCAGCGCCGCACTACGCCGGCTGGGCACCTCCTCCAGATGCCGGACGACGACCTCCCACAACTCCTCGTTGTCGGCAAAGGGCCCCGCGAACGAGCTGACCTGAAGCTCGACCTCCAGCGGATCGGTCAGCTGCGGCAACGGACGCCCGGCGTCCACCACCGCCTGCTGCATGGGGGTCAGCCTCGTCCGCATGGCGGGAGATTAGGCCGAACAGCCCAACGTGACCCGTTCGTCGATCAACGCCACCACGGGGATCACCCCATCGTGATCACGTGCTCGCGATCCCGTACGCGGCAGAGACCGGCAGCTGCTACTGCTCCCGGTGAGCGCGGCGCACCTTGTTCGTCAGGTAGCCGGCGGGGGACTCGGCACCGGCCGCGAGCCACTCCAGGGTGTGCGGCTCCAGCTCCACAGCCACCTCGCGAAGGAGGCCTTCCATCTTGTTCGCGTCGTCACGCCCTGCCCGAGCAAGCGTGAAAGCCAGCGTGGTGAAGTCCTTGCAACCCAGCACCGCGAACGCGGCGTCCGCGGGCAGCACCTCCTGGAGGAGTTCGGTCACCAACTGGTCCCGGTCGCCGTGGTCGGCCATCGACAGATCTCCCGTCAGCGCAGGTGGATTCGCTCGGCTTCAACCCCGCGCGTGCGGGTCAGCGGCGAGGTGATGATCTTGCAGGCGACCTTAATGACGACTTCCGACGATCGTGGGCGGTTTGCAGAATTCATCCCCCGAGATCTGGAAGCACACCGCCGTCACATTCCACCTGTCGATGGCACGGGCTCCCCGGTCGGTCCCTGGATTCCGTCACGAGAATCCGCCGCCCGCCCTGTCACCCGAAAGCCCTACAACGCCAGCTACGGTGGCACAGGTGACGACGTTTCCACCGGTGCCCGCGGACCTGTTCCGCTTCACCACGACCGACCAGGCGGAGCTGCACACCGCAGTGATGCGCGTGTTCGGGGTGGCGAACGAGTGCCTGCAGACCGTCCTCACCGCCGATGACGTGCAGCAACGGCTGCGAAGCGTCGGCTGGTCCGAGCAGGTGACGGACGACGAGCTCACCGCGTCCCTCACTGCTCTCCGTCAGTGGGGACTGCTCGACGCGTCGCAGCACCGGTACGGCCTCACCCGGTTCGGTGAGGCCGCGTACGCCGGCATCCAGCACGCCATGCACACCCTCACCACCGAGGGCGCGTTGCAGACCTCGGTGCTCGACGCCATCGCGGCCCACCTCGACGAACTCCGAGAGCCGCTGGACGAGCGCCATACCTTCGCGACGCTCACGCAGCTCGAAGGCCATCTCGAAGCCTTCAAGACCGGCACGACGCGGTTCAACGCCGACCTGCAGAGGCTCCTGAGGGACGACCAGGCCGACCTGGCCACGTTCCAGGACGTCAAGCGCACGACGGTCACCTACCTGCGCGACTTCATCGCGGAACTGGACGCCCGCAAGCTGAAGATCCGCGAGGCCGTCAGCGCCATCGACGCCGCCGAGCTGCACGAACGCGCGCGCAACGGCGCCGGGCTCGTCCCCGACCAGTGGTTGCAGCAACGGAAGGAGAACTGGAGCGGCCTCCGCAACTGGTTCTGCGACAACCCGCCGCGTGTCGAGGAGCTGCAGGACGTGTCGCGCAAGGCGATCGTGCAGTTGCTGCGGGTGCTCGACCGGATCAGCGAGCAGCGCAAGAAGCCCACGAACACCGCGGCCGACTTCAGGGCGCTCGCCCGGTGGTTCGCGCGGACCGAGACCGAGGACGAGGCGCACGAGCTGTTCAACGCGGCGTTCGGGCTGTGGCCGGCCAGGCACGCGCACCTCGCGCACGCCGACGGTGAGCTGTTGCCGAGCGGCGAGGCGTGGCACAACACGCCGCCGGTGCCCGTGTCGCCGCAGCTGCGCGCGACCGGCAAGCAGGAGCACATCGGCAGCACCGGCAAGGTCCGCAACGTCAAGGAGGTGCGCCGCAACCGCCGCGAGCAGGCCGAGAAGGAACGTGCCGAGCTGGAGTACGCGTGGTCGCAGATCCAGACCGACGGCGCGATCCGGATCTCCACGCTCACCAACCTCGACCACGACACGTTCCACCGGCTGATCGACCTGGTCGGCAGGGCGCTGGGCAGCGATCCGGACAGCACCGGTACGCGCACGGCCGGCACCAGCGACGGTCGGATGCAGATCAACCTGCGCAACGCGCGCGGCTGGGCGACCATGACCACCCAGAAGGGCACGCTGAGCGGGCCCGACTACGTGATCGACGTGCAGAGCCGATGAGCCGCCCCGGGAACCAGCTCGCACGGCTGGAGAGCGAAGAGGTGGCGCGTGGCGTTCGTCTGCTGCTCGCGCGTCCGTTGCTGACCGCGACGCAGGACCACGACGGCTTCGACCTCATCAGAAGGCGCCGCGAGCCGATCACGAAGTGGTTCGACTACTACTGCGGCTGGCGTGTGATCGTCGAGCCGCGCGCCGGTTACGCGCGCCTCTTCAAGGTGACGCAACGGCCCGACCGCACGCGGCCGGCGTTCGACCGGCGGCGCTACACGCTGCTGTGCCTCGTGTGCGCGGAGCTGCTGGCGACGGCGGTGAGCACGCTCGACGAGCTGACGACCCGCACGAAGCAGGCCGCCGCCGAGGACGGCCTGACGTTCGACCCGGCCAGGCGCAGCGACCGCAACGCGTTCAACGACGTCCTGACGTTCCTCGAAGAGAACGGCGCCGTCGAGACCGGCGAGCACGTCCGCGCGGACCCGACGCTCATCACTCGCCTGCTGGCAGCGCCGGTGCCACCCTCCACAGTGGACACGATCGCCGGACTGACCCGCGAGACCCGCTACGACACCGCGCACCGCAGCCTGTGGCAACGGCACTCCGTGATGCGTAGGCTCATCGACGATCCGGTGCTCTACAAGGAAGATCTGACCGCGAGCCAGCTCGCGTTCCTGACGTCCCCCGCCGGGCGCAAGGTCGTCCAGACGGGCATCCGGCTCGCCGGGTGCACCCTGGAGGAACGCGCCGAGGGTTATCTCGTGGTCGACGCCGACGCGATCGCCACGGACACGAGGTTCCCGGACGACGACAACCACGCGAAGGTAGCCGCTTTGCTGTTGCTCGACCGGTTGGCAGAGGGTCCGGCCACCACGGAGGACCTGGTCGAAGAAGTACGCGAGCTGCTCACGAAGTTCCGCACCTGGGCCAAGGCCTACCAGTCGGACGGTGGCGCGGGCAGGCTCGCGGCGGACGCGCTCGAACTGCTGGCGGCGTTCGGGCTCGTGCGCACGGAGAACGGCACCGTTCACAGGCTGCCCGCCGCAGCCAGGTACGCGGTCGAGGAGCTCAATGACTGACCGGTGGCAACCGAGCCGCGCCGGCATCATCAACGTCTGGCGCTACTACGACGAGATCTTCTCGTTCTACCAGGGCAGACTGCTGCTGAGAGGTCCCAACGGCACGGGCAAGTCGAAGGCGCTCGAGCTGCTGCTGCCGTACCTGTTCGACGCGAACCTGCGTCCGCACCGGCTGTCGACGTTCGGCAGTGCGGACCGCACGATGCACTGGAACCTCATGGGCGAGGGCAACCAGGGCAGCACGCGCGTCGGGTACGTGTGGCTGGAGTTCCAGCAGGGCGAGCAGTGGTTCACGTGCGGTGCGCGGCTCCAGGCCACCACGAACACGACGAACGTCATCGCCACGTACTTCACGACGTCGCTCAGGATCGGTGATCTGGCGCTGGTGAACGAGGCCGGGCGCCCGTTGACCAAGACCGATCTCATCGCCGCGATCGGTGACCACGGCGTCGTGCACGCCTCACCGACCGATTACCGCCACACGGTGCGGACGACGTTGTTCCCCGGCGTGAGCGAGCAACGGTATGACTCGCTGATCACCGCGCTGTTGCAGCTGCGCACGCCGAAGCTGTCCGAGCGGCTCGACCCGAGCGTGCTGTCCTCGTTGCTGTCCAAGGCACTTCCGCCGCTGGACCAGTCCGACCTGACCGAGATCGCCGAGGGGTTCGAACGACTCGACCGCCAGCGCGAGGACCTGCGGCGGCTCGACGAGGAGATCACCACCGCCGAACGGCTCGCGGACGTGCAGCGCGTCTACGCCCAGCGCGTTCTCGGTGTGGCCGCACGGGCGCTGGAGTCGGCGACCGAACAGCTCGAGGACCTGACGCGGGCCGCGCGGATGAGCGAACGCCGCTACCAGCGGCAGATCACGCTGAGCGACGAGGCGTTCGACCAGCTCGTGGCGCTCGGACGTGAGGCGAGCGCGGTCGACGCGGAGATCTCCGGCATCTCCGACCTCCCCGCGTACCAGGAGGGCAAGCAGCTCGACCTGTTGCGGCAGCAGCTTTCCGCCGCGACCCTGCGCGCGTCGGAGGCCGCCGCGCACGCCGTGAAACTCCGCGCGCGTGCCGTTGCCGACGAGGAACGGGCAGAGCAGGCCAAGTCCGATGCGGCCGCACGCGCCGATGAGCTTCGACGCTCCGCGGTGATCGCACGGGAAGCCGCCGAGCACGCGGGCATGCCGTCGGTGTTCGAGGAGATCGAGACGCACTCCGACGCGCGGTCGGGCCGTCAGCTGCTCACCGCCGCCATCGAGTCCCGGTCCACCGAGATCAACTCGATCAGTCGTGCCGTCGCCGCGCACGAGAGAGCAGTCAACGCACGGAATGCCGCACGCCAACGGCTTGAGGAGACGCGTGACGAGCTCGACCTCGCCACGGAAGCCGAAGCCGAAGCGCAACGGACGTTCGAGCAAGCGTTTGCGAAGTTCCGTGCGGACTTCGACACGTGGGCCCACGGCTGTTCCGAGCTGAACGTCTCCGAGCACGGCGAGGTCGTTGAGGCCGCGGCACGCGCTCGGGAGGAGTTCAGCCGCATCGAAGCGCGTCTGGAGGAGACGCGCACGGCGTTGAACGGCCAGCTCTCGCAGTACAACTCCATCCGCGAGAAGCTCGCCAATCAGGTCGATGTACCGCCGCCCGCGCCGTACACGCGTGACGACGAGTACCGCTCTCATGCTGTGGGCGCCCCTCTGTGGCGTCTGGTCGACTTCCGTCCTGGCACGCCACTTCCCGTGCGTGGCGCGGTCGAGGCGGCGCTGGAGGCCTCGGGCCTGCTCGACGCGTGGATCACGCCGGACAACTCGTTCGGCACGGCCGACCGGGACCGGTTCGCCGAACCGTCGCTGGCACCTCCCGCTCCCGGCTACACGCTGCTCGAGGTACTGGTCACCGACGACGAGCGCTGCCGGCAGTTCCTGGAGGGCGTCGCGTTCGGCGACACGGCCACGGGTCACGCCGTCGCGATCGGCGCGGACGGGACGTGGCGCCTGGCCAACGCGCACGGCCGCTGGACCAAGGACTTCCCCACCTACATCGGTGCGGACGCGCGCAAACGGGCCCGCGCGGGCCGGATCGCCGAACTGACCGGCCTGATCGAGCAGCTCGCCACCGATCTGTCCGGTGTGGACGCGGCGCTGAACCAGATCGCCGTGCGCCGCGCCACGCTGGTCGGCGAACTGGCCAGGCAGCCTTCGACCGATCCGATCGAGATCGCCGAAGAACAGCGGACGAAGGCACAGTTGCGTTGCGCGGCGAGGAAGGATGCCGTCGCGGCCGCAGCCCAGCGGGTGGCCGAGGCCGAGGCCGTCGTCGCCCAGCACACCGCCACCACCGAGGTCCCGGACGCGGACGCGCTGGCGGCGTTCGCCACCGCGGCCCACCGCTGGCTGGACGACCGCCACGACGCGTTCGCCACCGAAGCGCTGTCGGTCGAGGCCGGCAACCGCACCTCGACGAGCAGCGCGCTGGCCGACGAGGCCGAGGAGACGACGGCCGCGCGCCAGCAGGAGGCAGCTGACCTCGCCATCACGCTGGAGACCGTCGAACGTGCCGCGGGCTCCGAGTTCCAGGCCCTGGACCAGCAGCTCATCACGTTGCGCGCCAAGGCTCTCGCTCTGGCTGAGGAACGCGAACTGCTGCAGGACAAGCAGACGGGCCTAGCGCGCACACTCGGCACGTTGGAGGAGAAGCGCAAGATCGACACCGCACGTGCCGCGGAAGCCACCGTCGTGCACGAGGCGGCCGAAGCGCGCTACCGGCACCTGACCAGCGGCCACCTGCCCGCCGACGCCGGTGAGGTGCCCGACGAACCGGTGGACCCGCGCCTGATCCGCGACTCCGAGTCCCGTCTCGGTGCCGCCGTGCACCAGGCACAGCACCAGCTGGCCGGACGCATCGACCTGTCGCTCGACCCCGACGACGACGTCACCGTGCTGACCGCGACGCTGGACGGCGCGCGCATGGGTGCGCACGCCCTGCTTCAGACGTTGCAGGCCGAACGCGACCGCGTGCGCACGCACATCACGGACGTCGAACGGGACCTCTTCGACCAAACCCTCACCGGCGACACGCGCAGGCACATCGCCCAACGCATCCAGGGCGCCTCCGAGCTGGTCGCCACCATGAACCAACGCCTGGAGCGCGTCCAAACCGCGTCCGGCATCCGCGTGCAGCTCGACTGGCAGGTGGACCCGCAACTACCGCCGGGCACCCGAGAGGCCCGCGACCTCCTGCTGCGATCGGACCTGAACGACGACGAACGCGAGCTGCTGCACCAGTTCTTCCGTGAGCGCGTGGAAGAAGCACGCGCGCATGACTCCGCAACGGGCTGGGAACAACAACTCGCCCAGGTGCTCGACTACACGACGTGGCACCAGTTCGTCGTGAAGGTGGACAGGGGCGAAGGCTGGGTTCCGGTCACCAAACGGGTGCACGGCGCGTTGTCCGGCGGCGAGAAGGCCATCGTGCTGCACCTCCCGCTGTTCGCCGCGGCGGCCGCGCACTACCACGCCACGCCGACCGCACCCCGTCTGATCCTGCTGGACGAGGTCTTCGTCGGCGTCGACGCGACCAACCGCGGCCAACTGCTGGAACTGCTGGTCAACTTCGATCTCGACCTGGTGCTCACGTCGGACCACGAGTGGTGCGACTACCGGGAGCTGACCGGCATCGCCATCCACCAGCTCACGACCGGCACCGACGGCGACGACGCCGTGACGACCGTGCGCTTCACGTGGGACGGGCACAGCCTCACGGCCGATGACTAACTCCCGAACAACGCCAGCTGTTCGCGTTGTTCGGAGGTGAGCGGGAACGACGGGTTGCGCCGCGGGTAGATCTCCGCGGCGTCCCACAACTCCGTGCGCACGCTGGACGCGGTTCCGATTCTGCATCCACGCGCGCGTAGCTCAGCCACGACGGCCGCAGCGTCGAACAGGTACACGGCGTCGATGACCAACGGCCTTGTCGTGCCACGAGAACTGGCCGCGGCCGACTTGGGCCCGGCCAGCACCAGGTAGAGGTCCGGACCCTGCTCCTTCAGATCCAGCAGGCCTTCCCGCTTCGTGTACCACCGGACGCCCACCGTCCGGCCGCCGCCGAGCCTGCCGTCTCCGATGCCGAAGACCTGTGCCGCGATCCAGTCACCGAGGTGCCCGGTCAACGCGGGCCGCCCGATGCACGCCGACAGTTCGGCGTCGATGCGATTGCGTTCCTGGATGAGCGCGGCCACCCGGTCCATCGCGCTCATGCCGACCCGCTCAGCTGACCGAGCAGACCGGCGAACAGGTCCTCGGACACCACCGGAATCCCGTACGTGCGCGCCTTGTCCGCCTTGCCTGACATGGAGTCCGGGTCCGCCGCGATCACCACAGCGGTCCGCGTCGTCACGCCTGCCTTCACGGTGAGCCCGGCGGACAGCGCCCGGCGCTCCCACACGTCTCGGCCCTCGCGCATCTGGCCGGTGAAGACGACGAGGTCGCCCAGCGAGAGCCGGACCGGCCTGCGCAGCGCGTCGCCGACGTCCACGCCGAGCAACGACGCGACCAGCCGCAGGTCCGCCTCCTCGTCCGCGGTCACCCTGCCGTCCTCCCAGGCGGCGTCGGCGAGCGCGGCGAGGTAGCCGCGGTGCAGCTCCATCACCTGCGACAGGCCGAGATCGAGCGCACGAGCCACTTCGAGCAGCTCTTCCTGTTCCTCCAGCGTCAGGTGCCGGTCGACCAGCGCCCGGTCGAGCACGTCGAGGTACTCGTCGCCCGACGCGGTCTCCACCCGAGGCAGCAACCGCACGAGTTTCGCCAGGAAGTGCTGCTCGGCTCCGTGGGGGTGGCTGCGTTGCACGGCGAACGCGTTCAGAGTTCGCGGCACCGTCAGGCGCACCGGCTCCACGTCCCCGACGCGGTCCAGGCAACGCGCCAGCAGCCCCGCGGACGCCCGCGCGTCGTGCAGCGCGGAGTGCGCGGTGCCCATCGGCACGCCGGCCAGCTCGCAGCACGCGGCGAGCGACCGTGACGAGGCACCGAGGTACCGGCCGGCGAGGTTCATCGTGCAGAGCCCCTCCGCGAAGAGCTCGTGGCCGAGCCTCGCGAACTCGGCCCGCAGGAACCGCAGGTCGAACGACAGGTTGTGCGCGACGAGCACCCGTCCCGACAGCCTCGCGGCGAGCTCACCGGCGATACCGGCGAACTCGGGCGCGCGACGGGCGTCCGCGGCGCTGATGCCGTGCACGTGCTGGGCGCCGAGGTCGCGGCGCGGGTTGACCAGCGTGCACCACTCGTCCACCCGGCGGCCGGACGCGTCGAGGTGCACGACGGCGACCTCGATCACCCGGTGGTGCTGACCAGGTGAAAGTCCGGTGGTCTCGACGTCGACGACCGCGTACCCGTTGCTCATGCCGGACCTGTCGTTCGGACCCGTGCCGCGCGTTATCCCCGTGCGCCGAGGTCATCCGTAAGGACCAACGCGAGCTCACCGCGCGGTGGTGCACGAGCTGGTGCAACAGGCCTGCCGACGCGTCATCAAGCAGATGAACGTCATCGACCACCACGACGCGATCGCGCAACGCGGTCCGTGCGGCGGTCAACATCGCCAACGGCGAGGGGTCTACCGACGGCAAGAAGGGCGCCATCACGCCAAGTGGAATCTCCGACATCGCCGCTGTCGCACGCAACCGGACGTCGCACCCGACCTCGACCAACAGCCGTGTCTTGCCCACGCCGGCAGGACCAGCCACGATCAGCCCCGCACCACGCACCGCACGGCGGACCGCGGCGAGTTCGGCGTCCCTCCCCACGAACGGCCACCCCACCCCGTCAGGCCAGGTGATCGGCGCCGCCAAGATGGGTGATCGCCTACTCATGCCTCTGACCAGCGCGAACACCACGATGACGGCATGAGCTTCTTCACCGATCCGACCCCGTACTTCGACGAGTGGCGCGAGCGGGGGCCCGCGTTGATCGAGACCCCGGACGGCCAGAGGTCGTGGATGATCAGCCGGTACGACGACGTCGTGCAGGCGCTCGGGCACCCGTGCCTCAGCAGCGCCATCATCCCCGGCGGCATGCTGAACCACACCGACCCGCCGGAGCACACCCGGTTGCGCAAGCCCATCGCGCGCGCGTTCTCCACACGGCGGATGGAAGCGCTACGGCCACGCATCGAGGAGATCGCCAACGAGCTGCTCGACGCGTGGCAGGACGCGGAGGAGGTGGACGTCATCGAGACGTTCGCCTATCCGCTGCCGATCACTGTCATATGTGAACTCCTAGGTGTGCCCGAAGAGGACAGAGCCGAGGTCCGGAAGCTGACCGCGGAGCTGCTCGCACCGGCGACCATGGCCGAGGCGTACGGCAGGTTCGCCGCCTACGCGCAGGACCTCGTGCACACCAAAGAGCCCGGTGACGACGTCATCACCGAGCTCCGCGACGAACCGAACCTCGTGAACACCCTTGTGTTGCTCATCACAGCAGGTCATGAGACGACCTCGCAGCTCATCGGCAGCGGCCTGCTCGCCCTGCTGCGCGATTCCGCCCTGAGGCGGTCGCTGGTCGACGATCCGATGCTGACTCCGGAGGCCGTCGAGGAGTTCCTGCGCCACGACGGTCCGTTCGCTCTGGGTCTGAGTCGTGTCGCCACTGCCGACGTGGTGATCGGAGGGGTCACGATTCCGAGATCTTCGCAGGTCACCGTCTCACTTGGGGCGGCGAACCGGGATCCGTCCCGGTACTCCGATCCGGGCGTGCTGCAGCTGGGTCGAAACCCACACGTCGGGTTCGGTCATGGGATCCACTACTGCGTGGGGGCGCGGCTGGCGCGTATCGAGGGCGAGATCGCGTTCGGAACGCTCCTTCGACGATTCCCGGAACTCGTGCTCGCCGCTGAGCCCGAGTGGCGGGAGTCATTCATCCGAGGCTTGGGATCATTTCGCGTGCGACCGAAGCCCTGACAGCGGCACGAGCCGCCACCAGGTCGTCGACCGCGTAAATCTCGGGGCAGGACGCGATGACCAGGTCCTTGTCCGACGCGACGGTCAGCAAAGAAGCTTTCTCGGTCAACGACTTGGCTTGCCGCACAACTCCCTTGGCATCAACGCGGATCAACGTGACCCACGTCTCTGACCAGGGAAAGTCGGCGACGGCGCTGGATTTACGCAGGCCTTCCACATCGAACTCGGCAAATCTGGGCATGACACCAAGATAACGAGTCGAGGTAGCGGAAAGGCAAAGATCACCCTTTCACCGCAATGCAGCCAGCAGATGGGACAGGTTGACACCAACGGCGTCGGCCAACCGGCGCACTACTTCCGGAGCGGGTGCCAACGGGTGTGTCTCGCGGGTGAACGGGAGACCTTCACCGCCGGAAAACTTCGATTGCGGCGTAACGGGCGCGAGGATCGGGTAGACGCGCCAGCGCGGCACCTTCGAGTCCGCCATGGCGAGAGTGTTCTCGTGCCACAACATCACGGCCGATGACCGAATGTTGCGCGCGAGGACGCAGCCATGGCCCGTGAGCGTGATCGCGCGCGCAGCGGCCCGCACGGCGTTGCGGAACTCGCCCTCCACAACCCACACGCCGTTCATGAACTCCGCGGTGAAGCCCTCGGTCTCCAGCACGGCGATCGTCTCGGCGTGCTGGTCGTCCGCCGCGGCCGTGGCCAGTTCGACGACCTCCCGCACCTCCGACTCCGTCACGACGCGCGCACCTGCCTCTGTGGAGGCGTGCAGGAGCCGTTCGACGTGACGGTCCTCCGCGTAGGCCGCCCACTCCTGGGCCTTCTCCCACGCCGACCGTGCGATGACGTCGGCCTCGGAACCTCCGCGCAGCCGTGCGTCCTGCAGCAGCTGTGCGAGCACCACGGCGATGACAGAGCTCAACAGGGCGTCGTCACGTTGCTCGTCGTCCTCGGGCACGAGAGAGACGACCAGGTCGCGCAGATCGGCACGCCAGCTCTCGTCGCCCGCCCACACGCCGATGGCGAGCAGGTTCAGGTAGTGGTCCGCGAGGGCCATCCGCACGAGCAACGGCTGAGTGCCCGCTTCTCGTGCGTCGCGGCGCGCGGTCACCTTCATCTGCTGCAGTTCCGCGGGATCCACCACGCTCACGCGGATCTTGTCGAGTTCGTCGAGGAAGTCGTCCCACCGGTCGTCCGAGAACCGGGCGAAGACGTCGTCCACCTGTTACCTCCAGCTCAGAGTCGAGCGACGGACTCGAGTACTCGTCTGGTGCGCGCCACCTCGTGCGCGCGAAAGACCGCGGCGCCCGCCAACGCCGCGATCACGGTCGCGACGAGGGTTCCCTCGACGCGCTCGTGCAGTTCCACGCCGAGGGTCTCCCCGACGAAGTCCTTGTTGGACAACGCCATCAGCACCGGCCACCCGGTCGCCACCAGCTCGTCCGTGTGCCGCACCAGCGCGAGGCTGTGCCATGTGTTCTTGCCGAAGTCGTGTGTGGGGTCGATCAGCACGCTCTTGCGAGGCACACCGAGCGCGACCACCCTCTCCGCGCGCGTCGTCGTCTCCGCGATGACATCCGCTACGAGGTTCGGATAACTAACCCTATGCGGACGCGTACGGGGCCGCGCACCGCCCGTGTGCGAGCAGACGTAGCCGGCGCCGTACTCCGCGGCGACCTCGGCCAGCTGCGGGTCCGCGCCCGCCCACGTGTCGTTGAGCAGGTCGGCACCGGCCTCGCAGACGAGCCGGCCGACGTCGGCGCGCCAGGTGTCGCTGCTGATGATCAGATCCGGGTAGGCGTCACGCACGCGAGCGATGAACGGCACGACGCGGCGGACCTCCTCGCCGGAGTCGACCAGATCGCCGGGGCCCGCCTTCACACCGCCGATGTCCACGATGTCCGCGCCCTCGTCCACGACGCGGTGCACGGCCTCCATGGCCACGTCCTCGGCGTAGGTGGCGCCCTTGTCGTAGAACGAGTCCGGCGTGCGGTTGATGATCGCCATCACCAGCGCGTGGTCGCGGACGACGGTCCGGCCGCGGAACTGGAGCTCGATCACATCCCGTGTCTACCAGGTGGTCCCCGACCTTGGCACATGGCGGACGTCTCATACTGCATGGCGTGGAACTGGTGAAAGCGGTCGACGCGCTCTGGCAGCGCGGCTGGCTGCCGTACGACCTTCGCGAGATCGTGTCGCGTTCGCTCGACGAGTCGGCCTCGTCCCTCGTGGTGGACGTGATCGCTTTGTCCTGTTCGCCGCATGCGCCGGCGACGGTGCATCCGCGGTGGCAGCGCCAGCTGGACGAGATCGGCGCCTCGGTGTGGTGGGAGGGGCCGCTGATCGAGGCGTGGGCGACGCGTCACATCGAGACGCTGTCGTATGCGAACCGCACGGCCGCCGAGCTGTTGAAGTTCCTCGGCCGGTTGCCTTCGTTGCCGCACATCCTGCCGTTGCCTGGCGACGTGTTGATGTCCGCCGTGCGCGCGGGGCTGGACCCGAAGGTGCTCAACCGGGTGCGCGGCCTGCTGGCGAAGGCCGAGTCGACGGCGTTCCCCGAGGAGGCGGAGGCGCTGTCGGCCAAGGCGCAGGAGCTGATGAACCGGCACGCGCTGGAGCGGGCGATGCTCGACGCGGACCTGCCGGCGGAGGCGACGTCGCGGCGGATGTGGCTGGACAAGAGCTACTTCAAGGAGAAGTCGCAGCTCGTGCACGTGGTCGCGGAGGCGTTCCGGTCGCGGGCGGTGGCCTACGACGGGTTCGGGTTCATCGCTCTCGTGGGTGACGAGGTGGACCTGGAGAGCGTGGAGCTCCTGTCGACGTCTCTGCTCGTGCAGGCGACACGGGCGATGGTGGCCATCGGCGGACCGGCGGGGAAGGGCAGCGAGGCGCGCTCACGGCCGTTCCGGAAGGCGTTCCTGGTGGCGTACGCGTCGCGGATCGGGGAGCGGCTGGAGGCCATGGCGGCTGCGCCGGTCTCCCCGGACGACCCGATCGTCTCGGACGAGCGGCTGCTGCCGGTGCTCGCGGACCGCAAGCAGGCCGTGGACACGTTGTTCGAGCAGATGTTCACGCGTACGCGCACCTCGCGCGTGACGGTGCGGTCAGCTGCGGGTTGGGGTGCCGGACGTGCGGCCGCGGACCGCGCCGACATCGGTACCGGGCGAAGCGCCGTGACGTCGGGCTAGGCGTGGCCCCCCACCCCTTCGAGTGAACTCCCCCCGTCCCAAGGCCTCTCCGGCGGCTCACCCCGGAAAAAGAGTCAGACCCCCTCCCTAACGTCGACCCCATGACATCCACCTTCCACAACGAGATCAAGCTCGGCGAGGTCAACTACCGGCTGAGCGCGACGACCGACTCCGACGAATCGATGGTGCTCGACCTGCTCGGCTCGCTCGACTCGGGCGAGGTGGTCGCGGACGGCCGCCTCCGGCTGCCGGTCGAGGGCGGCACCACGATCGGCAAGCTCCTCGCCCGCATCCTGGGCGCCCACACGCGCCTGCGCGGCAAGCCGTCCCGCCACGCGAACGCCAATCAGCCCTGGACCGAATCCCTCGACACCGAACTGCGCACCACCTGGCTCACCCCGAGCGACCTCCTCTCCCCCGCCCTGATCAGGTCCCTGGCCGACGACATGCAGCGCTCCCCCACGGCCATCCGCGCCCGCCTGGCGAGGGTGGGCTGCGATCCGGACGTCCCCGGCCGTGAACTCTCCGCGACAGCCGCCGTGCTGCTAGGGGGAAAGTCAGGGGCCACTCAGGGAAAGACCTGATTCGCGAAACCCGCGCCCGGCGGATTCTGGAGTAGCAGGCACCAGAGTCTCAGGGGGTAACAGTGGAAATCGGCGGCTTGTTCACCGCGCTGCTCTTCGGAGCCATCATCGGTGGTCTCGGCCGCCTGGTGATCCCAGGCAGGCAACACGTCTCGCTGCTCGCGACCATCCTCGTAGGCATCGTCGCCGCCCTGCTGGGCACCGCGGCAGCCACGGTCCTCGGTGTCGCGAACACCCCGGGAATCGACTGGATCGAGCTGGCCCTGCAGGTAGGCCTCGCCGGTGCCGGCGTGACCATGCTGGCCAACCGCTCCAGGCAGAAACTCCACCGCTGACCCTCCGGGCAAGGGCGGCCCCACGGCCGCCCACCCACCCGTCCGCCAAGACCCGAGCCGCCACGCCCTCCGCGCGCCCACACGCCACCGCGCCCGGACCGCACGGCGCCCAACGGGTCCACGGCCGGCCAGTCCACCCGCCGTACAACCATCGCCCGCTCCGGAAGACCTCGCCGCGATCGGCGGGCCATTCCAGCGACTGTTCGGTGCCGTGGACAACGACGGTCTGGACGACGCTCCCGGCGAGCAGGGGTTCCTGCGTCTCCGGGCGTCACGATGTGACATGGCCGAACGTCGCACTGCCGTCCTCGATGGCACCCGGATCCACCGAACCCGCAACCCAGGCGACAGCCAGCATCACGCAAGATCCACACGGCCTTCAAAGCCAGGCTGCACAACGAAAACAGCTGGACCGACCAGTTCACCTGGAAGTCGATCAGCAAGCTTCTCTAGTCCGCGGGTCCCAGCGACAGGTAGGCAGGACGCAACAGATCGGCCAGCGACGACCTGCCCACCGTGATCGGCACGCCGTCGAGCTGGTCGAGCACCGCGTCCGTGCGCACCGCCGCGGTCGGGTCGCCGAGGTTGATGCTCGTGGCGGTCTGCTTCTGCCAGAACGTGTCCAGACACCTCGTCAGCGGCGGAGCCTCCTCGCGCACGACAACGGAACGCGCGGTTCCACGGAGCGCGCGGAGTCGGTCGAGCAGTTCCTCACGGCCGCGGCCTCGCCAAGCGAGGATCTCGAACGGGTCCTTGTCGAACGACTCGGCCAGCAGGTAGCAGGTGGCGGCGAGGTGCTTGCACGGCACCTCCCAGTCCGGGCAGCTGCAGTCCATCGTCAGCTCGCGCTGCGTCGCGGGGAAGAGCCGCAACCCCAGGGAGGCGAACAACGACTCGATGTCACTCGGCATCTCGCCGGCCAGCAACTTGGCCGCGTACAGGGCTTTTCCGGCCAGAGCGTGCTCGATGCGCTGCCATTCCTGGCCGGTGAACGACTTGATCGCGATCCGCGTCTTGTAGGGCGTGGGACGCGAGCCCTGCACCAGCGCGACGACCATGCTCGTGGACAGCGACAACGACAGAACCTGGCCCTGCCGCGCGTAGTTGCGGCCGCGGGTCAGCCTGCCGCCCATGCCGAACGACTCCAGCACCTCGATGAACCGCCGTGACCACCAGGTGGCGCCGATGTCACCGCGCTTGCTCGTCGCCTTGATGCCGTTGTCCACCTTGATGGTCTTGCCGTAACGGGGGCGTTCGCCCGACCAGTGCTCACTCACCGATGGCCTCCCCGGACAGCGTCAACAGGTCCCGCAGCTGCGCGGTGGACAGGTCGGTGAGCCAGTTCTCGCCGGCGCCGACCACCAGCTGGGCCAGGGCGCGCTTCTCCTCGATCATGGCGTCGATGCGTTCCTCCAGCGTGCCGATGCAGACGAACTTGCGCACCTGCACGTTGCGGCGCTGGCCGATCCGGAACGCGCGGTCGGTCGCCTGGTCCTCGACCGCCGGGTTCCACCAGCGGTCCAGGTGGATCACGTGGTTGGCGGCGGTGAGGTTGAGGCCGGTGCCGCCTGCCTTGAGCGACAACAGGAACAGCGACGGGCCGTTCTTGTCCTGGAAGCGCTCGACCATGCGGTCGCGGGAGGCCTTGTTCGTGCCGCCGTGCAGGAACATCACCTCGGTGTCGAAGCGCGCGGCCAGGTAGGGCACGAGCATGCTGCCGAACTCGGTGAACTGCGTGAAGCACAACGCCTTGTCGCCCTCGGCGAGCACTTCCTCCAGCACCTCCTCCAGGCGCGCGAGCTTGCCGGAGCGGCCGGCGACGCGGGAGCCGTCGCCGAGGAAGTGGGCCGGGTGGTTGCAGACCTGCTTGAGCTTCGACATGGTCGCGAGCACCAGTCCCTTGCGGCCGATGCCCTCCGCTTCCTCGATCTTCTCCAGCATGTCGTTGACGACGGCCTGGTAGAGCGAGGCCTGCTCGGTGGTGAGGTTGCACAGCTGGCGCATCTCGACCTTGTCGGGCAGGTCGCTGATGATGCGCGGGTCGGTCTTCACGCGGCGCAGCACGAACGGATTCGTGATCTTGCGCAGGCGGGCGGCGGCGCCCTGGTCGTTGTGGCGCTCCACCGGGACGGCGAAGCGGGCACGGAACGTGTTGATCGTGCCCAGCACGCCGGGGTTGGCGAAGTCCATGATCGACCAGAGCTCGGCCAGGCGGTTCTCGACGGGCGTGCCGGTCAGCGCGACGCGGTGGCGCGCCTTGATCTGGCGCACTGCCTGGGACTGGCGGGTCGCGCTGTTCTTGATGTTCTGCGCCTCGTCGAGCACCACGCGGTCGAAGGCGAGGTCGCTCAGCGCGTCGGCGTCGCGGGCGGCCAGCGCGTAGGTCGTGAGGATGAGGTCGCTGCTCTCCACGGCTTCTCGCAGCGCGTCGCCGCCCAGGCGGTCCGCGCCGTGGTGCACGTGCACCGAGAGTTCCGGGGTGAACCGCGCCGCCTCGCGTTGCCAGTTGCCGACGACCGACATCGGGCAGATCAGCAACGTGGGCGGCCTCTTGCCGTGGCTGCGGTTCAACGCTTCCAGTGCCAGCAGCTGAACCGTCTTGCCCAGGCCCATGTCGTCGGCGAGACACGCGCCCAGGCCGATCTTGTCGAGGAACGCGAGCCAGGCCAGACCGCGTTGCTGGTACGGGCGCAGCTGCGCGAGGAAGTTCTCCGGCGGCTCAACGGGTTCGATCTGTTCGTCGGCCTTGCCGGACAGCAGGTCGCCGAGCCAGCCGTCGGCCTCGACGGACATCAACGGCAGCGGCAGGCTCTCGTCCTCCTCGGTGAGTCCACTGTGGAGCATCACTTCGGCCGCGGTCATCTGACCGCCACCGCGCTTGAGGAACGCGAGTCCCGCGGCGAGCCGTTTCTGGTCGACCTGCACCCACTGGCCGCGCACCTTGACCAGCGGCACCTTCGCCCTGGCCAGTTCGGCGAGCTCGGCGTCGGTCAGCGTGTCCTCGCCGAGGGCGAGCTCCCACTTGTAGTCCACAATGGACTTCAGGCCGATCTCGCTCTCCTTCGCGACGGTTCCGGCCGTGCCGCGGCTCTTCGCGGTGAGCTTCAGGCCGAGCTTCGTCGTCTGCTGCCACCACGACGGCAGCAGCACGCCGAACCCGGCCTGCGCCAGCACGGGCGCCGCCGTCAGGAACCGGTACGCGCCTTCCGCGTCAACTTCCATCTCGGCCGGATGCGAGCCGCGCAACGCCTCGTCCAGTTCGGGATGCAGCTTGCTCGCGCGGCCGAGATCGGCCAGCAGATGTTCCTGCGGTGCCGGGATCCAGCGTCGCAGCACGCCGTCGTCGGCGAACCACACCTGGTGCGCGGGCACGAGAACGCTCGGCTCGTCGACGGCCTGCAGCAGGAACTCGACGGCCCACTCGTCGTCCTCGCGCTGCTCGGGCGAGCGCAGCCGGAAGCACGTGCGCACCGGGCTCTCGTTGCCCGCGCTGTCCCGCCAGCGGTCCAGTTGCTCGCGCAGTTCGTAGAGCTCGACCGGGTCGGCGTCGAACGCGGGTTCGCCGGTGAGCGCGGCGAGCCACGACTCCGCCGTCGTCACGCGGCCGCGTCGTGCCGGGGCGAGCGCCGTTCCGTTCAACCGGCTCCGCACCTGCTCGTCGACCGCGGTCGTGAGGGCCGCGCGCACCAGTTCCGCCGGGTCGCTGACGATCTCCTCGCACCGGCAGGCGGGCGGCATCGCGGCCTGCAGCGCCGCTAACCGCGCCGAGTCCGTTCCCGACAGCACCGGCACCCACCGCGCGACAGCCCGCTCCGGCGCGACCGAGGGCAGCACGCGGCCGCGGTCGACCAGGTCGGCGGCGAACCCGGCCACATCGAACACGAACCGCGCGGAGTCGCTCAGCCGCATCTCGCCACCGAGCTCCGGGGCGCCGTCGAGGCGAATCGTGGGGACGCCCCACTGCCGCAACTGGACCTTGCCGCGCGGCGCCCGTCCCGCCGTCAGCGGGTCGCGGACCAGCTCGGGCGAGGCCATCGGACCCGACGAGAAGGACGGCAACAGCAACGCTCGCGTGGTTGTTTTGAACGGTTCCTGCCCGAGCGCGGCGGCCAGCGACTCGGCCGTCGCCGCGAACGGGTGCGGTGCGTCCCGTCGCGTGCTCTCACTGCGTGCGGGCAGCCCGGAGTCTTCGGCCCACAGCGCGAGGACGCCGTCGGTCGTGCACAGGCCATGCAGTACGAGCACGTCCGAACCCTATGTGCTCACATTGGCGCCATGGTCGAAGACTCCCCTGTCGTGCTGGACGGTCAGTCCCTCAGCGCCGATGACGTGGTGCGCGTCGCGCGGTACCACTCCCCGGTGGCTCTGCACGCTGATGGCGTCGCACGCCTCGAAGCGTCGTGGGGCGCGAGCCAGCGGCTCGTGGTGCGACGACAGGTCTACGGCCGCACGACCGGTGTCGGCGCGAACCGCGACCAGATCGTCAGCACGGAAGGCTGGGCCGAGCACGGCCTGCGCCTGTTGCGCAGCCACGCGGGCGGACTCGGCGGCATGCTCCCCGAGGAACAGGTGCGCGCCATGATGGTCGTGCGCCTCAACCAACTCCTCGCGGGCGGCGCCGGCGTGCGCAGAGCCGTGGCCGACGCGCTCCTCGCCGCCCTGAACAGCAGCTGTTACCCCGGCGTGCACGAGTACGGCGCCATCGGCACCGGCGACCTCACCGCCCTGGCCGAAACGGGCCTGACCCTGCTCGGCGAGCGCTACTGGCTCGGCTCCACGCAGACCCCGGACCCGATCGAACTCGACTCGGGCGACGCGCTGGCGTTGATCAGCAGCAACGCCCTCACCATCGGCATGGCGGGCCTGGCCTGGCAGGACGCGCACCAACTGCTGAAAGCCACGCACGTGGTAGCCGCACTCTCGTTCCTGGCCGTGGACGGAGCCGCCGAGGCCTACGACGAACGCGTCCACCTGGGCCGCCCACACCCAGGTCAAGTCGCCGTGGCCGCCGAAATGCGCCGCCTGATCGGCGAACCCCCACGCCCGGCCGCACGCATCCAGGACCCGTTCGGCTACCGCTGCTTCCCGCAGATCCACGGCCCGGCCGTCGACGCCGCCACCGACCTGGCCCGCGTCCTCGACGTCGAGTTCAACGCCGCCGCCGAGAACCCGCTGATCGTCTCCGACCACTTCGGCCCGGAGGACGACGCCGCCTACCACCACGGCGCCTTCCACAGCGCGTACCTGGGCCAGGCGCTGGACCGCCTCCGGCTGTCGATGCTGCACACCGGCCACATCTCGACCGCCCGCCTCGCGACGCTGGTGGAACCGAGCTTCACCGGCCTGCGCCCGTTCCTGGCGGAGGGCGTGCCCGGCAGCTCGGGCGTGATGATCCTCGAATACAGCGCCAACTCGGCACTGGCCGAGGTCCGCACCCTCGCCGAACCCGCGACCATCGGCAACGCCGTCGTGTCGCGCGGCCAGGAGGAGAACTCGAGCTTCGCCTTCCAGTCCGCGTCCCAGGCCCTGCGCTCCCTGACCGCGTTCCGCCTGGTCCTGGCCTGCGAGGTAGTAGCCGCCGTCCGCGCCCTGCGGCTGCGCGGCATCACCCCGCGAACCCAGTCGCTGCGGTCCGCCTTCGAGACGGCCGAGTCGAAGCTCAACCCGGACATGTCCGACCGCCAGCTAAGCCCGGACGTAGAGGTGGCCTCGGCACTGCTGGACGACTTCGCCGCCTGCTGAACTCGGCCTTGATCTCCACCAAGCTTGAGCTTTTACGGTGGAACGCGACCAGGTTGATCGAGTTGGGGATGTGGTTGCGGTGCGTGCTGTCCGTGTGCACGAGTTCGGCGGACCCGAGGTGCTCCGCGTGGAAGAGATCCCCGAGCCGGCGGCAGGTCCGGGGCAGGTCCTGGTGGCGCTGGAGGTCGCCGACGTGATCCTCCTCGACACGCTGCTCCGCAGCGGCTGGGGCGGCGAGTACTTCCCGCTGACCCTCCCGTACGTACCCGGCGGAGGCGGCGTCGGCAGCGTGCTCTCGGTAGGCGAAGGCGTGGACCCGGCCTGGCTGGGCCGCCGCGTCCTCGCCCGCGTCCCCGGAGGCTACGCCGAGCAGACCCTTTTCCCGGCCGACGAGATCGTCGAGGTCCCCGACGGCCTGGGCTCGGCGGAGGCCGCGGCCATGGTGCACGACGGCGCCACCGCACTGCTGCTGGCCCGCCGCGTGGAGATCACAAAAGGCGACTGGGTCCTGGTGGCGGCCGCGACGGGCGGCGCGGGTTCGCTACTCGTCCAACTCCTGCGCGACGCCGGCGCACGGGTCATCGCCGCGGCCCGCGGCGAGCACAAGCTCGCGCTGAGCCGGGAACTGGGCGCGGAACTCGCCGTCGACTACTCGCTCGACGGCTGGCAGGACCGGGTGCGCGAGGCCACGGGCGGGGTCGGCCTCGCCTTCGACGGCGCGGGAGGAGCACTCGGCAGGGCCGTGTTCGAGGCCGTGGCCGACGGCGGCCGCTTCGTCACCTATGGCAGCTCAGGCGGGTTCGCCGACGTCGACCCGGAACTGGCGAGCCGTCGGCGAGTGCACGTGGACAACGTGCTGGCGGCCGGAGCGCCCGACCCTGCGACCTTGCGCGGACTCCACACGGACGCGCTCGCTCTCGCGGCGCAGGGCCGACTTCGGCCGGTGATCGGCGCGACGTACCCGTTGGCGGAGGCGGAGAAGGCGCATCGGTCACTGGAGGAACGCGCCACGCTCGGCAAGTCGCTCCTGCTGATCTGATCACTCCCGCGCACCGAGGTAGTCCCGCTCGGGGCAAGCGGTCGATGGCAGCCAGTCAGAGGGTGCTGGTCCGGGGGGCAACGAGGCAGCCGGTCAGGGCGGCTGATCGGGGCGGCCGGTCGGCGCGGCTGATCGAGTCGGCCGGTCGGGGCCGGCAGGTTGGTCGGGACGGTCGGGCGGGGCCGGCAGGGCGGGGCCAGCAGGGCGGTGAGGTCGGCCGGGATGGTTGGCCGGAGCCGCAGGCCGGAGCCGCAGGCCGGAGCCGCAGTTCGGAGCCGCAGGTCGGAGCCGCCGATCGAGGTAGCTGGTCGGTCCGGAGGGCCAGGTCAGGGGCTCGTCCTGTCCGGTCGTGCCTTCTCGCTCACCTCCGTTTGCCGCACCTGCCGCCGCCCGCCCGCCCCCTTCCGCTTTGCGGGGGAAGGTGATCATGGTTTCCGGACATCTACTAGACGGGGTCAGGCGTGGATCAGGACCAGGTTCACCCGTCCGGGTGGCCGGAGCTGGCCCGGGCTGGGCGGCGCTGGCCGGGGGCTGGGCCACCGCTCGTAGCGCCCGCGACCCGCGTGTTGCTTGCCGGCCGGAGCCGGGGTGCGCCGCCATCCCCGGTACGGCGCAACCCGGCTCGAGCTGGGCCGTCAGCCTCCTGCCACCGAGGGCAGGATCTGGATTTCGGCGCCTGCCGGGAGTGGGGTGGACGGGCCGGACAGGCGGCGGCACTCCTCGCCGTTGACGTAGAAGTTCACGTAGCGGCGGAGGGTGGATCGTTCGTCGCGCAGGCGGCGGTCCAGGGCTGGGTAGGTGTTTGCCAGTACGTCGAGGGCGGCTCCCAGGGTGGCCGGGTCTGGGACTTCAACGTCGAGGTGGGCGGCGCCGTCGGTGGCGTTGCGCAGGACGCCTGGGATCAGGACGGTGACCTTCACGTCGGGATCACCGCGGCTCGGACCGACATCACGTCCGGGAGGTGGGCGGCTACCCGGTGCCAGGTCTCGCCCTCGTCCGGGCTGGCGTAGACCTCGCCTGAGCGGGAGCCGAAGTAGACGCCGGGGACCGGGGCGTCGTCGGCGCACATGGCGTCGCGCATCACGGCTGTCCAGAAGGCGTCGGGCAGGCCTTCGCCCAGCGCCTCCCAGGACGAGCCGGCGTCGCGGGAGCGGTAGACGCGGCACTTGCCTTCCGGTGGGAAGCGGCGGCCGTCCGCCTCGATCGGGAACGTGAAGATCGTGTCCGGGTCGTGGGGGTGGACGACCATCGCGAAGCCGAAGTCGGTCGGCAGGCCCTCGGCGATGGACTGCCAGGTGTCGCCGCCGTCGTCGCTCCGGTAGACGCCGTGGTGGTTCTGGGCGTAGAAGCGCGAAGGCGACGAAGGGTGTTGTGCGACCTTGTGGACGCATTGGCCGAACTCCGGCCACGGGTCCGGGAAGAAGTACGCCTTGATGCCCTTGTTGCGGGCTTCCCAGGACTTGCCGCCGTCGGCCGTGCGGTAGACGCCGCCGGTCGACATCGCCACCAGCATCCGGTCGGGGTCGACCGGGTCGGGCACGATCGTGTGCACCGCCTGGCCGCCGAAGCCCGCCTCCCACTCCGGGCGGTGCGGATGGTTCCAAAGGCCCTCGACGAACTCGAACGAGCGGCCGCCGTCCGACGACTTGAACAGCGCTGACGGCTGGGTGCCCGCGTAGACCACGCCCGGTTGCGAGGCCGGAGCGGGCTGGAGCTGCCAGACGCGTTCCAACGCGGCGTCCTCCACCGGGAACGCGATCGGTGGTGTGGAGGACTCCTCCCAGGTGGCGCCCAGGTCGTCCGAGATGGACACGCCGGGGCCGAAGTGCGGTGAGGACACCCCGGCCATCAGGCGCAGTCCCGCACGCGAGTCGAACGCGACCGCGTACACCTCCTGCATCGCGTGGTGCGGCCCGTCGACCTGCCACGTGACCCGATCCTCACTACGGGCGAGCCACAGTCCCTTGCGCGTACCGATCGCCACGACCACCGTCATCGCAACGCAGCCTCCCAGTCAGAAGATGTGATGCGGAGCACGTTACGCCGGGGGTCTGACAATTTCTGAGCGCGAGGGAAACCCCACGTAGACCCACAAGTTACTCACTGGTAGCGTCCGAAAGAAGAGACGCAAGGAGGCTCCAGTGCTGCTCGACCCGAACCACTACGACCCCGCCCACCTCGACGACGAGACGCGGCGCCTGCTCAGGGCGACCGTCGACTGGTTCGAGGCCCGCGGCAAGCGGCAGCTCATCGCGGACGCGCAGGACAAGGTCTGGTACACCGAGTTCCTCGACTTCGTGAAGCGCGAGAAGCTCTTCGCCACCTTCTGCACGCCCGCGAGCGTCGACGGCACCAAGCGCTGGGACGCCGCCCGCAACGCCGCGTTCAGCGAGGTGCTCGGCTTCTACGGCCTTCAGTACTGGTACGCCTGGCAGGTCACGGTTCTCGGCCTCGGCCCCATCTGGATGAGCGGCAACGAGGAGGCCAAGCAGAAGGCGGCGGCCCTCCTCGACAGCGGCGCGGTCTTCGCGTTCGGCCTCTCCGAGAAGGAGCACGGCGCCGACGTCTACAGCACCGACATGATCGTCACGAAGACCGACGACGGTTACCGGGCCAGCGGCAGCAAGTACTACATCGGCAACGGCAACGTCGCCGGCATGGTCAGCGTCTTCGGCAAACTCGCGGACTCCGACGAGTACGTCTTCTTCGCCGTCGACAGCCAGCACGAGAACTTCGAGCTGGTCAAGAACGTCGTGGACAGCCAGATGTTCGTGAGCGAGTTCCGCCTCGACGACTACCCGATCACCGACGCGGACGTCCTGCACCGCGGCCCCGACGCGTTCAGCGCTGCGCTCAACACGGTCAACGTCGGCAAGTTCAACCTCTGCACGGCCAGCATCGGCATCTGCGAGCACTCGTTCTACGAGGCGATCACCCACGCCCACAACCGGATCCTCTACGGCAACCCGGTCACGAACTTCCCGCACGTGCGCCAGAACTTCGTGGACGCCTACGCGCGCCTCACCGCCATGAAGCTGTTCGCGGACAGGTCAGTCGACTACTTCCGCAGCGCCAACGAGAACGACCGCCGCTACCTCCTCTTCAACCCCATCACCAAGATGAAGGTGACGAGCGAGGGCGAGAACGTCATCGACCTGCTCTGGGACGTCATCGCCGCCAAGGGCTTCGAGAAGGACACCTACTTCACCCGCGCCACGGCCGACATCCGCGCGCTGCCCAAGCTCGAGGGCACCGTGCACGTGAACCTGGCGCTGGTGCTGAAGTTCATGCCGAACTACCTCTTCAACCCCAAGGCCTACGACGAGGTCCCGACGCGTCACGACGCGACGGACGACGACTTCTTCTGGCACCAGGGCCCCGCGCGCGGCCTCGGCAAGATCCAGTTCCACGACTGGGAGCCGATCTACGCCGAGCATGCCCACCTGCCCAACGTGGCGCTGTTCCACGAACAGGCGAATGCCATCAAGACCCTGCTCACCACGGCCGCACCGGACGCGGACCAGCAGAAGGACCTCGACTTCCTGCTCAACCTCGGCCACCTGTTCACCCTGGTCGTCTACGGCCAGCTGGTCCTGGAGCAGGCCAAGATCACGGGCACCGACCAGAGCGTCCTCGACCAGATCTTCGACGTCCTGGTCCGCGACTTCGCCGGCTACGCGACCGCCCTGCACGGCAAGGCCAGCAGCACCGAGGCCCAGCAGCAGTGGGCCGTCGCGCAGATCCGCAAGCCGCACGTCGACCAGGCCCGTTTCGACGCCGTCTGGCAGCAGGTCGAGGCGCTGTCCGGCCGGTACGAGATGCGCCCCTAGAGCACCGAACGAGACACAAGGGGGCGGAGCCGACAGGTTCCGCCCCCTTGACGTGCGCGTTACACAAACGTTTACATGAGGCTCTGCCGCCGCACTCCGCAGATTGGAGCGCGCGCAAGTGGATCTCCGCAGATGGCGCACAGCCGCAGTCGCCACCCTCATCGCCGCAGGCACTCTCGTCACGCCCCAGGCACAGGCGCAGAAACCAGACCTGGCGCTGACACCGCCGATGGGCTTCAACAACTGGAACAGCACGCACTGCCGCAACGACTTCAACGAAGACATGGTCAAGGGCATCGCCGACATCTTCGTGACCAAGGGCCTGAAAGACGCCGGCTACGAGTACGTCAACATCGACGACTGCTGGGCGCTCCCCGAACGCGACGCGAACGGCGACCTCGTCCCCCACCCGGCACGCTTCCCCAACGGCATCAAGGCGGTAGCGGACTACGTCCACTCCAAGGGCCTCAAGTTCGGCATCTACACGAGCGCGGGAACCAAGACCTGCAACAAGGAAGGCGGTTTCCCGGGCGGCCTCGACCACGAGGTGCAGGACGCGAGGCTGTTCGCGGGCTGGGGCGTCGACTACCTCAAGTACGACAACTGCAACAACCAGGGCGTGGACGCGAAACTGCGCTACACCAGGATGCGCGACGCTCTGAACGCCACCGGCCGCCAGATCGTGTTCAGCCTCTGCGAGTGGGGTCAGAACAAGCCGTGGGAGTGGGCGAAGGACGTCGGCCACCTGTGGCGCACCACCGGCGACATCAGTGACAACTGGAACACCATGGTGTCGATCGCCAAGCGCAACATGGAACTCGCCGACTTCGCGGGCCCCGGTCACTGGAACGACCCTGACATGCTGGAGGTCGGCAACGGCGGTATGACGGACCTCGAGTACCGCAGCCACTTCAGCCTCTGGTCGATCATGGCAGCCCCGCTGCTGATCGGCGCGGATCTGCGCAAGGTCAGCCCGGAGACGTTCGAGATCCTGGAGAACCGCGAGGTCATCGCCGTCAACCAGGACAAGCTCGGGTTGCAGGGCAAGGTGATCCGCGACGAAGGCGGCAACCACGTCCTCGTCAAGCCGCTCAGCAACGGCGACAAGGCCGTCCTCCTCTTCAACGAGAACGACAGCGCCACCACCATGTCCGTCACGGCACAAGAACTCGGCCTCGGCAAAACCAACGGCTACAAGGTCCGCGACCTCTGGGCCAAGACCACCACCCACACCGCGAACGCGATCAGCGCCGCACTCCCGCCGCACGGCTCGGCGATGTTCCGTGTCAGCAATGCCAACGACTGGTACCGGTACCCGCCCACCGTCACCACGGCCGCGGACGGCGAAGTCCTGTACCCAGGCGCACTTCCGATCGTCCAGCCCGGCAGGACCGTCACCTACACCACGTCCGTCGCCAACGCCGGGCGCCTGCCGATCGCCCTGGTCCAGGCCACCCTCCAGGTCCCCCAGGGCTGGTCCGCGAAAGCCACGACGACCAGTTTCAAGGCGATCCTGCCCGGCGAGAGGAGCTTCCGGACCACCTGGCAGGTCACCGTGCCGCAGAACGCCCAGGCCGGCAGGTTCCCGGTCAACGCGAGCTTCACCTTCCACAGCCCGCACGAGAACAACCCGGTGACCAGGCAGTACTCCGCCGAGGCGCTGGTACCCGGCGCGGCCCCGGAGGGCGAACTCTTCGTCAGCGACCTGAAGTGGCTGCGGTCAGCGAACGGCCACGGCCCGGTGGAGATCGACACCACCAACGGCGAGGCCAAACAGGGCGACGGCGGCCCGATCACGATCCGCGGCAAGGTCTTCGCGAAGGGCCTCGGCACGCACGCCCCCGCCCACGTCGAGTACTACACGGGCGGCAACTGCACCAAGCTCACCGCGACCATCGGCATCGACGACCGGAAGGTCAACCCGCTCAGTCTGGTCAGCTACGAGGTCTGGGCCGACAACAGAATGGTCCACGACAGCGGCCCGGTCACCGGCACCGACGCCGCGAAGTCGCTGGAAGCCGACGTCTCCGGCGCCACGGTCACCCGGCTGATCGTCAAGGACGGCGGTAACGGCAAGTCCTACGACCACGCAGACTGGGGTGACCTGAAGATCACCTGCTAGCCGGACTGGTAGCGCTCCAAAGCCGCGATCATGAGTTCGAGCCCGAACTCGAACTCATGATCGTGGTCGTAGGTCCCCAGCTCGTCCAGAACCCCGGCGGACAGCGGAAACGCCGCCATGTCGACGTCGACATAGGGAGACAACGCGATCCCGCCGAGTTCCGGCGAGGTCGCGACCTCCCGCATCAACGTGCCCAGCAGGTACGACACCATCGCCCGCATCATCCCGACGGCCACCTCGCCCCGGAACCCCGCGCGGTCGAAGTTCACCAGCGCCGCCTCGATCGTCCGGAACCCCGCCTCGGTGCTCAGCCGCCGCGTCGCCAGCATCACGAACGCGCGGGGGTGCCGGCGCGCCAGCTCCCGCACCGCACGGGCGTGCGCCCGGATGTGGTCGCGCCAGTCGTCGCTGTCGACCGTGTACGGCCGCGCCTCGGCCATGATCCGCTCAGCCGCGAGATCCACCAGCAGCGCCTTGTTCGGCACGTGGTTGTACAACGACATCGTGCCCGCGCCCAGCTCGGCGGCGAGACGACGCATCGAGACGGCCTCCACGCCCTCACGTTCGATCAACCGCACTGCCGCATCCACGATGCGGGCACGGGTCAGCGGTTCACGTGATGAGGACACTGGCGGAGACCATACGACGTGGAGTAACTTCCCTGCGACGTACGGCGTACGTAGGAGGGTCGGCCGGCATGACCGAGTCCAAGGCGCTCAGAGCGCTGCGCGAAGCGATCGTCTTGGAGCACATGGAGTCGCAGAACGACCACGACTTCGACACCTCCCTGAACACGTTTCCGCACCCCCGCTACGAGATCATGGCGTCCGGCCAGGTCTTCGAAGGCGTGGACGCGGTCCGCGACTACTGGCAGCGCACCCGCGCGGCGTTTCCCGACCAGCGCAACAAGGTCATCGACGTCCATCACGCGGACGACGCCGTGATCCTCGAGTTCGAGCTGCAGGGCACGCACCTCGGCAGCCTCATCGGCGAAGAGGTGACCGGGCGGTCGTTCAAGGTCAGGATGGTCGGTTTCTTCCTCTTCGACAAGGACGTTCTCGTCTGCGAACGGGTCTACGGCGACACGGCGACGGTCATGAGCCAGCTCGGCATGCTCGACGTCCCCGAGAAGTTCTAGAGGACCACGCGCACCTCTCCGACGACCTGCCCGCCCCCGAGCACCGGCACGGACAGGGATTCCCCTGCGGGCGACACGTCGAACCCCAGGGCCGCCAGCGCCGTGAGCCCGATCGCCGTCGTGGCACGGGGATTGCCGTCGAGCACCTTCACCGCGACCGCGTGCCCGGCGGTGGTCGCCAGCACCAGCACACCCTCCGCGCCGCCCTTGGCCACCACGCCCGGCAACCGCTGCATGACCACGGTGTTCACGTGCCCGGTTCCGCCGACGTACTCGGGAAACCCGCGCATGGCATCGGCAACGGGCGTGCGCACCAGCCCCTGCATCGCGCGCGCCAAGCCGTGCAACGACAGTCCGTACACCGGCGCACCGCAGCCGTCGATCGCCGTGTGCGCGACGGACTCGCCCGAAAGCTCCTCGACTGTCCGCATCACCAGCTGCTGCAACGGATGTGAAGGCTCCAGATAGGTCTGCGTCGGCCACCCCGACGCCACGCACGCCGCCAGCATCGCCGCGTGCTTGCCGGAGCAGTTCATCCGCACTCGCGTGGGTTCCGGCACGCGCTGACGGGTCTCCTCGTCCTCCGGCCACGACGGCGGGCATTGCAGCAACTCCACCGGCAACTCGCCGAGCAGCCGCGTCACCAGTTCGACGTGCCGGTCCTCCCCCGTGTGCGACCCGGCCGCGATCGCCAGCGCGGGCCCCGTGAGCGGCGCTCCGGCGGACAGGCACGCCAGCGCCTGAAACGGTTTCATGCACGACCGCGGCAGCACCGGATCCCGCACCGCGCCAACGGACACGCCCATGTCACCCGACGGCAGCAGGCCGACGACGCTGCCGTGGTGCAGGCTCTCCACGAACCCGGACCGGGTGACCTCAGCGAGCAGTGCGGGCACGAGAAGCCTCCAGCCGGTGGGCCAGCCTGGACAGCGCCAGGTTGACCACGAGGTAGACGAACGCGACGACGATGAAGGTCTGGATCAGCAGACCGTTGTAGTTCGCGAGCACCCGGCCGTTGAACAACAACTCCGTGTAGGACACGACATATCCCAGCGAGGTGTCCTTCAACAGACTGACGGCCTGGGTCACGAGCAACGGCGTCATGTGCCGCACGGCCTGTGGCAGCACCACGAACCGCGTCACCGCGCCGTCCGGCATGCCCAGCGACAACCCGGCCTCGCGCTGGCCGGGATCGACCGCCGAGACGCCCGCCCGGAAGATCACCGCGTAGGAGGCCGCGTGCGACAACGCCAGCGGCACCACGAGTTTCCAGAACAGCGGCAGGTTCACGCCGAACGACGGCAGTACGAACAGCATCACGTACACGAGCAGCAGCACCGGAACCGTGCGCATGACCTCGGCGTAGGCGCGAGTGAACCGGTTGGGCCGCAACGCGAGCAGCAACCCGCCCGCCATCGCCAGCACGCCGGTCGCGCACGCCGCCACCACCGTCGACCACAGGCCACCGAGCAAATACCGCCAGACGGGCCAGGTCAGGTACGGCCTCCACCGGACGGGGTCCAGCTGCCCACCGGCCGCGAACTGCCGCAACCCCAGCGCCACCAGTCCGGCCAGCACGAGAGCGGACACCACCGAGATCCAGAGGATCCGGCGGCGCGCACGTGGTCCGGGAGCGTCGAACATCAGGCCAGCCGCCGTTCCAGCACCCGCGCGCCGAACCCGATGCCGGCGGCCATCACCAGATAACAGAGCCCGACGCCGGTGAAGACCAGCAACGGCTGCGCGAGCTCCAGGTTGATCCGTTGCGCCGCACGGGTCATGTCCACCACGCCGACGACACCGGCCAACGCCGTGGCCATCGTCAACGCGATCGCGATGTTCGCCAACGGCTGCACGACGCGTCTCGAAGCCTGCGGCAGGATCACGTGCCGCAACGACTGCCGGAACGAGAGACCCAACGCCCGCGCGGCCTCGCCCTGCCCGGACGCCACCGAGTTCACGCCCGACCGTAGTGCTTCCGCCACGAAAGCCGCCTCGTACAGCGCGATCGCCGTGAAGGCCGTCCAGAACAACGGCATCTTCACGCCCACCTCGGGCAGCCCGAACACGAACAGCACCAGCCACGCGAGCAGCGGGATGTTCCGCCACACCTCGACGTAGACCACGCCGACGCCTCGCAGCAACGGCACGGGCACGATCCTCAGTACGGCCACGAGCAACCCGACGAGCAAGGCGCCGGCGAACGACAGCAGGGTCAGGGCGACGGTGTTCAGAAAGCCTTCGAGGACCAGGCTCATGAGGCGATCGCGGGTGGCGCCGGTGCGTCGCCGGTGACCACGGTGCCGATCGTCTGCTTCCAGACCTCCTGCCACAGCCCCGACTTGCCGATCTCGCGCAGCCAGTCGTTCACGAACTCGGTGAACTCCGCGTCGCCGTGCTTGATGCCGATGCCATAGGGGTCCTCGGTGAACGGCTCGCCGACGAGCTGCAGCTCGCTGTCCTTCGACGCGTCGGCCACCAGAATCGCCTGGTCCTGCACGTAGGCCTCGCCGCGGCCCTGCTTCAACGCCGTCAGGCACTCGGGATCGGACCCGAACTCGAGGATCTTCGCGGTGGGCGCCACGTCCTGCACCGCCTTCACACCGGGGGTGTTCGCGCCGACGATGACGGTCTTCCCCGCCAGATCAGCGGGTTTGCCGATGCCGGACGTGCCCTTGCGCACCGCGATGGACTGCCCCGACTGGTAGTACGGTCCGGCGAACGACACGCGCTCGGCCCGTTGCGGGGTGATCGTGTACGTCTGGATGATCACGTCGACGGTGCCGTTGGCCAGCAACGGTTCGCGGGTCTCGGAGGTCGCGGAGAGCAGCTCCGCGGAGGGCTTGCCGACGACGTACTGCGCGAGCAGTTTGCCCAGGTAGGCGTCGAAGCCGGTGAGCTCGCCGCTGATCGGGTCGAGCTGGGACAGCAGCGGGGCGTCCTGGGAGCCGCCGATGATCAGCTCGCCGCGCTTCCTGATGCGGTCGACGGCCGAGCCTGGGGTCACCTGACCTGCGTAGACGGGCGCCTTGGCCAGCAGGGCGTCGATCTTGCTCCCGCCCGGCACAGCGTTCTCACCGCCGGAGCACCCGGCCACGAAGAGCAACAGAGCGGCTACGAACAGTCTCCCCATGCCGCGACGCTACTGATCGCGATCAATCAGGCACAAGATACGACAAAGCCGCTTGTCCGATAGTGGACAGGCGGCTTGTCAGATACAGATCAGATGTGCTGACCAGTCAGACTCAGACGGCGCGAACGCCCTGGGCCTGCGGGCCCTTCTGGCCCTGACCGATCTCGAACTCGACCCGCTGGTTCTCTTCGAGAGCCTTGTAGCCGTTCATCTGGATCTCGGAGTAGTGGACGAACACGTCGGCGCCACCGTTGTCAGGGGAGATGAAGCCGAAGCCCTTCTCCGCGTTGAACCACTTGACGGTGCCCTGTACTGCCATCTTGCTACTTCTCCTCTAACAGGTGCCGGATCGCGCTCGCGACCACCGGGGTCAGGACACGACGGTGCCTTCTCCGGAACCTGGAGAAACCACGCACTCGCGACCTCGTTCCGCGAGCGGGGAAATCCACGAACACGCAACGTACGACCATGGACAGTCAACCATGGGTCCCCGGCATCAGTCGAGCTATGGATCTCACTGATCTCGCTGCTATCGTGAGACTCCAAATGATCTCGCGGAGGTACCCGTGCCCGAGCAGATGACGCTGTCGATCACGGTCACAGTCGCCCCGCGGATGGCGGGTGGTCTGCTCGGGCTGGTCACCAAGTACCTCGCGAAGCAGGCTGGGGAGACCCGGGGCAAGGACCGCACGACGGTGGTCAACAAGTCCAGCGGACCCGTCCACGGCACGCTCTTCCAGATCGGCAGCGTGCACGGGGACGTCCACTACCGGGACCGGTAACCTGGAGGGTCGTTGACCCAGGGGGCCATGGCTTGACCGGCAGCGACAGACTGCTCTTCTTCTTCATCGGCTTGGTGACCACATTCGTGTTCATCCGAATCAGCGTGCGCCTGATCAGGGCGAAGGTCCGCTGGTGGCCGGGCAACTTCGTACACGGCGACACGCACGTGCATCACGTCGTGTTCGGCACCGTGCTGTTGTTGTTGTCGAGCGTCACGAGCCTCGTCATCCCGGACGACATGTACGGGGCCAGGCTGGCCGCCGCGGCCGTTCTCGGCGTGGGCGCGGCGCTGGTGCTCGACGAGTTCGCGCTGATCCTGCACCTGAGGGACGTGTACTGGACGAAGGCGGGCCGGTTGTCCGTGGACGCCGTGTTCCTCGCCGTCGGTCTCACCGGGACGTTCCTGCTCGGCGCGCGCCCGTTCGGCTACGACGAGGTGCTGCAGCTCAACCCGGAGACGACGCCGGCGTCCACGTTCACGCTCCGGCTGATCATCATCTCCGTGAACCTGTGCTTCGCGATCGTGGCGCTGCTCAAGGGCAAGATCTGGACCGGGCTGCTCGGCCTGCTCGTGCCGGTGGTGCCCGCCGTGGGCGCCGTGCGACTGGCCAGGCCCGGCTCACCGTGGGCTCGCTGGCGCTACCACGAAGGCTCGCGCAAGCTGACCCGCGCCTACCGCCGGGAGGCGCGGATCAGGCAGCCGATCATCCGCGCGAAGATCGCCGTGCAGGAGTTCATCTCGGGACGTCACGACCTGCCTGATCAGGACAGGCCGTGACGAGCGAGCTCTAGTGGTGTGGCTCGGAACGGATCACCTCGCCGACGTTCCGTGACGCGCCACTAGCTTCCGACGATGTCCTGCTGGGCGCAGGCCGCGGCGAGGTCGCCTGCGCACAGCTCCGCCGGCTTGACGATGCCCTCGGTGACCAGCGTCCGGACGCTCTCCTTCTTGATCAGCGTCGCGCCGAGCAGCACCGACTTGATGTCACGCCGCGCGACGGGGTCCCGCAGGTTGCCGGTGGCGAGGTCGTCGGCACCCTCCAGGTCGCCGCGGGCGATGGCGATCGCCAGCCTGGACGCGGCCTCGGCCTCGTCGCGCACCGGCTTGTAGACGGTGATGCACTGGTCGCCGCGCAGCACGGCCCGCAGGCCGTCCACAGTGGCGTCCTGGCCGGTGACCGGGACCTTGCCCGCGAGGTTCTTCTTCTTGAGCACGGCGATGACCGCGCCCGCCAGGCCGTCGTTGGCCGCGACCACGCCGTCGACCTTGCCCTGGTTCTCGTTCAGGATCTGCTCGAACAGCTGCCCGCCGAGGTCGTTGTTCCAGTCGGCGACCGGCTGCGACTTCACGAGCTTGAGCGCACCGCTGTCGTACTTCGAGGACAGCCGCGACTTCTGGCCCTGGGTGAAGAGCGTGGCGTTGTGGTCCGTCGGAGCGCCCTCGATCTCGATGATGTTGGCGCCCGGCTTGTCGCCGAGGCAGGCCAGCAGGCCGTCCGCCTGCAGCTGGCCGACGTTCACGCTGTCGAAACCGACGTGGTACTCCGCCTGGCCGCCGAGGGTGACCCGGTCGTAGTCGATGACCGGGATGTTCGCGGCCTTCGCCTTCTTCTGCACCGCGAGGCCGCCCGCCGCCGACAACGGCGTGATCATCAGGACCTTCACCTTGCGGCGGATCATCTCGTCGGCGATCTGCGCGAACTTCGCCTCGTCTCCCTCGGCGTTCTCCATGAACGGTTCGATGTCCGCGTAGTTGAACGCCTGTGTGAGCAGGGGACGATCCTGCTCTTCCCAACGCGTGGATGTCGTTCGGTCGGGAAGGATTACCCCGACGATTGGTTTGGGACCACGCGTAGGCAGCGTCGGAGACCCCTGACCTGCTTCACCACAGGCAGAGAGGAGAAAGAGCAGGCACGCCGACGATGCCATTACCCGTCTTCGCATAAACGCGGAGTTCAGTCCTTGAATCTTGTTAAGTCAAGATTTGTTCTCATAACATCACGCTCCGCTGCCGATCGGCTACAGTTCGATTCCGTACGAAAGGCGCTGATGCGTGACGTATTTTCGTGTCAGTGTGTCCAACTTGGGCGGCAATCGGGGGCCGCACCGTGTTGTTGGATCCAGCCCTGACCGGGTGTGAGGAGACAGCTAGGTGAGAACGCGCAGAACCGTGATGGCGGTGGCGGCAACGGTGTCGCTGATCGCAGCGGGCACTTCGGCGGCGGGGGCCGCGCCGGCCACCACAGGGCCGACCACGGAGTACACCGTCCTTCTGGAAGAACCCGGAAACCGCGACTTCGCGATCGACGCCGTGCAGGCGGCGGGCGGCGAGGTCGTGCGGAGCAACGACGCCGTCGGCCTGCTGACGGTCAAGGCGCCCGCGAACGGCTTCGCGGAGAAGGTTTCCGCTTCGAGCGCGATCGTCGGCGCCGCTCGGACCAAGCCGATCGGGCACGCGCCCGCGGCGAAGGCCGAGAAGGTCAAGCGGGACGACGTCGAGAAGGAGAACAAGACCGAGCAGGCCGCCAAGGCTCCTGCCGCGTCGAAGTCGACGGCCGGCATGGACCCGCTCGACGGCGACCTGTGGGGCCTGAACCTCGTTCGCTCCAACATCGCGCGGGCCAAGCAGGCCGGCGACAAGCGCGTGTACGTCGGCATTCTCGACACCGGTGTGGACGGTTCCCACCCGGACATCGCGCCGAACTTCAACAACGAGCTCTCGCGCAACTTCACCGTCGACATCCCGAACGACTCCGACGGTGGCGTGTTCGACGGCCCGTGTGAGTTCCGCGGTTGCGTCGACCCGGCCAACTGGGACGACGGCGGCCACGGCACGCACGTCGCCGGCACCATCGGCGCCGCTGCCAACGGTTTCGGCATCTCCGGTGTCGCGCCGAACGTGTCGCTGGTCAACATCCGCGGCGGCCAGGACGCGGGATCGTTCTTCCTGCAGCCCGTCGTCGACGCCCTGACCTACGGTGCCGACATCGGCCTGGACGTCATCAACATGTCGTTCTACGTCGACCCCTGGTACATGAACTGCGCCAACGACCCCACGGCCTCGGCCGAGGAGCAGCTGGAGCAGCGCACGATCATCGCGACCGTGCAGCGCGCACTGAACTACGCGCACCGCAAGGGCGTCACGCTGATCGGTGCCGGTGGCAACAACCACGAGGACCTGGGCAAGCCGCGCCAGGACACCGTGAGCCCGAACTACCCGCCGGGTCACAACCGCCCGCGCCCGATCGACAACGCGACGTGCCTCAACCTCCCCACCGAGGGCAACCACGTCATCTCGGTGTCGGCTCTCGGCCCGTCGACCGCCAAGGCCGACTACTCGAACTACGGCCTTGAGCAGACGGCGATCTCGGCTCCCGGTGGTTACTTCCGCGACGGCCTCGGCACGCCGTGGTACCGCACCAACGAGAACCTGATCCTGTCGACCTACCCGCGCAACGTCGCTCTCGCCGAAGGCGCGATCGACGAGGCCGGCAACATCACCGAGGCCGGTCTGGCCGCGGGTGTGAAGAAGGCCGTGCAGGGCGACAAGGTCGGCTACTACCAGTTCCTGCAGGGCACCTCGATGGCCGCCCCGCACGCCGCTGGTGTCGCCGCGCTGATCGTCAGCCAGTACGGCAAGAAGGACAAGAAGAACCCCGGTCTGACCCTCGACCCGGACAAGGTCGAGAAGGTGCTCTACAAGACCGCGACGCAGCGCGCCTGCCCGAACCCGCGCACTGTCTCGTACGTCAACGTGGGCCGCACGCCGGAGTTCGACGCCACCTGTGAAGGTGACTCGAAGTTCAACGGCTTCTACGGTCACGGCATCGTGGACGCCTACGGTGCTGTCACCCGTGGTGGCCAGTTCCTGTAAGTCCTTGTAGGACAACGAAAGGCCCCCGGGTTCTTGACGGGGGCCTTTCGCATGCGACGAAAGTGGACTCTCCCCCACCACCTTCGTCTGAACTGTTCCGGCCTGCCTTGACCGTGCCGCAGCGGCATAGTTTCAACTGGGTCGTGTCAGCAACCGAAGGAGGAGGGGAACGTCGTGGCGTGGAGCACAAGCCAGCTGGCCGATCTCGCCGGCACGACGTTGCGCACGATCCGGCACTACCACGACGTGGGCCTGCTCGCCGAGCCGGAACGCCGCGCCAACGGCTACAAGAGCTATGGCGTGCCCCATCTCGTGCGGGTGCTGAGGATCAAGCGCCTCACCGACCTCGGGTTGTCGCTCACGCAGATCGCGGAGCTCGGTGACGGGGACGAACATCCTCGCGAGGCGTTGCGGGAGCTCGACGCCGAACTGGCCGCGCAGATCGAGCGGCTGCAACGGATCAGGGCCGAGCTGGCGCTGGTGCTGCACCAGGAGGCGCCGACCGACCTGCCGCCGGACGTCGCGGCGATGATCGAGAACGCGAACCTGTCTCCGCAGGACCGCTCGTTCACCGTCGTGCTGGCCCAACTGCTCTCGCCGGAGACGCTGGCGAAGTACGCCGGGACGCTGAAGGACTACGCGCGGGATCCGGCGGTCGTGGCGTTCGACAACCTGCCGGAGGACGCGGACGAGCAGACCCGGCAGGCCGTGGCGGACGGCATGCGCGAGATGCCGTACATGGCGCTGTTGCGAACAGCGTTCCCGGATCCGGCCGGTCTGTACACCGACGCACCGCGCGGTGTGGAGCACGCGAGGAAGACCGTCATCAAGGTCCTGGTCGAGCTCTACAACAAGGCCCAGCTGGACGTTCTCGTCCGCATGAGCGGCTGACATTCCATTTGGTTCGGCGCGCCTGGACGGGCGCGTCGTCGGGGAGGTATTTGCTAATGCGAAAATCGTTGTCCCTGGCCGCGGTCGTGACCGCCGCCGCAGGGCTCGTGGCGGCGCCGGGGGTGTCGGCCGCCGCCACGCCGAAGCCCGAGGTGCAGTGGGTAGCCTGTCCCACCGACGTGGCGCTGCCCGGTCTGGAGTGCGGAAAGCTCCAGCTGCCGCTCGACTACCGCAAGCCGGAGGGCCGCAGGACCGAGGTGATGATCACCCGGTTGGCCAGCAAGAACCCCGCGAAGCGCAAGGGGATCCTGCTGACCAACCCCGGCGGGCCGAGCGAGGGACTGACGTTCCCGTTCGTGCTGAAGGCGGTCGGGCTGCCGCAGGACGTGCAGGACGCCTACGACATCATCGGCATGGACCCGCGTGGCATCGGATACAGCTCACCGTCCACTTGCGACATGACCGACGAGCAGATGGCGGACGGCAGCGTGCCTCCGTACGCCAACAACTCCGCCGAGGTGCGCCAGCGCGCCGACGAGGTCAAGAAGATCGCCGAGCAGTGCCTCAGGTCGTCCTCGGCCGGCGAACTGCCGTACAACACGACCGCGAACATAGCGCGTGACCTGGACTCGGTCCGTGCGGCGCTGGGCGAGAAGAAGGCGTCGTTCCTCGGGTACTCGTACGGCTCGTACCTGGGTTCGGTGTACGCCACGCTGTTCCCGAAGACCTCCGAGCGCGTCGTGATCGACAGCAACCTGCCGAAGGGCGGCTGGGACGTCGAGGGCGGCAGGCTGATGGGCCGCGGCGTCGAGGACACCTTCCCCGACTTCGCGAAGTGGGCGGCGGCGCACCCCGAGTACGACCTGGGCACGACGCCGCAGCAGGTGCGCGCCAAGTTCTTCGACCTGGTCGCGCGGCTGGACAAGCAGCCTTCGGTGGAGGGCTTCGACGGCAGGCTGTTCCGCTTCCTCACCTTCACGGCGCTGTACTCCACCGGCGACGAGGCCTTCTCGAAGCTCGCCGCCTCCTGGAAGGCCTTCGACACCGGCCAGCCGCAGCCGCCGCAGGAGTACCCGGAGGTTCCGCGCGTCCAGGCCCTGCTGGCGGGCCGCCTGAACGTGATCTGCGGTGACTCCACCTGGCCGTCGTCGGTCGGCACGTACGAGCGCAACGTGGCGATCGACCGCGTCCGCAACCCGATGTTCGGCGCGGCCGCGGCGAACATCCAGCCGTGCGCCTTCTTCCCGAAGCCGGTGGAGAAGCAGGTTCTGCCGTCCGACCGGGGCCCGCGCAACGTGCTGCTGGTGCAGAACGAGCGCGACCCCGCGACGCCGCTGGTCGGTGCCCAGTCGACGCGCCGCGCGTTCGGCGACAGGGCCGCGATGATCACGATCGACCAGGGCGGGCACGGCGCCTACGTCTTCGGCAAGAACAAGTGCGCCAACGACAAGGTGACCGCGTACCTGCTCGGTGGACAGCGTCCGAACGACGTCAAGTGCGCGGCTGAAACTGGCTGATTCCTGACGGCCGGCTCGCCCACCAGGGTGAGCCGGCCCTTGTCGTGCGCGCGCTCTCACGCTACGGTCGGGCCATCGTCGCCGCCGATTCCACTGTGGAACGGAGCGGCATGAAGACGTTTACACGGCTCGCGGCAACGGTTCTGTGCGCGGCGGCCCTCGTCACGCCCGGCACCGCCCAGGCGGCGGACCTGAACGATCCGCAGCTCAAGGACATCGCGATGCAGCTGGTGTCCAGTGCGGAGAACTCCTCTTTGGACTGGCGCGCGCAGTTCGGTTACATCGAGGACATCGACGACGGCCGCGGCTACACCGCCGGCATCATCGGCTTCTGCAGCGGCACCGGCGACATGCTCGACCTCGTCCGCCTCTACCGCGACTGGAAGCCCGGCAACGTCCTGGAGAAGTACCTGCCGGCGCTGGAGCGGGTCAACGGCACGCCGTCGCACGACGGCCTGGACCCGGACTTCCAGGGCGACTGGCAGGCAGCGGCCCAGGACGGCACGTTCCAGGGCGCGCAGGAGCACGAACGCGACCGCGTGTACTTCGATCCGGCCGTCAACCGCGCGAAGCAGGACGGCGTGCAGGCACTCGGCCAGTTCGCGTACTACGACGCGATCGTCATGCACGGCGACGGCTGGGGTGACCTGGACTTCTCCAGCATCCGCCGGCGCGCGCTCGACACCGGCGCGCGCCCGCCGGCCCAGGGCGGCGACGAGGTGCAGTGGCTGCACGCGTTCCTGGACGCACGCGTGTGGACGATGAAGCAGGAGCCCGCGCACGAGGACACCAGCCGGGTCGACACCGCGCAGCGCCGGTTCCTCAACGAGGGCAAGCTGAACCTCGAACGCCCCCTGCAGTGGCACGTCTACGGGCAGCAGTTCGACATCCGCTGACCTGACATTCCGGCGGAAACGTGTGCGCGGCAAGCGTTTCCGCCGGAATGCGCCCACTGACGGCAATTGTCCGTTTCGCGAATTAGTAAAGACTCTTGCCAATAAAGGTATGGACCCCTTACCGTTGCTCCCACGCCGCCCGGGCCCCCGACATCCCTGCCCCGGAGGGAACTTCGTGAAGATCACTGGTCGCATCGCGGCCGCACTGCTGACGTGCGCCGCTCTTTTCACCACCACCATCGGTACCGCCTCGGCGGCCAACCTCGACGAACCGCGTCTCAAGGACATCGCGATGCAAATCGTGTCCAGCGCGGAGAACTCCTCCACGGACTGGAAGTCGCAGTTCAGCTACATCGAGGACATCGACGACGGCCGCGGCTACACCGCCGGCATCATCGGCTTCTGCAGCGGCACCGGCGACATGCTCGACCTCGTCGAGCTGTACAAGACGAAGAAGTCCGGCAACGTGCTGGAGAAGTACCTTCCCGCGCTGCGCAAGGTGAACGGCACCGACTCGCACTCAGGCCTCGACCCCAACTTCACCAAGGACTGGAAGACCGCAGCCAAGGACTCCGTCTTCAAGGCGGCACAGGAGTCCGAACGCGACCGCGTCTACTTCAACCCCGCGGTGAAGCAGGGCAAGGCCGACGGCGTGCGCGCCCTGGGTCAGTTCGCCTACTACGACGCGATCGTCGTGCACGGTGACGGCGGCGACAAGACGAGCTTCAGCAACATCCGCAAGCGCGCGCTCGGCAAGGCGAAGCCCCCGTCACAGGGCGGCAACGAGACCACGTGGCTCAACGCCTTCATGGACGCCCGCGTGTGGGCCATGAAGCAGGAAGCGGCCCACGAGGACGTCTCCCGCATCGAGACCGCGCAGCGCGTGTGGCTGAAGGCCGGCAACTTCGACCTGAAGACGCCGCTCAAGTGGAAGGTCTACGGCGACAGCTTCACGATCAACTAGCTCCGCCGTTTCACACATGGGAATTAGGGGCGCACCCAGCCGGGAGCGCCCCTAATTCCCATGTGTGACAACAGTTTCGTAATCGAATGAACATCCTTGCCGGTGAAGGTCCGAACCCCTTACCGTTGCTGCACCGCCGCCCGGGACACCCCGGGAGGAACGCGTGAAGATCCCAGGCCGCACGCTGGCCGCAGTTCTGATGTGCGTCGCGCTCGCCACCGCGACCACGGGCACCGCCCAAGCAGCCGACCTCAACGACCCGCGCATGAAGGACATCGCGATGCAGATCGTGTCCAGCGCGGAGAACTCCTCCACGAACTGGAAAGCGCAGTTCAGCTACATCGAGGACATCGACGACGGCCGCGGCTACACCGCCGGCATCATCGGCTTCTGCAGCGGCACCGGCGACATGCTCGACCTGGTCGAGCTCTACAAGCAGCGCAAACCCGGCAACGTGCTGGAGAAGTACCTCCCCGCGCTGCGCAGGGTGAACGGCACCGACTCCCACTCGGGCCTGGATCCCAACTACACCAAGGACTGGAAGACCGCGGCCAAGGACTCCGTCTTCAAGGCGGCACAGGAGTCCGAACGCGACCGCGTCTACTTCAACCCGGCTGTCCGCCAGGCAAAAGCCGACGGCGTGCGCGCACTCGGCCAGTTCGCCTACTACGACGCGATCGTCATGCACGGCGACGGCTGGGGCGACCTGGACTTCTCCAGCATCCGCAAACGCGCGCTGGGCAAGGCGAAGCCGCCCTCGCAGGGCGGCAACGAGACCACGTGGCTCAACGCCTTCATGGACGCCCGCGTGTGGACGATGAAGCAGGAGCCCGCACACGAGAACACCAGCCGCGTCGACACGGCACAACGCGTGTGGCTCAAGGCCGGCAACCTCGACCTCAACACCCCGCTGAAGTGGAAGGTCTACGGCCAGAGCTTCGAGATCAAGTAACCGCGCGAACGAAGAAAGGGGCGTCCCCGGCAACAGGGACGCCCCTCCTCCTTCTCGTCTTACAGCTGGGTCCAGTCCAGCACCGGCGCCGCGAAGTCGCGGATCGACGCCAGCAGACCGAGCCGCGCGGCCTTCACCTTCTCGTCCTCGGCCATCACGAGCACCTCGTCGAAGAACGTGTTGATCGGCCCGGTGAGCCCTTCGGCAGCACCGAAGAACGCCGCCAGCCCGACAACGTCCCGCGAGACACCGTCGAACGCCTTGTGCAGCGCCACTTCCGCAGGCTCCGACAACACCGAGGCGTCGTAAGAACCCTCGACAGCCGCAGGCACGATCCGGCGCACCCGCTGCAGCGCCGCAGCCAACGCGTCGAAGGACTCGTTGCCCGCCAACGACTCCAACTGTGCCAGCGTCTCATCGGCCAGCACCGGCGAGTCGGCCAACGGCAGCACCGCCTGCACGAACCGGTGCTCGTGGCCGGCGTCGAGCAACGCCTGCTCGTACCGCCGGACCGCGAACTCCCGGGCAGTCTCCAAGGCCTCCGCGGACACCTCAAGCCCCTCAGCGGCAAGGGAAAGCGCCACCGGCAGCGTGATCGCCCGCAGGTCGGGGAACGCCCGCAACACCGTGACCGCACCGAGAGCCGCCCGCCGCAACCCGAACGGATCCGACGACCCGGTCGGCTGCGCACCGATCCCGAACAACCCGGCCAGCAGGTCGAACCGATCCGCCAGCGACAACAACGCCCCGGGCACCGACGACGGCAGCGCGTCACCGGCCGAACGCGGAAGTTCCATCTCCCACAACGCCAGCGCGACCTCGGACGTCTCCCCCGCGCGCACGGCGTACTCCCGAGCCATCACACCGGCCAGCGACGACAGTTCGATCACCATCTGCGAACCGAGATCGAACTTCGCCAGCGCACCCGCACGATCCAACGTCTCGCGGTCGACGTCGACCACCGAGGCGAACCGCCCCGCGAGCGAGGCGATGCGTCCAGCCCGGTCCGCCATCGAGCCGAGCTTGTCCGCGAACGTCAGCTTCGCGAGACCGGACTTCATCTCCTCCAGCGGTGTCTTGAGGTCCGCACGCCAGAAGAACGCCGCATCCTCGTACCGCGCGCGCAGCACGGCCTCGTTGCCCGCGCGCACCAGGTCGGCGTCCACGGAACCGTTCGCCACGGCCACGAAGTGCGGCAGCAACGCTCCGTCGGCCGACCGCACCGGGAGGTAGCGCTGGTGCTTGCGCATCACGGTGGTGAGGATCTGGGCAGGCAGCTCCAGGTACCGCTCCTCGAACGAGCCGAGGATCGGCGTGGGCCACTCGACCAGGTTCGTCACCTCGTCCAGCAGGCCGTCGACCTCGACGACACCGCCGACCGACGCCGCCAGTTCCTGCGCCGCGGCAACGATCGCGGCGGAACGGACAGCGGAGTCGACCTGAATGCCGTGCGACTCCAGGAACTCCAGGTAACCGTCCGCCTGGGACACCCGCACCACCGGCGAGGCAGCGGTCCGGTGCACCCGAGTCGTGGTCCCGGAAGCCAGCGACGACACCGCGACCGGCACCGGCGTCTCCCCCAGCAACGCGAGCAGCCAGCGGATCGGCCGGGTGAACGACAGCTTCGGGTCGTTCCACTTCATGTTCTTCTCGGAACGCAGGTCCGACACGACCTCGCCCAGCAGCCCGCTCAGCACCTCGACGGCGCCGCGACCCGCGTCGGACTTGGTCAGCGCCACGAACTCGACGCCGTTCTCGACCACGCGCCCCAGCGAGGAAACCTCAACGCCCTGGCCACGCGCGAAGCCCTGCACGGCCTTCGTCGGATTGCCGTCACCGTCGAACGCGGCGGACACACGCGGGCCACGCACCGTGCGTTCGGCGTCCGGCTCACGCGGCGAAACAGCAGGCACCAGCACGACGATCCGGCGCGGCGTGCCGTGCACGGTCACCGAACCATGCGTCAGCCGAGTCGCCTCCAGCTTGGAAACCACCGCTGAACGCACCGCGTCCACGGTCCGCAGCACCTCGTGCGGCGGCAGTTCCTCGGTGCCGATCTCGAACAGCAACGTCGCCGGCGCGACCACGTCCACAAACGACGAAGGCTTGGCGACGGCGGCCGGAAGTTCCGCCACACCGAGCGGATGCCCGAGTTCGGCACGACGCTCGGCCCACAGCGAAGCGACTTCCCGTGCCAGCCCCCGCATCCGGCCGAACGCACGCGCGCGCTCGGTCGTGGAGATCGACCCGCGCGCGTCCAGCACGTTGAAGATGTGCGAGCACTTCAGCACGAAGCTGTGCGCGGGAACGGGCAGGCGGGCGTCGAGCATGCGCCGGGCCTCGGCCGCGAACTCCTCGAAGAGGCGCTTGTTCGCCTCCACGTCCGCGTCGTCGAGGTAGTACCGCGACATCTCGTACTCGGCCTGGCCGAACGCCTCGCCGTAGGAGATGCCGGGCGCGTAGGCGATCTTCTTGAAGTGGTCGACGCCCTGCAGCGCCATCATGATCCGCTCGATGCCGTAGGTGATCTCCACCGACACCGGGTCGAGCGTCATGCCGCCGGCCTGCTGGAAGTAGGTGAACTGGGTGATCTCCAGGCCGTCGAGCCACACCTCCCAGCCGAGGCCCCAGGCGCCGAGGGCGGGCGAGGCCCAGTTGTCCTCGACGAACCGGACGTCGTGCCCGCGCACGTCGATGCCGAGCGCCTCCAGCGAACCGAGGTAGAGCTCCTGCGGGTCGCCAGGGTCGGGCTTGAGGATCACCTGGAACTGGGTGTGCGTCTGCAGCCGGTTCGGGTTCTCGCCGTAGCGGGCGTCGTCGGGCCGCACGGACGGCTCCACGTACGCCACGCGCCACGGCTCGGGACCGAGCACGCGCAGCACGGTGGCCGGGTTCAGCGTCCCCGCCCCGACCTCGGTGTTGAACGGCTGCACCACGATGCAACCTCGGTCGGTCCAGTACTTGGTCAGCGCGAGCAGCGCGTCCTGCATCGTCAACACGGCGACGAGTCTACGAAACGGACAAAACCGCTGGTCAGGGGGCCTTGATCGGGTGGTCTCCGCCACTGTGTCACCCTGTGCACAACCGAGTGGCGGCCCCGCACGTCTACTTGGTGTACCCGATTCGCCGAGAGGAGTGGGTGTGGACAACCGGCCGCCGCGGCCGGGAGACCCGAACGGGAATCCCAGGCGACCCTCTGCCACCCCGCGTCCCCAGGCGGGTCAGCCCCGCCGTCCCCAGGTGCCGCCGCGCAGCTCAGAGCCCCCGCGCAGGCAGCCGGGCCGGGCTGAGCCCCCGAAGCGCTCCGAGCCGCCGAAACGCTCGGAGCCGCCGCGCCGCGAGCCGGTGAGCCGCTCCGAACCGCCTCGCCGCGAACCTCCGCGCCGGGAGTCGGCCAGTCGTTCCGAACCTCCGCGCCGCGAGCCCCAGCGCTCCCGTGAACCGGGCAGGGCCTCGTCGTCCGCCCCGCGGCCGCGTCCGGTGGCCGACCGCCCGACGGTCCGCACCACCCCGGCGAAGGCGAAGGCGGCCGCACCCGCGGCCCGGCCGAGGCCCAGGCCCGCCGCGGCCCGCAGGCCGAGCAAGGCCGAGCGCGGCGCGTCCACCGGCGCCAAGATCTTCCTCAGCATGCTGTCCGCCACGATCCTGCTGGTCACCGGCGTCGCGTGGCAGAACCTGACCGCGCTGACCGACGGACTGACCAAGCAGGACCTGAACCTGGCCGACGCGGGCGAGAAGCCCGCCGACGGCGCGATCGACATCCTGCTGGTCGGCATGGACAGCCGCACCGACTCCAAGGGCAACCCGCTGCCGCAGAACATCCTGAACGAACTGCAGGCGGGCGGCAGCGACGACGGCGGGTTCAACACCGACACGCTGATCCTGCTGCACATCCCGAACGACAGCGGCAAGGCCTACGCCGTGTCGTTCCCGCGCGACTCCTACGTGAAGATCGCGGGCGGGTTCGGGCGGCACAAGATCAACTCTGCCTACGGGTACGCCAAGGGTCAAGCCGCCGAGAAGCTGCAGGGCAGCGGCAAGCCCGCGCCCGAGATCGAGATGGAGACGCGCAAGGCCGGCGCGAAGAACCTCATCGACACCATCCAGACCCTGACCGGCTCCACGATCGACCACTACGCCGAGGTCAACCTCGTCGGCTTCTACGACATCACCAAGGCCGTCGGCGGCATCGACGTCTGCCTCACCAACAACGTCCGCGACAGCTTCTCCGGCGCGAACTTCAAGGCCGGTCCGCAGACCATCGAGGGCAAGAACGCGCTCGCGTTCGTCCGCCAGCGGCACGGCCTGCCGATGGGCGACCTCGACCGCGTCGTGCGCCAGCAGGTCTTCATGGCCGGTCTCGCGAAGAAGATGCTGTCCGCGGGCGTGCTCACCGACAGCACCAAGCGCAGCGAGATGATCAAGGCCGTCAGCAGCGCGATCGTGCTCGACGAAGGCTGGGACATCACCAAGTTCGCCCTGCAGATGAAGGACATGACGGGCGGCAACATGACGTTCCAGACGATCCCGACCGGCAACCCCGACCTGCAGACGCCGGAGGACGGCTCCGCGGTCGAGGTGACCGAGTCCGAGGTGCGCGCGTTCGTCAAGAACCTCGGCAAGGCCCCGGCGACGTCGAACCCGGCCGACCCGAAGTTCGACAAGTCCACGGTGACCGTCGACGTCCGCAACGCCTCCGGCCAGCCCGGCCTCGCGGGCAAGGTGCTCCAGTCGCTCGTCGCGAAGGGCTTCAAGGAGGGCCAGACGGGCAACGCCGAGGCCCTGGCGAAGTCCGTCGTCCGCTACGGCAAGGGCGGTGAGGCGGGTGCCAACGCGGTCCAGGAGGCCCTCGGCGGCCTGAAGATCGAAGAGGACGTGAACGTGCCCGCCGGGGCCGCCCGCGTCTTCCTCGGCTCGGACTACTCGGGTCCCGGCGCGCAGGGTTTCACCGGATCCGGAGTGCTCGCCCTGGACGGTGCGCGTCAGCAACCGGCTGATCCCGCGGCCCCTCCGCCCATCTCCGCGGACGGCGTGCGCTGCGTGAACTGATACGCAGAGTAGAGAACTATAGCCCGTTCGGGGGATAATCCCGGCAAGTTGCGTAAGCGGCGAAGCACTGGCGCCTTCCATCACCGTGAGACCCGCTCACGGGGTGGAGGACCAGGGTGCAGACTGCGAACGGCCAAATCGACACAGTGGCGTACCAGCGCGTGCTCGGTGATGAGATCCGCAGCCTTCGCAAGCAGCGCGGATGGACCCGCAAGGAGCTGAACAAGCGACTGCAGACGGAGATCTCGCTGCAGACGCTGGCGACCTACGAGCTCGGTACGCGGCAGTGTTCCGTCGTGCGTCTCGTGGAGATCTGTCACGCGCTGGACGTGCCGGCGCACGAGGTCCTCGCCCGCGTGCACGAACGCTTCTTCGGCGACACCCCCGCCGGCCACCTGACGCTGAGCCTCACCTCGATCGCCGCGACCGACAACCCGCGCCTCCTGCCGCTCAAGCGGTGGGCGGCCGGACGGCTGCACGCGTTGCCGCCGAGTGCCTCACCCGAGGTGCACCTCGACCTGCCCGCCCTGGAGAACATGGCGCAGCTGTGCCAGCTCCCCACCGTGGAACTCATCCGGATACTGCGAGGCCTGAGCCGGTAGTTGTACCGAACCCCGTTCACACCAACGCAACGACCGTCCGAAAGGGGCAAACCGCAGCGCCGGTAACATCGCCGGGGTGAACGATTCCCCCGCCCGCCTCCCTCTGCGCACCGCAGCCGCCGTGAAGCTGGGCAACCTGAGCTCCACGCTGTCGCAGAAGATGGGCCTCGGCGCCGGCGGCATGATCGGCGGCCGGGTTGCGCTGAAGCTCGACCCGCAGGCCCTCAACCGCCTCACCCAGGGCCGCAACGTCGCCGTCGTGACGGGCACCAACGGCAAGACGACCAGCACGATGATGCTGGCGAGGGCCGTGGGCGCGCTGGGCGAGGTCGCCACGAACCACAGCGGCGCGAACATGCCCGACGGTCACGTCACGGCGCTCTCGAAGCAGCCGGACGCGCCGTACGCGGTGCTGGAGTGCGACGAGGGCTACTTCCCCGCCGTCGCGGGCGCCAGCAACCCGTCCGTCGCGGTGATCCTGAACCTCTCGCGCGACCAGCTCGACCGCGTCGGCGAGGTCCGCACGATCGAACGCTCGCTGCGCGACACCGTCGCCAGGCTCCAGAACTGCACGATCGTCGCGAACTGCGACGACGTGATGGTGACGAGTGCGGCATGGAACGCCTCCAAGGTCATCTGGGTCGCCACCGGCACCGGCTGGCACCACGACTCGGCGAGCTGCCCGCGCTGCGGCAACCCGATCCGCTGGCAGGGCGAGCACTGGCACTGCACGGGCTGCGACCTCGCCCGCCCGCACCCGAACTGGATCACCGCCGACGAGGCGATGATCACGCCGGAGCACCAGAAGCTCGAACTGCGCCTCACGCTGCCGGGCAAGTTCAACCAGGCCAACGCCGTCATGGCGGCCGCGGCGGCCCACGCGATGGGCGTGCCCGCGGACGAGGCGGTCCGCCGGTTGCGCGGCGTCTCGAACGTGAGCGGCCGCTACCGCACGATCCACCGCAACGGCCGCAGCGCGCGCCTGTTGCTCAGCAAGAACCCGGCGGGCTGGAGCGAGACCCTCACGGTCGTCAAGGAGGCCAGCCACCCGGCCGTCCTGGTGATCAACGCCAACGAGGCCGACGGCCGCGATCTCTCGTGGCTCTGGGACGTCCCGTTCGAGCGCCTGCAGGGCCGCACGGTCATCGCGTCCGGCGAGCGCGCGACCGATCTCGCCGTCCGCCTGACCTACGCCGAGGTTCAGCACACGATCGTGCCCGACCCGCTGAAGGCCATCGACCAGATGCCACAGGGGGCGGTCGAGGTCATCGCCAACTACACCGCGTTCCGCGACTTGAATGCCAGGGCTGCCGCTGATGAGTGAGTCGACAATCCAGATCGCGCTCGTGCTGCCGGATCTCCTCGGCACGTACGGCGACTTCGGCAACGCCGTGGTCCTCGAGAAGCGCATGACGTGGCGCGGCATCAAAGCCGAGATCGTGCCGATCAACTACGGCCAGCCGGTGCCGGACTCGTGCGACATCTACGTCGTCGGCGGCGGTGAGGACACCGCCCAGACGCTGGCGGTGAAGCACCTTCGCGAGCACCCCGGCCTGCAGCGCGCCGTCACGAAGAACGCCGTGGTGCTGGGCGTCTGCGCCGGCATCCAGATCTTCGGTGAGAGCTTCACCCGCGCCGACAACATCACCCACCCCGGTATGGGCCTGATCGACTCGACCTCGCACGCGGGCGGCAGCCGCGCCATCGGCGAGGTCCTCGCAGAGCCGGCGAACGGCCTGTTCGAGGGCGTGCTGACCGGGTTCGAGAACCATCAGGGCCGCACCGTGCTCGGCCCGGCCGCCCGGCCGCTCGCGCACGTCAAGGTCGGCACCGGCAACGACGGCAGCGTCGAGGGCGCCGTTCAGGGCCGGATCCTGTGCACCTACCTGCACGGCCCGGTGCTGCCGCGCAACCCGCAGCTCGCCGACCTGCTGATCGAGTGGGCGACGGGCACGAAGCCCGCGCCGCTGGACCTCCCGGCCGTGTCCGCTATGCGGGCAGAGCGGGTGAAGGCTGCTTCCTGAGACGGTCTGAGACGCCAGGCCAGATCACGGCCATCACGTAGTCGGTTGCGAGCGCAGGTCCCACCGCGGGCCTGCGCTCCATCCACACCGCGAGGCGTTCCGTGGCGCCGACGACGATCTCGGCGAACGCCTCCACTTCCAGCGGGTCCATCTCCGGCGTGAACGACGCCAGCACGGCCCCGATCATGTCCGTCTGCTGCTGACGGATGCCTTCCACCTCTTCCTGCGCCGACGGCACCGCCACAGCCGCCTCCTGCCGCAGCAGAGCCCACGACCTGCGGTGCTCGTCGATGAACTCGAAGAACGCGAGCAGCCCCAGCCGGAGGAACTCCTCCGGGCTTTGAGCTCCCGCGATCGCGGCCGCCGTCTTCTCCCGCAGCTCCGTGCGCGCCCGGTGGATGCAGCCGATGAGCAGGCCCTCCTTCGAGCCGAAGTACTCGTAGAGCATCGGCTTCGACACGCCCACGCGTTCGGCGATCTCGTCCATCGAGGTGGCGAGATAGCCCTGCTCGGCGAAGATCTCCTCAGCGACGGTGAGCATCTGGGCCATGCGCTGGGCCTTGGGCATTCGGCGCCGGGGGGCTGTCACGAATGGAGTCTACCGCTCGTAACTTACTCGGGGTAACCTACCGAGAAGTAGCTACCGCGAGCGGAGGGACTTCCCCATGCACCGAGAGACGAAAGTGCTCGTCATCGGCACCGGCTTCTCCGGCCTCGGCATGGCCATCGAGCTGAAGCGCCGCGGTGAGCACGACTTCGTGGTGCTGGAGAAGGCCGCCGACCTCGGTGGCACCTGGCGCGACAACTCCTACCCCGGCTGCGCGTGTGACGTGCCGTCGCACATGTACTCGTTCTCGTTCGAGATGAACCCCAGGTGGTCGCGGATGTTCGCGCAGCAGGGCGAGATCTTCGGCTACCTGCAGCGCGTCGCCGACAAGTACCGGCTGCGGCCGCACATCCGCTTCAACACCAAGGTCTCCGGCGCGCAGTGGGACGACGAGGCCAAGCGCTGGAACGTCACGACCGAGCAGGGCGACACCTACACCGCCCAGGCCCTGGTCGCGGGCGTCGGCGCGTTGCACATCCCGAACGTCCCCGAACTGCCCGGCATCGAGAACTTCAGCGGCAGGACGTTCCACAGCGCGCAGTGGGACCACGACTACGACCTGACCGGGAAGCGCGTCGCCGTCATCGGCACGGGCGCGTCCGCGATCCAGTTCGTGCCGAAGATCGCCAAGCAGGTCGGTTCGATGAAGATCTTCCAGCGCACGCCGCCGTGGATCATGCCCAAGGCCGACCGCGAGATCAACGGCTGGGAGCAGAAGCTGTTCCGCGCCCTGCCCTTCACGCAGCGGCTCTACCGCGACTTCGTCTACTGGACGCGCGAGTCGTCCGCGCTGGGCTTCGCGGTCAACCCGAAGATCATGCAGTTCGCGCAGGGAATCGCGTTGCGACACATGAAGAAGCAGGTGCCGGACCCGAAGCTGCGGGGGAAGCTGAAGCCCGACTACACCATGGGCTGCAAGCGCGTCCTGATCTCCAACGACTTCTACCCGGCGCTGGGCAACCCGAACGTCGACCTGGTGACGGACAAGGTCTCCGAGGTGCGCGAGAAGTCCATCGTGGACAGTGCGGGCGTCGAGCACGAGGTCGACGTCATCATCTACGGCACCGGGTTCCACGTCGTCGACTCGTTCGACTACCTGGACATCCAGGGCAAGGGCGGCGTCGACCTCGCGAAGCAGTGGCGCGAGAAGGGGATCGAGACCTACTTCGGCATCACGGTCTCGGGATTCCCCAACCTGTTCTTCCTGCTGGGCCCCAACACCGGACTCGGCCACAACTCGGTCGTCTTCATGATCGAGTCGCAGATCCGGTACATCTCGCAGTGCCTCCAGCTCCTCGACACACACCGCGCAGCGGAGCTGGACGTACGGCTGGAGGCCCAGCAGGAGTTCAATCGAGAGATCCAGCAGAAGCTCACCAAGGGCGTCTGGACCCAGGGCGGGTGCAAGAGCTGGTACCTCGACGCGCAGGGCGTGAACCGCACCGTGTGGCCGGGATTCACCTGGCGGTACTGGATGCGGACCAAGCGCGTGCGCGCCGAGGACTACGTGCTCACTGCCAAATGATTCACGGTTGCACGATGACCTTCAGGGCGGTCCGCTCGTCCATCGCCTGGTAGCCCAGCGCGACGTCGTCGAGCGAGACCGTCCGGTCGAACACGGGACCGGGGTCGATCCGGCCGGCGAGCACGTCGGCCAGCAGTTCCGGCAGGTAGGCACGCACGGGCGCGACACCTCCACCGATGGCGATGTTGCGCCCGAACAACTTGCCGAGCGGCAGGCCCTTCATCTCGTGCGGCACGCCGACGTACCCGATCCGGCCGCCGTCGCGCACGATGCCCATCGCGGTCTCCCACGACTGCTCGGTGCCGACGCACTCCAGCACGGCCGACGCGCCGAGGCCGCCGGTCATCTCCTTGATGCGCTCGATCGCGGCGTCACCGCGTTCGGCGACCTGGTCCGTGGCGCCGAAGAGCGACGCGATCTTCGCCCGGTCCTCGTGGCGCCCCATCGCGATGATCCGCTCGGCGCCGAGCCGCTTGGCCGCGAGCACGCCGCACAGGCCCACCGCGCCGTCACCGACGACCGCGACCGTGCTGCCGGGAGCGACGCCCGCGCCGATGGCCGCGTGATGGCCGGTGCCCATGACGTCGGACAGGCTCAGGAACGCGGGCAGCAGCGACGCCGGGGCGTCCGCGGGAACCCTGACCAGCGTGCCGTCGGCCTGCGGCACGCGCACGGCCTCGCCCTGGCCACCGTCGCTGCCCTTGCTGCCCCAGAACCCACCGGCGCGGCACGACGTCTGCAGTCCGGCCTGGCAGTACGCGCACGTGCCGTCGCTCCACACGAACGGCGCGATGACGCGGTCACCGACCTGGACGCTCTTCACGTCCCCGCCGACCTCCTCGACGATGCCGAGGAACTCGTGCCCGATCCGCTGCCCGTCCTCGCGCTTGGCCACGCCGCGGTACGCCCACAGGTCGCTGCCGCAGATGCACGCGAGTTCGACCCGGACGACGACGTCGGTGGCCTCCTTGATCGCCGCGTCCGGCACTTCCTCGACGCGGATGTCACGAGTGCCGTAGATCGTCGTAGCCCGCACCTTGGAGCCTCCTCTTGTCTCGTTGCTCAACCGTTACATGGTCCTCCTATGTGGCCGTTCCCGCCGAATCGAGACGCTGTGGAATTGGTTACGCGTGCTTAGGATCGGTGCCGTGCCGATCAACGAAGGTCTCGTGCGAGCCCGTGGTGTCCGATATGCGACCGCTTCCCGGTTCGCCGCGCCCGAGCCGTACAAGTGGGACGGTGTGATCGACGCCGGCGAGCGCGGTCCCGCCTGCCCGCAGCCGCCATCGGCCCTGGCCGCGCTGGTCGGCAGCTCCGTCGACGGCCTGACGTTCGACGAGCACTGCCAGGTGCTGTCCGTCACCGCGCCCGCCGACGCGTCCGGCCTGCCCGTGATGGTCTGGTTCCACGGCGGCGCCTACGTGACCGGCAGCGGTGAGTCGGCGAAGTACGACGCCGGTCTGCTGGCCTCCGAAGGCGTTGTGGTGGTCAGCGTCAGCTACCGCCTCGGCGTCTTCGGTTATCTCCAGGACGACCTGGGCCTGCTCGACCAGCTCACCGCGTTGCGCTGGGTGCGGGACAACATCGCCGCGTTCGGTGGCGATCCGGCGAACGTGACGGCGTTCGGGCAGTCCGCGGGCGCCGACTCGGTGTACGCGCTGATGCTCACCGACACCGAGAACCTGTTCCACCGGGCGATCCTGCAGAGCGCACCGCTGGGCACCCGCAGCCCCGAACGCGCGGAGATGACGGCCGCGCTGCGTGCGTCGATCTCGGTCGACGCCACGACCTCTGTGGACGACGTGCTGGCAGCCCAGGCCGCCGCCGTGGTCGAGATGGGACCGCGGTTCGCACCGTCCGGTGGCATGCCCTTCGCCCCGACCCTGGACGAGGTCGACCTCGCCGCGGCGGCGTCCCGCGTCGAACTGCTCGTCGGGCACACGGCCGACGACGGCAGCCCGTACGTGCCGAGCCGCGAGCACTGGGAGGCGGTGACCGAACTGATCTTCGCTCTGCCGGCCCGTGAACTGGCGCGGGACTGGACGGCCGCGGGTGGACAGGCCGCGACCTACGTCTTCCGGTGGGCGCCCGCCGATGCCCCCATGGGCTCGTGTCACTGCATGGAGCTGCCGTTCCTGTTCGACCCGGACGGCTGGATCGGCGCGGGCATGCTGGCCGGGCAGGAGCCGGACGCCGAGCTGGCGAAGACCGTCCGGAGCACGTGGGCGGGATTCGCGCGAAACGGGATGGACGCGCTGCCGTCCCGCTCGCTTGAATTCGGCGGGTGACCGATCGCGAGCGTTGGCGCACCACGTTCGGAGAGGACGCGGCCCGCTACCACCGGGCCCGTCCCACCTATCCCCCGCAGCTGTTCGAACGCCTGAACGGCCCGCGGATCCTGGAGATCGCCCCCGGCACGGGCCAGGCCACGCTGCCGCTGACCGCGCTGGGTGACGTGACGGCGGTCGAGCTGAGCCCTGACCTGGCCGCCGTCGCCCGTTCGCACGCTCCCGACGCCCACGTGGTCGTGGCGGACTTCGACGACTGGCCGTTGCCCGCCACGCCGTTCGACCTGGTGGTGTGCGCGACGGCGTTCCACTGGCTCGATCCGCACACCCGCATGGCCCGGTGCGCCGCCGCGTTGCGTCCCGGCGGCGTGCTGGCCGTGATCTCCACACACCACATCGCGGGCGGGACCGGGCAGTTCTTCGTGGACGTGCAGGAGTGCTACGAGCGCTGGGATCCCGCCACGCCACCGAATCTGCGGCAGTCCCCCGCCTCGGCCATCCCCTGCGAGTTCGACGAGAGCGCGCTCTTCGACGAGCCCGAGTTCCACCGGTACGAGTGGGAGCAGGCCTACGACACCGAGGCGTACGTCGACCTGCTCCTCACGTATTCGAACCACATCGCGCTGCCTTCACGCGATCAGCTGATCGCGGACATCACGTCGTTGATCGACACGCGGTACGGCGGCCGGGTCGTGAAGCGGTACATGACCCAGCTGGCCACGGCTACGCGCAGGTGATGCGCGGCGAGGCCCAGTCGCCGTGGTCGGAGTTGATGCCGTCACCGGCGTCGGTCAGCACCAGCCGCAGGTTCTCGGCGTCGGTGAGCGACGCGGTGAGCTTCTTCGCCGCGTCGGTGCCCGTGAGCTTGCCGGAGTCGGCGACCTTCACCTCGTCCGCGAAGACCTGGAAGATCACCGATCCCTTGCCCGCGGCCACCTCGTCGTCGACCCCGACGTCCACGGACAGCGTGGAACACCTGCGGCCCAGGTAGAAGTCGATCGTCCCGGCCGCGTGCGCGCCGAAGCCTTTCTGATGCACGACTCCGTTGATCGTGATCGTCCTGCCGTCACCGGCGGCCTGGTTGCCGACGGACCTGTCGATCTCGACGGGACCCCAGCCGTTGGCCGAGGACGACGCCTCGAACGCGGACAGGTCGGTGGTGCCGGCCGGCGGGGTCGGCCGCGGGCCGTCCTTCGAGACGCGGTAGATCACCGTGGCGAGCGAGGGAACCGAGGCCGAGATCGTGCCGGTCGTGGTGCGCGCCGACTTGGTCCAGAGGTCCTTCAGCACCGCCGGTCCGGACATGCCGATCTCCGCCAGCGAGGTCGAGATCGTCTGCGTGGAGCCGGACTTGTTGAACAGCGCCACGGCCTTGTCGCCGTTCGCGAGCGGCTTCACGATCACGTCGACACCGGACTTGCCGGTGGTGCGGATCCGCTTGCCCTGCACGCCCAGCCGATCCTGGTCGACCGCGATGACGTCCTTGTTCTCCAGGATCGTGAACGTGTCGGCGGAGACCTTGCGCAGGTCCGAGCCGATCAGCAGCGGCGCAGCCATGATCGCCCACAGCGAGAAGTGGCTGCGGTACTGCACGGCGCTCATCTTGCCGTTGCCGACTTCGAGCATGTCCGGGTCATTCCAGTGGCCAGGTCCCGCGTAGGAGTCCAGCACGACGTTCTTCTCGTAGATGTCCATCGTGCGCGGCCAGGTGTCGTTGATGTCGCCGGTGGTGCGCCAGAGATGTCCGGTGTCCGACGCCCACTCCCACGGCTTGTTCTGGCCCCACTCGCAGAGGCTGAACACGATCGGACGGCCGGTCTTCTTCAGCGCGTCCCGCATCTTGCGGTAGCGCTGCTTCGCGTCGACGCCCTGGTTGTTGCAGTTGTCGTACTTCAGGTAGTCGACGCCCCAGCTCGCGAACTGCTGCGCGTCGGACTCCTCGTGGTCCAGGCCGCCGGGGAAGCCGTTGTCCTTGTTGCAGGTCTTGGTGCCCGCGCTCGTGTAGATGCCGAACTTCAGGCCCTTGGAGTGCACGTAGTCGGCGACGGCCTTGATGCCGTTGGGGAACCGCGTCCTGTTCGGGACGAGCTTGCCGGCGGAGTCGCGGGTCTTCTCGGCCCAGCAGTCGTCGATGTTGACGTACTCGTAGCCCGCGTCCTTCAGGCCTTTGTTCACGAAGATGTCGGCGATGCCCTTGACCATCGCCTCGTTGAACTCGGTGCGGCAGGCGGTGGTGTTCCAGTTGTTGAAGCCCATCGGCGGGGTCAGTGCGAGGCCGTCCGGCAACGCCTGCGCGGCGGGGACGACGAGAACCGCACTGACCATTGTGGACAGCACGGCCAAGGCGATGGTGCGCATGGGGCTTTCCTCTCCGAGCATCACGCGGGAAGACCCCAGGGCTTGCCGGGGGTCGTGATGGCGACCGGCCGGACGGCCAGGTCGGGGCGGCGGCCCCTGGGGTGCACCAGGACTTCCTGCCCGCGGCGCAACGGGATCTCCAGCGTCCCGTCGCCGCGGTCGTGGTGGCGGACCGGCGCCACCACGGACACCGGGCCGTCGATGCCGTGCCGCAGCACCAGCGGTTCGCCCGCGCGGCTGCGGACCAGCACGAACTCGGTCCTGCCCTTCAGGCGCCTCGCGGTGACGGAGAACCCGCCCTCGCACGAGTGGTCGGCGATCATGACGTCGGGCCACGCGGACGGCACGGCGGGGAACACCCGGACGATCCCGCCCCAGCTCTGGCACACGAAGTCGTGGATCGTCTGCGCGCCGGACAGCGGGGTCTCGACGACCGGGCCGGCCTCGGTGTACATGGTGTTCTCGAGCACCGGGTAGCGCTTGGTGGTGTCGAACATCTTCACGAAGTACGCGTAGGCCTCGTCGCCGCGGAACATCCGCGCGGCGATCGAGCCGGACCCGGAGTAGCTGTAGCCGCGGTGCGCGGGCTCCAGCGACATCCAGTGGTGCAGGGACTTCTCGATCAGCTCACGGTTCTCCTGCTGATCCCAGTTCACCGTCATCAGCGGGAACGTCGCGAGCAGGTGCGAGAAGTGCCGGTGCGACACGGTGAACGGCACCCCGGCGCCGATCATGAACCCGTTGGCGTCGACCGGGTACGGGGTCAGGTCGCGCAGGACCTCACGCCACTTCGGTTCCAGCGGATCGTTGATCTTCAGCTTGGCCGCCGAGTCGATCAGCGTCTGGCAGCCCCAGCGGATCAGCTGCAGGTCGTAGTTGCAGTCGGGCGCGTCGCCGTACTCGGGCGAGGTGGTGACGTCGAGGTGGAGCTTGCCGTCGCTCCCCTTCTTCAGGAAGTGCAGGTAGTAGTTGATCGACCGGCGCAGCAGCGGGAACACGACGTCGGACAGGATCCTGGCGTCCATGCTGTGCCGGTACGACAGCCAGACGTTGTGCAGTGCCCACGTCAGGTTGCCGAGCTCCTTCACGCCGGTGCCGCCGGTGCCCGGTTCGTACAGCGTGCCGGCGTTCGACGTCGTGCGGTCGGTGCTGCGGCCGACGCCCGCCGAGTCGTGCCGGTACGGCTCCTTGACGTTGCGGACGAGCTGGTCCTGGCTGCCCTTCAGGGTGCTGGCGATCGAGTCCAGTTCCAGGTGGTTCGAGCCGTGGATCAGCCAGTACTCCAGCTGCACGTTGAGGTTCCACCAGGCCGCCGCCCACGGCGTCCTCTCGAGCCACGGGCCGGTCGTCGCCATCACCGGGCCCCCGGCGCGTGAACCGGACGCGACCTTGTAGAGCTGGATCCAGTAGAACGACTGCAGCCGCTGGTCTCCGAACGACAGAAAGCTCTTGCGGTAGAAGTCGTTCCACCACTTGCGGTGCGACATGGTCAGCCGCCCGCCGAGCACCGCAGCCTCGCGCACCGCCTTCAAAACGATCTTGTCGGCGGCGGCTTCGGGATAGGTGTGCGCGACCGACAGCAGCAGCCGTTGCGTGCGGCCCCGGGTGATCAACCGGAAAGCGGTTGCCGTCTGCCCGCCCGCGTTCAGCGCCTGCGTCACCAGCGTCTCGCGGCCGTCCGCCGCCGTCACCGGACCGGGGTTGCGGACGTACCCCTCCGGCAGCGGGTCGAAGTCCGCGCGAGGCGGAATCGCCTGGGCGGGAACGAACTCCAGCACCGGCTTCTCGGCGCCGGTCGCGGTGACGTTCAGCGAGAACACCGAGCGTTCGGAGTGGACGTAGGCGGCGAACGTGAGCACGCCGAGCGAGGTGGTCACGGTTCCACGCAGCTCGGCGTTCCACAGGTCCAGGCGCCAGTCGACGGCCGTGACGGTGCCGGCCGCCGTCATCTTCAGGTTTCCGACAGGAAGCCGGCAGACCCCGAACTGGCTGCCGCCGCTCGTGCGGTGATCCTGCACGTCGGCGTGCTGCACGGTGAACCTGACGACGTTCTCTTCGGCGTAGACGACGCTGCCGAGGCGCCCGTCACCGAGGAACGGAGCCTGCCCGTAGCGGGTCGGAGGTTTTTTCCACACGAGATCCTGCGCCCCGACGAAAGTTTCCCAGTCGCGTTTCGACATGCCGTCGCAGCCGGAAACATCCGATGGCCCGGTCTCTTTCCCGGTCGCCACCCCCGACTGACCGAGCAACACCGCTGCCGTGGTTCCCCCGAGGAAACCCCTTCTTCCCAAGACCACTACCCACTCCTCGCCCGCGCATGACGACTGCTCACGTTCAGCTGCGCGGCGAGGCAGCGTGGTTCAGACAACTCGAAAGGTAGGAGTTCTGGGGCACATCGCGCAAGACCCAACCAACCGCAACACGATGCAACAACCGGGTGCTGCTCACCCTGCTACATGGGTAAGACGCCTAGGATGTGCCGCCAAAGGGGCGGGGAGGACACGCATGAGCCGTGCCCTGTACGAGGAGGTGGCCATGGCCGTGTCGACAACGGCGTTCAACGAGGGCAGGGTCCCCCAGCGGGGGCGTCCTCGCGACGCCAGCAGGGACGACGCTTTACGTCAGGCAGCGCTCGAGGTGATGGCCGAGGTCGGGTACCGGGCCCTCACCATGGACGCCGTGGCGGCCCGTGCGAGGGCGGGCAAGGCAACGATCTACCGGCGGTGGGAGTCGAAGCTCGATCTCGTGATCGACACGTGCACCCAGCTCGCCACGCAGAACCTCGCGGCACCGGACACCGGCTCGCTGGCCGGAGACCTGCGCGAGTTCCTCTCGTCGTTCGCCGCGTTCCTCTCGGGACCGATCGGCAAGGCCGCTCAGGCGCTCGTGGGCGAACTTCCGCACGAGCCGGAACTGGCGGCGGCGTTCCGGGAGACGTTCCTGATCTCCCAGCGCGACGTGCTGCGCGGCATCCTGGACCGGGCCGCCGAACGGGGCGAGCTCAAGGCCGACGCCCCGCGCGGCATGGCGGTCGAGATCGCGGGCGCCGCCCTGATCTACCGGCTGATGCTGACCGGGGACCCGCTCGACGAACCGTTCGTGGAGAAGGTCGTCGAGCAGGTGCTCCTGCCGTTGGTGCGGGTTTCCTAGCGGAAGAGCTTGCGGACCAGCGCGAAGCCGACCACGACGCCGACCGCGATCAACGTGTACTTGACCTTGGGCTGGCTCAGCACGTCGAGCACGGACGACTTGCCCTGCTCGACGAGCTTCTGCGGGTTGGCGCGCTCGCTGAGCTCGTCCAGGGTGGCGGCCAGCGCGGTGCGAGCCTGCTCGATCTCGCGCTGAATGGTCTCGGGATCGCGAGCCACATGTCCTCCTAGCAGCGGTTCTGCCCGCAACCGTAGTGGACGGTCGGTGACGCGGCTTCGTGCGACCCTGATCAGACCCGGGAGAGCGAGTCCATGAACGGCCGATAGGCTTCCCCGCGAGGGGTCGTAGCCCAATTGGCAGAGGCACTGGGTTTAGGTCCCAGCCAGTGGGGGTTCGAGTCCCCCCGACCTCATTGATCAGCGCTTTTCAGTGGTTCGCCGCGGGGGCTGGCCCGCGGCGAACCACCTTCAAACTAGCCGCTGAGGCACCGGGTACATCACCAGCGAACTGCTCCGCGAGGCGTTCCCTGCCGTAGAGCCGGACCGACTCCAGCTGCTCGAACCGGCCGGCCGCGGTGAACGTGAGCAGCGACTTGGCCACGAGCGCCGACAGCACCACCAGCACCCGGTCCGAGGGCAGGTCGCAGGCCTGGACCGCGACGTCGAGCCCGAACCCGCGAGGGCCCTGCGAGATGCACCGGAACACGTGCTGTTCGTCGGCGCTCAGGTGGTCGTAGCTCCAGCCGATCGCGGCGCGCAGGCTCTGGTGACGTTCGGCGGCGGTGCGGTTGCCGCGGTTGAGCAACTCCAGGCGGTCGTCCAGGCGTGCCAGAAGCTCCTTGACGGGCAACACGGTCACCAGCCGTGCCGCGAGTTCGATCGCCAGCGGGAGGCGGTCCAGGCGTGCACACAGAGCGGCCAGCACGTCCCTGTCACCGAGTCTCAGGCCCACCTGGTTCGCGCTGGCGCGGTCGATGAACAGCTCCACCGCGTTCGTGATCGACAACGGCGGCACCGCGACCAGCACCTCGCCCGGCACCCGCAGCGGTTCCCGGCTGGTCGCGATGACCGTGAGGCCGGGGCAGCCGAGCAGCAACGGCTCCAGCAGCGCCGCACATTCCGCCGCGACGTGCTCGCAGTTGTCCAGCACCAGCAGCGTCTTGCGGCCGGCCAGCGCGCGCACCAGCGTGCTCAGGACGGGCTCTCCGACCGGCTCGCCGAGCGCCGCCGCGCACGCCCGTGCCACGTCCGTCGCCGAAGCGAGCTCGACCAGCGTCGCCCGGCTTCCGACGAACTCCTTGATCAGCCTGGTCTTCCCGACCCCGGCCGCTCCGACGAGCGTGAGCATGCGCGTGCCGGTGAGCCCGGTGAGACGGAGCAGTTCGGCGTCGCGGCCGATGAAACTGTCCAGTGCCATCACGGGTTCGTTGGCGCGCTGCCGGTAGGCCCGTTGCCGGCAGGCGTTCGAGCAGTACCGCGCGTGTCTGCGCCGGGAGGTGGCGGTCGCGGTGCCGCAGATCGCACACGTCCCCACCTGGTCAGCCATCGAAGTCCATCGTAGTCAAACGATTAACCGCCGGAAAGGCCTTACCGACCGGTTGTGGACCAATGGCCCTCGACGGCGTATACATCGGATCTGTCGCCGCCGCGACCGACGTCTGAGGGGACTGGGCATGCGGTTGTCCACCGTGCGATGGCACGTGGCGGGAGCGCTCGTCATCGCGCTGACAGCGAGCGTCACAACTCCAACAGCATCAGCACAAACCGATCCGTGGCCGAAGGCTGTCGTCACGCTGTCGAACGGCGTTCCGACCCTGGCGGTGAGCCGTGGCGGCACCACGGTGCTGGAACCGGGCCCACTGGGCGTGGTGACGGAAAGAGCGGATCTTTCGACCGGCCTGCGACTGACGGGCCGGACCAAGCGACGCGTGGTCGAGCACTACACGGCGTCATCCGGGAAGCAACGACAGCGCACAGTCGTCCACGAAGAAGAGCGGTACTCGTTCACCGGAGCGGCCCGTCTGGATCTTGTCGTGCGGACCGCCGCCGACGGTGTGGCCTATCGGTACGAACTGCCGGCCGGGCTGGGCAACGTGCTGCGCGAGACTTCGGCGTTCCACATTCCGGCCGCCGCCACCGCCTGGATCGCGAAGTACCGCCGCGACTACGAAAACCCGTTCGTGCAGACGAACGCGGCGACCGCCGAGACCGCCGACTACCTGCATCCGGCGCTGTTCGAGACGAACGGCGTGTACTCACTGCTCACAGAGTCCTCTGTGGACGGACGGCACTCCGGCGCGCACCTCGCGCACACAGCCGGTTCCGGTGTGTACTCGGTCAAGTACTGGGACGAGGAGGTGGCGGTGGACGGACCGTGGCAGTCGCCGTGGCGCACCGCTGTCGTCGGTTCGCTGGCGGACGTGTCGGCGTCGACCCTCGTGGACGACCTGGCGCCGCGGTCGAAGGTGCGCGACACGTCGTGGATCAAGCCGGGCAAGGTGTTCTGGAGCTGGCTCGCCGGTGGTCGCGAGGCCGGCCAGAGTCTCGCGACGCAGAAGCAGTACGTGGACTACGCGGCGGCGCACGGCTGGCCGTACGCGCTGGTCGACGCGGGCTGGTACTTCGACCCGAACTGGGACTACGACCCGTCGTGGGAGCAGACCTCGTGGATTCCGTCGCTGGTCTCCTATGCCGCCGCACGGGGCGTGAAGATCCATCTCTGGGTGCACTACGACGAGTTGGACACGCCCGCGGAGAGCGCGACCCGGCTGGCGTTGTTCGAACGGTGGGGCATCGCGGGCGTGAAGATCGACTTCATGGACTCCGACGGCCAGGACCGCTACCGCTGGTACGACCGGATTCTCGCCGAGACCGCCGCGCACCGTCTACTCGTGAACTTCCACGGTTCGACGATCCCGCACGGCATTCACCGCACGTGGCCGCACGTCATGACGATGGAGGCCGTGCACGGCGGTGAGAAGTCGTCGGGCCTGACAGGTCAGCATCTGACCGCCTTGCCGTTCACTCGCGGTGTCGTCGGAGGCATGGACTACACGCCGCTGGCTTGGCACCGTCCTTCCCGCACCACGTCCGACGCGCACGAACTGGCGTTGACCGTGATCTACGAGTCGGGTCTGGCGAACCTCGCCGGGCGGCCGGAGGACTACGCCGCGCGGCCCGTCGCCGAACGGTTCGTCGACCAGGTGCCGACCGCGTGGGACGAGACGCGGTTGCTGTCCGGGCGTCCCGCGGACCACTCGGTGTTCGCGCGGCGGTCGGGCGACCGGTGGTTCATCGGCGGTGGGTACTCCGGTGCCGCACGGACCGTGTCAGTGCCTTTCTCGCTGCCTTCCGGTCGCTGGCTGGTGGAGATCACCCGAGACGGTCCTGCGGGGCTCGTGCGCGAGTCACGGACCGTGCGCGCAGGGGAGGTGCTGACGTTGGACGTCACCGCCAACGGAGGTTTCGCGGCCATCGCTTGCCGGGCCGGGTCTTCCACGTGCGAGCGGCCGGTTTCCGCGGTGCCCTCTACTTCGGTCTCGGCTTCGGCCCGCGGGTTCACGGTGACCGGGTTGTTCACCACTCGCTCGGACGTGCGCGGGGTGACGTTGGCGCCGCGCGTGCCCGCGGGATGGTCGGTGCTCGGAAACCCTGTCACGGCAAGGGTGGTGCGTCCCGGGCAGGCCTTGTCCGGCACCTGGACCGTCGTGCCGCCTGCTTCGCCCTCGTCCTACGGCCACTTCGACATCCCCGTCGTGGCGTCGTTCAACTCGGGGGTGGAGTCGGAGAAGACCGCCAGGGTGCACCTGGTCCGGCCGCTTCCGGACGGCTGGTCGTACGTGTCGGACCGGCCGTGGACGTCGGCTGTCGGCGGTGACGGCCCGGTGGAGAAGGACCTGACGAACGGCGGTGCCGCAGCCGGTGATGGACGTGGCATCGCTCTGCGCCGCGTGACCTACGGCAAGGGCCTCGGCACGCACGCGGCGTCCGAGATCACCTACGCGCTGGATGCGGGCTGTACCGCGTTCGCCGCCTCGGTCGGTGTCGACGACGAGGCCGGTTTGGACGTGGCCCGCCAGCGCGCCGGTGGCACCGTCGCGTTCCAGGTGGTCGGCGACGGCGTGGTGCTGGCCAGCACGGACGTGCTCGGCGTGCGTTCCCCGGCCCGCGACCTGGCCGTGGACGTGACCGGCGTGAGGACTCTCACGCTGCGGGTTCTGGACGGTGGTGACGGCACGCAGAACGACCACGCTTCTTGGGCGGACGCAAGGATTCGCTGCGCCTAGGTGCTCTCCCCTGAGGTTGGGGTGGGGTTTTCCCCACCCCAACCTTGCGGTTTACCCCAATGTCCCCGGCTCCCCGCGTCCGTAACTTGGACAGCATGAACTTGGTCGACTGGGTCACCGACCTGATGCACGTGGCCGGCGCACCCGGAGCGGCTTTGGCGATCGCGCTGGAGAACCTGTTCCCGCCGCTGCCGAGCGAGGTCTTCCTGCCCCTGGCCGGCTTCACCGCGGCCCAGGGCAAGATGTCGCTGCTCGACGCCATCCTCTGGACCACGTTCGGATCCGTCGCGGGCGCGCTCCTGCTGTACTGGATCGGCGCCGCGCTGGGCCGGGAGCGGGTGCGCCGCATCGCCTCCCGCATGCCGCTGGTCCGGGTGTCCGATGTGGACAGGACAGAGGCCTGGTTCCTGCGCAACGGCTACCGCGCGGTCTTCTTCGGCCGCATGATCCCGGTGTTCCGCAGCCTGATCTCGATCCCGGCCGGCGTCGAACGCATGCGATTAGCGCCGTTCCTCGCCTACACCGCCGCGGGCAGCCTGCTGTGGAACACGGCGCTGATCCTCGCGGGCTACCTGCTGGGCGACAACTGGCACCTGGTCGAGCAGTACGTGGGCATCGGCTCGAAGGTCGTCCTGGGCCTGGCCGTGGTGGCCGTGGCCATCTTCGTGGTCACCCGGCTGTCGAAGAAGCGGGCCGACTCCCGCGTCTAGGAACAGCCGCGCCGAGCAGGCCACGCTCACGAAGCCTGGCGGCCGCGCCGTGTCCTCATCGCCGCACCGCCAGCCCGTCACAGCACCCACGACCCGCAAGCCGCCCAGCCTTGCGGTCGTGCCCTGGCACGACACCGCCCACTTCACGTCCAGTCGAACACAGCCGGGATCGGTGGTCGCTCAGTTCGCGACCTTCAGCCCGTCCAGGTGGCCCATCAGCTCACGGACAGCACTGCGCCCGGCCCGGTTCGCCCCGATCGTGCTGGCCGAAGGCCCGTACCCCACGAGGTGAATCCGCGGATCGGACACCACACGGGTGCCGTCCACCTGGATCCCGCCACCGGAAGCCCTCAACCGCAACGGGGCGAGGTGGTCCAGGTCGTGCCGGAACCCGGTGGCCCACAGGATGACGTCGGCGTCGAAACGCTCCCCGGAAGCCCACTCGACTCCGGAAGGAGTGACCCGCTCGAACATCGGCTTGCGGTCCAGCACCCCGGACGCGATGGCCGCGCGGGTCTGGTCGGTCAGCGCCAGCCCGGTGACGCTGACGACGCTGCGCGGGATCAGGCCGGCCCGGACGCGTTCCTCGACCATGCCGACCACCCAGCGGCCGTAGTCCTCGGTGAACGGGCCCTCCCGCCACACCGGTTCGTGCCGCGTGACCCAGCGGGTCTCCGCTGCGAAAGGAGCGAGTTCCACGAGCAACTGCGTGGCCGACGCGCCGCCGCCCACGACCACGACGCGCTTACCGGCGAACTCTGCGGGGCCCTGGTAGTCGGCGGTGTGGAGCTGGCGGCCCTGGAACGTCTCCTGGCCCGGGTAGTGCGGCCAGAACGGGCGGCGCCACGTGCCGGTCGCGTTGATCAGGCCACGCGTGGTCCAGACGCCGTCCGAGGTCTCGACCTTGAGCAGCGCGCCGTCGTTGACCACCTGGGTGACGTTCACCGGACGGACGACGGGAAGGTCGAAGAGCTGTTCGTAGCGGGCGAAGTAGGACGGGATGGCCTCGTTCGCGCGTTCGTCGGGTGCGGGCTGCTCGAACGGCATGCCGGGCAGTTCGTGGATGCCGTGCACGGTCCGCATGCGCAGGCTCGGCCACCGGTGCAGCCAGGCGCCGCCGGGCGAGTCGTTCGCGTCCAGCACCACGTGCTCGACGCCGCGCCGCTGCAAGAAGTACGAGGCGGACAGGCCCGCCTGTCCCGCGCCGATCACCACCACATCCGTCACATCACGGTCAACGGAAGGAGGCCGCCGGTTCTTCTCACCTGTGAGCTACAAAACATCGGGCAAAAGGTTCGGACGACCGCTAACTTCCGGCAGCGTGCACCTACTTCTGACGCTGGCGTTGCTCGCGGCACCCGTTCCCACCACGACGGCCTCCTACGCGGTCTACGACCGGATCACGCACACGTTGACCGGCCGGGACGTGCACAAGCCGATCAGATCCGCCTCGCTGGTGAAGATCCTGATCGCGATCGAACAGCTGGAGACGCGCGGCGACGACCCGCGCATCGAACCGATGTTGCGCGTCAGCGACGACAACGCGGCGAGCGAGCTGTGGGTGGAGAACGGCTGGGACCAGCTGGTCGTGCGCACGGCCGAGCGGTTGAAGCTCAAGGACACGAGGCCACCGGAGAAGCGCGGCATGTGGGGCTACACGGCCGTGAGCGCCTATGACGTCGTGAAGATCTACCGGTATCTGCTGGAGGACGCGAAGCCGAAGGTGCGGCGCACGATCATGGGACACCTGCAGCGGGCCGAGAAGTGCGCGTCGGACGGGTTCGACCAGTCGTTCGGGCTACCGTCCGCCACGTGGAGGCCCGCGTTCAAGCAGGGCTGGTCGGGGTTCGGCGACCCGACGAAGCCGTGCGTCGACAGGCCGCGCCCGCGCATCCAGTGGGAGCTGGACACGAAGTCGCCTGCCCTGCACACGTCCGGGACGTGCCTGTTCAGCATCGTCGTGGTGCTGACGCTGCATCCCGAGGGCACGACCTACGAGAAGGCGGCGAAACGAGTTACCCAGCTCACGGAAGAAGTGACCAAGCATCGGTGTTGATCGATGTATGAGCCGTCTGAGTGAGATCCCGCTGTCCGTACTCGACCTCGCGCCCATCACGTCGGGGTCGGACGCGACGACCGCGCTGCGGAACTCGCGGGAACTCGCTCAGCAGGCCGAACGCCTCGGCTACCACCGCTACTGGTTCGCCGAGCACCACAACATGCCCGGCATCGCCTCGTCCGCGCCGGCCGTGCTGATCGGGCACATCGCGGACGCCACGTCGACGATCCGCGTCGGCTCCGGCGGCGTCATGCTGCCCAACCACGCGCCGCTCGTGGTGGCCGAGCAGTTCGGCATGCTCGAAGCGCTGCACCCCGGCCGCATCGACCTCGGCATCGGCCGCGCGCCCGGCACCGACCAGAAGACGGCGCGGGCGTTGCGGCGCACCGAAGCCGGTCTCTCCGCGGAGAACTTCCCGCAGGAGCTGACCGAGCTGATCAAGTACTTCGAGGGCACCGCGGACCTCAACGCCGTGCCCGCCGCGGGCAACAAGCCGCCGATCTGGCTGCTCGGCTCGTCGGGTTACAGCGCGCAGGCCGCGGGTCTGCTGGGCCTGCCCTTCGCGTTCGCCCACCACTTCAGCGCCCAGAACACGCTGCCGGCGCTGGAGCTGTACCGGCGGCACTTCCGGCCGTCCGAGGTCCTGCAGGAGCCCTACGCGATGGTGTGCGCCTCGGTGATCGTCGCCGACACCGACGAGCACGCCCGGTACATCGCGGGCCCGGGAGCGCTCTCGTTCGTGCGGCTGCGTCAGGGCAGCCCGGCACCGCTGGCCACGCCGCAGGAGGCGGCGGACTACCCGTACACCGAGATCGACGAGCTGGTGATCGAGGACCGCATGTCGAGCCAGATCATCGGATCCCCCTCAACGGTCCGTTCGGGGCTCGACGAGTTGATGGAGTCGACGGCGGCCGACGAGCTCATGGTGACAACGATCGTGCACGGGCACGAAGACCGCCTTCGTTCGTTCGAACTCCTCGGCGATGTGGCCGAACGGACGCCGTCGATGGGCCGTTCAGCCGCACATACGTGAGTCGGTCAGGCGTGACCTTCACGTTTTGTACGACTGACACTGCTCTGAACGGGTGATAAACGGCTCCGCTTGTAGCGCGCGGCACACAGTGGGCGATGATCGGTATGAGCGCGCACGCCCCCCGACGCGCTCCCTAGCATCACCTGCGGCCTCGGTCGCATCGGACGGCGTGGGGCCGGCGCACTGTGTGGCGCCGCCCACGCCGCCCATTACGAGTCGGCCACGGCCCGGCACCAGGTCCGCTTCTTCAGGCCTCTTTCGTTCGCACTGCCCCTTCAGCACCGTCACAGTTGACGTGAGTCGCTCACACCCACCGCCGGGGTGGGAAAGGGGAGTTCGTGAAGTTCGCCAAATCGGCCGCGGGCCTGTGCCTGTTGCTGGCCGTGGCGGGATGTGCGGGCCCCAGTGTCGCCGTCACTCCCAACGAGAACCTGACAGTCGAGCAGCGAGCTGAGACGCCCAGCGCGTCCGGTGCCGCAGCCTTCGGCACCCAACGCGTGTGGGCCTCCGGCCTGTCCGTCGTGGTGTCCGCTCCCCGTTCCCTCGCGCCGTCCGCGACGGCGATCCCCCCGGCCAAGCGCACGGCGGTCTTCACGATCACCGTCTACAACGGCTCCAAGTCGCCCTACCGCTCCTCCCAGCTCGCCGTACGCGCACTCGCGGACGGCCAGCCCGCCGCCGAGCTGGTCGACTCCGTGCAGGGCCTCAACGGCCTCGCCGCAGCCGTCGCCGAACTCCCGCCGGGCCGTGACACCCAGCTCCAGCTGGCGTTCGCCGTACCGGAGTCGGCAGTGCGGATGGAGCTGACGATCCAGCCGGGCGGACAGGGCCAGGACGCGCCCACCGTCTTCGAGGGCCAGGCGTAGTCCCCCGAATAGGCTCAGGGCATGACCAGTCGTCTCGAACCTGGTGACACGGCGCCCGCGTTCACGCTGCCCGACAGCGAGGGCAAGCCGGTGTCCCTGTCCGACTACCTCGGCAAGTCCGTGGTCGTGTACTTCTACCCGGCCGCGAGCACGCCGGGCTGCACCAAGCAGGCCTGCGACTTCCGCGACAACCTCGGAGTCCTCGCCGACTCCGGCTACGAGGTCGTCGGCATCTCGCCGGACAAGCAGGAGAAGCTCGCGAAGTTCCGCGACGCCGAAGGCCTGACCTTCCCGCTCCTCGGCGACCCGGACAAGAAGGTCCTCACCGAATGGGGCGCCTTCGGCGAAAAGCAGAACTACGGCAAGACCGTCCAGGGTGTGATCCGCTCGACGTTCCTCGTCGGCCCGGACGGCAAGATCGTCAAGGCCATGTACAACGTCCGCGCCACCGGCCACGTCGCCAAACTCCTGCGCGAACTCCCCGCCTGACCTTTCACCTCACCTGAGGCCGCCGTCGCTTTGGTTGCGACGGCGGCCCTTTTTTCAGGTATGTTGGACCCGAGGGCGCGCAACAATGCCGCCCCTGTTCCGGTGAGGGTGATACACCGTGTGTCGTTTGACGGCACCTAACGGCCCCGACATCCCGTCTGATTTCATCTTGCGAGTCCACTTCCCCACGCGCGGCGGCTGACCAGGCTTTTTCGCCTACCATCACCCGTTCTCCTCAACACGCACGCCTAGCGCTGCGTGCATTTCGTGCTGGGAAAATTCAATGCTCAAGTGGATCCTGCTAGCCCTCGCCGTAGGCGCGGAAGTCTTCGCAACCCTCTGCCTCAAATACTCGGACGGCTTCACCAAACCCTGGCCCACAGCCGGCCTCGCAACCGGCTTCCTAACGGCCCTCTACCTGGAATCACTAGTGATCAGAATGGGCGTCCCGGTAGCCATCACCTACGCCATCTGGGCAGGCGCAGGCATAGCCCTGGTGGCCATCACCAGCCGAGTCCTCTTCTCTGACCCACTCAACCTGGCCATGCTCGCCGGCATGGCCCTGATCGCCGCAGGCGTCTGCGTCGTGTCGGTGGCCTCCCACGCCCAGGCGGCCGTCTAATCTCGTTTGGGTGGGCTTAGAAATCGAGGCCGTCTCCAAACTCGGCCAGTCAGTAGCGCTCCGAGCCGCCACCGAGTGGCTGGCAAGCCACACCGATGAGCGAACCGCGTCCCTGGCCGAACTGGCCGCGGCCGAACTCTCCAAGCCCACCCAGCGAGCCAAACTCCAGACCTTGGTCGAGCACATCGGCCACCAGGTGACCGAACAGCTGGAATCGGCCTTGGAACGCTTCACCGACGACGACATCGCCTCCTCCCTCACCGCAGTGGAGGAGGCGATGTCGTCCATCGACCTGTCCGACGCCGCCCTCCTGGCCGACGACGCCGACCCGGAAGTTTTGGCCCACCGCATCCGTAGCTCACTACCCCGCGCAGATCTGGGCCGCTGCTACGAGATCGCGCTCGATCAGTCGTGCCGCTACCTCGTGCAGATCATCAGAAACCTGCCGTCGTTCCAGCCGCGTGCCCTCGCCGAGGTCCTGTCCCGCGCCACCGCCAGTGCCGCGATGCTCGATGACGTCCTGTCCCGACTCCCCCGCACCTCGCTCTACGCGCCTCAGGGCACCGACAACGACGACGAGTTCCGAGACGAGTACCTCCGCTTTATCTGCACCAACCTGGACAAGCTCGAACTCCTGGGCCTGTCCATGAAAGACCGCCCACGCCTGGCGCTGAGCGTCGCCTACCTGAGCCTCACCGTGTCAGGCCAGAAACGAGAACGCGGCAACTGGTTCAGCGAGATCGACAACCACGCGCACTCGGGGATGCGCGTCGAGTCGGCGTTGGTGAAGCGCACTTTCGTGCGCGGCGAAGCGGGTTCCGGCAAGACGACGCTGCTCGACTGGCTGGCCGTCACCTCTGCTCGCAACGGATTCACCGGCCGGATGAAGAACTGGGACGGGATGGTGCCGTTCCCGATCAGGTTGCGCGAGTATGCCGACGATCCCCTGCCGACGAAGCCGGAAGAGTTCATCTCCGGTTGGTTGAGCGGGATCATGCCAACGGGCTGGGTCCACCGCGTTCTTTTGGCAGGCAAAGGACTCGTTCTGGTAGACGGGGTAGATGAGGTTCCGCCGCAGAAGCGCCCGAAGGTCCGGGAGTGGCTGCGCGAACTCATCCAGGCCTTCCCCGAGGCACGAGTCGTCGTGACGGCACGTCCGGCCGCCACGGATGAGAAGTGGTTGGCAGAACTGGGTTTCTCCTCTGTCGAACTGGAGCAGATGAGCCCTGGCGACGTGAAGGCATTCCTGCAACGCTGGCACGAAGCAGCCGAGGCACCCGAGGAAGCGCAACGACGACTCCTCACCCAACTCGAAAGCCGCCAACACCTGCAAGCGCTGGCCGCTTCGCCCCTGCTGTGCGCGATGTTGTGCGCGTTGAACCTTGGACGGGTGTCAGAGCTACCGCACAACCGGATGGAGTTGTACGCGGCGGCGCTCACGATGCTGCTCGACCTGCGCGACGCCGAACGCGGCATCGCCCGCATCCTGACCACTTCAGACAAAACGGTGCTGCTGCGAGATCTAGCCTGGCGCCTGCAGTTGGGCGGGTTGTCACAGCTGCCGAAGACCAAAGTCCGCGAGCACGTGACTCGCAAGATCCGCTCGATGCCCAACGTCGACGAGGACCCGGAAGCCATCCTCACGCACTTACTGGAACGCAGCGGTGTCCTCCGTGAACCAATACCCGGCAAGGTCGACTTCGTGCACCGAACGTTCCAGGAGTACCTGGCTGGCGCGGAGGCGATGCAGGACGGCCAGGTCGAGACCCTGGTCGCCCACGCCCACCTGGACTCGTGGACGCAGACGATCGTGCTGGCCTGCGGACACGGCCAGCGAACCCAGGTGACGGAACTGCTGACCGACGTACTCGCCAGAGCCGATCGCGAACCGCGCAAAGCCCGCCGGCTTCGGCTACTCGCCGCCGCGTGCCTGGAGACCGTCAGCGACGTTGATGCCGACGTGTGCGACCAGATCGACACGATCATCAGGGAGCGGCTGGTACCACCACGAAGCGACAAGGAGACCATGTCGCTCGCCACGATCGGCCACCGTGTGCTCCGCCACCTCCCGGCCTCACTCGAAGAACTCACTGAAGCTTCAGCAGCAGCAACGGTGCGCAGCGCGGCACTTGTGGCATCGCCGGAAGCCATAACCAAGCTCGCCGGGTACGCGAGGGATCCGCGACCGAATGTTCAAGAGGCGCTGATGAAAGCGTGGCTGAGCTTCGATGTCCAACGGTATGCGGAAGAGGTTCTGGCAGACGCGCCACTGGTGAATGGGCTCGCCACGGTCGAGTCACCTCGGCTATTCCCCCACCTGTGCCTACTTCGCCACCTGACCCACGTGGACGTCTGGCTGTCACTGGACGAGCCACAGATGAGTCTGAGCTTCGTAGAGGATCTACCTCCACTGCTGTACCTCTACACTCACCTACAGGGAGCGATAGATCTCAGCCCTCTTGCTGGGACGAGGACGCTGATGATCATTCTCGGGGGCGCCCAGCGCTACACGAACAAGGAAAGCCTCCCGGAGGTCCGCTCCTCTCTAGGCCTCTACCAGCGCGAGCCGTGGCAAAGTCTCGACTTCCTCCGCGGTAGGTCGATGCGAACCCTGCAACTCAGCAAAGTGGATCCGGATTGCGATGTGAGTGCACTCGCTGAAGTGATCGGCCTGCGGTCCCTTTACTGCCGAGGCTGGAGCGATCCGAAGATTATGTCCGCGCTACCGGTCCTGGAGTTTCTCGCACTCACCGGCCGCGAGCCAATTGACGTGCGTCCGCTGCGTGATCGGTCGCTGAAACTGCAACTGTACAAGCGGTGCACCTACGTCGGGGTCGAAGAGCTCGGCCCCGACGTCAAGGTCGAATGGCGCGGCTAGGCCAGCTTGCGCAGGTACGGGACCAGGAGCTTGAGGGCGCGGCCCCGGTGGGACTCCGCGTCCTTCTCCTCCGCCGTCATCTCGGCTGACGTGATCTCGTAGCCCTCAGGCACGAAGATCGGGTCGTAGCCGAAGCCGTTGGTGCCGCGACGGGCCCGCAGCAACGTGCCACGCCACTCGCCACGAACGACAATCTCTTCGCCACCGGGCACAACGAGAGCTACGACCGAGACGAAGGCCGCGCCGCGGCGCTCGTCCGGCACGTCGCCGAGCTGGCCCAGCAGCAGGTCCAGGTTGGCGTCGTCGTCGCCGTGACGACCGGACCAGCGCGCGGACAGCACGCCGGGCATGCCGTTCAGCTCATCGACGGCAAGCCCGGAGTCGTCGGCCACGGACACGAGCCCCGTGGCCGCAGCGGCGTCGCGGGCCTTCGCCAGCGCGTTGCCCTCGAAGTCCGGCGCGGTCTCGGGGGCCTCCGGGAACGAAGGCACGTCCGACAGCGACAGCACCTCGATGCCGTCGAGCGACTCCGAGACCACGATGCGCTGCAGTTCGCGGAGCTTCTTCGCGTTGCGGGAAGCCAGGAGCAGCTTCACTTGCGACCACCGGACTTGGGCTCCGGCAGGATGCCGGGGTAGGGCAGAGCGAGAGCCTCGGCCTGCAGGCGGTTGAGCTCGGCGCAGCCCTGGAGGGCGATGTCGAGCATGCGGTCCAGAGTGGAGCGGGCGAACGTCGCGCCCTCGCCGGTGCCCTGGACCTCGATCAGCGTGCCCGCGTCGGTGGCGACGACGTTCATGTCGACCTCCGCTCGCGAGTCCTCCTCGTACGGCAGGTCGAGACGCACTCGGCCGTCGACCACGCCGACCGAGATGGCGGAGACCGCGCACGACAGGGGTGACGGGTCGGCCAGGCGGCCCGCTGCGCCCAGGTACGTCACCGCGTCGGCCAGTGCCACGTAGGCGCCGGTGATCGCGGCGGTACGGGTGCCGCCGTCGGCCTGGATGACGTCGCAGTCGATGACGATGGTGTTCTCGCCCAGAGCTGCGAGGTCGATGCAAGCCCTGAGAGAACGGCCGATCAGGCGCGAGATCTCGTGCGTGCGGCCGCCGATGCGGCCCTTCACGGACTCGCGGTCGCTGCGGCTGTGCGTGGCCGAGGGGAGCATCGCGTACTCGGCCGTCACCCAGCCGAGGCCGGAGCCCTGGCGCCACCGGGGGACGCCTTCGGTGACACTCGCGGCGCACAGCACGCGGGTGTTCCCGAACTCGATCAGGACCGAGCCCGCGGGCCAGGTCTGATATCCACGCGTGATCCGGATGTCACGCAACACGTCGTCGTTTCGGCCGTCGCTTCGCACCACGGCGCCTACCCTAATGAACCCTGCGGAGCGCCATGGCGTAGGGAGATACATGCTGACGATCGACGGTATTCCGCTTCACCCGTTGCTGGTGCACGCGGTGGTCGTGCTGTTGCCTCTCGCGGCGCTCAGTTCGGTCGCGATCGCGCTGGTCCCGGCCTGGCGGCGCCGGTACGCGTGGCCCGTTCTCGGGGTCACGCTGGCCGGTGTGGCGGCGGTCCCGGTGGCCAAGCAGGCCGGCGAGGACCTCCAGGCCGCGCTCGCGAAGAACGGCGTGCAGAACCCCGCCATCCAGACGCACGCCGACCTCGGCACCATGCTGCTGCCCATCGCGCTCGGGTTCGGTGTCGCGGTGATCGCGCTGCTGGTCGCGGGCAGGCTGGCGGATCGCGAACGCCAGGCGGAGGCACCCACCACGAAGACGTGGCGGGTGATCTCAGTCGTGGTGTCCGTGCTGGTCGTGCTGCTCGCGGTCGGAACGACGGTGCAGACCGTGCGGGCGGGTCACAGCGGGTCGGACGCGGTGTGGAGCGGTGTCGGGAGCTGAAGCGGCGACGTCGCCGACTGCTTCAACGTCCGCGTGACCGTGCAGAACTGCTCCACGGCGCGCCGGACGACGGTCTCGAGAGCCTCCGGGTCGTCCACGGCGGACAGGTCGTACGAGAGCGTCACCGGGATGGAGATCACCTCGTTGCCGCTCTCGGACTGGACCGCGTCCGCCTCCGCTGTCAGCTGATCGCCGCCTGTCCGCCGCAGGATCAACGTCTCCGACGTCACCATCGCGCAGCCCGCGGCGGCCGCGACCAGCAGTTCGACCGGGCTGAACGAGCCCTCCTGGCCCTTGCGGCCGATCCGCACCGACGCGCCGCGCCCGTTGGAAGCGACGAACTCGTGCTCGCCGACGCGCTCCAGGTTGATCATGTCCGCTCCCCCACCTCGTACCGGCCGCCCTGCACGACCAGCTCACTCGGCCCGCCGAACGCGGACCGCGCCTCCCGCAGCACGTCCTCACGCGACGTCCACGGCGGCACGTGCGTGATCAGCAACCGCCCGGCGCCCGCTCGCTCAGCCAGTTCCCCCGCCTCGCGCCCGGACAGGTGCAGGCCGGCCTGCCGGTCCGGGGAGTGCGTCCAGCTCGCCTCGCTCAGCACCACGTCGGCGCCGGAGGCCAGCGAGTCCAGCGCAGGACACGGTCCGCTGTCCCCGGTGTAGGCGAGCGTGACCCCGCCGCAGGAGATCCGGAACCCGTAGGCCTCGCAAGGATGCGCAACGACAGCGGAGTCCACGGTGAACGGTCCGATGTGGACCGGAGAGCCCAGGCCGTGGAACGAGAACACGTCGCTGAAGTCCAGCGACGACCGCTCGGCCTCGTTCGGCGCGTAGGCCGCGATGAACCGCGAGTGCGCCTCGGCGGGCGCGTAGACCGGCAGAGCCGAGGCAGGCGGCTCAGGATGGTACTTCCGTGCCACGTACAGAGAAGACACGTCGACGCAGTGATCGGGATGCAGGTGCGAGAGCACCAGCGCGTCCATCGAGAACAGCGGCCGCTCCTCCTGGAACCGCGACAGCACGCCGTTGCCGAACTCCAGCGCCAGCGTGAACCCGTCGGCCTCCAGCAGATAACCCGACGCCGCCGCGCCGGGTCCGGGGATGCTGCCGGAGCAGCCGAGCACGGTCAGCAGCACATCAGCCCCACTGTTCGAAGGTCGGCAGGAACCGCGCGGCGAGCTTCGCGAACCGCTCGGGCGGACCGGTGCACGTCACCCGGTGCAGAGCAGGTTCGGAGGCGAACTCGTCGCGTTCGGTCAGCAGCCGCACGACGTCCTTCACCGTCTCCTCGGCGCTCGACACCAGCGTCACGTGCTCGCCCATGACGATCTGGATCACGCCGGTCAGCAACGGGTAGTGCGTGCAGCCGAGCACGACCGTGTCGACCTCGGCGCGCTGCAACGGTTCCAGGTAGGCCTGCGCCAGCCCGAGCACTTGCCGCCCGGAGGTGACGCCGCGCTCCACGAAGTCGACGAACCGCGGGCACGCCGCCGCCGTCACGGTCACGTCGCGCGCCGCCTGGAACGCGTCCTGATAGGCGTGCGAGTTGATCGTGCCCACAGTGGCGATCACGCCGACACGACCGCTGTGGGTCGTCCGGACAGCGCGGCGCACGGCGGGAAGGATCACCTCGACCACCGGCACGTCGTAGCGCTCACGGGCGTCGCGGAAGCAGGCGGCGGACGCGGTGTTGCACGCGATCACCAGCATCTTCGCGCCTTCGTCCACGAGCCGGTCGCAGATCTCCAACGCGTGCTTGCGCGCCTGTGCGATCGGTAGCGGCCCGTAGGGACCGTTGGCCGTGTCGCCGATGTAGTGGATCGACTCGCCCGGCAACTGATCCATGATCGCGCGGGCGACCGTCAGGCCGCCGACGCCCGAGTCCATGATCCCGATCGTCACGCCGTGAATGTAGCCGGTGCGCTGGTGCGGCGGTTGTCGCGGGAAACACCCCACGCAGCCAGAACGCCGCCGATTGCGCCGAACAGGTGGCCTTCCCAGGACACTCCCGGCTGACCCGGCAGCACGCCCCACAGCGCGGCGCCGTACAGCGCGAACACGCCGACCGCGATCACCAGCTGCAGCCACGAGCGCGCGAAGATCCCGCGCACGAGCAGGAACGCCAGGAACCCGAACACCAGCCCGGACGCGCCGATGTGGCTGCCGGGGCTGCCGAACACCCACACGCCCAGCGTCGAGGCCAGCCAGATGATCGCGGTGACCTGGAAGAACTGCTTGAGGCCGCCCGAGGTCGCGAGGAACCCGAGCAGCAGCAACGGAACGGCGTTGCCGGTGAGGTGACTCCAGTCGCCGTGGATCAACGGCATCCACAGCAGGTTGTCCCACTGGCTGAAGTCGCGCGGCCGCACGCCGTCGTCCTCCAGCGAGCCGCCGGTCGCCACGTCGAAGGCCTCGACCAAGTAGAGGAACCCGACGAATCCGGCCACGACGAACAACGACAGCACTGGATGTGGCGGTATTACCCGTTTCGCGAGCGCGGTGCGGTCCACTCGTCCAGGGTACGTGCCGATTAGGGTGGTTGGGTGTCGATCGAAGTAGCCGTACGCGCGTCCGCCCAGCTCGGCGAGGGCCCGACGTGGGACCACAGCAGTTCCACGTTGCTGTGGGTGGACATCCTCGCCTCCGAGGTGCACCGGTACGCACCCGCGCGCGACGACGACGCGGTGCTCGCGGTGCCGCAGCACGTGGGTGCCGCCAAGCCGCGTGCGCAGGGCGGGATCGTCTGCAACCTGCGGGACGGCATCGCCCTGATCGACCGCGACGGCGCCAAGAGCTGGCTCGTCTACTGGGCGCGCGAGGGCGTGCGCGGCAACGACGCGGGCATCGACCCGTCGGGCCGGCTGTGGGCGGGCACGATGCGCTACGACCAGGCCGCCGACGAGGGCTGGCTCGCCAGGATCACCGGCGACGGCGCCGCGAAGGTCATGGTGGACAAGGTGAACACGAGCAACGGCGTCGGCTGGAGCCCGGACGCGAAGCTCATGTACTACATCGACACGCCGACCCGCCGCATCGACGTCCTCGACTTCGACAACGCCACCGGCACCGTCGCGAACCGCCGCCCGCTCACCCACGTCGGCAACACCGACGGCTGGCCGGACGGGCTCACCGTGGACGCCGACGGGTGCGTGTGGGTCGCGCTGTGGGGTGGGCACGCCGTGCGCCGCTACACGCCTCAGGGCGAGCTCGACCGCGAGATCGAACTGCCGGTCGACAACCCGACGGCGTGCTGCTTCGGCGGACCGGACTTCACCGACCTCTACGTCACGTCGGCGCGCGTCGGGCTCTCGGACCAGGCGCTGATGGACCGGCAGCTCAACGGCTCCGTGCTGGTGCTGCCCGGCGCCGGGCAGGGCGTGCCGAGCGTCGCGTTCAACGGCTGACCGAGCTGCTCGGACACGGTCGGGAACCGGCCTCCGCAGGCTGTCGCAGGGGTCCCCTCGATCTGGGGACCCCTACATCACAACGTACTCGGCACCACCGACAAGATCGTCGGGCTAAGCCCAGAGGTGGCCGTCGAGCCTGGCGGCCGCCTCGTCCAGCGTTCCGGCGTAGGCGCCGGTGGACAGGTACTTCCACCCCGCGTCGGCCACCACGAACACGATCTCCGCGGCCTTCCCCGCCACCTCGGCCTTCTGCGCCACGGCCAGCGCGGCGTGCAGGATCGCGCCCGTCGAGATGCCCGCGAAGATGCCCTCGGTCTCCAGCAGCTGCCGGGTGCGGCGCAACGCGTCGTAGGAGCCGACCGAGTACCGCCCGGTCAGCACCGACTCGTCGTACAGCTCTGGCACGAAGCCCTCGTCGAGGTTGCGCAGCCCGTAGACCAGCTCGCCGTACCGGGGCTCGGCGGCGATGATCTGCACGTCCGGCTTGGCCTCGCGCAGGTACCGCCCGACGCCGACGAGCGTGCCCGTCGTGCCGAGCCCGGCGACGAAGTGCGTGATCTCCGGCAGGTCCTTGAGGATCTCCGGGCCCGTGCCGCGGAAGTGCGCCTCCGCGTTCGCCGGGTTGCCGTACTGGTAGAGCATCACCCAGTCCGGGTTCTGCTTCGCGATCTCCTTCGCCGTGGCGACGGCCTGGTTCGACCCTCCGGCGGCGGGCGAGAACACGATGCGCGCGCCGTACGCCTGCAGCAGCTGCTTGCGCTCGGTCGAGGTGTTCTCCGGCATCACGCACACCAGGCCGTAGCCCTTGAGCTTCGCGGCCATGGCGAGCGAGATGCCGGTGTTGCCGGACGTCGGCTCCAGGATCGTCGCGCCGGGACGCAGCACGCCGTCCCGCTCCGCCGCCTCGATCATGGCCAGCGCCGGCCGGTCCTTGATCGAGCCGGTCGGGTTGCGGTCCTCGAGCTTCGCCCAGATGCGCACGTTCTCGGACGGCGACAGGCGCGGCAGGCCCACCAGCGGTGTGCCGCCGAGCGCGTCCAGGAGCGAGTCGTAGCGGGCCATCGGGAAGATCAGCCGCCCGCGACGGCCGGGAGGATGGTGACGTTGTCGCCGTCCTTCACCTCGGCCGCGAGGCCACCGGAGAAGCGCACGTCCTCGTCGTTGACGTAGACGTTGACGAAGCGGTGCAGCGTCCCCTCCTTGACCAGGCGGGCCTTGAGGCCGCCGTGGTTGTTCTCCAGGTCGTCGATGACCTCGGCGAGCGTCGTACCGGCAGCGGACACCGACTTCTCGCCCCCGGTGTGGGTGCGCAGGATGGTCGGGATCGACACGGTGACTGCCATGGTGGTTCTACCTCCGGGAAACGGGTGCAACTCAGGATTCGACGATCTTGACCGGTTCCTCGGTCACGACACCGTCGACGATGCGGTACGACCGCAGCTCGTGCTCGATCGGGTCACGCGTGGAGACCAGCACGTAGTGCGCCTCCGGCTCGCCCGCGAACGAGATGTCGGTGCGGGACGGGTACGCCTCCGTGGCGGTGTGCGAGTGGTAGATGACCACCGGCACCTCGTCGTTCGCGTCCATCCCGCGCCACACCTTGAGCTGCTCGGCCGCGTCGAACCGGTAGAACGTGGGCGACCGCTCCGCGTTCTCCATCTCGATGAAGCGCTCAGGGCTGTCGGACCCGTACGGCCCGGCGATCACCCCGCACGCCTCGTCGGGATGGTCGCGGCGCGCGTGGGCCACCATCGCGTCCACCAGGTCACGGCGAATCACCAGCACGCGCTCAATCCTACGGGCTGGCCGGAGTTGTCTCGGTATGCGAGATACCCACGTCACGCAGCTTGATTTAGCTCTGGCTTATATTAGCAGCGGCTACTACAGTGACCGCCGTGCACGCGTTCGACGTACTCGGGGACCCGGTCCGCAGGCGAATCCTGGAACTGCTCGCCGGTGGTGAGCGGGCGGCCGGGGACGTCGGCGAAGTGGTCCAGGCCGAGTTCGGCATCACCCAGTCCGCCGTCTCGCAGCACCTGAAAGTGTTGCGGTCGAACGGGTTCGTCGAGGTCAGACCGTCCGGGACGCGGCGGCTGTACGCGGTGGCGCCCGACCCGTTGCGGGAGATCGACGCGTGGCTCGACCACTTCCGGCGGTTCTGGGAACCGCACCTCGACGCCCTCGCGACCGAGCTGGCACGAGGCAGACGTGAGCGAAGGCTGGAGGCAGAAGATGACTGACGCGGCTACGAGGACGAGAAGCTCGTCATCCGGCGGCACTACAAGGCCGGACGCGAGGACGTCTGGGACGCCATCACCACGCCGGAACGCCTGGTCAGGTGGTTCCTGCCGATCAGCGGCGAGCTGCGGCCCGGCGGCCGCTACCAGCTCGAGGGCAACGCGGGCGGCGAGATCGTCCGCTGCGACCGGCCCAGCGAGATCGTCCTGACCTGGGAGATCGGCGAGATGAACACCGACGTGCTGGTCCGGCTCGACGCGGACGGCGACTCGACGGTCCTCACGCTGACGCACTCCCCCATGCCCGGCGAGTTCGTCCCTGGCACCGGCGCAGGCTGGGAACTGGGGCTGGTGGCGCTGGAGAAGTACCTCGCGGACGAACTGCCCGAGGGACGCGCCGTCGACTGGATCGCCGCCTCCGCGCCGGAGGACCTGGCCGCGGCACACGCGCTGGCGGAGCAGCTCGCCGGAGAATGGGTCAAGGTGCTCGGATGAGGTTCACCAAGGAGATCGTGCTCGACCAGCCGATCGAACGAGTGCGGGTGCTCACGTCCGACCCGGCGCACGTCCACCACTGGCAGCCGGACCTCGTCAGCATCACCCAGCACGGCGAGACGCCCGGCGCGGCGGGCTCGACCGCGACGCTGACCTACCGGAAGTTCACCCTCGAAGAGACCGTGCTGGCCGCGACCGCCGACGAACGCACCTCCCGCTACGAGGCGCGCGGCATGGTCCACACGATCACCAACCGCTACTCGGCGATCGACGAGCACACCACCAGACTGGTGTCCGACAGCGAGATCGAGCTGTCCGGCCTGCTCAAGCTGGGCCGGAAGCTGCTGGAGAAGTCGCTGCGCGAGCAGTCCGAGCGCAACCTCGACAACTTCAAGGCGTTCATCGACGCCGGCTGAGCACCACCACGAGGTAGAGGGCGAGCAACGCCACTCCGCGCCGTCGTTGCGCCTGGTCGAGCCCGCGCCACGCGGTCAGCTCCGCCCACGCCGCGAACGGTGTGACGGCGACGCCTAGCTTCATCAGCACCTTCCCCAGCCCCGGTGGCACCAGGAACGCCGCGGCGAACAACCCTGCGGGCGCGACCACCGCCAGCTCCCTGCCGGGGATCTCCCGCGCCGCACCGGGCGGCGCCAGTTCGGACACGACACCTGCTGCCTGATCGATGACATCGGCCATGCCCGGCGGGTACCCACTCAGAGGTCGCGGAAAGCCGTCACACCGTTCAAGGACGTCGCCTCGCGCGTACCGGACACCACGGCCTCCGCGAACATCTCGGCGGCGGCGGCACACAGCGCGTCCAGCGCGAACACGCGCGGCTCCGCCAGCGGCACGGCACCGGTGGCCAGCGCGAACACCGTGTCACCGTCGAACATCGAGTGCGCGGGACGCACGGCGCGGGCGAGGCCGTCCTGCGCGGCCATCGCGAGCCGCTGACACTCCGCTTTGGACAGGTCCGCGTCCACCGCGACGACGCCGATCGTGGTGTTCAGGCCGTCGGGCTTGCGTTCGGGCAACACCACCGCGGACGTGCCGAGCGAGGGCAGCCACGGCAGACCGGACGCGCGGTCGACGACCTCGCCGGCCGCGTTCACCACGGCCAGGGCGCCGATCCGGTGCGCGCCGACCGTTGTCGAGGCGACGCCGACGCCGCCCTTCAGCGACCCGACCCGCGCACCGGCACCCGCGCCGACGCAACCGAGCTCGAAGGACTCCGAGGCCGCCTCGCAGGCCGCGTAGCCGAACGAGGAGTCCGGCCGGTTGCCCCACTCCGACATCGGCAGGTCGAAGATCACCGCTCCCGGCACGATCGGCACGACGTGGTGTGGCTGAGCGCCCACCTGGAAGCCGATCGAGCGTTCGGAGAGCCAGCGCATGACGCCGTCCGCCGCGGCGAGCCCGTAGGCGGACCCACCGCTCAGGCAGATCGCGTGCACCTGCTGGACCAGGTTCGACGGGTCCAGCAGGTCGGTCTCGCGGGTGCCGGGCGCGCCACCGCGGCCGTCGACGGCGCCGACGGCTCCCGCCGGCACCAGCACGACGGTCGTGCCCGTCGCCCAGCCCGGTTCGACGCGGTGGTGATGCCCGACGAGGACGCCGGGAATCACGGCATCATCGCTTCGACGAGCGTGTCCTGCACCCAGGTCAGCCAGTGGTACACGCCGAGGTGCGGCGAACGCGGGTCCTCCGGCGGCAGTTCGTCCGGCATGTCCTCGGTGACGTCCAGCGCGGTGCCCAGGGCCAGGCGCACGTCGTTGAGCGACGACATCCACGCCTCGGCCTCGGCGATGGTCAGCCGGAGCTCACCGCCGTCGGGCGAGCACGTCTTCAGCACGGTCTCGGCCGCGGCCGTCTTGTGGTCCAGAAGCTCCGGCTCGTGCAACGAGCGCAGCGCCGACGCCGAGTTGACCTCGTCCGGGTCGGGCGCGTCGTCGTCGAGACGGTGGAAGTCGGGCAACAGCCTGCCCAGGATCGGATCGTCGGGTGCCTCCGACGGGCCTGTCCTGATGCCGGTCAGCTCCGCGAGCTCGTCCTGCGGCGCGTCCTCGGCGCGGGCCAGCAGCATGTCCTGGATCTGGCTGACCAGACCGCGCACGACCGCGGCCTCCTGCCGATCCAGCCTGCCGACGACGACGTCGCCGTCGCGGATCCACCTCTTCACGAGGCCCGCTGCATGGTCGCCCAGAGTCCTGCCGCGTGGAGTTTCGCCACGTCGGCCTCCACCTTGTCCTTGGTGCCCGATGTCACGATCGCCTTGCCTTTGTGGTGCACGTCGAGCATCAGCTTGGTCGCATGGTCCCTGCTGAAGCCGAACAGCTTCTGAAACACGTACGTCACGTAGGACATCAGATTTACCGGGTCGTTCCAGACCACGGTCTGCCACGGCCGGTCCTCGGCTGCGATCTCCTCGCCGACGGCCTCCGGCTGCGTCCGTTCCTGTTCGACGGGCGTGGTCATACCGCCAATGGTGTCATGTTCGCCGCAGTGACGGAGACCGCGTGCGGGTAAACCGGATGCGACCTTAGGGTTGGTGACCATGAACTCGACGGCGTTGCTGACAGACCACTACGAGCTCACCATGCTCGCGGCCGCGCTGCGTGACGGCACCGGTGACCGTCCGTGCGTGTTCGAGGTCTTCGCCCGCAGGCTCCCGGACGGACGGCGCTACGGCGTCGTCGCGGGGACGAACAGGCTGCTCGACGCGATCAGGGACTTCCGCTTCGGCGAGGAGGAGATCGACCAGCTGCGCCGCAACGCCGTGGTCGACGATTCCACGTTGGAATGGCTCGCGAACTACCGGTTCTCCGGCGAGGTCGACGGCTACCCCGAGGGCGAGCTGTACTTCCCCGGTTCGCCGGTGCTGACGGTCCGCGCGTCGTTCGCCGAGGGTGTCGTGCTGGAGACGCTCGCGCTCTCGATCCTCAACCACGACAGCGCGATCGCGTCCGCCGCCGCCCGCATGGTGACCGCGGCCAACGGCCGTCACATGATCGAGATGGGTTCGCGCCGCACGCACGAGGAAGCCGCCGTGGCGTCCGCCCGCGCGGCGTACCTGGCGGGCTTCCACGCGACCTCCAACCTCGAGGCGAGCCGCCGCCACGGCATTCCGACGGCCGGCACGTGCGCGCACGCGTTCACGTTGCTGCACGACTCCGAGGAAGAGGCCTTCCGCAGCCAGGTCGAGGCGCTGGGTGTCGGCACGACGCTGCTGGTCGACACCTACGACATCAGTGAGGGCATCAAGACGGCCGTCGCGGTGGCCGGTCCCGACCTCGGCGCGATCCGGATCGACTCGGGCGACCTGGGTGTGATGGCGAGGCAGGCCCGCGACCAGCTCGACTCGCTGGGCGCCCGCAACACCCGGATCGTCGTGTCCAGCGACCTCGACGAGTACGCGATCGCCGCCCTGCGCGCCGAGCCCGTGGACGCGTACGGCGTCGGCACGTCGGTCGTGACCGGGTCGGGCGCGCCGACCGCGGGCATGGTCTACAAGCTGGTCGAGGTCGACGGCAGGCACGTCGAGAAGCGCAGCACGTCGAAGCAGTCGCGCGGCGGCTGGAAGAAGGCGTTGCGCCGCCACAAGGACACCGGTACGGCGCTGGAGGAGGTCGTGTTCCAGGCCTCGAACGAACCCGAGCTCGGCCCGTACGACAGGCTCGTGCAGATCCCGTTGATGCGTGACGGACAGGTCACCGACGAGGTCCCCACGCTGGAGCAGAACCGCGAACGCCTGCGCGCGGCACTGGTGAGCGTGCCGTGGGAGGGCCTCAAGCTCTCGCGCGGCGAGCCCGCGATCCCGACGATCTACCTGGAAGGCTGACATGACCAAGGCACTGATCGTCGTCGACGTCCAGAACGACTTCTGCGAGGGCGGTTCGCTGGCCGTCAACGGTGGTGCGGCCGTGGCCGCGGCCATCTCGCAGCACATCGCCACCACGCCGTACGACCACGTCGTGGCGACGCGGGACTACCACGTGGATCCGGGCTCGCACTTCTCCCTGACCCCGGACTTCATCGACTCGTGGCCGGTGCACTGCGTGGCGGGCACGCCCGGCGCGTCGTTCCACCCGGAGCTCGACGTCGCCCGCGTGGAGCAGGTCTTCTCGAAGGGCCGTTTCGCCGCCGCCTACTCGGGTTTCGAGGCGGAGAACGACCTCGCGGGCTGGCTGACGGACAACGGCGTGACCGATGTGGACGTCGTCGGCATCGCGACCGACCACTGCGTCCGCGCCACGGCACTGGACGCGCAGCGCAACGGCTTCCGCACGACGGTCCTCGTCGACCTGACGGCAGCCGTCTCGCCGACGACCCGCGACGCCGCAGTTGAGGAACTGCTCGCCGCGGGTGTCGGTGTCGTCTGAGTCCTCTACGGAGTCGGCGAGCAGGCCACCGTGCCGACGGTGATGCTGCCGGTGTAGCCGGACGACGGTTCGAAGGTGATCTTCACCAGCGTCATCGAGATGCTGCCGTCGTTCGGCACCGGGAACACCGTGTCGGTGAACTTGGCCCTGGCCAGCACGGTTCCGTTGGCGGCCTTGATGTCGTGCACGTAGCCGGGCGTGATGTTCTGCGGCAGCCCGGTCCACCCGGACATGCCCTTGAGCTCCCAGCCCGCCGACGTGCCCTTCTCGGTGGCGTCACAGGTGATCGTCCACTCGGCGATCTTGAGCCGCGGGCCCTTGTTCCCACCGGACAGCCCGGCGAGGGCGGACAGGTCGAAACCGGCGCCCTTCGCGACGGACTTCGTCTTGGTGAGGAACTCGTCCGGGTTCACGACCTCGGTCGTGCACGCCGAACTGGTCTCACCGATCTTGAGCCCGGTCCTGCTCACGGCGGGGCTGGCGCCGGTGACGGTGCCCGCCACGTCCGGATTCACGTCGCACACCGCGAGCGGGGCGACCTTGAACGTCTGGTCCGCCTTGGCGAAGTCGGCGGAACCCGACGACGCGGTGCCGGGCGGGTTCGCCGCGAGGGCGGTACCCGCGGTCGCGAACGTCAACGCGAGCACAGCGCCCGCGATCGAAATTTTGCTCATCTTTCGCATTGCCTCTGTTCCCACGGCCCGATAATGGTGGTGTTGGGTGGCACTGATGACGACCCAGCACCCCATGTCACCCGTTCGTGTAGGCAATTACCTGATTGAGTGACAGGCGTTTTCGTCAGTGGACGCCCACGAGCGTGGCGAACGGCTCCCGGCGAGGCAGGGCGGTGGGGAGACCGGCCAGCTTCTCCAGCGCGGAGCACACCCTCACGGCGGCACGCCCGTCGCCGAACGGGTTGCGCCCCAGGGGAAGCCGCAGCCGGGAGCCGAGCACCCAGCCCGCCTCGGCGAGGATGCGGGTGGTGTCGGTGCCGACGAGCCAGGCGCACCCGGCGTCGACGGCGAGCATGCGTTCGGTGGTCTCGCGCAGCACCAGCACCGGCACGCCGAACGACGGCGCCTCCTCCTGGATGCCGCCGGAGTCGGTCAGCACGAGGGCCGAGCGGCGCAGCACGCGCACCAGGTCCGGGTAGTCGAGCGGGTCGGTGATGACGACGCGCTCGTGACCGCCCAGCAGCGACACCACCTGTTCGCGCACGCCGGGGTTCGGGTGCGCGGGGATCAGCACGTGCAGATCGGGGTGGCGGTCGGCGATGGCGCGCACGGCGTTGAGCACGCGCATGAGCGGGCGGCCCCACGACTCGCGGCGGTGCACGGTGACGAGCATGAGGCGGCCACCGGTGGCGTCCAGGGAGCGTTCCAGGGCGACGACGTCCGGGCTGGACGCGGGGAGGTCCGCGGACGCGACGCGCTGCACGGCGTCCACGACGGTGTTGCCGGTGACGACGATGTGGCTGTCCGGCAGGGACTCGGCGTTCAGCGCGTTCGCGGCGTCGTCGGTCGGCGCGAGGTGCAGCGACGTGATGCGGGAGATCATCTGCCGGTTCCCCTCCTCGGGGAACGGGCCGTACAGGTCACCGGTGCGCAGGCCGGCTTCGAGGTGTGCCACGGGGATTCCGCGCCAGAACGAGGCCAGCGCCGCGGACAGGGTCGTCGTGGTGTCGCCCTGCACGAGGGTGACCGCCGGGTCGCGTTCCTCCAGCAGGGCGTCGAACTCGGGCAGCAACCGGGAGACCAGCTCGGCCTGCGTCCCGGTGACGCGGGGAACGTCCAGCCGCACGTCCGGCTCCAGGTCGAACGCGCGCAGCGCCTGCTCGACCATGCCGGCGTGCTGTCCGCTGTGGACGATCGTGGGACGAAGGCCGGGATGTCCCTTCAGCGCGATGGCGACAGGGGCGATCTTCAGTGCTTCCGGCCGGGTGCCGGCCACGAGCAGAACTTCTTTCCTCACCGTTGTCCTCTTCTCGGGGAGACCGGGAGGTCCGCCTGGGGCCGGGGGGACACCCCAGGCGGACCATTTCAGCCAGCTCGGTTCGGTCTGACCTGGACCGGGACCGCTCGGCGCTTCTTGCGCGTGCTGTGCATGAGGAGCGCACCAGCGAGCAAGAGCACGATTCCCGCGGCGATCCACCACGTCACGTCCGCACCGGTGACCGCGAGGGCGCCCACGCTCGTGCCGACACCGACGCCCGTACCGGGGACCTTGTACATTCGCCGCTCTCCTCGATCAGGCCGCGTTGAGCGACGCGCGACGGCGCAGCGCTGTGAAGGCGACCGGAGCGGCGACGACACCGAGCAGGCCGAGGCCGATCCACAGGCCCGCCCCCGACGCCATCGGAATGGGCAGGCCCGCGGGGCCGCACGTGGCGGACGAGAGGATCACGTCGCCCGTGCCGATGCCGCCGAGCACGCCCTGCAGCAGCTTGATGTGAATCGCGTTCACGGTGAGGCTGCCGTCGTCGTTCTTGAACTGCTCGTTGAAGATCACTTCAGCGATCTTGACTCCGGCCAGCTGCACGTCGAGCTTGGTGTTGGCCGCCGGGTCGGCGTTGACCTGGCCGAGCTTGCCGAGGTTCACGCCCGCGAGCTTGGACTTGCCGGCCAGACCCTTCTGGGTCGCCGTGCACTCCGCCTCCACCAGTTCGGCGGAGATCTTTCCGGTGACCTTGGAGAGCAGGTCGACCCGGACGTCCGCGGTGCTCGCCCGCGAGTACACGCCGCCGGAATTCTCGTCCCGCGACGCGGAAGCGTTGATGACACCGGTCTTCAGGATTCCGGTGAGGTCGACGCCTGCGAACGTGTTCTTCGTCGGGCCGTTCGCATTGGCTGCAGCGATTGGCTCCGCGTTGACCGCGGGGCTGCCGAGCAGCGTCACGTCGAGCTTCGCACCATAAGCCGAGGCGTCCCCCGGTGCGGCCGAAGCAGGTGCGGCACCGACCAGGAGTGCGGCAATCGCGATGACTCCAGCCAGTCCCGTCATTCGGACACGCATGAAACTCCTTCCCTTGGTTCCTCCGGCCCCAGGGCGCGTTGATACCAATGCGGTTTCACGCTTTCCGGGGGCAATTACCGGCATCGGCGTTCTTTCGAGGGAACTGAGGGTTACTCCCCGTATCGGGCGACGGGACCACTCGACTCGCCCAATCGGCGCCACCCATCGTGGCTTTTTTGATCAATTTCCGGTTACGGCGTCACCCGATCCGGGGGTGAGGGATGACGTTGCGTCTACCGATGGAACGTCAAGTAGCCCGTCTGGGCGCTCCCTCATCGGTGGAAAGGATCCTCGGGTGACGCTTGCCCTGCGCCGCGCCACACTCCCGAGCCGGGTGACCGTGGTCGTCCTGCTCGCCGTAGCCGCGGGACTCGTGTTCGCACACCGCCTGTACCGCACGGCCGAGATCTCCCTGTCCGGCGCGATCCTGAGCGTCATCAGCTCCTACGGTGTAGACGTGATCCCGGACCGCCAGACCGTCTACTTCGGACTGGGCTCGGACACTCCGCTGGGCCTGCGGATGACGCCGGAGTGCACGTCCGCGTTCCTGGTGCTGCCGCTGATCGTGGTGGGCGCGGTGATGATCGCGTTGCGTCCGCGCATCCAGAACCGCGTGCTGTTCGCGCTGGGGGTCGCCGCACTGGCGGTCGTGATCGTCAACCAGTTCCGCGTGCTGACGCTGGTGGGCCTGGTGCAGTGGCTGGGCGTCGACACCGGCTACTACTGGGGCCACACCCTGCTCGGCTCGATGGTGAGCGTGTTCGGTGGCGCGGCGGCGTTGGTCGCGTTCGTCTGGCTGGCCACGCGGAAGTGAGCCTCGACCTCGTTCTCGGGTTCACGCAGGCGCTCGCGCTGACGATGAGCGTCGCCTTCGTGACGTACGTGTTCGTGATCGTGATCCCGTACCTGCGGCGCAAACCCGCGCCCGTCGGCGACCCCTCGTCGCTGGAGTGGCACTTCTTCGTGCCGTGCCGCGACGAGGAGGCCGTCATCGGCGACACGATCCGGTACCTGCGCACGACGTTCCCCATCGCGCACGTGTGGGTCATCGACGACGACTCCGACGACAGCACGGCCGGAGTCGTGCGGACGTTGAAGCGCAACGGCGGTATCCGGGATCCACAGATCCACCTCGTGCAGCGCCAACGTCCGTATGCCCGCACCGGCAAGGGAAACGCGTTGAACGACGCGTACCGCACGCTGAAGATGTGGATGGGGCGGCGTGCGGACGCCGACCGCGCGATCGTCGTCGTGGTGGACGCGGACGGTCGTCCCGCACCGAACTGCCTGGAAGTCTGTGCGGCACAACACCTCTTCGGCAACCCGCGGATCGGCGCCGTGCAGGTGGACGTGCGGATGATCAACGCGGGTCAGCGGCAACCCGGCGTGACGTGGTGGCGGCGCGCCTTCGGTGCCGGACTCGTGCGGATGCAGGACCTCGAGTTCCGCACGGCCATCGCGGCGATCCAGATGTCGCGCGGCGCCACCGGCACGATCTCCATGGGCGGCAACGGCCAGTTCACCCGGCTGTCCGCTTTGGACTCGATCGCGGGATCGACCGGAAGTCCGTGGCGCGGCTCGTTGCTGGAGGACTTCGAGCTCGGCGTGCACCTGCTGACGGCGGGCTGGCACACGGGTTTCTCGTTGGACACGCACGTGAACCAGGAGGCGCTGTACTCGTTGCGGCGGTTCTTGGCGCAACGCACGCGGTGGGGTCAGGGAACCATGCAGTGCATGCGTTATCTGCGGCGCATCTGGGACTCCGACCACCTGACCACGCTGGGCGCGGCGGAGATGATGTACTACCTCGCGCAACCGTGGATGCAGTTGCTCGGCACGCTCATCTACCCGATTCCGATGGCGATGATGGCGTACCGGTTCGCGGTGTCGCCCTCCGAAGTCGTGGCGTGGTTCTTCGACGGTGCCTGGATCCTGTTCACGGTCTACGGCGCGTTCGGGCTCATGCCGTTCGTCCTGTGGGGACCGGTGTACCGCGCACGCTGTGAGCCCGTTGGGTTCTGGAAGTCCATTGCGTACGGGTTCGGCTACGCGCTGTACATCTACACCTTCTACATCACGTCGTGGCGCGCGCTGATCCGTTTAGTGCGCGGCAACAACGGTTGGACCAAAACGCGCCGCAACGAGGACCGCGTGGCGGGCAAAGTCGCGCTGGATGTGTGACCGGTCACTTTGTAGAGATCGAACAAAGACGTTCTCGAGCTTCCGTGGTTAACCTCGGTTCACTCGATTCCGTCTGGGAGGGAACGTGGCTCTCGCACTCGCGCCCCGTCGCACCGTGCTCGCCGACTTCGTGCCGGGCGCACTGGCCCGCGACCTGATGCTGGTCGTCGCCGGTGCCGCCTTCACCGGTCTCGCCGCGCAGGTGGCCCTGCCGATTCCCGGCAGCCCGGTTCCGCTGACGGGCCAGACGTTCGCCGCCCTGCTCGTCGGCGCTTCCCTTGGCTGGCAACGCGGAGCGACCTCGATGCTGCTGTACCTGATCGCGGGCGTCGCGGGCGTGCCGTGGTTCCAGGGCGGCTCGTCCGGCGTTCCGGTCTCGCTCGGTTACGTCGTCGGCTTCGTGTTCGCCGGTGCTCTCGTGGGCTACCTGGCCGGCCGCGGCGGCGACCGCACGCCGATGCGCACCCTGGGGACGATGGCACTGGGCAACCTGGCGATCTACTCCGTGGGCGTGCCGTGGCTGATGGCGATGACCGGGATGTCGTTCGGCAAGGCCCTGGCCGTCGGCGTGCTGCCGTTCCTGATCGGTGACGCGCTGAAGATCGCGCTGGCCGCGGGCGTGCTGCCGGGAGCCTGGGCCCTCGTGCGCCGCCGGTAGTTTGCACCGGGTGGTGACACCTGGGGAGTACTTGACGTTCTTGGACGCGCGCCTGCCGGGTCTCGTGGCAGGCGCGCATCTTCATGGGTCACGCGTGCTGGACGACGTCGTCGCCGACTCGGACCTGGACATCGTGATCGAGCTCGTGTCGGCCGCCGAAGTACCCGCTTTCGAGGGCGCCGACGTCGCCGTGGTTCTGGCGGGCTCGTTGGAGAAGCCCGTTTTCGACGTGACGCCGCTGGCCGGTGAGATCACTCCCGTGCTGTGGCAACAGTTGCGCACAGTCGGGCAGACCGTGCGCGGCGCACGCCCCACCTGTCCTGGCACCGCCGCTGATGTCGAGGCGTACTGCCGCTCGAACCTCCTCAGCTACTGGAAGCCTCTGTTCGACCAGGTTCGAGCCATGCCGGAGCTGCCGCGTGACGGCGTTCTCTGGCTAGGACTGGGCCCCGCGCGGTTGTGGCACACGATCCGGACCGGCGAGATCGTCGGCAAGTCGCGCGCCGGCGAGCTGGCCACCGCCCGCTGGCCCGACCTGCCGATCCTGGACGTGGTGTCCGCGCGGCACGACCCGTCCGTGGAACTGACCGCGGTTCACGCGCGGGCGACCGTCGAGTTGTTCGACCGGATCCTGACCGACGTAACGACCTGACCTCCGCGGCCGAGAAATCCGCGTGACCACGCATACCCCCGAAGAGCTGGGCTGCCTGGCCGGCGGCCCGGCCCGCGCGGCCGAGGTGGCCCTGGCCCGCCTGATCCAGGCCGGCCTGGTCCGGGTCTCGCGCGAGGGCGTGCTGAGCGCCGTCCACGTGCCCGGTGCCCGCCCGGCGACCCCGCTGGAGGCGCAGATCCTGCACGGCCTGCGCTCGGGCCGGCACCTGAACGACGTCGTCCTCGGCGCGTTCAGCTCGTCGGAGGCGGAGGGCCTGCGCGGCCACCTGATCAACCGCGGGCTGCTCCGGCGCCGCCGCTCCCTGCGCCCCCGCCTCTTCCCGTGGCTGTTCCTGCTGACGCCGCTGCTCATGATCGCCGGGGTGATGAGCGCCGTGGCTCCGCACCTCCTGGTGGACTTCCTGGACTTCGCGCCGCAGCTGACCGAGTTCCCGTTCTGGTACTTCTTCGCTGCCGCCGCGGTGACGCTCGTCTGGGCCTCGGTGCTGCGCGCCCGCGACCCGGGCCGCCTGCGCACCAGGGCCGGCTACGTCCTGTTGAAACGGGCCACGCGCCGGGTGAGCCCGCAGGACCCGGTCGGCGCGGTCGCCGTGCGCGGGCTGCGCGGAAGGATCGGCGGGGTCGCGGTCGCCGGCATGTTCGGGCTCAGCGCGGTCATGATCGCGACGCTGCCCGGCCGTGACACGACGACCAGCAGCAGCTGCGGGGGCGGTTGCTCGTCCGACAGCGGCTGTTCGTCGGGCGACAGCGGCAGTGGTTGCGGAGGCAGCGGCTGTGGCGGCGGATGCGGTGGAGGCGGCGGCGACTGAGCGGGTCTGACGAGACTGTCGGACCTGCCGGGTACGGTCTGTCCCGTGCCTGAAGTTCCCCCCACCCTGAGCCTGCTCGAAACCGCCGTCCACGCCGTGGGTGGCGCGGAGCGTCCTGGTCAGGTGGAGATGGCCGAGGCCGTCGACCACTCGATCCGCACGGGCGAGCATCTCGCGGTGCAGGCGGGCACGGGTACCGGCAAGTCGCTGGCGTACCTGGTGCCGTCGATCCGGCACGCGGTGGCCGAGGCCGAGACCGTGGTGGTCTCGACGGCCACGATCGCGTTGCAGCGGCAACTGGTCGACCGGGATCTGCCGCGCCTGTCCAAAGCGCTCAAGAAGGACCTGGGGCGCGAGCCCACGTTCGCGATCCTCAAGGGCCGCAGGAACTACCTGTGCATGCACCGCGTGCACAACGGGGCTCCGGACGAGCCGGAGGAGGACGCGCTGTTCGACCCGTTCGCGGTGTCGAAGCTCGGGCGCGAGGTGAAGCGGCTGCACCAGTGGTCGTCGGACACCGAGACCGGGGACCGCGACGAACTGGTGCCCGGCGTCAGCGAGCAGGCGTGGCGGCAGGTCAGCGTCACGGCCAGGGAGTGCCTCGGGGTGTCGAAGTGCCCGATCGGGGCCGACTGCTTCGCGGAACGGGCGCGGGCCGAGGCGGGCAAGGCGGACGTGGTGGTCACGAACCACGCGATGCTCGCCATCGACGCGTTGGAGGGCTACCAGGTTCTGCCCGACCACGACGTGGTGGTGATCGACGAGGCGCACGACCTGGTCGACCGCATCACGTCGGTGGCCACGGAGGAACTGAGCGGCGCGAGCGTCTCGATGGCGGCGCGGCGGTGCGGGCGCCTCATCGACCAGGACATCGCGGACCGGCTGGCCGAGGCCAGTGACGGGCTGGCGATGATCCTCGAAGACATGCCATCGGGCCGGCTGGACGCGCTGCCCAGGGCTCTGGCGGGCGCGCTGGCGGCCACGCGCGACGCGGCGCACGCCTGCATGTCGGCCATGGGTTCGGAACGCAAGGAGGACCCGGACGGGGCGACGGCGCGCAAGCTCGCGCTGGCGTTGCTGGAAGAGGTCCACGACTGCGCTGTGCGAGTGCTGGAGGCGTTCGACGAGGAACACGACGTCGTGTGGGTGTCGGGCGACTTCAACCAGAAGGCGCCGGCCATCAGGGTCGCCCCGCTCGGCGTGGGCGGCCTGCTCAGGGAACGGCTGTTCGCCAAGCGCACCACCGTTCTGACGTCCGCGACGCTGACGCTCGGCGGCGCCTTCGACACGATGGCGCGCCAGTGGGGCCTGCCGCCGTCGGAGAAGGTCCGCAAGATCGAGGGCGCGGCGACCGACAAGGACATCGACGGCCCGAAGTGGTCCGGCCTCGACGTCGGCTCGCCGTTCCAGCACGGCACGAGCGGCATCCTCTACGTGGCAAAGCATCTGCCTCAGCCGGGGCGCGACGGCCTGCCGCCGGAGTACCTCGACGAGATCGAGGGCCTGGTGAACGCGGCGGGTGGTCGCGCGCTGGGCCTCTTCTCCTCGACGCGTGCGGCGAAGGCGGCCACGGAGGCGCTGCGGGACAAGCTCGAGTTCCCGATCCTGTGCCAGGGCGACGACGCGACGGGCCTGCTGGTCAAGAAGTTCTCCGAGGACGAGCGCACCTGTCTGTTCGGCACGCTGTCGCTCTGGCAGGGCGTCGACGTGCCAGGCCCGAGCCTGCAGCTCGTGATCATGGACCGGATCCCGTTCCCGCGCCCGGACGACCCGCTGGCCTCCGCCCGCCAGAAGGCGGTGAGCTCACGTGGCGGCAACGGCTTCCTGACCGTCGCCGCCACGCACGCCGCCCTGCTGCTGGCCCAGGGCGCGGGCCGGTTGCTGCGGTCGATGTCGGACAAGGGCGTGGTGGCCATCCTCGACCCGAGACTGGCCACGGCCCGCTACGGCGGCTTCCTCAGGGCCTCACTCCCCCCGTTCTGGACGACCTACGACCCCGAGGTGGTCCGCGGCGCCCTCAAGCGGTTGGACGAGGCTCAGCCCCGCTGATCCGCTCGATCAGTTCGTCGCGGTAGGCCTGGACGTCCGGCAGTTCCGGTTCGGAACCGCCGGCTTGCTTCAGCGCCCCTTCCAGGATCTTCAACGCCTGCCGCTCGTCTCCGCGCGCGTCCGCCTGCCGTGCCGCGTTCTCCATGGCACGAGCCAGTTTCGTCTGAGCCTCGGGTTCCTGGGTGGCCTTGTTGATCCGGATCCAGTTGCCGGCCGGATCGACGACGGCGAACCCGGTGTACCGGTCGTTGCGCAGCCGAGGCCGGGTCATCCGCGGAATGCCGGAGATGAGCACCTTCCCGTGCACGGCACGCATTCCAGCCGCGAAGTCGTCGTACAGCGGCCCGGTGTCCTCCACGATGACCACGCACGTGCTGTGCGACTGCTCCGGAACGTGTACATCCATCCCGTAGAAGTGCAGGTTGATGTCCTCAAGCCGCATGCAGACGTACGGGTTCGGCCGCGTCTGCCGATAGGTGATCGAGAAGCCGAGCATCTCGTAGAAGGACGCGATTTCGTCGATGTCCCGACAAGGAAGGAGTGGAATCGTCAGTTCGTTTGCCACCGCCCGAAGCTAAGCCCGGACGCGCCGAAACGACACGGAGCTATTTGCTCATGCGAACAGCATCACGACTCCGCCCAGCAACAACAACGCGGACACGACGGCGATGACGAGCACACGCCCGCGTGGCGTCCTCGCGTGCTTGAGCGCGATGGCGAGCGGTCCAACAGGCACCATGACGGTTCCCTTCGACGGAATGGCGACCACAGCGACAAGTGCGCCGAGTGCGACCTTGAGCGGCGACATGCCCAGTTCGCGCGCACCAACGACATCCGCTTCCCACTGCTCGCGATAGCGCTCATCACCCACAACGGCCGCCGCGAACCGCACCAACAACAACGCGACTCTCATTGCGCCGCCCTGGGCACGAACCGAGGCGCCGGAGCCGCCCGAGCGACGACTCGACGTGCTTCCGCGGCACCCTCGCCGGTCAGCCGGTACATCCGCCGGCGCGGCCCACGCCGTTCCGCGTCGTCGTCCCAGGTCGACGAGACCCACCCGGCCCGTTCCAGCCGGTCCAGCAACGGGTAGACGCTGCCGGACGGCCTGCCGGTGAGCTTGATGATCTCCAGGCCCCAGCGCGGCTCGTCGGCGCCGAGCAGCACTTCGAGCACGTCGACGGTGGCCTTGCCGATGCGTTGCAGTGGCTCCACGCCACTAATACTACCTATGTAGATTAAGCCGTTCAAGCAGCTCTTCGCGGAACTCCAGCGCCGACGCCCGCTCCTCCTCCGAGGCGTGCACCTCCCGCACCAGCGCCCCTTCGAGGATCTTCAACGCCTGCCGCTCCGCCCCGTGCGACCCGGCCAGCGTCACCGCGTTGGTCAACGCCCTGGTCAGCCCGTTGCGCGTGGCCTCCCGCTCCCGCACGGCCGGCACCACCCGGATCCAGTTGCCGCCGGGGTCGACCATCAGGAACCCGTCCCGCCGCGGCCGCGTCATCCGCGGAATGCCGGTGAGCAGCACCTGCCCGTAGACCGCGCGCATGCCGTGGGCGAACGCCTCGTACAGCTCCCGCGGGTCCTCGACCTGGATCAGGCACGAGCTGTACGACTCGGCGGGCTCGTAGCCCGGGATGCCGAAGAAGTGCAGGTTGATCTCCGAGCGGCGCACCGAGAGGTACGCGTTCGGCCGGTACTGCCGGTACGTGACCGTGAACCCGAGCATCACGTAGAACTCGGCCACCTCGTCGATGGAGGCACACGGCAGCAGCGGGATCGTCACCTCGTTGGCCACGCCGCCACGCTAGCGGCGCAGGTCAGCCGTCGACCAGCAATCCACGTAACGGTCCTTGCAATCTTCCGGCACGGCGGGACACACCGGGCAACGGCGTGACCCGCGCCGGGCGCTCCAGAGCGGGCCGCCACACCTCGTCGACCACGACGTGCGCGGGGCCGGAGGCGTCCGCGCCCAGGTGCTCGGTCCACAGCCGCAGGCGGGTCGACCGGGCCACCTCCGGGTCGTCGGTCACGACGTTCACCTCGGTGTCGTTGAACAGCGAGTGCTCGTTCAGGTTCGCCGAGCCGACCGAGAGCCATCGATCGTCCACAATGGCCAGTTTGGCGTGGATGTAGACCGGGGCATCGCCATGGGAGACAAGGGTTGCGGCGACGAGTCGCTTGTCGGTGTCCGCGTCGATCAACCGGCCCAGCTGACCGCGGGTGGTGTCGGCGCCGTTGCTGGGCTTCTGCGGCAGCAGCAACACCATCCGGAACTCGGGCGTCGGCGGGTTGCTCAGTTTCTCCAGCAGCACCTCGGTGATCTCCGGCGACCACAGGAACTGGTTCTCCACGTAGATCAACGACTCCGCCGACCGCAGCGCCCGCAGGTACGAGTCGAGCAGGCTGAAGTCGCCGTGCGGCGCGAACGAGTAGGTCTTCTCCGGGATCGTCCGCACCAGCTGCACCGACGACGATCCGGCCTCCGGCGGCACGACGGGTGCGGGCAGCGTCTCCCCCGCGATCTCCAGCCAGCGCGCGGCGAAGTGGGCGGCCACCTCCGCGACGGCGGGGCCCTCGATGCGCGCGATGTGGTCGTGCCAGCCGAGGTCACGCGGCGGATGCTCCGGCGAGTCGTGCCGGTCGCCCTCCACCGCGGTCATGTCGAGGCCGCCGACGAACGCCACGTCGTCGACGATCACGATCTTCTCGTGGTGGCAGTGCAGGGTCCGCTCGCGCGCGTCCAGCTCGCACCGGACGGCGCCGCACTCCCAGAAAGCCTTCTGGGCAGCCAAAGCACGCTTGCGCGTCGGCTCGAACATGGGAAAGGGCGGACCGGCCCAGAGCAGCACGCGCACCGGAACCCGTTCCGCGGCGGCCGAAAGCAGCTCACGCAACTGCGGCGCGCCCGGCTCGCGGGTCAACCGGAAGTCCGGTGACGCGTGCCAGTTCGCGATGTGCACGTACTTCTGCGCGTTCTCGATCGCCTCTGCCATCGCGGGAAACGCGGCGGCGCCGTCGATCAGGACCTCGATCTTGTTGCCGTGCTGCACCGGCCGGCGCGGGGTGAACGGCCCCGCGCCGTCGCCGTCGAGCACCTCGCCCCACCCCAGCCGCCGCAGTCGGCGCGTGTGGTGCGAGCACAGCAGGTTCTCCAGCCCGTCACCGAGCCGGGCGTCGAGAACATCGAGTAAGCCCACGAGGCGGATTTACCCGTTTCGCGCGCTTCTAAACAGCGAGCACCGTCGTCGTTCCCGGCTCGACCTCCGTGAAACCCGCGTCCCGCACCGCGACGACGTCGTCACGACCGAGCAGCGCATCCCACTCCGCGACGGACGGCGTCCGCACGGCGCACCGGTAGTCCAGCAGCGCCCACGCCTTGAGGTCGGCCTCGGACAGGCGCGGCGCCAGCAGCATCGACGCGTGCCCGACCTGGGCCGCGAGCTTCCCGGCGGACATCTCGACGCGCGGGTTCACGTACAGCAGCCGCGCACCCTCAGGAACCGCTCCGGGCTCGTCAGGAGGCAGGTCGGACCCGGAGATCTGCAGTTTGGCGACCTCCCGAGGCGTCTCGGTCACCAGCACCGGCAGCAACGACCGGACCGACGCACCGTCCACGGTGATCGTCACCCCTGGCAGCTCCTGCACGGCGTCCCACTGCACGCCACGGGCCCGCCGCGACACCTTGCGGATCCGCCCGGCCACCCACGCCCGCACGGCCTCATGCCACTCGCCACCGACGTCGGCCCGTGGGTCGAGACACACCGCGACCGCCGAAGCGGCCGCGGCTTCCAGCAACGCCGTCCGGGACGGCGGATCAACGCGTTCGATGCGCAACACCATGGGCATCGCGCGGACTTCGGACTCCTCCGCGTAGTTCCGGGAGGCAATGAGGTCGAGAATCATCACAGCCGGGTCAGCTCCAAGCCGTCCGCAGCGTCCGCGGCCTCCACCTCGGCCCTCGTCACGCCGAGGATGAAGAGCACAGCGTCCAGGAACGGGTGCGACAAGGCCGTGTCAGCCACCTCGCGCAGCGCCGGCTTGGCGTTGAACGCGATGCCCAGACCGGCCGCACTCAGCATGTCGATGTCGTTCGCGCCGTCACCGACCGCCACGCACTGCGCGAGCGACACGCCGACCTCCTCGGCGAACCGGCGCAGCGCCACGGCCTTGCCCGGCCGGTCGACGATCTCGCCGATCACCTGTCCGGTCAGCTTGCCGTCCACGACCTCCAGCGTGTTCGCCGCGCAGAAGTCCAGCTGCAGCTCGTCCGCGAGGCCCGTGATCACCGACGTGAAGCCGCCGGACACCACACCGCAGTAGAAGCCGAGGCGCTTCAACGTGCGGATCGTCGTGCGGGCACCGGCCGTGAGCTCCAGCGAGGCCCCGACCTCCTCCAGCACCTTCTCGTCGAGGCCCTCCAGCAACGCGACCCGGCGCCGCAACGACTCGGCGAAGTCGAGCTCGCCGCGCATCGCGGCCTCGGTGATCTCGCGCACCTGCTCCTCGCACCCGACGTGCGCGGCCAGCATCTCGATCACCTCGCCCTGGATCAGCGTGGAGTCGACGTCGAACACCACCAGGCGCTTCGCCCGCCGGGTCAGGCCGGCCCGTTCGACCGCGATGTCGAGGCCCACCCGCACCGACACCTCGGCGAGCGCGGACCGCAGCTCCGTGTCGTTCTCCATCGTGTCGTCGGCGACCGAAACGCGCAGCTCGAGGCCCGTGACGGGGTAGTCGGCGACGCCGCGGATCGCGTCGATGTTCACACCGAGCGACGCCAGCCGGCGCGCGACCTCGGTGAACGCCTTCGCGGTCACCGGACGGCCGAGCACGATCAGCACGTGCGACGACTCCAGGCGCGCGGTGCGCTTCGAGTCCGCGCCGATCTCGATCTCCACGTGCATCGAGACGGTGGCCATCGCCTGCTCGACCGACTCCTGCAGGCCCTCGGGGTCGTGGTCGGTCGAGACCAGCGCGCCGAGCACCAGCCGGCCCCGGATCACGACCTGTTCCACGTCGAGCACCTCGACGCCGTGCCGTGTCAGCACGGCGAACAGCACAGAGGAGACGCCGGGCTTGTCGGGGCCGGTCACGGTGATGAGCACGGGCGTTTTCACGTCGTCGTCTCCTCGTCAGACGCGAAGAGCCCCGACCGCGAGAAGCAGCCGGGGCTCATCGTTGAACCTGTTACTGGCAGGTTACTTGTCGTGGTTCGGATCTTCCTTCTCGGAGGCCGTACCAGACTTGATGGCCGCTGCAGCGAGCTCCGACGGAGCAGGCTTCGCGTCCTTGTGCGCGATCGTCTTGCCGGTGAAGGACACGTGGCCCTCGTTCCGGATCCGCTCGATCATGTGCGGGTAGTGCAGCTCGAACGCCGGGCGCTCCGAACGGATCCGGGGCAGCTCGGTGAAGTTGTGCCGCGGCGGCGGGGACGAGGTGGCCCACTCGAGCGAGTTGCCGTAGCCCCACGGGTCGTCCACCTTCACGACCTCACCGAAGCGGTAGCTCCGGAAGACGTTCCAGATGAACGGCAGCGTCGACGCGCCCAGGATGTAGGCGCCGATCGTCGAGATCATGTTCAGCGTCGTGAAGCCGTCGGACGCGAGGTAGTCGGCGTACCGGCGCGGCATGCCCTCGTTGCCCAGCCAGTGCTGGACGAGGAACGTCGCGTGGAAGCCGAGGAACGTCGTCCAGAAGTGCAGCTTGCCGAGCGGCTCGTCCATGAAACGGCCGGTGATCTTCGGGAACCAGAAGTAGATACCCGCGAAGGTCGCGAACACGATCGTGCCGTAGAGCACGTAGTGGAAGTGCGCGACGACGAAGTACGTGTCCGACACGTGGAAGTCGATCGCCGGCGCGGCCAGCAGGATGCCGGACAGACCACCGAAGAGGAACGTGACGATGAAGCCGATGCTGAACAGCATGGGCGTCTCGAACGTCAGCTGCCCCTTCCACATCGTGCCGATCCAGTTGAAGAACTTCACACCGGTCGGGACCGCGATGAGGAACGTCATGAAGGCGAAGAACGGCAGCAGCACGGCGCCGGTCGCGTACATGTGGTGCGCCCACACGGCGACGGACAGGGCCGCGATGCCGAGCGTCGCGTAGACCAGGCCGTTGTAACCGAAGATCGGCTTGCGGCTGAACACCGGGAAGATCTCCGACACGATGCCGAAGAACGGCAAGGCGACGATGTAGACCTCCGGATGCCCGAAGAACCAGAAGAGGTGCTGCCACAGGATCACACCGCCGTTGGCGGGGTCGAACACGTGGGCGCCGAGATGCCGGTCCGCCAGCAGGCCCAGCAGGGCCGCGGTCAGGATCGGGAACGCGAGCAGCACCAGCACCGACGTCACCAGGATGTTCCAGGTGAAGATCGGCATCCGGAACATCGTCATGCCGGGCGCGCGCAGGCAGACCACGGTGGTGATCATGTTCACCGCGCCGAGGATGGTGCCGAGACCACCGACCACCAGGCCGGAGATCCACAGGTCGGCGCCGACGCCGGGCGAGTGGATGGCGTTGCTCAGCGGCGTGTACGCGAACCAGCCGAAGTCAGCCGCACCACCGGGGGTGATGAAGCCCGCCATCACGATCAGGCCACCGAAGAGGTAGAGCCAGTACGAGAAGGCGTTGAGCCGCGGGAACGCCACGTCGGGCGAGCCGATCTGCAGCGGCAGGACGAAGTTCGCGAAGCCGAAGACGATCGGCGTTGCGTACAGCAGCAGCATCACGGTGCCGTGCATCGTGAAGAGCTGGTTGAACTGTTCCTGCGAGAGGAACTGCATGCCGGGCCGGGCCAGCTCGGTCCGCATCAGCATGGCCATCGCGCCGCCGACCATGAAGAAGGCGAACGAGGTGACCAGGTACATGATGCCGATTTGCTTGTGGTCCGTGGTGCGGAACATCCGCAGCAGGAAGGACCCCTTGACCGCAGTGCGCGTCGGATAAGGACGCGTTGCGATCGGCTGCGGGGCTACGGCCGTCACGGTGCCTCCAGGCCTTGGTGGGACCAGTTCGTTCGGGAAACTCCCCGGGATATTAGACGGAGCCGATCAGCTCCATTCGGGTGGGCCATGGCCGGTGGCCAGCGGCGTAGCGCACGTCACACGTATCCTGCCGCCGTGCTCCGATTGCTCGCTGTCGCTTCTGTCCTGTTGCTGGCCGCCTGCGGCTCTCCCGCCACGCACAACTCCGCGGACGTCGAGTTCGCGCGGGGAATGGTCCCGCACCACGAACAGGCGCTGGAGATGTCCGGCCTCGTCGCGTCCCGCACGGAGAACCAGCACGTGATCGATCTGGCCAAGCGCATCGAGGGCGCGCAGAAGCCGGAGATCGACCGCATGAACGGCTGGCTCCGGACGTGGAACGCGCCGGTGCAGGCGTCCTCGCACTCCACGCACGGCCACACGGAGACGCACGGCATGGTCGAACTGGGCAACCTGGCCGAACTGGACGGCACCGACTTCGACCGCCAGTGGCTGTCGCTGATGATCCAGCACCACCGCGGCGCCGTGGAGATGGCGCAGAAGCACCTCTCGGCCGGCACCGACCCCGAGACCCGCAAGCTCGCCCAGGACGTCGTTAGCCACCAGGAGAAGGAGATCGCGGAAATGGAGTCGCTTCTCCCTCAGGGCTGATGCCAGCCTTCTGGCCGTGGATGCTTTGGCAGGCGTGCGCGCCGCGGTGTCGTTTGCAGCCTTGCACGGTGTGACGTGCACCGATCCCGTCGTGCTCAAGGACGGCAGCAACGTCATCGTGCATCTGCGTCCGGCCCCGGTCGCGGCCCGGATCGCCGCGCGCACAGCCCTGGTTCGTCCTGCCGTCGCCGATCACTTCGCCCGCGATCTGTCCGTGTCAGCCTTCCTGGCCTCACGCGGCGTGCCGATCGTGACGCCTTCCGAGGGACTTCCTCCCGGACCTCACACGCGCGGTGGCTTCGTGTTCACGTTCAGCACCTACGTCCCGCACGACCCCTCGGCCGAACTGACTCGCCCTGAAGTGCTCAAGCTCCTGCCCGACCTGCACGCCGAACTGCGTCTCTACGACGGCGCGCTGCCGTCGCGCGGCCCGATGGACGACGTCGACAACACACTGATCTACCTGGACGGCTTGGGCGTGCCGGACCTGGACCAGTTCCGCTCCCGCCGCGCCGAACTCCTGTCCGAGTGGGACGCGCACCACAACGACGTCCAGCCGCTGCACGGCGACTCGCACTACGGCAACCTGCTGATGACCCCGACGGGCCCGGTCTGGAACGACTTCGAGGACACCTGGCGCGGCCCGATCGCCTGGGACCTGGCCTGCCTGGCAGGCGCCCGCGGCAAAGAAGCCGCCCAACGCGCCGTGGACAGCTACGGCGGCGGGGCGGCTTCTTCAGACGTGGAGTTTCACCTGGAGGTGCGAATTCTCTTCGGCACGCTCTGGGGCTTGCTGATGGAGAACAGTTAGACGCGACGCCTGCGCATCACGAGCACCAGCGCGGCGCCAGCGGCCACGAGCGCGGCACCGAACCCGAGCAGCCACGCAGACCCGAACCCGGTCGCCGCCAGCCCGCCCGTCTGAGCGACCTGGGCGACCGGCACCTCGGTGGTCGTGGTCGTCGGCACCACCACTTCCGCAGACGACGTCGCGGCAGTGCTCGACGTCGGAGACTGAGTCGAGGTCTTCGTCGTGGTCGTGGTGGTCGTGGTGGTCGTGGTGGTGGTCGTCGTGACCGGAGGCTTCTCGATGGCCACACCACACCCGAACCACTCACCGATCTCCGGCAGTGCCGAGTCCCCGACGATCGGAGCCCGCAACCCCTTCCACGGCAACGCCTCACCGAGCTTGCCGGCGAGATAGACGTTGAACACGTCCCCAGCACGCACCACCATGCCCGTGACCTTGAAGTCCGCCGGCAGAGCGGTGATGTCCAGGTTCTGCTGGTTGTCGCCACCGGCGTAGGTGAACTTGGTGGGATGGATCGGCGTCCCGGTCAGCCCACCCACGGTGCAGGCCTCGGGATGATTGAAGTCGACGAACTGGAGAAAGGGCTGCGCACGCGCGTCGTCAGTGCTCACCCCGTCGGCGAACGCACTGGTCGCCAGCACCAGCGAGGCGACACCGGCCAGCGCGGCCGAAGCGAGCAGGCCGGATCTTCGCGGGAACGTCAAACGCATCGGGTCACTCCGTGGGCTCGGCGGATGCCGCGATCTAAGACGATCGACGTCCCCCAATCGGGTTACATGACGATCAACAGTGATCCCTGTGGCCGAGTTGTTACTGCTCCGTGAGGTGCAACCCCAAACGAAAGCCGCCCCACCGTGAAGAACTACGGCGGGGCGGCTTTTCAAGACGTGGGTGGCTCTAGGCGCGACGCCTGCGCATCACGAGCAGCACAGCGGCACCAGCGGCGACGAGCGCGGCACCGAGGCCGAGCAGCCAGGCGGACCCGAATCCGGTCGAGGCCAGGTCGTCCTCGTTGGCGACCGGCACCGGCGCGACCGTCGTGGTCGTGGTCGGCGCGATCTCGCCAGAGGTCGTGGTCGTCGTGGTGCTCGTGGTCGAGCTCGGGGACGACGAGTGCGTGACCGTCGACGTGGAAGTCGTCGTGGTCGTAGTCGTGGTCGTCGTGTCCTTGATGCCACAGGCGTACCAGTGGCTGATGGCCGGAGCCTTGTCGTTCTTGTCCGGCGCGCGCAGGTCGTTCCACGGCAGCGAACCGAGCTTGTCGGCGAGGTAGACGTTGTAGGCGTCCGCGCCCTTCACCACGACACCGGTGACCGTCACGCCCGTGGGGCCGGCGGTGATGTCCACGTCCTGCTGGTCGACACCGCCGGTGAAGGTGAACTCGCCGGGCGCGATCGGGGTGCCGGTCAGCCCGCCGACGGTGCAGGCGTCCTTGTGGCTGATGTCGACGTTGCCCGCGTACGCGACCGCGCGGCTGTCACCAGACGTCGGAGCCGGCTTGTCGGGCTGGGCGAAAGCGGTGGTCACCAGAGCGAGGGTGGCCACGGCAGCCACGGCGGTGGCGCCGAGCAGGCCGGATCTTCTCAGAGGCGTCAGACGCATCGGGTTACTCCGTGGGGGTTGATGGATGCGGCGATCTAAGACGATCGACGACCCCCGAACGGTCTAGATGACGATCGACTACGCCCTTGTGGCCGAGTCGTTACCCCTCCGTGAGGTCGTATCCCCAAACGACCAAACGCCGAAGGGGGCCTGCCCTGACGGGCAGACCCCCTTCGAAAGCACACAAGCGCTGAACGACCTCAGTCGTTCTGCGCCACCTCGGCGGGCTTGAGGAACACCGTGCCACCGTTCGGCATGCGCCGGAACCAGTCAACGGGGGTGACGGGCTGGCCGAGCACCGGACCCACCCCAGTGGGGAGGTGGGGAACAGGAACGCCGGCGCCAAGGGGGATCTGGGGCAGACCGAGAGGCTGGTTCGGGGTGGTCATGGTTCCTTCTCGACGAATGGTTCGGGACCTAGTCCGAAGAACACTCGTGCCGCCGAACGCTGCCAGCCGCGACCGCCCCAAACCAGGGAGTCGAACTGATGAAGCCCGGTCCGCCTGAGTGTCACCTCGAACGGTATTGATCATCTATCGTCCGGCGCAACGCCAGAAAACCGCTGGTGAACCGCTTTGACGAGGAGATGCGGAACTGCCGTGTAGCAATACCGGTAGACCGGGATGGCGAAGTGTACAACGGCCCACAAGCGCCCTACCTGCACGTTTCCGCATTGATACCACGAAAGTGTGAGGCTCGACGTCCGGTCCGCATGAGAGTGACAACGCACGGGCCGTGGCCTCGCATGCGATGCAAAACTGCTCCCGGCGGCCATCCTAGGTGCGATACAAGCCGCCGGGAACAGAAGAATTGCGTTCACCTCTGCAATCGGCCGGAAACTCGCGCAGCGAGGGCTGCTCTCCCGCAAGATCATCCGGCGCACCGCTCGGCAGTCGGCGCTAGCTGCCCTCCTCGTCCTTTTCGCGGTCAAGGAGGGCAGCGAGGACGTCGTGCAATTGAGTGTGCGGAACGACTACGCGGATCCGCACCTTCGCGACGGAGACGTGCGGGTCTGGATCTCCATCGCCGCCGGAGGGCCGAGGTCGACCGTCAGGCTGGTCCAGGGTGGTCATACTTCCTTCTCGACGAATGGTCGGGGACTTCGCCCGAGTAACACCGGATACCCCGAGAAGCCCTCAGTCACGAGTCGTCTACAAGACGGTGTCGAGCTGGTGATACCCGGTTCGCCTGAGTGTGACCTCGAACGATATTCATCACCCAACGTCCCGACGCGCGCCGGAAAACGAGTGGTGGCTACGTCGAACGCGTAGGGGTTTGTGGCACACCGGGTGGACCGGATGCGGAAGTCTACAACGCTCCACAGGGGGCCTCACCTGCACGTTCGCCGCTTGGAACACAAAAGTGTGAGGCCCGTTCAGCCCGCACTTGCAGGACATCAGGCGGGACCGCGATGGGCCGTGCGGCGGAACAACTGCTCCCGACCGTCATCCTAAGCACGACTCACTCAGCCAGGAATAGAAGAAATGAACACATTTCTCATTCGGCACGAAATACCTGCGGTCATAGGCGGCGCCACCAACAAGATCAACGTGGCGGGCGCAGGTAGACCGTGCCGCCGTTCGGCATGCGCCGGAACCACTCGATCGGCACCACGGACCGCCCCTCCGGCACGCCCGCCCCAGGGGGCAGCCGCGGGAGCCGCGCCCCCGTGACTGGAGGGAACTGCTGCTGACGGACGACCCGGTTCGAGGTGGTCATGGTTCCTTCTCGAAAGATGTGAGTCACTCACTCGCTTCGATGATCGAGAACACGTGCAACGACCCCAGAGCGGCCACCAGGCGCCGCCGCGTCTCGGGCACGTCGATCTGCCACTGCTCGGCGGCTTTCCCGAGCAGCAGCCCGAACGGCACCGGCGCCCGGCGGCACTCGTTCAGCACCCAGCCGGCGTCGGGGTCGAGCCAGAAGATCTCCGGCTGTTCCTCCATGCGGCCCACCACGGCGCGACCGCTCTTCGCGAGCCGGTACGCCACGTCCGGCAGCACCCGGAACCTCCCGTCCTCGCGGACGCCGGTGGCGAGGAGGGACGCATCCGCAGTGGACACCTCTTCCGCCGCACCGGCCACTTGGCCCGCGAGCGCGTACAGCAACCACCGTGCGTCCGGCAAGAGGTCGTGCTCGTGCGCCAGCAACCAGTCGCCGATCTCCGCGGCCCGCTCCCGCGCCTTGGGCAGCAAGGAGTGCGGGCCGAGCTGTTCCGAGTCGGACAACAGGAAGAACTGGCCGAGGCAGGTGTAGGCGTGCCAGGCCGCGAAGGTCTGCTCCAGGGGCCAGCGGGCGTGAGACCAGGAGTTCTCGAAGTACTCCGCGTCTTCGGCGTGCGCGTCGAGGAACTCTCGCGTGATGGCGAAGTCGAAGAACTTCTCGTGCGCGCCCTCGTGCACGAGCGCCTCAGCCACCTCCATCGGGCTGACAGGCTCGTCGATCAGCACGATTCCGGGCACGTATCGCGACGACGCGGAGACCACTCCCCCGGACGTCTCCGCCTTGAGCACCGCGAGCATCGACACGTGGGCCAGCAGGTCGCCGGCCATCGCGGGTGCGAGGCGCCTGAACAGGTCGACACCCTCGGCCACGATCTTGATCGCCGTCTCGAACCGCTCTCCGTCCGCCTCGGTGAGCGGCTGCGGCGCCTGACCGGATGGGGCGATGATGCGCAACGGTGCTTCGAGCTGCTGGGCTGCCGCCGGATCGGACGCCACCGCGATGCCGACGTCCCGCACGTCCATCGCGGCGATCTCGCGCAGCGCCTCCAGGTCCACGCCACCATGCCCCGCCAGGGCGCGACCGACCTCGTAGCGCACGATCGGATGGTCGAGGAGGTTGTCTGACATCTCCGTGCCGGGCACGAACAGGTCGACGGCAACGCGGTAGAGCGCACGTCGCTCGTCGACCAGCACATCCGCGGGTGCGAGCCGCGCGTGCAGTGCAGGTGCTGATGGAGAACCCAACATCGAAGACCCCGTGTTCACGTACCCGGCGGCGTGGAGTCGGCGCGTGACCACCGAAAGCTCCCTGTCGCGGGAAGATAGCGACCTGCGTCACTGACGCGATAGCGGGATCCCCCTAGAAGACCGGTGCCCGGCCTGCGCCTGGAGGACGCTGACCGGGCACCGGGTTGCTGGGTCTCATCAGCCGAACATGATGCTGGTGACGTTCACGAAGCCGACGACGGCAAGCGCGATGATCGAGACTGCGACCATCGTGAGCACGGTGCGCCATCCGATGGCGGTGACGGCGACTGCGACGGCTCCGGCGATTCCGAGTGCACTCCCTGTGGACATCTCGTTTCCTCCCGACTGAGCGAGCGCGTGCTCCCAGGTGTGGGCGGTCCTGGGCGTCTCGCCTGCTACAAGCGTCTCGTGTTGTAGGTTGTCTGTCAACGGTCGCCAGGTTGCCAGACAAGTTGCAACCGACAGGCAACAGGCCTACCCTGGACCAATGCCCGCCGACGACGTCCATTTCGGCGAGAGCTGGTCGCTCTCGCCGGATTCGCGACGGCCCCTTCCGGAACTCATCGAGCAGAAGCTCCGGGAGCAGATCATCGGCGGCACCCTCAAAGCCGGTGACCGCCTCCCCACCGAGCCGGAACTGGCACGCAAACTGGATGTCGCCCGGTCGTCGCTGCGTACAGCGCTGCAACGACTGCAGTTGCAGGGCATCGTCGAGGTCCGCCGCGGCCTGGGCTGGTACGTGCGCCGCACCGACCTCGCCGCCGTCGAGGAGCACCTGGAAGGCAGGCTCGCCGCCCGGCAGTTCTCCCAGACGGACCTGCTGGAAGTGCGGATCGCCCTGGAGACCACCGCCGCGAGTCTCGCGGCCGTGCGCGCGGGTGACGGTGAGCTGGACGAACTGGCGAAGCTGAACCACCGTTATCAGCGGGCACCTGTCGACGACACGCAGGAGGTGATCGAGTCGGACGAGGAGTTCCACTCGGCTCTGATCCGCGCGTCGCACAACGAACTCCTGGAGCAGATGTACCAGGTGCTCGTGCCCGGTCTGCAGGACTGCAAGCGGCACGCGCATCCGTCCCGCGAGGTGCACAACCGCTCGGCGAACGAGCACGAGCAGGTGATCTGGTTCCTCCGCCGGCACGACGAGGTGGGCGCGAAGAGCGCGATGACCACTCACCTTCTCGGCCTGTACAACGACGTGGCCGCCGACGACACGCAGCCGAAGGCGACACTCAGCACCTACGTCGGGGTGTCGGACAACCCGATCTGGGGCAAGTCGCGCTGACGCGTTGCTGATACGACAAGGACCGAAAGGGTCTGGCGCTGATCCCCCATCACTCCCACCATGTATGGACGACCAGGTGGAGTGAGGGGGCGGCGACCAGGTGGTGGCGGCGCGCAGGCACAAACAAGCGTTGGCCGTCGCAATCCTGCTGATCGTTGTCGCAGCCGCGGACCTGACCGCGGTACTGCTGTGGCAGCCCGCTACGCGAAGCCTGTTGCACGACGTGTTGGTCGTGCTCTGGCCGTTGCCCGCGTTGGCGGGCTTCCTGCTCGCCACCTACGAACTGTTCCTGCACAAGCGCCTCGTCGCGGAGATCGGCCGGATCTCCGGGCCCGGCATCGTCCAGCACCTGCTGCCGTCCGAAGTCCTACGCACGTTCCTGTCGACCGTGTACGGAGCGGATCAGGCCAACGACGACGTGGTGGCGGGCGTTCTCGGCGGCGAGGGCGTACGTCCGCACGGCGGCGACCTGACGATCAGCACCGGCACCACGGTGAAGCTGCGACTGCAGGGCATCGACACCAAGACCTACCACCTGATGACGACCCAGCGGTACCAGTTCCGCAGGGACGTCCCCACTGACCGCTTCGTCATCTTCGCGACGTCGAACGCCACCCTGCGCGACACGATCAGCGCCGCCTGCCGCTACCCGTTGTTCGAGCTGTACTTCATCCCGGACCCGTCGCTGTTCCTCGAATCCGTCGACGACCTGCTCGACTCCACCAAGATCGACATCGACTACCTCGACCACGATGACCAGCCCCGTTCGGTGCAACCCAGCCAGATCCCGCCGGTCGAGGTGAGATTCGACCAGTGGGCCAACTACCTGAGGTTCTTCCGGCAACCCATGGCCCCGCTGGGAAAGCTCAGCCCGCACGACCACCTGGGTGATCTGCGGATCTTCGAATGCGATCTCAACGGCATCGCCGACGACCACGTGGTCCGCGCGATCCGCCGGCTCACCATCTCGTCGCGCACCCTGCAGCGCACCAATGACGGATTCTGCTACTGGCAGTCACCCTATCCGTCCTTTGTGGACACCATCAGCTTCGACGCGACGCAACTGGCGGTCGACCAGTCCCCCAGGCACGAGTTCCGGGTCATGCCGTTCACGTTCAAGTCGGCGACCGCCGCCGCCCAGTGGCTGGAGGCGACCGACCTCGTCGACCTGGACGTGCGATCGTGGTTGCTGCCAGGGCACGGGGTGGCGTTGCTGTGGCGCGAGGCGATGGGCTGAGTCACCAGATCGCGACCACGCGACCACGCGAAGGTCAGTCCGCTGGCCTCGCGTAAACGGTGCCGCCGCCGTTGGGCATGCGCAGGAACCAGTCGACTCCGCGGACCGGCTTCACCGGCTTCAGCGGCCAGCAGGAGCGTTCCGGATCCTGCGGGACCGGGGTGGGAACGGGCTTGAGCGGGTCGGTGGCCATCTCGGTCTCCCTCACCTGCGGATGGCATTGGAGCCTAGCCACGACGTGGCCCGGCGGGCGCCTGCCAGGAGGGTGAGCATGGCACTGCAAGCGAGCGCAAGAAATTGCGTACACTTGCGCCATGACGCAACGGAGGCTGGCCGAGGTCGCGGCCAAGGTCGGGGTCAGCGAGGCCACCGTCAGCCGGGTGCTGAACGGCAAGCCGGGGGTCTCGGACGCCACGCGGAGTGCGGTGCTCACGGCACTTGACGTGCTGGGTTACGAGAGGCCCACGCAGTTGCGGGGCGAACGGGCGAGGCTCGTCGGGCTGGTGTTGCCCGAGTTGCAGAACCCGATCTTTCCCGCGTTCGCGGACGTGGTCGGGAACGCGCTGGCGCAACGGGGGTTCACGCCCGTGTTGTGCACGCGGACGGCCGGCGGGGTGACGGAGGCGGAGTACCTGGAACTGTTGCTGGAGCAGCACGTCAGCGGGATCGTGTTCGCTGGCGGGCTGTACGCGCAGAAGGACGCGAGCCACGGGCACTACCAGCAGATGATGTCGCGGAAGCTGCCTGCGGTGCTGGTCAACGCCGCCATAGACGACCTGGCGTTTCCGCGGGTGTCGTGTGATGACGCGGTGGCCGTTGAGCAGGCGTACGGGCACCTCACGTCGCTTGGGCACAAGCGGATCGGAGCGGTGCTCGGGCCGCCGGATCACGTGCCCAGTCAGCGGAAGATGCAGGCCATCGACAAGTGCGGTGGCGCGGATGTCGAGCACGCCATGTTCAGCCTTGAAGGTGGGCAGGCGGCGGCGATGAAGCTCGTGCAGCGCGGGGTCACGGCGATCATCTGCGCCAGCGACCCCCTCGCACTCGGTGCCATAAGGGCCGTGCGGCGTGCTGGGTTGGACGTGCCCAAGGACGTGTCGATCATCGGGTACGACGATTCGGCCTTCATGACCTGCACCGATCCGCCTCTGACGACGGTGCGACAGCCCATTGAGGCGATGGGGCGGGCGGCCGTCGAGCTGCTGGCCAACCAGATCTCTGGCAACGCGGTGGCGCCGGACGAGTTGCTGTTCGAGCCGGAGTTGGTGGTGCGGGCGTCCAGTGCGCCGGTGAGGTAACAAGCACAGTCGTCTTCTTGCGAGTTTTCGTCTGGATATTGCGTTCAGATGTAACGGAGACTTATGGTCGCCGTCACATCGACGCGCTCGCGAGAAGGGCGGCCCCACCATGAAGAAGTCCGCTGCCGTGCTGCTAGGCGGTGTCCTCGTTCTGAGCACCGCCGCCTGTGGGAGCGGTTCCACGACTGAGCCCGGCGGCAAGGTCACGATCAACATCAATGGTCAGCCGCCGCAGACTCAGGCGTTCGACCGCAAGGTCTTCGACGAGGACGTCGCGGAGTTCGAGAAGCAGAACCAGGACATCGACCTCGTGCCGCACGAGGGGTTCATGGACCCGAAGACGTTCTCCGCCAAGCTCGCCGGCGGTCAGCTCGAAGACGTCTTCTACGTCTACTTCACCGATCCCGCCGCGCTCATCGCACGCAAACAGGCCGCCGATCTCACCGACTACGTCAAGGACGTCCCGCACTACGGCGACCTCAAGCAGGAGCTGAAGGACGTCTTCACGGTCGACGGCAAGGTCTACGGGCTGCCCACCGCGAACTACACGATGGGCCTGCTCTACAGCCGCACCAACTTCACCAAGGCCGGCCTGAACCCCGATCAGCCACCGAAGACGTGGGACGAGGTTCGCGCCGCCGCCAAGAAGCTCAAGGACGCCGGTGTCACCGGGTTCGCCGAGTACAGCAAGAGCAACCAGGGCGGCTGGCACTTCACCACCTGGATGAAGTCCGTCGGTGGTGACATCGCCCGCAAGGACGGCGACACCTACAAGGCCGACTTCAACAACGACAAGGGCAAGGAAGTCCTGCGCAGGCTCAAGGAGATGCGCTGGGACGACAACTCCATGGGCGAGAAGCAGCTCCTGGAGATCGGCGACGTCCAGAACATGATGGGCGCCGGGCAGCTCGGCATGTACCTGGCCGCGCCGGACAACGTCGCCGCGATCGTCAACCAGTTCAAGGGCAAGTACGACGACTACGGCCTGGCCGCGATCCCGGAGCAGAAGGGAACCCTGCTCGGCGGCGAGGGTTACATGATCAACCCGAAGGCGACGCCGGAGAAGATCAAGGCGGGCCTGAAGTGGATCCAGTGGAAGTACCTGAACCCGGACCGCCTCGAGGGCAACCTGCAGAAGTACAAGGACCGCGGTCAGCCCGTGGGCCTGCCGATCCCGCCGATCGCGGACATCTGGACCGGTGAGCCGCGCAAGCAGCAGGAAGACCTGAAGGCCAAGTACGCCACCATGCCGGTGAAGAACTTCCAGGCCTATGTGGACGGTTCGGAGGCCACGAAGGGCTCGCTCGAACCGCCGCAGGCGCAGCAGGTCTACGCGATTCTCGACTCCGTCGTGCAGGCCGTGCTGACGAACAAGGACGCTGACCACTCGGCACTGCTGAAGGACGCCGAGACCAAGGTCAACGCCGTTCTGGCGCAGGTGAAGTAAGTGCGGCGCCACGTCACCGCGTACGGCTTCCTGAGTGCCGCGCTGGTCGTCTTCGCGGTGTTCTCCTGGTACCCCATCGTGCGCGGGGTGGTCCTGAGCTTCCAGCAGGTCAACTTCGTGACGAGTCCCGACTGGGTGGGCTGGGAGAACTTCGAGCGACTCTTCGCGGACCCGCTGTTCGGGGTGGCGTGGCGCAACACGCTGTACTTCACGCTTCTGGCGCTGGTTCTCGGCTTCGGCGTCCCGTTCCTGACGGCCGTGGTGCTCAACGAACTGCGGCACGCCAAGGGCTACTTCCGGTTGCTGGTCTACCTGCCGGTGATGTTGCCGCCGGTCGTCACGGCCCTGCTGTGGAAGTGGTTCTACGATCCGGGGCCGGGGCTGTTCAACTCCGTCCTCAGAGGACTCGGGCTGCCGACGTCCCAGTGGCTCGACTCCGCCGGCACCAGCATGATCAGCCTCGTCCTGGTGATCACGTGGGCGAACATGGGCTCGGCCACGCTGATCTACCTGGCCGCACTGCAGACCATCCCCGGCGAGCTGTACGAGGCCGCCGACCTGGACGGCGCGGGGATCGTCAGGAAGGTCTGGCACGTCACGATCCCGCAGACCAAGTTCGTGATCCTGATGTTGTTGCTGCTCCAGGTCGTGGCGACCATGCAGATCTTCACCGAGCCGTTCATCATGACCGGCGGCGGCCCGGAGGAGTCCACGGTCACCGTGCTCCTGCTGCTGTACCGCTACGCCTTCTACTACAACGACTTCGGCACCGCGAGCGCGCTGAGCCTCATCCTCTTCGCGGTGCTGGGCGTCTTCTCCTTCCTCTACCTCAAGATCACGAAGAAGGCCGACGCATGAGGACTCTCACGAGGGGAACGGGCCCGGCGTACTGGATCCTCCTCGCCGGCACGCTGGTCCTGTTCACCGCGGCGTTCCTGCTCCCGCTGGTCTGGGTGCTGATCGGCGCGTTCAAACCGCCGGCGGAACTGGCGCAGCAACCGCCGACGATCCTGCCGGAGACCTGGGAGCCGGGCGCGTACGTCGACGCCTGGAACTACATGGACCTCGGCCGGTTCTTCCTCAACACGTTCGTCGTCGCGATCGGCGCGTGGGCCGTGCAGATGGCCGTGATCGTGCCCGCGGCCTACGCGCTCAGCAAGCTCCGCCCGATCTTCGGCAACGCGATCATGGGCCTGATGCTGGCGACGCTGATGTTGCCGTCGACGGCCGTGCTGGTCCCCGTGTACCTCACGCTGACCGACCTCGATCTGCTGAACAACCCGGCGGGCATCTGGTTGCCGGCCGCGGCGAACGCGCTGAACGTGTACCTGCTCAAGCGCTTCTTCGACCAGATCCCGGAAGAACTTCTCGAAGCGGCCAGGATCGACGGCGCGGGAACGTGGACGACCCTCGTCCGCATCGTGCTGCCGATCTCTCGCCCCATCCTCGCCGTCGTCTCGATCTTCGCGGTCGTGGCGGCGTGGAAGGACTTCATCTGGCCGCTGCTCGTGTTCCCCGACCCGGCGAAGCAGACGCTCAGTGTCGCGCTTCAGCGCTTCGCTCCGGACACCCCGATCAACCTCCTGCTCGCGGGCCTCGTGCTGGCGAGCCTGCCGATGGTGGCGCTGTTCCTGGCGTTCCAGCGGCACATCCTCGCGGGGCTCACCGCGGGCGGCGTAAAAGGCTGAAAGGACACCAGATGAGTTGGTGGCGCAACGCATCCATCTACCAGGTCTACCTGCGCAGCTTCGCGGACGGCAACGGAGACGGCATCGGCGACCTGGCCGGCCTCCGCGCCAAGCTCCAGCACATCGCGAGCCTCGGCTTCGACGCGATCTGGCTCAACCCGTGGTACCCGAGCCCGCTGGCCGACGGCGGCTACGACGTGGCCGACTACCGCGACATCGAGCCGGTGTTCGGATCGCTCGCCGACGCCGAGAAGCTCATCGCGGACGCGCACGGACTCGGCATCCGGATCATCATCGACCTCGTCCCGAACCACAGCAGCGACCAGCACCCGTGGTTCAAGGACGGCCTGTGGGACCGCTTCCACGTCCGTGACACCGAGGAGATCCCGAACGACTGGCAGTCGCGCTTCGGCGGCCCCGCGTGGAGCAAGCTTCCGGACGGTCGCTGGTACCTGCACCTCTACGCCGCCGAGCAGCCGGACTTCAACTGGGAGAACCAGGTCGTCCACGACGAGTTCGAGGACATCCTGCGGTTCTGGCTCGACCGCGGTGTCGACGGCTTCCGCATCGACGTGGCGGACGGTCTGATCAAGGACTTCAGCAAGCCCGACGTGGATCTCCCCTACTCCGACCAGGACGGCGTGCACGAGATCTACCGCAGGTGGCGGCAGATCGTCGACGAGTACGACGGCGACCGCATCCTCGTCGGCGAGATGTGGCTGCCGGACCCGGTCCGGTTCGCCCGGTACCTCCGGCAGGACGAGATGCACAGCGCGTTCAACTTCGACTTCCTCTGCTGCCCGTGGAACGCCGACGAGCTGCGCACGGTCGTCGACAGCACGCTCGCCGCACACGAACCCGTTGGAGCGCCACCGACCTGGGTGCTCTCCAACCACGACGTCACGAGGCACGTGACCCGCTACGGCCGCGAGAAGACGGGATTCTCCTTCGCGGACAGGCAGCACGGCGCCCCGACCGACTTCGAGCTCGGCACCCGTCGCGCCCGTGCGGCGATCATGCTCACGGCCGCGCTGCCCGGTGGCGTGTACGTCTACCAGGGCGAGGAACTGGGCCTCTGGGAGGTCGAGGACCTGCCGGACGAGCTGCGCGAGGACCCGGTGTGGCACCGCTCCGGCTTCACCGACCGGGGCCGCGACGGCTGCCGCGTGCCGCTCCCCTGGTCCGCTGAGGACGGTCCGAGCTGGCTGCCGCAGCCGGAGAACTGGCAGGACTTCTCGGTCGCCGTCCAGACGGACGACCCCGGCTCGATGCTCGCCCTGTACCGCCAGGTCTTCGCGCAGCGTCGCGGCATCGACGGCGACCTGGAGTGGCTCGACCTCGGCGAGAACGTGCTGGCGTTCAAGCGCGGCGATCACACGTGCGTCGTCAACCTGTCGGACGCTCCGATCGATCTGCCGGGCGTGCCAACGTTGTCAAGCATCCCGCTGGAGGACGGAAAGCTGCCGAAGGACGCGGCTGCCTGGCTGAGCTAGGAACGAACTGACAAACAGTGAGCGGTTGTGGTCGAACTGTGACCACAACCGCTCACTGTTTTTGCCCACATGGGGGCGATGCGGGCAGAACGGCACCGGGACTCGGGCATGCCCGCTCTCGTCGACCTGCGTGAACGAGCCGTCACGCACTGCGAGCCGGGCATAATTCGGGCAGGATTCCACGTAGTTGTGGCACCGACCACAATGTTTCGAGGGTGTTTCATCTATGCACGGCCCGAACGGGCAACCCGAGAGCCGAGTGGGCAGGTGACATGCGAGCCGAGGAACGCAAGCGGCGCATCCTGGCCAGGGCCCGCGCCGACGGCCGCGTCGACGTGGTGGAGATGGCGCAGGAACTGCGCGTCGCACCCGAGACGGTCCGGCGCGACCTGCGCGTACTGGACGAACACGGCCTCGTGCGCCGCACGCACGGTGGCGGTGTCCCCGTCGAGAGCGCCGGCTTCGAGACAGGACTCCGGTTCCGCGCCGGGTCGCACGTCCCGGAGAAGCGGCGCATAGCGAAGGCCGCCGCCGAACGGCTCGACGACGCCGAAACGGTCTTCATCGACGAGGGCTACACGCCGCAACTCGTCGCGGAGGCGTTGCCCACGACCAACCCGCTCACGATCATCACCGCGTCGCTGCCGACCGCGGCGGCGATGTCCGAGCACCCGTCGTGCACCGTCCTGCTGCTGGGCGGCCGCGTCAGGGGCCACACACTGGCCACTGTGGACCACTGGACCACCAGGATGCTCGGCGAGATGGTCATCGACCTCGCCTACATCGGCGCGAACGGCATCTCCCGCGAGCACGGCCTGACCACGCCCGACCCGGCGGTCGGCGCGGTGAAGGCCAAGGCGCTCAACGCTTCCCGGCGCAAGATCTTCGTCGGGACGCACACGAAGTTCGGCGTCTCCAGCTTCCACCGGTTCGCCGAGGTCTCCGATCTGGAGGCGGTCGTCACGGACAGCGGCCTCAGCGCGCACGAGGCCCACCGCTACACGTTGCTAGGCCCCAAGGTCATCAGAGCCTGAACGCCCCTCTCCTTTGGGCGCCATCCCCCTACTTTGACGCGCCCAAAAACCCTTGAAAGGAACCGACGATGCCGTCGATTCGCACACCACTTCGCACATTCGGGGCCGCCACCGCCGTGTTGCTGCTCGCGTCCGCCTGTTCGGGTGCCGGTGGCGGGGGTGGTGGTGAGAACTCGGTGAACGTCCTGATGGTGAACAACCCGCAGATGCAGGATCTGCAGAAGCTCACCGCGGACAACTTCACCAAGGACACGGGCATCAAGGTGAACTTCACCGTGCTGCCGGAGAACGACGTCCGCGACAAGATCAGCCAGGACTTCTCCAGCCAGGCAGGCCAGTACGACGTCGCGACGATCTCCAACTACGAGACGCCGATGTACGCCAAGAACGGCTGGCTCGCGCCGATGGACGACTTCGTGTCCAAGGACAGCGGCTTCGACCAGGCGGACATCCTGGAGCCGATCAGGCAGTCGCTGACCGCGGCGGACGGCAAGGTGTACGCGCAGCCGTTCTACGGCGAGTCGTCGTTCCTCATGTACCGCAAGGACATCTTCGAGGCCAAGGGCGTCACGCTGCCCGAGAAGCCGACCTGGCAGCAGGTCGCGGAAGCGGCGCAGAAGGTCGCCACGCCCGAGGTGCGCGGCATCTGCCTGCGCGGCCAGCCGGGCTGGGGTCAGGTCATGGCGCCGCTCACGACGGTCGTGAACACCTTCGGCGGCACGTGGTTCACCAAGGACTGGCAGGCGCAGGTCAACGCGCCCGAGTTCAAGGAGGCCACCAAGTTCTACGTGGATCTCGTGCGCAACCACGGTGAGGCGGGCGCCCCGCAGGCCGGGTTCGCCGAGTGCCTCAACAACATGACGCAGGGCAAGGTCGCGATGTGGTACGACGCCACGGTCGCCGCCGGCCTGCTCGAGGCCGCCGACTCCCCCATCAAGGGCAAGCTCGGCTTCACCCAAGCACCGGTCGTGAAGACCGACAGCTCCGGCTGGCTCTACACGTGGGCGTTCGGCATCCAGAAGGCGTCGAAGAAGCAGGACAACGCCTGGAAGTTCATCTCGTGGGCGTCCGGCAAGGGCTACGAGGAACTGGTCGGCAAGAACCTCGGCTGGTCGAAGCTCCCCGACGGCAAGCGTTCGTCGACCTACCAGCGTGCCGAGTACAAGCAGTCCTCCGGCAGCTTCTCCGCGATGGCCGAGGCCGCGATCAAGGGCGCGAAGCCGCTCAACCCCGGTGTGCAGGAACGTCCGGCGCCCGGCATCCAGTTCGTCGGCATCCCCGAGTTCACCGATCTCGGCACCCAGGTGTCGCAGCAGATCAGCTCGGCGATCGCGGGCGCGGTGACGGTGGACGACGCGCTGAACAACGGTCAGGGACTCGCCGAGAAGGTCGCCGCGAAGTACAAGGGGCAGTGACATGGCGGTCATAGAGCAGGAGCGGCCGGTCGTGGACCGGCCGTCTCCCGCCCCCCGCAGGAGCTATCCCAAGTGGGCGCGGCGGGCGCCGTTGCTGCCCGCGCTCATCTTCCTGATCATCGTGACGCAGCTGCCGTTCGTGGCGACGCTGGTCATCTCGTTCATGAAGTGGAACTCGCTCGACCCGAACAGCCGCGGGTTCGCCGGTTTCGACAACTACGTCAACGTCTTCACCGACCCCGATCTGCGGTCCTCGGTCGTCAACACGATCGTGCTCACCGCGTCGGTCGTGCTGATCAGCCTGGTCCTCGGACTCGGGCTGGCGTTGCTGCTGGACAAGAAGTTCAAGGGCCGCGGGTTCGTGCGCACCATGCTCATCGCGCCGTTCCTCGTGGTGCCGGTGGCGGCGGCGCTGATCTGGAAGCACGTGCTCTACAACCCGGAGTACGGCCTGTTCAACGGAATCCTGAACTGGCTGGGCTTCGACGCCCAGCCGGACTGGATCTCCACCATGCCGATGAGCGCCGTCGTGCTGTCGCTGGTGTGGCAGTGGACGCCGTTCATGATGCTGATCCTGCTGGCGGGCCTGCAGAGCAAGCCGATCGAACCCGTCGAGGCGGCCACGATCGACGGCGCGTCGTCGTTCCAGATCTTCCGCTACCTGACGTTCCCGCACCTGCGCCAGTACCTGGAGCTCGGCGGGCTGCTCGGGTCGATCTACATCGTGCAGAACTTCGACGCGGTCTTCACGATCACGTCCGGCGGTCTGGGCACGGCGAACCTGCCGTACATGATCTACCAGACCTTCTACCAGGCCCACGAGTACGGCGAGGCCTCCGCGGCCGGCGTCATCGTGGTGGCGGGGTCGATCCTGATCGCGACGTTCGCGCTGCGCACGGTGTCCTCGCTGTTCAAGGAGGAGAAGCGATGAGCACCCAATGGGTCAAACACGGCTGGGGTGTGCTCGCCTGGCTCGCCGGCCTCGTGTTCTTCGCGCCGGTGGCCTGGATGTTCCTGACGTCGCTGCACAGCGAGTCGGACGCGGCGACGAACCCGCCGTCCATCGCGGCGCCGCTGACTCTGGACGGGTACGCGGAGTTCTTCGACGCCGGTGCGTGGCCGCCGCTGATCAACTCGTTCAGCGCCTCGATCGGATCGACGATCATCGTGCTGCTGCTGGCGATCCCGGCCGCGTACGCGTTGTCGATCAAGCCGGTGGAGAAGTGGACGGACGTCCTGTTCTTCTTCCTGTCCACCAAGATGATGCCGGTGGTCGCGGCGCTGCTGCCGATCTACCTGATCGCGCAGTTCTCCGGGATGCTCGACAACATCTCGTTCCTCACGCTGCTGTACTGCTCGATGAACCTGCCGATCGCGGTGTGGCTCATGCGGTCGTTCCTCGCCGAGGTCCCCAAGGAGATCCTCGAAGCGGCCTCGATCGACGGCGCCGGGCTGATCACGACCCTGCGCCGGGTGGTGGCGCCGATCGCGATGCCCGGCATCGCGGCGACGGCGTTGATCTGCTTCATCTTCAGCTGGAACGAGCTGCTCTTCGCACGGGTGCTGACCGGTGTCGTCGCCGGTACCGCGCCGGTGTACCTGACCGGGTTCGTCACGTCGCAGGGCCTCTTCCTGGCCAAGGTCTGCGCCGCGGCGGTCGTGGTCTCTCTACCGGTGCTCATCGCCGGGTTCGCCGCTCAGGACAAGCTCGTCCAGGGCCTCTCGTTGGGAGCAGTCAAGTGAAAGCAGCAGTGATCACCGGCGTCGGGTCCGTCGAAGTGACCACTGTGGACGATCCCACCTGCGGTCCCCGCGAAGTGGTCGTCGACGTGGCGGCCTGCGGGTTGTGCGGCACGGACCTGCACATCCTGCAGGGCGAGTTCGCTCCCACCCTGCCGGTCGTGCCGGGCCACGAGTTCGCCGGCACGATCGTGGAGATCGGTTCGCAGGTCAGCGAGCTGAAGGTCGGCGACCGCGTGGCCGTCGACCCGTCGCTCTACTGTCACGAGTGCCGGATGTGCCGTTCCGGCAAGAACAACCTGTGCGAGCGCTGGGCGGCCATCGGCGTCACGACGTCCGGTGGCGCGGCGGAGTTCGCGAAGGCGCCCGTGGCCAACTGCGTGAAGCTGCCGGACCACGTGCGGACCGAGGACGCGGCGTTGATCGAGCCGCTGTCGTGCGCGGTGCGCGGCTACGACGTGCTGCGGTCGCAGATGGCGTCGCGGGTACTGATCTACGGCTCGGGCACGATGGGCCTGATGATGCTGCAGCTCGGCAAGCTGACCGGCGCGTCGTCGATCGAGGTCGTGGACCTGAACGCGGAACGCCTCGAAACGGCCCGTCAGCTCGGCGTCACGGCGGTGGCGGCGAACGCGGACGAGCTGGACCGGCCGCAGGGCTGGGACGTCGTCATCGACGCCACCGGCAACGAGAAGGCCATCCAGGACGGGATCGGGCGGGTCGCCAAGGGCGGCACGTTCCTCCAGTTCGGCGTCTCGGACTACTCGGCCCGCGTGACCATCGAGCCGTACAAGATCTACAACCAGGAGATCACCATCACCGGCTCGATGGCGGTGCTGCACTCGTTCGAACGGGCGGCAGACCTCTTCGCGACCGGAGTACTGGACCCCGAGATCTTCATCAGTGACAGGGTGCCGCTGGCCGACTACGCCGGGGCGTTGGACCAGTTCAAAGCCGGTAAGGGCCGCAAGATCCAGGTCCTGCCGTGAGCTGATCCGAGAAAGTTCTCAGAAGTTCGTGGGCACTCGTGTATCCAGACGAGTGCCCATGACTCCTTCCAGGCATGTCGAAACCCCGGCAGAACGTAGAAGTACCGCCGTACTTCTCGCACATGTCCGACGAAGAGCTCCTCGCCTGGTACGCGGAGCTTCAGGCGCGCGCGATGAACGCGCCGCCTGGGGACGTCGATTTCGATCACTCTCACCAGCCGGCCAAGCCGGTGACCGTCGAAGAGCTCCGCCATCGGATCATGACGTTCCAGGGCTGGCCGGGTGGGCTCTCCACCCTCGACGCCGGTTCTCCGTTCCACAACCTGTGGCACTGGCTCAGCGACTGACCCGGCGCGAGGTCACCCTCGCTCGGGTCATCGGCGCGTTGGTGGCCGCCTGTGTGCTCTTCGCCGTCGTGCACACAGCGGTCACCGGCGCGGTCTCGCATCCGCGGAACTGGCTGGTCGCGTTCGCCTGCACCCTGCTCGGGGTGCGGGTGATCGGCCACGTCCGCAGGTCGTCCGTCGGGTGGTTGCTGCTGGCCATGGGCGTGTTCGGCGCCGTCGCCATCGCGGTCGCGGGTCAGCCCGAGGACCATCCCGCCCGATGGGTCGAGGCGTGGGTCTGGTGGCCCACGTACGCGTTGTTGCCCGCTGTGGCACTGGTCTTCCCGAACGGCAGGCCGTTGAGCAACCGCTGGTGGATCGCCATCGGCGCGTCCCTGTTCAGCGCTGTCGCCGGCACGATCGGGATCGCCTGGGCGTCGTGGGGCGATCCCGCCTCGTTCTGGCAGAGCAGTGGCGGCGGGCTCGCGAAGACGATCACGCTCGTCGCCGTGCTCGCGGCCGGGGTCTCCGTGCTGGCAGCAGTGGTGTCCTTGGCTCTGCGGTGGCGGAGAGCTGAAGGAGACGAACGCCGGTTGCTCGTGTGGGCGTTCGCGCTGCTGACGCTCGCCGGAGTGGCGACCGTCGTGGAGACGACGGACGGGCACATCGCGTGGATCGTTGGTGTGCTTGCGTTTCCGGCCGCCGCGGTCATCGCGATCGTGCGGTACGGCCTGTACGACATCAGCCTGCTGATCCACCGGTCGTTGCTCTACGGCACGTTGACCGTGGTGCTGCTGCTCGTCTATCTCGGCGTGATGGTCGGTGCGGGTGAGCTGTTCACGAACGACGCCGAGGTGATCGGCGTGGTCGCGGCGGGGCTCGCGTTCGCGCCGATTCGCAGCTGGGTGCAGCGCAAGCTCGACCGGTGGCTGTACGGCCAGCGCTCGGATCCTTACGCGACCCTGTCCACGTTGAGCGAGAAGCTCGAACGCTCGCAGGACGTGCTGCCGACCGTCGCGCAGACCGTCGCGGAGTCGTTGAAGCTGCCGTACGTGGCGATTCGCGGCGGTTCGGTGCTGGCCGAGCACGGACGCAGTCGCGGATGGCCGCAGCTGCGCTTTCCCATGACGTACCGGGGTTCTGTCGTCGGCGATCTCGTCGTGGAGCCGCGGGCGCCCGACGAACGGCTGAGCGATCAGGAACTGAGCCTGCTCGTCGATCTCGCCCGCTCCACCGCTCCGGCCGCGCAGTCGATCAAGCTGACCGCCGATCTGCAGCTCGCCCGCGAACGGCTCGTGCGCGCCCGCGAGGAGGAACGGCTGCGGTTGCGGCGCGACCTGCACGACGGCGTCGGACCGGCGCTGGTCGGGATCCGGTTGCAGCTCAAGGCGTTGCGCCGCTCGCTGGGCGAAGTGCTGGACCCGGTGCTGGGCGATGTCGACTCGACGGCCGGCGAGGTGCGCAGCCTCGTGGACGGGCTGCGGCCGCCGATCCTCGACCAGGGCCTGGCCCTGGCCGTGCGCGATGAGGCCGCACGCTTCAACGGCGACCTGCGGGTTCAGGTCGAGGCCGAGGAGATCGAGGGGCTGTCCGCGGCCGTGGAAGTCGCGGCCTATCGGATCGTCGCGGAGGCGTTGACCAACACCGCCCGCCACTCGGGCGCGTCGACGTGCAAGATCACGGTGCGGGCCGACGGCGACCTGATCGTCGAGATCGTGGACGACGGACGTGGGGTCGCGGCTGATTCCAAGCCGGGCGTGGGCCTCGACTCGATGCGGGAACGGTGCGCGGAGCTGGGTGGATCGTGCACAGTAGGACCCGCGGAACCACACGGCACTCGGGTGGTGGCGCGGATCCCGTTGGAGGCCCAGTGACGCGCGTGGTGATCGCGGACGACCACCCGGTGTTCCGGCGCGGGCTGAAAGCGTTGCTGGACGGGGAGGACGGCCTTGAGGTCGTCGGTGACGCCGCCGACGGGCAGGAGGCCGTCAAGGTCGTCCTCGACCTGGAACCGGACGTCGTCGTGATGGACCTGCACATGCCCGTGCTGGGCGGGGTCGAGGCCGCGAAGCAGATCCGTGAGGTGTTGCCGGACATCGGTGTCCTCGTGCTGACCATGCACGAGGACGACGAACTCGTGTTCGCGGCGATGAAGGCCGGAGCCCGCGGCTACCTGGTCAAGACGACCGACGACGACGAGATCGTGCGCGCCGTGCAGGCGATAGGAGCCGGAGAAGCGATCTTCAGCGCCACCATCGCCCAGCGCATGATGGGCTACTTCACCGCGATCTCCTCGTCCAAGGCGGTGCTGTTCCCGCAGCTCACCGACCGCGAACGGGACGTGCTGGAGCTGATGGCGTCCGGGCTCGACAACCCGTCGATCGCGCACAGGCTGAGCCTTTCGGGCAAGACCGTGCGCAACCGGGTCTCCGCGATCTTCACCAAGCTCCAGGTGGCCGATCGCGCGCAGGCCATCGTGCGGGCCCGGGAGGCCGGGCTGGGAAGTCCCTCCTAGTCGGGACACCGGTCACCTGACGGCGGGACTTCGTCCTCGTTTGGATCGGCGTATCCGCCGAAGGGGGCCCGATCGCATGGACATCACCTGGGACGTCGCACACGCGCGGCTCAGCCACGACCGAATGCTGCACATCGCACAGGCGCTCATCTCGATGCGCCCCGAGACCGTCACGCTGGGAGGCGGGGAACCGCTGGGAGTCCCCGGCCTGTTCGAGATCGTCGAACTGTTCCGCGCCGCCGGAATCGACGTCGTCCTGCGCACGTCCGGCAAGTCACTGCACCCGTCGATGGTGCGGACGCTGCTGATGGCGTGCTCGCGCATCGAGGTGTGCGCGATGGCGTTCACGCACGCCATGCACGCGCTGCACCTGCTCGACGTCGGCGCCGCCAAGCTCGACCGGCACGCCGTGTTCGGCCTCGACGCCACCGGCATCCGGCGCGGCTTCGACCGCCTGGAGGAGTTCTGCGCCACGACCGCGTTCGAGCTGCCGCGCCTGGCGTTCATCGCGTTCAGCGACACGATCGGCTCGGACCACGCGCAGTACCTGCAGTCGCTCGCGCCTCAGACCGTCCGGGTGACGGTCGAGACCGCGAACACGTCGGTGGTCAGAGCGAGTTGATCAGGGCGCGCCAGGCAGGGGTGGAGAACGCGAGTACCGCACCGCTCGCGTTCTTCGTGTCCCGCACCAGCGCGTCCTCGGCCAGCGACACCTCCACGCAGTTGCCCGAGCCGCTGCCACCGCTGTAGCTGCTCTTACGCCAAGTCCGTTCCTGGAACATCCGAGTCCTCTCGCAGGCCGCTGACATACTCCATCAGCTTGCTCCGCGATTGTTCCTCATCCAGGGCAACGGCATCCAGCCGCTGAAAGAGCCTCCTCGCCCGCGCGACAGCGGTCTTGTCCTGCGCGAACACCTTCGCCATGTCGGTTTCGCAGTACACGACCGGCAACGCCTTCTCGAACTCGTACAGCACGCAAGGCGAACGGAAAGCCGTGATGTGTGCGGGCACGACCCGGAGCATGTGGGTGTTGAAGAGGAGACGCAGGTACTGATCTTCACGGACCGCGGCACTGCCCAGCTGCATCCGCAACGCCAGCTCGTGCACGTAGAACAAGCACTCCGGACGACTCGGGCGCCTCATGATCGCCTGCCGCTCCATGCGCGCACGGACGAACTTCTCGATGTCCTCGGGCGCCTCGATGTGGGAATCGACGAACAGCTCCCGCGCGTAGTCCTCCACCTGCACGAGACCAGGCACCGTCATGATGTCGAGGCTGATGATCTTCGTGGCCATCGCCTCGGCCATGGCGAGCGTGCGCAGGTCGTCCGGCAGCTGCGCGAAGAACAGGTCGAACGCGTTGTAGTAGCGGCCACGGAACGCATCGATGAAGTCGATGTCCTTGCCACACGTCGTCAGGTACTGGACGAGGTCGATCTCGCTGGCCCGTACCTTGCCGAGTTCGATGTCGGACACCTTGCTCGGATCCCAGCCGAGCTGGACGGCCATCGCACGGCCGTGGAAAAGGGTGGTGGTCTCTCTCAGACGGCGTAGCTCGTCGCCGAGATCCCGGCTGTACGGAGTCGAAATGATCGCGGTCATGCTCAGTGACGGTATGGCTTGGATTTGAACCATGCCACGGGCTCGTTCGGGTGAAAACGTGATGACCTATGGCGCCGTGCGGCACACACGGCGCCATAGGGTCTGACCTGCACGTTCACCGAATCGTGGAATGGAATTCGAACACCTGTTCATGCCACGATGAACGCATGACAGCCCTCGGACTCGCTTCCCCGCTTGAGCTCCTCGACGAGCTCAAGCGGAAAGTCCGTGCGCTGCACCAGCTCCAGTTCCAGGTCCTCGAGATCATCGGCGCGCTGGACCAGCAGGGTGCGGCGGAAACGCTGGGGTACAAGGATCTGATCGAGGTCTTCAAGCACGCGCTGCGCTGGGATCCCAAGGTCTCGCGCCGCAAGATCAAGCAGGCGCAGGCGTTGTGCCCCACGATCACGCCCACCGGCTCCCAGATCGCCCCGGCGCTGCCGGGCGTGGCGGCCGCGATGGCCGAGGGCGAACTGTCCGAGGACCACGTGGAGGTGCTGGCCGAGGCGATGGCCGGCCTGCCCTCCGTGGCGGAAGAGCACGTCGTCGGTTACGCGCTCCAGCACGAACCTCGCTCGGCGAAGGCGTTCTGCAAGGAGCTGGCCTACCGGCTCGACCAGGACGGCCCGGAGCCCAAGGAGCCGGAGCCGGTCCAGCAGAAGAACTCCCTGCGGCGCCAGTGGAGGGCGGGCCGGTACCTGCTGTCCGCCGACCTGGACGCTGAGACGGGAGCGAAGCTCGACGCTCTCATCGACCCACTGGCCAAGCCCGAACCCCACGACCTGAGGTTCGCGTCAGAACGCGACGGCGACGCCCTGTGCGAGGTGGTCGATCTGGCCCTGCGCGCGAGCGGCAACAGGATCCACGGCGGCGAGCGAGTCCAGCTGACGGTCACGGTCGACTTCGACAAGCTGCGCAAGGGCATCGGCGGCGCCCTGCTGGACAACGGCGATCACCTGCCGATGAACCAGGTCCGCAAGGTCGCCTGCGACGCGGGCGTCATCCCCGTCCTGCTGGGCAGCCGTTCCCAGGTCTACGACGTGGGCCGCAGGACCAGGACGATCAACGCCGGTCTGCGCCGCGTCCTCGTGGCCCGTGACAAGGGCTGCGCCTTCCCCGGCTGCACCCGCCCGCCCACGCACTGCGAAGCCCACCACATCAGGCACTGGTCCGAGGGCGGCGAGACCAACGCGGCCAATCTCACCCTGCTCTGCCGCCGTCACCACGACCTGGCCCACCAGTCGGAGTGGCAGGTCCAGATGCTCGACGGCGTCCCGGCCTTCCGCCCACCGGCGTTCATCGACCCGCTCCGAAGACCGAGAACCAATGCGATCCGCGCTGCCTAGTGCCTCGCGGTCGCCGCTCTCGAAGAGAGTCCGGTCGGTGGTCCTGATCTCGTTGCTGGACAAGGAGATCAGGACCCCGGCGAGCAACGCGCGAGTCCGCTCGTGCGCAGCACCTGCAGAGGGAGGTCCCGCGCGAGGGTGCCAGCCCGGCCGATCAACACGAAGTCACAGCCCTCGTCCAGCAACTGCCCGGCGCGCAGGTCGGTCATGACCTGGCCACCGTCGTCAAGGAGCACCAGTTCAGAAGACGTCACCGCGGGCGGCGAACACGTCCTCGATCGGACACTGCGAGCCGAGCGTGAGCCGCAGCAGCACGCGTGCCTTGCGCGGGCACAACCACCCGGCCATCACCGCGCCGCGCTGGATCAGGTCCGACTCGGATCCGGTGAAGCCGTAGGTGTCGCGGAACGTCGTCCCGGCGCCTGTCCGCGTCGCGACCACCACCGGGAACTGGGCCCGCGAGATCGCCTCGGCCATGCCCTGCGACACGTGACCGACGCCCGCGGCCGCGACGACGGCGCCCTTGACGTTGAGCCAGTCGAGGATCGCGCCGTCATCGTCCACAGTGGCCTCGATGAGCGGAACCGCGGGCGCGTCGAGAGGTCGCGGCAACGCCGGAAGCCGGTGCGCGGGATGGAAGTACCGCGGCGCGCCTTCGACGACGAGTCCGAGCGGGCCGGGGAACGACGTGAAGGCGTTCGTCAGGCTGCTGTGCGTCTTGCGGACCCAGCGGGCGGCGTGGATCTCGTCGTTGAGGACGAGCAACGCGCCGCGCCCGCGTGAGTTCTGGGCAGCCGCAACGGAAACGGCCGCGGCGAGGTTGGCGGGGCCGTCCGCGCCGGGGAGTCCTGGGTGCCGCATCGCGCCGGTGACGACGATCGGTTCCTCGTGCGGCCACAGGCAGTCGAAGAAGTACGCGGTCTCTTCGAGGGTGTCGGTGCCCTGGATGACCACGACACCTTGTGCGCCTTGGGAAACCTGCTTGTCGGCCCAGTCGAAGGCGTCCAGCAGCGTGGCGAACGTGAGCGAGGCGCCGGGGATCGTGGCGAGGGTGGCGATCTCGCCCACCTCGAGGCCCTGGACGAGGTCTTTGGCGCCCAGGGTCGGCGACACCGCGCCGGAGCCCGTCATCGTGATCGTGCCGCCGAGCGATGCCACCGCCACCTGTGAGCTCATGCACTCACTCTAGGGTCCCGGAAGAAGGGATTACTGGCGCCAGTAGGTGATGTTGCGGAAACGGGCCTCCGCGCGGCCGCTGCCGTGGTGGTAGACGCCGTTCTTGAAATAGCGCGTCGCCGGGCCCTCGTCCTGGTGGGTGAGTTTGAGAGCGCCGTTGTAGTAGGTCTTCACGGTGCCCCGGCCGCCCGCGACGGCGGTGTGTTCGACGCGGATCTTGAACCATTTGTTGTAAATGCCGGTCGCGATGACCTGGTTGCTGTCCTTGCGCAGGGTGCCGCCGTTGATGTTGGCGACGTTGAGCATCACGTCGGTGGCGCGGGTGCCGTCCGGGCGGCTGCCGCGCAGGATCTGCACGACGGTCGGGCCGCTGACACCGGCCGGGATGAAGATCTCGCCCTCCCAGGCGCGCGACCCGCTGGAGTACTCCTGGTTGAAGCGCATCTCGGTGCGCGGATCCGTCGGGCTGCCCTGGGTGTGCGGCTGGTCGTAGTCGTACACCCACATCGTGTGCACGCCGCCGGAGAACGTGTAACGGCTGCTCAGAGCCAGGTTGTACGGCTTCTGGACGGTGTAGGTGTACGGCGCCGACACCCACTGCGCGGACGGCGGCTGAGCGAGGGCCTGAGCCGCCGGGGCCACGAGCAGGGGTGCGGTCAACGCGAGGGCGAGCACGGATCGTCGTGTGTGGAGTGCAGGGGTTTCCACGGTGAATCCCTCCGACCTTCGATAAGTGGTCTGTACCACTGTGAGGTCAGAGGGCGGAGGGAATCAATAGCTCGTTCAAATTCCGGAACAATGTTCAGATAGGCGAACTTTTCACATTCCTGAACTGAGCTCGTCGAAGGTCGGGAACTTCTTCGCGATGTCGCTGCCGGTGAAGTTCCCGATCCAGCCGTCGTCGTCGTGGAAGAACCTGACCGACACGTAGTCCGGCGTCGTGCCCATGTCGAACCAGTGCGTCGTGTTCGCCGGAACGCTCAGCAGGTCGCCCGCCGTGCAGAACACCGCGTAGACCTTGTCGCCGATGTGCAGGTAGAAAACCCCTGCGCCACGGGCGAAGTAGCGGTCCTCGTCGTCGTCGTGGGTGTGCTCGGCGAGGAACTTGTCGCGGAACTCGACGGCCTTCGCGCGGTACTCGTCGGTGTCGGCCGGCGTCATCTCCATCGCGTCGACGTAGCCGTAGCCCTCCGTCTCGCTGACGCGGGCGATGTCGTCTTTGAAGATGTCCAGGGCGTTCTCGGCGGTGACACCGTCCACAACGGACCAGCGACTGAAGCGCACGCCGTGCTCCTTGAGCGCGGTGGCGATCTCCTCGGCGTCGGTGGTGCGCAGGACGGTCTCCTCGGGGCCGGATTCCGGCCACACGGTCAACAGCGTCATGAGTGCCTCCCCGTAAAGATGTCTCGCGTCTCCACCTTGAAGCGCAGCAACCACTCCAGGCATTCCAGGCGGTGCCGTGCCTGCATCAGGTCATCGCCCCACACGTACACGCCGTGCCGCGCGACGAGCAGTGCCGGGACCTTCGGGTCGAAGCCCTTCTCGAAGGCGTCGCCCAGTTCGAGCATGTCCTGCGAGTTGCGAACGACCGGGATCACGACCTCTTCGTGGTCGTGCCGTCCGAAACCCTTGAGCATCTCCAGGTCCTTGAGCACCACGCCGTCGGGCCAGTGTTCCGCCGCCACAACGGTGGCCAGCGCGTGGACGTGCACGACGGCGCCGGCACCCGAGACGTGGGCGATCCTGGCGTGCAGGCCCGCTTCGGCGGACGGGACCTTCGGCGAGTCGACCGCGTTGCCGTCGACGTCGATGACCACGCTGTCGTCCGCGGTGATCTCGCCCTTGTCGACGCCGCTGACCGTGACCGCGAGCCGGAGCGGATCACGCTGCAGGACAACGGAGAGGTTGCCGCTCGTGCCGCGCATCCAGCCCATCTGGGCGTAGCGGACGCACTCGCGGGCGAGCTCCGCCGTCACGACAGCTCCCAGACCGTGGGGTGCGGCGTGAAGTCGGCGTTGCCGTACGGCTCACCGGCGCGGGCGACGCCGACCGTCTTCCAGCCCGCCTCCTGCGCGGCGTGCAGCTCTGCCGGAACGTCGCTGTAGAAAGTGATGTCGTCGCTCTGGAGCGTCTCCGCGATCTTGTGGTACGACGCGGCTTCGCGCTTCGGACCGGCGTTGACCGTGTCGAAGTGGTGCTCCAGCAACGGGGTCAGGTCGCCGTCCGTGGTGTGCTGGAAGAACGCGACCTGGCCCGCGACCGAGCCGGAGCTGAAGATCGCGAGCTTCACTCCGTCGTCGTGCCACTTGCGGATCGCGGGGACGACATCCGGGAAGAACTCCGCCACCAGGTCGCCCTGCGCATAGCCCTGCTGCCAGATGAGGCCCTGCAACGTCTTGAGCGGCGTGACCTTCTGGTCGGCGTCCATCCAGTCGTGCAGCGCTTTGACAACGTCGTCGTGCCCGCTCAGTTCCTTGATCTGCTTGACGGCGTCGGCCACCACCGGGTCGTCACCGTGCTGCTCGATCCACGGCCCGAGCCGGGGGCGGGCGTAGTCGTAGAGGACGACCAGCACCTGGTCCGTCGCGCTCAGCGTGCCCTCGATGTCGAGCACGACCCACTTGCTCACCGCTGTTCTCCCTCGTAGTACTCGTCGAGCGCGCCGGCGTCGAAGACACCCCGGTCCGTCACCACGGTCGTGACGAAGCGCGGCGGTGTCACGTCGAACGCCGGGTAGTGCCCTTTCACCCTCGGCGTGGCACTGGGCCTGCCGAGGACCTGCAACACTTCCGAGCCGTCGCGGTACTCGATTTCGACGTGTTCCGTCGTCGGCGCCTGCAGATCGGGTGCCTGCACTTGGGCGTGGAACGGTACTCCGAACGCGTGCGCCGCCACGGCCAGCCCCAGTGTGCCGACCTTGTTGACGACGTGCCCGTCCATGGTGACGCGATCGGCCGCCGTGACCAACGCGTCGACCTGCCCGCTCTGCAGGACGGCGGCGCCCATGCCGTCCGTGATGAGCGTGGTGTCGACGCCCATCTCGATCAACGTCTCCGCGGTGAGCCGGGCTCCCTGCAGGTACGGCCTGGTCTCCGTGCAGAAGAACTTGAGCCGCTTGCCTTGCGCCTGCGCGGCTTTGACCGTTTCGGTGAGGTACAGGTCGGCCCAGCAGTGGGTCATGACCGTGGCGTCGGCGGGCAGCAGGTTCGCCGTGTGCTCCCCCAGCGCCTGGCTCTTGGCGCGGTACCTGCGATCGCCTTCCTCGGCGCCGGTCACCGCGTGCGCGATGTCCTGCGCGGCGTCCACGTGTTCGAGCACGATCTTGGTCGCCTTGCGCAGGGCGTTGTTGGTGCGCCTGGTGTTCTCGAGCATCCGTGCGGTTTCCGCGAGCTGCGCGCGGGCGTTCTCGAACGGCAGGCCTTCGAGGGTGCGTGCCTTGAGCACCAGGGCGAACAGCACCGCGAAGTACGGGCCGGAGGACTGGGTGACCATGTCCTCGATGGCCCGCGCGACCTCCTCGGCCGTGCGGCAGAGCACCCAGTTCCGTTCGAACGGGAACTGCCGCCGGTCGAGGATCAGGACGCCGTTCTCGGTGAGCTTCACCGAGTCGGCGAGGACCGGCTGCATCAGCTGTACCCGGTGTGCGCGGGGCGCGCGCCGGTGAGGAAGTGCTCGCCGACCTCGCGTGCCTTGTAGACGACCGGGTCGTGCAGCGTGAGCGTGCGGGCGTTGCGCCAGAAGCGGTCCACGCCGTACTTGGCCGCCGTGCCGCGCGCGCCGACCTGCTCGAAGATGCGGCTGGTGACCTCGTTGACGAGCTTGGTGCTGACGACCTTGGCCTCGGAGATCGTGACCGCGACCTCGCCGCGCTTGGCCGGGGTCAGGTGCCTGCCGAGTTCGGTCGCCTCCCAGAGCTGCCGCGCGGCTTCGTCCGCGAGCAGCCCGGCGGCCCTGGTCTGGGACACCATCTCGCCGTAGGCCGCGACGATGTACGGATCCTCGGTGGCCGTTTCGACGCCGCTGACGAACCACGGGCGGGTCTTCGTGCGGGTGTAGTCGGCGGCTTCGGCGAGCGCGCCTTCCGCGATGGCCACGTAGAGCTGGGCGAGCACGAGCTGGAAGCCGATCGCGGCGAGGCTGATCTGTGGGTCCTCGTTCGCCGGCTGGACGCCGAGGATCTCAGTGACCGCGACGTTCTCGAAGTTCACGCCACCGGACGCGGTGAGGCGCTGGCCGATGTTGTCCCAATCGTCCAAGTAGGTGATTCCGGCGGCTTTCCCGTCGAGCAGGAAGGTGAGTTTCTCGCCGTTGTCCGTGCGGGTCGCACTGACCACTAGGCGGTCGGCGACGGCGGCTCCAGTGGCGAACGTCTTGCGACCGTTGAGGACGAAACCTTTTTCGGCGGGGCTGAGTTCGAGCGCCGCGTCGAGCGGGTTGCTGACACCGGCCCAGAACTGGTCGGGCCGGACGCTGAACGGCGCGTCGAACAGGCCGCTGCGCCAGATCTGCAGGTAGTGGTACCCGAGGAGGTGCCCGATGTTGGCGTCGGCGGCCCCGATGATCCGGCCGATCTTCTGCTGCTGAGTCCAGTCGCCGACGTTCAGCAAGCCGCTCTGCCTGAGCAGTTCCACCTCTTTGACGGGTGGCTGGTTCGCCCGGTCCCTGTCCGCCGCGTCGGACCTGAGCGTCGCCGCCACCTCGTGCGCGACGTCCAGCCAGTTCGTCATCCCTGCTCCTCTCGGGGTACCACGTTCAACTTACTTCGTCACACCACCGGGCTAACCACGATGTGAGAGAGACCGTCGACTGGCAGACTGCCCGCGCACCTCGCTCTGGCGAGGGACCAACATCTAGGGAGCATTCGGTATGGCGCAGGGCACCGTGAAGTGGTTCAACGGCGAGAAGGGCTTCGGATTCATCGCGCAGGACGGCGGCGGTCCGGACGTGTTCGTGCACTACTCGCAGATCTCCGGCTCGGGCTTCAAGTCGCTGGAAGAGCAGCAGCGCGTGGAGTTCGAGATCGGCCAGGGTCAGAAGGGGCCGCAGGCGCAGGACGTCCGCGCCATCTGATTCAGCTCTTGGAGGCCCGCTCGGTACGCGCCGGGCGGGCTTCTTCGTGCCCAGACCTCCAGAACGGGCGCTGAGCTGGACTTCTCGGGAGTGTCAGACCCGTCTGTCATCGTGGTCACATCAGCTAGTTCGGAAAGCCACGACGATCGAAAGGCCTGGTACCGCCATGCGTTCCCTCTCCTCAGTCCACTCCGGACCTCGTGGTCGCCTGCCGGGTTCGGCCGCGCGGTGACGGCGCCGCAGTGCGTCCGGCAGCGCAAGGACGGCCGTCGCTGCGAGGCCCGCGCGGCGGACTGGGGCGTACCCGATCCTGCCGGCCTCGCCGCGAACCCCCATGGCGTGCTGGGCTCACCTGACACCGGCCGAACGCACGACCTGCCGTGCGAACCGCGACCGCCGAGCCCCGCGGCCTCAGGACCACGCCGCACCGGCTCCACTCCCCCGGCGCCAGGCCGCGCCGCTCCCGTGGCCACCGCACCGCTCCACACCCAAGATCACCACCTCGCACAGCCTGCGGAAGTCCCTCAACAAGGCCGCTTTCCTGCTGGCGACCGACTCCGGCCGCCATCCCGGCGCGGTCAACAGCGAACTGAACGGCGTCATGGGCGTCGAACGTCGTGCCGAGGCGAGCAAGGAACAGCTGCGTGAGGGCCTGAGGTACGTCGGCGATCAGCTGCGAGCCCTGGGCAGGTCCCGCACCACGCCGCGTGACCGTGATGCCGGCACGACGTTCGGGGGCGATCCGCCGTTCTGAGACGACACAGGCGCCGCGGTCCGTCGACCACGACGCCTGTACTTGCCGCCGCGGGATGTCGACGACGTGCGCTCACGGGACGTGCCCGGAGCAAGTGGCAACCGAGGGAGTCGAACCCTGCGCGGCTTGTGAAGGCGGCGCCCGAGTACCGGCCCTAACCCTTCGGTCGGGCGACGGCTGCCGTGGAGTTGTACTGCGACGTACTGGTTCCCGCGTGGTTCCCCTGCTCGTCAAGAGCGATTCACGATGCTGGGGATACCCACAGTGTTAAACGTTCACACCCTTGAAAGCGTTTCATGTTTCACCCCGGTGCATGACTCTGGTCACCATGCGATACCTCCCTGCCATCGCAGCCCTGCTGCTACTTCCCCTGGTACCCGCCACCGCCGACGCGGCTCCCGCGGGCACGTTCTACGTCACCAGTGTCAGCACCGGACTCAACGTCGCCCAGAGCGGCAGTGGACTGGCGCTGCACCGCCCCAAAGGCAACGAGGACCGCCAGCAGTGGCGGCTGAGCGACGGGAGGTTCGAGAACACCGACTCGCCGGGTCAGTGCATCACCCGTCAGCTCACCATGGGTTCGTGTTCACAAGGGGATACGGTTCACGAGCCCCGTCAGTTCGGTGATCAATGGGAATTCTTCAGTCTGAATGGCGAGTCGCGCTGGTACCTGACGCCGGTCAGCGGTCAGACCGAGCCGATGCCGGCGGATCCGCGGCTCGACCAGATGACGTTCCTGACCGCCCACAACGCCTATGCGAACGGGGTGGACGGCGGGTTCGCGCCGCCGTTCGTCAACCTCGCCAAGAACCAGACTCGCGGCATCGTGCAGCAGCTGGGCGACGGCGTGCGGGGCTTCATGCTGGACATTCACCAGACCCCGGACGGCGCGATCCTGTGCCACAACAGCTGCACGCTCGTCAGCAAGCCGGTGGCGCTCAACGTGGACGTCCAGCGGATCGTGGACTTCCTCAAGAACAACCGCGGCGAGATCATCACGGTCTTCCTGGAGGACTACGTCGACGCGAACACGCTGCGCGCCGAGCTTCGCAAGGTGCAGGGGCTGAACGACGTCCTGTACCGGGCGGAGGGCGTGCAGCAGAACGGGTGGCCCACGCGCAGCCAGCTGCAGAGCAGCAACAAGCGGCTGATCATCTTCACCGACCACGGCAAGGACGGGCGCGAGGACAGCGGCGTGCTCTACCAGAAGGACTGGACTGTCGAGAACTACTGGTCGATGGGTTCGGGTCTGGGTAGTTCCGACTGGTCCTGTTACAGCCGATGGGATGAAAAACCGCTCACGGCGACGGGCAGCTTCCAGCCTTTGTTCGTGATGAACCACTTCCGGGACGTTCCGTTCACCGGCACCGCCACGACGGACAACGGCAAGCTCGCGAACCGGGCGCAGCAGTTCTGCCAGCCAGCGGCGAGGAAGAAGCCGAACTTCCTGGCAGTCGATCTTTATCACCTGGGCGACGCCCAGGCGGCGGTGAGCCTGCTCAACTCATACGCATATAGGCCGTAGCCCAGATTGTGGGAGTTGTACGCTCCGCGCATGGCCTCGATCCTGTTCACGCGCGGAGCGCCCTCTCTCGACATCATCGACCAGGAAGGCCTGCGCGAAGCAGCGCAGAAAGCCTTCACGGACGACCCCGGCGGCACCTTCGCGTACGGCACGAGCGTCGGCTACGTCCCGCTGCGCACCTGGCTCGCGGAGCAGCACGGCGTCGCGCCGGAGCAGGTGCTCGTCACCAACGGCTCGATGCAGGCCGACGCGTTCCTGTTCGAACTGCTCGTCCAGCAGGGCGACGACGTGGTGGTCGAGGCTCCGACCTACGACCGCACGCTGCTGAACCTGCGCCAGCGCGGCGCCAAGATCCACGCGATCGAGCTGGAGACCGACGGCATCAACGTCGACGCGCTCGAGAAGCTGCTGGAGAGCGGTGTGCGCCCGAAGCTCGCGCACATCATCCCGAACTTCCACAACCCGGCCGGCTACACGCTGTCCGAGGCGAAGCGCGCGCGTCTGCTCGACCTCGCGGCCAAGTACGACTTCGTGCTGTTCGAGGACGACCCCTACGTCAAGGTGCGGTTCGAGGGAGAGCCGCTGCCGACGATGCTCTCGCAGGACAAGAACGAGAAGGTCGTCTACGCGTCGTCGTTCTCGAAGACCATGGCGCCCGGCATTCGCTGCGGTTACCTGGTGGGCCCGAAGGCCGTCATCAAGGCCGTCCAGGACATCGCCACCACCACGTACATCTCGCCGAACATGGTGGCGCAGTCGATCGTGAACTCGTACTGCCGCTCCGGCCGTCTCGACGAGTCGGTCGTGAACGTCCGCACGGCGCTGCGTGCGCGCAGGGACGCTCTCGTGGCGGCTCTGCGGCGTGAGCTGCCGGAGGCGGTCTTCACCGCGCCGCAGGGCGGCTACTTCATGTGGGTCGAGCTGCCGGGTGTGTCGATCGACAAGCTGGTGCCGGTCGCGAAGGAGCACGGCGTCGAGTTCGTGAAGGGCTCCGACTTCCTGCTGGAGGGCGGCGACAACGCCCTCCGCCTCGCGTTCTCAGGCGTCACGCCGGAGCAGATCGACGAGGGCATCACGCGCCTCGGCGCGGCCGTCCGCGCGCTCTAAAGCTTCAAAAAGCGTCAGTTACTGCCAAAACTTCTGGCAGTAACTGACGCTTCGCGCTACCGTAGCGACGTGGACACCTTGACCACGCGCGCCGCGAAGGACCTGCGCACCCGCCTCGCGATCCAGGAGGCGGCCATCGCCCTGTGCCTCGACCAGGGCTTCGCCGCCACGTCGACCAAGGCCATCGCCGATCGGGCGGGCGTCTCCGAACGCACGCTCTTCCGCACGTTCGGCACCAAGGCCGCGATCTTCTGGTACGACGCGTTCCTCAGCCGGGTCGTTCGTGCCCTCGCCCCGGACCCGGATCCCGTCGCGGCGCTCACGACGGCGGTGCGCACGGCCGTCGACACGATCACCCCCGAGCAGTGGGCGCTGGAACTCGGCCGCCGCGCGGTGATCGTCAAGGAACCGGATCTCATCGCGACCGGCACGCAGGAGCTCAACACGGGCGCCGCGCAGATCGCGACGATCCTGACCCCGCCGCTCGCCTCCCCTGACCAGGCCTTCGACCTGGTGCTCTTCGCCCGGTTCGCGGTGGCGGGCATGGGCGCGGTCCCGATCCACGCCGGCACCACGCCCGCCGAATGGGGCGCGGCGCTGGAACGTGTCGCGCACAAGGCCGCGCACGGCGCGTTGGAGCGATCATGAAGCTGCCGAACCTCATCACCGATCCGAACACGCTGGCCGGCCTCAGTCACGACGAGGCCGAGTGGGCACCGGCGGGCACGCCGTACGCGGCGCTCCGGCCGCAGTCCACAGAGGACGTTCAGCGGGCCGTGAAAGCCTGCGCCGAGCACAGCGTCCCGATCGTGCCGCGAGGTGCGGGCACGGGCCTGTCCGGCGGCGCCAACGCGACGAACGGCTGCCTGGTTCTCGACCTGAGCCGGATGAACCGGATCATCGAGATCGACCGGGACAACCTGCTCGCCGTCGTGCAACCGGGCGTCGTCAACGACGACCTCAAGAAAGCCGTTGCCGCGCAAGGACTCTGGTACCCGCCGGACCCGGCCAGCTCGCCGTGGTCGACGATCGGCGGCAACGTCGCCACGAACGCGGGCGGCCTGTGCTGCCTCAAGTACGGCGTGACGCGCGACTACGTGCTCGGCCTGGAAGCCGTGCTGGGCGGCCCTGTCCCCTACGGCACCGCGGTACGTCTGGGCAGGCGCACCACCAAGGGTGTCGCCGGCTACGACCTGACCAGCCTGCTCGTCGGGTCCGAGGGCACGCTCGGCGTCGTCACCGAGATCACCGTCCGCCTCCGCCCGGCCCCACGGCCCGCGGACACCGTCGTCGGCGCGTTCGACAGCCTCGTCGCCGCAGGTCAGGCCGTTGCTCTGAGCACGAGCCGAGGTCTGCAACCCGCCGCGCTGGAACTGATCGACCGCGCGTGCCTGCAGGCCGTCGAGGACTGGAAGCACCTCGGCATCGAGCCGGACACCGAAGCCATGCTGCTGGCCCGCGCCGAGACGCCCGACGCCGACGGGCTGGTCGCGGCCTTCACCGACGCGGGCGCCGTCTGGACGGAGCGGTCCACCGACTCGACCGAGGCCGAGGCCCTCTTCGCCGCCCGCCGCCTCACCTACCCGGCGCTCGAACGCCTGGGCCCGCTGCTCACCGAGGACGTGTGCGTGCCCCGGTCCGCGGTCCCCGCGATGCTCGCGCACATCGAGGAGATCGGTGCGCGCCACCAGGTCCGGATCGCGACCATCGCCCACGCCGGCGACGGCAACCTGCACCCGTTGCTGATCACCCCGCCCGGCGACGACAACGCCAGGATCGCGGCGCAGGCGGCGTTCGAGGACATCATCGACCAGGCCCTGGCACTGGGCGGCACCGTCACCGGCGAGCACGGCGTCGGCCTTCTGAAGCGCGACGGCATGATCCGCGAGCTCGGCCCCGGCGCACACGCCGTGCAGCAGGCCATCAAGCACGCGCTCGACCCGCTGAACCTCTTCAATCCCGGCAAGGCCTGAGGAGTCCGCATGTTCGTCCCGGTAGACGGTGGCGACCTGGCCGTCGAGATCCACGACGGCGACACCCCGCCCGTGCTGGCGATCCACGGCGTCAGCGGCAGCCGCAAGCTCTGGAACTGGGTGGCGGCCCACCACTTCTCCCTCATCGCACCGGACCTGCGCGGCCGCGGCGACAGCTCCGCGGTCCTCGGCGCGGGCATCGGTCAGCACGCCGACGACATGGTCCGCGTGCTCGACGCCCTCGACCTCCAGACCGTGACGGTCTGTGGCATGTCCATGGGCGCGTACGTGGCCGTCGACTTGGCCGTACGTCACCCGGACCGCGTGCGCACGCTCGTGCTCGTGGACGGTGGCTTCCCGATGCCCGCCCACGCTCAGATGACCGAGGAACTGCTCTCAGCCGCGTTCGCCCCGCAGCTGGCCGCGCGCGAACGCACCTGGACCGTCGACGAGTACCTCGCCGTCCAGGCCGTGGTGAACCCGCTGATCGACGCCACCGACCCGTTGATCCGCGACTACTTCGCGCACGACCTGACCGCCGACGGCCACCTGAGGCTGCCGGCCGACACCCTGATCGCCGACGCCACCGACGTCATCTTCGGCAAGTCGCGCTGGCGGGAACTCACCGTGCCGACCTGGTTCCTGCACGCCGAGTGGAGCACCGGCCCGGACAGCCCGCCCGCCTACACCGTCGAGCAGGCCCAGGAGTTCCGCGCCGCGCTGCCCGCGCTGCACGAACCCGTGCTGATCAACGAGGTCGACCACGGCGGCACCGTGATGACCCGCGCGGGCGCCGCCGTCACCGCCGAGGTCCTGGCGGAGGCCCTGAAGTGACCGCCTGAGCACTGCACCACATCTCTTGGACCTGAGCGCGCCTCCGAGTTAGTGTGTACACCAATGATTAGTACACCAAGTATTCCGGAGAACCCGCTCGAACTGGAGCGGCAGGTCTGCTTCGCGCTGGCCGTGGCCAGCCGGACGGTCATCGCGGTCTACCGCCCGATCCTGGAGCCTCTGAACCTCACTCATCCCCAGTACCTGGTGATGCTGGCGCTCTGGGAACGGTCGCCGCGCACCGTCAAGGACCTGAGCAACGTCCTGCAGCTCGACCCCGGCACCCTCAGCCCGCTGCTCAAGCGGCTGGAGGCGGTCGGCTACGTCGAGCGGCAGCGGGACAAGGCGGACGAACGCGCGCTCGCGCTCACCCTGACCGAGGCCGGGCAGGAACTGAGAAAAGAGGCGCTGAAGATTCCCTTCAAGGTCGTGGAGCAGCTCGACATGACGTTCGAAGAGCTCGCGCAGCTGAACCAGGTGCTGCACAAGGTGATCGCCAAGGCCACCCGATGAACCCGGCGCTGAAGCTCTGGTACTACGCCGGCGGCAGGCTTCCGCAGAAGTACCGGGAGTTCGTCTTCGAGGACGTGACCGGTCCGAAGTGGCTGGTGCGCTTCACGGTGCGCAGTCTTGTGCAGGTCACACCGCTGACGACGGCCATCACGCTGGCGCTGGTCTTCGGACTCGACTCGGCGTGGCCACTCGCAATCGCGTGCGGAGCGCTCGGTTTCGTTGTAGGACTGTACTTCGCGCTTTCCTACGCACCCGAAAGCGTGGATTACCGGCTCACGAAGTACGGGTATCCACGAGGGTCGGCGACTCAGGGTCGCCGGGAACGAAACGCCGTGAGGGACCGCGCGCGACAGGCGAAGTACGACGCGGTCTGGCGGCGATCCGAAGGGTAGAGACCCATGGCCTTGCTGAACGATCAGTTCGAGTTCACGAGGCCGCAGGCGCTCACTCTCACGGCGGGCTTGCTGCAGCTCGCGTTCGGATGGTTCGACGTGTTCGGATTGGACCCGAACTACCACGTGGTGCAGATCGGGGTCGGAGCGCTGGGCGTCGCGATGGCGTGGCGGCACGACCTCGCGCGGATGTACGGGATTCTCCTGCTGTTGTCGTTCGGGATGCTGGCCTTCTCGCTCAACGACCTGACGACCGAAAGTTTTCTCGAGGTGCGGACGGCCCTGATCGGGCTCGTGATCACGCTGGCCAGGCCGGCAAAGCGCGCTCAGAACTGACATCGCGGTCCACCGAGCGCAACGCCGTCACGGTCGCGAAACCCTCGGCCAGCAACGCCGTGTCCGTGCCGGGCACCAGTGACTCCTCCGCGTAGACGTGGACGAGCTCGACCTCGCCGTCGTCCAGTTCGTCCACGCGGCTCTGCACGGTGCCGAACCGCGCCAGCTCGGCCCAGCGAAGTCCGCGCACGTCGGCGATGTTCGGCACGTTCACCGACAGCACCGGGGCCGCGGGCATCTCCAGCAGCACCGGCAGCACGACGCGCACCACCTCGCCCGCCTTGTCCCACAACGGTTCGGGCTCGTCCAACCCCACGTCGAGCGACACCGCCATCGACGTGACGTCGTTCAGGTGCGCGGTCAGCGCCGCGCCGACGGTGCCGGAGTGCAGGATCGCGCGGCCGACGTTCGCGCCGAGGTTGATCCCGGACAGCACCACGTCGGGCTTGCCGCCGAAGCCGCCGCGGCACGCGATGAGCGAGATCAGCCCCGGATGCGCCGCGACCGCGTAGGCCTCCACGTCGAGGCCGGGCAGCGAACGGCGTTCGCTCGCCACCCGGCCGTTCTCGCCCGCCGCCGCGACGGAGGCGCTCGTGCCGCTGGCCTGGGTGGCCGGTGCCGCCACCACCACCTCCAGGCCTGCCTCCAGGGCCGCGGACGCCAGCACCGCCAGGCCGGGCGAGTCGATTCCGTCGTCGTTCGTGATCAGCGCGCGCATCCGCTCATTCCTCGATCGGCTCCAGTTCCACGCGTTTGCTCAGCTCGCGCACCGCCTCTCCGCCCCCGCTGCCGAGGCCGTGCCGGGTCACGTTCACCGCGCCGGCGGCCGCTCCGAGCTTCACCGCGTCCGTCAGCGACATACCCAGCGCGAGGCCCGCCGAAATCCCCGCGGTCATGGAGTCACCCGCGCCACGCGTGTCGACGGGCTCCAGCCGTGGCATCCGCACGAGGTACAGCTGCTCTTCGAGCAGCGCCAACGCTGGTTCGTCGGCACGGGACACCACCACGCCGTGCACGCACGAAGAAGCGATCTCGCGGGCCTTCTCGATGAGCTTGGGCAGCTCTTCCTCGCCCAGTTCCTCGTGCGACACCTTGACGACGTGCGGGCCGCCGCGCACGGCCTCGGCGAGCCGTTCTCCCGCCAGGTCGACGATCACGCGACAGCCGTTGCCGGTCAGGTCGGAGGTGAGGCGGAAGTACGTGTCGTGGGGCAGCACCCGGTCGTCGGACGGCCCGCTCAGCACGGCTGTGCCCGCACGGATGCCTTCCACCAGTGCCGACTCGTACACGTCGTCGAGCTCGTGCCGGGACAACGCGTCCGGGAGCATCTCGACCATCTCGTCGCGGCTTCCGTCGCGGCGATCGTGCACGTAGGCGCCGTTGCGTGCGGCGACTTCTCGTGCTTGAAGTTCGACGTGCTCGCCTTCCAGCAAGGTGCGCAGCACACGGCCTGTCTCGCCGCCGAACGTCGCGCACACCACTGCTTCGACGCCCAACGCGGCGATCATCCTGGACTGCCAGAAACCCTGGCCACCGGCGTGCAGGTGCACGTCCGGCTCGCCATCGAGGTCCTCGACGGTCACGGTCAACTGCGGGGACGGGGCAAATACGGCAACTCGGGCATCCACGACAATCTGATACCCGGTGCGGGCGAGTGCTACTCGTCCGCACCGGAGCAATCAGCAAACGCCTGCGTCGCGCCAGACGCCCCACTCGCCGGTGGTGCCTGGCTCCTCACCTCGCGTCCACCACTGGGCGGTCCACTTGTGGCCGTTGTGCGAGACCACGTTGCCGCCGGTGTAGACCTTGTCGCGCTCCCACGCCGGCTGCGCGCAGGGGCCGGGCCCGGGGCCGCCGGTGTCCCACGGCACCTGGGTGGACCTGTAGAAGTTGATGCCCATGGTCGTCCAGCGCGTGCCCTGGTTGCCCAGGCGCACCTTGAACTGGTCCCAGTTGTGCGTCGACCACGGCGACCAGGCCAGTTCCGCGATCGCGCCGAGCCTCGGGAACGCCATGAACTCGATGTCCTGCCCGGTCACCAGCGTCTCGCTCCACAGCGGAGCCTCGACGCCGCGGACCGCGGACTCCGGCACGCCGCTCAGGTGCGTTCCGGGGTTCCAGTCGTATGCCGTCTGGACCTCGATCAGACCCGCCCACGACAGGCCCAAAGGCGTGCTGGAGTTGTACTTCATGTCCAGGTACGCCTTGTTCGCGGGCGACATGATGACCTTGTGGCCGCGTGCCGCCGCTGCCTGCACCACGGCGTTGGACGTCGAGGTGCCCCAGTACTGCGGGATGGCGGTGGTGTCGGTCGTGGTCTTCACGAACTCGTGCCAGCCGAGCGCGGTCTTGCCGTACTTCTTCACGATCGGCAGGGTGCGGTTCATGAACGTCTGGTAGTCGGCGTCCGGCGTCGAGTGCGCCTCGTCGCCGCCGATGTGGAAGTACGGGCCGGGTGTGAGCGCCGCGATCTCGCGGATCACGTCGTCCAGGAACTGGTAGGTGATCTCCTTGCTCACGCACAACGAGGAGTAGCCGACCTCGATGTCCGTGCGCAGCGGCGGAGCCTGGCCGTTGCAGTTGAGCTCCGCGTACGAGGCCAGTGCCGCGTTGGTGTGGCCCGGCAGGTCGATCTCGGGGATCACCGTGATCTTGCGCGAGGCCGCGTACTGCACGATCTCGCTGTACTGCGCCTTGGCGTAGTAGCCGCCGGGGCCGCCGCCGACCTGCGTGCTGCCGCCGTAGGTGGCGAGGCGCGGCCAGCTGTCGATCACGATCCGCCAGCCCTGGTCGTCGCTCAGGTGCAGGTGGAAGTAATTGATCTTGTACAACGCCAGCTGGTCGATGTAGCGCTTGACCGTGGAGACCGGGTGGAAGTGGCGGGCCACGTCGAGCATCGCGCCGCGGTAGGAGAACCGCGGGTAGTCGACGATCAGCGTGCCCGGCACGGTCCACGGACCGGCCTGCGCGGTCGTGCTCTCCACCTTGGCGGGCAACAGCTGCCGCAGCGTCTGCACGCCCGTGAACAGACCTTCGGACGTGTTGGCGCGCAGGACGATGCTGTTCGCGGCGACGTCGAGCTGGTAGCCCTGCTCCCCGACCGTGCCGGGTGCGCCCGAGAGCAGCAGCGAGATTCCGTCCGCCGGCGTTCCTGTCGCGTCGGACATCGGCAACGCGTAACCGGTCGAGGGCCGCAGGACTCCGGCGAGGAAGGTGCCGACGTCGCGTGCGGCCGGAGCCGTGTAGATCTTCGTGGCGGCCGTCAGGGTGTGCGTGACACCGCTTCTGGCCTGCACCGACACCGGGACCGGCACCAGGCTCTGCAGTGGTTCCGCGGCCTGCGACTGCGCACTGACGGACAACGCCGCCGTGACAGCGATGACCGCGGCGAGAACGCGAGTTCTCACGACTCCTCCTCACGAGTCGGGGGGCGACGACCCTGCCTTCAGCCTGCTCAGACATCCCTTTTGTCGTCAATGGTCTGAGCCAATTCTTTGCTCGGGACATGCCAGAATCACGGGCATGGGGGACTTCCGAAGGCTGATCGACGACGTGGTGCCCGCGATCGAGGCGCTCATCCCGGACGAGCCGGCGGCGCTGCTGGGCCGCCACACCGAGCGCAGGAGGCAGGACCGCTTCGCGGTCGGTTCCGTGGTGCAGCAGGCGTTGCACGCGTTTCCCTCGCTGCCGGCGGAACGGCTGCTCGGCGCGCTGGAACTGGGCGTCGCCCGGCTGGACCTGACCGCGCCCGCCGACCTCGTCGCGCGACTGCGGCCGTTGCCGGACGGCAGCAGCTTCGGACTGATGTCGATGAGCGGTCAGAGCGCGCTGGCCACGCCGATGAGCATGGTGAACGCGGTGCACCAGGGCGCCACCGACCTGATCGTCGAGCAGGTGCGCGCGATGCTCCCGGACCTGAGCGAGGTCACGGGCGACGAGGCGGCCATCGCCACCAAACGCGGGGCCGCGCACCTGGCGGTGGCCGTGGCGGTGTCCAGGGCGATCCTCAACGCGCTCGGCACCCCGACCGCGGCCGATCCGGTGGCGGCCATCGGGATCGCGATCGGCGCGGCCGCCGAGATCCTGCCGGACGTCCCCATGCCTCCCGCCTACGACAGGGCGTTGCTGGAGAAGCGGCGCCGGGAGTACCAGGGCCTGTCCTGGAGCACGAGCGCACCGGTGTTCGACCACGAGTTCGTGCTGGTCGAGGAACTGGGCAAGGCCAAGGCGGACTTCACGGCGACGGGCCTGGCGGGCGCGATCGAGACCGGGTTCGCGGTCCGCACGGGCATCGAGCAGGGCCAGGTCCCGGTGTCCGTGAGGGTCCTGCTGGACGAGCCGGGACCGCCGGATCTGGAGAGCTGGGACGAGGTCGCCGAGATCAGCTACGTCGCGGTGGAGGGCGACGCCAGGTTCGGTCACGGCGCCACCGCTCCGTGGCCGGGAGAGTTCCGGGTCCGCGTCTGCGCGAGCGGCCGTGACGAGGACGACGAACGCTACGAGCTGACGATCTGGCCGCAGCCGGTGTCGGATCCGTTGCTGCACAAGAAGACGGACCGCGTCGGGCACCTGCTGCGCGGCGAACCGGCGCCGCCGCCGATCTCCCGTCCTGAGCGGCCGTACCGGTGGCTCAGGGAAGTGCTCGGTGAGGCGGCGACGGTCACGATCATCACGAACGCCGGCGTGGACGACGTCGTGGGCGAGTTCGAGGAGGACTCGATCGCCCTGGAGATCGACGGCGGTGTGCTCGTCGTGGAGGGCAACAACTGGCAGGGTTCTCGCGGCGAAGTGCTGGAACGCCTGTCCCGCAACGGGAAGGCCGCGAGCCACTACTGGAACGTCAACCGGCTCACGCGGCTGTCGTTCGCCCGCGCCGGTCAGGTGGTCGACGCCCAGGAGGTCATGGGCCACACCTCGTTCGCCGACTCCGAGATCCGGGAAGCGTTGGAGGGCTTGAGCTTCGCCGACTACCGCCACCTCGACGCCAAGGGGATCACGGCGGTGGTGAGGTTCACCGGTGCCGTGATCCCCGAGGACGAGGTCCGCGCGGCGATCCAGGAGAAGATCAGTAACTGGGAAGGCTGAGGCTGTTGACGACGTCGGCGAACTCCTCCGTGGGCGCGCCGCCGTTCGCCTGGTTCTTCAGCGCCATGTCCTGGTTGGCGACCACGTACGGCCGCAGGATCTCCTCGTAGCGCTCGAAGGCGGTCGACGGGTCCTTGGCGAGCTCACCGGCGAGCACGTACGCGCCGACCAGCGCCATGCTGGTGCCCTGCCCGGACAACGGCGAACCGCAGTAGCCGGCGTCGCCGAGCAGCACGACGTTGCCGCGGGACCAGGAGTCCATCCGGATCTGGCTCATCGAGTCGAAGTGGAAGTCCGGCGCCTCCCACATGTGCTTGAGCGCGGTCGGCCACGCCCAGCCGGCGTCGGCGAACTTCTCGGCGATCAGGGCGCGCTGGGCGTCGACGTCGCGGTGGTCGAAGGCGGTCACACCGTTGAAACCCATGTAGACACGGCATTCCGCGTTCGACCGGGCGCTCATGATGCCGCCGCCGACGACCTCGCCCTGCTGGAACGTCTGCCAGTGGTCGAGACCGAGGAAGTTCGGCGCGGTGAAGACGGCGAGGTTCATGCCGAGGTGCGTGATGAAGTCCGACTCGGGGCCGAACGCCAGCCTGCGGACGTTGGAGTGCAGCCCGTCCGCGCCGACGATGACGTCGAAGTCGCGCGGGGCCGCCTTCTCGAACGTCACGCGGGTGCCGTCGATCGAGGTGATCGTGTCGTCGAACAGGTACTCGACGCCGTCCGCCGCGTCGAAGAGCATCCGGGCGAGGTCGTCGCGCAGCAGCTCCACGTCGGGGCTCGACAGGTCGCCGCCGCTCAGGGTGTGCGTGGTGGAGCGGTACAGCTCGTTGCCGTCGGCGTCGACCACGTTCATGCCGCGCATGTTGGTGCTGAACGACCTCAACCGGTCGCCGAGACCCATGCGTTCGATGACCTCCAGGGCCGGGCCGCGCACGTCGATGGCCTGGCCGCCGGACCGCATGCCGCGTGCCCGCTCCACCACGGTGACGCTGAAACCGTGGTGGCGCAGCCAGTGGGCGAGTGCGGGTCCGCCGATGCTGGCGCCGGAGATCAGGACGTTCTTCATGGTGTTGCCCCCTGTGAGTCGGTGTTGCTCACAAGGTGCGGGCAGGCGCTGACCGTCCACTGACCGTCGGCGGTCAGCGCCTGACAGCGGCTACCGGGTGAGGAGCCGGGCGGCCGACGTGCCGAGGCCCGACGGGGCCTGGCTGAACGCTCCCGAGTTCACCGGGGTCCGGATCTCGTCCTCGCCGTACCGGCTGGTCTCCTCGTGCCAGTTGATGATCGCGACGATCCAGTCCTTCAGCTCGTCGGCGTACCGGGTGAGCGACGCCCGTGTGGCCGAGTCCAGTGAGAGGTCGTCGAACATCTTCGGCAGGTGCGTGTCGACCGACGCGATGAACTGTCCCAGACGGGCGTCCATCAACGCGTAGGTCAGTTCGAAAGCGCGGGACTGCGAAACACCGAGGAAGGTCTCGACCACCTTCACCATGTTGTGCACTTCGCCCTCGTACTGAATCTCCTTCAAGTACGAGAAGACGTCGTTGAGCATGCAGCAGTAATCCATGGCCGACCGCTCCATGGTCTGGATGACCCTGGTTCCCCAGATCTCCGGCGGCACCGTCGTCGAATGCGAAAAGCGCGACAGCGACGTCGTCAGCTCGGAGCCGAACGTCGACCGCCGCATCTCCAGGTAGTCGACGGGGTCCGGCACGCGGTTCTGCTGGATGTTGACGACTTCCCACACCCACGCGTCCACCATGTCGTCCACGGTCTGCCGGAACGTCGCGCGGAACTCGCCGGACATGGGACCGGCGGTCTTCTGCCACAGGTCGGCCAGGCCGCGTTCCATCGCGTTGACCGGCGCCACGGTCAGCACCAGGTCCAGCGGCATGCACTGCTTGAGCCGCGCGGTCTGGATCTTCAACCCGGCCAGGTCCCGCAGCCGCCCGAACACCCACGGGTAGACGTCGTCGGCGTAGGTGCCCCAGGTGAGCCAGGCCGCCGAGAGGAACAGCTCCTCCGGCGTCGCGTCCGGGTCGAGCCCCGACGAGCACAGCGCGAGGTCGAAGCCCCGGTGCTTGGCCTCGTCCCAGATGCCCTCGTCGTGGATGCCCATCTCCCGGCCCCACGTGATGACCTCCTCGCGCGCCTGGTCGAGGTGCGGCGACAGGGTCAGCGTGAAGGGCGTCCTGAACTCCGGCAGCGTGTACGGCTCGACGACCTTCGGCGTGCTGCTGAACTGCTTGAGCCGCTGCGGCATGGTCTTGGCGTACGAGCCGAGGACGTTCGTGGCGGAGAGGCCCGTCCTGGCGCCCTTGTTCATGTACCGCGACGACCGCAGGTGCCACTCGTGGCCGCCAGCCTGCCAATCCTGCAGGCCCTTCACGTAACCCAGGACGGCCGCGCGCCCGATCGGATCGACGGCGTGCTCGTCCAGCAGGATCGGCACCTCCGTGAGGGCGGTGTGCTCGAACTGGTGCAGCCGGGACGTCAGCAGGTCGTTGACGGCCTCCGCGGCCTCCTGGGTGGGCACGTCGAGGAACTTCTCGAACACCAGCACGCCGTTGGACAGCTCGCCCTCGTCGAGCACCTCGCGCTCGTAGGAGAACAGGTCGTTGCGCAGGTGCACGGCGTCGCTGAACGTGTCCCGGAGGACCCCGATGGGCCTGGACAGGGCGATGGAGGCCGGCACTTCGAGGCCGACCGCGTGCTCGACGAGGTTCGCGCTCCACGGCGCGCCACCGACCTTGCGGCGCATCTCGATGTACTCGACGGGGTTGCTGAGCCTCTGCGCGCTGATGTTGTGCAGCTCCCACATCGACTCGTCGAGCAGGTGCTTGGTGTTGTCGGCGAACCGCTCGCGCCAGTCGGGCGAGTGCTTGCCGACCGTGCGGCGCCAGAGGTCCGCGAGGCCCTTCTCGACCGGGTTCTCCGGCGTCGCCGTGATCACGCCGTTGACCGGCATGAACAGCGGCAGCCGGTCGAGGTAGGCCTGCGCGCCCTTGATGTCGGGGTTGCGCTTGTAGAGCTCGACGAAGTGGTCGTCGAAGTAGAAGACCCAGACGTACCAGTCGGTGACGAGGTCGAGCGTCTCACCGTCGCAGTCGGGGTGGGTGTACGCGCAGAGCAACGCGTAGTCGTGCGACTCGAGGTCGTCGTCGGTCCAGATCACCGTCCCGTGCTGCGGCACGTCGATCATGTCCATCTCGTGCGCCCAGGCCCGTGTGTGGACGCGGGCGCGTTCGAGGTTCGGATTCAGCCTGGCCGGATAGGGCGTGTAGAACTCCGGCAGCTGGAACGGCTGCATGTGGTGTGAACCTCCGCGCGGTGGACGTGTCGCGATGCACGCAACCAGCCCGGCGCGCGGGGACGCCAGATGGTGAAACGTTGATCCACACGTTCGTAGATCGGTGTCGCCCGTTCAGCCCAGTCCGTTCCGACCGGCGACCACTCAGCGCACCAGTGACTGGGCGCTGAGTTTCACCGCGAACGGGAATTGCAGCTCGATGATCTCTTCGCCGTCGGACCGCGCCTGTTCGACGTAGACGCCGTTCTCCAGGTGCAGGCACCGCAGCCACGGACTGTCGTAGTCGATCATCCAGTAGTTCTCGCAGCCGACTTCCTGGAACTTCGCCCGCTTGAGTTCGAGATCCACGTGTCGCGTGCGCGGCGAAAGGACCTCGACCGCCAGCACGGGCGGCCCGATGAGCGCCTGTTTCGAGAACTGCTCACGCCGGCCCACCACCAGGTCGGGGATGAAGACCGTGTCGTCGGCGAGCACGACGTCGACCGGAGCGGGAAGGACCTCCAGCTCCGGTGGGCAGACAGCGGTCAGTGCCACCAGCAGCCGGGCGACCACCCGCTGGTGCACGGGGCGCGGTGAGGGGCTCATGACGAGCACCCCGTCGACGAGTTCGAAACGGTGCCCGTCATCAGGCATCGCCTCCAGATCCGCCCACGTCAGCGGTCTGCCGTGGGGAAACGTCGGGACACCACCCATGGTGCGTTCCACCCCCGCGTCGAGGCCACTGTCCGCCGGACGGATCCCGGCGATGCCATTAGACAAGACTGGTCCGATTCTCACGACTCGCAAGCCCCTTTTGGCCGACCCCGCACCACTGCACGCACACGTCTCCGTCAACACCGTCCCGCAGGGTGAGCAGCGACTGGTCCTGCCGTGGAAGGCACCACCCGGACGGAGCAGCATCATGGTTGCAAACGAACAAGTGACTAATTTTTGATCAATTTTCGGGCGATTTTTGATAACGCCGCCCGCCCTGCCAATTGTCCGCGAATGCGACCCTAACGGAATCTTACGGGTGAGCCAAGCACTCGGTTGGAGCAATACCTCACACCAACCTTATGGCTGAAAGATCACATCACCCGGGACGGGTTTCAGGCCGAATTCCGAGTAAACCGCGCGGGCCGCTGCTTCCAGCTCGGCGGCGACTTGAACCTCACCGCGCGCCCGGTGCACGCGGGACAGTTCGAGGCGGGCCCGCGCCGCTCCCACGACGTCGAAGTTCGCCTCGCAGAGGAGCGCCGCCTCGTGTAGCAAGGCGCGGGCCTGGTCGAGTCGGCAGCGCACGAACTCGTTGCGCCCCAACGCGTACAGCACGAAGCTCTCGCCACGACGATCCCGTGCGGTGCGGGTCAGGTCGAGCGCGGTGGTCAGCACGCCGGATGCCTCGTCGTGCCGTCCGTCCACGGCCAGCAGCTTGCCCAGGCGGTAGTTGATCTGCGCCAGGACTCGCGCGGGCCCGGTTCCGTCGCACGCGGCCAGCGCGGCGCTCAGGCGTTCCCCGGCGCCGGCGGTGTCGCCGTCGTACAGGTCGATCTGGGCGAGGTGCTGGAGCACGGACGCCTGGCCGACCGGGTCGGTGAACCGCTCGTACACCGCGAGCGCGTGCTGGTACCACCGCCGGGCGGCGGCGAACTCGCCGGACGAGCGGGCGACGATGCCGAGGTTGCGGTAGACGAGCCCGAGGCCCGCGGGGTCGTCGTGATCCTCGAAGAAGTCCTTGGCCCGCAAGGTCATCTCGTGCGCGAGGTCGTAGCGGCTCTGGCTGATGTGCAACGACGCGAGCGAGCAGTGCAGCACGGCCGCGCCACGCCGGTTGCCCGCCTTCTCGCACGCCGCCAGCGCGATGTCGTGCGTGTGCTGCCAGCCTTCGAAGCCGGTGCGCGTTTCGAACAACGTCACCAGCCGGTGCGCCAGCTCCCAGGCCGGCTCGTCCAGACCGGCCCCGGCGGCCAGTTCGACCGCGTCGCACAGGCTCTCGTGCTCGGACTCCAGCCACTCCCGCGGATCGGTTCGCAGCAGCCGGTCCGGCCGCACCACCTCGCGTGCCGAACAGCCTCGCACGACCGAGAAGTCCCCGCCGTACACCGCGGCGCGGGCCTGGTCCAGCAGGTACAACCAGCCGCCGAGCACGCGGCGCAGGGCCTCACCGGCGTCGGACTGACCCGCCGCGAACTCCCGCACCAGTTCGGGCACCGCGTAGCCGTGCTCGCCGGCCGAGACGAGGTGCGCCGACACCAGTTCGTCCACAGCGGACTGTCCGCGCACGTCCCCGAACGCCGCCACCGGCGCCCAGGACGGCAACCGCCGCGCGCCCACGCCCGCGAGCAGGCCCAGCAACCGGCGGGCGTGCGGGCTCAGGTCCCCCGCCGTCTCCTCCAGCCTCGCCCGGACCGACAAACCGCCGTGCGACAGGGTCTCCAGCCGGCCGCGCGGGTCGCGAAGACGCTCGGCGAGCAGCGCCAGCGGCCAGTGCGGGCGGGCCGCGAGCACGGCCCCGGCGATCCGCACCGTCAGCGGCGAACAGTCCGAGGCGGCCACCAGCGCCTCCGCCGGCGCGCTCTCGGCGGCCAGCCGGTCGGGACCGATCTGGTTGCCCAGCAACATCATCGCCTGGGCGGGTTCCAGCGGACCGACCTCGACGACGTGGGGCAACTTCAAGGCGTGCCGGGAAGTCACGAGCACCGCGCATCCAGGTGCGTGCGGCAGCAGCGGCTTCACCTGGTCGACGCACGTGACGTCGTCCAGCACCAGGAGAAGCGACTGGCGCACGACAGCGTCTCGATAGGCGCTCAGCCGGGCGGCGAAATCGCCGGGAGCGGGCAACCCGAACGCGGTGAGGAACCGGCCGAGCACCTCGTGCGGGGTCGTGCCACGCAGCCGCACGAACAACTGACCGTCCGGGAAGTGGCCGTTCGCGACCCGGTGCGCGGCCTGCACGGCGAGCGTCGTCTTGCCGGTGCCGACCGGACCGGTCAGCAACACCACCTGCGGAAACGGGATGATCCGGTCGACGACGGACTGCAGCAGCTCCTCCCGCCCCACGAAGTCGGCGACGGCGGCGGGAAGCTGGTGCGGGCGGGGGAACAGCGCGATCTCCACACCGCTCCTTCCGCCGGAGACCTTGTCAGCGGAATTCAGTTTCACACAGAACTCCCGCGGCTTCACGGGCGTGTGACCGCGGTGGGGACGAGGTGGGGACGGGCTTCACGACCCTCGGTGGCGACACCACCGAGGGGAGCAGGGGATGCGTACGACCAGGGACAGGGTGCGGCAGTGGGTGGCCTTCGCCGTGCTGGCGGCGGCCGTGATCACGCTGGTTGCGCTGGGGCTGACGCTGTAGCGAGTGCCTGCTTCGCGCGGTCGATGGTCCGCCGCTGGCACAGGCGTTCGGCGGCCCGCACCGCCTCCTCGCCGCAGCGGATCGCGGCGGCGGTGTCCCCGAGCGCGTGGTGCAGGCCGGACAGCTGGATGAGCAGACGTGCCTCGCCCCAGCCCCGCTTGTTGTGGCGGACCAGCTCGAGGCACCGCTGGGCGTAGCGCACCGCCGCGCCCAGCCGTCCGTTCAGCTCCGCGTGGAGGGCCAGCGAGATCAGGATCGCGATCCTGCCCTGGTGGTCCCTGACCTTCGCCATGGCCGAGAGGACGGACTCGTCGTCGGGCTGCCTCATCGACTCACGGGTCTGCCGGAGCATCACGCGCATCATCTCGCGGGCCTGGTCGAGCCTGTCCATGGCGTACAGCAGGTAGCCGAAGTCGGCCATGGCCATCACCCCGCCACGCCAGTCGCCCGACTCCCGGTACGCCGCGAGGGTCCGTTCGATGAACGCGACGGCCTCCTCGTCCCTGAACTCGTTGTAGTGCACGTAGCCGATGTCGTGCAGGACCATTCCGCACGACCGCACGTCGCCGTGTTCCGTCAGCAGCTCCAACGCCTTTTCGATGTGGACCAGAGCCTGGTCGTTCTCACCCCGCTCCGCGTACACGGCACCGATGTTGTGCAACGCGTTCGCCTCGCCCGTTCTCGCGCCGATGTGACGCATCAGCGTGAGACCGCGTTGGAAGTACTCCATCGCCTTGTCCAGCTCGCGGCGCTCCCGCGCGATGATGCCGAGCACGCCCAGCGTCGAGGCCTCGCCGCGCAGGTCCTTGATCTGCCGCATCAGGTCGAGCGCCTGGTGCAGGTGTTCCACCGCACGCGGGTCGCTGTCCTCCATGTACGCCGATCCCAGCCCCCGCAACGCTTCCGCGCGGGCCTTCAGGTCGCCGAGCTGGTGCGTGGCCGCCAGGGCGAGGCTTTGCAGCTCCACCCGTTCGCGGCCGTAGCCGCGCATCAGCAGGAAGTACGCGATGAGGTGCGGTATCTGCCACGCGTGCTGGTAGTGCCCTTGGTAGGCCGCGAGGTACACGGCCGCCTTCAGGTTGAGACGCTCCTTCTCCAGCCACGCCACCGCGTCGGCTTGCGTCACGAACCGCAGCGGGCCAGCCGGTTCGTACCGGACGGCGATGTCGATCCCCGGCCGGCCGGGGTTCAGCACGTCCGCGGCCTCAGCCGCGTTGCGCAGGTAGTGGTCGAGGAGACGGGTGACGGCCTCGGTCTTCTCGTCCGCCTTCACGCTGGCCTTCGCGTGGTCCGCCAGGAGGTCGTGGAACCGGTAGCGGCCGTTCTCCTTCTGCTGCACCAGATGTGCGTCCAGGAGTTCTTCCAGCAGCCGTTCGGCATCGGCGCACGTCGAGCCGATCACCGCGGCCGCGAGGTCGGCGGCCCAGTCCTCGCCCGTGTGCAGGCCCAACCGCCGGAACAGGCGCTGCTGCTCGGCCGTGAGTTGCTGGTAGGACAGGGCGAACGCGTCCGCGACACTGCGTTCGCCCGCGGTCAGCTCACTCAGCCTCTGCCCGGTGAGGCGGCGGGTCAGGTCCTGCGCGGACCACGCGGGCCTGGTGCGCCAGCGGGCGCCGACGATGCGGACGGCCAGCGGCAGGTAGCCGCAGAGCCGGACGATCTCGCGTGCGGAGTCCAGGTCCTGGTCGAGCTTCGCGCGGCCGACGATGCTCGCCAACAGGTTCAGGGAGTCCTCTTCGGACAGCACGTCCAGCGAGATCGTGTGCGCGGCGTCCAGGTCGACGAGCCGGCGCCTGCTGGTGACCAGCACCAGGCCGGTGCCGGGCAGCAGCGGGCGGACCTGGGAGCTGCTGCCCGCGTTGTCGAGCACGACGAGTGCCCTGCGGTGCGCCATTTCCGCCCGCCACCGGGCGGCGCGGGCGTCCAGGCCGTCCGGGATGTCCTGCGCGGGCACGCCGAGCGCGGTCAGCAGCGCCAGCAGCGCATCGGACGGGGTGCGCGGCTCGACGCCCGCGGTGTAGGAGTGCAGGTCCACGAACAGTTGTGCGTCCGGGAAACGAGCGGCCAGCCGGTGGGCGGCGCGGACCGCGATCGTGGTCTTACCGATGCCCGCCATGCCGTCGATCGCGGTGATCGCCACGCACCCGGACGGCACGGCGGCGAGGATCTCGTCCAGGTCGGAGGCACGGCCCGCGAAGTCGGCGATGTCGCCGGGCAGGTCGTTGCGGGCGCGCGGCCGGTTGTCGGCCGTGAGCACCTGCTGGTGGGCTTTCTGCAGGTCCCTTCCGGGATCGAGGCCCAGCTCCGCGGCGAGTCTGCCGCGGATGTCGTCGTAGGCCTGCAACGCCTCGGTCTGCCGGTCGCAGCGGTGCAGCGCCACGATCAGCTGGGCCCACATCCGTTCCCTGGTCGGGTGCTGGCCCGTCAGCGAACGCAGTTCGGGCACCAACCGCTCGTGCTCGCCGGCGCGCAGCTCCTGCTCGATCCGCGCTTCCAGCGTCGCGAGGTACTTCTCCGTCAACGCGGGCACGTGGTCGCGTTCGAGCGCGTCGCTGCCGATGTCCGCGAACGGGCGCCCGCGCCAGAGCGCCAGCGCCTCGCGCGGCTCCAGCCGGTCGAACAGGTGCACGTCGACCTCGTCGGGCCGCACGTCCAGCAGGTATCCGGCCGGCTTGGTCAGCACCAGCCCCGGCAACACCTCGCGCAGCCGGCCGACCGTGGTCTGCAGGGCGTTGCGCGAACCGCCGGCGAGTTCGACCAGTTCGTCGACCGGGAACACCTGCCCCGGCCGCAGCAACAGAGCGGCGAGCACCACCCGCCGTTTGCCGGGCGGGATGTGGACGTGGCGCCCGTCGAGCACCACGTCCAACGGCCCGAGCAGGCCGAACGACCTCACGTCCACTGACCCCAGTGCACGACCTCGTCGAACACCTTGCGCTTGCGCCGCAGCGGCGAGGCACCCTCGGAGACGCCCTCCTCCGCCGAGTGCCCGATCGCGATCATGCCGATCGGCACGTACGTGTCCGGCACGCCGAACGCCGCGCGCAACTCCGGCCACGTCTCCTTGTCCGTGCCGAAGAACACCGCGCCCAGGCCCTCGTCCACGGCCGTCTGCAGGATCAGCAACGCGGCCATGCCGGTGTCGATGTCCCAGTAGGGCACGGGCCAGCGTTCCTCGGTGAGACCGGCCCAGGCCTTGTCGGGCTGCGCGTACCGGTCGAGGTAGACCTGCTTGGACGAGAACGGGATGACGACGACCGGGGCCGTCTTCGCCTCTTCCCCGCCCCACCACTCGAACATCTCGGCGAGCCGCTTCAGCGGCTCCCCCCGCAGGACGAGGAAGCCCTGGCCCTGCGAGAACCCGGCCGACGGACCGCGCACGGCGTTGCGCATGATCCGCTGGATACTCTCGTCGCTGACCGGCTCGTCGGTGAACTTGCGCACCATGCGCCGACGGCGGACGACGTCCTGAAACTCCATCGCTACCCCCAGATAGTCGAGCCACGACCGTATCAGCGGCCGGGCCGTCCCCAGGGGCTAGAGCCTGCGCAGGCCCGCCAGCACGCGTTCGAGCAGCATCCCGTCCGGCCGGTCGCCGCCGTAGGACGACGCCGTCCGGTGCACGTCGATCAGCCCGTGCCCGGCCATGTCGCCGAGCAGCACCTTGGTGACGCCCAGCGGCAGCCCGCGCAGGGCCGCGATCTCCGCCACCGACCGCGGCTGCGAGCACAGGGCCAGCACGTCCTGGTGCTCCGGGCGCACGGCGGTGGCCGAGAACTCGTTCACCGAGACCAGCGTCTCGATCTCCAGGTGCACGTCGGACGTGGTGCGGCCGCCGGTCCACGCGTAGGCGCGCACGATCGAGGACGACGCGTCGTCCTCGATCGACGGCAGCGGCGGGACCGGTTCGAACGGCGCCGTGGCGTACGGGTCCGGCTGCTCCGGCGGCGGTTCCGGCGCACGCTGCGACTTCTTCTTGCCGCGCTTGCGGATCCGTTCGCTGTCGAAGCTGAAACCGCTGATCAGGTCGCCGAAGTTGACCTGATCGTCAGGCTCTCTGCTCATGCCAGCTCTGCCCGCAGTTCCGGCGTGAGCAGCTGGCCCACCTGCCGCACGACCACGGTCATCTCGTACGCGATCTGCGCGACGTCCGCGGAGGACGACGCCAGCACCGCGAGGACCGAGCCGTCGCTGATCGCCGACAGCAGCATCACGCCCCGGTCCATCTGCACGACGGTGCGCACGACCGACTCCCCGGCGAAGCACTTCGACGCGGAGTCGGCGAGCGAGACCACGCCCGCCACGATCGCCGCGAACTGCGGTGCGACCTGCTCGGGCAGCTTCGAGGACGAGATCAACACCAAGCCGTCGGCCGAGATCACCACGGCGTGCTCGATGCCTGGTGTGCGTTCGGCGAAGTTGGTGACCAGCCAGCCGAACTGGTCAACCTGCGTGCTCATCGACTCTCCTGGTGGTCGGGAAGGCCGCGCTGCACACCGCGCTGGAAGGCGTCGAGGAAGCCCCGGGCCGATTCCGGCGTCTGACGTGCGGGTGCGGGGGGAGGCGGCGGTACGGCGGCCGGACTCGTCTGCTGGAACCACGATGCCTGCTGCCGTTCGATCGTCTCCCCTCGGAAAGACTCCCAGGACTCTTCCCGCCTTGGTGCCAGTTCGGCCGGAACCAACACGATCGCGCGAGTCCCTTGGCCCTGTTTGGCGTCCAGACGTACCACGATCTGGTGGCGTGCCGCGAGTCTGCCGACGACGAAAAGTCCCATTTCGCGGAACACCTGGACGTCGACACCCTCCCCCGCGGCCTCCAGGCGCTGGTTCACGCCCTCGAGTGCCTCGGGGTCGATGCCGATGCCCTGGTCGACCACGTCGATCTGCACGATGTCGCCCGCCTCGATGGACGCGCTGATCGAGACCTGGGTGTGCGGCGGCGAGAAGGCCGTCGCGTTGTCGAGAAGTTCGGCCAGCAACCGGACCAGGTCGCTCGCCACGTAACCGACGACCTCGGCGTTCGGTGCCGTGTGCACCATGACCCGCTGGTACTGCTCGATCTCCGCGGCCGCCGCGCGCAGCACGTCGGTGAGCGGGATCGGCTTGTGGAACCGCCGCGCCACGTCGCCGCCGGAGAGCACCATCAGGTTCTCGTTGTTGCGGCGCATGCGGGTGGCGAGGTGGTCGAGCTTGAAGAGGTTCGCGAGCTGGTCCGGGTCCTCCTCGTACTTCTCCAGCTCCTCCATCAGCTTGAGCTGGCGTTCGACGAGACTCTGGCTGCGCCGCGACAGGTTCACGAAGATGTTGCGCATGTTCGCGCGCATGCCGGCCTGTTCGATGACCGACTTGACGGCCTGCTGGTGCACCTCGTCGAACGCGCGTGCCACCTGACCGAACTCCTCGGTGGTGTCCACCGGCACGCGTTCGATCTCGGTGCTGCCGCGTCCGGTCGCGACCATCTCGGGAAGCTTCTCCCAGGCCACGTCGAGCGCGGAGCGGCGCAGCGCGTTCAGCGAACGCAGCAGGTAGCGGCCAACGACGAACCCGATGGTGGCGGCCAGGATGAGGCTGGCGAACAGGATCGCGGACGCCGTTCCGGCCGCGTCGCTGCTCTCGTCGCGCAGGCGGTTCGCGGTGTCGCGCAGGTCGGTCTGCAGACCCTGCACCACGCCGTCCATCGACGTCACGACGGCGCCCGACGCCTTGGTCCAGTCCGCCGCCGCGATCGGCAACGGCCTGGGGCGGTTGTTGCCCGTGTTGTTGTTGCCCGTGTTGTTGCCCGGCGTCGGCGCGTCCGAGGTCGGGTGCAGCACCGCGGCGGCCAGCATCGTGCGCTGGGCCTCGATGTCCGGGCCGTTGAAGTTCTTGCCGTAGGTCTTCAGCTGGTCCGGGGTCGCGAGCGCGGCGAACTCGCCGGCGATGTAGCCGAGCTTGACGTTCGACTCGACCAGCGCCCGCACCTCGGCGGTCGTCAGCTGGCCGCGGGTGAGCCCGGACAGCACGACCGCCTGCTGGTAGAGGACCTGGTCCCGCACGTGCACCACGTGGTGCAGGCCCATCGCCGTGCGCAGCAGCGCGGCGTCGCCGAACTCGCTGGCGATCACCTCGTCGACGTCCAGCAACGACTCGGTGAGCTCGCTGTACGTCTTGATCACGGCGGGGACGTCGTCGGTCCGCTCCCGCAAGGCCGCCAGGTCGCCGATCCTGCCCTGCACGTCGTTCATGCGGGCGGTCACGACCTCGCCGAGCGAGGTCTTCGCGATCTCGTCCCGCAACGCCGCGCGGGCGTCGTCGGTGCGCTTGGTCTGTTCGGCGAGGAGCTGCTGGCCGGCACCTTCGGCGACGATCCGCCGTTCCGCCTGCACGCCCTCGATCACGGGGATCAGGGCGGCGCGGACCTTCACCAGTCGCTGGAGCGCCGCATAGGACTCGGCACGATCAATCTGTGAATTGATCTGCAGTACGCCGGAGCCCACCGCGATGCTGACCGGAACGATCAACACCGCGGCGAGCTTCACCGGCAGGCGCCAGTTGCGCCAGTTGACGAGCGCGTTGAACATCAGACGAAGAGCTTGGCCGCGTTCAGGAAGAGCCTGTACAGGCCGTAGGCGAGCGGCAGGCCCACCCACAGCCACGCACCGATCAGCAGCAACGTGCTCGACCGGTTCTCCAGGGGTGCGCTCACTTCTTCACCACGCCTTCCGCGTCTTCCTTGTCAACAGCCGTCTCGGCAGCGTCGGCGGCCTCGGCTTCGTTCCACTTCGCGACCGTGGCCTCGTCGTCGTCCTTGGACGAGGGCTTCTCGGTCTCCTCGGCGGCCTTCGGCTCGTGGAACTTCGGGTCGACCGGGCGGATCAACTCGTTCGCGACGAAACCGACGACCAGCAGCGCGATCATGATGTAGAACGACGTCGCGTACAAGTCGGGACCGACGTGCCCGGCCTTCTTGCCCGCGTCCGCGATGGCGTTGACGATCAGCGGCCCGAGCACGCCCGCCACCGACCACGCGGTCAGCAGGCGACCGTGGATCGCGCCGACCTGGTAGGTGCCGAACAGGTCGCGCAGGTACGCCGGGACGGTCGCGAAGCCCGCGCCGTAGAACGACAGGATCACCATCGCCGCGATCACGAACAGCGGGGTGCTGGTCGAGCCGACGGTCAGCAGCACCAGGTAGAGCAGTGCGCCGACGCCGAGGTAGAGGCGGTAGATGTTCTTGCGGCCCACGATGTCCGAAGTGGACGACCAGATGAACCGGCCCGCCATGTTCGCGGCGGAGAGCAGCGCGACGAAACCGGTGGCGGCGGTCGCGGCCACGGGCGTCGAGGACTCCTTGAAGAAGTCGACCAGCATCGGCGCGGCCTTCTCCAGGATGCCGATGCCCGCGGTGACGTTGAAGCACAGCACGACCCAGAGCAGCCAGAACTGCGGCGTCTTGATCGCGTTGTTCGCCGAGACGTTGAAGCCGACGGTGGCCTTCGGCTTGTCCTTGAGCAGTGCTTCCTTCTCCGCCGTGAACTCCTTGGAGGGCAGGCGGATCAGCAGCACGCCGACGCTCATGAAGACCGCGTAGGCGATGCCGTGCACGAGGAAGGCCTTGCCGATGCCCGACGTCGAGGTGGCGCCGAACGCGGTCAGCATCGAGGTCGACCACGGCGACGCGATCAACGCACCGCCGCCGAAGCCCATGATCGCGATGCCGGTCGCCATGCCCGGCCGGTCGGGGAACCACTTGATCAGCGTGGACACCGGCGAGATGTAGCCGATGCCGAGACCGATGCCGCCGACGAGGCCGTAGCCCAGGACGACGACCCAGTACTGACCGGCCCACACGCCGGCCGCCGAGATCAGCAGACCGGAGCAGAAGGCGATCAGGGACATCAGCATGGCCCAGCGCGGGCCCCTGCGCTCGACCGTCGTGCCGAGCACCGCGGCGGAGAGCCCGAGCATCACAATGCCGAGCTGGAACGGCAGCGCGGACTGCGTTCCGGTGATGCCGAGTGTTTTCTCCAGCGGAGTCTTGAAGACGCTCCAGGCGTAGGCCTGACCAATGGAGAGATGAATCGCCAGTGCTGCGGGCGGAACGAGCCAGCGGTTCCATCCGGGAGGCGCGACCTGACGTTCGCGCGCTAAGAACCCCACTTTATCCCCAACCGTCACCAATACGCGGACCGATCGATCCTAGGCCAGCTGCACACGTGCGACAACGGGCTTGACCAAGGCTTCAGGTGTTGCACACGACGCAACCTCGGACTCTCCACTTGAGACAAAGCCCGGGACGTACCATTTGAGACGAATGGCGTCCGGTTTACAGTCCGGTTTCAGTCCGATGACTGCCCGGCATTGGTCCTGTTTCGTCCGTTTCCGGGAGGTCCGCGACGTTGACTGCACACGTGAGAGCGCTACAGTGAGCGCCGCACACGAGGGGCAGGGGTACATGACCAAGGCGATGAGGTCGCCTGGCGAAGCGCAGCACGAGTACCGGGAAATCCGGGGTTTCGCGTCGTTCGACGACCCCGAGACTTTGTCGTACGTCGATTCCGACGGCAACCCGAAGTACGAGCTGATTCGGCAGACCGACGAATTCCGCGTCCTGCGCCGGCGACTCACGACGTTCATCTTCCCGATGACGGCGCTTTTCCTCTCGTCGTACCTGACCTTCGTACTGCTGTCCGCGTACGCGAAAGACTTCGTCAGCACCAAGGTGATCGGGGTGATCAACCTCGGGATCCTGCTGGGCCTCGGACAGTTTGTGACTTCGATCATCATCACGCTCGGTTATGCCCGTTACGCAAAGCGACGGCTTGACCCGCAGCGTCAATTGCTCGCAGAGATGACAGGCGTCGAGGAGTAAGGCATGCCCACCACCGGCAACCCGGTGCTGAACCTCAGCGTCTTCGCGGTGTTCGTCCTGATCACCCTTTACATCGTCTACCGCTTCAGCAGCCGGAACGTGACGGCGTCGGACTACTACGCCGCCGGCAGCTCGTTCACCGGCGCCCAGAACGGCGTGGCGCTGTCCGGTGACTTCCTGTCCGCCGCGTCGTTCCTCGGCATCTCCGGCGGTATCGCGGCGCACGGCTACGACGGGTTCCTCTACTCCGTCGGCTGGGTCGTCGCGTGGCTCGTCGGCCTGCTGCTGATCGCGGAGGGCCTGCGCAACACCGGCCGCTTCACCGTCGGCGACGTGCTGGCGTTCCGGATGAGGCAGCGCCCGGTGCGCGCCGCCGCGGCGAACGCGACGCTGGTGATCTCGTTCTTCTACATGATCGCGCAGATGGCGGGCGCCGGCGGCCTGATCGCGTTGCTGCTCAACGTGACCTCGAAGTGGGGCCAGGCGATCCTGATCGCGCTGGTCGGCATGGTCATGGTGCTCTACGTGCTGCTGGGCGGCATGAAGGGCACGACCTGGGTGCAGATCATCAAGGCCGTCCTGCTGCTGCTCTGCGTGACGCTGATGAGCGTGTTCCTGCTGGGCAAGTTCGGTTTCAGCCTGTCGGCGATCATGCAGCAGGCCACCGAGAACAACAAGCTCGGCGAGGCCGTCCTCGACCCCGGCGCGAAGTACGGCTTCAGCGCGATGTCCAAACTGGACTTCGTCTCGCTGGCGCTGTCGCTGGTGCTGGGCATCGCGTCCCTGCCGCACGTGCTGATGCGCTTCTACACCGTGCCGAACGCCTCCGAGGCCCGTCGCTCGGTCGTGTGGGCGACCTGGACGATGGTCATCTTCTACCTGTGCACGCTGGTGATCGGCTTCGGCGCGATGGCACTGGTCGGCACGGACAAGATCGCCGCGGCACCGGGTGGCGAGAACTCGGCGGCGCCGCTGCTCGCGTTCGAGATCGGGGGCGCGGTGCTGCTCGGCATCGTGTCCGCCGTCGCGTTCGCCACGATCCTCGCGGTCGTCGCGGGCCTGACCCTGGCGGCCTCCGCCTCGTTCGCCCACGACGTCTACGCGAACGTGATCAAGCGCGGCAACGCCGAGCCGCGCAGGGAGATCAGGGTCGCCCGGTTGACAGCGGTCGTCGTCGGCATCCTGTCGATCATCGGCGGCATCGCGGCGAACGGGCAGAACGTCGCGTTCCTCGTGTCGCTGGCGCTCGCGCTGGCCGCCTCGGCGAACCTGTCGACGATCCTCTACACGATCTTCTGGCGGCGCTTCAACACCACCGGCACGTTGTGGAGCATCTACGGCGGCCTGGGCTCGTGCCTGATGCTGATCATCTTCTCGCCGGTGATGTCCGGCGCGAAGACGTCGATCTTCCCGGACATCGACTTCGCGTGGTTCCCGCTCGGCAACCCCGGTCTGGTGTCGATCCCGTTCTCGTTCCTCTGCGGGTTCCTCGCCACGATCTTCTCGAAGCGCGAGCCGGAGATGACCGCCAAGGCAGCGGAGATGGAGGTGCGGGCGATCTCCGGCATCGGCGCCCGCACCTGATTCAGCCCGCGTAGTCCGGCAGTTCGGCACCGTTGATCGCACGGTCGACGATCGCCATGAGCGCGTCCATGTCCGGCTCCGGGGCCGCCTCGGCGTCCGGATCCGGAACGGCGCGGCTCGCCACGTGCAACCGGCCGATCTCCTGGTTGGCCTCGACGAACGGGCGCATCCGCTCCTCGTAGCCGGCGAACCCGGCCTTGGGGTCCCAGTCGGCGGCGGCCAGTTCCCCTGCCAGCAGGTAGGCGCCGACCAGGGCCAGTCCGGTGCCTCCGCCGGACATCGGTGACGAGCTGAACGCGGCGTCGCCGATCAGCCCGACCCGTCCGTCCGACCAGCGGTCCATCACGACCTGGGCGACCTGGTCGAGGTAGAAGTCCTGGCTGTCTCCGACGTGGGCGAGGATGCGCGGCGCCAGCCAGCCCAGCCCGTCCGCCTGCTCACGCAGCAGGCGTTTCTGGCCCTCGATGTCGCGGTGGTCGACGTCGAAGTCGGCCGCCGGGAACGAGAACATCGCCATCGCCTTGGTGGCGTCCTTGAGCGGCCGCAGCCCGGCGGAGCGCCCGGTCACCTGGTCCTGGTGGTCGATCATCCAGCCGTCCACGCCGAACTCGTTGGGCACGGTGCAGAAGGCCAGCACGAGTCCGAGGTGGCGCACGTACTTCTCGCGTGGCCCGAAGACCATCGAGCGCAACGCCGAGTGCAGCCCGTCGGCGCCGACCACCAGGTCGAAGCGCCGCCGCCCGCCGCTCGCGAAGGTCACGTCGACGCCGTCCGCGTCCTGGGTGAGCTCGGCGATCCGGTCGCCGAAGACGTACTCGACGCCGTCGCGGGTGTCGTCGTAGAGCACCTGCGACAGGTCTCCGCGCAGGATCTCGATGTCCGCGATGTACCCGTCACCGCCGTCGTCGTCGGCGCGGTAGGTCTCCAGCACGGTCCCGTCGACGTCCACGGTGTACGCGCCGACCGTGTCGGTGCAGGCCGCGCGCACCTGCGCGTCCAGTCCCATCCGCGCGATGACCTCCTTGGCCACCCCGCGCGCGTCCACCGCCTGACCGCCGGGACGCAACCCTGGAGCCCGTTCCACCACGGTCACCTCGGCTCCCCGCCGCCGCAACCAGTGGGCCAGCGCGGGTCCCGCGATGCTCGCCCCTGCCACCAGTACCTTGATCCCGCTCACCACGGCCCCCATTCGCCCGTCCGATGACGGTCCGGAGTGTACGGTGACCTGCGGCACATTCGAGTGATTTCGCTTGTGCCGCAAGAACATTCAGCCCACATCGGACTTATCCGGCAGGGATGATCCCGGACTCGTGAGCGATGATCGCGGCCTGCACGCGGTTGCGGACGCCGAGCTGGCGGAAGATCGTGCTCACGTAGACCTTCACGGTGCCCTCGACGACGTGGATGCGGGCCGCGATCTCCGCGTTGGACAGGCCGGCGCCGACCAGGCCGAGCACCTCGCGCTCCCGTGCGGTGAGCACCTCGATCCGTTGCGTCGCAAGCGGTCGCGGGTGTGCGCGGGAGAGCTGGTCCACGACTCGCTTGGCCACCACGGGAGACAGGAACGCGCCGCCGCTCGCGACCGCGCGGACGCCCGAGATGATCTCCTGCGGGTCGCCGGTCTTCAGCACGAACCCGGCCGCGCCCTCCCCCAGCGCCCGGCTGATGTACGCGTCCTCCGCGAACGTCGTCAGCACCAGCGTCTTCGTGCCCGGATGGCACTCGCGGATCACCTTGGCCGCGTCCAGCCCGTCGAACACGGGCATGCGGATGTCGAGCACGGCGACGTCGGGCCGGTGCCGGGCGACGAGGTCGATCGCCTCGCTGCCGTTCTCCGCCTCCGCGACCACCTCGACGTCCCCGGCGGTCGCGAGCACGGCCTTCACGCCGAACCTGACCACCGGCTCGTCGTCCGCGAGCACGACCCTGATCAACCGGTCCTCCTGGCGAGCCACTGCTTGGACACGAGCCGATCATCCCGGAAGCACAGTTGGTGCAGGTCGTGGCGGTCGCCGTCGAACGGGTTGGGGTGCGTGCTGTAGTAGCGGCACTCGGTGCCGGGCGGCGCGGTGACGCCGAGCGGGTTGTCGACGCGGGTGCGCAGCGGCAGATCCATGTCGTCCTCGTTCTGCCCGAGTTGTGCCCGTTCGAACTGCTGCGGTGTGAGAACGGACGTCACCGCGTCGAACACCATGTAGCCCGGCACCCCGATCGCGATTCCAACGCACACGGCCGATGTGATCAGCACGGTCCTGCGAGCACTCTTGCGGAGTTCTTTCTCGGTGCGTTCGCGACGCACGTGCGTGGGTGTGTTCCGCGCACGCGGGCGTTCCGGGAGCTTCGCCCTGACCTCGAACCCGCCGTCGTCCGAGGGCGCCGCCTCGAACCAGCCGCCGACCAGCGCGACGCGTTCGGCCAGGCCCACCAGTCCCTTGCCGCTGCCGACCGCGTGGGTCTTCGGCGCCGGGCCGTTCGTGATCCGCAGTTCGAGGTTCGCGGTCAGGCTCACCGTGACCTTCGCGCCGGGGGCGTGCTTGATCACGTTCGTCAGCGCCTCCGCGGCCACCCGGTGCACGGTGCGCGCGATGATGCCGTCGATCGGCGTCGTGCGGTCGTTGGTGAGTTCGGCGTCGAGTCCGCTTCTGGCAACGACCTCCTCGATCGTCGCGACGGGTTCGTCCTCGTCGGCCCGCAGCACCTGCATGACGTCGGCCAGCCGTTCCGCGGCGGCCGTGACGCTGGCGCGGGCCGTCTTGGCGGCCTCGCGTTGCTGTGCGGTGAGCGTCGGTTCCAGTTCCAGCGCACCGGTCAGCAGCGCGGCCCGTGCGAGTTCGTGGCCCACCAGGTCGTGCATCTCGCCCGCGAGCCGGGCCCGTTCGGCGTTACGCGCGTTGTCGACGTCCCGTTCCAGCAAGGAGGCGAGCTCCCAGCCGACCTCCCGCAGTTCCCAGTACCGGCGGCGGAACCGGCCGAAGGCCCAGGGTATGACGCCGAGCACGCCGACGCCGGAGGTCACGGCGAGCGCGGTGTCGGAGCCGCCGCGCTCGGTCAGGGCCACGACGACGCCCGCGATCTCGGCGACGGTCAGGGCGATCGCGCCCGGCCGCGGATCCGGGGCGTGGCGTCCGGCGAGAAAGCTGACCAGCGCCAGCGCGGGAGCGAGCGCGACCACCCGGACGTCGAACTCCACGCTCACCAGGTAGCAGACGAGCCAGGCTCCCAGTGCGATCCCCAGAGCCACCGCGGGCCTGTCGCGCACCAGGAAGAAGGCCGCGCCGAACAGGACCAGGTAGAGCAGGACCTCCCACACGGCGACCATCATCGCAGTCGCTGCATCACCACGGTCGGCGCGTCGGCGTTGGTCACCGCCCTGCGCTGCCGCTTCTCCAGCAGCACCGCGATCCCCCACGACACCAACGCTCCGAGCGCCAGCCCGGCCATGACGTCGTGTACATAGTGGACACCCACGATGACGCGCGACGACGCCGCCGCGATCGCGCACACAGCCGCCACCCAGCCGTAGGTCCGGTGCAACGCCCAGATCGCCATCGCGGACGCGCCGGCGATCACCGAGTGGTTGCTGGGGAACGACCAGTCGCCCGGCACCGGGCACTCCGCGATCGACGGCGTCGTGCGGCAGGGCCGTTCCTCCTGCACGACGAGCTTGACGACCTCGCTGATCGCGTAGGCCACCACCACACCGGCTCCAGCGAGGAACGCACGCAGCCTGTGCTTGAACCACAGCAGCAAGAACATCAACGCGAACACACCGAGCACCGCGTCGGTGCCCACAGTCAGCCAAGTCACCCAGCCGAACCTACGAAGGCCGCGGCGTGAGCGCCCCTGCCGTTCGGAACCGATCGGACCTAACTTTCGACAAGGACCGCGCAGTCCACCATCGGCGTCCTGACCGGGACGGCTCCTGCTGCGCCGGTGGCCGGAGCGTGGAAGATTCACGGCACGATTCCGTGGCGGACCACGCTCGCGGCCGTGCTGGGAGGTCTGCGGATGAGACGGGCGGCCATCGCACTCGTCCAGGTCCTCGGCCTGGCCGTGTGGTTCTCGATGTCCGCCGTCGTTCCTTCCCTGCGGGTCGAGTGGGGCATCAGCGCGGGCGCGGCGGTGTGGCTGACCGCGTCCGTGCAGCTCGGGTTCGTCGTGGGCGCGGTCGGGGCCACGGTGCTCAACCTGGCCGACCGCGTCCGCCCGCACCTGCTGATCGCCTGCTGCGCGGCGGCCGGTGCGGCGTTCACGCTGGTGCTCGGGCTGTTCGTGGACGGGCTGGCCGCCGCGATCCCGTTGCGGTTCCTCACCGGGGTGGCGCTCGCGGGCGTCTACCCGGTGGGCATGAAGCTGATGGCGTCGTGGTCGGAGACCCGCACCCGCGGCCGTGCCCTGGGCGTGCTGATCGGAGCGCTGACCCTGGGGTCGGCGCTTCCTCACGTGTTCGGGCGGCTGCCGTGGCGCGAGGTGCTCGTCGCTGCCGCGCTGATCGCGTTTCTCGGTGCCGTGGTCGCGCTTGCGTTCGTGCGGCCGGGTCCGTTCGTGAGTGGGACGACCACGCAGCTCAACCCGCGCTACGCCGTGCAGATGTTCCGCGAGCGCAAGCCCCGGCTGGTGAACCTCGGCTACTTCGGCCACATGTGGGAGCTGTACGCGCTGTGGACGTGGCTGCCGACGTTCCTGCTGAGCTCCGGGGAACCCGTCGGCCTCACCGTGTTCCTGACGATGGGCGTGGCGGGGTTCGCCGGCTGTCTCGCGGGCGGCTGGGCGGCGGACCGGTTCGGCCGCGCGCCCGCCGCCGTGGGAGCCCTGACGGTGAGCGGACTGTGTTGCCTGCTCTCGCCACTGGCCTGGGGAACACCGCTGCTGATCGCGTTCTGCGCGGTGTGGGGCGCGTCGGTGATCGCGGACTCCGGGGTGTTCTCGGCGTCGCTGAGCGAGGTCGCCGACCCGCGCTACGTCGGGACGGCCCTCACCGCGCTGACCGCCGTCGGGTTCGGCCTGACGGTGGTCAGCATCCAGCTCGTTCCGCTGCTCGCCGAGGTCGTGACCTGGCGTTACGCGTTCCTGCTGCTCGTGCCCGGCCCGGTGGTCGGCGCGCTCGCCATGCTCAGGACCAGGTCGTAGTAGCCGTCGGGGTTGTCCGCGCCGGACCGCCCGTCGATGAGCTCCCGCACGACGTCGCAGTGCCCGGCGTGCTGCGCGGTCTCCGCCGTGACGCGGACGAGCAGGTGCCCGAACGTGGTCTGCCGCTTGTGCTCGGCCCACCACGCCACCTCCGCCGGCGCGTCCAGCGGCAGTTCCGCGATCGAGGAGTCCGAGTGCTTCCAGGCTGCGCGGTACAGGTCGACGAGGTACTCACGGCTCTCGGTGGGCTTGGCCCACATGTCGCCGTTCTCCCAGACCGAGCCGTCCTCGTTCCACGGCAGGGTGACCGGCGCGGGACGACCCGCGCTGTCGCCGAGGTAGCCGAACTCGATGCCGATCAGGTGCTTCACCAGGCCGAGCAGGTTGGTGCCGCTGGGCACGAGCGGGCGCCGGACGTCGTACTCGCCCAGTCCGTCCAAAGAGGACACGATCGAGTCGCGGGAAGCCTGTAGGTAGCGCTGGAGGTCCTCGGCAATCATGACACCGACACTAACGTTGCACGGCGACGACTTCCTCCGGTTTCGCCACGGTCTCCTGTGGAGGCCGCAGCACGTCCGGTGCGGTGCCCCACTGGCTGTACACGGCGGTGAGACGCGCCTGCTGCCTGTCGGGTGACGGCATGCTCTGCTCGACCCGGACCACCCGGTTCTCGTCGTCCACCTCGACGACGAGCCGGACGTCGCCGTTCGCGTAGCCACCCGAGTGCGGCACCCCGCCCGCGCTGAACACGTACCGGTCGCCGTCCCGTTCGGTGAGGCGGAGCGTGTCGCGGTCGATGTCGCTGAACAGGTTGCCGGGGTGGTAGTCCTTCGTGGCCATCGACAGGTCGCTGGAGTACGGCCCGACCCAGGGCGCGTCGTTGAGTCCCATGCTGGAGAACGTCTTCCCCTGCGGCATCGTGAGCCCGCTGTGCCGCAGGTAGCCGTCGTCGCCCACGGTCACCCAGCGGTAGTCGGTGGTGCGGTACCTGTTCTCGATGTGCGCGGTCACGTCTTCCTGCGTGGTGGCGCCGGCGCTGCCGACGTGGTGCACGCCCGCGTAGGTCTGCCTGCGCGGATCCTTGCCGTCGACCTCGATCCTGACGTCGAACCGCACCGACCCCTGTCGCTGGGCGATCTGCCGCCACTCCTGGAGCAGGGCCACCGGATCCGCCGGCGTGGTCGAGCACGCGGTCAGCACGAGAAGCAGGGCCAGGGCCAGACGCATCCCGCGAGTCTGGTCGATCTCCGGTACCGACCATCTCACTTTCGACGGATTCACGGACAGTGACCACAGGTCAGCCGCGTACCGCTTGAACGGCGCTCAAGTTTCGCTGGAGCGGCCCATCGTCTAGGACACAAGCTGACCTCAAGTGGTCCTAGAGTCCTTCATGTCGGGACAAACGAACGAAGGACAGAAGCGATGACCACCACCGAGATCCTCACCGGCGAGCGCGCGGACCTCCTCGAGACCCTCAAGCAGCACCGCTGGTTCCTGACGTTCACGGCCCAGGGTCTGAGCGACGAGCAGGCGGCGTCGAGCCCGACGGCCAGCGCGCTGAGCATCGGCGGCCTGATCAAGCACGTCGCGTCGGTCGAGGAGAACTGGGTCAAGTTCATCGAGCAGGGCACCTCCGCGATGGAGGCCGACCCCGAGTCGGAGGCCTACGAGAACCACGAAGCGAACTTCAAGATGGCGCCCGGCGAGACGCTGGAGAGCATCATCGCCCGCTACAACGAGATCGCGGCCCACACCGACAAGCTGGTCGAGACGGTCGACATGGACCTCTCGCACCCGCTGCCGTCCGCGCCGTGGTTCCCCGAGGGCAAGACGTGGTCGGCGCGGCGCGTGTTCGTGCACATCGTCGCCGAGACCTCGCAGCACGCGGGCCACGCGGACATCATCCGCGAGACGATCGACGGTCAGAAGACCATGGGCTGATCACGCCTTGGGCGGGCTGAAGGTCGAGAGGAACTGGTCCCGGAAGTCGCTCATCCGCGACACCGGGGCCGACCCTCCCGGCTTGATCCCGTCGTCCCACTTCCAGTCCTGGACCTCGGCCATCACGGCCGGGTCCTTGGCGACGATGGTGATCGGCACGTCCCGCGACGCACCTTCGCCGGTCACCATCTGCGCGGGCTGGTGGTCGCCGAGGAACACCATCACCAGGTTCTCGTCGCCGTACTTCTCGATGTAGGAGAGCACGGACTCCAGCGAGTACGAGATGGAGTGCGCGTAGTCGGCGCGCACGGCCGCCGGGTCGCGGCCGAAGATCGACTCCGGCGGGTCGTTCGAAGCGGGCATGGTCGAGTAGATCGAGCCGTCGCCGAGCTTGTCCCACTCCACGGAGTCCGGCGTCGGGGACCACGGCGCGTGCGAGGACACCATCGGGATCGCCGCCATCACCGGGCCGTGGGCCTTCGAGCGCTCGTTGCGTTGGAACGACTCCAAGGTGAACTGGTCGGGTGTCGTGGCGTAGCCGAAGCGCGGACCCTTGTAGCCGAGGTCCTGGGCGGCGTAGATCTGGTTGTAGTGGAAGAAGTCGCCTTCCGGCCACGCCTGCGTGATGCCGGGGACGACACCGACCGAGCGCCACGACGACTCGCGGAACGCCCTCGGCAGCGTCAGCCGGTCGGACGCCACGAGGTTGCGGTAGCGCTGCTGGTTGTCGATCCACAGCCCGGACAGCAACGTCGCCTGCGCCATCCAGCTGCCACCGCCCGCGGTCGGCGAGGTCAGGTAGGCGGAGCGAGCCGAGTAACCGGCCGCCTTCAGCCGTGAGTTGCCATCAGCCAGCTTCGACGCGACGTCCGGCATGTCGAGGGCGGATTTGCCGTAGCTCTCCACGAAAGTGAAGACGACGTCTTTGCCCTGCAACGAGGACAGCAGCCCGGGATGCCCGCGGAACGCGTCGACCGAGGCCTCCGCCGCGAACACCTCCTTGTCGTTCAGACCGGCCTGCACGCGGCGCGCGTGATCTACCAGCGAGGTGGCGGCGGCGTCCGAGTAGACCGGAACCCCTGGCACGGCAAGCGAAACACAGGCGACCGCGAGCAGAGCCACCGCACGGATCGCGGTCGGGCGCCGTCCGGCGGCGACCGAACTGAGGCGCTGCACCGAGATAGCCGCGACGAACACGATTCCGGCGACCAGTGCGACCGCGAGAGCGACGGCCAGGACGGAGGCGAAGCGACCGAACGTCACGTCCACGAAGTCGATGGCGGGTACCAGCAGCGGCCAGTCCAGCACGAGGTCGAACGGCCGGTACAACACCATGTCGAAGCCGATGTCCATGATCTTCACGACCGTGAACAGGCCCAGCGCGACGCCGCCGGCGATGGCCGCGGGCTTGCGGAACCGGTCCGGCAGCAGCACCAGCACCAGCACGCCGATGAGGCCTTCGAGCGGCACCCGCAGGAACGCCTCGAAGGAGAACTTCTCGAGGTCGCTCGGTGCGATGAGCACGAACAACACGAACAGCCCTGCCAGGACCGTGGCCGTCCGCCGCAGCAACATCCTCACCGAGATTCCCCTTTCCAGACCCTATGAGGTAAACGCGGCACAGCCCGCGAACGGTTCAACTGCCCTATCATCGGATCCCGTGACCCGCCCGCACGTTCTGCTGAGCGTCGCCGTCAGCCTGGACGGCCACATCGACGATCGCGGCACCGAGAGGTTTCCGCTTTCCAACGACGAGGACTTCGATCACGTCGACCGGTTGCGCGCGGAGTCTGACGCGATTCTGGCCGGAGCCGAGACGTTGCGCCGCGACAACGCGCGACTGCTCGTCTACAGCGACGAACGGCGTGCGCGGAGAATAGCGGAGGGCAAACCGGAGTTCCCGCTGCGAGTCACCGTCACCCGGAGTGGCCAACTGGACCCCGACCTGCGGTTCTGGCACTGCGGCGGCGAACGGCTCGTCTACTCGAAGAGCCAGGAGACCACGGTCGGGCACCTCGCCGAAACGAGGACCTTCAGTGATTTTTCAGAAATCCTGGACGATCTCGGTGCACGCGGAGTGAGAAGGCTCATGGTCGAAGGTGGTACGAGCATTCACACGGCGTTCCTCGAAGCCGGACTGGCCGACGAGATCCGGGTGGCGGTGGCACCGATGCTGATCGGACAGGCGACGGCCCCGCGTTTCGTGAATCCCGCCGAATTCCCCGGTGGACCGGCACGCCGATTCCACCTGGAGGACGTCACGAAAGTCGGGGACGTCGCGGTGCTCCGCTACTTCCCGAAAGTCACTTCCTGACGAGCTTGAGCGCGCCGAAGATCTGCTCGCGGCGGTAGACCGCGATCACCAGCGCCCACACCATGAAGATCAGCGGCATCATCGCGTCGTCGAAGCCGCCGTTGGTGACCAGGGTCAGCTCGGTGAGCGCCGCGCCGGCCATGATGCCCGCGAGGCCCAGCGCCGCGAGGCCGCAGATGGGCGGGATGAGCAGGCCGATCGCGGTGGCGATCTCCAGCACACCGGTGAAGTACCGGAACCACTGACCGAAGCCGATGTCGTCGAACTTGGCGACGAACGAGTCGGTGAACAACGCGTAGCCGTTCATCACGAACTGCACGGCGAGCACGATCTGCAGGATCCAGACGACGATGTTGCCGATCTTCGCCGCGGTCGAGGTCTGATCAGGCATGGCGGGATTCTCCCACCGCAACGGCGGTGCTGGTCCACAGCCAGAGCACATCGCGACCGAACGACCACACCAACGATGCCAGCGCGAGACCGACGAGCACGCCCGCGTACGGCAGCAGGCCCGAGGCCGCGACGACGAGGAAGATCCCCTGGACCGCGGCCACGACCTTGCGGGCGTAGCTGGCCGGCAGCGGCGCGTTCATCCAGCGCAAACGCCAGGAAGCAGCCACGAACACGTACCGCATGAGCCCGATCGCGAGCACCCACGGACCCATGTGCACGGCGACGTACGCGCTGAGCACGAGGATCAGGAACGCGTCGACCTCCATGTCGAACCGGGCGCCCAGCGCGGTCGAGGTGCCCGTGCGGCGAGCGACCTGACCGTCCACCCAGTCGAGCGACAACGCGACGGCCGCCAGCGTCACGACCAGCGCGACCGGAACGTCCTGCCCGGCACGGTCCGCGACCAGCGCGGTCACGGCTCCGACCATCAGGCCACGCGCCAGCGTGACGCGGTCGGCGGGACCTAACGACGAGGTGCGGTGGCGTTGCATGCCGTAGCCGAGGAACGCCCACGTGGCGAACCCGTAGGCCAGACCGGCGGCCCAGCCGAGCGGCCCGAGACCGGTTGTGGCAGCGACCACGCCCAGCGCGAGGATCTGAAGTCCCGCCCAGATGGCAGGCTCCCGGAGGACGGGTGCCGTCCTGGTGTGCTGAAGTGTGATCATCAGGTGCCCCTAACGAACTTCGTGCGGCGGAGGTGTTGTGAGTGACACGTACGGCGAGTGCCTTTTGGCTCAATGAATCGGGAAAAGGGGAAGTTCGGCAGGTCACACTGGCCGAGCCCGGTTCCGGTGAGGTCGAGGTGCGCACGCTGTTCTCCGGCGTCAGCCGCGGCACGGAGACCCTCGTGTTCCGCGGTGGCGTGCCGGAGAACCAGTACGCGGTGATGAGGGCTCCCTTCCAGGAGGGGGATTTCCCGTGGCCGGTCAAGTACGGGTACCTCAACGTGGGGGTCGTCGAACACGGGCCCTCGCATCTGCGCGGGCGCACGGTGTTCTGCCTCTATCCACATCAGACTCGTTACGTGGTACCGGAAACCGCGGTCACGCCGGTGCCCGACGCTGTTCCGGCGGCAAGGGCGGTGCTGGCGGGCACCGTCGAGACCGCGGTCAACGCCGTGTGGGACGCGCGTCCGCTGATCGGCGACCGGATCGCGGTGGTCGGCGGCGGCATGGTCGGGTCGAGCATCGCGGCGGTGCTGGCGACGTTCCCCGGTGCCCGCGTCGAGCTCGTGGACGCCGATCCGGCTCGTGAGGCCGTCGCCCGGCAGCTCGGTGTCGGATTCGCCTTGCCGGGCAACGCTCTCGACGGATGCGATCTCGTTTTCCACGCCAGTGCGACCGAACCGGGCCTCTCCACGGCGCTGAACCTGCTCGCGCCGGAGGGCCGGGTGATCGAGCTGAGCTGGTACGGCGACAAGAAGATCTCCGTGCCGCTGGGCGAGTTCTTCCACTCGCGCCGGCTCACGATCCGCAGCAGCCAGGTCGGCACGGTCGGCCGCCCGGACCGCAGCTACGCCGAACGCATGGCGGTCGCACTGGATCTGCTGGCCGACGACCGGTTCGACGCGCTGATCACGGGCCACAGCGCGTTCGAGGAGCTCCCGGACGTGATGCCGAGGCTGGCCGACGGCGAGATTCCGGCGCTGTGCCACCGGATTGACTACGGTCAGGCCCATGTTTCCGAGTGACACCACGATCGACGTCCGCGGTAAGAACGTCGCCGTGCTCCCGGTCGGCAGCACCGAGCAGCACGGCCCGCACCTGCCGCTGGCCACCGACTCGGTGATCGCGTGGACCATCGCGTCGGAGATCGCGGCGAGGTATCCGGTCCGGCTGCTGCCGCCCATCCAGTTCTCGTGCTCGCAGGAGCACGCCGACTGGCCGGGGACCGTCAGCATCTCCGCGAGCACGTTGATCTCAGTGGTCACGGACATCGCGGAGTCCTTGCGGCGCAACGGTGTCACGAACGTGGTGCTGGTCAACGGCCACGGCGGCAACTACGTGCTGTCGAACATCGTGCAGGAGGGCGAAGGTCTGGCCCTGTTCCCCGGACGGGACGACTGGGCGTTCGCGCGGGAGAAGGCCGGCATCGAGACCTCGGCGTACAGCGACATGCACGCGGGCGAACTGGAGACCTCGATCCTGCTGCACGCGCACCCCGATCTGATCCGTCCCGGTTACGAAGGCTCTGACCACCTGGCGGAGGACCGGCGGCACATGCTCACCCTGGGTCTGGCGCCGTACACGTCCTCCGGCGTCATCGGGCGGCCGTCGCTCGCGTCAGCGCGCAAGGGCGAGCTCCTGCTCGCGGGGCTGACCGAGTCGTTCCGTCACTACCTGGACCTTTTCGGTCTTCCGGCGTGACAGGAACAGCACGACCGCGCCGGGCAGCGCCGCGATGAGCGCCAGCACGCCGTAGACGATGCCCGTGGTGAAGCCCTGCGCGGCGCCCAGACCGGCGGCGCCGAACGCCACCGCGAGGAACGCCTCGCGCGGGCCGAACCCGCCGATGTTCACCGGGATGGCCATGATCAGCAACGCCAGCACGACGACCGGCGCGAGCTGGGCGATCGTGGCGTCCGACCCGGCGGCGCGGGCGGCCACCAGGAACATCGCGACGTAACCCGCGACCGTGGCGGCCGACAGCCCGATGACGGCGGGCCAGGTCCGGAAGGACAGCAGCCTGATGCCGTCGGCGAGGGTGTGGACCAGGACGCGGCGTACCGGCCCGATCTGCCAGCCGACGACCGCGGCGATGGCCAGTCCGGCGAGAACGAGTCCGGCGGTGGTGCCGTCCGGCGCGAGGTCGAGGCCGGGCGCGGGGTGCGTGAGCAGCACCGCGAGCCCGATCCCGATGAGCACGATCTGACCGGCGAAGCGCTCGAAGAACACGGCGCGCACGCCCCGTCCGACGTCGCCCGACTCACGGCCGTGGTTGACCGCGCGGTGCACGTCGCCGAGCACGCCGGCGGGCAGCACGGCGTTGACGAGCTGGGCGCGGTAGTAGTCGCTGACCGCGGACTTCAGGGTCAGCGGCAGGCCGAGGCGGCGCGCGACGAGGACCCAGCGACCCGCGCTGAGCACCGTCGTCACGAGCCCGATCGCCAGTGCGGCGGCGACGGAGAACGCGTCGATCGCGCGCAGTCCGTCGAGGAACGCCCCGGTGCCCAGGCGTACGCCCAGAGCGACCAGGATGCCCAACGCCAGCACCAGGCGAAGCCACGGCCAGAACTTCTTCATCATGCAGCTCCAGGTATTGCCAGCAGGTCGACGTGGTGGACCACCACAGAGGCCGTTGACCTGCGGCGCAGGTACTCGGATGCCTCGGAGGCGAGTGCGGGTTCCTGCTCCACCGCGGCGTCGACCCAGCCCTTGAGCCACTCGGACTGCAGGGCGTCGCCGTGCATCCGCCAGGGGCTCTGGGCCGTCCGAACCGAAGCGCCGGCTGCCACGAATGCCTCTTCGGCGGCGGCGGGAGCATCAGGTCCCAGCAGACGGCGCCCGTCCACGACGCGGCGCTGGTGAGCGTTGAACGCGTCCTGGAAGGCGGCATCGAGCGGCTCGGCCGGATCGATGTCGATCCGGCCTGCCACCGAGAGCGTGAACAGAGCGGGCACATGTGCTTCTACGCATGCAACCGCCAGAGCGTTCATCTCGTTAGTAGTGAGCAAGTCGAGCAGCGCGGAGCAAGTGACCAGGTCAGCACCCGCGATGTCGGCGGCTGTCAGGGCCGTGAGGTCGCCCTCACGGGTCTCGGCGGTGACGTTCTCGAGGGCGTTCATGCCGGCCTCGGCCAGCCCGAGCAGCCGGGGGTCGCGGTCGTGCAGCACCCAGTGCTGTACGCCGCCGAGCCTCCCGGCGAGCCAACGTCCCATCGATCCCGTTCCACAACCGAGGTCACGGATCGTCAGGGGGTTTCGGTTCACCAGAGTTTCGCGGACCACGTCGGCGAGCTCGGTCGAGCGAGCCTGAGCGTCGGCGTTTTCCCGCAGTGCCAGCCATTCCGGGGCGAAGGTCATGGCCGGAGCGTAGCCAGCACCCTCCGCAGGTCCTCTGTGGATTCGTCCCAAGTGGACAGAATGGCCCGCCGGGCGAGCGCCTTCGCACGCAGTTCAGCCCGGAAATCTTGATCTTGGAACCAGCGCGTTAGTGCAGCGTCCAATGCATTTTCGTCCCCTGCGGGAATGAGCAGACCGCCGTCGCCGAGTGCGTCAGGGACCGCGCTCGCGATGACCGGCAGACCGTGGGCGAGCGCCTCGGTGACGACCATGCCGTAGGTCTCGTTCCGAGAGGCCAGCACGAAGAGGTCCGCGCTGTCGTATGCGCTGGTCAGGGCCTCGCCGGCGAGTGGTCCGGGGAAGCTGACGCGCTCATCTCGCGGGAGTTCGCGCAGGAACGGCCGGTGCGGGCCGACGCACGTCAGCCGCCAGTCGCGTTCGATCCGCCGCAACGCTCCGACCAGCAGGTCGTGGCCTTTGCGGGGTGTGATGGACGCGACGCAGAGCAGGTGGTGGACTCCGTCCGTGCCGCGTGCCCGTGGCGCCGGGTCGGTGCCGGGGACGACGACGTGGACGTGGTCGAGCCCGTGCCGGCGCTCGATGTCCCGCGCGGCCGTCGGACTGGTCGCGATGACCGCCCTCGCGGCCCTCAGGACCTGGCCTTCCCGATCGTCGAGGTCGCGCGCCGTCTCGGGGTCGAGACCTGTCTCGTCGGCCAGCGGCAGGTGCACGAGCACGGCGAATCGGAGCCGTTGGGCGTGAGGAACCACGACTTCGGGTACTCCGCAGCCGACCAGGCCGTCGAGGAGCACCACATCACCGTCGGGGATCGCCGCAAGCGTTTGCCGCAACGCGGTGGTGTCGCTCGGACACGGCCAGTCACCAGCGACGGTCAGACGGTTCAGGCCAGCGCTCACGCGCAGGTCGTAGACGTTGCCGCCGCTGGGACTGCCCGGATCCCCGACGTCAGCCGGAAGGACGAAGTGCACGTTCGTAGCCGGCCCACGCCACATGGGACTCGTGAAGTGTGACGGCGATCGCATCCATCCCGTGAGCGCCCTCACCCAGAGCGCCCTCGGAGATCCTGTCCGCGAGCTGGTCCGCGATGTGCTTCGCGAGCCACTCCGTGGAGGTGTTGATGCCCGCGAACTGGGGTTCTTCGTCCAGATTGCGGTAGTTGAAGGCGGCCAGGACCTTGTTCAGCTCCTGGGTCGCGAGTCCGATGTCGACGACGATGTTGTCCGAATCGAGCTCAGCACGTTTGAACGTTGCGTCCACCAGGAACGTTGCTCCATGCAGACGTTGTGCCGGACCGAAGACTTCGCCGCGGAAACTGTGGGCGATCATCACGTGATCGCGAACGGTGATGCTGAACAGGATGACCTCCGCTGTGCGGTCGGGTTACGGTGCGACCTCCATCCGAGCGTAGCTGCACGTTCGGAAGGCGCCTGGCGACAAGGGGACCGGAGATGTTCGAACAGGCCTTCAACGAGGAAGACGTTGCGGAGTCCGATCTGGTGACACGGCGTGGCACCTTCCGCGCAGTCGCGTTCCGCGCGGACGGTCACGAGCACATGGCTCTGGTCTACGGCAAGACAAAGTTGCGTGAGAACGTCCTCGTGCGCATCCACTCCGAGTGCATGACCGGGGACATCTTCGCCGCCATGCGCTGCGAGTGCGGCGAGCAGCTCGACGCCGCGCTGAACACCATCGTGCGTGAGGGCAACGGCATCCTCGTGTACCTGCGCGGGCACGAGGGGCGCGGAATCGGTTTGGTGTCGAAGATTCGCACGCACGTGCTGCAGGACGCCGGACTGGACACGTTGGACTCGGCCACGTCGCTCGGTCTGCCCGTGGACGTGCGCGACTACTCCCCCGCGGCGCGCGTGCTCAAGCATCTGCGCGTGCAGTCCGTGCGGCTGATGTCCAACAACCCGGACAAGATCGCGGCCCTGGAGTCCCACGGAATTTCGGTGACGGCGCGGGTGCCGTCGTTGATGACCCCCAACGCCCACAACATCGCCTACCTGACCGCGAAGCGCGACCGGCTCGGGCACGACCTGCCGCAGGTCGACGAGTTCACCACCCTTCCGCACGCACGCTGACCATTGCTTTCCCAGCATGTGGAGCTCAGAATGTGCCGATGCTGGCGCTGCGGGCAGGGCGTGCGTTCGACGGTGAGCGGTCGATCGCCGGACCCGTCACGGTCATCACCGAGAACGGGACGATCAAGGCCGTTGAGCAGGGGCATCCGGACGTCGCCGGTGCCGAGGTCGTCGATCTCGGCACCGCCACCGTCCTGCCCGGACTGATCGACACCCACGTCCACCTGGGCGCGGACAGCGAGGACGGCGCGCTGGACCGGCTGCCCGAGTTCACCTCGGAACACCTGGACGCGGTCATCAAGGACAGTCTCGACCGCCAGCTGCGGGCAGGCGTGACCACCGTCCGCGATCTCGGCGACCGGCGGTGGTCGGTGCTCGAACAGCGGACCAGGCACCGTCAGCGGATCCTCGCGTCCGGCCCTCCTCTCACCTGCACTCGTGGTCACTGCTGGTCAATGGGCGGCGAGACCAGCGGCGACGACGCGCTGCGCCGTGCCGTGCGTGAACGGGCGGAACGGCAGGCCGACGTCGTCAAGATCATGGCCAGCGGCGGGTTCGCGACGCCCGGCACCGCCGTCGACGACTGTCAGTTCACCGAACACGAACTCCGTGTGGTCGTGGAGGAAGCGCATTCCCACGGCCTGCCGGTGACCGCCCACGCGCACAGCCTCGCCGCGATCCAACGGGCCGTGGCCGCGGGCGTGGACGGCATCGAGCACTGCACGTGCCTCACCGATCGAGGTATGCGGATGCCGGTGGAGCTGATGGACGCGCTGGCCGAGGCGGACATCGCCGTCTGCCACACCCTGGGCAACACGCAGGATCCGCCGCCACACGTCCTGGAAGCGTTCGAGCGTGCCGGGATGAGCATTCCGGCGAAGCTGAACATCCTGGGCCGCATGAACGACCGCGGTGTCCGGGCGGTGTCCGGCACCGATGGCGGGATCGGGGCGGGCAAACCGCACGGGATCACCGCCCACGCCCTCGGTCAGATGATCGAGGCCGGCATCCCGAACGCGGTCGCGCTCGCGAGTGCCACCAGCCAGGCGGCGAAGGCGCTGAACGTCCGCAAGGGCGCGCTGAAGCCTGGCTGGGATGCTGACATCATCGCCGTGCAAGGAGATCCCATGCGGGACATCACGGCGTTGCACCACGTGAGCACCGTGGTGATAGGTGGTCAGATCGCGACGACCGTCTTGCCGACCGACCGTCGCGAGTAGACGTGGTCCACCGCGTCGAGCGCTTCGGACAGCGGGAAGACCTTGCCCACCGCGGGTTTCACCGTGCCTGCTTCAGCCATGACACGCAGCTCTTCGAAGACGGCGCCGAGTTCCTTCGCCATCAACGGGACGAACTTCCTGGACGAGAACGGGTTCAGGAACAGCGCGCCGATCGACTTGTGGAACCCTCCCGTGATCGATCCCCCGGTCTCCGCGCCGACCAGCACGATCCGGCCGCCCTCGTTCGTCGCCGCGCGCAGCCTGGACAACGGCCTGGCGCCACCGCAGTCGAGGATCAGGTCGTACGTGCCGGTGAAGTCCGCCACCGTGTAGTCGAAGACCTCGTCGGCACCCAGTGTCCTGGCGAGTTCCACCTTGCGCGTGCTGCACACCGCTGTCACGTGCGCGCCCAAGGCTTTCGCGATCTGGACTCCGTACGATCCGACGCCGCCACCGGCGCCGAGCACCAGAACCCGTTGCCCCGGCTGGACTCCGCGCAGTCCCTCCAGCGCGGTGCCGCCCGAGATCGGCATCGCCGCCGCCTCGGTGAACGAGATTCCCCGCGGCTTGCGCGCGAGCCGTGAGACCGGCGCGACGGCGTGTTCGGCGAACGACCCCTCGCACGTGCCGAACACCTCGTCGCCGACCTCGAACCCGGTCACGCCGGGCCCGATCTCCGTCACGACACCGGAGACGTCCCGTCCCGGTACCGGGGACTTCGGCCCGCGGAACCCGAAACCGAGGAACCGCAGCAGATACGGCTTCCCGGTGAGCAGGTGCCAGACGCCCATGTCGACGCCCGCCGCCCGCACCTCCAGCAGAACCTCGCCCTTCCCAGGCACAGGCACATCGAGGTCACCGAACACCGCCGATCCGTATCTTCGTTGCACGACAGCCTTCACAGCTCTTCCTCCTCGGGGTACTGGAACACGTCTTCGAGCGACACCTTGAACACGCGGGCGATCTTGAAGGCCACTTCCAGCGAGGGCGAGTACTTCCCCTGCTCGATGGCGATCAGCGTCTGCCGCGTCACGCCGATGGCCGTGGCGAGATCGGCCTGCTTCATCTCGCCGTGCGCGAACCGCAGCGCACGGATGGAGTTCGTGACTTTCGTGGGCTTCACAGCATTCCCCGCCGGTAGAGCGCGAGCTTCGCCAACGACCCGAGCACCGCGGACAGCACGAAGCACAGGTAGAGCACGTTGGCGATCCAGAAGTAGGGCGCTTCGAGCATCGCGAGCACCATGGCGGAGATGCCGCCGATGACGACGAACGACTGCCCGATGTGGTCACCGAGCCGGCCGATCTCGCGGTCCCGTTCGTCGGCCTGCAGGCCGTCGTTGCGCGACTGGATGCCGAACCAGATACCGGACACGATGCCGGCGACGATCCCGAACAAGATCGTCCACAGCAACGCGCCGACGTAGGGCGCCTCGGCCAGCGGTCTGCCGTCCATCCCAGTCAGGACAAGCACGACATACACGGCATAGCCAACGACGGCGATGACCGCCAGAGCCCACGCCCGCTTCTCCTCGAACGCCATGGTCCCGCTCCTGATGTCAAAGAAACCTGACATCACCAAGGTAAAGCGAAGTAGACACCGTGTCAAACATCTTTGACTTAACCTTTTCGTGATCAACGCGTCCGTATGGCGGTCGACTACCTCCGATCGGAGCCATTAGCGTGCGGCGCATGCTCCGTCCGATCCTTGTTGCGTGCGCGCTTGCCCTCACGGCGTGTGGCCACGCAGTGACGGCGGAACCTCCCGCCGCCGCACGCACGCAACCGCCGTCCCACACCCCCGCGGCAGCGCCTCTCGTCGCGACGCCCGAGGTGTGCCCGCTGCCCGACAGCGGGTTCGAGTGCGACTTCCAGAAGCGCCTCAAGGCCGCCCAGGACTACGCCGAGACCAGGCCGGGAACCGTGGGTTTCGTGCTGCGCGACCGCAAGAACGGGGCGACCTGGCGCAACGACCACGCGAGCGACATGACGTGGACCGCGTCGACGATCAAGCTCGCGATGGTCGTGAACCTGCTGGAGCGCCACCGCGCCGGCAAGATCAAGCTGAGCAGCGATGACCGCTCGCTGATGAACGCGATGCTGCACACGTCCGACGACGACGCGGCGGACTCGTTGTGGAAGAAGTACAGCGGCACGACGTTCAACGCGGCGTTCGGCAAGTACGGAATGACCGATTTGGTGCCACAAAAGGGATATACGGCCACATTCCCCTACTGGGGCTTCGAGAAGTGCACCGCGAACGACCTCGACCGCCTGATGAACTACATCCTCGACACCGTCCCCGCCGAGGACCGCGAGTACATCGTCGGGCAGATGCGCCAGGTCGGCACCGTGCAGCAGTGGGGCGTCTGGGGACCCGACTCCGGGGCGAAGAACGGCTGGTCGGAGGAAGAGGGCGGCTGGGTGATGAACTCCGTCGGGTTCGTCGGTCAGGACGCGCGGTACACGCTCGCGATCATGAACAACCTCAAGGGCGAGGGCGCCTACGACGAGGGCCGCGCCACCGACACGGAGATCACCCGGATCCTCTTCCGCTGAGGCGTCAGTGAGGTGTCAGACCGCGTTGCTACCGTGGTGAGCGACCTGTTCAGACACTGGGGAAGGGGTCGCCGTGCCGGACAGAAGGGCACAGATCGAGCAGAAGATCCGCGCGTTCCAGGAGCAGGCCGCGAGAGCGGGCCAGCTCAAGGACAAGATCGCGGACCTGCGCGGCCAGGCTCGCAGCGGCGACGGCTCCGTCACCGTGACCGTCGCGCCGTCGGGGGCGGTGCTGGGGTTGCAGCTCAGTCCCAACGCGATGAAGCACAGCCACACGCAGCTGCAGCAGGAGATCCTCGCCACCATCAGGGCGGCGACGCAGCAGGCCGCGCAGGCGTTGCAGGACACCGTGACGCCGGTGCTGGGTGATCAGGCCGAGCGGTTCAAGGACGCGTTCAGCGCGCACTCGGCCGTGATGATGCCGGAGGCTCCCGCACCTCATGCGGCGCCGAACGTGCCGCAGAACATGACGCAGAACGTGATGCCGCCCGCACCGCCTGCCGGGAACCGTCCGAGGCCGAGGCCGGTCTCAGACGATGACGACTTCGGCGGCAACTCGATCCTGAGGTGATGGGGGCATGACGGGATTCCAGGTGCAGGGCGGTGCGCTGACGGCGCACGGCCAGGGTTCGCGAGAGGCCGCAGGCCACTTCGGACAGCTGGCGACCCTGCTCGACCAGGCACGCGTGAGCGACGACTGTTTCGGTCCGCTCGGTGAGCTCATGGCGTTCAAGTACTTCGAGGGTCTGCGGGAATGCCAGGAGATGGCCACCAAGGCCAAGGGTTTCCTGGAGGGCGTGGCCGAGCGCACCGACCAGACGGCGCAGACGTACCGCGACGTCGAGGACGCGATCCACCAGGGGCTGCAGCAGTTCAGCAGTGGCGGCCCTGGTTCGCTGGCGGACCTGAACAGCGCGGGCAACGGCAACCGCAAGAGCGATTTCGGGCAGAACGCGGGCTACGGCAGCTCGTGGATGAGCACGAGCGGCGACATCTCCCGCGCCGGCAGCCCGCCGGACGTGGCCATCGCGGCGGTCAACGCGCGCATGGAGCAGCTGCAGTTCGTGATGAGCCCCGGCCAGTCCTTCATCGACAACGGCCTCGGGTTCCTGATCGGCATCGTGATCAGCCCGATCGTCGAGCTCGTGCTCGAACCCGCGATCGGCGACCCCGAGCAGATGCGCAGCACCGGCACCGGCTGGGGCAAGGTCGCGGACTGGGTGAAGCAGACCGGCGAGCACGAGAAGACCCGTGCCGCCGCGACGTCGGAGCCGTGGACCGGGCAGGCGGGCGACAAGTTCCGCAAGCAGATGGACGAGTTCGGCGCGGGCGCAGAGGCGTTCTCGAACGAGATCCGCGGCCTGCAGCAGATGCTGGAGCTCGCCGCCGACCTGTTCGACGCGTTCGTCGAGATCTGCATCGACATCCTGCAAGAGCTGGTCATGGGCCTGATCATCGAGTGGCTGGCCGCGCTGGCCGCCTCGTGGATCACCGCCGGTGCCTCGATGGCCGCGGCGGGCGTCGCCACCACCGCCCAGGTCGGCGGCACGATGGCGCGCCTGGGCCTCAAGGTGAAGCAGCTGCTCGGCAAGCTCAAGCCGTTGATCGACAAGCTGGAGGACCTGCTGCAGGCGCTGCGCAAGGGACCGCTCCGCAAGCTCGTCGAGAAGGCGGAGGGCCTGCGCGACGGCAACATGGCCGAGAAGTGGGTCATGCGCAAGATCGACGCCAATCCGCTGGCCAAGATCGTCACCAAGGCCGACCCGGCGACGATGGCGTCCAAGACCGGCAACCGCTTCGCCGGCCGGTTCGGCGTCGACGGCCCCGGTGCGGACTCGCTGACGACGAACCTCACCGAGGCGGGCCTGCGCACGGCGGGCCTGAGCGGCACGACCCACGTGCCGACCGCCATCACCAACGGGATCATGGAGAATGCTCCCGGTCTCGCCGTCGAGCAGGGCATCAAGTACGGCTACAACTCCAGTCAGGACACGTCTTCCGACGAGGACCGCGCTGACGCCATGAACCGAGGATTCGAGTACGAGTGATCTTCGCGGAGCCCCTGGGCCCCGGCCACGTCGCCCGGCAGCAGGTCTGCCGGGCAGGCGAGGCGCTGGTGTGGGCGATGTACCGGCGGACCTTCTACTACGCCGTCGACGGCCTCGACCAGCTCGGCGCGCCGGGCCGGTCGCTGTTCGCCCGCGGTGCTTCCGCCGTGGGGCGCGGGGTGGGCGACTTCGCGCTGACGGTGCTGGGCGGCGGTGGCGACTCGGGCGACGACAAGGCTCCGGCCGCCGATCACCTGGTGTTCGGGCCTTCTTCTGCTTCGCTGGCCGCTTCGGCGATGGCGCGGTTCGAGCCCGGCAGGCGCGTGGATCGGTTGTGGGCGTTGACGTCCACTCGGCTGGTGATCGCCGAGCGGTACGTGGCCGCTGAGCCTGTCGAGGAGAAGTCGTTCCTGGGCAAGGCGATCGGGTTCGGCCGCGAGGTCGGCAAGATCCTCGCCGACAACCGCAGGAAGTACGGCGAGCACGTGGAGGGCGAGCCCGTCACGGTGCCGGACTACCGGATCGTGTGCGAGTTCTCGCGCGCACAGATCGCCTCTGTCTCGCATGACCGCGTGACATTCGTAGACGGCTCGGGCTTCGAGTTCCTGCTGGAGAACCCTGCTGTCGCGGACGACGAGGTGGTCGTCTCGGAGCTGACGAAGTTCTGGCTGCGCCGCGGCGAACGCCTGGTGCTTGGCCTGCCGCCGATCGTCGGCTACGTGGGCGGCGTCGTCGGCGGAGAGGTGCGGCTGCCTCTCGTCGCGTCGAGTCCGATGCCCGCGCTGGAGCTGGACAAGCAGCGGTGGCCGTTGCCCGCTCCCCCGTCACCGCAGGACTGGACCGACGATCCGACGCTCGGCTACTGGGTCGACGCGCCGGCCGCCTCCTGCCTTGCCGTGTCGCTGGCGGACCACTTCGCCTTCAGCCGTGGCAACGCCCGGCTGGCGGTGAGCGACCAGCGCGTGGCCGTCGTCTACCCGACGCGTCTGTTCGAAGCCAAGCCTTCCAGTGTGTTCACGACGTTCGCCGAGATCCCCGGCGGCGCCGTGCGGTCGTTGGAAACCCCTTGCGTGGGAGCAAGTCTGCCCGCGCGGCCGGTCGTCAGGCTGATGTTCGCGGACGGCTCGTCGCTGGCTCTGCGCCGTCAGTCCTGAATCGACTCCCACAGGCACAGCACGCTGCCCGACCTTCCGCGCCACCTCGTCGACGCTCGGCACGTCGATGATCAGCACTGGACCCTGCACGAACTCGGTCCGCGGTGAGATCCCGCCGTCGGCATCGCCGACGGCGACGGGCTCCCCCTCGGTGTCGACGAGCACGTGGTCGAACGGCAACTGCTGCGCCGACCACCCGAACACGTCGCGCTAGAAGGCCGTCGCACGGCCGAGATCGTCAGCGGGCAGCTCGAATTCAACCCTGGTCACAGCGCGAGATCCGGCACCTGGGCGACGAGCTCCTCCGGCGCCGACAACCGCCACGCCTCGAAGACCAGTTCCTTCATCTCGTCCGCCTCGATGCCTTCGAGGTACACCACGACCCAGCCGAAACCGCCGGCCGTGAACTGCACCTCGAACACCTCCGGCCGTTCCGCCACCAGCGCCAGCTGCTCGGACAACGTCTGCTTCAGCCCCACCGTCTGCGTGCGCGGCCAGTAGTAGCCGAACAACTTGCCCCGCACGCGGAACGAGTCGTACTGCTGCCCGGACGACCGCTGCACCTCGGCGAGCCCGTCCAGGATCTTGAAGAGCTGCTTGCTCGTTGTCGCCACTGCCGACCCCCAAAGCCGAAGAGCGGAAAGTATAAATCCGGCTTTCAGGACGCGTGAGCGGTGAGCCTCCTCAGGTGCTCGGCGATCAGGGCGGCGTGCGACAGCGGCGTGCTGAGGTCCTCGACGTCGCCGTTGGTCGTGTAGTCGAGCAGCACGACGTCGGAGGACTCGGCCACCTCGTGCAGCCGCGCGACTTCCGCCTGCAGCCGGTGCTCCAGGACCCAGCGGTAGGCCGGTAAGTAGATCTCCTGCCGGGCCGTGCGGTAGTCGAGCAGGCGCTCGCCAGTCAGGCCCGCGCGGTGGCCCCGGACCTGACCGAAGCGGCGGACCGTGCGCTTCAGACCCTTCATCGACGTCACCGCGAGCTTCGACGGATCGACGTCAGTGCTCTCGAAGACTTTCAACGCCTGCCAAAGACCTTCGACGGACTCGCTCGTCACGCCAGGAGACAACGGCACCGGGATCTGGCCGTGCGGGTAGAACGGGCTGAAGCGCACCCACGGCTCAGGACCGCGGGACGTCACGTCGATGACCACCGCGTCCGGGCGCTTCAGCTTGCGTCGCTTGCTCGCGACTTCGATCGGCATGGGTCGAGGATGGCAGGAGGGTCTGACAGTTTCGGGCCGCTGGGCACGCGGCTGCGCTGGGTCAGCACGACGCAGACGAGCACGACGGCCGCAGTGGCGAGGGCCTGCCAGCCGACCGGTTCGCTGAGGACCAGCGCGGACCACATGAGCGTCAGAACCGGTTGGGCCAGCTGGATCTGGCCGATCTTGGCCACACCGCCCGCGGCCAGGCCCGCGTACCAGGCGAAGAAGCCCAGGAACATCGAGATCAGTGACACGTAAGCGAAACTGAGCCACACGACGCCGTCGGCGCGCGAGAAGTCCGCTGTGTACAGGGAAACCGGGATCGTTACGGGCAGCGAGACGACCAACGCCCAGCAGACCGTCCTGGCGCCGCCCAGTTCTCGGGAGAGCGCGCCTCCCTCTGCGTAACCCAGGCCGCACAGCACAACGGCGACGAGCAGGTAGACGTCGGCCAGACTCAGCGAACCGGAAAGGCCGCCTCCGGTGGCCACGAACGCCAGCACCGCGAGCAGGCCGGCGCCGCTGGCGAGCCAGAACGCGATCGGCGGGCGTTCGGAGGCGCGCAGGACGGCCCAGATCGCCGTGGACATGGGCAGCACGGCGATCACGACGGCGCCGTGAGCTGAGGTCTGGGTGGTGAGGGCCAGCGAGGTGAGGAGCGGAAAGCCGATCACGATGCCCACGGCGACGACGACCAGGCGGCGGATCTGCGTTGCCGTCGGACGCGGAGCTCGCGATAACGCCAGGTAGGCGATCGCCAGGACTCCTGCGACGAGGGCGCGGCCGAACGCGACGAACCACGGGTCCAGTCCGGCCACTGCCAGGCGGGTCGCGGGCAGGGAGTAGCTGAAACCCAGGACGCCGAGCGCTCCCAGTGTTACCCCCGCTGGCAGGATAACGTTACTCTTGGCTCTCATGAATGAGGATAACGCAGCCGTCCGCGTTATCGAGGACCTGAGAGCAGTCGCACGGTCCGGCCGGGCCGGCGACCGCATGCCCTCGGTGCGCGATCTCATGGCGCGGCACCGGGCCTCGCCCGCGACGGTCCAGCAGGCGATCCAGCGCGTCGCCGCCGAGGGACTGGTCGAGGTGCGGCCCGGCCGCGGCAGTTACGTCGCCGCCCGCACGACCGCGACCAGCCGCGACCTGTCGTGGCAGGCCGTGGCGCTCGGCGAGGGCAGGCCGGGTGAGGACCTGGTGGCGAACCTCGTCGCGGTGCCGAAACCCGAGGCCATCCCGCTGACCAGTGGCTATCTCGATCCTGAGCTGCAGCCCACGGACGCGCTCGGTGCCGCGCTGAGTCGCGCGGCACGGCGGCCGGCCTCGTGGGGGCGTGTTCCCGTCGAGGGCAGGGAAGAACTGCGCGCGTGGTTCGCGAAGGAGGCCGGCGGCGAGCTCAGGGCCGGCGACATCACGGTGTGCGCGGGCGCCCAGGAGGCGCTCGCGACGGTGTTCCGCGGGCTCGGTGACCGTGGCGACGCCGTGCTGGTCGAGTCGCCCACCTATCTCGGTGCGATCGCGGCGGCGCGCGACGCCGGACTCAAGGTCGTGCCGGTGCCGGCGGATCAGGACGGTGTGCGGCCGGACCTGCTCCAGGCCGCGTTCGAACGCACCGGCGCGAAGGTCTTCTACTGCCAGCCGTTGCACGCGAACCCGCACGGCGCCGTGCTGTCCGACGAACGCCGTGCCGAGGTCATGCGGATCGTCCGCCGCATGGGCGCGTTCCTCGTCGAGGACGACTGGGCGCGCGGTTTCACCATCGACGGCACCGCGCCGCCGACACTGGTCTCGCAGGACACCGACGGCCACGTCGTCTACGTCCGCTCGCTCACCAAGGTCGCCGCGCCCGGACTGCGCGTCGCCGCGATCGGCGCCCGCGGCCCGGCGGGCACGCGGCTGAAGAACACCCGCTCCCGGCAGGACCTGTACGTCGCGGGACCGTTGCAGGAGGCGGCGATCGACTTCGTGACGTCCCCGGTCTGGCGGCGGCACCTGCGCACACTCCAGCAGTCCTTGAGGTCCAGGCGTGACGCTCTGACGCACGCGATCGGCGAACACCTGCCGGAGTTCGAGCTCGCCAAGTCGTCCGGTGGCCTGCACCTGTGGGCGACGTTGCCCGACGGCGTGGACGACCTGGAGCTGACGACGGCCGCCGCGGCGCGCGATGTCGTGGTGTTCCCGGGCCGGCCGTGGTTCGCCGCTGAACCGCCGGGCAGTTTTCTTCGTTTGACCTACGGCGGCGCACCTGAGCACGTGCTCGCCGAGGGCGTGCGGCGGCTGGCCGACGCCGTGGTGGCCGTGCGGCGGTGACCGCGTTCGGGTGAACTGCATCGTTCATTAACTTGACTCATTCCAGAAAAGACGGCAGGGTGGCGTTCGTGCCCACGGCTTCCGATTTCGAGCGCCTGTTGCGTGGAGCGTCGCTCCGGGTGACGGCTCCGCGGATAGCCGTGCTGTCCGCAGTGCACTCCCACCCGCACGCCGACACGGACTCGATCATCGGTGTCGTGCGTCAGAACCTCGGCGCGGTCTCCCATCAGGCCGTGTACGACGTGCTCCGCGCACTGACCGGCGCCGGCCTGTTGCGCAAGATCGAGCCCCAGGGTTCGGTCGCCCGCTACGAGGCGCGCGTCGGGGACAACCACCACCACGTCGTGTGCAGATCCTGTGGCGCCATCGCCGACGTCGACTGCGCGGTCGGCCACGCGCCATGCATGGACGCATCCGACGACCACGGGTTCGTCATCGACGAGGCCGAGGTCATCTACTGGGGCTCCTGCCCCGAGTGCACGACCGCCGCGAAAAGTTCCTGAACACCCGGAAGGATTCCCGTGTCCGACAGCACTGACGCCAAGCTGAGCGACCTGAACGAGGAGGAGGCCGGCGGCTGCCCTGTCGCGCACGGCCGGCGGAGCCATCCCACCGAGGGCGGCGGCAACCGCGACTGGTGGCCCAAGCAGCTCAACCTGCGAATCCTGCGCAAGCACCCCGTCCAGGCCAACCCGTTCGGCGGTGAGTTCGACTACGGCAAGGAGTTCCTGACCGTCGACCTCGACGAGCTGGCGCGCGACGTCGACGCCGTGCTGACCGAGTCGAAGGACTGGTGGCCCGCGGACTTCGGGCACTACGGCCCGTTCATGATCCGCATGGCGTGGCACAGCGCGGGCACCTACCGCACCCACGACGGCCGCGGTGGCGCCGGTGCGGGCATGCAGCGCTTCGCTCCGCTCAACAGCTGGCCGGACAACGGCAACCTGGACAAGGCCCGCCGTCTGCTGTGGCCGGTCAAGAAGAAGTGGGGCCGCAGGGTCTCCTGGGCCGACCTCATGGTCTTCACGGGCAACCGCGCGCTGGAGACCATGGGCTTCGAGACCTTCGGCTTCGCCGGTGGCCGCGCGGACGTGTGGGAGCCGGACGAGGACGTCTACTGGGGCCCGGAGACCGAGTGGCTCGGTGGCGACACCCGCTACAGCGGTGAGCGCGAGCTGGAGTCTCCGCTCGCGGCCGTCCAGATGGGCCTGATCTACGTCAACCCCGAGGGCCCCAACGGCAACCCGGACCCGCTGGCCTCGGCCCGCGACATCCGCGAGACGTTCGGCCGCATGGGCATGAACGACGAGGAGACCGTCGCGCTCATCGCGGGCGGCCACACCTTCGGCAAGGCGCACGGCGCGGGCGACCCGTCGCTGGTCGGCGCGGAGCCCGAGGGCTCGCTGATGGACGCGCAGGGCTTCGGCTGGATCAGCACGCACGGCACCGGCAAGGGCCGTGACGCCATCACCTCCGGCCTGGAGGTGACCTGGACGCAGCAGCCCACCAAGTGGACGAACCTGTTCTTCAAGAACCTCTTCGCGTTCGAGTGGGAGCTCACCAAGTCCCCCGCGGGCGCGCACCAGTGGAAGCCGAAGGACGGCGCGGGCGCCAACACGGTGCCCGACCCCGAGGACGGCACGCTCAACCGCACGCCGCAGATGCTCACGACGGACCTCGCGCTGCGCTTCGACCCGATCTACGAGCCGATCTCGCGCAGGTTCGCGGAGAGCCACGAGGCGTTCGCCGAGGCGTTCTCCCGCGCGTGGTTCAAGCTGACCCACCGCGACATGGGCCCGATCCAGCGCTACCTCGGCCCGCAGGTGCCGCAGGAGGAGCTGATCTGGCAGGACCGTCTGCCGGCCCGCGACTACGAGCTGATCGACGCCGCTGACGTGGCCTCGCTCAAGGCCAAGGTCCTCGAGACCGGTCTCACGATCTCGCAGCTGGTCAAGACCGCGTGGGCCTCGGCCTCGTCGTTCCGCCAGAGCGACAAGCGCGGCGGCGCCAACGGCGCCCGCATCCGCCTCGAACCGCAGCGCGGCTGGGAGGTCAACGAGCCCGACCAGCTCGCGCAGGTGCTGCGCACGCTGGAAGGCGTGCAGGAGGCGTTCAACAGCTCCGCGACCGGCGGCAAGAAGGTCTCGCTGGCCGACCTGATCGTCCTCGGCGGTGCCGCGGCGATCGAGCAGGCCGCCAAGGCCGCCGGCCACGAGGTCGAGGTGCCGTTCCTCGCGGGCCGCGTCGACGCCACCCAGGAGCAGACCGACGCCGAGTCGTTCGCGGTCCTGGAGCCGACCGTCGACGGTTTCCGCAACTACGGCGGCAAGGCCACCCCGCTGCCGTCGGAATACCTGCTGATCGACAGGGCCAACCTGCTCGGCCTCTCCGCCCCGGAGCTGACCGTGCTGGTCGGCGGCCTGCGCGTGCTGGGCGCCAACCACGGCGGTTCGACCGCGGGCGTGCTCACGGCCAAGCCGGAGACGCTGACCAACGACTTCTTCGTCAACCTGCTCGACATGGAGACGGAGTGGAAGTCGGTCAGCGACGACGAGGAGAACTTCGAGGGCCGCGACCGCGCCACCGGAGCCGTCCGCTGGACCGGCACCCGCAACGACCTGGTGTTCGGCTCGAACTCCGAACTGCGCGCCGTCGCCGAGGTCTACGCGAGTGACGACGCCTCCTCGAAGTTCGTCCAGGACTTCGTCGTCGCGTGGAACAAGGTCATGAACGCGGACCGCTACGACGTCTGATCCAGCCCCTCCCAGGTACCCCAGGCCACTCCCCCGGCCTGGGGTACCTTCGTCTTCATGGGGGTCACGATCTCGGGGACTGCTCTGCCTTCGCGCGCTCAGGTCTCGTTCGTCGTGGACGGAGACCGGCTGCGCACCACACCTTCGTCCACTGCGGACTCTCTGTGGTTGCTGCCGGGGCTGACCGACGTGCACTCGCACGCCGGCATGGAGAAGCCCGGCGACGACTACTCGCACTCGATGTTCCGCCGGCACATGCTCGCGCACCGCGCGGCCGGGGTGCTGACCGTGCGGTCGCCCGGCTCGCCAGATCCGCTGCCGGACCGGCCGGACGATCCCGATCTGCCTCGCCTGGTGCGCGGCGGCGCCTGGCTCGCCACGCCCGGACGGTTCTTCCCGTCCTACGGCAGGCGGGTATCCGAGGAGGAGCTGGTCGCCGCCGCGGTCGAAGAGGCCGCGGTGGGGTGGTGCAAGGTGATCGGCGACTGGATGCCGGACGATCCTCCTGTGCCGCTGGACCTTCTGACCGCTGTGGTCTCGGCCGTGCACGCCATCGGCGGACGCGTCGCCGTGCACTGCCAGACAGCCGAGGGGTGCCGCAACGCTGTGTTGGCCGGAGCGGACAGTCTCGAACACGGGATGCACCTCGATCATTCACTTCTTCCTCGGATGGCGGCTCAGGGAACTGCGCTGGTGCCGACCTTCTCGGCTTTCGCCAAGGCGGCGTCGGGCTTGCACGATGTTCCGGACCCGCGGTTGCGGGAGTGGCTGCTCAGCGGGTGGGAGCACGCGTTTCCCACCGTGCGGGAGGCGCACGAAGCCGGGGTGACCGTGCTGGCGGGAACCGACAACAAGCCCTGCGGCGAGGTGGCGGGTGAGATCTCGTGGCTGATCAAGGCCGGGATGCCGGTGGAGGCCGCCATCGGGGCCGGGTCGTGGACCGCGCGGGAGTGGCTGGGGCTGCCTGGGCTGGAGGACGGCGGGTTCGCCGACGTGGTGGCCTACGACGCGGACCCGGTCGAGGATCCGTCCGTGCTGACGCGTCCCAGCCTGATCGTGTTGCGCGGCAACGTCATCGCCTGACGCACGGCACCGCTCCGGACTCAGGCCGCGGCACGTCTCGACCGCACGGGCCGAGATGCCGGTCGAGAATCCGCAGGCGCTCACGCCACCCAGCCGAATCATGGTGCGGGACAACGCCACCGCTGACGCCTGACACCATGATCGAACTGACGACGCGGCGCGCAGCGATCGCACAAAGCCGAGAATGCCGGCACTGACGCGGGCGGCCGGATTGTGTTGCGCGGCAGCGTTAACGCTTCACTCGCGGTAAGACGGTCGTCGCCTCCGGGTCGCCCGAGGAGCGCTGGCGCAGGCGGGTGACTACGAAGAGCGTGACGGCGACGGCCACCGCGGCGATCACGAGCTTCTGGAAGATTCCCGCGTAGGACTCGACTCGGTGCCAGTTCTCGCCCAGCAGGTAGCCGGCTCCTACGAAGATGGTGTTCCAGATCAGGCTGCCCAGTGTGGTGAGTGCGAGGAACTTCGGGAAGTTCATGCGTTCCACGCCTGCGGGCAACGAGATGAAGCTGCGGAAGAGCGGGACCATTCGCCCCAAGAACACGGCCTTGGTGCCGTGGCGGGTGAACCAGGCTTCGGTTTTGTCGAAGTCCGACACGCGGACCAGCGGGATTCGGGCCACCAGTGCGCGGGTTCTGGTGCGGCCCAGGAGCATGCCCGCCAGGTAGACGATGACGGCTCCCGCCACCGAGCCGAGCGTGGTCCAGAACAGGGCCGCCGGCAGGCTGAACACGCCTTTGCTAGCGGAGAAGCCGGCCAGGGGCAGCACCAGTTCGCTCGGGATGGGCGGGAACAGGTTGTCGAGGCCCACGACCACGGCCGCGCCCACGCCTCCCAGTGACTCCATCAGCGAGACGGCCCATTCAGCCAGCATTGGATTTCCCTTCACACAAAGGCGATTCGGTCGAGGTCCACGTTAGGAATCGGAAAAGCGCGGGACCATGAGGTTGTCCGTCGGGAATCGTGGGGGAAACCGCAGGGCGATACTGCGGTAAACCGCAATGCCCGGGATCGGGCAGGCCAGTACGGTGGCGAATGTGCATCAGGAGGGGCAGCTCAGTGCGGGTTCGCAGGTGCGCGGCTGGTTCCGGATGCTCGCCGGGCTCACGATCGGTTCGGTGACGGGGCTGCTGGGTCTCGCCGCCGCGGCCGTCGACGTGGGAGTGGTCGGGCAGACCGAATACGAGTTGGGCCGGATCGCGCGGTTCGACCGGGCCGTGCACACGAACCCGCTGACGCGAAAGGGATGCCGTCGTTACCTCGCGGTGCGGTGGCTGGTCGGCGCGCTCGGCGCGGGCGTGATCTGGATGCTGGCGTTCTGGTACGCCGTCGCCATCTCGATGGTGACGGCGTGGCTCTTCGACGGCGACTGGAGCCTGATCGAGGACGGGGATCGCGTCACCCTCGAACTGATCGCGCTGGTGGCGATTCCGGGTGCGCTGGTCATCTTCGTGACCACGGCCGGGGTGGTCGGGGTGGCGGTGCTGGACCGCTGGCTCGCCACCGCGATGCTCGGGACGAGTCAGCAGACGCTGCTGCGGCAACGGGTCGCGGAGCTGACGAGCACGCGGGCCGAGGTGATCGAGGCGATCGACGACGAGCGCCGGCGCATTGAACGCGACCTGCACGACGGCGTTCAGCAGCGGCTCGTCGCACTCGGCATGCTGATCGGCAGGGCGCGGCGGGCCAAGGGTGAGGAGCAGTTGCAGGAGTTGTTGCAGCAGGCGCATCTCACAGCGGGCGAGGCCATCGACGAACTGCGCGAGGTCGCGACCCGCGTCTACCCCGCCGTGCTCGACGACTCGGGGCTGGACACGGCGCTCGAGGTGCTGGCGGAGCGGTCGAGCGTGCGCGTCGAGATCAGCAACGAGCTCAAGGCGTCGCCCGGCACGGCACTGGAGACGGTGATCTACTTCGTGGCGTCCGAAGCGGTCAACAACGCGGCCAAGCACGCCGATCCGACGGTCGTGGAGATCTCCGTCTGGCCGGCGCCCGGCGACATCACGGTGATGGTGTGGGACGACGGCTTCGGAGGCGCGGATCCCACCGGCACCGGGCTGTCCGGGCTGGCCAGGAGGGTCAAGGCGGTGGACGGGACGTTCGAGGTGACCAGTCCTGAAGGCGGTCCCACCATGATCTACGCGAGGTTGCCGTGCGAGTGATCCTGGCCGAGGACTCGACACTGCTGCGCGAGGGCCTGATCCGGTTGCTCGCCGAGGAGGGGCACGACGTCGTGGCCGCCGTCGGCACCGCGCCGGAACTGATCAAGGCGACCGAGGAACACCGGCCGGACATCGTGGTCACCGACGTCCGGATGCCGCCGGACCACAAGGACGACGGCATGCGTGCCGCGCTGGAGATTCGCGAGCGGTGGCCGGAGGTCAGCGTCCTGGTGCTGTCCCAGTACGTCGAGAACCGCTACGCCACCGAGCTGATCACCAGCACCGGCGGCAAGGTCGGCTACCTGCTCAAGGACCGCGTGGCGCAGGTGGACGAGTTCCTGGAGGCGCTGGACAGGGTCGCGGCGGGCGGCGCGGCGTTCGACCCGGAGGTCGTGCGCAGGCTGCTGACCAGGACCACCCACGTCGACCCGCTCGAAACGCTGACGGCGAGGGAGAAGGACGTCCTCGAACTGATGGCCCAAGGCCTCACGAACGCCCGCATCTCCACCCAGTTGCACATCTCGCAGAGCGCCGCGGAGAAGCACATCAACGCCATCTTCGACAAGCTCGGCCTCTCCGGCTCGTCCGGCGTGAGCCGCCGCGTGATGGCCGTCGTCCGCTACCTGGGCAGCTGATGACGATCGAGGACTTGCTCAGGACGCCGGGCGCGGCACGGGCGCGCGGCACGTTCAACGATGCCGTTGTGGTGCGGGGGAAGTAGGTCGCCCGATTCCCTCGCAGAGACCTCGTGGACGTGAGGCGTCGCGCGCGGGCACTCCGCTGGATCTAGCGCCTGGACCTGCCGTTCGCCGTGCCGGAGGTCGTCGAGGACCGGCTGGCCTGCCACTCGGCCAGGCTCACGCCGTCCTCTCCTATTTGCCCGGCGGGCCCGCGAGCGACGAGGCCGTCCGCGAGGTGCTGGACGCGCTCGCCGCAGTGGAACCGGACGCCGAACTCGGCGCGCTGCTTGATGAACCGCCCTGGCACCGCTGAACCTGCGCCGGCACAACGGAAAGATCAGCGGAGTCATCGACTGGGACTTCGCCTGCGCCGGAGACCCGGCCCTCGAAGCGGCGGCGTTCGCCCTCTACGGCTGGCCACTGGTCAAGCGGGTCCGGCCCGGCCTTTACGAACGGGCGCGCACGCACGCCACGATGTTCCCGCTGACCGGCGCGGTGTCCGCGCTCCAGCAGGGCGGCGACCCGGCGAAGTTCCTCGTCTGGTTCCGCCGCCGCTGCGCGGTCCGCGAACACCCACCGGCCGGCTGAGGTGAAGGCAGGCTCTCCGCCGACGACACGGGTGTGCTCACCGTCACAGACATGAAGCGCACGGTCACCAGCTCCGAGGCGTTCGCCGGGTTCTACGAGGCCGGCGACAGGCTCGACGACCTCCCGCCGACCCCGGGTTCGTCCTGCTCAGCGCTGCCGCGGCAGCCTGGCCCGGCTCGGCTGCCATCGGTCGTGCAGACCCCGGAGACCTGGTGCCACCACGCACGTCTCGGCCACAAGGCCGGGCTAACACCTGTGCGTCTCCGTTGGCGCTTTGAACCGCCGGAATTGTGCTCTTGGGCAGCGGAATCGCGCTTCTCACGGCGGCGAGAAAGGCTAATCGAGAGGGCATGAATCGGTTTGCGCCAACGCACTTCACCCGTACGGAGGACCTGATCACTATGATGGGTGAGTGCCCCTGAGTCGTCGACCTCTCGCGTTACTCGCTGCGCTCGCGCTGGTCAGTGCGGTTACAGCGTGCACCAACGCGGCGGTCGGCGACCCGGTCGGAGCACCGTCTGAGCAGGACAAGCCCACTTCGTCGAAGAAGCCGACACAGGCGCCGCCTCCCAGGGACAACCTCAAGCTCACCGTGGACAACGGCCGCCAGAGCGGTGGCACGGTGATCGCCGGGGCCGGGGACGCGCCCTACAACTACGCGCCCGCCGTGATGCTCGAAAGCGGCAAGGTGCGCGCGTGGTGGTGCAGCCAGCTGAGCGCGGCACCGCCCGGTGGCGACGACATTCTCTACAGCGAGGGCTCGTCCGTCGGTGGACCGTTCTCGACGGCGGCACCGGTGTTCTCGGGCAGCGGCGGCAGCTTCGACGCGATGCACACCTGCGACCCGTCGCTGATCAAGATCGGCGGCGTCTACTACATGTATTACACGGGCGCCTCGCGGGACAACCACGCGAACGGCAGCTCGGCGGGTGTCGCGTCCAGCAAGGACGGCATCACCTGGACGCGCGAGAACGGCGGCCAGCCGATCCTCGGCCCGGCCGGGGACAACATCCGCGAGAACACCTACGGCGCGGGCCAGCAGTCGGCGATCTACCTCGACGGCTGGGTGTACCTGATGTTCACCGACACCACCGGCCTCGCCTCGCACCAGAACGGCGCGGGCCAGTACGTGCTGCGTTCGAAGGACCCGACGTTCGCCAAGGGCGTCGAGGCGCTCGGCCAGCAGGGCTTCAAGCCGGTGACGTCGAACAACGGGCCGCGCACCCGGTCCGTGGTCGAGGCGTTCAGCGCGGACTGGATGTGGATCGACGCGGTGTCGTCGTTCGCCATCGCCCACGAGACCGACAACGGCACCACCATCACGTTCTGGAACAGGGACTTCACCCGGCACCCGTTCGAACCGGTGCTGATCCCCGGCCCGTGGAAGGAAGGCCCCGGCCTCCTGCGCACGCCCGAGGGCCACGCGCCGATCAACGCCAAGGACCCGTGCGGCCGAGTCGCGATCGACGTGCTGCGCGGCACCGTCGACGGTCCGGCGGGACCGACGAACATCTCCCACTTCGGCATCGACGTGAAGGGCACCAGGGGATGCGCCACCGCCGCTGAGGCGAGGGTCCTCAACGGCTTCGCGGTGCCGTCCCCGGAACGCACGCTCGACGTCGTCGCGGGCGGCAACCTGATGCGGTTCGAACGCCGCTCGGTGGCCGAGAAGTTCTCCCGCGGCGTGCTCGGCACCCGTCCGCGGGGCGTCGAGTCGTTCAACCTCACGGCCAAGGTCCCGGCCGGCGCGCCCGCGGTGAGCAACCCGGACGGCGCGGTCGGGCTGCTGCTCGACGGCAAGCTGTGGGTGGTCGGCTCGACCGAACTCGCGACGCTGAACTCGTCCCAGATCAGCACGGTGTCCGCCGAGCAGTGGGCGGCGTACGAGCGCCTGCCGGACCTCGTCCGGCCCTGACCGGCTACGTTCTCCCCTTGGTGGCGCTACGCGGAACGTTGCCGGGCCACGCCACCAGCTTCGAATCGGACACGGGGGACCGACTGGTGGCATTGACGGCGCAACGGCCCAGGGCGCTCGCGGACAGCGTGCTGCCGCTGCCGGACGAGCCGCGGCACGAACTGGCGTGGCTGGGTCTCCTGGGCGGGTTCGTCGCCGCGATGGCGTTCCTGCTTCTCATCCCGGCCGGCTGGTCACGGCTCGACCACCTGTGGGCCGAGGACGGCGCCCGGTTCATGGTCGACGCCGTGCGCTCGCCCGTGCTGTCGAACCTGACCGACCCGTACGGCGGCTACCTGCACATGCTGCCGCGCCTGGTCGCCCAGCTCGTCGCGTTGCTGCCGCTGGAGTGGGCGGCCGCGGGGTTCGCGGTCTGCGCAGCGATTCTGCGGGCGCTCATCGCGTTGATCACGTTCGCGGCCTCGAAGGCGTACCTGAAATCGACACCGATGCGGTTCGCGCTGGCCGCGCTCGTCATCGTGTTGCCGGCGGGCAACTCCGAGACGTTGAACAACATGGCGAACCTGCACTGGTTCCTGCTCTACGGCGCCTTCTGGGCGTTGTTGTGGCGTAACGCCCCACGCGTGCCGATCGCGCTGTTCGTGGTCCTCGCCGCCCTGACGAGCCCGCTGGTGTTCATCCTGGCGCCGATCGCGATCCTGCGGCTCTTCCAGCCGCGCAGGGAGGTGCCGATCGCGTTCCTCACCGGGCTGGTCGTGCAGGGGCTGACGATGCTGTTCGCGTCGCGCACGCCGTACTCGCACGACGCGGTCGACCCGGTTCAGGTGCTGCTGGCGAGCCTGCTGCGGGTGCCCGTGGTGGCGTTCACGGGATCCGAGCGGGTCGTCGAGCTCTACCCGGCGATGGGCAACCTGCTGATCCTCGGCTCGCTGCTGGCCGCCGCCGTGCCGATCGCGGCGGGCCTGCGGTTCGGTGACCGGGCCGGACGGACGCTCGCGCTGGTCGCCAGTGCCTACAGCGTGATCCTCATCGTGGCGTGCCTGGTGCTGAACTGGACGCAGGTCCTGCAGGTGCAGGCCGAGGACGTGGTGATGGCCGCGCAGCGCTACAGCATCGCTCCGTGCCTGTTCCTGTTCACCGCGATCTTCGTGGGCCTCGACGCGACGCCGGCGAAGACCTGGGAACGCGCGGTGGTCGCCGGAAGCCGCTACCTGATCGGATTCCTCGTGGTGGTCAGCGTCTTCGCCTACCTGCGGGAGCCGAAGACCGTGCTCACGGGCGTCGCGTGGGACGAGAGCCTCGCGAACGCCCGTGCGGCCTGCGCAGCGGGAGCGACGGAGGCACGGCTGGAGCACGCGCCTGACGACTGGTTCTTCATCGTTCCGTGCGAATCGGTGCGCTGACTCGTCGAAAACACGGATCCTCGTTCGACGTGGTTGCATGACGAACTCGACGATCGAAACCCGCAACCTCGACCGCTACGGCAACGCCGCTCTGCCGTGGAGCCAGGCGCAGGACCTGCTCGCCACCGAGTCCGCGGCGAAGGACGTGCCGTTCTTCCTGAACACCGTGCGACCGGACGGCAGGCCGCATTCGGTCGGCATAGGCGCGATCTGGTTCGAGGACGCGCTGTACTTCGTGAGCGGGCTCGACACCCGCAAGTCGCGCAACCTCGCGGAGAACCCGGCCTGCACGATCTCGGTGCGGCTGAACGGAATGGACCTCGTGCTGGAGGGCGACGCGCACCTGGTCGGCGACGAGTCCACTTTGGACAGGGTCGCCGCGAGGTACCGCGAGTCGGGCTGGCCCGCGCAACGCGAGGGCGCGGCGTTCACCGCGCCCTTCATGGCGCCGAGCGGAGGCGCGGGGCCCTGGTACGTCTACCGGATCACGTTGCACGGCGCGCACGCCGTGGCCACCGCGGGTCCGGGTGGCGCTACTCGCTGGACGTTCGCCTGACGAAGTCGCGGAACGACCGGGCGGGCCTGCCCGTCACGTCCTCGACGGTCGTGGTGACCCGATCCTCCGCTCCACCGCGGATGTCCTCGTCGAGCGCGGCGAGGAGGGCGGCGAACTCCTTCGGCAACACCGACGCGATCCGTTCGGTCATCTCCTCTGTGCCGACCGAACGGTGCCGCACGGGCTTTCCGGTCACCTCGGTGATGATCGCGGCAGCATCGGCGTAGCTGAGCGCCTCGGGACCCGTGATCAGGTGCTCGGTGTTGTGCGGCAACGGATCCGTCAACGCCCGCGCGGCCACCGCGGCGATGTCGGCGGCGTCGATGAACCCGACCCTGCCGTCCCCGGTGGCGGTGACGATCTCACCGGACCGGACGCCCTGGGCGACGAGGTGGTCGCCGGTGAAGTTCTGCATGAACCACGACGGCCGCAGCACCGCCCATTCCGGCATGGCGCGCACGAGTGCTGGGAGAGCGCCCATCCCCGTGGCGCTCTCCGGCACCGCGGACGAACTCAGCAGTACCACTCGCCGCACGAGCCGCGCTCGAGTGAGCAGCGACTCGACCACCGGCGCGGGGTCGACGACGCCGACCGGGGGGATCAGGTAAAGACGATCTATCCCCTCCAGTGCACCTTCAAACGTCGCCGGCACGTCCCAGTCGAACCGGACCTGGCCGGGCCGCACCGGTTTCCTGGTGCCGACGTGAGCATCGGGCAGCAACGAGGCGAGGCGGCTGCCGGTCGTGCCGGTGCCGCCGATGATCAGTGCGACCACGCCAGGTCCTGCACCATCAGCGGGTTCCAGTAATCGCGGTAGCTCACGATCTCGCCGTCGCGGGTCGTGACCACGACGATGTAGGCGGCCCGGTACGGCTCTCCGGTCTCGACCACCACGCCCTCGGCCTCGAACTCGGCGATGACGACGTCCGGGTCGGTGCTCTGGTGCACGACCTGCCTCGGGAAGCTCCGGATGTCGAGCATCTTCGGGTAGTCGCGCACGTAGTCCTCGACCGCCGCGCGGCCCTCCAGCCTGGTCGGCCAGCCGGGCGGGGCGAACGGGAACTCCGCCACGCCGTCCTCGGCCCACAGGCCGGCGAACCCGATCATGTCCTTGTCCAGCAGCAACTGCAGTGCCCTCGGGATGAGGTCCATCGATTTTCCTCCGAACGAAATGGACGAGACGGTTCCGTCCCGTCCGCAACACTAGGTGGAACGGGACCGTCTCGTCCAGTCCTATGATGTGCGCCATGACCAAGCGCACCCCCACCGGAGCAGCCGTCCTGCAGCCCCAGGTGACGCAGGCGATCACCGACGCCGTGTTCGACGAGCTCGCCCTGCACGGCTACGGCCGGCTGTCGATGGAGGCGGTGGCCAAGCGCGCGGAGGTCGGCAAGAGCGCGCTGTACCGGCGGTGGCCGTCCAAACAGGACATGGTGGTCGCGGCCCTGTCGGAGTTCTCCGTGCCACTGGCCGAGGTTCCGGACACCGGGTCGTTGCGCGGTGACCTGCTGGCCACGGTCACAGCCGTGCACGACTGGCTGACGCACCCCCGGTTCGCCACGATCCTGCCCGACCTCACCGCCGAGGCCGTGCGCACTCCGGCGTTGTCCGACGCGATCGCGGCGACGATCGGCGAACCCCGGCGCGCGCTCGGCGCCGTGACGCTGCGGCGGGCGATCGACAGGGGCGAACTACCAGCGGATCTGGACTTCGAGATCGCCCTGGACCTGGTCGCGGCCCCGGTCTACTGGCGGCTGTCGGTCCGGCGGGCCGAGGTCGAGCCCGACTACCTCGAACGGCTCGTCGACCACCTGCTGCGCGCTCTTCAGTGCTGATGGCTGGGGTAGTCGACGTAGCCGGTGGGCGCCTGGAACCAGGTCTCCTGGTCGGAACTGGCGAGCGGCAGGCCCTGACGGAACCGTTCGACGAGGTCGGGGTTGCCGATGTAGGCGCGGCCGTAGCTGATCAGGTCGGCGCCGTTGGCGAGCCAGCGCTCCCCCTGCTCCTGCGTGCTCTCGTTCGGGCCGATCTGGCCGCCGGGGTTGAGGATGAACGCGCTCGGCCACGCCTTGCGCAACTCCATCAGCCGCTCGTCGTCCACGGTCGCGAGCACGTGGATGTAGGCCATGTCCGGCAACGCTTTCAGCAGCTCGCCGTAGAGCACGGGCACGTTCTCCTCGACGATGCCCTGGATCTCGCCGCCCGGTGAGAGCCGGATGCCGACGCGGTCCGCTCCGATGGCGTCCACGGCCGCTTCGACGGCTTCCACGGCGAACCGGATGCGGCCGCTGATCGAACCGCCGTAGCCGTCGGTGCGCTCGTTCGCGCTGGAGGACAGGAACTGCTGGATCAGGTACCCGTTCGCGCCGTGCAGCTCGACCCCGTCGAACCCGGCGTCGACGGCCTTGCGGGCCGCGTCCCCGAACGCCTGGACCTGGTCGGCGACCTCGGCAGCCGACAACGCCCGCGGCACCGGTGCGGGCTTCATGCCGGTCGGGGTGAACACGTCGGTGCCGGCCGCGATCGCCGACGGACCGACGGGGTGGTGCCCGGCGACCTCGGCGTGACCGATGCGGCCGCCGTGCATGAGCTGGGCGAAGATCCGGCCGCCGTTCGCGTGCACGGCGTCGGTGACCACGCGCCAGGCCGCGACCTGCTCGTCGGTGTGGACGCCGGGCATGAACGGACCGGCCTGGCCGACCGCGTTCGGGTGCACGCCCTCGGTGACGATGAGCCCCGCGGTGGCACGTTGGGCGTAGTAGGTGGCCGTGGCCTCGGTCGGTTTGCCGTCAACGGCCCGTGCGCGGGTCATCGGCGCCATGACGAGGCGGTTCGGCAGGGTCAGGTTTCCGAGTTCGTAGCTCGTGAGCAGCATGAGAGCTAAGGTAGAAACCTGACGTTGACGTCAGAGGTAGCTTTTGTGGCGGAGGTCTCATGCGGATCGGCGAGCTGGCGGAACGCACGGGCGTGAGCGTGCGCGCGTTGCGCTACTACGAAGAGCAGGGCCTTCTCGCGTCCGAACGCAGCGGGAGCGGGCAACGGCGTTACGTCGAGAAGGCCGTCGGCCGGGTCAAGCTGATCCAGCAGCTCTACGCCGCCGGGATCTCCAGCACGTCGATCCTGGAGATGCTGCCGTGCGTGGTGACGGGGGTGGCGGCACCGGAGGTCCTGGCGAAGCTGCGCGGGCACCGCTCGTCGGTGGTGAAGCAGATCGAAGAGCTGCAGGAGACCCTCCTGCAGCTCGACACGGTGATCGCGGGCGCCACGATGGCCTACGCGACCGGGGTGCCGTGCCCGCCCAGCTGAGCGGGCACGACGCAGTCCTCAGATCGTGGCGGTGTCGATCACGAACCGGTACCGCACGTCGCTCGACTGCACCCGCTCGTAGGCCGTGTTGATCTCGTCGGCGTTGATCAGCTCGATCTCGGCGCCCAGGCCGTGCTCGGCGCAGAAGTCCAGCATCTCCTGGGTCTCCGCGATGCCGCCGATCATCGACCCGGCGAGCGTCTTGCGGCCGCCGAGCAGCCCGAACAGGTTGATCGAGACGGGCTCCTCCGGCGCGCCGACGTTCACCAGGGCGCCATCGGTCTTGAGCAGCCCGAGGTAGGCGGTGAAGTCGAGCGGCGCGGACACCGTCGAGACGATCACGTCGAACTTGCCGGCCAGCTCGGTGAACGTGGCCGGGTCGCTGGTGGCGCGGTAGTCCTGGGCGCCGAGCTTGAGCCCGTCGTCCTTCTTGCGCAGCGACTGCGACAGCACGGTGACCTCGGCGCCGAGCGCGGCCGCGATCTTGACGCCCATGTGGCCGAGCCCGCCCAGGCCGACGACGGCGACCTTCTTGCCCGGTGCGACACCCCAGTGCTTGAGCGGCGAGTAGAGCGTGATGCCCGCGCACAGCAGCGGCGCGGCCACGTCGAGCGGGAGCGCGTCCGGGATGCGCACGACGTAGTTCTCGTCGACCACGATCTGCTGCGAGTAGCCGCCGTAGGTGACGTCGCCGCGGCGGTCGATGCCGTTGTAGGTCATGGTGTTGCCGTTCGCGCAGTACTGCTCCAGCCCGCGCAGGCAGAACTCGCACTCACGGCACGAGTCGACCATGCAGCCGACGCCGACCCGGTCGCCGACGGCGTGGCGGGTGACCTCGGAGCCGACCTCGACGACCACGCCGGCGATCTCGTGTCCGGGGACCATCGGGAAGATGCCCTGGCCCCAGCCCTCGTCGACCTGGTGGATGTCGGAGTGGCAGATGCCGGCGAACTTGATGTCGATCAGGACGTCGTGCGCGCCGACCGCGCGACGTTCGATGGTGGTGCGCTCCAGCGGTGCCTTGGGTGCGGGAGCGGCGTAGGCAGCGACGGTGCTCATCAGTTTTCTCCTCGTTGTCGTGTCGATGACGACACTGCCGGGGTTCCGAGGAGCTGCCCAGACACCTGGTTTTCGTACGTCTGCCGTGCCTACCACCAGCAGTAGCAGGCACGGTTTGCCCAGGCCGGGGATACTCGGGTGCATGGACGTGGACCCGCGCACCGAGCTGAGCGAGTTCCTGCGCAGCCGCCGGGCGCGGCTGTCCCCCGACGACGTAGGGCTGCCCCGTTACGGCCGCACCCGCCGTGTGCCGGGCCTGCGCCGTGAGGAACTGGCGCAGCTCGCGGGCGTCTCCGTGGCGTACTACACACGGCTTGAGCAGGGCAACGGCCGCAACGTCTCGGACGAGGTGCTGGACTCGATCGCCCGTGCGCTGCAGCTCAACGATGCCGAACACACGCACCTGCGCAACCTCGCCGCCTGCCCGTACGACAACAAGAAGCAGAAGAAGGTGGGGCGCAGCAACGTCCGCCCGGCGCTGAAGCACCTGCTCGACAACATCAGCGTGCCCGCGTACATCGGCGGACGGCGCTGCGAGGTGCTCGCGTGGAACCCGATGGCGGCGGCGTTGTTCGGCGACTGGGGCGAGCTGGAGCCGCGCGACCGCAACTGGGCGCGGTTCATCTTCCTCCGGCCCTCCTACCAGGAGCTCTTCGTCAACTGGGAGAGCAAGGCCTCCGACGTCGTGGCGTTCCTGCGGATGGACGCGGGCTGCTTCCCGAACGACCCCGAGCTGACCGCCCTGATCGGCGAGCTGTCGGTGAAGAGCGAGCTGTTCCGGCAGCTCTGGGCGAGGCACGACGTCAAGGAGAAGTCCTTCGGCACCAAGGCGATCCGCCACCCGCTCGTCGGCGAGATGACGCTGTCGTACGAGACGCTGCGGATGCCCAGCGAGCCCGACCTCTTCCTGACGACCTACCACGCGGAGCCGAGCACGCCGTCCGCCGAGGCGCTGCAGCTGCTGGCCAGCTGGGGCAGGGACGCGACCCGCTCCGGGGAGTCTGTTAAGAATCGGACATGAGGACACCGCGTCTGGAGATCGAGTACTGCACCCAGTGCCGGTGGCTGCTGCGCGCCGGGTGGACCGCGCAGGAGCTGCTGACCACGTTCACCGCGGAACTGGGTGAGGTCGCGCTGATCCCCGGCACCGGCGGCGTGTTCGACGTGCGGCTCGACGGCGAGACCCTGTGGTCGCGCAAGGAGCAGGAAGGCTTCCCGGACCTCCCCGTGCTCAAGCAACTCGTGCGCGACCGGGTGGCGCCGGAACGCTCGCTGGGCCACACCGATCGCAAGAACCCAGCCGACGCCTGAGTCCGCGGTCGCTCTGGAACTGCCGCAGCGGCAACGTTTCCCGGCCTTCCGCGAATTCCCTGCGGCCTGGCCTCACGGCTCGTATGGTGGCTGCCGTGCATCCGAACCAGGGTTGGCAGGCGCAGCAGCCGCAGGGACACGGTCCGGGTTACGGCCCTGCGCCCGGCTGGGGTCAGCCGCTGCGGCCGAGCGTCACGCCGGCGTTCCTCGCGGGTGGACTGTGGCTGGTCGTCGCGGTGCTGTGCTTCGTGCTGGCAGGGCTGAACTCCGCCGACGGCAAGGGCATCCGGCAGACCCCGGAGGCCGCCGTCGCGTTGCTGGGACTGGCGTTCGGGCGCGGCTTCATCGCCAACGGCGACCCGGCGATCGTCGCCACCTACGTCGCGGGCGGTGTGGTGCTGCTGCTCGCCGCGCTGGTGATCGCCCGGCTCGGGTTCGCGCGCTGGGTCCTCGCCGGACTCGGGTTCCTCGTGGTCGCCTACTACGTCTTCGCCGTCGTGCGGCTGACCATCGACCACGGCGGCACGCTGATCATCGTGCCGGGCATCGCGCTGATGCTGTGGCTGGCCGCGGCGATGGTGTCCGTGCTGCCTCCGGTCGGACGGGCGATGCGCTGATCAGTCCGTCCTGATGAACCCCTTCGACACCATCCAGTCGCGCGCCACCTCGCCCGCGTCCCTGCCCTCCACGTCGACCTGACGGCACAGCTCGATCATCTGGTCGTTGGTCAGCGCGGCGCTCACCCTCTCCAGCGGGCCGCGGATCTGCGGGTACCGCGCGAGGAACTCGGCGCGCACGGTCGGCGCGACGTTGTACTGCGGGAAGGCCTTCTTGTCGTCCTCCAGCACGCGGAGCTTCTGCGCGGCGATGCGGCCGTCGGTCGTGAACACCTCGCCGACCGGGCAGGTGCCGCCCGCGACCGCCGAGTAGATCGTGCCGATGCCGAAGTTCTTCACCTCGGTCGTCGGGAACCCGTAGGTGCGTTGTGCGGCGGGAAAACCGTCCTGGCGGCTGGTGAACTCGGTCTCCAGGCAGAACACCGCCTGGTCCGGGTTCTGGGTGAGGAACGCCGCCAGGTCGGAGGTGGTCTTGAGGCCGTGCTGCTCGCCGTAGGCCTCGGTGACGGCGAACGCGTACTGGTCGTTGAGCGGTGAGTAGGCGAGCCACTCGACGCCGTACTTCTCCAGGTCGGCCTTCTTCGTCGCGTCGTACTGCGCCTGTTCGCCGCCGGGCACTGGGAGTTCATTGCCCTGGTAGTTGATCCAGCCGGTGCCGGTGTACTCCCAGGTGACGTCGACCTCGCCGTTGAGCAGCGCCTGCCGGGCGGTCTGCGAGCCCTTCAGGTCGGTCAGGTCGACGACGTCGGCGCTGGCCGCGGACAACGCCATCTCGGCCAGGTAGCCGAGCAGGATGTTCTCGGTGAAGTCCTTGGACCCCACGGTGATCTCGACGCCCTGGAGCGACTGGTCCGGCTGGATCGAGCCCGGCAACACCTTGTAGGGCAACGCGCTGTTGACGTCCAGGCCGCAGCCGGCCAGACACAGCGCCAGAACGAGCAGAACCCTCTTCACCTGACCCCCTTGGGGCCGAACCGCTGCTCGATCACCGCGCCGGCCCAGTCGACCAGCAGCGCGAGCCCCGCCGCCAGCGCCGAGCCGGTCACCAGGACCTTCATCAGGTTCAGCTTGTAGCCGGTGTCGATCAGCAACCCGAACCCGCCGGCGTTGACGAACAGGCCGAACGTCGCCGTGCCGACCGCGAGCACCAGCGCGGTGCGCAGGCCGGCCAGGATCAGCGGAACGGCCAGCGGGAGCTCGACCCGCCACAACACGCTCGACGCCGACATTCCGACACCGCGGCCTGCGTCCACAAGAGACGGATCGACCTGCTGGATGCCGACGATCGTGTTGCGCAGCACGGGAAGCAGTGAATAGAACGCGAGTGGCAGCGCGGCCACCCACAGTCCGCCGGAAGCACCGGTGACCAGGAACCACAGCACCAGCACGCCCAGCGCGGGCGCGGCCTGGCCGACGTTCGCGACCGCCAGGAACACCGGGGTGAGCCAGCGCGCCCACGGCCTGGTCGCGACGATGCCCGCCGGCACCGCGACCACCACCACGATCGCGGTCACCACGACCGTCATCGCCAGATGGTCGCGCAACGCGGTCAGCAACGACGTCGCGTTCAACGTGCCCTTCTCGGTCGCCGTCAGTTCGCCGAAGAACACCCACGCCAGCACACCGCCGACGATCAGCAGCACCGCGGCCGGTTGGATCCAGAAGCGGGCCGTCACGCGTTCGCCCGCAGCTGCTGGACGACCTCAGTGACGGTCGCGAGGTCGATCGTGCCGACGTACTCGCCGCGGCCACCGGTGACGACCGCGCGGCCGCCCTCGGTGATCATCGCTTCCAGCGCGTCCCGCAGCGTCGACTGCAACGACACCAGGTCCTGCACCGGCTGGCCGATGCGGGCGAGCGACGTCGCGCGCTTCAGCTCGGTCGCGCGCACCCACCGCACCGGCCGGTCACGCTGGTCGAGCACCAACACGAACTTCGCGTCACCGAACTCCACAGTGGACGGATCGGCGTCCGCGCGCGCCGTGACGGTCTGGCCCAGTTCGACGTCGCGAACCCTCATGAGTGTCAACGCCTTGAGCGACGCACCGGCACCGACGAACCCTGCCACCGTGTCGTCCGCCGGGTTGGCCAGGATCGCGTCAGGGGTGTCGTACTGCAGGATCGTGGACCGGTCGCCCAGCACGGCGATCTTGTCGCCGAGCTTCACGGCCTCGTCGAAGTCGTGCGTGACGAACACGATCGTCTTGCGGAGCTCGCTCTGCAGCCGCAGCAACTCGTCCTGCAGGTGCCCGCGCGTGATCGGGTCGACCGCGCCGAACGGCTCGTCCATCAGCAGCACCGGCGGATCGGCGGCCAATGCGCGGGCGACGCCGACCCGTTGCTGCTGGCCGCCGGAGAGCTGACGGGGGAAGCGATCGGAGAACTCGCCGGGATCGAGCCCGACGAGGTCCATCATCTCCTCGACGCGGTCCGCGATCTTCTTCTTGTCCCAGCCGAGCAGTCCCGGCACGATCCCGATGCTCTGCGCCACCGTGAAGTGCGGGAAGAGCCCCGCCTGCTGGATCGCGTAGCCGACGCGCCGACGCAGGTCGTCGGGGTCGATCCTGAGCGCGTCCTCGCCGCCGATCGTGATCGTGCCGGACGTCGGCTCGATCAACCGGTTGATCATCCGCATGGTCGTGGTCTTGCCGCAGCCGGACGGCCCGACGAACACCACGATCTGCCCGGCGGGCACGACCATCGAGAAGTCGTCGACCGCGGCCGCCTTCTGCCCCGGATACCGCTTGGTGACGTGGTCGAGCCGGATCTCGATGCCTTCAGCCACGGACGCCCCTCGACACGGTGAAACGGTTGACCAGCACGTACACGCCGTCGAGCAGCAGGGCGAGGATCACCACGCCGATCGTTCCGGTGAGGGCCTGGTTCATCGAGTTCGCACTGCCCGCGTTCGCGAGCCCGGAGAACACCTCAGACCCCAGACCCGGCCCTTTCGCATAGGCCGCGATCACGGCGATCCCCATCAGCATCTGCGTGGCGACCCGCATTCCCGCGAGAATCGCGGGCCACGCCAAACGCAACTCGACGCGCGCGAGTACCCCGATTCTGCTCATCCCAATCCCTCTTGCGGCATCGCTCACAGCCGGATCCACACCGGCCAGTCCGACGACGGTGTTGCGCACGATCGGGAGCAACGCGTAAAGCACCAGAGCGACCACCGTCGTGTTCGCGCCCAGCCCGAACACCGGAATCAGCAACGCCAGCAACGCGAACGACGGAATGGTCAGAAGCGTGCTCGCCAACGCCGTGGCCAGCGCGGATCCGGCCGGACTGCGGTAGACCGCAACCCCGATCAGCACTCCGAGCAGCGTCGCCAGAACCGTGCACTGCACAACGGCACTGACGTGCAGAAACGCTTGCAAAGACAGCCGATCCCAGCGATCGGCTACGTACTCGAGCACATTCATCCTCGTGGCCCCGCCCTCGAAGTTGGCGTCAACCCAACACCATTGTGGACAGTGAAGCAACCATTCGCGACCGAACCATCGTCTCAGGTGGTGGAATTCCGCCGACGTTCAAGGCGGTTCTGGTAGACCTCTGCGGCTGGTCACCAGGCAGATCGCTCCAGTGGGTTTCGAGCCGTTACTCATACGTTCTTCAACTAACCAAGAACGCGCTCGCACCACTCTTGCCTGTCGACCGCTTGGGGGATTTCTGAGATGTCGCACGAAGCTGAAGTGGACGGCGGCTGCCTCCCGGACCTGCTGCGCAAGCAGGTGGAGGAACACCCCGATCGCACAGCCGTCGTCTTCGGCGAACAAAGCATCACCTACGGCGAACTCTTCGAGCAGAGTTCCGCGCTCGCCACGCATCTGCGCCGCCTCGGCATCAGCGAGGACGACTGCGTCGGCATGTTCGTCGAACCCTCGCTCGACCTCGTGGTCGGCGCCTGGGGAATCCTCTGCGGCGGGGGCGCCTATCTGCCGTTGAGCCCGGAATACCCGGAGGAGCGGCTCCGGTACATGATCGAGGACTCGCGCACGAAGGTCGTCGTGACGCAGCCCGCGCTGAAGCAACGCCTGGCCGAACTCGCCCCCAGCACAACGAGAATCGTCACGCTCGACGACTGCGACGAGGCGTTCGACGACGGCTTCTCCCCCGCGCACAACAGCCTCGCGTACATCATCTACACCTCGGGCAGCACCGGCCGGCCCAAGGGCGTGATGATCGAGCACCGCAGCATCGTCAACCAGATGCTGTGGCTGCACGACACCCACGCCATCGACGGCACGAAGCGCGTGGTGCAGAAGACGCCGATGAGCTTCGACGCGGCGCAGTGGGAGATCCTGGCCCCCGCGGTCGGCAGCACCGTGGTGATGGGCCGTCCCGGCATCTACCGCGACCCCGAGATGCTGATCGAGACCATGCGCGAGCACGGCGTCACCACCCTGCAGTGCGTGCCGACGCTGTTGCAGGCGTTGATCGACACCGAGGAGTTCCACACCGTCACGTCGCTGAAGCAGGTCTTCAGCGGTGGCGAGGCGTTGTCCCGCACGCTCGCCCAGGCGTTCGTCGCGGACATGCCGAACGTCGCGCTCATCAACCTCTACGGCCCGACGGAGACGACGATCAACTCGTCGTCGCACGTGGTCGATCCCGCCGAACTCGCCGAGGCACCGAAGTCCATCTCGATCGGCCTGCCCGTCGCGAACACGACGTACCTCGTGCTCAACGACAACCGCGACATGGTCACGCCGGGCGAGATCGGCGAGCTCTACATCGGTGGCGTCCAGGTCGCCCGCGGCTACCTGCACCAGCCGGAGCTGACCGAGGAACGGTTCGTGGACGGCATGTTCCGCACCGGCGACCTCGTGACGCAGAACCTCGACGGCACCGTGCAGTTCGCCGGACGCGCGGACAGCCAGGTCAAACTGCGCGGCTACCGGGTCGAACTGGACGAGATCCGGCTCGCGATCGAGACGCACGACTGGGTGCGCAACGCCGCGGTGATCGTCAAGGAGGACGAGCGCACGGGGTTCCAGAACCTGATCGCGTGCGTGGAGCTGAACCCCAAGGAAGCCGCCCTGATGGACCAGGGCAACTCCGGCTCGCACCACCAGTCGAAGTCCAGCCGCCTGCAGGTCCGCGCGCAGCTGTCGAACCCCGGCGTGCGCGACGACCTCAGCGAGCGGCAGAGCTTCGAACTGCCCGGCGAGGAGGCGAGCTGCCTGCAGCGCAAGGTCGTCTTCTCCCGCAAGTCCTACCGCTTCTACGAGGGCGGCCAGGTCACCGACGCCGACCTGCGGCGGTTGCTGGAACGCAAGCCGATCGGCGCGGGCTCCAAGGACCCGAAGGCGATCCACTTCGCGGAACTGGGCGAGATCCTGCGCTACTTCGGCGCGCACTTCAGCGACCAGCGGCTGCTGCCGAAGTACGGCTACGCGTCACCGGGCTCGCTCTACGCGACCCAGCTCCACCTGGAACTGCACCACATCGCGGGCCTGCCGAGCGGGTTGTACTACTACCACCCGCTGCGCCACCAGCTCGTGCTGATCTCGTCGCTGCCGGAAAGCTATGAGGCGCAGGCGAAACTGCACTTCATCGGACGCAAGGCAGCGATCGAGGCGGTGTACCTCAACAACATCCAGGAGGTCCTGGAGATCGAGACCGGCCACATGGTCGGGCTCTTCGAGGAGGTCCTGCCCGGCTACGGACTCGACATCACGGCCGCCGCGCACACCCCGGAGACCAAGGGACTGCTGGACGTCGCCGACGAGGACTACTACCTCGGCACGTTCGAACTGTGCGCCTACACCGGCATCCGCGAGGACGAGGTCGACGTCTACGTCCAGACGCATCCCGGCCGCGTCACGAACCTGCCCGGCGGCCAGTACCGGTACGCCGACGGCGAGTTCGAGCGCGTGTCCGACGACCTGGTGCTGCGCAAGCACGTCATCGCCATCAACCAGGCGGTGTACGAGCGCGCGAGCTTCGGCATCAGCGCCATCGGCCGTTCCACGGAGCTGTGGCGGCGCTACATCGACCTCGGCCGGACGATGCACCGCCTGTCCGCCAACGATGTCGACCTCGGCTTCATGTCGTCGGGCTACAGCTCGAAGACGAACAACGACCTCCCGTCGGCCAAGCGCATCTGCGACGTCCTGAAGGCCGCCGGCCGGCAGGACGGGCCGTCGTACTTCTTCCTGGGCGGCAAGGTCTCCTACGACCAGCGCCGCAGCCCCGGCATGAAGGAGGACGTCGTCCACATGAAGGGCCCGGCCGAGTTGATCCGGGACGACCTGGTCAACTTCCTGCCGGACTACATGATCCCGAACAAGGTCGTGGTGCTGGACGCGTTGCCGGTCACCGCCAACGGCAAGATCGACGTCAAGGCCCTGGAGAAGTCGGACAAGACCAACGTCGACGACCAGGACCGGCCGTTCGTCGCGCCGCGCACCATCACCGAGCGCCGCATCAGCGAGATGTGGAAGAAGCTGATGAAGCGCGAGACCGTCTCGACGCACGACGACTTCTTCGAGACCGGCGGCAACTCGTTGATCGCGGTGGGCCTGGTCAACCGCATCAACAAGGACTTCGGCACCAGCCTGCCGTTGCAGGTGCTCTTCGAGTCGCCGACCATCGAGCAGCTCTCCCGGCGGGTCGACGGACTGCACGAGGGGCCGATCTCGCGGCTGGTTCCGTTGCAGCCGGGCGGGGACGCGGTGCCGGTGTTCTGCTGGCCAGGCCTGGGCGGCTACCCGATGAACCTGCGCACGCTCGCAAGTCGTTCGGAGCGCCCGTTCTACGGCGTGCAGGCGCACGGCATCAACGAGGGCGAGACGCCGTACCGCACGATCCGCGAGATGGCCGCGGCCGACATCGAGGCCATCAAGGAGGTTCAGCCGGAGGGCCCGTACACGTTGTGGGGCTACTCCTTCGGCGCGCGGGTCGCGTTCGAGACGGCCTACCAGCTGGAGCAGGCGGGCGAGGAGATCGCGAACCTGTACCTGATCGCGCCGGGGTCGCCGAAGGTGCGCTCGGAGCGGGACAGCGACGAGGCCTCCTACGACAACAGCGCGTTCGTGACGATCCTGTTCTCGGTCTTCGCGGGCAGCATCACCGACGCGCGGCTGGACCGGTGCCTGGAGGTCGCGAAGGACGACGACAGCTTCGCGGCTTTCATCAGCGGCGAGTTCCGCGACCTCGACAGCGAGCTCGTGCGGCGGATCATCAGGATCGTCACCGAGACGTTCTCCTTCAAGTACACCTTCAGCGAGCTGGCCGAGCGCACGATCACCGCGCCGCTCACGATCTTCAAGGCGCGGGGCGACGACTACTCGTTCATCGAGGGCAGCGAGGGCTTCTCGGTCACCGACCCGGTGATCGTCGAGCTGGAGGCCGACCACTACAGCCTGCTGCGCGAGCCCGACATCGACGAGTTGCTGGCGTCGATGGAGCAGAACGCCACCGTGCGCGAGGAGATCGCGGCGGTGCCGGTGCTGCTGTCCGACGAGCAGATGGCCGAACTGATCGCGGCCGTCACCAAGGCGGTCACCCTCGCCATCGCGGGAGGTCAGTCGTGAGGAGGTCGCAGTGCCGCACGTGAACATCAAGCACTTCCCTGCACCGCTCAACGAGGAGCAGACGTCCGAGCTGGTCTCGGCCATCACCGAGGCGGTGACACGGGCGTTCGGCTGCGACGAGGGCGTCGTGTCGATCGCCGTGGAACCGGTCGACCCGCAGGCGTGGCAGGACCAGGTCTACGCGCCGGAGATCTTGGAACGCAAGGAGTTCCTGCGCAAGACCCCGAGCTACTGAGGTGCCGATGAACATTCCCCTGGTGTACGGCGAGGAAGTGGCCGAGGCGATCACGGCGGGGCAACCCGTCGTGGCACTGGAGTCGGGCGTGCTCAGGTCCGGCCCGGACAGCGCCGAGACCGCGCGCCTGGTCGAGGACGCGGTGCGGGCGAGCGGGTCGGTGCCCGCCACGATCGGCATCGACAAGGGCCGGATCCTCGTCGGCCTCTCGGAGACCGACATCGAGCGATTCGCTTCCACACCAGGTGTTCCGCGGGTCGGCAGCCGGGATCTTCCGGTCGTGCTGGCCCGCGGGACGATGGGCGCGACGACCGTCACGTCCTCCTTGATCGCGGCCGAGCTGGCGGGACTGAAGTTCCTGTCCGCGGCCGCGATCGGCGGTGTGCACCGCGACGCGCGCCGCGTCTCGCCGGATCTCGTCCAGTTCACCCGCTCGAAGGTCGCGGTGGTCTGTGCGGGCGCCAGGAGCACCCTCGACCTCGGCCTCACCCTGGAGTTCCTGGAGACGCACGGCGTTCCGGTCGTCGCCTACCGGTCGGACGACTTCCCCGCGTTCTACTGCGTGTCCAGCGGACTGCGCGCGCCGCACCGCCTCGACGACCCGGCCATGCTCGCCCGGGCGATCGAGAGCCACTGGGCGCTCGGCAACCCTGGCTCGTTCCTCGTCACCACACCGACCAAGCCCGCGGACGCCATCGACAGCGCCGAGATCGAGTCCGTGATCACATCCGTGCTCGCCGCGGGAACGAAGTACCTCGAGCGTGCCGTCGACCGCGCGACGGAGGGGCGTTCCGCGAAGGCGACGATGGCGGTGCTGATCAACACCGCCGAGGTCGCCGGGGAGCTCGCCGCCGCCCACGCGAAGGAGTTCTCCTCGTGAACCGTTGCGCGATCTTCGATCTGGACGGCACGCTGGTCGACTCCCCGCGCGGGATCGTCACGACGTTCGCCGCGGTGTTCGCCCAGCTTGATCTGCCCACAGTGGACTCTCCGACCATTCGCGGCACGATCGGGCTGCCGCTGCCCTCGGCGTTCGCGAAGGTGCTCGGGCTGCCAGAGGACGAACCGGTGGTCGCCCGGTGCGTCGAGGTCTACCAGTCGACGTTCCGCAAGATCGTGCTGCCGATGGCGACGCAGCTGGTGTTCCCCGGTGTGTACGACGGGCTGCAGGCGTTGCGGGAGGACGGTTTCCGGCTCGCCGTCGCGACGAGCAAGTTCATCGTGAACGCCGAGGCGTTGCTCACCGCGGCCGGTCTGCGCGAGGAGTTCTCCGTCGTCGTCGGCGCGGACCAGGTCTCCAAACCCAAGCCCGACCCGGAGTCCGGCCTCCTCGTGCTGCGCAAGCTCGGCGTGGCACCGGCGAACGCGGTCATGGTCGGCGACACCACCCACGACATCCACATGGCGCACGGTGCCGGGATGTCGTCCGTCGGCGTGACCTACGGCGTGCACAGCGTCGACCAGCTGCTCAGCGCGAACCCGACCTGGCTGGTCGACTCGTTCGCCGGAGTCGTGGCAGCGGTGCGCGAGTGCACGTGACTCGTCCCAGCACCTGATCACCACGGGAGCAGGGCGTGACCGCTGCCGGTCTGCCACGTCATGAAGGCCAGCAGTCCTGCGTAGCCGAGCGCGGCGACGGTGATCAGCCGCGCTCGCCTGCCCTCGTCCCTCCGCCGCAGCGCGAAGAACACCACCAGCAGCACCTGGACCGCGTGCAGCCCGACGAAGTGCGGCACCCGGAAGTCGCCGGCCTCTCCGACTCCGTGTCCCTGGTACATCACGATCTCCCGGCCGTTGGCGTCGGCGACCGTGCGCTGGTGGACCTCGGTGGCCAGGAAGTACACCGGTACGACCATGCCGTACGTCGCCATCGCGAGGCCGGCGCGCACCGCCCGCTTCAGCCCGCGGTCGCCGTCCCGTTGCAGCAGCGCCAGCGCCACGATCGCCAGTTGCACGAGGAACAACACCGCCACGCCGTTGGTGAAGACCTGCGTGGCGAGCAGGGTGATCGAGTCGGTCGAGGTGTTGAAGTGGCTGAACGTGCCGCGGGCCGCCTGCGTCGTGATGGCCGCGACCTCGGCGAACGCGGCGATCGCGAACGCCGTCCCCATCCAGGAGCCGAACCTGCGTGCTCTCGTGAACGTGCTCAGCAACCACGAGAGGGTGCCGGAGTAGAGGGCGAACGCGAGGCCGAACTTCAGCGGTTTCAGCCAGATCGGCTCACCGAGGAGTTCCCGGTCGTCGAGGAGGATCCCGAACGCGGCGACCAGCGCGAGTCCGAGCATGAGAACGGTGTTGACCAGGAGTGGGCGATGCCAGTTCGTGAACATGACGGCAATGCTCGAAGGCTGACGCACCGTCAAGGTCAAGCCCCAGAATGACGGGGTGCTGACGATCAAGCGACTGGCCGAGTACGTCGGGGTCACGGTGCGGGCGGTGCGCCACTACCACCAGACCGGTCTGCTGCCCGAACCCGAACGCGACGCCTCGGGCTACCGGCGCTACCCCGCGCAGGCCGTGGTCGACCTGATCCGCATCAGGACCCTGACCGCGGCCGGCGTGCCGCTGACCCGAGTGCATGAGTTGATCAGGGCGACCCCCGAGCAGTTCGCGGCGGCCGTCGAGGAGATCGGCCAGGACCTGACCCGGCAGATCGAGGAGTTGGAGCACCGCAAGGCCGGTGTGGCGGCGTTGCGGGCGGGCGACCGGATGTTCCTGTCCGCCGAGATCACCGACTACCTGGACCGGCTGCGGGCTCTGGGCGTCAGCGAACGCGGCGTGCGCTTCGAACGCGACGGCTGGATCGTGCTCGCCGCCGCCTACCCGGACCAGGCGCCGACGTGGATCGCGCAGAAGCGGGAGCAGCTGGCGGATCCGGACTTCCGCCAGTTCTACGTCACCTACGACTAGGCCCACGACTGGGACCCGGCCGACCCGCGCCTGCGCGGCCTGGCCGACGTCATGGCGGCCCGGCTGCGGCAGGAGGCGGCGCAGACCGTGCACGAGGTGCTGTCCGCCGACGAGAAGTCACTGCTCGGCGCGCACGTGCAGGACTACTCGCCGGCGTGGATCCGGCTGTCCGAACTGGTACGTCAGCGCACGACGTCGTAGACCAGCTTCTGGATGCCGTTCGAGTACGACTCGCTCTCCACGACCTTGAGCATCTGCTTGTCCTTGTCGGACTCGCTGAACAGCCGCTTGCCCGCGCCGAGCAGCACCGGGAACACCAGCAGGTGGTAGCGGTCGATCAGGCCCGCGTCGGACAGGTTGCGGTTCAGCGTCGCGCTGCCGTGCAGCGAGATCGGGCCGCCCTCGGTCTCCTTGAGCGCGGCGACGTCGTCCAGCGACCGCAGGATCGTGATGTCGCCCCAGTTGTCGACCAGCTGGTCCTCCTTCAGCGTGCTGGACACGACGTACTTCGGCATCGCGTTGTACTGCGGGAAGTAGTCGAGCGTCGGCCACACCGGGGCGAACGCCTCGTAGCTGACCCGGCCCATCATCATGGCCGCGGCTTCTTCCTGCTCACGGCCCTTGATCTCGTAGGCGGCCTCGTCGAACTCGATGTCCTTGAAGGTCCAGCCGGCGCTGCGGTGACCGGGTTCGCCGCCGGGTGCCTCGACGACGCCGTCGAGGGAGACGAAGGCGGTGGCGATCAAGGTGCGCATCTGGTTCTCCTCGGTGTTCGCGCTTGCTGTCATCAGTGCGTCGAACGGGAGATGCCCGGTATCGACATCTCGCGCCAAGAAAGTTTCCGGCACGAGTGCCGGCGGCGCTGCACACCCCACCGAGTCCAGCGCCGCCGGCCAGATGAGGGAGTCTTCCCGGTAGGGGGCCCGGCTCACATGGGTACAGAGCCCCCAATTAGCGGCGAGCGCAGGCGTCCGCAGTGCTGAGGTCTCCTCGCCACGACCCACCGGCACCGGGCACGGCATGGCGCACCACTAGCTCTTCAACCAGTCCCAGCCGAACCTGCGGACCACGAGAACCAGGCCCAGCAGCGCCATCACCGCGTACGCCGTGACGCGCAGTGCGTCCGGCATCTCCACGTAGTTCAACGCGAACCAGCTCTTCGAACCGCCGGTCAGGTTGTTGATCAACCCGCCGCCACCCTGCACGAGCAACACCAGCGCGATCAGCTCCACAGCTCCCCCTGATGAATACGAACGTATTGGTTTGATGCTCGACGGTAGCCGCGATCCGGCATGTGGTCAAATCAATGCGAACGTCTCGAAAAGAGGGAGCCGAGTGAAGCCTGCACGAGGCAGGGGTGCCGCCCACGACGAACGGCGCGGCACGATCCTGGAGGCGGTGTTCGCGATCGTCGACACCGAGGGCACCCATCAGGTCAGCATCCGCCGCGTGGCCGAGCAGGCGGGTGTGTCCGTGGGCCGCGTCCAGCACTACTTCCCCAGCAAGGACGACCTGCTCACGGCCGCGTTCACCGCGATCAACGACCGCGGCACCGCTCGCGTCCAGGCCCGGCTCTCCGAGTCGTCACCGGCCGAAGCACTGCTGACCGAACTCATCCCCGCGACCGACGACGACCGTCGGCTGTTCCGCGTCGCGCAGGCGTTCGAGACGCACGCCCTCACGAACCCGGAGCTGGCCGGGCGACTCCGCCAGGGCTACGACGAACTGATCGCCCTGCTGACGGCACTGGTCGGCGACGCGGCGAAGGAGCTCCTCGCCCTGGCGCTGGGGCTCGCGAGCCTGACCCTGACCGGCAACCTCACCCCCCAGGAAGCCCGTGCGATCGTCCGGTCAGGAATCGAGAAGCGCGGCTGAGCCGACGCTCCTACCGTTGTCCTCACCAGCAACCGGGAGGACAGCGAAAATGGCCAGCAGCAAGGGAATCCGTCAGTTCCACCGCGTGGTGAGCATGGTCTTCATGGCCACCGTCGTGTTCACGGCCGTCGCGCTGACCGTGGACAACTCGGTGGTGTGGGTGTCGTACGTGCCGCTGCTGCCGTTGTTCGTCCTCATGGGAACGGGCGTCTACATGTGGTTCCTGCCGCAGATCGCCCGCCGCCGCGCGCAACGAGCGGCCTAATCGCTGAGCCTGTCCTGAAGGTGCGTGAGGGTGGCGTTGAGCGCCACCCCGTACACCGCGATCCGGCACGCCAGCCGCCACAGCGTCGCTTCCGTCGGCGCCACGGCCAGGCTGATCACGAGCTCCCGCACGAGCCGCCGGGTCTGTGCGACCAGCACCCCGACGCTCTCGATGATCTCCCCGAACGCCGCCGACACCGAACTGAGTCCGCGGATCGCGTCGATGTTGTGGCCCATCAACCTCAGATGCTCCCCGGCGCCGCTCCACTCGGGGACGTCGTGGTCGAGGAAGTCCTCGAGCTCGTCGGCCATGTCCTGTTGCTCGGCCGCGATGTTGTACCAGGTCATCGCATGTGCGGCGACGACGTCCGGCAGCCCGGTGAGCTCGTCCAGCACGTCCCGCAACGGCCCGATCAGCTCCATCGCCGCCCGCGCCGAGTCCTCGACCGGCGCGACCAGCGACAGAACAGCGGCCTCCCGCACGGGGTCGGGACGAGGCGGCCGCACGCCGTAGAGGTCGTACAACCCGGCCACGATCAGACGCAGGTTCTCCTCGACGTAGGAGACCAGCTCGTCCTGCCGGGCGTGCTTCTCCAGGACGGGGTGGATGATCCACCGGCACAGCCGCCCGTACACGGTCTCGTCGCCGACGACGACCGCGCTGGCCCGGTGCACGGCCGCGAACCGCACGCGCACGGCCTCGATCTGGTCGGCGTGGCGGACGATCTGGCCGGTCACGCGACTCCTTCGGTTCGACAACCACTCGCAACGGTAGTGGGGACGGACTTGACCTTGCACCACGGTGCAGGGCGCATCGTGAGCGGCATGACCCAAGATCACGTGGCCCGCTGGGGCAAAGCCGGCGCACTGTACGACCTCGTGGCGAGCATCGCGTTCGTCACGCCCTGGACCGGCGCGCTGGTGCTGGACCTCCTCGGCACGCCCCACACCAAGGAGACGCTCCTGTTCTCGACGCTGTTCGGCACGGTCGTGGTGATGTGGTCGATCGTCCGCTGGCTGCGCCCCGAACCGTTGCTGATCGCCGCCGACACCGCCGGGCGTGCGCTGTTCAGCCTCTGGTTCGCGTGGGCGTTGTGGAACGGGCACACGCCGGCGCTCGCGGGTTTCCTGGTGCTGGAGCTGTTCTGGGGCGCGGCCCAGCTGCGCGCGCTGGTGCGGAGGTAGCGTCCGGTGGTGCGCATATCCGAACTGGCCCGCGCCGCCGGGGTGGGCATCAGCACCGTGCGGTTCTACGAGCGCCGCGGCCTCGTCGTACCCACCGCCCGCACCCACGGCGGCTACCGCCACTACGACCGGGATGCGTTGAAGCGGCTGAAGTTCATCCGCCGCGCGGCACGGCTCGGCTTCACCCTCACCGAGGTCGAGCAGCTCCTCTCCGCCTCCACGACGCCCGACGTGGGTGACGTGATCACCGGCAAGGTCGCCGAGATCGAGGAACGGCTGCGTGACCTCGACCGGGTGCGACTGGCGTTGCTGGACGTCGCGGAGAACGGCGTCCAGGACCAGTGCCCGGTGGTGGCGGCGCTGAGCGATTGAGGCGTTGCGGCTCGTAGGCTGTCGGGCACCGGTGGCGAACGGGAGGTCGAGCGGTGGCGGAGACGGTGACCGGGCTGATGGCCGAACTGGCCGCGCTCGACGACCCCAGGGCGCGCGCGATCAACGAGAAGCACGGCGACGACCACGGCGTGAACCTCGGCAAGCTCCGCGCGATCGCGAAGCGTCTCAAGACCCAGCAGGACCTCTCGCTCGAACTGTGGGCGACGGGCGACACCGCGGCCCGGCTGCTGGCGCTGCTGATCTGCCGCCCCAAGGCGTTCTCGCGCGACCAGCTCGACACCATGCTGCGCGAGGCCAAGCGCCCCAAGGTGCACGACTGGCTGGTGAACTACGTCGTGAAGAAGGGCCCGCACACCGAGGAACTGCGCGTGCTGTGGTTCGACGACCCGGACCCGGTGGTCGCGAGCGCGGGCTGGGCGCTGACCGTCGACCGGGTGGCGAAGCAGCCGGAGGGCCTGGACCTCGACGGTCTGCTCGACGTCATCGAGAAGGACCTGAAGGACGCCCCGGAGCGGCTGCAGTGGGCGATGAACCACTGCCTGGCGCAGATCGGGATCGAGCACCCGTCGCTGCGGGCCCGTGCGATCGAGATCGGCGAACGGCTGGAGGTCCTCAAGGACTACCCGACGCCGGCGGGCTGCACGTCACCGTTCGCCCCGATCTGGATCAACGAGATGGTGCAGCGCAAGAACTAGAGCCAGCCGCGTTCGCGGGCGGTGTTCGCCGCCTCGGAACGGTTGCGCGCGCCCAGTTTCGCCATCGCGGTCGACAGGTAGTTGCGGACCGTGCCCTCGGCGAGGTTGAGCCGGGCCGCGATGTCGGCGTTGCTCGCGCCGGTCGTGACCTCCTGCAGCAGCTCGCGTTCGCGCGGTGTCAACGGATCGGCGCTGTCCCACGCGGCCATCGCGAGTTCGGCGGCGACGACGCGTTCGCCGGCGTGCACGCGACGCAGCGCCGAGACCAGGTCGGCGATCGGCGCGTCCTTCAGCACGTACCCCGCGACGCCTGCGTCCATCGCGCGCCGCAGGTACCCGCTGCGGGCGAACGTCGTGATGATCAGGACTCGTGTCGGGTCGCCTCGGGAGCTCAGTTCGTGGGCGACGTCCAGCCCCGTGCGGCCGGGCATCTCGATGTCGGTCAGCAACACGTCGGGCCGGTGTTCCGCCACGGCCGCAAGGGCTTCGTCGCCGTCCCCCGCGGTCGCGACGACCGTGACGTCGGGCTGCAGGTCGAGCAGCTGGGCGAACGCGCCGCGCACCATCGCCTGGTCCTCCGCCAGCACGATCCTGATCACGTGGCCACCTTCAGCGGAACGGCGATGGTGACGGTGGTGCCGGCCGTGGCGGTGCGCGCGACCAGGCCGCCGAGCGCGGCGATCCGTTCGCGCATGCCGGTCAGCCCGTTGCCCTCCGGCGCGTGCCCGCCGATGCCGTCGTCGGCGATCACCAGCCGCAGCTCGCCGTCGCGGGCCTCGACACCGATGTGGCACGTCCTGGCCCGCGCGTGCCTGGCCACGTTGGTCACGGCCTCCCGCAGCGCGAGCGCCAGTTCGTGCTCGGTCGAGCCGACGATCGTCAGCTCCGGATCGCGCCGCACGACCACCTCGACGCCGAGGCTCGCGAGCGCGGTGCGCGCCGCCTCCAGCTCGGTGTCCAGTGACGCGCTGCGCCACCCGGTGACGGCGTCGCGGATCTCGCCCAGCGCCGCGCGGGCCGTACGTTCGATCTCCGCCGCTTCCTCCTGTGCCCGCGCGGGATCGGCGCTGACCAGCTGCGCCCGCAGGATGATCGCGGTGAGCGTGTGGCCGAGCAGGTCGTGCAGGTCGCGGGCGATGCGCTCCCGTTCGGCCAGCGTCGCGAGGTGCTCGACCCGCGCGGTGCGGATGCGCAGCTCGGAGCGCTCCCGCTCCCGTTCCGCCCATTCGACCTGCACCAGGCCGACCACCCACAGGAAGACCAGCGACGGCAGCAGCGCCCAGACCCGGTACGGCATCTCCACCACGGACACCACGCCGAACACGCAGATCAGGGCGGACAGGCCGACGAACCACCGCATCGCGACCCGCCGCGACTCCGACAGGCCCGCGAACACCCCCGCGTAGACGAAGAGCACGGCGGCACCGGCGTTGAACGGGGTCGCGAGGGCACCGAGCACGACCGTCGGGATCAGGCACCAGTGCCGGACGAGCTCAGGCCGCCGCCACGACAGCACGTACAGCGGCACGAAGGCCACCACGACGAAGGCGACGAGCGCCCAGCCGGCCCAGCTCGTCTCCGGGTCGAACACCGGCGCCCACAACAGGTTCCCGAGGTAGATCAGGTGAAACCAGCGGGTGACCCCCACGTTTTTTCTCATGACCGGGCATGACGATACGACACGGCCGCGAGCACCGAGGCCACGATCGCGAAGCCGATCAGGTAGAGCACGTGCGAGAGCACGGGACCGCCGGTCAGCTGCGCACGGGCCAGCTCGGCCAGGTGGTAGTTCGGCAGGAACACGGCCACGTCGCGGAAGAACGCCGGCATGATCTCCAGCGGCATCCACAGTCCGGACACGACGGACGTCGGGATGAGCAGCGCGTTGAGCACGGCGGCACCGGCACCCGGCCCCACCTGGAACCCGATCGCGAGGCTCAGCATCGCGAACGGCAGCGCGCCGGCGACCAGCACGACCAGCACCCGCAGCAACGCGGGCAACGGCGCGGTCAACGCACCGCTGACGGCCGCCGTCGCCGTCATCGCGATCAGCACCCCGGCCGCGTAGGGCAATGCCGCGACCACCTTCGCCACGAGCGTCACGCTGATCGGCACCGCCGACACCTGCTTCGCCCGCAGCCAGCCGCGGTCCCGGTCGGCCGCGACGCCGAGACCGGGGTTCATCAGCACCACCGAGATCACGCCGAACGCGCCGAACGTGGCGATCATCGTGGTGCCGGCGGACATCCCACCCTCGCTGAACTTCCCGAACAGCGACACGAAGAGCGCGAAGAACCCCACCGGCATGAGCACCGAGAAGAACAGGGCGGCGGGTTCGCGGACGATACCCCTCAGCTCGTCCGAGACCTCGACACCGAAGACCTTCCCCAAGGAGATCTGCCCGGAAACCTGCGCGTTCACGCCGCACCCCTCTCGATCAGACCCGCCACTGCCTCTTCCAGTCCGGCACCCTCGACCCGCAGGTCGGTGAGTCCGGGGTCCTGCGCCAGCAGCACCCGCAGCAACGCCTCCGGTGCCCGCGTGCCGAGCCGGACGTGGTCGCCGTCGTCGCTCAGCGACACGACCCCCGGCAGTGCTTGGAGCTGCTCCAAGCCCAGCCCCGTCCGGGCGATGACCGTGCGGTCCGGCAGCCTCGCGACCAGCTCGTCCGGCGTGCCCTCGGCCATCACGCGGCCGCGGCCCAGCACGACCACGCGGTCGGCGACGGCCGACGACTCCTCGATGAGGTGCGTGGTGAGCAGCACGCCGGTGCCGCGCTCCCGTCGTTCGGCGAGGATCTGCCAGAACCGCTTGCGCGCCGGCACGTCCAGGCCGACGGTCGGTTCGTCGAGCACCAGCAGCGCCGGGTCGGCGACCAGTGCCATCGCGAGCTGCAGCCGTTGCTTCTGACCGCCGGAGAGCTTCGTCGCGCGCCGCCCCGCCAGGTCGACGAGGTCCAGTTCGGCCAGCACCGGCCCGGCGGCGGAACGGGGCTTGCCCGCCCGCACCGCGGCCCCCGTGACCAGCTCGGACACCTTCAGCGTGTTCGGGAACCCGAGCGACTGCTGCACCACCCCGAGGTGCCGCCGGGTCGCGGCGACCCGTGGATCCCCACCGCACACCCGCACCGAACCGGCCTTGGCGGGCAGCAGCCCGATCACCTGGTTGACCAGCGTCGTCTTGCCCGCGCCGTTCGGCCCGAGCAACGCCACGCACTCCCCCGCGCCGACGTCGAGATCGACGCCGTCCAACGCCCGCGTGGCACCGTAGTCGTGCCGGGCCCCTCGTACCTCAAGCACCGTTTCCATGGCGTTGAGCCTGGTCGGAACGGGCCTTCACCAGTAGTGAGGCAGCGTCACGAGGTCAGGATGACAAAAGTCATTCCGGCCGGACGGCCTGCGCCCTCGGGTACTTGCGGCCGGGCAACGGCGAGGGCGACCCGGTGAACGACACCGTCGTGCCCGCCAGCAGCAGGGTCAGCCCCGACGGCAGCTCGTCGCGCGAGACGAACCACGACCCGCCGCGCGTGTCGGTGATGAACCCGTGCGCCTGCCCGGTCTTCCAGCTGGCCACCGTGCCCTTGCGACGTCCGCGCGGCGCTCCCACCGGCGACGCCACCACCTGCGACGACCGCACGAAAGCGCGCCGCAACGGGTAGTCGGCCTGGTCACCGGGCGCGAACAGCGCGTCGAACCCCGGCGTGAACGGCGTCGCGGCCCGCAACGGCGCCGCGGTGCGCGGAGTCCACGCGGGCGGCGCCTGGACCGTCCGGATGTCCACCACCGGCACGATCACGTGGATGCCCCGCGCCGCCAGCCTCTCCGCGAGCGGAGCAAAGTCCGAGTCGCCGGTCAGCAGCACGACCCACTGCAACGGCACCGTCGTCGCCCGGTCCCACGCCTCCAGCGCGAGCAGGACGTCGACACCCTTCTCCTTGCCGTTGTGCAACGGCAGGTCGTGCCGCGTGATGCCGGCGGCAGCCAGTGCCCGGTCGAAGGATTCGGCGGGAGTGTCGATGCGACCGCGAACGTAATGCGCCTCCGCGACCACGCACTCGTCCAGAGGACGACCCGTCTCCGTGTGGACGTACCAGCGCAACGCGTCGTGCAGGCCGTCAAGAGAGATGCGCGCGCCCCTGGGGTGCGCGGTGGCGTAGAAATCGCTCAGGTAGGCGAACCACGTGCCGTCGTAGAACACTCCGATCCGGTCGGTCTCACCCACCGGACGAGATTACTACTTCCGGTAGAAGTGCACGTTGCGCCACTGGTGCTCGGCGCTCGCCGTCTTCAACGTGCCGTACACGCCGTACTTGAAGTAGTGGTCGCCCTTGGGGCCGTTGGCCGTGTGCACCTGCTTGCCGTTGATGTAGATCGAGTAGCTGCCGCCGGCCGCGGTGGCGTTGTGGGTGACGTTGATCCGCACCCACTTGCCGTTGATGCCGCTGACCAGATCCTTGCCACCACCGCGCAGGGTGCCGCCGTCGCGGGAGAACGACCTGATCATCAACGTGGTGGCGCCGTCGCCGTCGTTGCCGAAGATCTGCATGGCGCTCTCGTCGTCCGTGCCCGCGGTGACCTTGAGCTCACCCTCGAACTGCCGCTGCCCGGTCCGGTAGTTGTCCTGGATCCGCGCCTCGACCCGGTTGGAGCCGTTGTTGACCAGCTTGAAGGTCTGCACCCCGCCCGATCGGGCATAGGAGCCGCCGGGCCCGGAGGCGCTGGTGGTGCTGCCCGGATAGGACGTGATCACGCCCTTGCTCTGGATCTGCAGGTTCCACGCGGGACTGTGCTCGGTCCAGCCGCTGCCCACCGGTCCGGCATGAGCCGCGGGCTGGATGCCGGCCACCATCAGAACGGTGGCACCGGCGATCGCCATGAAACGCATCGGGTTGCTCCTTGTGTGGGGTCGCAGGGTTCACACAGGCGGCAGCCGAACTCCATCTCAGCGCATCGACAGCGGTAGGTCACCCATCGGAATTTCGGTCGAACGCGGACTGTCCCGGCGCGGCGGGCAACCCCAGCAACTGGCCCGCGACGTCCAGGAACTCGCCACCGCACTGCCACATCGCCAGATCGGGATCGACGACGAACGGATCCGCGGGGTCCGCGTCGCTCTCGGCCACGCGATAGGCCAGGGCCTCCGACTCCGACAACGCGAGCACCGTCTCGTTGGTGCCACGCCACACCCGCCTGAACATCACAGCTTTGGCGCACGTGAACCGATCGTGCACGACCGTCCGCCGGAACCCGCTACGCAGCAACAACTTCATGCATTCTTCGACGCTGCTCACAACGCCTGATTCTGACCGCGCGACGCAGCCGTCCTCATCGGCCATCACTCGATAGGGTCAAATGTTTGGGGCACGTGCACAACGGGGGCGCCCCTCTTTCGTGCAACCAACCACACCGGAACGGGCTATCGCCTGCGGCTCACGGATGCGCAAGCCTCTGGCGGTGGTCGACATCCAGGCACCGAACCCCGACTCGCCGCTGTACGACCGGGCCGCGACGCAGATCCCGCGCATCGCCGAGAAGGTGCTGGAGGCGTTCTTCGCCAGATCCGCCACGTACCGGCAGCTGCCGCACCAGTTGGTCGACCGCGAGATCACCGAAGCCGTGACGCGGCACCTGCAGGTCTTCCTGCGCGCGTTGCGGGAACAGCGGCCGCCCGCGCCCGAGGAGCTCGACATGCAGATCGCCACGGCGGTGCGCCGCGCTCAGCAGGGCGTTCCTCTCGACATCGTGCTCAGCACCTACCACGTCGCCGCGACCGTCGGCTGGGAGGCGATGGCCGCCGTCGCCGAGCCGGACGAGGTGCCCGACCTGCTGGCGACGGTTCCGGCGCTGCTGCGGTACCTGAGCGTCGCCGTTCCCGCCGTGGCCGGGTCGTACCTCGCCGAGCAGCAGGCCCTGCACGCCGAACGCCGCGAGGCCGGTCGTGCGCTGGTCGCGGCCCTGCTGACCGGCAGGGAGGCCGAGCCGCTGGCCGAACGGATCGGGCTGGAGCTGTCCAGTCACCACGTCGTCGTCGCCGTGCGTGTCGACGCGCCATCACTGGCCGAGGGCGCCGACGCACGTCTCGCCGTCCATGGTCTCGTGCGACGCCTACGGGCTGAACTGCCGAAACACGCCCTCTCGGCGTTGGACCACGACGGCGGAACGGTGCTGCTGCCCACCACCGCGGAGACCGTCGAGTCGGACCTGGAGGACGCCGCCGCACTGGTCCGCAGCCTGCACACCGCCGCGGGCACCCTCCTGATCGGCGGGATCGCCGCGGCGGAGCACCGTGAGGACGTTCCCGCCGCCGCCCGTCAGGCCGCCGACATCGCCGAGCTGGCCCAGCGCCTCGGACGCCCGCCCGGCGCGTACGTCCTCGACGACGTGCTGCTCGAGTACCAGCTCTGCCGCCCCGGCCCCGGCCGCAAACGCTTGGCCCGCGTGATGGACCGGCTGGCCGAGCACCCCGACCTGGTGCACACGCTCAGGACGTTCATCAACAGCGACCACAACCGCCACCGCACGGCCGACGAACTGCACCTGCACCGCAACACGCTCAACTACCGCCTGCGCCGCGTCACCGAACTCACCGGCTACAACCCGGCCGATCCGACGGACATCCGGCTGCTCTCGGCGTCGTTGATCGTCCACGACCTGAGGTCCTGAAACGCCGAAGAGGCGAGCGCGTGGAGCGCTCGCCTCTTCGGAAACGACTCAGATCAGTCGCCGTACGGGTTCTGCATCGAGACGTGGACGTGGTCGTAGTGGCCACCGGTCACACCGCTGCCGGCGGTGTAGTTGCGCCAGCCCTCGGACGCGCGGGCGACGCTCCAGATCTTGCCCTGCCAGATCACGTAGCGGACGTCGAGCTTCACGGCGTGCTTCTGCAGCCAGTAGGCGAGCTTCCAGCCCTGGGCCTTCTGCGTGGCGTTCGGGTACTGGCCGATCGCGTTCGAGATGGTGCAGTCGAGCGCGTTGCCGGTGTTGTGGTTGCTCGTCGACGACTCACCGGAGCGGTAGTCGCCCACGTAGCACTGCTTCTCACCGGTCAGGTCGGCGATCTGCGTGCGCACGAACGCGGTCCGCTTGCTGGCCTGAGGCGCGCGAACGGCCTCGGACGGCTGGTTGTTGGTCGGCGGGGTCGGGTAGGTGCCCGTACCGGGGTCCGGGTCCGGGTCGCTGCCCGCGCCGAAGCGGTGCGAGGCGTTCTCGTTCTTGAGCTCCGCCTTCAGGTTGCCCTTGGCGCCGGACGCGAACGTCTGGTTGGCGCCGGCGTAGCCGCTGTTGTAGTAGACGGTGACGTTGCCGCTGGTGCGGTTCCAGACGGCGGCGGCGTTGTTCTTCACGCACACGCCCTGGCCGTTGCCCGCGCTCTTGAACTCGTAGCAGCTCGGCTGGCTGTCGCCGTAGTCGGAGATCGACCCGGCGAAGTCCGAGACCGAACCGGCCTGGTCGCTGTTGTAGTAGAGGCAGAACTCGCCCGACTCGCAGACACCGTTGCGGTCCGTCGCCGCGTTCGCGACGCCCGCCCCGAAGGACGCGCTGACCAGCGCACCCATCAATGCCACGAAGATGGTTTTCTTCAGCACGATTTGAACCCTTTGTTCCGTTTTACCGGCCCCAGCACACCCCAGTCGTGCCGGGGAAGCTTCGTTTCGGCTGAAGGATCGCGAGCGCCACTGACATTCCGCTGACACCAGCGGCCACCGATTTGTCAGGGCACACTCGATTCATGAGCGAGAACAAGTGGGACGCCCTGCCCGACCGTCCGAAACCGGAGGAGTGGGTCGCGGAGAAGGACACGAACCCGCCGCTGCCCGGCGCCCTCGACGAGGCGGAAGGCGACCGGGAGCAGCGGGAGGCGCGCACCGTGCTGGAGCGCGGCGGCTTCTAGCTACTTCTCACAGGCCTTGCCGTCACCGTCACCGTCGAGGCCTGCGCGATAGCCGGGCTGTCCGCGGTAGAGCGGGGCCGCGCCGGCGGCCTTCGCGGCGGCGCAGTTCGCGTAGTAGACGGCTGCCGGTGGCTGGGGCGCGGGCGCTGGTTCCGGCTGCGGTACCACGGGTTGCGGCGCGACGGGCGGTGCCACGACGGGCGCGGGCTTCACGTCGAGCCCGCCGCACGACGGGCCCCAGAACCCCATGGTCGCCGTCTTGGCGGCCTTCTCCGCGACCTGGATCGCCGTGTCCGCCCCGGCGATCGCACGTGCAGCGCCCTGTCCCACGGCGAGAACCGCGTAGTCCGTGCCGTCGGCCAGCAACAGTCGCGACGCGGAGACCTGGACGGGCTTGCCCACCAGGGTCTTCGTCGCGAACTCGACGGCCGACGCGGCCCAGCACTCTCCTGGCTGCGCGAGTCCGGACAGCACAACCTTGGTGCCGTTGGACAACATCGCCGTACGACCATCCACGATGGACTCCACGGTCACCGGTGGAGGCGTGGTCGTCGTGACGGCCGAACTGCTGGTCGTGGTGGTGAGATCAGCCGCGAGCCGGGTGGGCTCCTGGGAGCCGCACGCGGACACCACGAGCAGGAAACCGGCAGCGATCGCGGCTGTCCTCGACAGCTGCTGGGAAACGGTCATGGCCGCCACATCGCGACCTTCGCCAGGCGTCGTTACACAAGTCCGTGCGACTGGGCATAAAGCGCGGCCTGCGTCCGGTCCCGCAGCCCGAGCCTGCCGAGAATGCGCGAGATGTGGTTCTTCACCGTGCCCTCCGACAGGTGCAGGCGCTCGGCGATCTCCTTGTTCGTCGCCCCGCCGGCCACCAGCCGCAACACCTCGACCTCGCGCACGGTGAGCGGTTCGCGGTGGCCGTCGGACCGGCCGAGCACCGCCGCCAGCCGGGCCGCCGCGGCCGGGTCGAACTGGGCCACGCCCGCCGCGGCGAGCTTGACCGCCGCCGCGAGTTCCTGTGACGGCAGGTCCTTGAGCAGATAGCCCGTGGCACCCGCGCGCAGCGAACGCACCACGTAGTCCTCGTCGTCGAACGTGGTCAGCATGACGACCTTGCAGGCGGGCGCGCGCCTGCGCAGCAACGCCACCGCCTCCACTCCGTCGAGGCCGGGCATCCGCACGTCCATCAGCACCACGTCCGGGGCCAGCGTCACCGCCTGCTCCACGGCCTCGTGCCCGTCCGCGGCGGTGCCGACGACCTCGATGCCGGGTTGCAGTCCCAGCAGCGACGCGATGCCCTCCCTGATCAACCGCTGGTCGTCGACGACCAGCACGCGCGTCACGCCGTCCTCACCGGAATCGTCACCGTCAGCGTCGTGCCGCCCGGCGAACTGGCGAGATCGACCCGTCCACCGGCCAGCGCGACCCGTTCCCGCATCCCGAGCAACCCGAACCCCTCCGCCGCGGCACCCATGCCACGTCCATCATCGGCCACGGTCAGCCGCGCCCGTCCGGCGTCGAGTTCGACCGCGACGGCGATGCTTCCGGCAGCGGCGTGCCTGCGCGCGTTGGTGATGCCCTCCTGCGCCGCCCGGTACAGCGCGTGCAACGCACCCGTGTCGTGCGCCTCGGGCGAGCCGCTGACCGTCAGCGTCACATCTCCTTGCCCCGCGACCAGTTCGTCCAGGGCGGCCGGCAGGTGGAACGACCGCAGCGACCGGACGGACTCCCGCACCTCGCCCAACGCCCGCCGCGCGGACCGTTCGGCGTCGAGCACCGCGGTCTTCGCCGTGCCCGGTTCGAGGTCGTGGAACGCGGCGGCCTTCTCCAGCAACACCACGATCGCCGTCAGATGGTGCCCGAGGTCGTCGTGCAGATCCCTGGCCACCCGCGCCCGTTCCGCCGCAGCGGACAGCTCCGCGACCGTCCGATGCGACTCCTGCAACCGGATCCGCCCGTCGCGCTCGCGCACCGCCACCGCCGCCATCGTGATGGTGAGCACCAGCCCCACGGCGAACATCACGAGGTCCGACGCCTGTTCGAGATCGGCGTACCAGTCCGGAGTGCTCACCACGGCGGCCGCGAAGCACGCCACCGCGAGCACAACCGAAACGCCCTGCCCGAACGCGAAGTAGGCCGTGAACGGCACGAGCAACAACATCACCCGCGCCAGCCCGGAACCGTCCACATGGGCCAGTCCCACGTACAGAACCGCGCGCAGCACCAACAGCCCCGCCGCCACCGCCTCGGGCGTGCGCACCGGATAACGCCGGAACTCCGCGAGGTCCACGGCCACCAGCACCACCAGCCCGCCGACCAACAAGGGCACGCTCGTGTCGCCAAGCCCGGACACCGCCGCGTACACCCCCGCGACCAGCACCGCGGCACACATCACAGGCGAGACCCAGAACGCGGGCCGCGAGGTGTACATGCCGCTCAGGCTAGTGCCGGGCGCGCCGACCACACCGCGGCAGACAGCCACACCAGCACCGCCGCACACGCGACGTGCACCAGTGCCGACAAGGGCGTGTCCGGCAACGCCGCGAACACGGCCAGCAACACGAAACTGATCCCGTACCCCCAGGCAGGCACCGCGGGGAACACCTTCGCCCGCACCATCGACACCCCGAACAGCACGGTGCCGACCACGAACACCAGCGAGGCCACCTTCACCACCACCTGCGTCAACGGCGCCACCTGCCCGGGTTCCAGGAAGAAGATCACCAGGTTCAGCGCGAACGCCACCCCGGTGAACAACCCGAGCCCGAGCAGGTTCGCGGCGAACGCGAACGCCCCGAACCTCCCCGACGCGTGCGCCTGATGCCCGTGCAACGCCAGAACCGCGGGCGCCCCGAAAGCCGTCCCCAGCCCGATCACCGCACTGGTGACCGCCGTCTCCCCGGTGAAGGCCTCAACGGCCCCCGGCAGCCCGATCGACAGGCCCAGCACGACCCCGCACACAGCCCCGAACCTCGGCAAGAAGATCTTGTTGTCCGTCACGCCACCGACGCTAGGGACGCCACCACCGTGCCCCGAAGTCCCGACCGGCCACTTCGGACGCCACACGGCACGCCCCAAGGGGTGCCGATCGGCACATGCCGACGAGACAAAAAGCACATCGCCGGGTGGGTCTGCGCCTGGTTCATCTCAGAAACTGGAGATTTCGGCGTGTGCGTTGCCCACTGGGCGGCCGATCCGTGTAGGGTGATGGTCATCGTCATGGCTACGAAATACCGTTCGCCCGTGATCGCAGGTCACGGGCGTTTTGCTGTTCGGTGTCCTCGGCCATGACGGATTACCCGGCCCCGCACAGTGCGGGCGCCACATTAATGCTTGGAGTGCACCATGGCCACCGGAACCGTCAAGTGGTTCAACGCCGAAAAGGGCTTCGGATTCATCGAGCAGGACGGTGGCGGCGCTGACGTCTTCGCCCACTACTCGAACATCGCCGCTCAGGGTTTCCGTGAGCTCCAGGAGGGCCAGAAGGTCTCCTTCGACATCACGCAGGGCCAGAAGGGCCCGCAGGCGGAGAACATCGTCCCCGCCTAGTCCCCTCGCCCGCCACTGAACTCTCAGCGGCAAGCAGGACTACACCGAAGCCCGGCCGGATCACTCATCCGGCCGGGCTTCGTCGTGTCTGAAAGCGGCGTCCAGCTCCTAGAGACCGAGGCGCTGCTGCTCGGCCCGCACCACCCGCTGCTCCACCGACACCGCCGAGTCCAGCGCACTCGCGTGCGAGTGCTTCGTGTCGCTTTCGCGCGCGTAGTGGTCGAACAGCAGGGTCTTGTGGTCGCGGATCTCCTGCACACGCGCGTCCACGCTGTCCTTGACCAGCAACCGGTGCACGTGGACCTTGCGGACCTGGCCCATTCGGTGGCAACGGGCGATCGCCTGGTCCTCCGTGCTCGGCTTCCACTGCGGCTCGGTGATGATCACCACGGACGCGGCCTGGATGTTCAGACCCACGCCGCCCGCCTCGATCTGGGCCACCAGCACCGCGTGGTCCTCGCACGCCGTGAACGCGTCCACCAGTTCCTGGCGTCCCTGCGCCGACGTCGCACCGGTCAGGGGACCGAAGACCTCGAGGTGGTTCGCGACCGCGTCCAGCACGTCGTGGAAGTACGAGAACACCACGACCTTCCAGCCGTTGTCCCTCGACTCCTCGATGATCTCCAGCAGTCGTTCCAGCTTCGCCGAGCCGCGGGGCGTCCCCGGTGCGTAGGCGGCGCGGCGCATCGCCATCAGGTTCCCCTCGCGCACCGCCTCGAGGTACGCGCCCCGGTCCTGCTTGCCGAACTCGACCCAGTCCTCCACCTCGAGCAGTTCCGGCAACTCCCCCAGCACGTCCTCCTGGTTGCGCCGCAGGTACACCGGCGCGACCACGCGACGGAAGGCCTTCGCTCCCACCACGGCATCGGTGGCTCCGGTGTGGGCCGCGACGCTCGGCTGGAGATAGGCGACCAGGGTGCGGAACTCCTCGACGCGGTTCTCCATCGGCGTGCCGGTGAGGAGCATCGCCCGCTCCGCGCGCTGCACGATCGTGTTGACCGCCTGCGAGCGCTGCGTGTCCGGGTTCTTCACGTAGTGCGCCTCGTCGACCACGACCAGCGCCGGGCGGAACCTCTTCGGCAGCACCAGTTTCGGCAACGTGCCGAACGTCGTCACGCCGACGCCGCCCTGCGCCAGCCACTCGCCGACCGCGCCGTCGCGGCCCGCGCCGTGCATCCGGTGCGGCACGAGGTCGCTGTGCCTGGCGATCTCGTTGACCCAGTTGACGACGACGCTCGCCGGACAGACCACCAGGAACCCGCGCCGCCCGCCGGCGGCGAGACTGGCCATCACCGCGATGGCCTCGATCGTCTTGCCCAGTCCCATCTCGTCGCCGATGATGACGCGTTTGCGGGCCAGCGCGAACTTGGCCCCGAACACCTGGTAACCGCGCAGCGCCACCTTCAGCAGACTGGTGTCCAGTGTGGTCGCGTCGACCTCGTGCTCGATGTCGGCCGGAACGAATCCCTTGGCGGCACTGCGATCCGGCACCGCGTCCGCACCGGCGAGGTCGGCGAGAACCGTGTTGTAGGCGGCCGCGTCGCGCTCGTAGTCGCGCCACAGCGAGCGGTGGTCCAGGTCCGGCACGCGCAGCTGCGTGCCCACCGCCCGCAACGCCGCCACGTCACGACTGGCCAGCAGGGCCTCGAGCCGGTCGAGCGACTCGATGGCGGCCTGCCGGTTCTTCCGCAACGAGAAGAACATCCGCACCCGGCTCCAGGCACGGGACGCGGCGCGCACGTCCGCGTCGACCCTGCCCAGCACGTCCCCGAGCGGTTCACGCAGCGGGCCGACGAGCTGGTTCGCCCTGCGCAGCTTGGACATCAGCTGCAGCAGCTCGGTCTGGGCGCGGTCAGCACGATCGGGGTTCAACCGGACAGTCGTGTCCCGCGCAACGCCGTCGACAACGGCGCGGGCGACCCGCACGATCTGCTCCGCGGACTGCCTCCCGACGCCAGGCACGCCGTCGAGCTGTTCCAGACGTGCCTCGGCGACGTCGGCGACAGTCCGGTACCCGGCGGCCTTCAGCGTGCTCAGCCGCAGGTTCGCCTTGGTGTCCCGGAGCTTGTCCACCGGCATGGCGCGGAGCCGTTCGGCCACCAGCGAGTCCCGGATCGCCTCGTACTTCGCGCGGGCGAGCGCGAGCAGCCGCTCCGGTTCCGCGCGCACCCCTGCCGCCTCGGCGCGAAACTCCTCCGCGGCGCCCAGCACCGCGCGAGCATGCCTACCGACCTTCGACGAGTCGTCCACCCGTGTCCTTCCGTCAGGCGGTCCGCAGAGTACCCGGCATTCCAGTTCGAAAGCGGAACATGGTTGTGGCGCAGCACTTTCCACGACCACCAGGCGTGGCTGACCAGCGACAATCCCAAGAGGTGGCGGAGCGACGGCCGGCGCCCCTGCCTTCGTGCGGTACGCGAGTCGTGGCCGCACTGCCACGACAACGCACTCTCGTGCTCGATGTGCGGGTGATCTCCACGGCAATGTCGATGGATCGGCATGTCGCCTGACTCCGGCTACAGCCGACGGCGGTGCCGGACTACCAGTTTCCCGGTACCTCGGTTCGCCAGCCGAGAAGGATCGCGCGGAGCGCCTGCTCGGCGAGTCGCCGGGCGCGCTCGTTGCCGACGGTGCCGAGATGGCCGAGCGAGGCTATGCCGTAGAGCGTGCCCCAGATGATCTCGCAGGCCTCACCGGGGTCGGCCAGGACCACGTCGTGCGCGTCCGACCAGGCGGCGAGCAGTTCCTCCAGGACGGCGATGGCCGGTTCGACGGCGTGCCTGCGCTCGTCCGCGTCGACCGCGGCGCCGTTCATGACCTCGTAGAGGTGTGGGTGCTCGCCGGCGAACCGGACGTACTCGGACGCGATGCGCATCATGCGCCGGTCGATGCAGGGCTCCTCGGCGGCCAGCCGGAACTCGGCCAGCATCAGGCGGTGGCCGTGCGCGACCAGCTCCAGCACGAGCGCGTCCTTGTTGGCGAAGTACTGGTAGACGACGGGGGCGGAGTACTCGACGTCGGTCGCGATGCGCCGGATCGTCAGCGCCGCGGTGCCCTCTGTCTCGAGGACGTGCAGCGCGGCCTCGATGATCCGTTCGCGGGTGCTCGCCCGTTCCCGGTCCCGCCTTGTGTTGGTCGGCATGTTCCGCCACCCCGCTTCGATGGTGTCCGCGGACAGTAGCCGCCGCCCTTGACGACGATCTCCCCGCCCAGCTAACTTAACGACGTTAGAAAATCTAACGACGTTAGAAACTGAGGTGCGCGACATGATCTACCACATCAATCGGGCCACGTTGAAGGCCACTGCGACGCCAGAGCAGATCGAGGCGGCGCTGGAGAGCTGGCGCACCCAGGGCCGGTCGAACCCCGTGATCAAGTCCTTCGTCGTCGGCCGCGACCACGGCGGCGACTACGCGTACAGCTCGGTGTTCGTCCTCGAGGACCTCGACGGGCTCTTCGAATACCTGACGCACCCGACCACCTACCAGACCGACCACCTCGGGCTGAACCTGGTCGAACGGCTCGAAACCTTCGACATCAGCGACGACGACGATCCCGACCTGAACGCGAAGATCCAGGAACTGCACCGGCGCCGCAACGAACTCAACCCCGAGGTCGCCGGAATGCTGGCCGACGTGCCTGCCTACACCGGCTCCGGCGTGGACGACTGACCGGTCCCAGCCCCCGTACGACGCGCCCAGAAGTCCCATCAAGGAGAAAACCTGACATGGCCGAACACGTCATCATCGGCGCCGGTTCCATCGGCGCGAATGTCGCACGCCTGCACGCCAACGGCGGCGAAAGCGTCCGGATCGTCACGCGCAGCGGCTCCGGCCCCGCGCACCCGCTCATCGAGCGGGTCGCCGCGGACGCCTCCGACCCGTCACGCATGACCGAACTGTCTCGCGGCGCGAAAGTGATCTACCACTGCGCGAACCCACCCTCGTACACGAGCTGGGAACGCTTGTTGCCGCCCCTGCAGACGGCGGTGATCACCGCCGCGAAGGCGAACGACGCGGTCCTGGCACTCACCGGCAGCCTCTACGCCTACGGCCCGCAGCCCGACGGCCGAATGAACGAGCACACCCCCATGGCCGCCACCGGGCGCAAGGGCCGCCTGCGCAGACGGATGTGGGAACAGGCCCTCGCCGCCGGCATCCGCACCGTCGAAGTTCGCGGCGCCGACTACATCGGCAAGGACGCGGCCGGCCTCTACTCCATGCTCATCGAGCCTGCCTCGAAGAGGGGCAGCGCCGCCTGGATCCCCGGTCACCTGGACATGCCGCACACCTTCACCTTCAACGGCGACATGGCCAAAACCCTGGTCACGCTCGCCCAGGACGAACGCGCATGGGGTCGAGCCTGGCACGTGCCGTCCCCACCGGCCGTCACCATCCGCGAGCTCGCACGACGCTACGCCGTCGCCGCGGGCAGGCCGCCGATCAAACTGATCCAGATGCCGCGCTTCGCGATGCGCACGGCCGGGCTGGTCGTACCCATCGCCCGCGAGATGGCCGAGATGGACTACCAGTGGTACGCGCCGTTCCACATGGACGCGACGGAGACGGCAGACACCTTCGGCCTGACCGCCACCGACCTCGACACCGCCATCCGCGACCAGGTCGGCGCGCTCAGGGAGGAACACACCGACGGGCGACCGCGGTCGAACACGTAACCACCAACGCGCGCTCACGACGCAAAGTCGGAGCGCCACACCCCAACGCCATCACCACGCTCGGCCTGAACAAGTGGACCAGCGACCTGCGCCAGCGCAGCTACGCCAACACCACCGTCGCCACCATCATCAAAGTTCTGTCGATGACCCTCGCCGACGCCGTCGACGAAGGCCTCATCCCTTACCAACCCATCAGCCGCCACCGCATCGAACGCGAACGGGTGTGGGCGACACCCACCGAGGTCCTCCGCATCGGCTGGACCGGATGCCGATGGGGCGAACTCACCGGGCTACGACGCGACGACGTCGACCTCGGCGCGCTCATCATCGACCCACGCACTGGCTCGGCTCACCCAAACCACATCATCGGCCCGCACGATCACCTGCCGCCATTCCTGATCACCATGCTGTGCAAGCATCTCGAGCGACATGACAACGAGTTCGTGTTCACCGCTGAAGGCGAAACCTGGTTGTAGCGCAGCACTTCATCCGCCGCGTACTCAAACCCGCGGTCAACGGCAACGAAGGACGACCGCTCTCAGGCATCCGTACTGTGCCGATCCGACCCGGACTGACCTTGCACGGACTGCGGCACAGCCACAACACCTGGCTGATTGCCGGCGGAGCGCCAGAGATCGTCCAAGCACGACGCCTCGGCCCACCACCTGCCCAACCGCGTCACCGAGGTCTACTCGCACGTCGCCCCAGAAGTCGAACTCCAACTCGTCAATGATCTGCGGCGGCGGTGGCTCGAAGCCGACCTGAATGTCCGAGCGCATCCGAAAGCACCGGAACCTGCAGAACGCCACGTCTCCGGACCCCTTGCCACATAACCAATCCACTGCCCTTCACACCTCTGGTGCGAGCGGCTCGATGATCAGCCAGTTCAGCGGTCGGCACGACGATCAAGCCGGAGATCCTGCTCCAGAACTGCTCCACAGGGTCACCGCAACATGACCAACAAACGATCACCGAAGATCGAGACAGAACAGCAAGAAACCCGCCTGACCAGCGAAAATCACTAGATCAGACGGGTTCTACCTACAAGTGGAGCTGAGGGGACTCGAACCCCTGACCCTCACACTGCCAGTTTGGTCCATAAAGGACTCTGACCTGCGGAAACCCAATCGCCCCAGGAAATCCAGAGCCGTTGGCCGCCGTTCAGCGCCGTTGCACGCCGTTCGGTGACGTTCAACTCCTTGCCGTGCTCCAGTTTCGCTCCACCGCGTTCAGTGTGAGACTCGTCCGTGCATACACAAGTTCCTGTGGCGCAAGGGTTGCATCGTCGCGACACGAACGTGGTCACCCTGCCATCGTACTCCTGCTACGCCTCAGAGGCCATCCTTGTCGATGGCCTGGCAGGCGGTCTCGCAGCTACCCGTACTGCTTGATCGCGTCGCCGAGGTCGACGAGGACGTCATGGGTCCTGAGGGCCTCATTCAAGTGAGGGCGGCGGAGCCCTGCGGCATGACGCGCCCGTCCGTACACCCAGCCGACGTCAGCACGCGCAGATCTCTACGACGTGCCTCTACTACAGTTCGGTTCGGGCAGATCGTGAGTTCCTCAACGCGAAGTCTGATTTGTCGATGTCAACCGCCCGGTCCACACGTGGCTGGCTCGAGGGCGGTTGGCATCCTGCCAAGCACGAGTGGAACGACGCTGCCGGCGTCTGGTTTCGTTGGCCTAGCCGGACTTCAGTGTGTGACTGAGTGCCGCAGTCGGCCACCCTGAGCAAGCCGGTGGGCCAGCTGCCCGTTTGCCATCCGTCACCCGGTGCGGTCTTCATGGTGTTGTGGCGCGGGCTCGGTGTTCGCGAATCTCCTGATGGTGGTCGGAGGCCCAGCGGACGAGGGATGTGACGGTCTCGAGCAGGCTGCGTCCCAAGGGCGCGAGGGCGTACTCCACGCGAGGCGGCACTTCCGCATACGCGGTTCTGGTGACCAGTCCGTCCTGCTGCAGCTGGCGCACGGTGAGGGTGAGCATCCGCTGCGAGATGCCGGGGACCTGTCGCAGCAGGTCGGTGTAGCGCAGCGGGCCGCCTTCCAGCACGACGATGACCAGCATGCTCCACTTGTCGCCGACGCGGTCCAGTACTTGCCGAATGAAGTCCATCTGCTCGGCGGGAATCCCGGCGCACGGGCCCCGGCCTGCGATGGGGCCTGGTCGGGCTGCGGCGTCCATGGCGCACATTCCTCTCCGGCACACACATCGATGTGCCTTTTGTACGGCCCCCCATACTGTCCCATCATGGGGGCAACACACAAAGAGTAGGAATTGGAAGGAACTCCCCTTGTCCAAAGTGATCGCCATCTTCGGAGCCGGTCCCGGCCTCGGCGCCTCCGTCGCTCGTCGTTTCGCCCGCGAGGGCTTCCGCGTCGCCCTGGTCGCACGACGCAAGGACCGCCTGGACGCCCTCGTCGAGCAGCTCACCGCCGAAGGCATCGAGACAGCCGGCTTCCCCGCCGACCTGTCCCAGCCCACCGAGGTGCCCGACCTGATCGCGGCCATCCGCGATCGCTTCGGCCGCATCGACGTGATCGAGTACGGCCCGATCAGTGGCGAGCAGGGCTTCTCCCCTGCCACGAAGCTGGACGCGGCCATTCTGGAGAAGAACAGCCCGCTGCTGCTGCTCACCCCCGTCGAAGTGGTCCGCGCCGTGCTGCCGGAGTGGACCGAGCGCGGCGACGGCGCCTTCCTGATGACCACCGGCCACACGGCCGTGCAACCGCGCCCCTACATGAGCGGCGTAGGCCCGCTCATGGCGGCCGCCCGCAACTGGCTTTACTCCCTCAACGGCGAACTGACCCAGATCGGTGTCTACGCCGGCACCCTGTCCATCACGGCCCTCATCGCGCGCAGCGAAATGGGTGAGCTGGCCGCCGCGACGATGCCCGACCTGGCCGGCCCGCTCGTCGACCCGGACGACCTCGCCGCGCACTACTGGGACATGTACACCAAGCGTGACCGCGTCGAGCAAATCCACCCCCAGCTCGGCTGACTCGGCAGGCAAACATCTCGGGCCGTGGCGGCACCCGCCTGCCACGGCCCGTTGGCGACACGGCCGACCAGGACGCTCAGTGTGGCCAGCTGTCTCGCCCCGTGGCCAGTTCGCCGCTCTACTGGCAGGTCGCTTCCGATGGCGAGAAGCCCGCCCTGGCGAGTTTCGTCAGCTTTGTCAGGATCCCCACGAGAGCTTCGAGTTCGTCGGTGTCCAGTCCGCTCAGCAGATGCCGGGTGTGGGTCCTGCCCGCCTCCTGGAGATCGTTCAACACCGCCCGGCCCCGGTCAGTGAGCTCGATCCGGCGAACTCGCCGGTCCTGTGGGTCCTCACGCCTGCTCACCATGTCCTGGGCGACCAGTCGGTCGACGATCCCGGTCATGGTCGCCGAGCTCACGTTGAGGCTGGCGGTGAGTTCCTGGGACGAACGACTGTCCCGCACGCCGAGCACTGAGAGCACCTTGAGCTGTTGCATGGTCAGGTTCAGCTGGAGGACCGGGTGATCGGCGCTGCTCGCCGCGAAGTGGGCGAAATCCCGCTGGAGTTCCACCACCGCTTCGATCAGCTCGGCTTTGTCGTCCGGCACCGCGTCTCCTTGTCTGGGCAGGGTTCTCAGGACGTTAACAGCCCCGCTTCGGGCATATACTTCGCTTCACATAGACTATTAGCGTAAGACTAACTAATCAGACGCGGAGTTGCCCATGACCTGGCTGGCCAGGCTGAGTCTCGCCAACAGATCGCTCGTCGCCCTCGCGGCGCTCGTGGCGATCGTGTTCGGTGTTCTCGCCATCCCGTCCCTCAAGCAGGAACTGTTCCCGTCGCTGGAATTTCCGGCCGCCACCGTGGTGGCCCCGTATCCGGGTGCGTCGCCCGAACTCGTCGAGCAGCAGGTGGTCCGGCCGATCGAGGGTGCGGTCCAGGGCGTCGACGGCCTGACCACGATGACCTCGACCTCGCGCGAAGGGTCCGCGTCGGTGCAGATCCAGTTCGAGTACGGCACCTCCGTCGACGGTGCGGTCAACCAGATCCAGCAAGGGCTCAACCGGCTCCAGCTGCCCACCGGAGTGACACCCCAGGTCGTCGTGGGCAGCATCGACAGCCTGCCGGCGGTGATCCTCGCCGCGAGTGCCGGCACCGACCAGCGGCAGCTGGTGCAGCGGCTCAAGACCAGCGTGCTACCGGAGCTCGAGAGTATTTCCGGAGTGCGGGAGGCGACTGTCACGGGCACTGCCGAGGAGAACGTCACCATCACGCCCGACCTCGCGAAGCTCGCGGCCGCCGGTATCGCGCCGACGGCGATCACGACCGTGCTGACCGGCAACGGGGTCTCGATTCCGGCCGGGGCGATCGTCGAAGGGGACCAGAACGTCAGCCTGCAGGTCGGTGCCGCGCTCACGTCGGTGGACCAGCTCAGGGACTTGTTCCTGCCGAGGGCGTCCGGTGCGCCGGTCCGGCTCGGTGACGTGGCCACCGTGACGCTGGCCCCGGCCGCGGCGACGTCGATCACCCGTACCAACGGCCAGGACAGCCTTGGCGTGTCGGTGACGCTGACGCCGGACGGCACACCGGTCAGCGTTTCCCAAGCGATCAAAGACAAACTGCCCGCATTGACCGCTGCGCTTGGCACCGGCGGCGCGCTGAACATCGTGTTCGATCAGGCGCCGTTCATCGAGCAGTCGGTCGACGGACTGACCTCCGAGGGACTGCTCGGCCTGGCCTTCGCGGTGCTGGTGATCCTGATCTTCCTGCTGTCGTTGCGGTCGACGCTGGTCACCGCGGTGTCCATCCCGCTGTCGGTGCTGGTGGCGTTGATCGCCCTGTGGGCGGGCAACGAGTCGTTGAACGTCCTGACGCTGGGCGCGCTGACCATCGCCATCGGCCGGGTGGTGGACGACTCGATCGTGGTGCTGGAGAACATCAAACGACATCTCGGCTACGGAGAGGCCAAGCAGCGCGCGGTGCTCGACGGCGTGCGGGAGGTCTCCGGCGCGATCACCGCGTCCACGTTGACCACGGTCGCGGTGTTCCTGCCGATCGCGTTGGTCGGCGGGATGGTCGGGCAGTTGTTCTCCTCGTTCGCGCTGACGATCGCGGTGGCCCTGCTCGCGTCGTGGCTGGTGTCGCTGACGGTCATCCCGGTCCTCGCGTACTGGTTCCTCAAGCCCGCGGAGCCGGAAGTCCGCGTCACCGCCGACAAGGAACGGCGCAGCGTGCTGCAGCGTGTGTACGTTCCAGTGCTGCGATTCGTGACGCACCGCCGCTGGCTGACCGTGGGGCTCGCTTTGTTGATCTTCGGTGGCACGCTCGCGCTGGTACCCAGGCTGGAAACGAACTTCCTGGACAACTCGGGACAGAACACGCTGAGTGTGCACCAGCAGCTGCCACCGGGGACCACCCTGGCATCGACCGACGCGGCGGCGAAACGCCTCGAGGCGGTGCTGCACGACGTGAGCGACGTGCAGACCTACCAGGTGACCATCGGGACCGCCGGTGGTCCCTTCGGCGCATTCGGCGGGGCCGCCACCGGTTCGAACATCGCCGAATTCTCAGTCACCCTCAAGAATGGCGCAGATGCCGCCGCGGTGGGATCGACGGTGCGTCAACGCGTCGAAGGGCTCGCCGGCGCGGGCACCATCACCGTCGGATCTGGCGGGGGTGGCGGTTTCAACACCAGCAACCTCGAGGTCAATGTGAAGGCAGGCGACCAGCAGACGCTCGCCGCGGCGGCGGATCTGGTGCGTCAGACCATCGCGGGTGTTCCCGGCACCACTGACGTGACCAGCGACCTGAGCCAGAGCGCGCCGCGCATCCAGGCCACGCTCAACCGCGAGGCGGCCGGGCGATACGGGCTGACCGACGCGACTGTCGGCCAGTCCGTCGCACAGGCCTTTCACGGCCGCACGATCAGCCAGGTCACAGTGGACGGTGAGCAGCGCGACGTCGTCCTGCTCAGCGGTGCGCCGGCGCCGGTCGATCTGGACCAGATCCGAGCGCTGCCGGTAATGACGGCAGCGGGGCCGATCCGGCTCGACACCGTCACCCAAGTGTCCCAAGCGGATGGTCCGGTACAGGTCAAACGCGTCGACGGCGCCCGCACCGTGACCGTGAGCGCAACCGCGACCAGTCAGAACGTCGGCGCGGTCAGCACCGATCTGCAGAACCGGCTCAGCGCGCTCCAGCTACCGGCCGGCGCGTCATATGAGATCGGCGGGGTCAGCGCGCAGCAGTCGGACTCGTTCGGGGATCTCGGTACCGCGCTGCTGATCGCGATCGCGATCGTGTTCCTGATCATGGTGGCGACCTTCCGCAGCCTCGTACAGCCGCTGATCCTGCTGGTCTCGATCCCGTTCGCCGCGACCGGCGCGCTCACCCTGTTGCTGGTGACGGGAACCGCGCTCGGGGTGCCCGCCCTGATCGGCATGCTGATGCTCATCGGCATCGTGGTGACCAACGCGATCGTGCTGATGGACCTGATCAACCAGTACCGGCGGCAGGGCATGAGCGTGCGCGACGCTGTCATCGAGGGCGGCAGGCGACGGCTGCGGCCGATCCTGATGACCGCCGCAGCCACCATCGGCGCCCTGATCCCGATGGCGCTCGGGCTCACCGGGGGCGGCGGATTCATCTCGCAACCTCTGGCGATCGTGGTGATCGGCGGACTGATCAGCTCCACCCTGCTCACGCTCCTGCTGGTACCGACCCTCTACACAATGGTGGAGAACACCAAGGAGAAGTTCCGCCAGCGCCACGACACCCAGCCCCCAACCGAATCCCGCACCCTCGCTCCGACCGCGGGCTGATCCACTCCGGCATCACAGCAAACGTGCGCGCCGTGCTTCAACGCACGACGCGCACGTTTTGCGACAGACAGGGCACGCTTCCGGAAGCCCACCAGCGCCAAACCCCTGGTCCTGTACTCGGCCCGACACAACAGGCAGCCCACCGCGCAGGAGTGTGCCGAACTGGCGCTGTTCTCCACGGTGCGCACCGGCGGACGCTTCGACCCGCTCAGCGCTGCCGACCGCGCTGGTATGCCTGCTGCTGGGGATCTCCAAGGGCACCGCCTGGGGCTGGGACAGTCGATGCTGGTCGTCGGTCTGGTCATGGCGCCACAGGGTCTGGTCATGATGGCCGGCGCGGTCATGGTCGCCGCAGGCTATGGCCTCAGCGTCGTGCTGATGTCCGCCATCTGGCAGCTCGTGCTGGTCTCCTACGTCATCGGCGCCGGTATCCGGTTCGCCTACGGTGCCATGCCTGCCCTAGTCATGGGCGCGGTGCCGGCGTCCGAAACCGCCGCCGCCAACAGCCTCAACACCCTCATGCGGGCCATCGGCACCTCGATCTCCAGCGCCGTACTCGGCGTCGTCCTGGCACAGCTGACCACCGCCTTCGGCGTCACCACCATCCCCTCCCACAACGGGTTCCGCGTGGTGATGCCATCGGCTGCGGCACCGCACTCCTGGAACTGGCCATCGCCTCACTCCCGCCCCGCGTTCGACCGGCTCACCCACCAGCGCCTACTCGCCCACAATCCGGGCGATGGCCAAACGCTTCACGACGCAGCGCTCAGCCGACAACTACGCCGCCGACATCGAGTGCGATCAACGCCGCAACACCTGGCTGGATCCCACCCGCGGACGCACGACCGTCGCCGAGTGGGCCGAGGCTTGGTTCGCCGCGCTCGACCTCGACCCGCGCACGATCGACAACTACCGCAGCGTCCTGCGCTGCCACATCCTGCTCCGCTGGGATGCCACCCCGCTCAACACCATCACCACGCTCGGCGTGAACAAATGGATCAGCGACCTGCGCCAACTCGGGTACGCCAACACCACCGTCGCCACCATCGTCAAAGTCCTCTCGATGATCCTCACCGACGCCGCCGACGAACACCTCATCCCCACCAACCCCATCCGCACCAACCCCATCCGCCGCTACCGCCGCCGAGGACGACGCAGCCACCGCATCGAACGCGAACGCGTCTGGGCAACGCCTACCGAAGTCCTCCGCATCGCAGAACAGGCCGCCGCACTCGGCGGCGACACCGCCAGCCTGCTCATCATCACCGCCGCGTGGACCGGATGCCGCTGGGGCGAACTCACCGGACTGCGCCGCGACAACATCGACCTCGACCGCAGCGTCCTGATCATCGACCCACGCACCGGCGCCTTGCACGAAAGTGCGCATACGCGATGGCTCGGCTCACCCAAGACTCCATCATCGGCCCGCACCATCACTCTGCCGCCGTTCCTCATCACCTTGCTGCGCAAGCACCTGGAGCGGCACGACAACGACTTCGTGTTCACCGCCGAACGCGGAACATGATTGTGGCGCAGCACCTTCATCCGCCGCGTACTCAAACCCGCGATCAATGGCAACGAAGGATGTCCGCGGTCAGGCGTCCGCACAGTGCCGATCCGACCGGGCCTGACCTTCCACGGATTGCGGCACAGTCACAAAACCTGGCTCATCGCCGGCGGTGCACCCGAGATCGCCCAAGCACGGCGCCTGGGACACCATCTCCCGAATCGCGTCACCGAGGTCTACTCCCACGTGGCACCCGAAGTTGAACTCCGACTCCTCAACGACCTACAGCGCCGCTGGCACGAAGCAGACCTGAATGTCCGAGCGCACCCGAAAGCACCAGAACCCACAGAACGCCATGTCTCGGGTCCGCTTGCGGCGTAAGCAATACCGCTGCCCCTCACACCGTTAGTGGGAGGGTCTCGACGATCACCCAGTCCAGCGACCAGCACACCGATCAAGCCGGAGAATCCTGCTCCAGAACTGCTCCATAGGGTCACCGCAACACGATCAACAGACGATCACCCACGATCCACCCAGACAGCAAGAAACCCGCCTGACCAGCGGAAACCGCTCGATCAGACGGGCTCTCAATTCAAGTGGAGCTGAGGGGACTCGAACCCCTGACCCTCACACTGCCAGTGTGATGCGCTACCAGCTGCGCCACAGCCCCTTGAAGGTCCACGTTCCCGGTAGGTTTCCCCGCCGTTCTCGTGTGGCAATACCGTACAACATCGACGCCACAAGATAAAAATCGGGGGTATCCAAAGCGCATTCGGGCTGGTAGGACCGGGTGATGACCGCCGGAGCACCGCTTGACCCGAAGATCGAGTGCATGGACCCCGAGGCCCGTCACGAGCTGCAGGAACAGCGTCTGCGCGCACTCGTCGACCGCCTGCTGAGCACGGACAACCTCCAGGGTGCCAGGCTCAGGGATTCGGGAGTGACGCGCGGCACAGACGTGCGGCTCGACGAGATCCACTTGCTGCCCACGATCAGCAAGCAGGACCTGTGGGACCACTATCCGTTCGGGCTGCGGATCGCGCCGCAGGAAGACATCGTGTGCGTGCACGGGTCGTCCGGCACGGGTGGCAGGCCGACGCTCATCCCCTACACGGCCAACGACGTCGAGATCTGGGCCACGGTGATGGCCAGGGCGTTGAAGGGCGCGGGGGCCACCACTAGTTCGATCGTCCACAACGCCTACGGCTACGGGCTTTTCACGGGCGGCCTTGGGGTGCATCACGGTGGCCTGAAGCTCGGCGCCACGGTGATCCCCATGTCGGGCGGTATGACGGAGCGGCAGGTTCGGCTCATCGAGGACCTCAGGCCGGACGTGCTGTGCTGCACGCCGTCGTACGCGCTGCGGCTGGCGGAGGACCTCGGCGAGAACTCCCTCCAGGTCGGCATCTTCGGCGCCGAGCCGTGGACGGACGAGATGCGGCTGGAGATCCAGCAGCGGCTGGACATCAGGGCGCTGGACATCTACGGGTTGTCCGAGATCATCGGACCGGGTGTGGCGTGCGAGTCCCTTGACTCCGAAGGGCTTCTCAACATCGCCGAGGACCACTTCTACCCGGAGACGGAAGACGGCGAGCTCATCTTCACCACGCTCACCAAGACCGGCATGCCGCTCCTCCGCTACCGCACGGGGGACGTGGCGACCCTGCACGAGCCGGCAGGGCAGCGAACCCTCAGGCGCATGAGCAAGCTCAAGGGGCGCAAGGACGACATGCTCGTCATCCGGGGCGTGAACGTGTTCCCGACGGAGATCGAGGCCGTCGTGCTGGACCTCGCGAGCCCGCACTACCTGATCGTCGAGGACCGCCGGACCACCACGGCGCAGCTGCACGTGGCCGTCGAGTCCACAGAGGACGTGAAGCGGCAACTGACGAGCAAACTCAAGGAACGCCTCGGGATCACGTGCCAGGTGCATGTCCTCGAACTAGGCAAGCTGCCGCGCACCGAGGTGGGGAAAGCACAACGCCTGGCCCGGTGGACTCAGGGCCAGGCGCCGATCGACGGACTTACTTAGCCAGGTCGGACAGCCAGTTCTTGTTGTCCAGGTCGACGAGCTTGCCCCCGGAGGCGACGCTGGGCGTGCCGCGGAAGCGGCCCGTCTCAGCATCCCGAAGAACAGGATCGTTGCTGGTCTTGGACATCAGCTCGTCCAGTTGCGTCTTGTAGGTCTGGTTCTGCACGCACGACTCGAACGAGGCGGAGGTCACGCCGACTTCCTTGCCCAGCTTGATGAGCTGGTCCTTGGTGTAGCCGGCGTCGCCTTCCTCGGGCTGCGAGTTGAACAGCGCCGCGTGGAACGCGTTGAACTTGCCGTCGTCGGCCACGCAGAGGGCGGCGTTGGCCGACTCGGTCGAGTAGCCCTCCGGCTTCGACGCGCGGTTGAGCATCGGCAGGATGTTGTAGCGGATCTTGACCTTGCCGTCCTCGACGGCCTTCTTGATGTCGGTGCCGTAGGTCTTCTCGAACGTGCCGCAGATCGGGCACAGGAAGTCCTCGTACACGTCGACGGTCACGGTGGCCGTGTCCTTGCCGACGAGCACGGTGTTGCCGTCACGGACGGCGGGCGCCGAGATCGTGTGGTCGGCCGGCGCCAGCGCAATGGCGTCCGTGGCCGACGTGGACGGCTTCATCTGCTGGAAGATGACGTAACCGATGACCGCGACGGCGAGCACCGCCACGACGGCGATGCCCGCGATGACCTTCGTGCGGTCAGAGCCCGACGAACGAGCCTGGACCACCGCACGCGCGGCCTGCTTCTTCTTCCGCGCACTGCGCTCTGCTCCACCCACGGCGACGAGGGTAGCGACCCAAACTAAAAGGAAGCTGAGCGCGCAATCACGCTTCCGGGTGACGTGGCTTGCCGCCGACGCGTTCGCCGGTCGGAATCTCGGCGCTTTCGTCGAGGCAGCCGCACTCCGGCGCCACTGTGGCGGCCGTGTGCTCCTCCTCGTGTGTGGGCAGGGTCTCGGGAGCGACGAACCAGAAGCCCACGGCCAGCAGCAGCGAGGCGCCGGTGATGGCGAACGACGCTCCGAAACCGAACGAGTCGGCGAGCAGGCCCGCGCACATCGGGCCGATGATCGCGCCCAGGTCCGTCACCATCTGGAAGCCCGCGAGCACGGGTCCGCCCTTGCCGCGCGCGCCGATGACGTCGGCCACGACCGCGTTCTGCGGCGGGTTCAGCAGGCCCGCGCCCATGCCCGCGATCAACGACGCCGCCATGAACGTCCACAGGTCGCCGGTGAAGCCCATCCCGACCGTCGCGAGGCCACTCACCAGGAGACCGGCGATGGCGACGGGCTTGCGGCCGCGGGTGTCGGCGATCCGGCCGGACAGGAACAGCATCGCGGCGTTGCCTGCCGCGAACACCGACATCGAGATGCCCGCCACGGCCGCGCTGTGCTCCAGCGCCTCGATGACGAACACCGGCACCAGCGAGATCCGCACGCCGAACACGGCCCAGCCGTTCGCGAACCCGGACGCCAGCGCCGCGCGGTAAGCGGGGTGCCGTGCGGCCTCACGCACCGTCATGGGCACTTCGGTGTTGGTCCGGTCCAGCGCCACCAGCGTCGACCGCCGGAGGAAGATCCAGACCACGAACGCCGCGACGCACAGCAGCAGGCCGTACGACACGAACGGCACCCACAGCCCGAACGGCACGAGCCCGGCGCCGATGATCGGACCGGCGATGTTGCCGATCAGGAACCCCGCCGCCCACATCCCCGAGGCACGCCCGCGCATCGGCGCCGGCGTGATCCGGATCAGCAGCCCGAGAGCCGCGACCGTGAACATCGTCGACCCGACACCGGCCAGCGCGCGCCACGACAACATCTCGGCGTAGCTCGTCGAGAACCCGGACATCGCGGTGCCGAACGCGACGATCAGGATCCCGACGATGTACACCCGAGGCTCGCCGAACCGGTTGACCAGCTTGCCGCTCACCGGCGCGAACGCCAGCCTCACGAACGCGAAGGTGCTGATCAGAGCCGCGACAGCGGTGTGACCGACACCGAACGAGGACGCGTACACCGGCAGAACGGGTGCCACGATCCCGAACCCCACGGCGATGATGAAACTCGCCGCGACCAGAACCCACACCTCGACCGGCAACCGCTCGCGCACAAAGCCTCCCTTAGCCCTGCTAAGGATATGTCACGCGGCAACTAACTAATTCAGTCGAGCAGCTCATCCACTCTGCGTACATATGCCGTCACCGGATAGGCCGCCACGAACCCGCACGCCTCGGCGAACCGCTCCCCCGGACCCTCGTCCACCTGGGACGCGACCAGCATCGCCCCCGACGAACGCACGGCGGCAACAGCGGACACGACCAACGACCGCCCCACGCCCCGACGCCGCCGTGCCGGACGCACCACGCACTGCTCGACCAGGCCCACACCGCGTTCGGCGAACCCCGACACGAACCCGCCGATCCGGTCGCCGTCGTCCACCACCAGAACGAAACACCGCTGGTCGTCCAGCCGATGCCCGAGCCACCGCGACAACCGCTCCCGGTTGCCGACCAGCTCGTCGGACAGCAGCTCGACGATCCCGGGAACATCCGCGTCGACCGCCCGCCGGACGTCCGCGGCAGCCGAAGCAGTCCCGCGATGAACCACGGTCTGCAGCTCCTCGACCGCGTACCAGCCGGAGTCGTCGGCGATGCCCTCGATCTCGTCCACAGTGGTCGGCGAGGCGTACACGACGGCCTCAGCCCTCCCCACCGCGGCGAACGTGTGCTCGAGCTGCAGCAACGTCGACGCGACCTCGACCGACGTCCCGTCCAGCGCGCATCCGAAGTTGCCGGACGGCAGCGGGTTCTCGCGGTTGATCACGACGGCCGCGGAACCGACCTTGCCGACCTTGCCGTACCGGACGGCGCCGGACGCGAGCCGCGCCCCTTCCACCAGGATCGCGAGCGACCTCGACTGATAGGGGTCGAGCAGCTCCGGGTCGTCCGGGTCGCGCAACGGGTCAACCAACGCGGCGGTCCTTCCACTGGGCACCTGGACGCAACGCGCAGTCCAACAGGAACACCCCAATCGTCGCCCACGACAGCGGCGCCAGCACAGCCGCGGTCTCCGGCTGCCCGTTCCGGCGCAGAAACTCGCGGTGCGGCACGGTCTGCGCGAACCACGCCAGCCACGACCACGGCGACCGCCATCGCAGCAGCGGGACCAGCCCGTACGCGAGGTGCAGCAGCCCCGCGACCACCAGCAACACGCGTCCCCACGGCCCGAACATCTCCCGGAACCCCGGCTGGATGCTCTTGCGCAACGACCGCCAGCAGTCGCCGAACGTGTCGATCCCCGAGGTCGTCAACAGCGCCGAGGCGTCGACGAACTTCACGAACCCGCCGGAGTCCCTGATCAACGTCCCCAGGCCGACGTCGTCCGCGTGGGTCCCCGCGATCGCCTCCCAGCCACCGGCGGCCTCGAACGCGGCCCGCCGCACCAGGACGCAGTGGCCGACCGCGAGCGCCGTGGCCCCGCGGCCGTCCGGCGGCGAGCCCTCGAACACCAGCGTGTTGAACGCGGGCAGCAGGAACCACCAGGCCGGTCCGGTCCCGCGCGCCGCCGACGACACGAGGTCCGCACCGAGCTCCGTCGCCGATGCCACCAGCCGTCCGACCAGGTCAGGCGTGCAGGTCACGTCGGCGTCCACGAACAACAGCCACTCTTCGTCCCGGGCGGACGCGACGCCGAGATGCATCGCGTGCGTCTTCCCCGCCCAGCCGGGCGCCGGACCGGACGACTCGACCACCTCGGCGCCCAGCGACCGCGCGACGGCGGCAGTCCCGTCCGCGGAAGCGTCGTCCACCACCACGACGCGCACACCTGGCTGCCCGACCAGACCGGGCAACAACCGCGGCAACGTGGCTTCCTCGTTGCGTGCCGGCACAACGGCCAGGACGGACGCGTCCACGGACGACGCCGACACCTCCGGCACGTGCCTCCACTGCCGCACGGTCCGCCCGGACCGCAACACCGACAGGACCGCGGCAGCCACGCCGATCATCCCCATGCGACCACCCTGACACACTCATCGGCGTGGACCTGCCCGATCTCCCGGTGAAATCCGTTCTCCCCCAACTCCTGGAGCAACTCCAGGAACACGGGGCCGCCGTGCTGGTCGCACCGCCGGGAACCGGCAAGACGACGCTGGTCCCGCTCGCGCTCGACGGCAGGGTCGTGGTCGCCGAACCACGCAGGATCGCCGCCAGAGCCGCCGCCGCGCGCATGGCGAGCCTGCTGGGCGAACCCGTCGGCCACACCGTGGGCTACTCGGTCAGGGGCGACCGCAAGACCAGCAGGCACACCCGCATCGAGGTCGTGACCAGCGGTCTTCTCGTCCGCAGGCTGCAACACGACCAGGAGCTGAAGGGCGTCGGCACGGTCCTGCTGGACGAGGTCCACGAACGCCATCTCGACGCCGACCTCCTGCTCGCGCTCCTGCTGGACGCAAAAGCGGGCCTGCGCCCGGACCTCAAACTCCTCGCCACGAGCGCAACCGTTGCCGCGCAACGACTCTCCGATCTGCTCAACGCACCGGTCCTGCACACCGAGTCGCGGATGTTCCCGACGCAGATCACCTACGTCCCGCCCGCGCGCAAAGAGCACATCGAGACCACGGTCGCCAGGGCCATCAACCAAGCACTGTCCGAAGTGGATGGAGACGTGCTGGCGTTCCTGCCGGGAGTCCGGGAGATCAACCGCACGGCAAGCCTGCTCAGCGCGGAAACCGTGATCCTGCACGGCCAGCTCAACGCCCAGACCCAGGACGCGGCCCTCAGACGCGGCTCGAACCAACGGGTCGTCCTCGCCACGAGCATCGCCGAGTCCAGCCTCACCGTCCCCGGAGTCCGCGCGGTCGTGGACGCCGGTCTGGCCCGCGTGCCACGCGTCGACCACCGCCGAGGTCTCGCCGGTCTCGCCACGATCCGCGTCTCCCAGGCCGTCGCCGAGCAACGCGCCGGACGAGCCGGACGTGAGGCCCCCGGCCGCGTCTACCGCTGCTGGCCCGAACACGAGCACTCGACGCTCCCCCGCTACCCGGAACCGGAGATCAAGACCGCCGACCTCACCCGGCTCGCTCTAGAACTGGCGGTGTGGGGCACCCCGGACGGCAGCGGCCTGAACTGGTGGGACGCCCCGCCGGAGGGCGCGCTCAAGGCGGCGCAGGAGACCCTCGACGCGATCGGCGCGCTCGCCCCCGATCGCCGCGACCGCATCGCGAGCGTCGGCCTGCACCCCCGGCTCGGCCGCGCCCTCATCGACGGCAGCGCGCTCGCCGGCAACCGGACCGCCGCCGAGGTCGTGGCGCTGCTCGACGACAGCACGCACACCAGCACGACCGACCTCGCGACCGCGCTGAAGGCTCCCGGCAAGTGGCGCCAGGAGGTCAAGAAGCTGGAGAAGCTCGGCTCCAACCCGGCAGGCAACGGCGATCCCGCGCTGGTCGTCGCCCTCGCCTACCCGGAACGGCTGGCGAAGCGCCGGTCCAAGAACAGCAACGTCTACCTGATGGCCAACGGCACGGCCGTCGAGCACACCGACTCGCAGTTCCAGTGGCTGGCGGTCGCGATCGCCGACCGCGAACCGGGCAGCAAGCACGGCCGCGTCCGGCTCGCCGCCCCTGCCGACGAGGAACTCGCCGTCACCGCCGCGGCAGCCCTCGTGCACACGGTCGACGACATCAGGTGGAACGGCGACGTCATCGCGAACGAGGTCCGCAAGCTCGGCGCCATCACCCTCGGCGAACGCAAGCTCAACGACCTCGCCAAGTCGCAGCAGGCACTGCGCCTCGGCCTCGAAGCCGAAGGCCTGGGCCTGCTCAAGTGGACCGACGCCGCCGAACGCCTGCGCGAACGAATGGCGTTCCTGCACCGGACCCGCGACTGGCCGAGCGTCGACGACGAGCGCCTGATCCGCGCGATCGATCTCGGCAAGGCGAAGAAGCGCTCCGACCTGGCCAAGATCGACACGGTGGCACTGCTGCGGAGTCTGTTGCCGTGGCCGGAGGCGGCGGAGTTCGACAAACTCGCCCCGGAACGCATCGGCCAGGGCAAGGTCGACTACACGCAGGACCAGCCTGCCCTGCACGTCCGGCTCCAGGACGCCATGAAGTGGGCGGACACGCCGCTCATCGCCGGAGTTCCGGTGGTGGTGCACCTGCTGTCCCCCGCCGGCCGCCCCACCGCCGTGACCAGCGATCTCAGGTCGTTCTGGCGCAACGGCTACCTGCGGGTGCGCAGTGAGCTCAAGGGCCGCTATCCCAAGCACCACTGGCCGGAACGCCCTTACGACAAAGGTAATAACAACAAAACCTGAACCGAGTCACCACGATCTCGTTGAACCATTAGGAATCGAACAACGTTATTCTGGGCTATGGCGCACATCGCGGTCTTCCTCATGCCTGAACGCGGTCACGTCCTGCCCGCGCTCGGGCTGATCGCCGAGCTGGTGCGCCGGGGTCATCGGGTGAGTTGCCCGGTCACCGCGCGGTTCGCCCCCGCCATCGCGGAGTGCGGCGCGACCGCGATCCACTACGAGTCGACGCTCCCCGACGAGCTGCCCGCATCGCTCTACGACGCCGCGCAGCTCGCGCTCACCGAGGCCGAGTCGGCGTTGCCGCAGCTGGAGGGCACGTTTCGCGACGACCGGCCGGACATCATCGCGTGGGACATCGCGGCCTGGTCCGGCGGTGTCATCGCGCACCGCCTGGACGTGCGGAACGTGCTGCTGGAAGTCCTCCTGACCAGCAACGAGCACTGGTCGCTCGGCACCGCGGTGGTGCCGCCGCGCCGGTTCGACCGGGCCGCGATCAGGTTCTTCACCAGGGTCCACGGCTTCGTCGGCAGCTCGCTGCCGGAGTTCGTCTCGGGCGCTCGCCGCCGGATCGCCCTGTTCCCCAGGGAGTTCCAGCCCGAGGGTCACACGTTCGACGAGCGCTTCACCTTCGTCGGCCCGTGCCTGACCGAACGCGCGTTCCAGGGCACGTGGAAACCACCGCAAGACAGGCCGGTGGTGCTCGCGACGACCGGCACGCAGATCTGCGCGGACGCGGCACGCGGAATGCCGTGGCACCTCGTCACGAAGGGCACTGTCCTGAGTCCCGCGATGAACGTCGAAACACACGACGAGGTACCGCAACTGGCCGTCCTGGAACACGCCGGCGTGTTCATCACGCGCGGCGGCATGGGCGGCGTGATGGAGGCGCTGCACCACGGCGTTCCGATGATCGTCGTGCCGCACATGACCGACCAGCGGCTGCATGGCCAGCGCGTCGAGGAACTCGGGCTCGGTGTGCTGCTCGACACGGTGACCGTGGAGGGGGTGCGCTCGTTGGTGAGTCAACTGACGTCGGATTCCGCGATCTCCGCGCGGGTGAAGGACATGCGGCGCATGATTCACCAGGCGGGCGGCAGCGCGGCTGCCGCGAACGTCGTCGAGGAGGAACTGGCGCGGTGAGACGGATCTGGGACGACGCGGTCCGCACGCTCGGTGGCGCACCGGACGCGGGCGATCTGATGGAGCGCTACGCCGAACCGCATCGGACCTACCACAACACCTTCCACGTGATGTCCGTCGTCCGCGACTCGTCGGCGCTGGCCGACGCGTTCGCGTTCACCGTGGAGGAGCGCTCGATCCTCGCGCTGGCGGCCTGCGCGCACGACGTGATCTACGACGGCAAGCCCGGCGAGGACGAACGCGCGTCGGCCGCGTGGGCGCGCGAACGCCTGGCCGGTGTGGACGAAGAGCACATCGCGCGCGTGGAGTCGTTGGTGCTGGCCACGATCACGCACTCGTCCAGCGATCCGCTGGCGCACGTGCTGCTCGACGCCGACCTGGCCATCCTGGGCTCGGAGCCGGAGCACTACGAGCGCTACAGCCAGGCCGTGCGCCAGGAGTACTCGCAGTACGACGACCCTGCGTGGCGCGCGGGCCGCAGCCGCGTGGTGAAGACGCTGCTCGACCGCGAGGTGCTGTTCGTGACCGAGCCCGCGCGGCAGCTCTGGGACGCCGCCGCGCGGACCAACCTGGCCCGTGAGCTTCAGTCCTTGGCGTAGAGGACCTTCGTCGCGGTCGTGAAGCGCTTCACCGTCTCCGGGATCGGTTCGACGCCGATGCCCGGCCCGGCCGGCACGTGCATGTGGCCGTCCTGGAGCTCGAACGGTTCGGTGAGGTCCTCGGCGAAGTAGCGGCGGGACGCCGAGACGTCGCCAGGCAGCACGAATCCGGGCAACGCGGCCAGCGCGAGGTTCGGCCCGCGCCCGATGCCGGTCTCCAGCATTCCGCCGCACCACACCGGAATCCCGTGCGCCACCGCGACGTCGTGGATCCGGCGCGCCTCCAGGTAACCGCCGACCCGCGCGGGCTTGACGTTGATCACCCGGCACGCGTCCAGCGCGATGGCCGTCGCCGCGTCCCTGGCCGAGGTGATCGACTCGTCCAGGCAGATCGGCGTGCGGATCCGTTGTGCGAGCAGCGAATGCCCGCGGATGTCGTCCTCGTCGAGCGGCTGTTCCATCAGCAGCAGGCCGAACTCGTCCAGCCGCCGCAGGTGTTCGGCGTCGGCCAGCGCGTACGCGGTGTTCGCGTCGACCTGCAGCAGGATGTCGCCGAACCGTTCGCGCACGGCCCGCACCGGTTCGACGTCCCAGCCCGGCTCGATCTTGAGCTTGATCCGCGCGTAGCCCTCGGCCAGGTAGCCCTCGACGTCGGCGATCAGCTCGGGGATCGAGTTCTTGATCCCGACCGACACCCCGGCGGGCACCAACGCGGTCGTGGCGCCGAGGAACGTGCCGAGCGGCATCCCGAACGACCGGAGCTCGGCGTCCAGGATCGCGGTCTCCAGCGCCGCCTTGGCGAGCTTGTGCCCCTTGACCGCCTCTGTTCTGGGCGCGACCTCCGCGGCCGTGATCTCAGGCGTCACCCGCGGCACGAGGTGGTGCTCCAGCACCAGTTCCGCGGCGCCGACGAACTCCGAGCAGTACAGCGGTTCCGGGTCGGCCGCGAACTCCGACCAGCCCTCCGCCGCGTCCGTGACGACCCGCAGCAGGAACGTGTCCTTGGTCGTCATCGTCCCGAACGACGTGCGGAACGGCGACACCAGCGGAATCGCGACGTGCAGCAGCTCGATCCGTTCGATCCTCATCGGCGCTCCAGCTCGTACCAGCCCTCACGGGACATCGACGTGGCGACGTAGCCTTGCTCGAAGGCGCCGACGAACACCTCGCGCACCGCCTCCCGCCACTGCTTGGCGAGATCCCGCGATTCCTTGCGCACCTGCACGACATCACGCGGCACCCGGCACCAGATCCGTTCGCCGTCCGTGCGTGCCAACGGTTCCCCGTCCGGCGCGGTCTTCATGACCTCACCGGCGGGCACCGACTCGTGCGGCTCACGGGACTCGGTGAGGTCCCAGCGCACGGTGAGCCGATCGGTCTCGTCGCCGTCGTTCACGCCGTCGCGCATCGGCCCGTAGAAGTCCACTGTGTACTCGGTGACGATCGCCCCGAGCTTGACCAGGTTGAACCGGGCGTTGCGCGACACCAGCGGGTCGTAGGTCCACCGCATCGACTTCGCTCCGAGCCCGACCGCCCAGTCCCTCTGCGCGAGCTTCAGCGGATGCCCGGCACCCTGGCGTGCGGCCGCGATCATCGAGTACACCGAGCCGTCCGGGCAGAAGAGTCCGGTCGTGGCACCGATCAGCTCGTCGCCGTCGAACGCCCCGATCGTCGCGCCACCCGCGTGCCGGACGCAGTGCAGCGTCTCCGAAGACAGCACGTCCTCGGTGGTGTCCCAGACCTCGGCGTAGTACCTGGCGGCGCGGGCGATGCCGGCGACGTCACTGATCACCTGGAACCGCAAGGCGTGCCTTCCTGACGCTGTACCCGAAGTAGATGACGAACCCGAGGACCATCCAGGCGAGGAACGCGATCCACGTGTCCAGCCCGAGGCTGAACATCATGTAGACGCAGAACGCCAGGCCCACCAACGGCGTCACGGGCGAGAACGGCACCCGGAAGGTGCGCTTCCGGTCTGGTTCGGTGCGCCGCAGGATGATCACCGCGATGTTGACCAGCCCGAACGCGAACAGCGTGCCGATGCTCGTCGCGTCGGCCAGCGACCCCAACGGCACCAGCGCGGCCAGCACGCCGATGAACAGGCCGACGACGACCGTGTTCACGAACGGCACCCCGGTCTTCGGGCTCAGCCTCGCGAAGATCGACGGCACGAGGCCGTCACGGGACATGGCGTACAGGATGCGCGTCTGTCCGTAGAGGACGGTCAGCACCACTGACGTGGTCGCGACCACCGCGCCGATCGACAGCAGGATCGGCCAGATCGCGCCGTTGACGTTGTCGGTGAGCACCCGGCTCAGCGCGGCTTCCGTGCCCTCGAACGTCTGCCATGGCATCGCACCCACGGCGGCCAGGGCGACCGCGCAGTACAGCGCGGTGATCACGACCAGCGAGATGATGATCGCGCGCGGCAGGTCGCGCTGCGGATCCTTGGCCTCCTCACCGGCGGTCGACGCGGCGTCGAACCCGATGTAGGAGAAGAACAACGTGGCCGCGCCGGCACTCATCCCAGCCAGTCCCAACGGGAACAGCGGCTGCAGGTTGCCGGCCTTCAACGCGGTGAACGCGACGGCGCAGAACATCAGCAGCGCACCGATCTTCACCCACACCAGGATCGTGTTCGTGCGTGCACTGCCCTTGGAGCCACCGAGCAGCACCAGCATCGCGATGACCACGATCGCCACGGCCGGAATGTTGACGATCCCGCCCGCACCCGGCGGCTGGCTCAGCACGTCCGGAATCCGCAGTCCCGTCACGAGGTGCAGCAACTCGTTGACGTACTGCCCCCACCCGACCGCGACGGCGGCGACCGACACCCCGTACTCCAGCACCAGACACCAGCCGCAGACCCAGGCGACGATCTCGCCGAGCGTGGCGTAGGTGTAGGAGTAGGAGGAGCCGGACGCGGGGATCAGGCCCGCGAGCTCGGCGTAGGACAGCGCGGAGAACAACGCGGTGATGCCGGCCAGCACGAACGACAGCACGATGGCGGGCCCGGCGAGCGGCACCGCCTCCCCCAGCACGACGAAGATGCCGGTGCCGAGCGTGGCCCCGATGCTGATCATCGTGAGGTGCCCGACGCCCATGGTGCGCTTGAGCTCGCTCCCCGGATGAGTCAGCTGGTCGATCGGCTTGCGCCGCAACACCCGCGCCCCGATGCGCTGATCGTTCCTCATCAGGACAACCTAACGCTCACCGATGCGTCTAGCGGCCACCAACAGGGCGGAACGTGCGGCGGTATGTGTCCGGTGGCACACCGACGGTCCGGTGGAAGTGCCGGCGCAACGTCGTGGCCGTGCCCATCCCGGACGCCTCCGCGATCTGGTCCACGCTGTCGTCCGTCATCTCCAGCAACTCCTGCGCGCGCCGGATCCGCTGGGTGTGCAGCCACTGCAACGGCGTGGTGCCCGTCACGGCCCGGAAGAGCCGCGCAAGGTGCCGCGAACTCATGCTGGCCTGCCGAGCCATGTCCTCCACGGTGATCATCTGGTCGAACCGCGCCGACACCCAGTCGAACAGCTCGGTGAGCGGATGCCCTTCCCCGGACGGCACGGGCGCGAGCACGAACTGAGCCTGTCCACCGTCCCGATGCGGCGGCACGACGAGCCTGCGCGCGGCCGTGTTGGCCGTGGCGGCGCCGTAGTCGTTGCGGATCACGTGCAGGCTCAGATCGATCGCCGCCGCCTTGCCCGCGCTCGTCAGCACCTGCCCGTTGTCGACGTACAGCACGTCCGGATCGACCTCGACCCGCGGATACCGCCTGGCCAGCTCGTCGGTGTGCCCCCAGTGCGTCGTCGCCCGGAGCCCGTCGAGCAGCCCCGCCTCGGCCAGCACGAACGCACCGGTGCACAACGAGACGATCCGCGCCCCTTTGTCGTGAGCAGCTTTGACAGCCTGAACGAGTGCCGGGTCAAGCGGCTCGTCCACGTCCTCGATCGCGGGCACGATCACCGTGTCCGCGCTCCGCACCTGGTCGAGCGGCAGGTCCGGCTCCAGCGTGAACTTACCGAGACGGACCGGCCCGTCCCCGCAGATCTGGACCCGATACCCGAGCTGCGGGGCGGTGAAGATCTCGTAGGTGGCGGTCAGCTCGAAGTGCAGCATCCCGTCCGTCACAGCAAACGCCAGCATGTCCGAAACTGTACGCATCGTGTCGTTCCAGACACTAGCCCCCATCCGCCCCCAGCACTTGAATGGTCCACATGGGACACAAGATCGCGGTCTACGGCGCGTCGGGCCACACGGGACGTTTCGTCCTGGCAGAACTGGAAAAGCGCGGCCACACCCCACTCCCGTTCGGCCGCGCCCAGGCCACCGCCGACAACCCCGCAGCCCTGGCCCAAGCCCTGGCGCACGCCGACGCGGTGATCAACACGGCGGGCCCGTTCGCGACGACCGCTCTCCCGCTGATCGCCGCCGCCGAACGCGCCGGCATCCCGTACGTCGACGTGGCGGCGGAGATCGAGGCGAACGCCGACACGTTCGCCCGAGGCGCCTCGATCCCGGCGGTACCCGCGATGGCCTTCTTCGGCGGCCTCGCCGACCTCCTGATCACCACCGCGATGGCCGGCTGGACCACCGCGGACGAGGCACACATCGCCTACGGCCTCAGCGGCTGGCAGCCCACCGCGGGCTCCATCACCGCGGGTCAGGTTTCCCGCGACCGGCGCGACGGTCAGCGCGTCCGGTTCCGCGACGGCGAACTCCAGTACCACCACGACACCCCGCGACCGGCCCTGAAGTGGGACTTCCCGGACGGCGAGCGCCAGGTCATCGCCGAGTTCTCGATGGCCGACATCGTCACGGTCCCCAGCCACCTGAAGATCCCGTCGGTGACCAGCTACATGTCGACGGACGCGGCCACCGGCCTCCAGGCCGCCGAAGCACGACAGGAACCCGAGACCTTCGAGGTGGACGTCCGGGTCCGCAGGGCAGGCGAGGAACGCCGCCTGACCGCGTCCGGCAAGGACATCTACGCCGTGAGCGCCCCTCTGGCCGTAGAAGCAGCAGAACGCCTGCTGACCAACCGCTACAACGTCACCGGCGTCGCGTCAGCGGGCGCGATGTTCGACGCCCCGGATTTCCTGGCATCCCTCGCCGACATCATTCAGACCAGGGACTGTTCTTGATGACGTCCACGAAGTCCGTGCGCCGGAACGAGGGATCGAAGTGCGCAAGCACATCGTCGTTCACACCCGCCGCGCGTCGAACAGGACGAAGACGATCTCCCGCCCCACCACCGCCTCCACCCTGACCTGCGGATTCCAGAACTTCCGCAAGCCCCACCCACTACCGTGCCGATGAACACGAAAGCACGAAGGGGGACCTCAGATGCGGATCTTCACCTGGCTGGCCCACAACCCTGCTGGCCGTAGCAGCACTGGCAACGAGCGTGCCGCAGCCGAACCAGATTTCGCGGTGACCAACACCTACTACGTCGACGGCAACCAGTAGACCGCGCCAGCGACGCCGGATGGCCGCCAAGGTCGCGAAGCGACGAGGCGGCGGGGGTCCGGGGGCTTGCCCCCGGCGTGGGGGTCTGGGGGCTCGGCCCCCAGACAACACCCGAAACGAGGAACGGCGAGCGCCCGCAGGTGCGAGCACTCGCCGCCCACCGAAGTGGAGGTGCCGGGAATCGAACCCGGGTCCTGTGCCGGTTCATCAGGGCTTCTCCGTGCGCAGTCCGCTGTGTCTCTGCTTGACCCCACCTGTCACGCGAACGAGCAGGTGTGACGGGCCCAGTCGCTGTGAGTTTCCCGAACAGTCTCCGCGACCGAGACTGCAGGTAAGCCCTCTAGCTGATGCCGGGAACTAGGCCGAAGGCACTCCTAGGCCGACAACCGCTAGCTCCGCTGTCAGGCAGCGAGAGCGTACGCGGTGCGCTTGTCGTTAGACGTGGCGCTTATTGGTTTGCGATGACGCTTAACGGTGGTCTCTCGCCTGCACCGACACGCTTCCCCTGAATCAACGTCCACAGTCGAAACCGTTCACCCCCTGGTAGTGGTTGCACCTAGCATAACGACTGCGGCCACTGAGTTCTTCCCGAGGCAGGTAGGGCTGTCCCCACCTCCGACCGGATAGCTAGCCAGATGGTCTCTGACCAGCGGGAACGACACCATGGACGTCATGAGGAAACCGAACGCGCTCGCAGCCGGGTTCTACCTGCTGACCAACCTGGTGACCGGCATCTTCTGGTTCACCCTCTCGGTCGTGCTGACCGTGGTCGGGTTCGCGACCGCGATCGTCTGGGTGGGCATCCCGCTGCTGTGGCTCGCGATGAACGTCGTGCGGGGTGGCGCGACGATGGAGCGGTCGTGGGTCAGGGCGGCGCTGCGCACGGACATCCCCAGCCCGTACCGCGCGACGCCGCCGGGTGTCACGCTGTGGCAGCGCTGGAAGGCGCAGTTCACCGATCCGGCGACCTGGCGCGACTACGGTTACCTGTTGTTGCTCCTGCCGATCGGCATCGTGGAGTTCGCGTCCGTCCTCACGATGTGGGTGGTGGTGGCAGCGTTCATGGCGGTGCCGTTCTGGATCGGCGAGGCGCCGTTCGCGGTGATCGTCGGCGAGTTCTGGACGATCGACTCGTTCGTGTCGGCGCTGCCGGTCTCGTTGATCGGGCTGGCGTTGATCCCGTTCGCGGTCCTCGGCACCAGGGCGCTCGGCACGGTGCACGGCAAGTTCGCGCGGGGCATGCTCGGTCCGACGCGGGCCGACGCGCTGGCGATCGAGGCGGAGCGGCTGTCGTCGAGCCGGGCCCGCGGCGTGGAGGCGGCCGAGGCGGAGCGCCGGCGCATCGAACGCGATCTGCACGACGGCGCGCAGCAGCGGCTCGTGGCCGTGGCGATGGGGCTGGGCCGGGCGAAGTCCAAAATGGACACCGATCCGGAGGGTGCCGCGGAGCTCATCGCGGAGGCGCACGCGGACGCGAAGCTCGCCATCAAGGAACTGCGGGATCTGGCGCGGGGCATCTACCCGTCGGTCCTGGGTGACCGGGGGCTCGACGCCGCGTTGTCCGCGCTCGCCGCCCGTGTGCCGATCGAGGTCGAGTTGCAGGTGAACGTGGAGCCGCGGCCGCCGACATCGGTGGAGAGCGCCGCGTACTTCACCGTCGGCGAGGCGCTCACGAACATCACCAAGCACTCCAACGGCACCAGGGCGACCGTGCGGGTCAACAGGGTGGACACCGGGGTGCTGGTCGAGGTCACCGACAACGGTCAGGGTGGCGCGGAGCTGAAGCCTGGCGGCGGACTCGCCGGCCTCGCGGACCGTGCTGCCACGATCGACGGTGTGGTTGTCGTCGTCAGCCCCGTTGGTGGGCCGACCGTTATTCGAGCGGAGTTGCCGTGCGCGTGGTGATCGCCGAGGACTCGGTGCTGCTGAGGGTGGGCGTGCAGAGGTTGCTCGCCGACGAGGGCATTGAGACCGTCGCGGCGGTGGAGAACGGCGACGACCTCCTGGACGCCGTGACGGAGCACAGGCCCGACCTGTGCGTGGTGGACGTGCGGATGCCGCCGACGTTCACCGACGAGGGCCTGCGGGCCGCCATCGAGTGCCGCCGCCGCTTTCCCGGGCTGCCAGTGCTGGTGCTGTCGCAGTACGTCGAGGAGCGCTACGCCGTGGAACTCCTCGCGGGTGGCGCCAGCGGTGTCGGATACCTGCTCAAGGAACGGGTGGCGGACGTGAAGGAGTTCGTCGACGCGGTGCGGAGGGTCGCCGACGGCGGCACGAGCATCGACCACGAGGTGATCACGCAGCTCATGGTGCGCAGCAAGAAGAGCCCGGTCGACAAGTTGACGCCCCGCGAACGCGAGGTGCTCGGGCTGATGGCTCAGGGCCTGTCCAACACGGCCATCGCCAACACGCTCGTGGTGTCCGACGGCGCCGTCGAGAAGCACGTCGGCAACATCTTCGCCAAGCTCGGCCTGGAGCCGTCGAACTCCGAGCACCGCCGGGTGCGCGCCGTGCTCGCCTACCTCGACAGCTGAAGCAGACGGGCGCCGTTGTCGTGCAGGATCGCCTGCTCGGCGGCGGCGTCCAGGCCCCACGACCTGATGGCGTCGATCTGCACCTCGTAGGGGTACGGGATGTTCGGGAAGTCGGTGCCCAGCACCACCCGGTCCACCAGCCCCGCGATCCGGGAACCCCAGTCAGCCGGCAGCGGCACCATCCGCTCGGTGAACGGAACGCCCACCATCGTGGTGTCGACGTGCACGTTCGGATAGCGCTCGACCAGGTCCAGCGCGCCTGAGTAGTCCGGCATCCCGGCGTGCGCGATGACCGCCGTCAGCCGCGGGTGCTTCTTGAGCACTCCCTCGAAGACGCCGAGCCCGGTGAACTCGCCCGGCATCGGCCCGTCGCCGCAGTGCACCACGACCGGCACGCCGGCCTCCGCGAGCTGACCCCAGACACCGTCCAGCAGCGCGTCACGCGGGTCGTAGCCACCGACCTGGACGTGCGATTTGAAGCACCGCGCACCGGCTTCCAGGGCCTTGCGCACGTACGCCTCGGCGCCTGGTTCCGCGTAGAACGTGCCCGTCGGAACCGCCTCGGGCACTCGCGCCGCGAAGTCGGCCACCCACTCGTTCAGCCACTGCGCCATCCCCGGCTTGTGCGGGTAGAGCAGGGGTGCGAACGCGACGACGCCCAGCTCCCGCAGTGCGGTGAGCCGGGCGTTCTCGTCGGTGCGGTACTGGATGAACCAGTCGACACCGGATTCGCGCACGCGGTCGAAGTAGGACCAGACCTTGTCCAGGACGTTCTGCGGCATGAAGTGGACATGGACGTCCACCAGTGCCATCAGTAACGGCCCTTCAACGCCCGTCCGTGCGCCTTCGCGATCTCGCGGTTCGCGTCGCGCTTCGCCAGGTCCTGGCGCTTGTCGTAGGACTTCTTGCCCTTCGCCAGCGCGATCTCGACCTTGACGTAGCCGTCCTTGAAGTACATCTGCAGCGGCACGAGCGACAGACCGGACTCCTTGGTCTTGCCGATCAGCCGCTCGATCTCGCTCTTGTGCAGCAGCAGCTTGCGCTTGCGCCGGACCTCGTGGTTCGTCCAGGTGCCCGCGACGTACTCCGGGATGTGCAGCGCGTGCAGCCAGATCTCGCCGTCGTCGACCTGGGCGAAGGCGTCCACCAGGGACGCCCGTCCCATGCGCAGGCTCTTCACCTCGGTGCCGACGAGCTGAATGCCCGCCTCGTAGGTGTCCAGAATGGACCAGTCGTGCCGAGCCTTGCGGTTCGACGCGATGACCTTCTGCCCGCGTTCCTTGACCATGACAACCAGTCTAAATGCTCGGCAAAACTCTTAAAGGCGCACGTAGAGACGCAGTGTCACGTAGCCGGTCGTCGCGGAGATGACTATCGCGACGAGGAACAGCCAGGGCGACACGATCAGGATGTCCAGATACCCGATCGGCGGAATGATGCCCGACTCGGTGAGGTTCCTGGTGATCCGGTCGAGGAAGAACGCCTTGAACAGCACCAGGCCGCCGACCGCGGTGACCGAGCCGATGATGCCCGCGACGACCGCCTCAATGAGGAACGGCAACTGCGTGTACCACCGGGTCGCGCCCACCAGTCGCATGATGCCGACCTCGACGCGGCGGGTGAACGCCGACACCTGGATGGTGTTCGAAATCAGCAGCAGCGCGGCGAACGCCTGGATGAGCGCGAGGATCAGAGCGACGTCACGCATGCCGTTGAGGCCCTCGAAGAACCGCTCCAGGAACTTGCCCTGGTCGTCGACGCCCTTCACACCGGGCTTGCCCTCGAAGGCCTGCTTGATGACGTCGGTGCGCTCCGGGTCCTCGAGCTTCACGCGGAACGTCGCCGGGATGGCTTCCGGACGCGCGAGCTTGAGCAGTTCCGGCTGGGCCTCGAAGATCTTCTTGAAGCGCTCGAAGCCCTCGTCGCGGTTCTGGAACACCACTGTCTCGACGCCGGACGTCTGTTCCAGGGCGGAGCGCAGGCCCGCGCACGGCTGCTGGGTGCAGTCCTTGTCGTTGGCGCTGACATCGTTCGTCAGCAGCACGGAGACCTCGAGCTTGCCCGCGTAGTTGGCCTGCATCTTGTCGACCATGCGGACGACGAGCAGGCCACCGCCGAGCAGCCCGAGCGAGATGGCGGTCGTGAGGATCATCGCGATCGTCATCGTGACGTTCCGGCGAAGTCCGGTGATGACCTCGCTGAACACGAAGCTGGTACGCATCGGGGGCGGGGTTCCTTGGGGTTCGGGGGCTTAGGGACGCTTAACGGCCAACGCCGTAAACGCCGCGCGCGTCATCACGGACGACCTTGCCGTACGACAGCTCCACCACTCGGCGGCGCATCGAGTCGACGATGCCGTGGTCGTGCGTGGCCATGATGACGGTCGTGCCGGTGCGGTTGATCCGCTCCAGCAGCAACATGATGTCCTGGCTCGTGTCGGGGTCCAGGTTTCCGGTCGGCTCGTCGGCGATCAGCACCAGCGGGCGGTTCACGAACGCACGGGCGATCGCGACACGCTGCTGCTCACCACCGGACAGCTCGGTCGGGAACCTGTCCTCCTTGCCGTCGAGACCCACCAGCTGCAGCACCTCCGGCACCACCTTGACGATGGTGTTGCGGGGCTTGCCGATGACCTCCAGCGCGAACGCGACGTTCTCGGCGACCGTCTTCGTGGGCAGAAGACGGAAGTCCTGGAACACGCAGCCGATGGACTGACGCAGGCGGGGGACCCTGCGTCGCGACATCTTGGCGACGTCGAAGTTGGAGACGTAGACGCGTCCCCTGGTCGGCACCTCTTCGCGCAGCAGCAGACGCAGGAACGTCGACTTGCCGGACCCCGAAGGACCGATCAGGAAGACGAACTCGCCCTTCTCCATCTCGACGGACACGTCGTCGAGCGCAGGACGCGTGGAGGTCTTGTAGACCTTGGAAACGTGTTCGAGACGAATCACGAGGCGCGAGTCTACTCATGGCCGGGGTAAAGCCCCCGTTCCGGTTAACTTCCAGCCCCGGAAGGGCGGCTGCGACCTCGACGCCGCGTGTCCGACCAGGCACTACCCGTCCACAAAAAGAGCACGTCCAGCCCTCGTTCGGGGCTGAACGTGCTCTTCGACTCAGATCAGCGAACTAGCTCTGCTGGGACTGCTTGCGCCACCGGATGCCGGCCTCGAGGAAGTCGTCGATCTCACCGTCGAGCACCGCGGACGGGTTGCCGACCTCGTGGTTGTTCCGCAGGTCCTTGACCATCTGGTACGGGTGCAGCACGTAGGAGCGCATCTGGTTGCCCCAGCTGGAGCCGGAGTCCTTCAGCGCGTCCATCTTGGCCTGCTCCTCCTGCCTGCGGCGTTCGAGGAGCTTGGCCTGCAGGACGTTCATGGCCGTGGCCTTGTTCTGCAGCTGCGAGCGCTCGTTCTGGCAGGACACCACGATGCCGGTCGGGATGTGCGTCAGGCGCACCGCCGAGTCCGTCGTGTTGACGCCCTGGCCACCGGGGCCGGACGAGCGGTAGACGTCGACGCGCAGGTCCTTCTCGTCGATCTCGACGTGGTCGGTCTGCTCGACGACGGGCACGACCTCGACGCCGGCGAACGACGTCTGGCGGCGGCCCTGGTTGTCGAACGGCGAAATGCGCACGAGACGGTGCGTGCCCTGCTCGACGCTCAGCGTGCCGTAGGCGTACGGGGCGCTGATGCGGAAGGTGGCGGACTTGATGCCCGCTTCTTCGGCGTAGGACGTGTCGAACACGTCGACGCCGTAGTTGTGACGCTCAGCCCAGCGGGAGTACATGCGCAACAGCATCTCGGCGAAGTCCGCGGCGTCGACGCCACCGGCCTCGGCGCGGATGGTGACGAGGGCGTTGCGCTCGTCGTACTCGCCGGACAGCAGCGTGCGCACTTCCAGGCTCGCGATCTCGTCGCGGAGCTTGGCCCGGTCGTTGTCCGCGTCGGCCGCCGCGTCCGCGTCCTCTGCCTCTTCGGCGAGTTCGTAGAGCAGCGGCAGGTCGTCGAGACGCGAACGCAGACCGGTCACGCGCCGCAGCTCACCCTGCTTGTGGGAGAGCGCGCTGGTGACCTTCTGCGCCTTCTCCTGGTCGTCCCAGAGGTCGGGGCGGGTCGCCTGCGCCTCCAGGTCCGCGACAGCGGCGCGCAACGCATCGAGGTCCAGCACCGCCTCGATGCTCGCAAGAGTGGCGGAGAGGTCCTTGATGTCTGCTTCGACGTCCGGGTTCACGCACAAAGATTACGCCAGCACCGGCCGCCGTACGCGACCGGTGCTCACTGGCGCTCTCTTGTTACGCGGTGGGGATCGCGTCGAGCAGCTTGAGAACGGCCTTGGCGTGAGCGAGACCGAACTCGGCCACCGCCTTGGCGTAGGGGTCCTCCGCCGTCTTGGCCGCGCTCTTCGCGCTCTCCTGTTCCTGACCGTACGTCGAACGCGCGGTCGTGATCAGGGATTCACGCTGCTTCGCGGTCAGCGAACCGGCGTGCACCAGACGAAGGATGAGCGGGCTGCGCAGGTGGTCCGGGCCAGGCTCGGACAGCAGCCAGTTCTTGAAGGCCTTCTTGCCCGCGGCCGTCAGCACGTACTGCTGACTGGACCGCGGTCCCTGCTTGCCGAGGCGCAGCAGGCCCTGGTCAGCCAGCGCGGGCAGCTCGCGGTACACCTGGGAGCGGGTCACGCTGAAGAACGCGCCGAAGCGGTCTCCTGCCTCCGCCACCAACTGGCCACCGGTCTTGGGTCCGTCGTGCAGCAGCCCGAGCAGGGCGGCTGCGGTCGCATTCAGGTCTGACACAACGACAACGTTCCCACGTCTGGGGGAAGCTGTCCACAATGGTCAGCCGTTCTGTCCACAGTGGCTGATCACCGGGCTAGTCTGATGGGCCATGCGGAGCAACGAAAAGTCTCGCTGAGTAAGCGGCAGTTTTCCAGCCTCACGCGTTTGGCCGCTTGACCGTCCGTGTCCATCCCGGATGGAAAAGTCCTTTCGCTGAAACGAAAGTCCCCCTCTCTCACTCGATCGGCGGTACGAGTCTCACCGGCCGAAGCCACCCGAATGGACGGTCGGGGTCGTCCGTCGCACGACCTGGTGATGTCCGCGCAGACCCCTTTCCCGCGCCCGCCGTTGCGGGAAAATGATCACTGCCAGGCATGCGGTGCGAGACGACGGAGGTCGGGGACCCATGAAGAACCTGAACTTGAAGTGGCTGGACCACAAGAAGGTGGCCGCGCACACGAGGGCGTGGGTGACGGGCGGCATCCCGGAGCAGGCCGGCAAGGACGAGTGCATGGTGTGTGGCAAGCAGATCCGCAAGCACCGCACCGTCAACGGCGAGGGCCGCATCTGCTCCAGCATGCTGTGCGCCCAGTACTGGGCGGAGAACATGACCTGAACGACCCCACCCGAGCACCTGCGGAGTCCGGGGGCTCGTTCCGACGGGCACACCGGCGGAGGCCTGGGGCCTTGCCCGACGGGCCACCTACGGGGGCCTGGGGGCTTGCCCCCAGGGTGGGGTTTGGGGGCAAGCCCCCATTGCAAATGCGAAAAAGTCCTGTTCGCGATCTCCGCGAACAGGACTTTCTCTACTTTGTAGCGGGGACAGGATTTGAACCTGCGACCTCTGGGTTATGAGCCCAGCGAGCTACCGAGCTGCTCCACCCCGCGCCGCTTCAAGCTTTTGTTGCTGTCTTGCTGTTGTAAGTAGAACTATACACCCTCTGGAAACCCGTTTTTACCACCCCCCACTAACTGCCATTTCCGCAGGTCAACCGATGTAAGCCACGGTTACCGGGCCGCCTGGGCGACCTACGGGGGTCTGGGGGCTTGCCCCCAGGGTGGGGTTTGGGGGCAAGCCCCCAATGTAAATGCGAAAAAGTCCTGTTCGCGATCTCCGCGAACAGGACTCTTCCTACTTTGTAGCGGGGACAGGATTTGAACCTGCGACCTCTGGGTTATGAGCCCAGCGAGCTACCGAGCTGCTCCACCCCGCGTCGGTATGAATAGAACCTTACGCGGGGTGGAGCGGATAAAGCAAATCGTGTGGTCAGCCGGACGGTGTGGGGCTCGGCACAACCGACGACTGGCCCGTCGGCGGGGTCGCGGCAGCGGTGTTGTACTGCTTGAACCTCTTCGTCGCGTCGTCCAGCTTCGCGTACGCCTGGCCGAGCTCGGTGAAGTTGCTGTTCTGCTGGGCCTTCTTGATGTCGGCCAGCGCCGCGTCGATGTCGTTGACCGCCTTCTGCAGCTCAGGGCTCAGTGCCCCGTTGGTCGGCGGCGTGGTCGACGGCGGCGTGGAGGTCTGGCCATTGCCGTTGCTGTTGTCGCTCGGCGGCGGCACGACCGCGCCGGCACCGCTGAGGACCTGGTCCAGCGCCTCGTTCAACGTGGACGCGTAGCCGACCCGGTCGCCGTACCAGACGAGCACCTTGGACAGCTGCGGGTACGACGTGTTGTTGGACGCGCGTTCGATGTAGACGGGTTCGACGTAGAGCAGCGCTCCACCCACGGGAAGTGTGAGCAGGTTGCCGTAGACGACGGTCGTCTTCTGCTGGGTCAGCAGGTTGAGCTCGCGGCTGACGTTGTCCGACGTGAGGAACTGCGTCTGGATCTGCTGCGGACCCTTGGCGTCCTGGCTGAGCTGCAGCACGCTGATCTTGCCGTAGTTGTCCGGGTCGGATCCGACCGAGACGTGGGCCGCCATGAACTCGCGGTTCTCCCGGACGAGCGGGCTGGTCAGCTGGAAGCGGACCTTGCTCGGGTCGCTCGGGTCACCGGCGAGGACGTAGAACGGCGGCTGGGCGTCCCTTCGCTTGCTCGCCGCGTCGCGCTGGGCGTCGGCCGTCGTCACGTTGTCGATCGTCGGGTCCTGCGGCGGCGCCCAGTAGGCGACACCGGAGTAGAAGTCCGACGGCGACGAGACGTGGTACTTCGACAGGATCTGCCGCTGCACCTTGAACAGGTCCTCGGGGTAGCGGAAGTGCTGGCGCAGCTCGTTCGAGATCTCGCTGCCCGGCTTCACCGTGCCGGGGAAGACGCCCATCCACGCCTTGAGGACCGGGTCCTTGTCGTCGATCTGGTACAGGTTCACCGAGCCGTCGTAGGCGTCCACAGTGGCCTTGACCGAGTTGCGGATGTAGTTGATGGGCTTGTTGACCTGCGAGATGACGACGCCGTCCGCGGTGAGCGAGTCGTTCGTCGCGTCACCGAGCTGGGTGCGCTGCGCGTACGGGTAGTTCTCCAGCGTGGTGTAGCCGTCGACGATCCACGTGATGCGGCCGTTGACGACGGCCGGGTACGGGTCGCTGTCCACCGTGAGCCACGGGGCGACGGCCTGCACGCGGTCGCGCGGGACGCGCTTGAACAGGATCTTCGAGTCGTCCGCGATCGACTGGTTGAAGAGGATGTTGCGCTCGCCGTAGTAGGCCGCGAAGGCGAGCTTGTCGAACAGGCCGCCGATCGGGACACCACCGGTGCCGGTGTAGGTGTAGGACTTGGCGTCCGTGTCGTACTCCGCCGCCGAACCGGCCGGGCGGCCGCCGACGATCGAGTAGTCGTTCTGGCCGAACAGCTCGCCGTAGTAGGTGCGCGGCTGGTCGACCTTGATGCCGTTCTGCACGTTGCCGACGTCGCCGTTGGACTTGACCTCACCGGTCTTGAAGTCCGGGTAGCCGCCGTTGGACTCGTCGGCGACCGCGTTGACCTTGTTCGCCTCGGCGTAGACGAAGCCGTTGCCGTGCGTGTAGATGAGGTGCTGGTTGATCCAGTCGCGCTGGCCCTGCGGCAGGCTGTCGAGCTTCAGCTCGCGCACCGCGACGATGTAGTCGCGCAGCTTCCCGTCCACTGTGTACCGGTCGACGTCGAGCTTGTTCGGGAAGCCGTAGAACGGCCGCAGCTGCTGGAACTGCGTGAAGGTGCGCGACAGCACCGCCGGGTCGAGCAGGCGGATGTTGCCGAGCGTCCCCGCGTCGTTGGTCTTGACCTGGTCGTTGCTGACGTTCTGCTTGCCCTCGTAGGGCTTCGTCTCGACCTTGTCGTCGGTCAGCCCGAACGACTGCCGTGTCGCCGCGATGTTGCGGGTGATCGACTCGGCTTCCTTCTGGATGGCGTTCGGCTTGACCGAGAACTGCTCCAGCACCGCGGGCCACGCCGCGCCGACGAGCACGCTCGACAGCACCAGCAGGACGGTCGCGATGGCGGGCAGCTGCACGTTGCGCATGAACGCGCCCGCGAAGAACGCGACGGCGCAGAACACCGCGATGCACAGCAGGATCAGCTTGGCCGGCAGCACCGCGTTGAGGTCGGTGTAGCTCGCGCCGACGAACTTCTCGTTCTCGTGCAGCAGCAGCGTGTACCGGTCGAAGAAGTACGCGACGGCCTTCAGCAGCACGAACGTGCCGGCGACGAGCGCCAGGTGCAGCCGCGCGGGCCCGGAGAGCTGACCGCCGCGACCGGCCAGCCGGATGCCGCCGAACAGGTAGTGCGCGATCACCGCGCCGATGAACGACACCGCGACCGTGATGAACAGCCACGACAGCAGCCACTCGTAGAACGGCAGCTGGAACGCGTAGAAGCCGATGTCGTGCCCGAACTGGGGGTCGGTCACGCCGAACGGCTGCGAGTTCAGGAACAGCTGGATCTGCTGCCAGTCGTCCTGCGCCGACGCGCCCGCGATCAACCCGACGAACACGGGGATGCCGATCGCGAACAGACGCATCCGCCGCATCACGACGGTGCGGTAACGCGCCACCGGGTCGTCCGGACCGGACACCGGCACGAACACCGGCCGGGCCCGATAGGCGAGGTAGAGGTTGAGTGCGACGACACCGCCGACGACGGCCCCGACGGCCACGAACAAGGCCAGCCGGGTGAGCAGCACCGTGCTGTAGACGTCGCGGAATTTCACCTCGCCGAACCACAGCCAGTTCACGTAGGTGTCGAGCAGCCGCGATCCCGTGATGAGACCGAACAGGAGCACAACACCTACGATGAGCAGTATTCGGCTTCGCCGGGACAGTTTCGGCAGTCCGACCGGAGGCCGTGTGGCCACGAGGCACGCTCCTGGATCGCGGTATTTCGTTACGTACGTTTAGTCCAACTCTACGGACGACGCCCTGGGTTCCCGTGAAGCCCGCAGTCTTACGATGACACGCGTGTCAGCGAGTGAAACGCCAGCGGTCATCCTCCCGACGGTCGCCCGCGAGGTCGAGGAGTTCGTAGCGGCAGGCGGCTGGGAGCAGCCTCCGCAGCTCTTCGCCCTCGTGGCGACCTCAAACCTGATCGACCAGCAGCCGGAGCTGCGCAGCCAGCTCGACCCCGAGGCGAGCCCGCTGACCCCGATCGCCCAGGACGCCCTGGAAGGCGACCTGGCCGACGCGCTCGCGGGCATCGAATGGCCCCCGGCCGTCACCGGCTGCGCCCTGGCCCAGGAGATCGTCGTGCTGCCCCCGGAGGCGGAGACGGAACTGAGCCACGGCGACCTCGACGACGAGGCGGCCCGCCAGTTCGCGGCCGCACACCCGGCGCGGCGCGAGGCGCGCCTGGTGGCCGTGGTGCTGCGCGACGGCTCGGTCTCCTGCCTGCTGCGGCTGCGCGGCACGGTCGAGATGCCAGAGGAGGTCGTCGAGCACCCCGAGCTGGCGCCGAACCTCACCGACGCCCTGCTCGCCACGCTGCGGCCCTAGTCGTCACGTCCCCAGGCTGGCACAACCCCGGCACGTTCTCGCGCCGGGGTTGTGATCTTTCTGCCTGGTGTTCGCGGCAAGCGGACAGCGGCCGACCCCGAGAAACGACCAGCTCCAGCCGCAGGACGCTCAGAGCGCGCGGTGCGAGGGACCACCGATCTTGGCGGACCCTCTGAGCACGTCGAGATGCAGGGGCTCCCAGGTCAGGGGTACCCGCTGAACACCGAGCCGCTGCCCGCCCACGCACTCGGGGGAGCTCCCGCGACCCAGAACAGGCGCGAAAGCTCCTCCGGAGTCGAGAGCCGTCAGCAGCTCGGCGTGTCCTTGCCGGAGTTGAGCGCCTCCAGCGACGACACGGCGTCCGACAGGTTCTCGACCTTGATCAGCTTGAGGTCGCTCGGCGCCTGCTGCTTCGCGTCCGTGCAGTTGGCGGCCGGCACGAGGAACGCCGTCGCGCCCGCTTCCTTCGCGGCGACCATCTTGAACGCGATGCCACCGATGGGCTTCACCGTGCCGTCGCCCGCGATCTCGCCGGTGCCCGCGATGGCCTTGCCGCCGTTGAGCTCGCCCGGCGTCAGCTTGTCGACGATCGCCAGCGCGAAGATCAGGCCAGCCGAGGGGCCGCCGACGTCGGACAGGCTGATCTTGATTTTGAACGGCACGTCGGCGCGGTCGACCGGCGAGATGCCGATGAAGCCCGCGGTGCGGCCGTCGTCGCGGGTGCCGAGGGTGAGCTGGGTCGACTGGGAGGTGCCGTCCTTCTCGAACGCCACCTCGATGCGGTCGCCGGGCTTGGTGTTCTCCAGGGCGCTGCTGACGTCGGCGGCGCTCTGCACCTGCTTGCCGTTGACCGAGATGATGCGGGCGCCGAGGGGGATGACGTTGTCCGCGGGGCTGCCCTTGGTGACCTGGTTCGCGATCACCATGCCCGGATACTTGAGGTAGTGCAGCGCGGCGACCTCGGCGGAGGTCTGCGACTCGCTGAACGCGAGCTCGTTGTTCTTCTGCACCTCCTCCTCCGACTCGCCGGGCTTGAAGAACTCCTCACGCGGCGCCAGGGCGTAGCGGCCCGACAGCCACAGGCCCAGTGCGCCGAACAGCGAGACGTCGTCGGTGAGCGAGACCGTCGTCATGCGCAGGGTTCCCTTGGTGGGGAACGTGTCCTGGCCGTCGACCGAGACGACGTCGGTGTCCTTCACCTTGCCGAGCACGTCGTAGGTGGGGCCGGGGCCCAGCGCGACGTACGGGACTCTGGCGAAACCGCCGAGCAGTCCGAGCGCCGCCACCACTAGGAAGCTGACGATCAGCGTCCACGTCCGGCGGGTCAGTCCGCGTTCCCTCGGCGGGAGCGCGGGCGGGGGTGCGGTCGTGACGGTTTCACTCACGGCTGAACAGCGTACGACCATGTCCGTCCGCGTACGGTAGAGGCATGAGTGACGTGCCGTTCGGGTTCAGCCCGCACGACCCCGAGGACAAGAGCGGGAAGCCGGGAGACAACCCGTTCGACTTCAGCCAGCTGGGCGACATGCTCAGTCAGCTGGGCTCCATGCTGAGCAACGCGGGGTCGTCGAGCGGGCCGGTCAACTACGACCTCGCGAAGCAGATCGCGTTCCAGCAGTTGTCCTCGACGACGACCACGATCGGGTTCGCCTCCGACCAGTCGAGCGCGGTCACCGACGCCGTGCACCTGGCCGAGATGTGGCTGGACCCGGTCACGTCACTGCCCGCGGGCACCCGCACGACGCAGGCGTGGACGGCGCGCGACTGGATCGAGCGCACCATCCCGACGTGGCAGCGCCTGTGCGACCCGGTCGCGCAGCGCATGTCCGGCGCCTGGGTCGAGGCGATGCCCGCCGAGGCGAAGCAGGCGGCCGGTCCGCTGCTCGCGATGCTCGGGCAGATGGGCGGCATGGCGTTCGGCTCGCAGCTGGGCAACGCGCTCGCGCAGCTCGGCTCCGAGGTGCTCACCTCGACCGACGTCGGCCTGCCGCTCGGGCCGGAGGGCACCGCGGCTCTGCTGCCGGCGAACATCGAGAAGTTCACCGAGGGCCTGGAGCGCCCCGCATCCGAGGTGATGGTGTTCCTCGCCGCCCGCGAGGCAGCCCACCAGCGTCTCTTCACGCACGTGCCGTGGCTGCGGCAGCGCCTGCTCGACACCGTCGAGGAGTTCGCCAAGGGCATCAAGGTCGACACCTCGGCACTGGAGCAGCTCGCGGGCCAGATCGACCCGTCGAACCCCGCCTCCATCGAGGAGGCCATGAGCTCGGGCCTGCTCGAACCGCAGACCACCCCGGAGCAGAAGGCGGCGCTCAACCGCCTCGAGACGCTCCTCGCGCTCGTCGAGGGCTGGGTGGACGTCGTGGTCGACGCCGCCGTTGCCGACCGCCTGCCCGGCGCTCCGGCCCTGCGCGAGACGCTGCGCCGCCGCCGTGCCTCCGGTGGCCCGGCCGAGCAGACGTTCGCGACGCTCGTGGGCCTGGAGCTGCGCCCGCGCAAGCTGCGGGCCGCCTCGGCGCTGTGGAAGCTCATCGGCGACCAGCACGGCGTCGAGGTGCGCGACAGCGTGTGGGAGCACGCCGAGCTCGTCCCGACCGCCGAGGACCTCGACGACCCGCTGGAGTTCGCCGAGCGCCTCACCAACACCCGCAAGGCTCTCGAGGACCCGATCGCCGAGCTGGAGCGCACCATGCGCGAGGACGGCGAGAAGGGCGACAAGCCCGACGAGGCCTGATCGAAGTTCTGAACGACGCGCCCGGCGAGGACTTCCTCGCCGGGCGCGTTGCGTTCTGGGCTCGGCGCGCACACCCTCGCCGAGCGGTTTCCGTGGTCGATCTTCAGTCTTCCGAGATCCCCCAGCCTGCGGCGGCCGAGAGTCCCTCCAGATAGCCCATGGCCCGCTCGGTCTTCTGGTAGCGGTGGACCCACTCCCAGAAGTCCTTGCCGTGCCCTGGCACCAGCAGGTGCGCGAGTTCGTGCACCAGCACGTAGTCGAGCACCCACGGCGGCACGTCGCGCAGCCGTTCGGACACGCGGATCGTGCCCTCTGTCGGCGTGCACGACGCCCAGCGCGTGCGCATGGGCGGCACCCAGCGCACGCTCACCGGTTCGGCCAGCGCGTCGAGGTAACGCGCCGACAGTTCGGCGCAGCGCTCCATGAGCGCCTCGTCCGATGCTCGCGCAGGGGACTTCCTGCGCGTCTCACTGCGCTGGAGACGGCTCAACATCTCCGCCACCCAGTGCTTCTCTTCCCCCTTGGTCATCCGTGCCGGCAGAAGGACGACGACGGTGTCGCCCTCCCGGTACGCGCTGACCATGCGGCGGCGCCGGGGGCTCCGCCGCACTTCCACCCGCGGTTCGGCCATGCAGTCACCGTAAACGTCGCCACCGACAATTTTCGGCCCCCAACCGGCGGCAGGCGCGCACCCGGCGGGTGAAGTTCCACCGAACGGCGGCTGGACACGCGCGGGATCGACATGCGCGGTTTCGCACGCCTGCGGAGGTACCGTCGCGCCAAGGTCCCCGAGTGTGTCCGCACTCACAACTGCAAGGGAGGGGCTGTGGCCGACACCTACAACGGCTACTGCGTCAAGTGTCGCGAGAAGCGCGACTTCGACGGAAACGTCGAGGAGACCAATGGGCGGCGCATGGCGAAGGGCACCTGCCCTGTCTGCGGTACGAAGATGACGCGGATCCTCGGCAAGGCCAAGGTCTGACGTTTGCGCTGGCAGGGGGCCCCGCCCCCTGCCAGTCTCTACCCTCGTGGACACAAGACCCCGTGTGCGTGCAGGACTGGCCGTGGTGCGCAGAGCCCCCGGCGTCGTCCAGGTCGGCACCGACCCGAAACACGCCGTCGTGATCGACTCGCTGTCCGAGGCGGTGGTCGACGAACTGATCACCCTCGACGGCCGCCACACCGTCGCTGAACTGGGTGAAAGACTGAAATCCCGCGGCGAGGACCCCACCCAGTTGAGTGAAGTTCTCGTCTCACTCGAAGAAGCCGGCCTGCTCGACGACGGCCCGCCTTCAAGGGGCGGAACGGCCGCGGTCCACGGGTCAGGCCACCTCGCCCTCTCCATCACTTCGCTTCTGGCCGAATCCAGCGTTCAGCTCGCGCACAACGCCGATCTGACGGTGCTGGCGGCGACGCAGGTCCCCGATCCGAACCTCGTGAGCACGCTGATGGCGTTCCGGACGCCGCATCTGGCCGTGCGCGTCCGTGAAGGCGTGGGCATCGTCGGACCGTTGGTCCTACCTGGCCGTTCGTCCTGCCTGAACTGCGCGGACCTGCACCGTGCCGACCAGGATCCGGCTTGGCCCGTCATTTCCGCCCAGCTCGCGGGCCGACCGGCCTCGACCGACGTGCTGTTCGCGTCGGGCACGGCGGCGCTGGCGGTGGCGCAGATCCTGGAGTCGTTGATCTACGTCCGCGGCCGCGACCTGGCACCTCCACCCGTGGTGAACGCCACTCTCGAACTCGACCTCGCGGCAGGCGTCGCTGAGAGGCGAAGCTGGTATCCGCACCCTGACTGTCAGTGCTCCGCACATAACATGGCCGAGTGACCGAGATTCCGCGCAAGGCCGTGCAGCGCACCGCCAAGCTGGCGAGCCTCCCGCTCGGGGTGGCCGGCCGGGTTGTCGGCGGCTGGGGGAAGCGACTCACCGGACGCGCGGCCGACGAGGTCAACGCCGAGGTGACGGCCAAGACGGCGGAACAGGTCTTCGCGGTGCTGGGCCAGCTCAAGGGCGGCGCGATGAAGTTCGGCCAGGCCCTGAGCGTGTTCGAGGCCGCGGTGCCGGACGAGCTGGCGGCCCCGTACCGCGAAGCGCTGACGAAGCTGCAGACCGCGGCCCCGCCGATGCCCGCCCGCACCACGCACCGCGTGCTCGCCGAACAGCTCGGCGCGTCCTGGGCGAAGCGCTTCCAGGAGTTCGACGACACCCCGGCCGCGTCGGCGTCCATCGGCCAGGTGCACCGCGCCGTGTGGCACGACGGCCGCGACGTGGCGGTGAAGGTCCAGTACCCCGGCGCGGACGAGGCCCTGCGCGCCGACCTGAAGCAGCTGCTGCGGTTCAGCCGGTTGTTGCAGGCGATCATGCCCGGCACCGACGTGCGCCCCCTGCTGGAGGAGCTGCGCGACCGGTACCTGGAGGAGCTCGACTACCGCGACGAGGCCGCGAACCAGCGCACGTTCGCGAAGGCCTTCGAGAACGACCCGCACGTGCTGGTCCCCCGCGTCATCGCCTCGTCGCCCAAGGTCATGGTGACCGAGTGGACGTCGGGGGTGGGCCTGTCCCACATCATCCGCGAAGGCACCGCCGAGGACCGCGACCTGGCGGGCCAGCTCCTCGCCGAGTTCCACTTCTCGGCACCGTCCCGCTCGGGCCTGCTGCACGCCGACCCGCACCCCGGCAACTTCATGCTGGGCGACGACGGCCGCCTGCGCGTGCTCGACTTCGGCGCCGTCGCCCGCCTGCCCGACGGCCTGCCGAAGACGCTGGGCCTGATGACGAGGCTGGCGCTGGACGGCCGTTCCGCCGACCTGGTCGAGCTGCTGCGCACCGAGAACTTCATCCGCGAGGGCATGGAACTGCACGGCGAGGACGTGCTCGGCTACCTGGCGCCGTTCGTGGAGCCGCTGCGCGCCGAGTCGTTCCACTTCACCCGCCGCTGGCTGCAGTCGCAGGCCGAGCGGGTGGGCGATCTGCGCAGCCCGGATTCGCAGACGGGCCGCTCGCTGAACCTGCCGCCGCAATACCTGCTGATTCACCGCGTGACAATGGGAGCGACGGGCATTCTCTGCCAGTTGGACGCCCATGTGACCGCACGGGAAATCGTCGCGCGCTGGCAGCCGGGATTCGACGACTAACTCGTCCGAGTGAACCTGCGGGAAGTTGTCCACAGGTTGGCTTCCAGCCCGGTTCGCCTGCCTTCCGGTGCGCCACGATGAACACATGACACACATCGCGACCACCGCTGAGCTGCGGAAATCCGGTATCTCCTCGCGCGAGATCCTGCGTCACTGCACCCCCGCCGGGTCGTGGCAGCAGCTGCTGCCCGGCGTCGTTCTGACCAAGCCGTCCCCACCGACCCGGCTCGATCGGCTGCGTGCTGTTCTTTCCTTTGCCGGGCCTTCCTCGGTGATCACGGGAGCCGACGCACTGGTCCGCCAAGGCGCCACACTTCCTCTTCCGCGACACATTCACGTACTCGCGGGAATGAATGCGCGAAGAGCACATCCGTGGATTCTGCTCGAACGCACCAGCCGCCCGCCGGACGTGGTGGAGCGCCACGGGCTTCGGCTGGCCGGCCCGGCCCGAGCTGCCCTGGACATGGCCCGGCGGGAGCTGAACCCCCGCGCCGTCGTGGAGATCCTCGACGCCGTGGTGGGGGCGCGGCTGTGCTCGCCGGCCGATCTCGCGGAGGAGTTGCGGGTGAGCAGCAGGAGAGGAACGGCGCTGGTCAGGCAGGCCTTACGCCACCTCTACCCGACCTGACGACTCGACACTCGCGGTAGGTGTCGCCGCAGGTCAGTGGGGATCACTTTCGGCTTCGCGCAAGCATCACAGCCTCGCCTCGGAAGCAGTCCCCTCACTCATGACGCATGCCCACACCCCAGGGCTTCACGTCGCCTGTCCCGCCGCGCGATCCGTCACCGACTCCGCGCGATCGGACCGCCGCCCGTCACCACGTCTGAGCCACCGCAGGTCAGATGGCACGCCCCGGCGACCGACATCCACCAACGGCGTCCCGCACGAACTGCACCAGAACTCGCGCCTGCCCACTCCCGGCTTGGACCTGCATCCCAGCGGGGCCCACACCCACAGGCCCACCTCACCACCGCGCGATTCTTCTCGCCAACCCTCGCGAGAACAGACCACCAGCCCTCACCACATCTGAGCCACCGCAGGTCAGCCGACATGCCCAGCGAACGACATCCACCAACGGCATCCCGCGCGAACTGCACCAGAACTCGCTGCCCACCCTGGGTCGGACCTGCACCCCAGCGGGGCCCACACCTGCGGGCCACCTCATGCCGCGCGATTCTTCTCACCGACTCCGCGCGATCGGACCACCGACCGTCACCACGTCTGAGCCACCACAGGTCAGATGGCACGCCCCGGCGACCGACATCCACCAACGACATCCCGCACGAGCTTCACCGGAACTCGCTGCCCACCCTGGGTCGAACCGGTACCGGGCACGGCCCCACCCACAGGCCCACGTCACCTCACCCGTCGCACGATCCCTCTCACCAACACCGCCCGATCGGACCACCGACCCTCACCACGTCCAAGACACCGCAGGTCAGACGGCATGCCCACCGGAGGACATCCACCAACGGCATCCCGCGTGAACTGCACCGAAAACTCGCGCCCACCCCAGTCCGGACCAGTGCCCGGCACGGCCCACCCTCACGGGCCGCCAGCCACCTCACCCGTCGCGCGATCCGCGACCCAGGTGAGTCAGCGCCAGTACTCGTCCGGCAGCTTGCCCTCGATGTCCCGCACGTGGGTCTTCGAGCAGACCTGACACAACCACCGGATCGAGCCACCGGTCCGCTCGGACGACCAGGCCAGGAACTCCAGGTCGGAAACGGAGGAACGCTGCCGCCCGCATCTGTGGCAGGCGGTCACCGGCGCCGTCCCACATGAACGGTGTCGGTCTCCAGCAGGAACACGTCCTCGCGGGCCCCCGCGTACTCCGAGTCGGAGGGGTTGAGCAGGCGGCGCAACGCGTCGCGGTCGGACGGGTGCAGGTGCGGGCCGGTGACCTCGGACAGCCAGGTCAGGCGGTCGACCGCCCAGTCGCGGACGAGTTGTTTGGCCGGGGCCGGGTGGTCGACGACGAAGCTGAAGGCGCTGATCTCACCGAGGCCCGCGTCGGCCAGGGCCACGTTCCAGCCGACAGGGAGGCGGACTGAGCCGGTCATGTTCTCGCGCATCGCCGTGAACCACGACGCGCGGGCCGCGGCCATGCGGTCCTGGAGGCCGGGTGAGCCGACGCCGAGGTCCCACGGGAGGAAGCGGGTTTCGAGGCCGCCTTCCGCCAGGGCGAGCCATCCGCCGGGAGCCAAGGCTTCTACCAGGCGTTTCACTCCGCGCAACTGATCAGGGAGGTGGTGGATCACCCGCGAGCCCCAGATGAGCTCGACCGGGCCGGCGAACGACAGCGGGTCTTCGGCGGTGAGGTCGGCCAGCACGGGTTTCACCGTGACGACGCCGTCGCCTTCAGTGCGGGCCGCGGCGCAGGCCGCGTCCAGCAGTTCGGGCGTGGCGTCCACCAGTACGAGGACGCCTCCGCCGTGCTCGCGCAGGGCCGAGACGAGCGGCACGCTCATCGAGCCGGCGCCGCAACCGACGTCCATCACCACCGGCGAGTCCGGTAGTGGGGCGACGAGCCTGCGCGCGACCGAGGACAGCGCCTCCGCCTGCAGCGAGCCGTAGCGCCTCATCGCGTGGAGGCGGGAGGACCAGTCGATTCCGTCGTGAGTGTGGTGCGGCACAAAGGGAACGGTACGGAGGAACGGCCGAGGCCGCCATCCACCTTCTCGTGGATGACGGCCTCAGCTCGAGACTGTCAGAGGTCGAAGCGAGCCGCTCTGCGTCCCGCCCATCGCGACAACCTGCGCCAACGTTGCGCTGACGCGAGGCGGTTCGCCAGGCGTTGCTCCTCCGCGAACCTCTGGGCTTCTTGTATTCGTATTCGCACGAGTTCTTCATTCAGAGACATGGGTGTCAGGCCCTCGTTCAGGTAGGCGGGGATCGTGCCGTTGTTGGTGAGCTGGTCGGTGTTCACGCCGCCGCCTCCGTCTTGCTGGCAGTGACAACGGTCGCGTCCTTGCGCGGACGGCCACGGGGCCGCTTCCGCGCGATGACGACACCGCGCTCGAAGATCTCTCCACCCCAGACGCCCCACGGCTCGTGACGTGCGACCGCGCCGGCGAGGCACTCCGCGAGGACCGGGCAGGTCCCGCAGAAGGACTTCGCCTTCTCGAGGTCGGCAGGTGCGTCGGCGAACCAGAGGTCGGGGTTGTGGGTGCGGCAGGGGATGTCCAGCCCCTCCGCGAGGTCCGGAAGTGTCTCGCCCGTGAGCGGGACAGTCGCGGTCAACATCAGGGTTTTCTCCTTGTGTGGGGTACAGCAAAAAACACGAAAGCCGCGGACTCTTGGCGAGTCCGCGGCTTTCGTGAGCCTGGTGGTCCTTCGACCCTCTAGGGGGTCGGCAGGAGCCTTCTCACTTGATGCGCGGACAGCGCATTCGTGTAGTTGTCGACGTCATCGATGACCGGCAGCGCGATCGGCTGCTCGCTGCCCAGTTCGACGGCGGTCAGAGCGGTGCCGCGCAGAGCGGTGCCCCGCTCACGGCCCAGCAGTGCCACTGGCTTGTGGGCAGAGGTGTGCCACATGGCCTGAGCGGATGCGGACGTGCAGATGCCCTCGGTCAACGGGAGGCCGAGCGCGCGGGAGATGCTGAAGATCTTCACAACGGGCCACCTCCTCCGAACGAGAGAGCTCTGCATCGAGAGCTAGTAGTAGTTCTTCTTCCCCAGACGGGTCCTCCGGACCCGGCATGAGCAGGTTATGACCCCGTCCCGGGGGCTCGCAACCTATTTAACGAAACTTGTCCCGATCAGGTAGCGGAGTACCCGACACCGGCTCGGACCAGGCCCAACACGTCGTCACCGAACTTATCAAGCTTGGAGGCGCCGATGCCCGAGATCGCGACGAGTCCGGCCGAATCCGTGGGTCGCTGCTCCGCGATCGCCACCAGGGTCGCGTCGGTGAAGACGACGTACGCGGGCACCTTCAGCTCCCGCGCCCGTCCCGCACGCCACCGGCGCAGCGACTCGAGCAGCTCTTCGTCCACATCGGACGGGCAGGACCTGCATCGGCCGAGCTTGACGGCCTGCGCATCGACCAGCGTCGACGCGCACACCCGGCAGGTCGGCTTCTCCTTCTTCATGAGAGGAGGGCGCTGAGCGGCGGCGGATACGCGTGCGGCCGGGTGATTCTCGGGAACGAGGTTGTAGAGGAACCGCGAACGGCGGCGGTACTTGCGCCCACCGGCCGCGCGCGCCAGCGCCCACGACAGCCAGATGTGCTCACGCGCACGCGTGACACCTACGTAGAGAAGGCGGCGCTCTTCTTCGATCTTCGCGTCGTCGCCGTCGGCGTACTGGATCGGCATCGTGCCCTCGACCAGTCCGACGAGGAACACGGCGTCCCACTCGAGGCCCTTCGACGCGTGCAGCGACGCCAGCGTCACGCCTTCGACCGTCGGCGGGTGCTGCGCCTCGGCCCGCACGTCCAGTTCCACGCAGAACCGCGGCAGGTCGGCGTCGGGCACGGTGACGGCGAACTCCTCGGCCAGTTCGACCAGCGCGAGCAACGACTCCCAGCGTTCACGCGCCGTGCCACCGGTCGGCGGCTCGTCGGTGAGCCCGACGCGGTGCAACACCGAGCGAACGACCTCGGGCAGGCTCCCCGCGACGTCTCCCGACGAGCGCAGTGTGATCATCGCCTGGCGCACCTCGGCGCGCTCGAAGAAGCGTTCTCCACCGCGCACCAGGTACGGGATGCCGAGGCCGGCGAGCGCCTGCTCGTACGCCTCGGACTGCGCGTTGACGCGGTAGAGGATCGCGATCTCGGACGCCGCGACGCCCTCGTCGAGCAGCGTCTTGATGCGGCCCGCGACCGCGTCGGCCTCGCTCGGCTCGTCGTCGAACTCGTGGAACCTCGGCTTCGGTCCCTCCGGGCGTTGCCCGATCAGCTGCAGCCGCGAGCCGGCGGGACGCCCGCGCGCCCACTTGATCACGTCGTTGGCCAGTTCCACGACCTGTGGCGTCGACCGGTAGTCGCGTTCCAGCCGCACGACGACCGCCTCGGGGAACCTCCGCCCGAAGTTCAGCAGCGGCTGCGGAGAGGCGCCCGCGAACGAGTAGATGGTCTGGTTCGCGTCGCCGACCACGGTCACGTCGTCGCGATTGCCCAGCCACGAGTCGAGCACGCGCTGCTGCAGCGGCGTCACGTCCTGGTACTCGTCCACGACGAAGCAGCGGTAGCGGTCGCGGAACTCCTGCGCGACCTCCGCGTTGTCCTCCAGCGCGCCGGCCGTGTAGAGCAGCAGGTCGTCGAAGTCGAGCAGCTGCGCCTCGTTCTTGAGCTGCTCGTAGGTCGTGTAGAGCTTCATGATCTGCTCGGCGGGCGCCGGGATGTCCCGCGCGGCGCGAGCGGCGGCGACCGGGTAGTCCTCCGGCGTCAGCAGCGACGCCTTCGCCCACTCGATCTCGCTGGTGAGGTCGCGCAGCGCGTCCGGCTCCGTCGGCAGTCCCAGCCGGGACGCGGCGCGGGCGACGACGCGGATCTTCTGGTCGACCAGCTCCCAGCGCGGACCGCCGATGACGCGCGGCCAGAAGTAGCGGAGCTGGCGTGATGCGGCGGCGTGGAACGTCACGGCCTGTGCGCCCTGCACGTCCAGGGAGCGCAAACGTGTGCGCATCTCCCCCGCGGCGCGCTTGGTGAACGTGACGGCCAGGACCTGCGACGGAGCGACGTGACCGCGTTGGCACAGATAGGCGATGCGGTGGGTGATGGTGCGCGTTTTGCCGGTACCGGCGCCCGCGAGCACGCACACGGGGCCACGTGGGGCCTCGACCGCGGCGCGCTGTTCAGGATCAAGACCCTCCAGCAACGCGTCCATCCCGGCAGTCTCGCAGACGGCCGATGCGAGTCTGATACCACCGCGCCGTATCCTGTCCACATGGCTGGTAAGCAGGACAAGGCGGCGGCAAAGGAAGCGGCGAAGGTTCGCCGCGCGGCCTCACGCGAACGGCGCAAGCAGATCTTCGAGGCGTTCAAGATGCAGCGCCGCGAGGACAAGGCGCTGATCCCGATGATGCTGGGCGCCCTGCTGGGTGCCACCGCGGTCGCCGTGGTCCTGGGCATCGTCTTCAACGCGGTCTGGATCTTCGTGCCGCTGGGCGTCGCGATCGGCGCGTTGCTGGCTGTGATCATCTTCGGCCGCCGCGTGCAGAGCAACGTCTTCCGCAAGGCGGACGGCCAGCCGGGCGCCGGTGCCTGGGCCCTGGAGAACCTGCGCGGCCGCTGGCGCGTCACCCCCGCCGTCGCGGGCACCACGCAGCTCGACGCCGTGCACCGCGTGCTGGGCCGGCCGGGCGTCGTCCTGGTCGCCGAGGGCGCCCCCCAGCGGGTGAAGCCGCTGCTCGCGCAGGAGAAGAAGCGCATCTCCCGCGTCGTCGGCGACACCCCGATCTACGACTTCATCATCGGCACCGAAGAGGGCCAGGTCCCGCTGAAGAAGCTCCAGTCGAAGCTGATGAAGCTGCCGCGCAACATCACGGCCGCCCAGGTCGACACGCTGGAGACCCGCCTCGCCGCACTGGCCAGCCGCGGCGCCGCGCTGCCCAAGGGCCCGATGCCGGCCGGCGCCAAGATGCGCAACGTCCAGCGCGCCATGCGCCGCCGGGGCTGACCGAACCCGCTCCCACCAGCTCAAAGAGGCCCGCCGCACATCTCGTGCGGCGGGCCTCTTCACGTTCTGGATGAGCTAGCGGACCTTGATGACGACGGTGCCGGCGGCCTTGTCGTGCAGGCAGCGGCCGTCCGCGTCCCAGACCAGCGCCGGGATCAGCGGGAAGATGAGCACGGTGCGCAGCATTGCGCGCGGCAAGTGCACGAACGTCTTGCCGTCGATCCGCGCCACCCGCAGTCCGAGCAGCGCGTGCCCCGGCGTGAAGCCGAAGAACGCCACCGCGACCACGGTGATCACGAACCAGGCCAGCAGGCTCCAGTTCTTCGGCAGGTCGGGCTGGGTGAACACGGCCGCGACGCCGGCCGCCAGCAGGAAGTCGACGAAGATGGCAGCCGTGCGCCGCCCGATGGAGGCGATGGAGCCCGCCCCCTTCTCGGGGAAACCGTGCCGCTCGCCTCGCCAGCGCTGTTGCGTGCCGTCGTTCGAGTCGTCACCCGGCGACAGCACCGAATTAGGTCCAGACAGCCACGAACCGGTCCACCTGCTCACCCCACCAGAGTAAAGCCGTGCTCAACGGGTGAGCACGGGCAGGTCGCCTTGCCCGGTTGAGCGTCCCCGTTAACACTGGCGAAACATCGGAGTGACGGACGGGCAACACCGCCCGCATACGGTCGCACGCGATGGCCAGCCGTATTCCATAGCCAAGGAGTCGACGAGGGTGTTCAAGAATTCCGACGAGGTGCTGAAGTTCATCACCGACGAGGGCGTCAAGTTCGTCGACGTGCGGTTCAGCGACCTGCCCGGCGTGATGCAGCACTTCACGCTGCCGGCCAAGGCGTTCGACGCCGACGCGATCGAAGAGGGACTCGCCTTCGACGGCTCCTCCGTGCGCGGCTTCCAGTCCATCCACGAGTCGGACATGCTGCTGCTGCCCGACCTGTACACCGCGCGGCTGGACCCGTTCCGCATCGAGAAGACGCTGATCGTCAACTTCTTCGTGCACGACCCGTTCACGCGTGAGGCGTACAGCCGCGACCCGCGCAACATCGCGCGCAAGGCCGAGCAGTACATCACCGACTCGGGCATCGCGGACACCGCCTACTTCGGCGCCGAGGCCGAGTTCTACATCTTCGACTCGGTCCAGTTCGACACCACCGCGAACGGCTCCTTCCACAAGGTCGACGCGGTCTCCGGCTGGTGGAACACCGGCCGTGAGGAAGAGGGCGGCAACCTCGGCTACAAGGTCAAGTACAAGGGTGGCTACTTCCCCGTCACCCCGAACGACCACTACGCCGACCTGCGCGACCAGATGGTCCTCAACATGGAGGCCCAGGGCTTCACCGTCGAGCGCGCCCACCACGAGGTCGGCACCGGCGGCCAGGCCGAGATCAACTACAAGTTCAACACGCTGCTGCACGCCGCGGACGACCTGATGCTGTTCAAGTACATCATCAAGAACACCGCCTGGCAGGCCGGCAAGACCGTCACCTTCATGCCGAAGCCGCTGTTCGGTGACAACGGCTCGGGCATGCACACCCACCAGTCGCTGTGGAAGGACGGCTCGCCGCTGTTCCACGACGAGAGCGGCTACGCGGGCCTGTCCGACACCGCCCGCCACTACATCGGCGGCATCCTGCACCACGCGCCGTCGCTGCTGGCCTTCACCAACCCGACGGTGAACTCCTACCACCGCCTGGTCCCCGGCTACGAAGCCCCGGTCAGCCTGGTCTACTCCCAGCGCAACCGCTCGGCGTGCGTCCGCATCCCGATCACGGGCAACAACCCGAAGGCCAAGCGCATCGAGTTCCGCTGCCCCGACTCCTCGGGCAACCCGTACCTCGCCTTCTCGGCGATGGTCATGGCGGGCCTCGACGGCGTGAAGAACAAGATGGAGCCGCCGGCCCCGATCGACAAGGACCTCTACGAGCTCCCGCCCGAGGAGGCCCGCGACGTCAAGCAGGTCCCTGCCACCCTCGACGCGGTGCTGGACAACCTGGAGGCCGACCACGAGTTCCTGCTCGAGGGCGGCGTCTTCACCCCGGACGTGATCGACACCTGGATCTCGTTCAAGCGTGAGCAGGAGATCGACCCGCTGCGTCTGCGCCCGAACCCCTACGAGTTCGCGCTCTACTACGACGTGTGATCGGTTGAGCTTCGCACCGAAGGCCCGGCGGGATTCCCGCCGGGCCTTCGGCCTGTCCAGTGGTGTGGCTCGGAACGTTGCCAGGGGAATTCGCGGTCAGACGGGTGCATCGTGGTGCCGCGAGGCGCCCTGCTGAGCGTGGATTACCTCGCCGACGTTCCGCGACGCGCCACTAGGTACCGAGCAGCGTCACGGTGGACGACACCCCGTTCATCCCCTCGCTGACCCGGACGTTCGAGACCAGGACCTCGGCCTCGCCGCCGGTCGGCAGCTTGATCCGGGCCTCGCCACCGGTCAGCTCGGTCATGGCGGTCCCGGCACCGGACAGCTGCCAGAGCCCGCCGTCGTTCACCGTCTCGATCAGGTCCACCCGGTCCAGCTCGACCGCGTTGCCGTCCGCGTAGACGAGCCGGGCGGGCCCTGAGTAGCTGAACATCACTTCTCCTCTGCCAGATCTCCCCGACTCCCTGACACACGGGCGGGGCGGCCGCGGGGTTCATCGAGCAGGAAGTGACGGCCGCGTGATAGAGGTTGCGGCGTGACGCAGTGGACGGTGCACGGCACCCGCAGGATCTACGAGTCGGAGTGGATGAGCGTCGACCTCGACGACGTCGAGATTCCCCAAGGCGAGCGGTTCGAGCATCACGTGCTGCGGTTGCCGTTCGCCTCGACGGCGGTGGTCGTGGTGCGGGACGAGCACGTGTTGCTGATGTGGCGCCACCGGTTCACGACCGACGTGTGGGGCTGGGAGATTCCGGCCGGCCGGCTCGAAGCGGGTGAGACGGCCGAGACCGCGGCCGTGCGGGAGACCGAGGAGGAGACCGGTTACCGGGTGGGCGTCGAGCCGTTGGTGACGATCAACCCGTTGAACGGCCTCAGTTCCCACACCACGCACGTCTTCACCGGCACGGGCGCGGTCAAGACCGGCGAGCACGATCCCGCCGAGGCCGCGCGGGTGGAGTGGATGCCGCTCAACGAGATTCCCGCGTTGATCCGAAAAGGACTCGTTCCCTGCGGGATCACGCTGGCGGCACTCACCACCTACCTCACGCTGACAGCCTCGAGCGGACCTCCATCAGGGCCTCGCCGAGCAGGTTGAGGCCCAGCCACGAGGACGGGTCCTGAGCACGCGGGTCCGACGCGACGAGGCCGATGCCCCACACGCGGTCCTGCGGGCTGGCCTCGACCAGGACGCGGGAACCCGTGCCCAGCAAGTAGGAACGCAGCGCGGGATCCTGGCCGAACTTCGCCAGGTTTCCCTCGACGACGATCTCCAGCCGCGCGGAATCCCACGTGGAGTCCGAAAAACCCGACACCTCGCGGCCCAGTGCCTTGGCCTCGGCCGGCGTGCGGGCGGCCAGCACCCGCGAAGCAACGGACGCGTCGTCGAAGAGCAAAGCTTTGCGCCACATCATGTAGTGCTCGGCGGACGCGAACTCCTGCCCGTCGGCGGTGAACGTGCACGGCCACCACTGCGAGAGGCAGCCCTTGCCGCCGTCGCGTTCGGGCTGGTGGCCCCAGAAGAACAGGTACTTCATGCGGCCACAGTAGGTGCCTAGCCGCGCTCGATCTCGTCGATTTCGCCGGGCTCCGGCATCTCCGGCTCGCGCCACTGCTCGGATCGCGTGGGTCCGTTGGCACGCAGCTCGTTCTCGACCTCCTTCTTCAGGTGGTCGTCCTTCAGGAAGCCGTGCTGATCACTTCCGCGTTGAGTCATGCGTCAGGCGTACCCGCGAGGCGGGGCCGAATCACTTCGGCAGCGGGATTCCGGTGACCGTGATGGCGGCGCCGGTCGGCGCGAACTGGCCGGAGATCGACGAGAACGTCAGCGTGAGCGAGTTCACACCGGTGCCGAGCTTCTCGTCGAGGATGACGGTGCCCGAGGCGGTGGTGCCCTGCGTGACGGGGCCGTCCCACTTGCTGCTCGACGCCGCGTAGGTGCGGTTCAGGTCGTCCAGGACCGCGATGCCGACCACGGGGAGGGTCATTCTGGCCTGGGAGGCGTTGGTGGCCGTCACGAACAGCTTCACGCGGCCGTTCGCCGCTTCCACGCGAGTGACCTCTATGGTCAGCATGCCGCGCTGCTGCTTGAACGAACCCGTCTGCACCTTCACGTCCGCGGACGGCTCGGTGGTTTCCAGTGCGCCATCAGGGGTTTCGACGACGTTCGACGTGGTCGTCGTGGCGGTGACGTTGGGCTGCGCGGCGGAGTTGCTGCCGTTCAGTGCATATTCGATCACACCGAGTAGTGCCAGCACACCAACCGCCACGCCCGCGATGGCGATCACGGTTTTTCCTCGGCGCGTGACCCTGCGATGCTGCATGACTTCCTCTGCTAGACCCCCGTGACGAACCACAGCTCCCCCACTGAGCGGGCCTAGTCTCATCTCGATTGGGTGAAACGTCAATGCGCTAGGGTCCGCCCGTGTCTCAAGATGTCGCCGAATTCACGGCTCCGCAGCTGCTCACCACTCACATCTTCGACTCGGCACCGGACGCTCTCGAAGCGGTTCAGGCCGCTGACGTGCTCGACCTCGGTGTCCGCGTCTACAACCGGCTCGTGCCCGACGCCGACGACGCGGAAGCGTTGGAGGAGGAGTGGGTGGTCGAGGTTTACACCAGCGCTCCCGCGGTGGACCCCGATTCCGACGAGGACTGAGCAGTTCAGATAAGGGGGCACACCGGCAGGTGTGCCCCCGAACCTGAAGAAATACCTGAAGATTTCAGACGGTCAGTACAACTTTTCCTCGTACGTGGCCACCTTCGAGCAGCCTGTGCGCCTTCACGGCCTCTTCCAACGGAAAGGTCTGCTGCACCTCGACGCGCAGCTTTCCGTCAGCGACCAGATCCACGAGCCACTGCGTCTGCTCCGCGTTCGGCCGCGCCCAGGTGTTGACCACGCCGTTCTCCAGCGCCCGCGGTCCGTCCACAATGGACGTCACCCGCGCCCGGTCGCGCACCAGCTGCAACGACTGGTCGAACGCGAGCCCTCCCGCGTTGTCGACCACCACGTCGACCAGGCCGTCGCCGCCGACGATCTCCGCCACCGCGTCGACCAGCGCGTCACCGTAGGAGACCGGTTCCGCTCCCAGTGAGCGCACGAACTCGTGGTTGCGCGGCGAAGCGGTGCCGAGCACCCGCGAAGCGCCCAGTTCGCGCGCGATCTGCACCTGGAGATGCCCGACGCCACCGGCCGCGGCGTGCACCAGGACGACGTCGCCGGAGCCGGTGCCGACGGCCTTCAGCGCCTGCAACGCCGTCAGTCCTGCCAGCGGCAACGCGGCCGCGGTCACGAAGTCCACGGTGGACGGTTTGCGCGCGATCATCCGGTCCGGCAGGGAGATCAACTCGGCGTAGGTGCCGAACTGCACGTGGTCCTTGCGGGCATAAGCGAGCACCTCGTCGCCCGGCTTCCAGTCCTGCACGCCGATCCCGACCGCCCGCACGACGCCCGACACGTCCCAACCGGGGATCAACGGCAGGTGGTGCGGCATCAGACCCTGCAGGTACCCGGCTCTGATCTTGTAGTCCACCGGGTTCACGCCGGCCGCGCGCACCTCCACCAGGACCTGGTCAGGCCCCAGCAGCGGGTCGGGCAGCTCCTGCAGCGACATGACGTCGGCGTCGCCGAACCGGGTAAACGCGATGGCTTTCACAGTCCCTCACCGTAGAAGACACGCTCCGCCACCGCACGTGCACGACGAGTGGTCCTGCGATATTCCTCCAGGAACTCCCCCGGATCGCCCCCTGGCTCGTACCCCATCACCGACGCGACCGCCACGAGATCGCGCCCGGACGTCGGCAGCTGATCAGATGCCTTACCCCTCACCAGCATCAGGGCGTTGCGGGCCTGCGTCGCGAGATTCCACGCGGTGGTCAGCGCGGCGGCGTCCTCCGCGGCCAGCAGGCCCGCGGCGACCGCGGCCTCCATCGCGGCCATTGTGGACGGTGTGCGCAGGCCGGGCACGGCACCGGAGTGCTGCAGCTGCAACAACTGCACGGTCCACTCGACGTCCGCGAGCCCGCCGCGGCCGAGCTTGGTGTGCGTGCTCGGGTCGGCGCCGCGCGGCAGCCGTTCCGCGTCGACCCGCGCCTTGATCCGCCGGATCTCGCGCACGGACGCCGCGTCCAGGCCGTCCGGCGGATACCGCAGCGGCTCGATCAACGCCTCGAACTCGGCGCCCAGCTCGGCGTCGCCCGCGATGAACCGGGCCCGCAGCAGCGCCTGCTTCTCCCACAGCTCGGCCCACTGCCGGTAGTACGCGCGGTAGGAGTCCAGCGTCCGCACCAGCGGGCCCTGTTTGCCTTCCGGCCGCAGGTCTGCGTCGACCTGCAGCGGCGGGTCCTGCGACGGGGCGCCGAGCAGCCGCCGGATCTTCTCCACGACCCCGCTCGCCCACTTCACCGCCTCGGCGTCGGACACGCCCTCGAACGGCCGGCACACGAACATCACGTCCGCGTCCGAGCTGTACCCGAGCTCGTGCCCGCCGAGCCGGCCCATGCCGATCACGGAGATCGCGGCCACCGCTTCACCGGACGAGCGCACCGCCGCGTCCAGCGCGCTGCGCAGCACCGACCCCCACACCTCGGACAGCGAAACGCACACCGTTTCCAGCGGCATGAACCCCAGCAGGTCCGCGGCGGCGATCCGCAGCAACTCGTGACGCCGCAACGATCGCGCCGCCGCGATCGCCCGTGCCGCCTCGCCGTACCGGGAAACGGCGCTGCGCAATGGTTTCCCGATCGAGTGCGGATCACCGCCGACCAACGCGTCGGTGTCGGCGAGCAACCGCAACACCTCCGGCGCCCGCACGAGCAGGTCCGGCACGAAGCGCGACGTGCCCAGCAGCACCGCGAGCCGTTCGACGACCGCGCCCTCGTCACGCAGAAGCCTCAGGTACCAGGGGGTTTCCGCGAGCGCCTCGGACACCTTCCGGTACGCGAGCAGGCCACCGTCGGGATCGGGCGTGCCGGCGAAGAGGTCGAGCAGCACCGGCAGCAGGGCGCCCTGGATGCGAGCCCGCCGGGACATCCCGTGCGTCAAAGCCTGGATGTGCCGCAACGCGCCGTCCGGCGACGTGTAGCCCAACGCCGACAGCCGCGCCACGGCCTCCTTCGTGGTCAGCCTCAGCGCCTCGGTCGGCACGCCCGCCACGGACTGCAGCAGCGGCCGGTAGAACAGCTTCTCGTGCAGCCGCCGGACCTGGTTGGCGTGCTTGCGGAACTCCGCGAGCAGCACCTGCCCCTCGGACTTCTGCCCGTCCGCCGCCAGCCCCGTCGACCGCGCCAGCCAGCGCAACGCCGTCACGTCGTCGTCGGCAGGGAAGAGGTGCGTGCGCAGTAAACGCTGCAGCTGGAGCCGGTGCTCCAACGTGCGCAGGAACCGGTACGAACGCCCGAACTCCGCCGCGTCCTCACGCCCGACGTACCCGCCCTGGCCCAACGCGGCCAACGCGGCCGTCGTCGCCTGGATGCGCAGGTCCTCGTCGGAGCGCCCGTGCACGAGCTGCAACAGTTGCACCGCGAACTCGACGTCGCGCAGTCCACCGCGGCCGAGCTTCAGTTCGCGGTCGGCCAGCCCCGACGGCACGTGGTCCTCGACCCGGCGCCGCATCGCCTGCACGTCCTCGACGAAGTTCTCGCGCTCGGCCGCCGTCCACACGTACGGCCGCACGACGTCGAGGTACGCCTGCCCCAGTTCGGCGTCCCCGGCGACCGGCCGTGCCTTGAGCAGCGCCTGGAACTCCCAGGTCCGCGCCCACTTCTTGTAGTACGACGCGTGCCCGTCCAGGGTGCGGACCAGCGCGCCCGCCTTGCCCTCCGGCCGCAGCGCCGCGTCGACCTCGAAGCACGACTGGCCCGCGATCTGCATCAGCGTGCTGGCCAGCCGGGTCGCCACGCCCAGATCACCCTCGGCGACGAACACGACGTCGACGTCGCTCACGTAGTTCAGCTCGTTCGCGCCGCACTTGCCCATCGCGATCACCGCGAGCCGGCAGCGGTCGGCGCCGTTCACCTTCTCCGAGGCGAGCTTCAACGACGCCCGCAACGCCGACACGGCCAGATCGGACAGCTGCGCGGCCACCGTGTCGTACGGGACGAACGGCAGATCGGGCTCGACGACGTGCGCCAGGTCGTTCGCGGCGACGAGCAGCAGCTTCGCCCGGTACTCGGTGCGCAGCACGTCGTCGTCGGCGAGCTCCAGCGACACGTCGACCTCGTCGGTCAGCGAACGCCACCGGTCGGGGTTCACGACGAGGAAGTCCGACAGCGCGGTGGACGAGCCGAGCGCGGCGAGCAGACGCCCGCGCACCACGACGTCCTTGTGCAACGCGGCCGACAGTGCGTCCCAGTCGGCGACGGCGTGCAGGCGCTCCAAGCCCCGCAGCGCGAGGTCGGGGTCCGGGGAACGGGAGAGCGCCGCCAGGACCGGTTCGGAGCCGTCGGTGGGCCGGCGGTCAGCCCACAGACCCAGACCGCGCAGCACTTCCTCGCTGCGCGGCTCGGTGAGCCCGAATCTTGCCGGGGACGCGTGGCGGACTGGTTCGCTCATCGTGAGCCAACCCTAATGCGCTAGAAGACGATCAGTGAGAGTCCGTAGAGCACAACCGCCACGCAACCGGCGAAGCTCGCGTACGCGGGAATTTTCTTGTCACCCGACAGAGCGCGGATGCCGAGCACGAACAACGTCACCACGAGAACCGTGGCCAGCAGCGTGGCGCCGAAGACCTGCAGCAGCGCCGTCCAGTCGACCTTCATGCCACCACCTTGTGCAGCTCGGCCTGGGCGGCGACCTCGTCGACGATGTGCTCCGGCTTGATCGGCTCACGCCGCGCCAGGATCCAGATGAAGATCGACACCGCGAGGCCGATGGCGGCGACGCCGATGATGCCGACTGTGCCGGTCGACGCCCACTTGCCCGCGAGGGCGCCGACGATGCCGGCGGCGGGCAGCGTGAACAGCCAGCCGGCGGCCATCTTGCCCATGGTGCCCCAGTTGACGCCGCGGCGGTCGCGTCCCAGGCCGGAGCCCATGATGCCGCCGGACGCGACGTGCGTGGTGGACAGCGCGAAGCCGAGGTGCGACGACGCGAGGATGGCCGTGGCGGTCGAGGTCTGCGCCGCGAAGCCCTGCGCGGGCTCGATGGTCGTCAGGCCGCGGCCCAGCGTGTGCGTGATGCGCCAGCCGCCGAGGTACGTGCCCGCCGCGATCGCGAGACCGGCGCTGATGATCACCCAGGTGGGCGGGCCGGAACCGGGGGCGAGCGAGCCGGACGTGATCAGCGCGAGCGTGATGATGCCCATGGTCTTCTGCGCGTCGTTCGTGCCGTGCGCGAGGGAGACCAGCGAGGCGGACGCGACCTGACCGACCTTGAAGCCGGTGTGCGAGACGCGCGGGTCCGCCGCCTTCTTCAGCCGGTAGACGACGATCGTGGCGATGGCCGCGACCAGGCCGGCGACCAGCGGCGCGACGATCGCGGGCACCAGGACCTTGTCGACGACCTTGGCGAAGTGGATGGCGTCCACACCGGACGCGACCCAGGCCGCGCCGATCAGGCCGCCGAACAACGCGTGCGACGAGCTCGACGGCAGGCCGACGTACCAGGTGACGAGGTTCCACATGATCGCGCCGACCAGCCCGCCGAAGATGACGGCGGGGGTGATCTGGGCGTCGTCGACGATGCCGCCGGAGATGGTCTTGGCCACCTCAACGGAGAGGAATGCGCCTACGAGGTTGAGAACCGCCGACAGCGCGACCGCCGTGCGGGGCTTCAGGGCACCCGTGGCGATGGAGGTGGCCATGGCGTTGGCCGTGTCGTGGAACCCGTTGGTGAAGTCGAAGATGAGAGCAGTGACAACGACGATGATCACTACAAGTGCGGGATCCACACTGATCCTCCGGCTGGATCGAACAAGCTGTCCAGGAGATTACGGTACCGCCAACGGAGGATGTCTTAAAACCTACGAAAGTAACGTCACACCAACGGAAGTTGTGTGCCCGAACCCAGTGCGGGCAACAGTTCTCCCCGAACGAGTTTCGCGAATCTGCCGACGAACGGCTGCCACACCTCTTCGAAGTCGCGGTGGGCCTCTTCGAGGAACTCCTGGTCGAAGTGGTGAGCTCGCGCACAGGACGCCGAATCAGGATCCTTCGAGGCCCAGCTCAAGACGATTTCCGGGGTCGTCTCGATGTGGAACTGAAGGCCGTAAGCGCTCTCCCCCACCCGAAACGCCTGATTCGGATATTTCGGGGACGCCGCGAGGTGTTCCGCGCCGGGCGGCAGCAGGTGCACCTCGTCGTTGTGGAACTGCAGGACGTCGGGGGTGAACGGCAGGTCGGCGAACAACGGGTCGGCGGCCGCCGCGTCGCGCTTCGCCACCAGCAGCACGCCGACCTCCGGCCCCTGCGGGCCCTTGCGCACCTGGCCACCGGTGGCGGCCGCGAGCAGCTGCGCACCGAGGCAGATCGCCAGGGTGGGCAGCCGCTTCGACACGGCGCTGGACAGCAGCCGGCGGGCGTCCGCGAGCCACGGGTGGTCGAGGTCGTCGAGCGCGCCCATCTCGCCGCCGAGACAGACGAGGCCCTGGTAGCCGTCGAGGTTCCGCGGCGCGGGCATCTCCTTCAGCGGCACGAGGTCGAGCTCGACGCCCTCTGCCTCCAGCCAGTCCCCGAGCTTGGCCAACGGGTCTGACTGCGAGGGCTGAAGGACGAGCAGGCGCGGTGCGTTCACGCACCTGAGCCTAGGTGGGCCCAGCTCAGCAATGACACGCGACCTTGGATACACCTGCTCCGACGAGCTGATCCGACTCGACCGGATAGCCCGCCTCGCGCCAGGCCGTGATGCCGCCGGACAGCCGCTTCACCCGGTAACCGCGCTGGGCGAGCGCGAGGGCGCCCTTGGTGGCGGCGTTGCACTGGAAGCTCTCGCAGTAGCAGAGGTAGACGAGGCTCGGATCGAGGTCGAGCCGCTCGGGCAGGTCGCGGTAGGGCAGGTTGATCGCGCCGGGGATGCGGGCCTGCGCGAACGCCTCCGGGGCGCGCGTCTCCACGAGGACGTAGCCCTGGGTGTTGCCTTCCTGGAGGTCGCGGTGCACGTCGTCGGGGTCGGCCTCGAACGCGAGCTCGGCGGCGAAGTGGGCCGCCGCGGCGTGCGGGTCGGCGGCGGGGAAGCGCAGTGCGTTCGTCATGCGTTTGATCCTGCTGGGCACCTGCATGTCTTCGACATGCGGAAGTCCAGGCGTTCTGGGCGTTCTCCCTATGATTTCCAGGTGGAACTCGACGCGGTGGACTGGAAGATCCTGTCGTTGCTGCAGCAGGACGGGCGGATGTCGTTCACCTCGCTGGGCCGCGAGGTGTCGCTGTCCGCGCCGGCGGTGACCGAACGGGTCCGGCGCCTGGAGTCGCTCGGCGTGATCACGGGTTTCACCGCGATCGTCTCCCCCGCACGGCTCGGCCTGCCGATCGAGTCGATCGTGCGCGTGCGGGTGCGGTCGCTGGACACGCCGCGGTTCCGCACGCAGGTGCTGGTGCTGCCGCAGATCCTCGACGCGGACCACGTGACCGGCGACGACTGCTGGCTGCTGCGCGTCGTCTGCCGGTCGATGGTCGAGTTGGAGGAGCTCGTCGAGGTGATGCAGCGCTACGGCGACACCACGACCTCGCTCGTGTTCTCCTCCCACGTCCGGAACCGTCCGCTGGCGCCCGAACTGTTCAGCTGATCCAGCTGTACTCGGACCAGTCGGAGACCGCGCGGAAACCGATGCCCTGGTAGACGGAGTTCGCCGTGGGGTTGGCGAGGTCCGCGGTGAGCACGACGTGATCGACACCCTCGCCGTACGCCCACTGGCTGACCGCCGCGGTGGCCGCGGCCGCGTAGCCGTGCCGCCGGTGCTCGGGCGGGGTGTAGACCGGGCCGACCCGTGACACCCCGCCGACCGGGGAGGTGCTGCCCGCCCACGACACCGGGACGCCGTCGACCAGCCACAGGACGTGCCCCGCGGGCATCCACCGGCTTTCCATCGCCCGCTTCTCGGCCTCGTCCCGCGGGAGTCCGTCCAGTTCGGTCCAGAAGGCGATCCACCACTCGGTGATCAGGTCGTCGTCGGAGGGCGTGGCGAGCCTCGACTCCCCCGGCACGTCCGGCACCGTCAGGTCCGCCAGCCGGTAGAGCCGCAGGGTGTAGAGCTCTTTCCCGCCGTCACGCCAGAGCGTGCGGAAGGCCTCGACCCGGTCCCGCGTTCCGCTGACCTCGTTGATCTCACGACCCCGAAGTGTTTCCACGACCGCAGGTGCCGCAGGCGCCGGCATCGCGGCGACGTGCAGTGGACGACCCTCCATCTGGGTGACCGCGCCGACCACGGTCCCGTTGTCGTGCAACGAGATCAGCGTGATCGGTGTCAGACGTCCCTGGAGTGCGGCGTCCACACCGGTCAGGTGCACGCTGTTGTTCACGGGATCAGCGTCGAGGAGGTCGCCCGCCGCCGCGAGGAAGTCCTTGATGTCGTTGTGGCTCAGTGCTTCCACCAGAACTCCGCCCAGTCGTCGAGTGGTTGGTAGCCGATGCGTTGGTAGATCGAGTTCGAGACCGGGTTGGTCAGGTCCGCGAAGAGCAGGACGTCGGTCGCGCCCTGGTCCAGTGCCCACTGGCTCGCGAACGCGCTGACCGCGGCGCCGTAGCCGTGCTTGCGGTGTTCGGGCGGGGTGTAGACCGGGCCGATCCTCGTCATGCCCGCCTGCGGGAGGCTGGCGACGGCCCAGGCGACCGGTATGCCGTTGATCACCCAGAGGGCGTGGCCGTTGCCGAGGCGCAGGGAGGCGCGCATGGCTTCGGTCGCCGGCTCGTTCGGTGCTTCTGGCACGGCTTCGCGGAGGAACGCTTGGCGCCAGACGCCCAGGAGTTCCACGTCTTCCTCGGTGGCCAGGCGGCCGGTGCCTTCGACGGTGGGCTGGGCGAGGGTGCCCAGGCGGTATTGCCTGGTGGTCAGGGACTCGGTGTAGTTCTTGCCCGTCGCTGTGGCGAAGGCCTCGGATCTGTCGCGCGGGCCGGTCACTCCTGGGGCGTCCGGATCGATTCTCGCGGCGAGGTTCGCCGCCAGCTCCGCCGCGGGGAGTGGGAGGTCGGCCGCTTGGAACGGCCACGGCGGGGTGCGGACCAGGGATCCGATCACTTCGCCGTTGTCGTGGAAGGTGATCAGGGTCGGCAGGAGGTCGGTGGCCGGCGAGCGGCGGATGCGGTCGAGCGAGGTGAGTGCCACCGTGTTTCGCACCGGATCGGCTGACAGCCGATCGTGGGTGGCGGCATCGAACGATTCCAGGGTGGCGTGCACGACCGCGTCCATGGGTCCATCAGACCAGAGTGCGCAAGCGAAAATCAGCACGCAAAAAACCCCTGAGGGGAGCACCGAAGTGCTCGACCCTCAGGGGTCTTCTGGAAAGAATGTTCGGCGGCGACCTACTCTCCCACACCGTAACCAGTGCAGTACCATCGGCGCAGAAGGGCTTAACTACCGGGTTCGGAATGGGACCGGGTGTTTCCCCAACGCTATGATCACCGAAACTCTATGAAATTACAACCAGCAACCCCGCGGGGTCGCGATCGGTTCTGGTTGTTCTTCCAGAACCGCACAGTGGATGCGTAGCGTCTTTGTAACAAGTCCTCGGCCTATTAGTACCAGTCAGCTCCAACCG
>NZ_JBIWKS010000007.1:0-432925 GCF_044765805.1 Lentzea sp. NPDC102401 | reverse complement strand
CTCCTGGGGGTAGGGCTTGGGCACAGCGACATCCTCCCAGCTCACCATCACGGCAAGCCAACTCAGATGTCACCTAAAGGTGCAGCAGACCCGGCTTCTGGATCGAGCCCGCGCTTTGCGCTTGCCACATGACGAACGTTGCGGTCGCGAGTACCACCAGCAACCCGATGAGGGCACGTCCTGGCCGGTAGCCGTGTCCGATGAAAGCCCGTTTGGCCAGGTGCCACGGCCACGAGCTCCAGGAGGACCACCAGTGGGCCTTGCCGTGCTTGCGGCGGGCGTTCTCGAGCCGGATCAGAAGTCGCCGAGCTTCGGTGGTGTGCCCGTTGTCCCGCAATGTCTTTGCGAGGTGCTGGTACGGCTGGGCCTCGAATCGATCCGCGTGGTCTCGCAGCCAGTGCGACCAGTGCCTGTGCGCCGACTCCCTGGACAACATCGCGTACTTCAGGCCGACGACGATGATCTTGTTGTTCGAGCACTTCTTCCTTATGTGCCAACGAGGACGTTTATGCGTACAAACAGTTTCCGCTGGGAGACGGAGGTCGTCGGTCGAAGCGCAACCAAGATCGACAGTGAGATGGTTCTTGTACTCGTTCTCTTCGTCGTTCTTGATCACGGCCGCCTTCTTCGGAAGCAGCTCGCGCTCTTCGCCTCGCGGCGTGTCCCAGAGGTGTCCTGTGGCGTCCCGGCCTTCGCCGAAGTCGAGCCTTGAGCCGACGCGCACGCACATCAGGTGGACGGTGGCGAGCTCCTTGGACCTCGCGGTCGCGACGAAGCCCGAGCAGAGCAGGAGCGAACCTCCCACCTCGAGCCCTTCCGCGTTGAGCGCGGGGCCTTTCTCGTTGTGGATGTGCGTACCGTCGAGCCAGAAATCGCCCCGTACGTGTGCGTTGACGAGTTGCACCGCTCCCGTGTCGCATGTGGACTCCAGGCTGGCCGCTCGGAACCGGAGGGCACGGTCGACCTGGATTCCTTCGGCATGAAGTGAGGGCCCCTGCTTGTTGTGCAGGACTGCTCTGTCCAGCTCCAGATTGCGGCCGATGTGCGCGCCCAGCAAGCGAACCGCACCGAGGTCGGTGCCGCCGCCCGCCTTGAGCCCACGCAGGTACAGCGATCCGTCGACCCTGACCCGATCAGCATGGAAGTAGGGGATCACGCAGTTGTCCAAGTGCAGCCACGGCACACGTGCGTCGTGTGCGAGCATTGGATGATCCAGCCAGCAGTGTTCGAACTTGATCCCGACGGGGAACGTGCGAGAGTTGAATTCGAAGGACGGATGAGGCTCGCCCACGTTGTTGAGCGAGCCGGCGATACGCGCGTACCTGATGCGAATGCCATGCGGGTGGAGATCGTTGCCGTAGGTGCCGGCGAGGAGCCCGTGAATGATCTCCGCGTTGATCACGCGGTCCTCGTCATCTGTGCTCTTCAGACTGTCCAGAGTGATCTCGCCGCGATCCACCTCGCCACCCGATTTGGCGGCGTTGATCAGTTCCAGCTCGAGCTTGGTCGGTGTTCGTCCTGTCATGGCGGTACCTGCCGTGCTTGGCGATGGTGCTTAGCGCGGTCATCGCCGTGCCAGGACGAGCTGTTATCGCCTGTCCTGTATTTGTCCACAAATGTGCACCCGTTCGGCGCAACGGGCGTCAGCGCGAAGGTAGCGATCCCCGCCACGTGGTATCGCAATCGAGAAGACCCGGTAAGCCTATGCCACTCGAAAAGTCATCGCTGCAGCTCAAGCGACATATCGGTACTCGTTGATCACCCCACCGAGGATCCGCGTGCGGATGGGTCGACGACCAGCGCCGTCAAGATCATTCGCCGCTCCGGAGTGCTCTTGGACGTCTGGCGGTAGCTGGTCGCGGGCCTGGTGAGGCCGGTGCCTGTTGTAGTGCGTTTGGTAAGCCGCGAGGACTTGATGCGCATGGCCTTCTCCCATGATGAGGACGTGGTCGAGAACTTCGCGGCGGATGCTGCCGATGATCCGTTCGCAGTGCGCATTCATCTGCGGAGCTCGAGGCGCGGTCGCAATAACACGCAGTTCCTCTGCCTCAAATACGGCGTCGAACGTGTCGCCATACTTACCGTCGCGGTCACGCAGCAGGAAGCGCAGAGACTCCATGCGCGCTCCGAGCTCGCCAGCCAGATTCCTCGCCTGCTGCACCGTCCAGGCCCCTGTCGGATGCGCGGTGACGCCGGTGACGTGCAGGCGCCTGGCGCCGTGTTCGAGAAACGCCAGCGCGTACAGACGTGCGCCGAGCACGGTGTCGATGTGGAAGAAGTCCGCCGCGATGATGCCCTCGGCCTGCGCAGTCAGAAACTCGCGCCAGGTTGGACCATATCGCCGCGGCGCCGGATCGATGCCAGCGCGGTCCAAGATCTCCCAGACCGTCGAGGCACCCAGGCGATGACCAAGCCGAAGCAGCTCGCCATGGATCCGCCGATGTCCCCACCGCGGATTTTCCCTAGCGAGTCGAAGTACGAGCGCCTTGATCGGCGCTGCGGTTGAAGGTCGCCCAGCTCGCCGGCGCGCGGTGTGATCCCACTTCCGGGCGATGAACCTGCGATGCCAGTTGAGCAACGTGCCAGGAGTAACCGGGAAGACCTCCTGCCAACGCGAGCGATGCACCATTCTCGACAGCGCGGCGAACCAGAACCGGTCCGCAGGCTCGTAACGAACCGGGCCGGTCAACTGCCGACGAAGCACGACGTTCTCGTGCCGCAGCACAAGAAGCTCCGCGTCCTTGGCCGTCTCACAGCGAAGCAGCACCGCCGGAGCAGACAGCAACTTGCAAAATACTTGGTACAACAGCGAACCGATCACCCAGACATGCTCGCAGCCGACAGAACCGCACCGCTCAGAGCAGCGATGCCTTTCCGGGCGGCACAGGGTCTAATTTAAGATCAGCGGCGGTCCAGCAGTTCGCCGCGAAAGGCCCCGTTCCAAGGCCAGCATGCTCGCCGCTTGAGCACGCAGGAACCGCCGCCACGACGTGTCGGTACCACGGATCGGCGAGGGCGGAATCCGCAGCCGCTGGAGCACACGACTGATAGTTGACGCGGATGTCCGGGGGCCGAGCTTGAGCAACTCACCTTGGATGCGGCGATAGCCTCGCTGGCATTCTCCCGCGCCATCCGCCCGATCAACGCCACGACGGTCTCGTCGACCTGCGGGCGCCCAGTCCGGTTCGGGTAGGTCCAGTTCTTCGCGGCCAAACGCCGATGCCAACTCAACACGGTTCCCGGAGACACCAGCCGGTGATCCCGCAACCAGACAGGCAGTCGCCACACCAACGCGGCCTGCAGCGCACGATCAGCCCAATCCAACCGAGGACGACGATGACCTCGACGCAACACCGCGACCTCGTGCCGCAACACCAACAACTCCACGTCCTTGGCCACCGACGACCGGCCGAGCAGAACCAACCAGCCACCTAGCTGGACAAAGACGAGCTACAGCAGTCTCAGCGCCACCCCCACGATCATGCCGTCGAAACGACAGAACCCGATCACTCCAGCTCAGCGGGCGAGTGTAGGGTTCTGGCACCCACAGGCCGGTCGCCACTACACGGCCTGCTGACGCACCTCGTCGAGAAGCCGACTCACGCGTACGGCTTCCGCGGCGCCGAGTTTCGCGTACACGGAGGCCGACTCCGCCAGCAAGCGCATCATCGCGTCACGGTCAGTGGTGGCCGCTGCCATGCCTTCGAGACCACGTGCGAGTTCGAAGCTGCTACCGCAAGCTCTGCTGCACTCGACCGCTGCCTCGTAGGCAGTCCAGGCAGCGTCCAGTTCACCGCTGCGCAGATGCGCCAGCCCAAGGCAGTTGAGCGCCATCGCCCGGTCGAACGGAAGCTCGTGTGCGTCGAACGTGCGCAACGCCTGCTCGAGGTGCTCGACTGCCTCGGTGAATCGTCCCAGCCCCACCTCCGCCGAGGCTATGCCGCGCAACGTGACGGCGACGGCGACGGAAGAACCCGCTGTCAGGTGGAACCGCAACGCGTGCTGGTGCTCTGTCAACGCCATCTCGTGCTCACCCGCCGCATGGTGCACCCACGCCAGATTGCCCGAAGTGTTCGCAAGCCCGCGATGATCATCGATCGAGCGGAACGCGTCGCGTGCGGCCTCGAAGGACTCCTTTGCCAGTGCGCGATCGTGCCGCTCCAGGTAGGCCAGGCCCAGTCCGTTCAGCAGATACCCTTCCGCCTCACGATCCCCGAGTCGCAGCGTTGCTTCCAAGGCGATCGACTGCGCGGCGAGCCACGCGTCCCAGGACTTCGTCAGAAATGCGAATCCCTGCAATGCGTGCGCGATGTACCAGCAGTTTTCATCCAGCCGCAGCTGACCGGCCAGACGACACGTCGCGACGAGGTTGTCGAACTCGTCGTCCATCCATAGGACGGCTTCTTCCATCGTGGCGAACGCCACCAGCGGCAATCCCGAGGAGAAACCCTCCGGTGCCGGCCGTTGGTACCGGTGCGGTGCGATGCGCCTGTCCGCAGCTCGCGCCGCCGTAGCGTAATAGCCGGCCAACCGCCCCAAAGCGTGCTCGACATCTTGTCGGTCCGCGACCCGAAGCGCGTACTCGCGCACAAGGTCGTGGAACCTGAACCTGCCGTCTTGCCCGCGGATGAGGAGATGCTCGTCCGTCAGCCGCTCCAGCAGGATCTCTGCGGCGGGCGCCGCGACTCCGGCGATCGCTGCAGCAGCAACCGGATCGAAGTCCGCACCGGGATGACCGGCGAGCAGCAGGAACGCAGTCCGCTGCGACGGGGCGAGCATCCTCGCTGACGACTCGAATACCTCGACCACCGTTCGGCCACCGTCGTCCAGCTCGTGGAGCCGGTCCGCATCACCGCTCGCCAACCGGTCCGCGAATCTCCGCAGCTCGGCGCCGTCACGCCGGGACAGCCGCACCGCGGCGATTCGCACGGTGAGGGGCAGCAGCCCACACTGACGCACGATCACGTCGACTACCGGTTCGCCGACGCCAGCCGAGTTGATCGACTGGAACAGGGTCACCGCATCCACCACGGGCAACACGTCGACCTCGACCTGCCACGCATCGTCGAGCGAAGCCATGCGGTTCCTGCTCGTGATCAGGACGCCGCAGGAGGACGACGCGGGCATGAGCGGCTCGACCTGCTCGACGTGCGCGACGTTGTCGAACACCAGCAGCATCCGGCGATCGCCAATCCTGTCCCGGAACATGCCGGCGCGGTCGTCCACGTGGTGCGGAATGTGCTCACCGGCGACTCCTAGTCGACGCAGGCAACGTTCGAGCGCGTCAGCCGGCGGAACGGGAACCATGCCTGGTGTGTGACCGTGCAGATCGATGAACAGGCATCCGTCGGGGAAGAGTCCCAGAGTCTCTCTGGCCGCCCGAACGGCGAGTGCAGTCTTGCCGACTCCAGGCATGCCGTGCATCACGCAGATCCGCGGGACCGATCGCGGGCCGGTTCGCGCCGTCAGCAGTCGCATCACGTCGCCCAACTCGGTCCCACGTCCGACGAAGTGCGCTGTCTCCCTCGGCAGTCCGCTGAAGAAGTTGTTGCCCGGCAGCCGATTGCGGCGACGAACCGAATTCATGCGAGCGACCAGGCGCAACAACCGGTCGCCCGTGCCCAGCACGCCGTCACACGCTCGCGCGATCGACTCGTTGGCGGGCACAACGCCGTTCTCGACTTTGCTGAGCTGGCTTTTGCTGTAGTGGGTCTTCTCCGCGAGCTGGCTGAGCGACATGCCTTTCGCCAGCCTGAGCCGGCGCAGTTCCGGGCCGAAGTCGGTAGCCGAAGGATCAGGCTCGGACTTGGACTCCATGGTCACCACCGGAATCGGCTCAGGGACGGCATCTCCTGGCTACCCGTGCCGAGGTCCGAGCGCAACGTCGGTCAGTCCGGCAATCGCGTGAAATCCCCGTTCTCGAAGGAGATCCGGTACCGGCCAGGGCTCGTCGTGGCCGCCAGTCGCTCCTCACGACCCCAGAGCGTCCGCAAGATCGTCACGTCGACCTCGATGTGCAGGTCGACCTCGAAGACGTCTTTGGGACGCTGCATCAGGCACAGCACCGCATGCCCCTGTGGCCGCAGGAACTCGGCGCCTTCGCCGGGGCGTAGTTCCCAGCGCAGGGCCGGCCTGCCCAGGCCGAACGGGGTCGCCTGCCCGTCGAACGGCACGTCGGTGCTGCCGTTTCCCGGCGCCAGGTAGAGGGCGATGAAGTCCGGGTCGAGGAAGGTGATCCGCACCGCCATCCGGAGGTAGTGCCCTACCTCCTCCAACGGATCCAGGTCGAACGGGAACCACACGAACTCCCGCGACCAGCGCTCCACACCTACCTGAGTCGCGAACTCGCGCTCGGTCTTGGCGTCCGGAATGGTGATGTGCGCCTTACCGAAGGCGATCTGGCCTTGGAGTTCGAGCCTGTGGTCGTTGCCCGCCACCGGAACGCGCGAGTACAGATTCTCCCGCCCCGCGATCTGGTCGTCCGGCAGAGGCTCGCCGTTCCCGACTTCTTTGACCATCGGACTCCCTTGTCGAAGGAGCAGACTTTAGACCACGCCCGCTGGTGTCCCATGGCAGACTTGCGCCTCTCGCGGCGAAAGCATGCACCGAGTGACGTGGAGATGGCGTTGCACCAGCAGCCCCGGAATTCAGACCTCGCGGGTCTCACCTCTTTGCTCGGACGCCCTGTTGTCGCACAAGGGCTTGTCGACTGGGCAGAGCTCTCCGGGCGCGCGATCGAACCGTCGGTCGACGCGTGGCTGGGCAAGGGCTACACCGGCGCGATCACCGCCTCGCTCACGATCAGGGGGCGCGACACGCCCGACGAGCCGCCGGAGGGTGATCGCAACGTCGTGGCGAAGGTCATCAGCAGGGCCGAACGCAGCGAGATCGCCGTGCACCAGGCGGCTTTGGACCAGGCGCCAGCTGATTTCATGAGAAGTCACCTGGTGCAGCTCCGCTACGGCCCGGTCCAGATCGACCGCGACACAGTCGTGTACTTCCAGGATCTCGCCGGCCGCAGTTCTCGGTACCGCCCTGCCAAAGAGCTGGCCGAACGGCTCGTCGAGCTCACGGACCTCTGCTGCGCGGTGGTCGACGACGTCGCCACTGAATGGAACCTTGCCCCACGCGGCGCCAAGACGTCGGTGTGGGAGCTCGCTCATCAGGAGCTGCACCACCCCGTGACCACCAACGGCTCGGTCCGGCGCCTCACTACGATGTTCGGCATGGCGTCCGCTGGCGCCCGCGTCCTGCTGAACGACGGCGCCGATCCTCTTGCGAATCCATGGCTGCTGATGACGGACCGAACGGAGGTCGGCGCCCGGAAACTCGAGGTGCTGCGGGGACAGGGTCACGGTGATCTCCACCTTGGGAACGTCCTGGTGCTGATCAACCACAGCGGCGTGGTTCCCAAGTCGTACTGCTTGATCGACCTCGCCACCTACCAGGCGACCGCGCCGCGAGGACGGGACCCGATCACGCTGCTTCTGTCCGTCGTTTCGGTGTTCTGGCCGACCCTGATGGAACATCAGCGCCGAGCGCTTCTCGGCGACTTGACCAGGCCTGATCTCAAGCAGGACGCGCGTCAGGACCAGTTGCTGGGAGGTCTCGTGACCCGCGTCTTCAAGGCCACCTTGAATTCGGTCGAGAGCAACGGGTTCGAGCAGTCCTGGCGAGTGCAGTACCCGGTCGAGCTCGCCGCCGCCGCGTTGCGGTCCACGACGTTCGAGGACTACCCGGCGGACTTGAGGTGGTGGTTGGTCGAGCTGGCGTGCCGGGCCACCCAGGCCCATCTGGACATCACCGGTCAGCAGCTTCCCGAGGACAAACCACAGCGGCTGAACAACCCGTTCGTCGACGCGGCTGATCCTCGGACTCCGCAAGCGCCCATTCCGGGTGCGGGCGAGGGGAAGTACCCGGTGGACGGGACGCTGATCGGCCGCCGGAGCGGCACGAAGAGCAACGAGGACCCGGCATGAGCAAGAGCGATGCCTACCACGGCGACATCGCCGAGCACCCGTTGGCCACTGTGCTGCATGCGGCCTGGATGGGAGAACCGGCAGCCGCGGAGACCCTCGCACAGCACAAACCGCCAGGCCCGATAGCGCTCCGATCTCGCTATCTTCACGTCATGGACGCCTCGCGTGACGGGACCCTGGCGCCCGTCGACATCGACAGGTGGAACCACGCGATCACGGCCGAGACGCTCGGCGATCACGCGATCCGCACCGGCGAGTACGACCGCGCGCTCAACCTGTTCACTGAACTCGCGGACGACCAGCGCTTCGATCCGATCACCGTCACGAACGCCCGTGTAGGCATCGCTGATGTCCATCGTTCGCGCGGAGCGTCGAGCGCCGCCATCGACGCGTACGAGTCTGCATTGGTCGCCTCCACTCAAGCCGGATATCGCTTCGGCCGGCTCCGCGCATTGGTCCCGCTGGCCTACCTCACGCTGTTCCACCACTCGGTCACACAGGCAGAAGTACTGTTCGGCAAGGCGGCCAAGCTGGCGGAAGAACTCGAAGACCGCGTCTACCTCGCCAATGCACGCATGGGGGCTGCCGAGTGTGCCCAGCGCTCCGGGGCGCTTGACGACGCTGCCACCGGTTATCTCAGCGCGTACAACATGTTCGTCGAGGTGCGGACACTCACCGGCCAGGCAAACGCCGCGCAACGACTCGGCGCTGTCTGGCACCTCCTGGGCGATCTCGAGTCGGCGCGCACCTGGTACGTCAAGGCCGCTGAGGACTTCAAGGACGCACACGAGCCGATTGGCGTCGTCAACGTGTTGGAGGGGCTGGGTGACATCCTCCTCGACACCGACGACCCCGACCTGGCGGAGGTGCAGTACCGCGCGGCATACGACGTCGCTGTCGAACACGGACTGTCGCATGCACAAGCTCATTGCATTCAGAACTTCGGACGGGTGGCACGAGCACGCGCGAACTGGACCGAGGCCGCTGGCCTCTTCTCCACCGCTGCAGCTGCCTACCGAGACGCCGGTGATCTGCTCGGCAGATGCACGGCGCTGACGAAACGCGCCGAGATGCACGGGGAACTCGGTGAACAGCAGGATGAGGTGACCGCGCTCGTCGAGGCCGTGTTCACGGTCGAGGAGTTCCGCGCCGCACATCAGGACGCCGCCAGTCAGCACGAGTACCGAAGCCGGTTCGCCGAGGTCTACGCACTCGCGCTACGGGCCGCCGTCAACGCTCAGGACGCTCCGTCCTTCGTCGTTGTGGCGGACAGCTTGGCCGGCAGGCGACTCGTGGGATTGGCTGCGGCGTCTCTGCCTCCTGGAGCCGCGGACGAGCTCGTCCTGCTCCAGCACGTGCTCGCGAGCGCGGATCAGCGGTGGATCGCCGCGAAACGCCCAGCCGGGTCAGGAGGCATGCAGCTGTCACCTGACCTGTCGGCGCGGGAGCGCGTTCAACGGATGATCGGGGCTCGCGCACTCTCAGGCGCCCTGCCACGTCCGGCGAAAGCAGCGCTCGAGGAGTTGCTGGCCGCTGTCTACCTGCCACCAGCCGATGACGGCGCCGAGCTGTTGGAAGCGCTGCCAACGAACTGCGATGCACTGCAGGTGGTACCGGATCCAGCTGCCCCGCAGCTCGTCCACCGGTTGTGGCGAGATGTCGAAGGCCGGACGCACCTCGACACAGTCCAGCTTTCCGACGAGTGCCGGGAGCTGATCGCTGTGCTGCAGCAGAACAGCGACGAACACAGCGGACTGCGGCCTTCTCAGCTCGTGCCGCTGGCGGAGCTGATCCCGGAGCTGTTGCGCGAAGCCGTCAGCTCCTCGGCACGCCGTGTGCTCGTGTTGCCCGTCGGCGAGATGTGGCTGGTGCCCTGGGGCGCGATCCCGATCGGCGACCGGCTGATGCTTGGACAGCTCGCCGAGTTCGTCGTCTGCCCCACGCTCGGGCTTCAGCGCGTTCTCCGAGAACGGCCCCTCACGACCGCGCCCGACGATCGCCACACGACCTGTTGGCGCAGCCCGGTCATGCAGGCACTGCGCATCTCCATGCCGACGACCTCGTCCGCGGAGTTCGCGGAGAGCGCGATCAGAGCAAAAGAAGCCCTGGCCACCGGTACGCACACCATGATCCTCATGTGTCATGGTCGCCCTACGGATGGACCTGGCCACTATCTCGAACTCGACCTCGACGTCTGGTTGCTGCCTGCGGACATCCTGACCGCGAACGCCCCCGCTCGCCTGTACCTGATCACGTGCTGGGGCGCGGGAGTGCCAGGGCAGGCGATGACCGAACCTCTCACCATCGCCACTTTGTCTCTGACGAAAGGCACAGTCGAAGTCCTGGCGACCATCGGCGAGTTCGGTGACACCACCATCAGCAACACGTACGTCGAATGGGTCCTCGGCCAACTCGACAACAGGACAGTTCCCGCGAGCCTGGCGATCCACCACGCCACGGCGAAGTTGATGGGCGCACCTGGCATGTGGGCACTGCCTGTTCGCGATTGGGCACCGCTGCTACCTATCGGCACCTTCACGAGCTGAGGCGACCAAGCCCTCAATCCCACGGCGTGTCTTCACGACACGCAACTCAGGGCCTAAACGATCAGCATGGGATAAGCCTGCGGGGTGCCAAACATGGCCTAATCCGTCTGACCTGCGTATCAGGCTGTCACAGGTTCGTATTCGTGCTGCGCCAGGTCAGCGGTGACGCGGTTGGTTGTGGCGTCAGCGACACCGACCACGGCCTTCTCAACACATGTACGGCGGGCTCAAGAATATCTTCGTTGCCACTACCAAGATTCGGGCATGTACGCCGCAACTCGGCCCGATCGACATCTACCCTGTCGGCATTCCTATCGCCCTGCGGAAAACGCTGTCAATGTATGGACTCAGGACATGCTTGACGTTTTGTCGTCGGGACATGCTTGACCTCAGCCGGGCGTGACGCCCTTGCCTGTGACGTGCAGGCGGGTGATGGGTTTGAGGCTCTGACGGGGCCGGACAGCGATCTCTTCGTCGCCGTGCAGGACGCGCAGGTGGGTGTCTTCGATGACGACAGTGACGAGCTTGCCGCGGTGACGCGGCCCGAGCTTGATCCGCTGGCCGCCGACGAGGATGCGTCCGCTCGCATGGACCCGTCGTTGGGCGCGCAGCGATCCCGCGGGCAATGGTGGCGGAGGCAACGGGCTGGATGGCGTGCGGGCGCCCTGCAGCCGGGCGAGCTGCTCGGCGGGGATCGGGCAGGGCCAACTGCCGATGAGGGCGTTGTCGAGCACGGCGTGCATCAGATGGCCGTCCAGTCGCAGCGCGATTCTGCGGCTCGCGTGGGCGAACCCGATCAGGTGCGTGGTGCCGGCGATGGTGACGACACCGTCCTTGTTGACCGTGCGCTCGATCTCGACCGCGCCGCCCTCGGGCAGCACGGGGATGCCGTCGCGTCGGCGCAGGGCGGGTAGTGCGGGTTGTGGGCCGGCGGCGCGGGCGCCGCGCATCACCAGGTGGCGAAGGTCCTCGGGCCGCAGCCGGGATGCGATGGTGCGCACGACGTGCCCGTCGCAGCTGAGGTGGACGCTGCGCTGGTCGGCCCAGATGGTGACGGTTCGCCCGGCCATTGCTTGGTGCAGCGAGACCTTCTGCCGCCCGGACAGCACGCTCAGCTCGCCGCTGGGCGGCACGCGGGCCTCGAACTCCACGGCCATCCCGTCCGGGGCGGGCGTGGGCGGCTCGATCACGTCGATCGCCAGGTCAGGCGTAGGTTCGTCCGATGTGGACTGAGGAACTTCAAGCCGGGTGGGGCCGTTGGGGCGGAACAGGCTGGCCGGGGTGGCCATGTCCAGTGACTGGTGCGGCCGCTGCTGGTTGTAGCCGGCGACCCAGCCGTCGATGGCTTCCTGCGCCGCGGTGATGGACTCGAACGGTGCGACGTGGTCGAGGAACTCCTCGCGCAGGGTCTTGTGGAACCGTTCGATCTTGCCGGTTGTCGTGGGTGAGCGGGGCTTGGTCAGCCGCTGGGTGATGCCGTTGTCCCGGCAGATCCGCTCGAACAGCACCTCGACCGGCAGCGGCTTGGTGTACTTGCCGGTGAACTGCTTTCCGTTGTCGCTCAACACTTCCGAGGGAACTCCGTAGCGGCGCATGGCTGCGGTGAACGCCTCGCACACCGCCCGGCCAGTGGGCACCGCGACCACTGTCGTGATCACCACGAACCTGGAGTGGTCGTCGATCCCTGTGACCATCTTGCACTGGCGCCCATCGGCCAGGGGCACGCCACCGACAATGTCAAGCTGCCACAGGTGCATCGGCTCCGCACGCTGCCAGCGCCGGTACTTGCGCTTGTGCTGCTGGGCTTGCGGATCGATCAGGCCGTTGCGCACCAGCACCCGGTGCGTGGTCGCCCGCGACGGCGTCGGCTCGACACCACTGCGGCCGAGCTCATAGCTGATCCGGCGAGCACCCCACCGAGGATGATCACGCCGCAACTGGCAGATCAGCGCTTCCACCTCGGCTGCCGTGCGATTCGGGCTGGTACGCGGACGCCGCGACCGATCCGCCAAGCCCGGCATGCCTTCTTGCTGGAAGCGTTGCCGCCAGGTGTGTAGCGACTGCCGCGAGGTCCCATACCTGGCTGCGACCTCGCCGATCGGCGACCCGCCCAGCACTTCGCACACTGCCCGGTAGCGGTACTCCACCGTCGCCTGCTGATCCACAACCGCCCGCCCCGAGCCTGCCTGCTTGATCGAGGACGAACAAGATCATGATCGCGCGGACACGTCAAGCATGTCCCGACGACCAAACGTCAAGGATCTCCTGAGCCCACACACCGACAAAAACGCTCGTGAACCTAACATAGCAGAGTTGAACGAGATAGGAGAGCAGCTTCCAGCGAAGGGTTTACGCGAACTACTTGGATTGGCCCTCTAAATTGGCGCCGAGCTATCCATATCCACATGAACACGCGAATGTTGCACGCTTGCTACGCGTGGGGGTTCATGTCCCCCTCGGACATTCTCTTACCCCACGGGATTCATAGGATCCCGTGGGATAATTCATGTTTCGGCCGCGTTAAATCCGCACACAAATCCAACGCGAGCGCCTGCTGACGAGCAGGTTTCAGCATTGGCCGCGCGGGTCGAATTTCAAGACGATGGTCGTCGTAGTGAATCCGCAAGCATTGCTCACGGACTTGATTGACCAGCCCTTCGCCCACACCTACTTCTACGGGTCCAGCAGTCCTGTGCGTGCCGAAAACTGCATCCATGCAGGTTAAGCCCCATGGCGATGCTCAGGGATGACTCCGCCGAGACGATCCCGTCGATCTACGGTGAGGCGTTCGATCGGGCCGAGTTGAAGATGCTGAGGCCAGGCCCAGATGGGCACTTAGGTGGCGAGTGCAGAAGTTCGGGCCGTTGCTGAGCCCGAACCCGCACAGCCTGAAGCTGTTCCCCAACGCGTACTCGGTACTCAGGAGGGTCCGGACACTGAAGGGCAACCCGGTGCCGATGGAGACGCTGGCGCTGTGGACGGTGGTCCAGACGCGCTGGCCCCGGCCGGCCGACCACCACCGAGCACAGCCGGACCACGTCGGGATGGTCAGCGAGCCGAAGGTGGACCCGGAAGACGTGCGGCCGTTGTTCCAGGCCCCGGCCGCGTGGGCGCTTGTGACGTTCGAGACGGGGCTGGCCGCGACCGCGATCCGGAGTTACCGGTAGCTCGCAGTCCATTGTGGACACAATGGCCGAACTTGATCCAATCCGCGCCACCATCCACATAGGACGATTCCTGGCGGGATGGAAAGGTTTTTGCCGCTGTGGCCAGGAATTGCCATGTACGAGCCCGTAACAGATCCACACCGGCCGCGATGGTCACTGCATGTTGCTGAGTCTGACGCGAATCGGAGCGACGCGTCAGTGCCTGGACAAGAGTGTGGCTGTCCTGGGCACTGACCCCGCCAGGGTGATCGACCAAGTCGCCCGTTCAGCGACCAGCGCGCAGGACGCGCACCGGATCGCGCAGGTCGGTGGCACCAACGGACTGTTCGTGGTCCGTCAGCCAATGGCGTGGGCCGGCACCCGCGCCGCACGGGACCAGGTGTTCACCGGGCTCGCTCGATCGGTCGAGCTGCTCGCGCACGCCGCGCGGTCCGCCGGCGGGTTCCTCGCCCCCACCGCGGTGGGGCTGAGCGCCCGGCCCGCCGTGTTCGGTGGTGACACGCACGTGTTCGAGGTTCTCACGCCAGTGGAGCAGGAAGTCTTCTGCAACCTGCTGCGCAGCAAGGTTCCCGTCCTGATCGCCATGGCCGGCCGCGGTACCACCGCTGCGAACTCGCCTCGTGACCGCATCGGCTCCCGGTGGCTGACCTCCTCGCGCTCTCATCTGGCCTCGCGCTTCGTCGCTTCCACCACGCCCGAGCACCTCGAACGGGTCAAGGCCGAACTGCGGCGGCGGGACGGGGTCGCGCGGCTGGACCGCATGGACGTGGTGCCCGACCAGGCTTTCGACAACGGGCTGTCCGTCACGGTGCGCTGCATCGACGCCGCCGCGAGCCTCGCGGTCACGCGGGCGCACATGATCGTCCTGGCAGCACTCGGTCTACGTGCGCGCAGGATGGTCCGCGACGGCAAGCGGATCGGGCACTCCCCGCAACGTCAGCTGGAGGAGAACCGCGCGAGAGCGGTCGCCGACGGCCTGCGGGCGCGTTTCACCCTGGAGGACCGGACCGGGCGTCCTCGCCAGGGCCAGACGAAGCAGGTCCGCCAGGTGGAGGGGCGGGCCGCCGTCAGGGAACTGCTCCTCGACCTGTGTCCCGAGTTCGGCAACCTCGACGTCGCGGTCGAGGAGCTCATGCCGGTGGTCCTTCCGGTGGAGCTGCCCCGGCTCGGGTTGCGCAGGTTCTCCACGGAGGCGGACCTGCTGGCGTCGTGGGCGGCGGGCGGCGAGTCCGCGTTGGTTAGAGCCGCCGGCGACGAGCTGCGCAACCCCGTGCCCGGCGGCTTCCTACTCGCGCAGGCCACCCAGGCCGCACCGGGGCGGACATCGGTGGTGATGGACCTGTGGCGCGCCAACATCGCGGGCGAACGCAAAGACAACACCCAGCGCCAGGGCCGCGACAAGGACAAACGCGGCGAACGCGCACATCGCGGCGAGCGGACCGGCGGACGGCATCACAGGAGCGACAGCGGGTCGAGGGGCGACCGCGCCCAGAGCACACACCGCGGCGGCGACCGGCGCGGTGGACGAGACCGGGATGGCAACGCATGACCCGTGCACCAGCAGCAGACGTCGAGCTCGTCCTGGACCTGCGCGGGATGCGACAGGTGCCAGGCACGTCCGAGGAGTTCGGCGCGCTGTGGAACCAGATCGAACCGGCCTTGTCCGGCCGGGACCTGCGAACCAGGCCCGTGCACAACCTCGACGGCCCGAACGGCACCGTGCAGATCGAGGTCGTCCGGGTGGCCGATCACCAGGGCGTCGTGTCCGCGGCGACCAGGTTCAGCATCGTCGCGGTGCGCGAACCGGCCCAGCTGCGCTACCGATGCGCTCAGTGCGCAAGTGAAGGACTGACCCGGTACGGCCCTTTCCTTTGCTCTTCACGAACGGACGGGGTCGAGCACCGGGCGTGTGACGCCCACGTGAGCATCCTGGACGGCGCCCTGGCCGCGACCTGCGCCGAACATCGGCCGGGATGCAGCGAGTGTGGACTTCCGGCCACGTTCCGCTGCGCTGGAAAGGCCTGCCACCGCGACCGCGCCTGGTGCGACCGGCACCGCCGCCCACACCCCCGAGACCAAGACGTCGCGTACTGCCCTTCCTGTCTCGCGGAGGAGTTCCCGCGCTGCGAGGCGGGCGGGTGCGCGGCGATCGGCACGGTCACATGCGAGCACATGACGTCGGTGACCGACCGGTGCGGTCGCAAGATCTGCACTCGGCACGCCCTGCGCTGGCAGGTGTTCGGCGGAGAACGGATGGGCCTCGGACGGTGTTCGCAGCACGGAGACCTGACGAGACTCTCGCCGGAGCAGGTGCTGTTCCAGATCATCCTCGGCGCCACCGCCCGCCGACGACGTGAACGGTTGCCCAGCCTGCAAGGGTTCGGCCACGCGTTGCGTCACGCCAAGAGACCGAAGGAGGCGGTGGACTACCCGCTGATCCACAGCATGCTCGGCAACATCGCCACCACGCTGGGCCGCGGCGGCCGGACGCCTGCCAGTGACGCGATGGCGGACATGCAGAAGCTGTGGCGCGAACAGCGGGTGAACACCGCCGCGGCAAAGGAGCAGGGAGAGCTTCTGGTCGAAAAGCTGAAGCAGATCGTCCTGAGAGACGACCGGAAGTTCGGCGCCGCCATCGCCGGCGCGATCTCGCTGGGCGAGTTCAAACCCTCCATCCTGCGTAACGGAATCCCGACTCCCGTGCTGTTCATCAATCTTCCCGACAACCTCCGAGGCCCGTTCATCGGCACGAGCGGCGTGCGCAAGCAGAAGTACGCCGAACAACTGGGGGTAGAGATCGACTTCGAAGGGGGGCGGCGCCGCCGATGAGCACCTACGTCGCAGATTCCACTACGCACCGCCTGGCCCAGGTCCCCACCGGGGGTCCGATCAGCGGAGGCTCGATCGGCGTGCCGAGCACCGCGAGCGGCGCGGGCGCGTGCGTCATCACTTTGCGCACCAACGAAGGTGAGACCCACGCCGCAGTGCGCACCGTCGCCCTGAACGAGGTTCCGCCTGGTGTCGTCGCGATCGGTGACGACCTCGCCTCGGCCTGGGACGTCGACCTGGACCGCACCCAGTGGAGACTGGAGCGGCGTGAGCCGGTGCCGGTGAGCTCTCTGACCCTGGAGCTGCCCACGGAACGAGACCCCGCCTCCACGGCGGTGGAGATCGCCAAGGCGGGTCTGGTCGGTGAGCTGCTCTGGATCCCGGCCGGTGGCGCGGAGCAGTGGCTCGACGTCAACGGTGTGCCGCACCGCGTCCGCTCGATCAACGCCGACGGGCGCACCGGGGTGCTGGCGAGCATCACCAGGAACACCGAGATCACGCTGTACGCCTCGGCGGTGCGCGCGGGCGTCGACATCGTCGTGCTGGCTGACTGCAGCGGTTCCATGCAGATCGACGACCTGCCGGAGAACGGCGAGGCGTCGAGGCTGCGGCCGGGTGGGAGCCGGTGGCTGACCCGGATGGAAGCGTTGCAGCGCGCTCTGCAGGACATGCTGCGCATGAGGCTGCACATCTCCGGCAGGATCTCGCGGCTGGCCGTGCTGGAGTTCAACCACACCACGCGGCAACGCTTCCCGCGCACCGGGGGCATGGCCCAGCTCGACGCCGAGTCGTCACCGCACGAGGTGGACGAGTTCCGGCACGGCGTGGCGCTGTTCCGCCCCGATGGCACCACCGATATCGGCAACGCCCTGCACGAGGCCGCGAACCTCCTCTACGAGCACGGGCACACGGGCAACGAGAAGTTGATCGTGCTCGTCAGCGACGGGGCCGAGTGGTCGCCCAAGGGCGAAAAGGGGAGCGGCGAGCTCGTCCTCGCCACGACCGAACCGGTGAGCCTCATGGCCCACCTCCACCGCGACATGGGCATCCGGCTGCACGCGATCGGTGTCAGCACCGCCGAGCTCTTCCACCGGCGTGGCACCTGGCAGCCGCATCCGGCGTCCATTCCCAACCACACCCTGCTCAGGGAACTGGTCAAGGTCGGTGGTGGTGACCCGACCAAGGTCGGCGGCCTGGACGTGCTGGAGGACTACTTCTCCGGTCTGGCAACGGGAATGGTCCACCAGGTCCGGGAGCGCCTCACGGAGGCGCGCAAGCCCGGGCCGCTGCCCGAACCGACCCGCCTCGCGCTGAGCCGGTTGACCGCCGAGAGCGAGCCGAAACACGAGATCAGGCGCGACGAGTTGCGCGTGCAGGTCCTTGAGAAGGTCGGGCTGTGCAACAACGAGGCCGTTCGCGGGCTCGGTGGGCCGATCTGGGACGTCGTCGAGGTGAGCAAGCTCTGCCAGCGGTTCATGGTCAAGCCGATCGACTCGGACCAGGCGCTGACGACCTTCCTCGCCAAGATCGTGGGAACGTTGCGCCCCAACGCGTTGGCGGCGGGCGTCACGGACGTCACCGGGCCGTGGACCGGTGTGCTGAACCGGCTCGAGTCGCTGTCCCGGCACTCCGGCCCGATCGCGGCTCGGTTCGGGCCGGAGTTCGGCATCGTGGTGAGCACGCCCGCGGACGTGCACGTCGAGGTCATGCAGCACGTCCACGACGAACTGGCGGAACTCGGCTCGGGCCTGCGCCGCCTTCCCGACCACGATGCCCCGCCGCAGGAACCGCCGTCCGCTGGCGGCTTCACCTACCGGGACTGATCGATGGCCGAACCGCAGGCCGGCTACCGGATCGGCGACGACGACGGACCCGACGTCTACGAACTGATCAAGGAGGTCAAGCCCGACGGCGGCGAGGGCGTGGTGTGGCAGGCAGCCACGAAGCAGTTGACCGGCATCGACGAACACCTGTGGGCCGTCAAGATCCTGCACACCCGGCACGTGCCCCACTCGGGTGACGTAACGCCCAACGCCTCACTCCGGTACTGGCTCGACCGGTTGCGCGAATCGCACCATCAGACCACGCAGTTGCAGGAGGACATCCCGGGGATAGTCGGCGCCGCCCGCATCTTCCACGGCGAGGCACCCCACCCACCGGGTGAAAGCGTGCCGGAACGATGTGTCTACGTCGTCTCCAGCTGGATCAAGGGCGAGGACCTCGGGAAGTGGCGGTTCAAACACAGCCCGTCCTTCACCGCTATCTGCGATGTGCTCGGTCAGCTCGCGTCCGTTGTGGACGCCATGGCGAACCACGAGCACCCGGCCGTGCACCGCGACATCTCGCCCGACAACGTGATGATCAGGCCGGACGGACAGGTGCGCCTGATCGACTTCACGTTCACCCGTCCGCCCAACACGGCTGCGGGAACGCAGACGGTGCACAAAAGGGGCTACTCGGCTCCTGAGATGGTCATGGGGCACGCCGATCTCCCCGCCGACCGGTACTCCTTCGGCGCAGTCGCCTTCTACCTGCTCGCCGGCGCCGAACCAGCCGTCACCAACGCGGCCGCGGAATGTCACGCCGTCCTGCTGCGCAACGGGCTCGGCGCCGAGGTGGCGGGCCACGTCGCGACGTTGCTCGCGGCCGACCCGGCGCAGCGGCCCACCAACCTGGTCGACTGGGTCACCGGTCTGCGCGCGTTGGGCCAGCAGGAAAGCGCGCCCAGGACGTACCGCGCCGCCGCGCTCACGGTCGACGGGACCGCGACGCCGGTGATCATCGCGGGCGGCGTGGACGGTGTTGCCGGAGGCCGTCTCGGCGCGGGGATGGCCTGGCGACTGCGCAGCGACGCGGGCGGTCCCTCGGCGGTGACCGCGCTCGCGACGGTCACGGACGGCTCCGGCACCCAGGTGTCCTTCGCCGTCGACGACGGCGGATCGGTGCTCGTGGGCCGGTCCGGCGAGTGGAGCCCGCAGGTTCAGGTGGTGTCGGGCAGCGGCCTCGCCGCGACCCGTGACTCCCATGGCCGTGCCGTCGCGCACGTGGTCAGGCACGACACGCATGAAATGACCACGATCACCGTCGGCTTGGACGGAGACACGACCGTCTACGCGACAGGACGAGTCGTGCGTCGCGTGCTGACCGCGACCGCCGACCGTGACGGCAGCGCGGCCCTGTTCGTGCTCGCGGTCGACGGCGGGCTCGCCTGCGTCGGCGCCGAGGGGGTCGGCAGGATCGACCAGGGCGGCGCCCTCGACGTCGCGGCCTGCCTCGACCACTGGGGTGAGTTGCGGTGCTACAAGATCACCGCCGGTAAGTCCGCACTGCGGTGCTTCGACCGGAGCACAGGAGCGTGGGCTCCGGTGGACGAGGTGGAAGCGCCCATCGTGCCTTCCGCAGTGGCCTGCGCCGGGCACCGCAACGGAGTGACCGTGGCACTGGCAGGCCAGGACGGGCTGTACCTGGCCAACCACGACGACCACGGCTTCGGCCCGTGGCTGACGCTCAGCGACCAGCCGAGCAACGCCCTCTCCCTCACCACCGGCTCGGCCTGGCGGCTGTGGCTCGCCGGGCTCGTGGCAGGCCGCGCGGTGGTCGCGTGCGAGGACTTCAACGGTGGTTGGTCGATGGGACTCACCGCTCTGTGAACGACAAGGAGAAACCTCGATGCCCGAACACGACTCGTACGTGTACGTCTCGGACACCAAGCTCCGCAGCCTGATCCCCCAGGACCCACGCTGGTGGGCTCGGCTCAGACCGGGTCGCGCCCAGGTCGGCCTCAACGCCGGGGTCAAGGTCCAGATCGACCTGGACTCGAACGAACCGGCGCGGATCGGTGCCAGGATCAACGCCGCCGAGGGCCACGCCTGCGTCACCGGCAAGTGGTACGACGACGACACGCTCACCCCAGGCGAGTGGATGTTCTTCGAGGGAAGGATCGGCTGCCACGTCGTGGATCTGGAACCCTCACCGGGCGCCGTCCTGTTCTGCCAGACCGAGTTCACGACGAACCGCAGGATCCTGCTGCACGGGTCGGCGAAGCACCTCTCCAGCAGAGCGGCGGGAGACGGGGTGGCGCTCTCGGCCACGTCCTCGCCCTTCTCCGAACCCGGCGAGTTCCCCGGCATCGTGCACACCCTGTCGCAGCAGCAGGGCGATCCGGTCTGGAAGTTCTGGCGTCACTTCAGCCGTGAGGACGCCTCGGCAGCGGAGCAGAACCTGCGGAAGAACCTCGAAGCACTCGACAAGCAGGTGGTGCGGACATCCTGGTTCCGCGCCAGCGCACCGACTCTCGCCGGATGCGCCGTGGTCAGCGCGATCGTGCCGGGCCCGGACGACCGCGAGATCGTGATCGGCTCGCCCTTGTTGTTGCGCCGTGCCCGGCCGGGCTCCTGAGCGGTTTCAGCCGAACGCGCGCCGCTCGGCGGTGCGGGCTTCGAGCTGGGTGAACCAGCGCTGCCCTGGCGCGCCGCAGGTGTCACGGATCTCGTGCTTGAGCTCGTGGGTGTCGGCGTTCAGGGACTGGACCCGGCGGAGGCCGACATCCACCTCCGCGCTCAGCCGGTTCCGTCCCCAGGCGAGGTGTCCCGCAAGCTCCCGTGACTCGGCGCGACCCCGCAGGGCCCGCTGTTCCATGTGGGACAACGTGTTCATCGAGACTCGGGCCGACTGGTAGACGACGTGGACGCTGTCGGCGCAGCGGAACGACTCGAAGTGACAAAGCTGCAGCAGGCGAAGCTGCACCTGGGATTGCACGGGCCTGACCGGCACGGCCTCCGGGTTCCACCCGCTGCCCGTCGCCTGCGCGGGCGGTGCGGACGCGCGGATCTCCGCCAGACGCTGCTGCACCTGCAGGACCTGCCGGTGCACCTGGTCGTTCGCGGCGCGGACCTGGTGCAGGGTCCGGTCGACCTGCTCGACGGTGTACCGGATCTCCGCCGGGGTGATGGGGTCCGGTCGCGGCCTCCGGTCCCACACGAAGATCGCCAGCAGCATCACGCCGCCGAGCACGCCGCTCGTGAAGGCGATGTCCAGGTCGGCGCCGATCCTCCCGGTGGCGGAGGAGATCACGAACGCGAGAGCATTCAGCACACCGAGCAGCGCCGCGCCCAGGTTGAACGCCCACGCCCACCGGGTCGCCTGCGGTGCGGTGCGCACGCGGCCGTTCTTGCTCAGGACGAGCCGGACCAGGCCTGTCGCGAGGGGCAGTGACAACGCCGCGAACGCCAGCCACTGGGGCAGGACGTCCGTCGAGCCGGCGACGACCGTGCGCGCCACCATCGCCGGCGCGAGCAGGATCGTGATGAGGAACGAGTACAGAGACATGCCCAAACACGTGGCGAACAGCGCGAGTGCACAGCCGCCGTATCCCTTGGTGCTGTCAGACATAGGCTATTCATCACAGCCGCAGGACCAAACGTTACAGCCCGAACGAACGCGCCGAACGGCTGCGCGCGGGGCGGCCGGTGTCACCGCAACCGCACAGCAGCCAGTGACGAGAACTGAAGGCCCGTCAGGAGTCCCTTGTGGACTCCTGACGCAGCTGGTCGTCAGGACAGTTCGGTCATGATCTTCTCGGTCCGCCGCATGTGGGTCTTGGGTTGCTTCGCCGGCACCGGCCCGACCGCTGCCGCTGATCGCTGTAGGACAGCGTGGCGAAGGCGGCACAGACCTGCGGGGCATCGCCGGACGGGTTCACCCAGGCCGGCTCCACACAGTCCCCCCTGCGGCACCATCGATCAGCGCGAGGCACAGCGCACCCTGGTTGATTTAGCGCTCCCCAGTCTTCAGGCCTTGATCCTCGCCGCGTGCAGCGCCCACATCCGAACCGTTGCCCTGTCGCCCCTCTTGAGCAATCGCATGTGAGAGAGCCGGTTGCGGATGGGCAGTACGTCGTTCCTGAAGCGCCGCCAGGTGACCTCGTCCCAGAAGAGCCCCCCGTACTTCTTGGACTGAACGATGTCCAACATCTCACCAAGGCTGAGCCACTCAATCGGATCGCGCAGGTCGGCAACGCTCGCGGCGGTCACATTGACATCCCCGCGCGCCCGTTTCAGCACCTCGGCGGCCAACGATTCGTTGAGGAGTCCCTTGCGCCACTTTGTCGGAGAGTCTGCGATCGCGGCATCGCGGAGGAATCTGCGGATCGTGCGCTCGATCTGCCACAGGTCGCCGGACACCGCTGCCAGGTCGGATTGCGGCGTCACGATCTCGGCCATAGCGTCCGCAACTGCCTTCTTGAGCCGCCACAGTTGAGTCAGGGCGAACCGCGGTTCCTCGCCCACCAAGTGAAGCAACCCGGCGCTCCGTAGGGCGTCCCTGACCGACGGGTCGATCTCCGTCGCGAAGTTCTGCTCCTGGCGGGCTTCGAAGAGCGCGAAGTCCAGCTCAGTGAGCACGTTGACGCCGAGCTCACCGACAGCCGACCGAATCAGCTCGTCGAGGTCGAGGCTCTCATTGAGACCGGCCGCCGGCAACGTCGGACCGCCGACGTTGTGCTTGCCGTCAAGGCATTCGTGCTCCTCGAGCAGCGGGAGGTAATAGGGAGAAGCGTCTTCCAGCAGATGGCTACCGGTCACCGGCGCGAAGGCGTTTCTGGGCCTGCGCGAAACCAGGCACACCGTGACGTCCTTGTCGCACAGCTCGTTCACCTTCTGACGCAACGCGCCCAGCGTCGTGCCTCGGCTGATTCCGGTGGGAGCGAAGGCCTCCACGTCGTCCAGGATGACCGTGGTCGTGTTCTCGTCGACTTCGCAGTCACCAGCAGCGAACTCGTCGGCCTTCATCCGCATCCCACCGAGCTCCTCGAGCAGGGGTTCCCGGATGACGTCGAACACAGCTCCGCACTGAACGAAGACGAGCTTGAACCGCTTCATCCGGCGGCGAACTTCCTCCGCACGGCACCGTGCGGCTTCTTTGATCTTGTCGGTCATAGCAGCTGCAGCACCGGGGTCAGCTCGTAGGAGTTGTCGACTTCTTGGACGAGACCGAGGTTGATCAGATGGCCTAGGGCGAGCGGGGCGTCGTCTGCGACGATCGCGAAGGAGTCCGGCTCGGTCCGCAGAATCTCGATCAGGTACGACTCGTCGGGGTAGTACCTCTTGACGTGGTCGAGCATCTCGCGCATGTTGCCCGCGACCTCGAGGCGCCAGGAGTTCACCGTGCGCAGCACCAGCGGGTTCTTGATCTCGCGGTGGAACACGTCGACAGGCAGGTCCTTCACCACCTTGGACGCCAGGTGGCGGTACAGGAACGCGTGGCCACCAGTTGCCTCGAACAGTGCCTCCAGTGCCTTGTCGTCGATGCTGATGCCCATCTTCTGCCCGACTGATCGGGCCAGCTCGTCAGCCTCGTGCCGTTCGAACGGGGTCAGGAAGTTCGCCTTCGCCCAAGAGAACAACGGGTTCGGCCTGCCGTACAGCCTTCCGCTCTCGATGATCGCGCTCGTCAGCCCGGACAGCAGAAACGTGAAGTTCGGGTTTTCCTGCACCAGACTGCGCAGCGTCCCCAGGAACTGCGAGATCGACGTCATGTCGCCTTCGTGGATGTCAATCCGGTCGGACGGGGTCAGGTACTCGATCTCGTCCAGCATGAGGACGACGGTGATGCCGTCCTCGTCAAGCCCGCGCAAGGTTGCTTGCAGGGCCCGCTTGAACTCCGGGATCGACGGGCTGTCCGAAAGCCTGGTCATCTCCGCCACGTCCTTGCGACGCCCCTTGAACTTGGCGACTAGGTCGTCAGCGAGATCCCGGAGCAGGATCGGCACCGGGTCCTCTGGGGGCGACGGCAGGCTCTCGAGGTCACGCAGAATGAACACCGTCTCCGGACTGCTGAGCAACTCCGCGAGCTCAGACATGACACTCGTCTTGCCCGCCTTGCGCAGGCCGAAGACGCCCGAGACGCGCTGGTTGCGGATGTCTTCGCGCAGCGACTGCAGGAGACTCCGCCGGCCGAAGAAGCGATCGCCCCGCACTGGGGTGGTCTCGTAGAACAGGTCGCGGGCGAAGACGTAATCGCGCAGGAGCGTGATGAACGAGATCGGGTTTCCGTCCTCCGGCAACTCCAGCGGGATCGCCAAAAATTTCCCGGAAGACCAGTCGTCGAGCTTTGCACGCAGCCGCGGATCCGGAGACCAGACGAACATCATGTCCGGCGTGACCTCACGCTGTAGCCCAACCAGAGCCTGTTTGGCCGCGTGGAAGGTCCTCATCTGCAGATCTTTGTGCGGACTGTAGAAGAAGAAAACCTCCCGTGTGAGACCGAACGCCGCCTCGATTGCCCCGCTGAACCGGACCAATCCGAATCCGCACTGCTCGAACTTCGGTAGACGACCATGCAAGGAGTAGACGAACTGCGAACCGAGCTGACCGAGGATCCGCTGATGTTCCTCCACGATCGGAAAGGCCGATTTGAGGCGATCGAGGTTGAACTGCCAATCGGGGTGCGTCGGGGGTTTTACCGCGTTGGCGTTCCACGTGGACTGCCGAGGCGTCGTGGCCCCGGCCTGCGCTGCGGCCGCGTACTGACCGAACGACTCCTTGACCCGTATGGCGATCTCGGTCTCCACGAGACTGGACGCGCTCGGCACCCGCACTCCCATCTCCGCCAGCCGGTCAAGAACCTTGGTGGACGTAATGCCCAGTTCTCTGGCCAGTTCGTAGACGCGAGGTTGCACAGGCGATCCTTCTTCTCGTGGTTGCCACACGCACTACCTGCACTTCGTCAGGCAGATCGATCATCCTAGCCAACCCGCGTCGGTTGCGAGGACGTTTAGGAACAAAGCTGACACGCACTACCACGTAGTCCAAATCATATGGAATTCCGAGCTCCCCTACGAGGTCCCCGGCCTGCGAAGCTGTTGCGGGCGTTGCTGAGCGACCCGCGCAGACTTCGCAGTGTGCTCGCTCGTATCGCGCGGTCCGGTAGCAACGGCGTTCCAGGTGGCCGCAGCGGGGCTGGGCCGCAGCGGCAGCGGGTCGGACGACCACGCCTCGAATGGGCGCTGTTTCCTGCGGCGGCGCGACCAACGCCATGGCCAACAAACTGGACTGGAAAACGAGGCAGGAGGTCACCCAGATCGCCCGCTATCCCCAATGGCGCACCTATTCCGCCAGGCTACTTCAGGCGATGATCGAATTGAGCGGTGCGCCGTCACCCAGACGGCTCACCGCTGCAGGTGGGCGACGATGAGCGCGTCCGGGCACACGATGGAGGCAGACGCTAGGGGTGTATCGGGCGGCGCAAGAAGGTTGAGCTCGCCCTGTGACATCTAAGGCACACCGAGCGATCTCACTTGCATGCCCGCGCAGTTCTCCCCCGCCACCGCTAGGAGACCGACCACATGGACGTGGCAACTATCGGCCTGCTCGTCGCCGCCGGAGCGTTGGTGGCGGCCATCGCGGTGATCGGGCCGACCTTCATCGCGAGCAGTCCGGCGAAGGTGCAGCGAGGAATCGCCACCTTCAAGTCCCGGTTCGACCTGGTCAAAGCGAAGCAGACCGCGCTCAGTCTGGACGTCCTCAGGCGAACAGGTCAGTTCCAGCACTACGACCTGCCGATGATCACGCTGGAAGGCTGGATCTTCACCACGCCCGTCCCGATCCTCGCGGTCGAGATCGAGCTCATCAACAGGACGATCGACCACCATGTCAGCCCGAATGCCCTGATCACGAACCTGAGCCTGAACGGCCCGATGACGTACAGCGACGCGATAGTCGACATAGCGAAGATGACACACTTCACCAACGGTCAGATCTATCGTCCCACGAGCATCGACGTGAACGACGGCGCACTGTCCCTGGGTTTTCACATCGCGAAGTACTTCGACTACCTCGATACCAGTGAAGTTCTTGCGTACAAGGAACTCGAGGAGCACGGGCACTCGAAGTACCGCAAAGAGCTGACCAACCCGTTCGAACTGATGAACCGGGTCGCCAGCCTCGGAGTTCTCACCCTCACCATCGTGAAGGGGGCCGAGGATTGCATGTTCCTCATGCACAAGCGATCCGCGAACGTGGTTCTCGCGTCCAACCTCTACCACGTGGTGCCCGCCGGCGAGTTCACACCGTCCGACATCAGCTTCACCGCCGTGCGCAACGACTTCAACCTCAGGAAGAACATCTTCCGGGAGTACGCCGAGGAGTTCCTTAACCACAAGGACGCTCAGGGCGACGGCGCCCGCATGATCGACTACGACAACTCCGAGCCGTACCGCTCCCTCAAGGCCGCCTGCAACAGCGGGAATCTCACGATATCAGCCTTCGGCGTAGGACTGGATCCCCTGAGCCTAAAGCCCGAAATTCTGACCGTGGCCGTGTTCGATGCGGAAACCTTTGACGAAATCTTTCCCGACATCGAGGAGAACTACGAGGGCATCATCATCTTCGAACCGTTCGACGAGGAGACCGTCGCCGAGTACACGGAGAGTCCGAACGTCCGCAGCGGAGCGAAGGCGTGCCTGAAGCTCGCCAGGCAGAATCTCGGACCGCTGGGACTATCCTGATTACGTCGTTCAGCTCAGCTGCAGAGGTCCGCCACTTTCGGATCAGCGCACGGCAGGTACCAAACTTAGGATCTATTCCGCCCTTACGATAAACCTGAAGCTCGTTACCATAATCAAGTCGGGGTGACAGACGATACGAAATTCGGCTGGATATTGAGACTTATCCGGTCCTAAGGCAAACATTTCTGAACTAAATTGCAGGGCCTCAATCTGCAATTCAACCTCACGCGCCGCTTCGTGCATGAAACGCAGCCCGCCCGGACCGCCTCGATCCTCAATTTGAGCACGACATCCCTCAGGCAATATCAGGCCAGCATTAGTCTCCTTCACCTTGTCCCACTCACTCAAAGGCGATCCACGCAGGGTTATACGGATCAAATAAGCTACCTCGCGATTCGGAACCGCGTCCCGCTGACAGTCATGCCACTCGCCACCTTCTTGACTCCAAGCGCAGTCAGCCTGAATCTGCACCCGCTCCCAGACACCGTCCTTGGTTGAACTCTTGACGATCGGCCCAACGACGGAGATCAGAACGGCCCCAACCACCATCATCGAGAAGACGGCAGCCAGAATGCCACCGACTACTTCGAGATCGTCATGGTCGTCGCCAGCAGTCCCATAGCCCATGGTCAGTCACCTTCGCTCATCGGGCGAAGGGTCTTACGCTGCCTCTGCGGTGGTGACACTCCGCCAGACGAATGACAAACGAAGCACGCCACCGCAACTAGTTTTCAGCATCTCGCGATTGCAATCTTCCACAACTCGTGCGGCAAAGGATCGTAGCGACGCGCCTCACACAGTAGTCTAAACGGCCACTTCTCTGTGATTTCTAATAACTTCGGCCGAGAGGGTTAGATGCTCACTGTTCCTGCCATTGCTATTACTATTTGCCGCCAGCTCCTGTCGGAACGAGGTGCGCACTGCAGCTGCTCATAAGCCAACTCGTGCTCCTCACCAGGTCGGCCGCAGTCGGCACCAGCTCCGTCGCCAGCCTCTTCCTTGAGGCGCGGCGGGACTAACGGCGGCGCGACGAAGGCCGCCGCGTCTACCGACTCGAGCACCGAACCCTGTGCGCGCCGAAAACTACGTCTATGCAGATTAAGGCGCATGGTGGTACTCGTGGCGCCGCGCGAGCGAGTGATCGGGGGGTTCCGTGCTCGTTGTAGTGCCGCTCGTACTCGCATAGCGCTTGCCGCAGATAGCCTGATTCCAGGTCAGCGTGAGGTTCAATAGGTCGCCGCGAAAGTTCTTGGCCCGGTCGGTAGAACTCATCGGCGAGAGATTGAATCGTGTCGACTGGCCCTCTATACTAGATTCGAGCTATCCAATAGCGCATGAACACACGAACTGTGCAAGCTTGCTACACGTGGGGGGTCAAGTCCCCCCTCGGACATCGGAGTTGATCAAGCGGATGAGGATTCTTCAATCCTCATCCGCTTTTTCGTTCATGGCGTCAACCGCTGGGCGCGTGGACCCGCTATCGAGCACGCTCTGGACGCAATACGGCCTCCATATCATTTTGGGGCAGCGTCAGCTCGCTACCTAAACCCGCAGAAGAGCAACTACAAACCAGCCGTGGATCAGGTCGACTGCCGACTCCCGGACGGCCGGCTCACTGGGCGCGCGTGCAGAGGATCCTTCGGCCGTCCCGCCAGAGCCTGAACTGTCGTGATCTGGTAGCTCTAGATCGTGTACGTCTTCGGGGGAACGGTCAGCGGCGCACGTACCGCCATGCAGGAGTCACTCGATGGCTTCATCGACGGTTGTGTCGCGGAGTTCGAGCGGACAAGAGCCGAGGAGCTCAGCGAGTCGGAGAAGGCTAGTTGGCGCAACAGCTGGCCCGAGCTGCTCGGCGCGCTGACGCGGGCTCGGCTCGGCGACTTGCGCTTGTTCCTCGAGTACGAGTTGCCAGGGACCGGTCAACGCGTGGACGCGCTGCTGCTGGGCGCGCGCGAGGACGGCGGGCTTGCCGCGATCGTCGTCGAACTGAAGCAGTGGGACAGCTGTGAGTGGGCCGACGCGCTGCTGGTCGCCGTCAGGGGACGTGAGTACACGCACCCGTGCCGCCAGGCTGCCGGGTACGTCGCCTACTTCGTCGACTGGCTGGACCATCGGGCGCTCGGTCTCGAGTTCCGTGCCGTCGCCCTGTTGCACAACGCACCACCCGCGACCGTCGAACAACTCCGCGACGCGGTACGTACGAGCGAGGGCAGCCGCGATGTGGCGGTGCTCGGCCGAGCCGACGTCGAGGAGACCGCCGGCTCCGCGACGTTGGCCAAGGCGCTCCTGTCGAACGACCTGGCCGCACCGAGCGACGAGGCGGTCGCGCGGTTTCTGGCGGCGCCGCATTCGCCCTCGGGACGGGTGTTCGACCGGCTGGCGGCGGTTCTGGCGGGCCAGCGGTCCTTCACTCTCATCGGGGCCCAGCAGGACGCACAACTGCACGTGCTCGGCAGGATCGGCAGGGCTGTGCGCGACCGACGCAAGACATCGCATCTCGTCGTGGTCCGGGGAGGGCCGGGCACGGGCAAGACAGTCATCGCCGCACGGTTGCTCGCCGATATCCCGAGAATGTTCCGCGAGGTCGAAGCCCGCTACCTCACGCCGTCGGGAACCCTGCGGTGGCAACTGGAACGGGCAGCCGCTGACCCCGCAGCCAAGGGGCTGTTCGCCAACCTGCAGACCTACCTGGGCAAGCAGCGACCCACGGTAAGGGAAGTTCTGCTCGTCGACGAGGCGCAGCGCATGAAGCGCGGAAACCGGTGTGTCGAAGGGCTGCTGGACCGCACCTCGGTGGTCGTGCTGTTCCTCGACGAACGGCAGATCGTCAACCCCGGTGAGGGCTTCACCGTCGAAGAACTGAAGCAGCAGGCTCACCACCTGGGCGCGCGGTTCACCTCGTTCGACCTGACCAGCCAGTTTCGGTGCGGCGGCTCACAGCCCTACCTCCGCTGGCTCGAAGGGCTGCTGTTCGACCAGGCGCATCCCCAGTGGCACGGCACCGACTACGATCTCGGCATCGCGGCCGACCCAGGCGAGTTGGCGCGCTGGGCCGACGAGCACGTCCGCGGCGGCCACAGTGCGCGGATCGCCGCAGGCTTCTGCTGGCCATGGACGAAGAAACCACGCGGCCGCTCACTAATTCCAGACGTGTCGATCAGCTGGACTGATCCGGCCGGCGCGCGGCGCAGCTGGGTCCGGCCATGGAACGCGTTCGACACGCATCGCGACGGCGCGATGGTTCTCGCGCCGCGCAAGGAGTACTGGGCCACGGATGCCGGCGGCGAGAACCAGGTCGGCTGCATCTACACCTGTCTGGGACTCGAGTACGACTACGCCGGCGTCATCATGGGACCGGACGTCGTTCGCCGTGGCGACCGCTGGGTGGCTCGCCCCGAGTACAGCCACGATCCGGCGATGAAGGACGTGAGTCCTGACGAGTACCTCCGGCTCGCGGCGAACACCTACTGGGTCCTGGCCAGCCGCGGAGCCCGAGGGTGTCGCCTGTACTCCACCGACAACGACACCCAGGCCTACCTGCGCGCAGTGCTCGACCAGTGACGCGCGCCCAAAATTGTCGGGGCCCGTCCCTATCCTCGTGATCATGACCAACGCCCAGCTCGTCCTGCAGCCCCGCGGCGGCTCGCGGCACAACGGGCCGCAGAACTTCGAGCGGTCCGTCCGCCGCGGGGTCCGGATCTCCGACATCGCGTCCGAGCTCGGCGACGACCTCCCCGCACTGAGTCGGCTGTTCCCGGACGGGATTGCCCGGCTGTGGGGCTCCACCCCCACCGCGTCGACCGGCAACGCCAAGGCCGTCGCACTGCGGAACCGGCGAGCCGGCGACCGGATCCTCTTCTACGCCGACATGGGTTTCTTCGCCGAAGCCACCATCCTGCACGTGTTCCGGAACGCGGACGTCGCGAGGGGCGTGTGGGGCGCGGACGAGGAAGGCGCGACCTGGGAGCACATCGTCGCGCTGGGCGACGTCCAGGAGTACAAGTCGGCCATCCCAGCCGACCGCGTGCTGACGCCTCTGGGCCTATCCGCACCGCTGCGCAGCATCACGCTGATTCCCGCAGACCGGCACACACGGCTCGGCGACCTCCACGCCGAGCAGGCTTCGCCGCGGTACTGGCTCCTGCAGTGCAACCCAGCCGTGTGGGACGTCTGGGCTTGGTGGCAGGACAACACGATGGACCTCGACAGGTGGACCGTCGCCGTGCACCACCAGGACCTGCGGCCAGGCGACCGCTTCGCGTTCTGGATCTCCGGCTCGGCCGCGGGTGTCTACGGGCTGGGCGAGATCACCTCAGCGGTCCACCGCACGACCGACTTCGACCCGTACTGGAAGGAGCAGCCGCCGTCAGAGGCGGACGTCGTCGGCCTACGCTTCGACCGCTATCTGTTCGACGCACCGATCACCAAGCGACGCCTCGAGTCCAACCCGGACTTCGCACGGGCGAGGATCCTGCGGATGCCCGGCGGCGCCAACCCGTTCCCGCTCACTCCGGCCGAATGGCAGGTGCTCGAAGCGAACGCGGCCCACAGCAGGACGGACCGCCCACGCCGCTCCGAGACCGTGCTGACCTCCCGGCCGGTCGGTGCCGTTCCCGAGGACACGACAGCGAGCAACAACAGCGGCCCGCGCACCGTCACCTACCCCGAGGCGAGGCTGATCAAGCAGTACAGCGAGTTCCTGGGACGGGAGTTGTGCTGTCTCGTGGGCAGGCTGCCCACGGGCGAGGAACTCGTCTGCGACGTCTTCGACGACCGGCAGACGATGATCATCGAGGCCAAGGCGTCCACCAGCAGGCAGGACGTCCGCATGGCCATCGGCCAGCTCCTCGACTACCAGCACCACCTGCGACCCGACGCGAGCCTCGCGATTCTCCTTCCCGCCCGGCCGGCACCGAGCCTGATCGACCTGCTGAAGGCCACGGGGATGGAGCTGATCTACCGCGAAGACGGAACCTTCCACTCGACGCGAGCGCCGCTGACCGCTCAAGGAGCTCCAGTTGAACGATGACACCTACCGCGAGCACACGAGGCCGTTGCTCAGTCCGGGCCAGGTGCACTCGCGGGACGAGGTGCTGGCACGCGATTCAGCCATCCCCGCCAGGCCTGGGGTCTACGCGTGGTACTTCGACGAACTGCCGCCAGGTGTTCCCGATCAGGGCCGCACCGCCGGCGCGTTTAGCACGCTGCTCTACGTCGGAATCGCACCGAAGCTCCCGCCGTCGAACGGCCGGCCTCCGAGCCGGCAGCACCTCCGCCAACGCGTACGGCTCCACGCTCCGCCTGACCCTGGGATGCCCCCTGTCAGCAAGCGTTCGACGTGACTCGCCTCGTACGTCGACAAACTACCTTAGACAGCGCAAAGCCAGCGCCACATTTCCGACGAGCACTAATCAAAGGAATATTCTCCATGATCACTAGAATGGAAACCGAGTCGGAACTCGAAAAGTGGATCACCCAGCGAGTGATGGCAGAGTCTTCGCTGCTTTCCGACTTGAGATTTCCTAGTGACGAAATGCTTGAGCTTTACTTGACGACCGTAGGCGATCGCGACGAACCCGAAGTTCGGAGGCTGGTGATCGCCATGCTGTTCCAGCCACGCGCCACCTACTCCGATCGCCAAATGCACGAAATATACAGAGGGAAAATTGAGGCTCACGGAAGCACGGAAGGTACCAGAAGCCACCTTAAGGCGCTAGAGGAGAGTCCGCACTTCCAGCGATTCCTTGCATATTACGAAAAGGAAGGACCCGAGCCACGAGAGGGAATTAAATGGATAGGGCAGCTGCTCCCCAACCACCCTCGACAAGCGATCCAAGCGTTGAACGCATACTTCGATGCAAACTTGCGACACATTTCGAATGACGAGATTCACGGTCTTTCTGATATCGAGGCGATTATTCGCGCTAAGTACATCGGCATTCCGGAAGCAGTCAACGATCGCAGGAAGACGTTCTTCGACATCAGTCCACGCCAATTCGAACGCCTCATTGAGGAACTCTACCGAGACCTTGGCTATCAAACTTCCCTAACACGCGCGAGCCGAGATGGCGGCCGCGACATTGAAGCAAAGCGCGAAGAAATGGGGCGTCGCGAGTACCTGCGAATCGAATGTAAGCGCAAGTCAGGCAACGTCGGCGTACGCGACGTGCGAAACCTACGTAGCGTCGTGGAGACGTCATCCGGAGCATCGAGCCCGATCTTCAACGGGCCAGTCAATAAAGGGGTTGTGGTATCCGCTTCCGGGTTCACAAATTCGGCTCGGCAAGAATTCGCCACTGATGCAAGAATGGAGCTAGTGACGGGGAACGAGCTGGTGGTCCTGCTGAACGAGCACATGGGTTGGACCTGGCCAGCACGAGTGCACGCAATCACTGCCGAGCGGCCCTGACTACAGGGTGCCACACCTGCCCCGCATACGACGGTTGAGGTTGCCTCACGCGACACATGCCATACGGCGGGCGGGAACACGCAAGGATCCTGCTGCCCCTTCAGCAGGTCGCGGTTCAGTCCGTTGGCGATCGCCGGTCCCGCATCTCACCGAGTGCGGTGTCCTGTCCTCTGCGCACACACGAATGGCTGAGATTCGGGTTCTGGTGCTACGCACCAGGGACGGGTTCAGTCAGCGTGTCCCGCGCGTCCCATAAGCCTAAAACCCCAGATAGAGCGCGCGGGACGCCACGTAGGAGGCCCGTCCCGCGCAGCCACTGCGGGATGGACCTCATGTGCAGGGCGGGCCAGGTTGGCCTACTCGCGGTCAGGGAGAGCTACGTGGGTGAATAGTGTGCGACTTCGTCCTCGGACATCGGAGTTGATCAAGCGGATGAGGATTTTCGATCCTTGTCCGCTTTTTCTTCATGGCGTCCATCGATGTACTGTTTACCCGCTGTCGAGCACGCATCTCGGCGCTACACAGTTCCTAGACAGCTTCAGCTTGGTGTTGAGAACCTGCTGAAGGAGGCTACCAACGCCCACAGCGTCGGCGAGCCCGCCGATATCGCGCGGGACGTCCGCGAGCAGCTGGACTTCGCGATCCTCCCGGCAATCTTGAACTCGCAGCTCCTGTCGGGATCCCATCCCAAGCTCGTACGGAATGCGTCGCCGTTACGATACGCCCAAGCCAGTCAGACGCCGGCACCCGGCGGCTGCTTCAGCTCCTGCTCCATTCGGGCAAGCTCTTGCCGGGCGTTCCTGGTAAACGCATCCTCGTCCGTCTTCTGCTCGAGCTTCGTCAGCAGCGAGCGGAATTCGGATGCAGCAGCCGCAGTGGTGAGTTCACCGATCTTGTAGCGGCAGGTCACCATCCTGAGCTTCGTCATCAACGGATCCCTGCCGTCCTCATCCCACACCTCGAGTTCGCGTTCCAGAAGTTCCTCCAACACCAGTAAAGCTTCGTCGTGCCGCTGCCGATTTACCATCAGGCGACTCAGACCCCACAGCGAAAATCTGAATACGGAACGTCTGGGGTGGCACTCTCTGCTTTTCCTTACAACCTCGTGGAACCTGATCTCCGCGCCAGTCAGATCTCTCGATTCCTCCTGAAGCTCGGCCAGCCGCTCCGTGGTCCACAAAGCATTAAGAGAATCATCACCGAAGTGATCCTTAACCTCCGAAACCAGCTCCTCGAGCTGCTCAATCGCCTCAGATTTGTCGATTTCGGAAACTTTCTCCGCGAGATAGATAATCCTCTCTCGCGTTGCAAGCACACGAGATCGCCCTTCGTCTCCCGGATTTTTCTGCTCCAAAGCCAGGCGCTCCCTGCAAGCCAAGAGCACCTGGTCTAGCTGGTCTGCGATATCCAGAACCTGGGACGATCTCCACAACGCGCGATCCAGCAGATCTGCTGCTTCCTCACCAATCGCACGACAGCGCATCTGCACGTCCAGAAGCTCCCGATCGGCCAGCTCCCACCTCTGCGCTGTCACATATAGCCGCGCCAGGTCAAACTGCAGCCACAAGCGTTCATGGTCGGGATCGTCCGCAGGCCAGCCTTCAAGCGCCTCGCGGAAGAACGTCACTGCTTCGTCGAAACGCCCTTGATTGTTCAGGCTGACGGCGAGTCGGCTCACTGCGAGACTATGCCGATGGCTGTACAACTCGCCGGCGTCACGGATATGTGTGATCAGCTCGCGATACTCGCGCTCAGCATCGCCGTGTTTCCCCAACAGCCCCAACACTTGGGCGACTTCCCAGCGCGCCGAGTGCGGCGCCAGCCGCCCCTTCACGACTCGGTCAAACTCTTCTGTAGCGACGTCGACAGCACCAGCACTGATGAGGCTGTGCGTGCCGAAAACCTCATCCATGCAGGTCAAGCGACATCGCGATACTCATGGATGATTCCGCCGAGACGGTCGTGCCGACCTATGGTGAGGCGTTCGATCTGGGCAGGCTCGAGAGGCTGGGACTGGGCTCGCAAGGGAGTGCGGCTGCTAGGGAACGGTGCGTGCGGTGCTCGTTGTAGTCCCGCTCGTACTCGTGCAGCGCGTGCCGTAGATGTGCTTGATTCCAGATCAGCGTGCGGTCTAGCAGTTCGACGCGAAGGGTCTTCACCCAGCGTTCCATGATGGAGTTCATGCGGGGCATCCGGATACCGGTTAGCGCCGTCGCAATCCCCTCGGAATCAAGGACGTCGTCGATCAACGCGGGATATTTGACGTCTCGATCACGGAGGAGGAACCTGATCCGCGCGACGTATCCGGTGTCCTCGAGATCCATAAGCAAGTTGCGGATAGCCTGGGTGACCCAGGCATGGGTCGGGTGCGCGGCCGTGCCGACTATCCATACACGCCGACTGGCGTGGTGGATGGCGGCGAGAATGTACTGGCGCTGCCCGGTCAGCGTGACCGTCTCGACGAAGTCCATCGCCAGGATCGCCTCCGCCTGCGAACGCAGGCACGCATGGCCCTCTCCCAGAATGAGTACTTGGTCGAGAATCTCACGGCGGATGGTGCCGATGATCCGTTCGCAATGCGCGTTCATCCGCGGAGCTCGAGGCGCACTAGCGACAACCCGCAGTTCCTCTGCTTCAAATACGGCGTCGAACGCGTCGCCATACTTACCGTCACGGTCACGCAGCAAGAAGCGGAGAGACTCCAACCGCACCCCGAGCTCGCCGGCCAGGTTCCTTGCCTGCTGCACCGTCCACTCCCGCGTCGGATGCGCGGTCACGCCAGTAATGTGCAGGCGCCTGGTGCCGTGTTCGAGAAACGCCAGCGCATACAGACGCGCGCCGAGCACGGTGTCAACGTGGAAGAAGTCCGCCGCGATGATCCCCTCGGCCTACGCAGTCAGAAACTCCCGCCACGTCGGGCCGCATCGCCGCGGCGCCGGATCGATGCCCGCGCGGTTGAGGATCTCCCAGACCGTCGAGGCGCCCAGGCGATGACCAAGCCGAAGCAGCTCGCCATGGATCCGCCGATAACCCCACCGCGGATTCTCTCTAGCGAGTCGGAGCACGAGCGTCTTGATCGCTGCTGCGGTTGCGGGTCGCCCGGTTCGCCGGCACGCGGTGTGATCCCACTTCCGGGCGATGAACCTGCGGTGCCAGCCGAGCAACGTCCCAGGGGTAACCGGGAAGACCTCCTGCCAGCGCGCGCGACGCACCAGTCTCGACAGCACCGCGAACCAGAACCGCTCCGCAGGCTCGTAACGAACCGGACCAGTCAACTGCCGACGAAGCACAACGTTCTCGTGCCGCAGTACAAGAAGCTCCGCATCCTTAGCCGCCTCACCTCGAAGCAGCACCGCCGGAACAGACACCAACTTGCAGACCACCCGATACAACAGCGAACCGACCACCCAGACATGCTCTCAGCTGGGAATACCGCACCGCTCAGAGCACCGATGACTTTCCGGGCCGCACAAGTTCGTGATGTCGCAGGCGCAACACGCTGTGCAGGTGAGGACGCTCCAGCGGCCACAAAGGGCCATCTTCGACCCGGCTGAGGACTTCCCTCTTCTGATGGCCGACGCGCCACAACTGCGAACGTTCGCCGTGGACACGGTGCCAGCCATCTTCCAACTCGTCGAATACACGACGGCAACGATGCAGCGCGACGACCCGACCAAAGCCGCGCAGCTCTCGCGCGTCAGAGAGACGTGGGCAACGCGATCGAACAGCGACGATCCCCTTGCCGTAGAGGCAGTGTTCCCGGAAGCGGTGTGCCAGGTTGTGGGTGGCAGGCGTGTGTTGAAGGCACAACTGTTGCGCCTCATGGAAGTGAGCGAGCTGCCAGAAGTGAGCGTTCGAGTCGTGCCTCACTCGGCTGCTGTCTACCCTGCGATGAGCTGCCCGTTCACGTGGCTGAGTTTCCCGCACCGACAGCACAACGATGTCGCATACGCACAAATGTTCCTGCGCTCCGAGTACGTGGAGCCTCATGCCGAGATCGAGCTGGTGGCGGAGCGGTTCTCAGCGTTGCGTGCGCTGTCGCTCGACGAAGGCGCGTCGTTGGAACTCATCGCCGAGGCAGTTACGCGCGTCTAGCTCATCCGACCTGGCGGCAACCCTCCGCCCAGGGTCGCCGCAACGGCTGAACGGGCCTCCCTCAGGAACCCCGTTCAGCTCAGGGCCTACTCGGCAGCGCGCTTTGTGGCCTCGAGGCCGGCTGGTCCGGTCGGCCCCGTGCCGGCACTCTCGACGGAGGGGTGGCGCCGCCGTTGGAGCTCATCGCGTTCGGCGTCCGGGATCGTCATCGACTCGGCGAGCACGGCGGCGAGCGCGGCCACTTGGGTGTTGTCGACGTCGGCGTGGAAGAGCCAGCGGATGTTCTCGTCGCGTGTGATGAGGTCGATCGCCGAGCGCGAGCTGCTGTCCGGTGCGGTTGGGGCGCGGACGTAGCGCACCTGGTCTGTCGGGATGTCCTGGTGGATCTCGGCCTGCTCTAGCAACGTGTTCGTCGTGGCCAGGATGATGCGGCGATCCGTGACGGCGACCAGTGTCCTATCCGTGGTCTTGTCCATCGCTGCCGCGAAGATCCCCATCGCTCCGCCTACGATCGCGGAGATGGGGCCGTCGTCGTCTAGCTGTTCGGGGAAGCCGAGGGCGCGGAGGGCCTCGCCGTCTTCGAAGAGCCAGCGCAGGACGCGAAGGTACGGCTCTGGGTCCAGCGATTTGGGTCCGCAGATGACGTCGGGGGCGTTGAGCGGTGGGATCGGCGGGTGGAGAGCGTCGGCTAGAGGCTCGATGACTTCCAGGAGCCGGGCAGAGGTTTCGCGGGCTGCCTTCACGTCCTTGCGCTTGCCCGACAGCGGCCATGCGTCGGGGTCGCGGAGCTCGACTGTGAGCCGGAGTTCGCGGACCAGCGCGTCTACGAGGCTTGTCATCTCGGCGAGGGTCGAGTCGAACTCCACGCGGGTGTCGCGGGCGATCACCTCGGCGTACTGCGCCTCGGCGGCGTCTTCGCGTCCGGCGGTTCTCGCCCTTGCGGCGCGGAGCGCGTGGTACCCCGTCCACGCGTTGAGGGAGGACAGCAGGGCGCGGACGTCGAAGGCGATGACCTCGGCGTTGGTCTGCAGGTACTCGCGGTGGGCGCGTGCGTCGGTCCGGCCGATCTGCTTGACGTGAGCGCGGACGTTTCCCTGGTAGAGCTCGAGTTGCTTCTGCAGCAGCGCTCCGCTGCCCGCAATGTTGTCCCACAACGACGCAGGGACCGACTCGATCTCTCTGGCCTGGTCGACCGCGCGATCGACGACGGCGACGAGTCCCGTCAGTTCGGCCCACTGATCCTTGCGGACGGTGGTGAGGACCTGGTTCGTCACCGCGAGGTTGGTCCTGACGAGGCCCGAGACCTCGTTCAGCATCATCTGCAACGCGACCATGGCCAGTGCCGGACCGACCGAGGCCGCGATCGACGCCTTGCTCGCCGCAGTCACTGGGACCAAGCGTGCCTGGTGCACGATGCGGCCTGAACTCATAACAGTTCCGAGGTTCGCGCCGTCCTTGACGGCGAGCGTCGCGCCGCTCCTCAGCAGAGCCTGTGTCGTGTGGCCGAGCCTGTGGAGCCCCTGGACGCTGGCGAACGCGTTTCCGAGGTTGCCGGCCACGGTCGCCGTGTTCCCGATCGAGGCGAGGATCGCTGAGATCTGTTTGCGGTCGGCGGCCGGCACGATCCCGAAGTCGATCAGGTCGGGCTTCAGGTCCGGCGGGACCTCACCGGCGACAACAGCCACCCCTGGGAGCACCTCCACCAGGAGCGTCGACGTCGAGTCATCCTCAACGGGCGAGTCGGCGGTATCTGTCCGACCACTCTCCTCAGGCTCGGCGATCTCCATCGAGTCCGAAGGGTCCTGCATGCGATCGTCTCCCCACCGGCGCGCAACGGCCGGGCCTCGTCGGCGTTGACCGCAGGAGTCTACGGCTCCATGCCTTGGGGACAGCCCGAGTTTACCGGGATTGAGCAACCGGTGGTGGCGAGCTCACTCCCAGGGGTTGCTGCCGGCCACCGTGGTGGGGGTCGTGTCGGTGACGGCGTGGGCGGTCGTGGCGCCGAGGGTGGTCAGGGCCGCGAGGACGAGGGTGGCGGCGGCGATTTTGGCGATGACGGTGCGGGTCATTTGGGGCTCTCCTAAGTTGTTTTCTCCGGCGACGAGGCAAACGTTATGAGGCTCGATAATCTCGGAGCTATCACGTGGTTTATCCCAGCGCTATCACCGCGAGAATGGTGACACAAGACAGGCTTTGAGCTGGGAAAATGCGGGATTGTGCCGGTGTTTTGCAGTCGAGATATACGCGGGGATGTCAGCGTGATAGCGGGGGTGCAGACGATTGGCACGACAAATCGCCCCCGTGAAAGAGGATGCCGAGATGGCCATTCCGCCCGCCTTGGACCCTGGACTTCCGCCCTTCGCCCGGCTGTTGCGCAGGCACCGCAGCCGGGTCGGGTTGACGCAGCGGGAGCTGGCCGATCTGTCGACGGTGAGCGTGCGGGCCATCCGGGATCTGGAGCAGGGGCGGGCGTTGCGGCCGCGGCCGGACACCGTGCGGTTGATCGCCGAGGGGTTGCGGCTGGGCAGCCGGGCTCGGCACGACCTGGAGGTGGCCGCTGACCCTGACCGGCGCGCTGAGGTCGACTCAGCCGCTGCGGTGCCGCCCACCTCGTTGGCCGCGCAGGTGGGGCGTGACCTCGAGACCGGTGCGCTGGCGGCTGAGCTGGCCGACGGGTGTCGGCTCGCTACCGTCGTGGGGTTGCCCGGTGTGGGGAAGACGCGGTTCGCTGCGGCGGTGGCCGGGGTGATGCACGCCAGGATGCCGGTGCTGTGGGCAGGGCCGGATGGCACGCCGTTGCGGGACCCGCGCTTGGCCGAGTTGGTGACGGCGTGGTCTACGGCCGTGCGCACGGGTGGACGGGTGGACGACGACCTCGCCGAGGTGGTCGGCGCTCGGTCCGCGCTGCTGGTTCTCGACGGGGTCGACGGGCCGGTCTGCGGGGACAGCGTGCTGCGCCTGCTCGCCGACTGTCCCGGGGTGCGGGTGCTGATCACCGCGCCGGCGCCGCTCGGACTCGCCGGGGAACGGGTGTTCCTCCTCTCGGGCCTGGAGCCCGCCGACAGTGCCCGGCTGTTGCTCGCCGACCACGGTGGCGCAGCGGACCCGGTGGACGTCGATCGCCTGTGCCGTGCCCTCGACGGACTGCCCGCGGCGCTCGCCGCCGTCGGTTCGTGGCTGTCGGTCTACCCGTTGCCGGAACTGGCCGCGACCGACCCGACCTGCCTGCTCGACGACACCCTGTTGCGCGCCCTGGCCGGCGCCGCCGAGCCCTACCGCCGGATCCTGGAGAACCTCCCGCCGCGCTTCGGCCCGTCGGCCGACACCGGCCGCCTGCTGCGCGACCTCCTCCAACGCGGCCTGGTGCGGCCCGTCGAGACCGAGACCGGCCGCAGCTTCACCGTCTCCCCTCTGATCCGCTCGGTGCTGGCGGCCACGCCGCCGACGCCCTGACACGCCCCCGGTCTGCCTCCGCGACTGCCGAGGACGCCGCCTTCCTCGTGGTGGACTGGTCTTCGGCGCCGAGCACGGGAGCGTGACCATGGCCCACATGACCGACAACGGTCCGATAGGCGTCGCAACGGCATCCCCTGTGCACGCCTTTTTCGTTCCCTCCGGCCCGGAGGTCCTCAGCGTGTGGCCACCCACCCCGCACGCCCGCCGGGCGGCGGCGTGGGCCCTGCGGACGCTGGGGTACAACCACCTGGGCGGCCTGGTCTGCCTGATCGCCCCCACCTCCGACGCCCGCGCGGAGTGCCTGGCCACCGCACTGGCCGTCGCCGACGCGGCAGCCGGCGGGCACCGGCCACCGGGACCACTCCCGGACCTGGCCGTCCGCCTGCGCGCCGACCCGGTCCACCTGTGCGGCCTTCGTGCCGCCGCGGGGCTCGACTGAGCCAGGAACATCACGTGCCCGCACCGGACATCGGTGCGGGCACGTGGTGTTCCCAGGCCACAGAGGACGTCAGCTATCCCTGCGCCACCAACGGTCTGCCGGCGGGGACCGACCAGCCGTCCGGGGACCACAGGTCCTCAGTGGACAAAGCGGCCGGGTCGTACTTGCCCAGTGCGCTGATGAGGAGACGCAGTTCCAGGATCATCGCCTCCACCAGGCGGGTCAGGCCCGAAGCGGGGTTCTCGTCGACCGCCAGCAGGGCCGCCCGGCCGAGGCCCGTGGCGGTGGCCCCGGCCGCCAGGCACTTCACGGCGCGCAGCCCCTCCCAGACCCGGCCCGACACCAGGAGACAGCCACGCGGGGAACCGATGCGGCGCAGGCATTCTGCGAGTGGGAGGCCGACGCCCGCCAGCGACGCCGTGGGGGCCCAACCGCTGCCACCCTCGGCACCGTCCACGGTGACCGCGTCCGCGCCCGCCTGCCACGCCACGTCCGCCGCCGCGGCGACGTCGCGTCCCGGCGGAAGCTTCACCCACACCCGCGCACGCGGATAGTTGTTGCGCATCAGGCGGACCTGCTGCCGGAGGATCTCCTCGGTGAACGTCCCAGGGCTGGCGCAGCGCAGCACCCGGTCCCCCGCGGGGTCGATCAGCGTTTCCAGGGCGAACTGGTCGGCCAGCCGGTCCGCCTGGGCGCGATCGACGACGGTCAGGCCGCCGATCCCGGGTTTCGCGCCCTGACCGACCTTGAGCTCGAAGCCCAGCCGTCCCGACTCCAGCAGGGAACGCGTCGCCGGGTCGCTGTAGACGCGGTTCCAGACCTCGGCGTCGGCGTCCTCCGTGCTCTGCTGCACCACGACGCCGCCCACCCCGTCCGGGACGTGGCCGGCGTAGGCGGAGATCCTGGCCAGCAGGGACCGTTCGCCGGTGTAGCCGTCGACCGGGACGACGTTCTCGCCGACGACCATCGGTATGCCGAGGGCACCCGCCTGGGCGGCGGCGGCACGGCCCAGGTCGGTGCCCACGGCACGGGTCGACCCGAAGGCGGACAGGTACAGCGGTAGCCGTGCGGCGAAACCGCCGACGGTGGTCTCCAGGTCGACGTCGCCGTGCAACGGTTCGCGGGCCAGGTCGATGAGCTTCTCCAGGCGCCGCGGCATGAACACCGGCGGCACCAGGCGAACGGCGTCGAGGGCGTCGCCCGGCGAAGAGCCCTCCGGCTCGCCCAGCAGGGCGCGGCCGTAGTCGGTTAGCGGGGGGAACGCCGCCGCCGCACCGGTGCGGGCCCGCTCCCGGACGGCCTGTTCCGGGAAGGTGTCCGCGCGCAGCGCGGTCACGGGGACACCACGCCGGGGATCTTCGGGAAGGCGCTCGCCTGCCAGACCGCGTCCAGCCCGCACAGGTAGCGGACCAGCCGCTCCAGGCCGATGCCGAAGCCCGCGCTGGACGGGACGCCCTCGCGCACCATCTTCAGGTACCAGGCGTACTTGGCCGGGTTCTCGCCGGTTTCGCGCATCCTGGCGATGATGGCGGCGTACTCGTGTTCGCGTTCGCTGCCGCTGCACAGCTCGCCGAAGCCCTCGGGGGCCAGCAGGTCGAAGTTGAGCAGGTGGCCGGGGTCGGCCGGGTTCTCGCGGTCGTAGAAGCCGCGGGAGCCCTTGGGGTAGTCGGTGAGGAAGAACGGCCTGCTGGCCTTGGACGACAGAACCGCCTCCCCGACCCAGTCGATCTCGGCGTCGGGGTTCTGGGCGTGCCCCGTGTCGTGCAGGTCGGCGACCGCGGCGGCGTGGGTGCGTCGCTCGAAGGCGCGGCCGGACAGCAGATCCGCGAAGGCATCCGGGTCGCGGCCCAGGACTTCCAGCTCGGCGGCGCAGCGCTCGACGACCCGGCGCACGACGTGCACGACGAGGTTCTCGGCCACCCGCGTGGCGTCGTCGCGAGAGGCGCCGGCGACCTCGACGTCGATCTGGTGGAACTCGGCGAGGTGCCTGCTGGTCGAGCTGGTCTCGAGCGGCTCCAGGCGCACGTTGGGGGCGATGCAGAAGATGCGGTCGAAGGCAGTCAGCGACGCCTGCTTGTAGAGGATCGCGCTGGTCATCAGTTTGTAGCGGTGGCCGTAGTAGTCGACGTCGACCTGCTTGGCCCCGCGCGCGCCGGGGTCGGTGACCGGGCCGATGACCGGGGGAAGCATCTCGGTGAAACCCTGCCCGCCCAGGTGCTCGCGCACGGCGTCGAGCACGCGGTGCTGCACGCGCAGCACCGCGCGGGTGGCCGGTGAGGTCAGATGGGCGCGCGGGTCCGCCGGCGCCGGGGTGGTGGTGTCCATCGTGGTCACTCCTTGGGGACGGGGACGGGGGGTTTCAGCCTCGGTCGAAGGTGCGCTCGACGTGGGTGAGCGAGCGCAGCAGTTCGTCAGCGGTGGGTGTGGCGGCGGGGACGGCACGGTCCGCGGGCAACGGCAGGGCACCGAGGCGCGACCACTGCAGCCGCCCGTCGCCGTCGACGAACGCCCGCGTGCGGCCGGCGTTGTCCTGGTGCAGGCAGTAGGGCACGTCGAGGTAGCCGCGCTCGACCGCGCGGACCAGGGCGATGCCGACGTCGGGCGCGAGGTCCAGCACGGCCTCCACGAGCGCGCGGGCCTCGGCGAGCACGCCGGTGTCCTCGACCACGCCACCCGGCTCGGCACGCGCCGCCGCTGCCCCGGCGGCCACCAGCGCGGCGACGTTCTCGGCGACGGTGGGGATGCGGTGCGCCTCCGCCGTCGTCTTGACGATCAGCCTCTCCGCACCGGTGCGCACGGCCAGCTCCGCAGAACGTTCCAACAGGGCGGTCGCGCCGCGCGGGGTGCGCGGGAACACGCCCATGTACGTGTAGAGCACGACATGCCAGTCCACATCGGACAGATGTTCGGCGGCGAGGGCGCGCAGTGCCGCCACGGCCTCGGCGTCCTGGTCCTGGTCGGTCTGCTGGGCGTAGCTCAACGACATGCTGTCCACGCCGTGCTGGCGGAAGAACAGGCCCTCCAGCACGCTGATCGCCACCAGCAGGCTCGGCGGGCACAGCTGGCCCATCATGCAGCCGCCGAAGGACTCGAGGTGCGGCCGGGCGCCGCGCTCGCGGGCGTCGGACAGCAGCAGGCAGGACTCGGCCCACGCGCGCACCGACTCGGCGACCGGGACCCTGCTGTAGGGCAGGCAGTACGACAGCGGCCCGCCCTCCGTCGCATCCAGACCGGCGGCCAGTAGCGCCGCGACGATCTTCTGCGGGCACGCCGAGCCGTGGCGCACCTGCACCGGGAAGTCCGGTCCGTGCAGGCCGTTCAGCACGGACCGGGTCATCTCGGGCGAGTGGGTGGCGATGGGATAGCCGTTGAGGTCGGTGCCGGCGGCCAACGCCTTGCGCACGGCGACGTGGTCCCCCACGCGCGTGAAGCTGTCCACGGTGATCGTGCCCGCTGTCCGCACCCCGGCCCCGTGCACCGCGGCGAGACCTGCCCGCATCTCCGCCGGGCCGGGCACGCCCATCCTGGGCTGCACGACCAGTTCGCCCGCGACGGCGGCACGGGCGACGAAGTCGCCGAACGAGCCACCGGTCACGACCGCACTCCCGCGGCGAGCCGGTCGACGTAGCCGCGGAACGACGTGATCGCGTCGGCGTCCTCGAACACCGCGTCGAACCCGGCGGCCAGCAGCTCCTGCGCGTGGCCGCCGCTGCCGTCGACGCCGAGCTTGCCTCCGATGACGACCGGGGTGCTCGCCAGCCGTGCGCGCAGCGGTCCGATGACGCGCCTGGCGTCCTGGAACCCATGGCCGTTCACGCTGCTGAGCACGACGAGGTCCGGTGTCACCTGTCCGCACCGGGACGTGAGCAGTCCGTCGGGGACGCACGCACCCAGGTTGGTCACGCGGTGGCCCATCTCCTCCAGCACCAGCTGCAGGTAGACGAGGTTCCAGGTGTGCGCGTCGGAGGCGAGCCCGGAGACCACGATGTCGAGGCGGGCTGCGTCCGGCCGGGCGGCGTCCAACTCCATGGGGCGAGCTCCCTGTGTCGCGGGGTGGTTCCCTGCCCCGAAACTAGAAGCCCCGCCCCGCGCCGCCAGGCAGCGGCGACGGCAGCCGTCCGGCAGTTGGCGCTATAGGGACGGCGGATCGAAGTAGTAGAAGCGCCGGCTGCACAGCAGCAGTCCCTCGTCCGACAGGGTCACGACGTCGGCGAACTCGGACGGGGTGCCGCTCTCCGCCTCCGGAGGCGGGGTGTAGCGGCCCACGACGACCACGGTGTCCTTGCAGGCCACGACTTTGTGGATGTGGTGCCGCCCCCGCAGGGCGGGAATGGCGTTCAGCAGCCGGACGGTGTCCTCCCGGCCGTGTCCCGGTGGCGCGTCGTGGCGTTTGAGCTGCATGTCCGGGTGCAGAAGCGAGGCGTAGCCGTCCAGATCCCCCATGTCGAGGTAGTCGTAGGAGAGGCGGACGTGGTCGACGCCTGCGGCGGAGCTCATGGCGGTTCTCCTCACGCGATGAACGACAACCGTCCCGCCGCCGGGCAACCTGCCGATATCTCCACGCTATCGCCGGGTTGTACTTCTTCGTAACCGTCTGATTACCTCGGGGTGTCTCAGACCTCGAAGGGTGGCCGCATGTCTCCAGGGAGGTTCCGGGTTCTCGGCCCGGTGGAGGTCGACGGTCCCGGAAGCGCGGCGCGGATCCCGCCCGGCAGGCAGCAGATGATCCTCGGGCTGCTGCTCGTGGAGGCCAACCGGATGGTGAGCACCGAGACGCTGGTCGACGCCCTGTGGGAGGAGAACCCTCCGGGCACCGCCCGCACGCAGGTGCAGATCTGCGTCTCGCGGCTGCGCCGCACCCTGGCAGGGGCGGCCATGTCCGCGGTCATCGACACCCGTCCGCCGGGCTACGAGCTGCGGCTCAACGGGGACACGCTGGACCTCGCCGACTTCCTCTCCCGCACCACCGAGGCCCGCGTGCTGGTCAAGGAGGGCCGCACCGCCGAGGCGGCCGCGCTGCTGCGGGAGGCCTCGGCGCTGTGGAGCGGGCCGTGCCTGGGTGGGGCCCCCAACCGGTCGCTGCGCACCCGTGCGCTGCGGCTGGACGAGGAACGGCTCACCTGCGTCGAGGACCACCTGGAACTGGAGCTGGAACTGGGCCAGCACCACCAGCTCGTCGGGGAGGTCACGCGCCTGGTCCACGAGCACCCGTTGCGGGAGCGTCCGCGCGCCCTGCTGATGGTGGCGCTGCACCGTTCCGGCAGGCAGGCCGAGGCCCTCGACGTCTACCGCACCGGTCGTACCCTGCTGATCGACGAGCTGGGTCTGGAGCCGGGGGAACGGTTGCGCGGCCTGGAAGCGGCGATCCTCGCCGGCGAGATCCCGGCCCAGCCCCGTGCCGGCACCGCGGCGCCCGCACCGCAGAGCGCCGACACCACACGACCGGTTCGGCCACGGCAGCTGCCCGCCGACACCGCCGACTTCGTCGCCGACGAGGAGATGTTGCGCGGCGCGGAGTCCGTGCTCGTCGGGAGCACCGCGCGCACGGCCGTGGGGGTCGTGGTGATCACGGGGCGGCCCGGCGTCGGCAAGAGCACGGTGGCCGCCCACCTCGCGCACCGGGTGGCGCAGGAGCACTTCCCCGACGGGCAGCTCTACTGCGACCTGCACGGCACCGACCAACCGTCCGCTGTGGACGATGTGCTGGGCCGTTTCCTGCTGGCACTGGGAATTCCAGGGCATGTGATCCCCGACGGCCTCGACGCCAGGCTGGAGATGTACCGGACGCTGCTGGCCGACCGGCGGGTGCTGGTCGTGCTGGACGACGCGGCCTCGGAGGGACAGGTCCTGCCGCTGCTGCCGGGCAGCAGCACGTGTGCGGTGGTGGTGACCAGCCGGTCGCGGCTGACCGGTCTCCCCGGTGCCCGCCAGGTCGAGCTGGACGTCCTCGACGCCGGGCAGTCGCTGCGGTTGCTCGGCCTGGTCGTCGGAGAGGATCGGGTGGCTCGCGAGCCCGAGGCCGCCGCGGCGCTGGTGCGCACCGTCGGCGGACTGCCGCTGGCGCTGCGGATCATCGCCGCCCGCCTGGCCGCCCGGCCGCACTGGACGCTCGCGTCGATGGTGCAACGGCTCGCCAGCGAGCGGCACCGGCTCGACGAGCTCGCCCACGGCGAGCTGACCATCCGCGCCAGCCTCTCGCTCACCCACGACGGCCTCGACCGCCGGTCCCGGTTGCTGTTCGGGCTGCTGAGCCTGGCCGAAGGGCCCGCCGTGCCCGGCTGGGTCGCGGGCGCGGTCCTCGACGACGACCGGCCTTTCCCGTCGGACCTGCTCGAACCGCTGGTGGACGTGCAGGTGCTCGACGTGGTCTCGGTCGAGCCGACCGGCGAGTTCCGCTACCGCTACCAGGACGTCCTGCGCCTGTTCGCCAGGGAGAAGGCCGCGCAGGAGATCCCCGCCGACGATCGCGCCGCCGCGGTGTCCCGTCTGCTCGGCGGGTGGCTCGCGCTGGCCGAGCAGGCGCATCGGGACATCTACGGCGGTGACTACACCGTGCTGCACGGAACCGCGCCGCGCTGGCGGCCCCCGTCCGTCCTCGCCGACCCCCTGGAGTGGATGGACGGTGAGCTCGCGAACCTGTGCGCGGCCGTCCAGCAGGCGGCCGCCGCCGGCCTGGACGAGCTGTGCTGGGACCTCGCGGTCACCTCCGTCACCCTGTTCGAGTCGCGCGGCTACCTCGACGACTGGGAACGAACCCACGCCGTGGCACTGAAGGCCGTGCGCACGGCGGGCAACACCCGCGGCATCGCGGCGGTGCTGAGCTCGCTGGGCACCCTGCACATCAACCGCGGCCACCTCGACGCGTCCCGTGCCGTGCTGCTTCCGGCCGCGGAGCTGTTCGAGGACCTGGGCGACACCCACGGCCTGGCCCTGTGCCACCGCGACCTGGCCCTGATCGCCCGCAACACCGGCGACGACACCACCGCGCTCGGCCTGTACGACCGCTCCCTCTCGGGCTTCACCGAGGTCGGCGACATCGTGGGCCGCGCGATCGTCCTCACCCAGCGCGCCTTCATCCTGGCCAGGAACGGCGGGGCCGACCAGGCCCGCACCGACCTCGCCGAGGCGATGGCGGTCCACGAGGCCGTCGGCTACACCGGAGGCGCCGCCCGCACGCTCAGCCGCATCGGCCAGGTCCAGGCCATGGCGGGCGAACACACCGCCGCCACCACGACCATGCGCCGCGTGCTCGACATGGTCCGCGAAGCCCGCGACGTCATCGGCGAGGGCCAGCTGCTGCGCAACCTGGGCCAGGTGAGCACCGCCGCCGGTCGCTACGCCGAAGCCCGCGGCTACCTCGAGCAGGCCCTCTCCATCCGCGAACGGATACTGGACCACACCGCCGCGACCACGATCCGCGCCGAACTGGCCGTTCTGGCCGCACGGGAGACCGATCCTCACACCCTGGTGCCGACGGGCTGACCAGCCGGCCGGAGGGAGGTCGACAGGACGGCGACCTCCCCCACCCGATCACACCCCGGCGGGGACGGGCTCCAGCGCCGGGATGAACCGGGGCAGCGACCGCCACACCTCCTCGGTGTAGAAGTGCCCGCCCGGCAGCTCCGCGTGCCGGTACTCGCCGCCCGCCAGCGCTCGCCACTGCGCCGCCGTGTCCGCGACGATCACGTCGTCGTCGGCCCCCGTCAGCACCTGCAGCGGCACACCGACCCTCGTCCCGTCCGTGTAGGCGAACGTGTCGCGGACGCGGATGTCGGCCCGCATGAGCTCCAGCGCCATCTCCCGCAGCTCCTCGTTGCCGAGGACGTAGTCCGCGAGCAGCCCGTTGACCGTCATCCACGACAGCAGCCCGGCGTCGGTGTCGCTCTGCGCGGGGAACATGTCGCGTGGCGTCAGTCCGCGGCTCGGCGCGTTGGCCGACGACACCACCAGGGCGTCCGGGCGGCGCCCGCCCGCCTTCTCGATCCTGGCGGCGACGTCGAACGCCATCCACCCGCCCATGCTGTGTCCAAAAAGGACGTATGGCCGGGTCGCCGCCGCGAGCACGGCCTGCGTGGCGTCGGCCGCCAGCGCCTGCCAGTCCTCGGCGTGGTCCTCCAGGAACCGCCCGTCCCGCCCCGGGTAGCAGATCGCGGCGAGCTCCACGTCCGCCGGCAGGACGTCGGCCCAGGGCAGGTACGGCCCCGCGCCGCCACCGCAGAACCCGAGGCACACCAACGACCTCGTGGCCTCCGGTTTGCGGCGGGGGCGGACCACCACGTTGTCGATGTTGTCCACAGTTTCTCCTAGACGCGCAGGGACTCGACGTGCCTGGCCAAGTCGGTCAGGCGGGGGTGGCGGTAGACGTCACGGGTGGACATCTTGAGGCCGAAGGTCTTCTTCACCTTCGACACCACCCGCAGCGCGACCAGGGAGTGGCCGCCGAGGGCGAAGAAGTCGTCGTCGGCGTTCACCGAGTCACGGCCGAGGACCTCTGCCCACACGTGAGCGATGAACTGCTCGAACTCACCCTCCGGAGCGGTACCGGCCGCGGCGGGCGGCGCGGGCAGGGCGGCGGTGTCGAGCTTGCCGCCGGGGGTCAGCGGCAGCGCGGCGACCTCGACGAACGCGGCCGGGACCATGACCTCCGGCAGGGACGCCGCGGCGTGCTCGCGCAGCTGCTCCGCGCCTGCCAGGCCCGAGGGCACGTAGTAGGCGACGGGCTGGCCGGCCAGGTCGTCGCGGACGACGACGGCGGCCGCGGCGACGGCAGGAGAGGACCGCACGACGGTCTCGATCTCCCCCAACTCCACCCGGTGGCCGCGGATCTTCACCTGGCGGTCGGCGCGGCCGTGGAACTCCAGCAGGCCGTCTGCGGTGCGGCGCACCAGATCGCCGGTGCGGTACATGCGCGCGCCCGGTTCACCGGAGGGGTCCGGCAGGAAACGGGCGCCGGTCAGGCCGGCGCGGCCGAGGTAGCCGTGGGTGACACGAGGGCCGGCGACGTACAGCTCGCCTATCTCACCGTCGGGGACCTCGCGCAGCGCGGTGTCGAGAACCAGGAGTCTGTTGCCGGGCAACGGTTTGCCGATGCTCGGGTGGTCGCCCTCGACGACGGCGACCGTCGCGTCGACGGTGCACTCGGTCGGGCCGTAGAGGTTGAACGCCTCCACGGTGCCGGCGGCGGCCAGCTCCCGCCACACCGGCACGCTGATCGGCTCGCCACCGATGAACAGGCGCAGCCGCCTGCCGTCGGGGCGTCCGGGCAGCAGGTGCTCGCGCAGCATCTCCCAGTGTGTGGGCGTCATGTCCACATCGGACACACCGCACTCGTCGAGCCACGCGGCCAGCTTGGCGGGTTCGGTGCGGTGCGCGTCCTCCAGGACGACGATCGTGTCGCCGCGGCAGACGCGGGCCCACTGCTGCACGGACGCGTCGAAGGACGCGCTGGCGTTCCAGGCCACGACACGGGGCTCGGCCGCATACACGGCCATCTCCTCCAGTCCGTCCACAAGGGACGCGACGCCACCGCGGGTGGCCTGCACTCCCTTGGGCAGACCGGTGGAGCCGGACGTGTAGATCACGTAGGCGGCGTCGTCGGCCGACACGGCGACGTCGGTGTGCGCGCCGTCGTGAGCCCCGGCCAGGTCGTCCGGCATCACGGTCGTGCGCACGGCGGCGTCGGTGGTCATGTGGTCCAGGCGGTCGGCGGGGTAGGCCGGGTCGAGCGGCACGTACGCCGCGCCGGCCCGCCACACCGCGAGCAGCGCGACGAGAAGTCCGCTGCCACGCGGCACGCTCACGCCCACGCGGTCGCCGCGGACCACTCCGCGCTCGGCGAGCACGGCGGCCAGCGCGGCCGTGCGGGCTTCCAGTTCGGCGAAGGTCAGCGCGCCCTCGGTGTCGCGCACGGCGACCCGTTCGGGCGCGGCCCGCACGACGTCGTGGAAGCGGGACACCAGGTCCTGGCCCGTCATCGGTCCTCTCCGCTCATCGGGGTCGCCGACGGGGCGACGGTGGGCGCGCAGTCCAGCACGGAGACCGGCTCGCCCATGGCGACGACGATCTTGCGGTCGCCGCGGAACGGGTCCCGGCCGTGCGTGGACAGGATGTTGTCGACGAGGAGCAGGCCACCGCGCTCCCAGCGGCGGCGGGTGGTGGCGGCCTCGTAGGCGGCCTGGATGATGGCGAGCTCCTCGCGGCTGAGCGCGGTGCCGTCGCCGAACGCGGTGTTGAACGGCAGGTCCTCGACGCCGAACTCGTCGACCAGCGCGTCGCGCAGCTCCTCGTCCAGCGCCCACTCGTTCCAGAACGCCATGTGGTTGAACCACACCTCGGCGCCGGTCACCGGGTGCGTGATGATCCCGGGACGCAGCTGGGTGGTGCGCAGGTGGCCGTCGGACTGCCACTGGCAGGACACCAGGTTCTCCGCGCCGTACTCCTCGACCTCGTCCTTTGTGGACGCGGCGAACGCGGTCTGCCACGACGTGGAGATGTGCTCGGAATAGCTGCGGTTGAGCAGCCAGCCGACCTTGCGCATCTTCGCCACCAGCTCCGCCGGCAGCGACGCGAGCACCTTGCGGCAGTCGGCCACCGGGGTCGCGCCTCCCTCCGGCGGAGCGATCAGGCAGGCGAACATGAGCAGACCGGGGAACGTGAGGGTGTAGCTGTTCTCGTTGTGCATGTGGATCGGCTGCGCGGCGGGCAGGTCGGTGGAGGAGAACACACCGTTGCCGAAGTCGCTGCGCGGCGTGGCCTTCTCCCGGTACGGGGTGCGCTCGGGCATGAGCGTGTCGCGCACGAGGCCGAAGTCGTCGACGTCGTGCACGGGCAGGCCTCGCACGTACACCGCGGCGTGCTCGTGCAACAGGCCGCGCAGGGCGTCGGCGTTGGCCCGCAACCACTCCGTGGCCTGCTCGATCGAGTGCACGTTCTCGGCGTCGACGGTGGCGGGCGCGCCGGGCTCGAACGTGCACACCAACGGCGTCGTACCTGACAAAGCGGTGGGGCTCATCGCACTTTCCTCTCTGCTGGCGTGGTGCCGACGCTAGGCACGCGGCGTTCCCTTGTGCGGCAGGCGGTGCGGCAGCTGCTGGGGCAGGTGCGGGCTTCCCCCAAGGTGCCGCTCGACCTGCCGATCCGGCCACCGGCGCGCGCCTAGCTTTCGACTCGAACGTCAACCGCGCACACCGATCCGGAGGGTGACATGTCGCTGCACGAGGAGGTCGGCCGCATCGCGACCGCCGCACCGGATCGCACCGCGATGCGGACCGGGGGAAGGTCGACCGGCTACGCCGAGCTCGACCGGCTGGCGGGCGCGCTGGCCGCGGCACTCACCGGCGCGGGGCTGCGGCCCGGCGGCGTCGTCGCGGTGCGCTGCAGTGCGCGGGCGGACTACGTGACCGCGATGCTCGCCGTGTGGCGGGCGGGCGGGGTGTACCTGCCGCTGGACCCCGAAGCCCCCGCCGGGCGCACCCAGGACATGCTCGACGACGCGGGCGCGGCCCTGCTCGTCGAGGACGGCGTGGTCCGCGAGACCAGCATTGCCGCCCGCGGCGCGACCGCCGGCCTGGCGTACCTGATCTACACCTCCGGTACCACCGGCCGTCCCAAGGGCGTCGCCGTCGACCACACCGCGCTGGCCGCGCACGTCCCTGCCATCGCGGAACGCTTCGGGATCACCGGCCAGGACGTGGTGCTGCAGCTCGCGGGCCCGTCCGTCGACGTTGCCGTCGAGCAGATGCTGACCGCGCTCACCTCGGGTGCGTGCCTAGTGCTGCCCGAACGGCGGTTGCTGTCGGTCGACGAGCTGCTGCGCCTCATCGAGGACGAGCAGGTCACCGTGGCCAACCTCCCCGCCGGCTACTTCCACGACTTCGCCGCCGCTCTGGACCGGGTGCCGCCGTCGTTGCGTCTCATGGTCTCCGGCAGCGACCGGCTGTCCCCGGCCGCGGCGGCCGAGTGGACCCGGCGCACCGGCGTGCGGCTGCTCAACGCCTACGGCCCCACCGAGACCGTGATCACCGCGACCGTGCACGAGACGGCCGGGGAGACCGGTTCGGTGCCGATCGGCACGCCGGTCGGTGGGCGGCGCGCGCACGTCCTCGACGGTCTGCGCCCGAGCGACGAGGGCGAGCTGTACCTCGGCGGTCCCGAGCTGGCAGTGGGCTACCTCGGTAGTGCGGCGCTGACGGCCGCGCGCTTCCTGCCCGACCCGTCCGGCCCCGCGGGGTCGCGCATGTACCGGACGGGCGACACCGTCCGCCGTGGCCCTGACGGCGTGCTCGACTTCGTCGGCCGCGGTGACGACCAGGTCAAGGTCCGCGGCTACCGGGTGGAGCTGGGCGAGGTGCAGCACACCCTCGCCGCGCACCCGGCCGTGGAGACCTGCGCGGTCGTCCCGCACGGCACCGGCCTGGCCGCCTACGTCACCGGCACGGCGGACACCGCCGAGGTGCGCGACTTCCTCACCCGTCGGCTGCCCGCGCACATGGTCCCCGCCTCGGTCACCGTGCTCGACCGGTTGCCTCTCACCGACGGCGGCAAGGTCGACCGTGCGGCGCTGCCCGTTCCCGCCACTTCCGAAGCCGTCCCCGATGACGACGCTCCTCGCGACCACACAGAGCAGTTGCTCGCCGGGATCTGGGCCGACGTCCTGGGGGTTCGCCGGATCGGTCTGCACGACAACTTCTTCCACCTCGGCGGCGACTCCCTGACCGCCGTCCGGGTCGCGAGCCGCGTGTTCGAGGCGTTCGGCCCGGTCTCGCCCTACCTGGTCTTCGAGGCCCCCACCCTCGCCGAGTTCGCCGCCGCGCTGCGCGCCGGCTCGACGCCCGCCCGGCCCGGCCCGGTCGCTCTGCCCGGCTCCCCCGCGCCGTTGTCCCGGTTCCAGCGCGGCCTGTGGCTGCGGGAGTGCTGGGAGCCCGGCGGCTCGGTCTACAACGTGCCCTGGCTGTTCCACTTCTCCGGTCCGCTCGACACCGCCGCGCTGCGCCAGGCCCTGCAGTCGGTGGCCGACCGGCACGACGCGCTGCGCTCGACCGTCGGCACGGACGCGGACATGGCACCCGTGCTGGTCGTCCACGACCGCATGGAGGTCCCGTTCACCGAGTCCCACGCGGAGCTCGAGCACCAGGTCGCCGACGTCGCGCAGCTCCCGTTCGATCTCGCCGAAGGGCCGCTGCTGCGGGCCCGCCTGGTCCACACCGGCCCCGGCGAGGCGACTCTCGTGCTAGTGCTGCACCACATCGTCTGGGACGAGGGTTCGCTGCGGGTGCTCGACCGTGAGCTCCGCGAGTGCTACCTCGCCACCATCGAGGGCCGTGCGCCTCGCCTGGCCGATTTGACCGTCCAGTACAGCGACTACGCACGTTGGTCCACTGAGGACTCGCTTGAGTCCGATGTGGACTACTGGGTCGAGCACCTGCGTGGTGCGCCGTCGGCCCCCGCTATCAGTCCTGACCACGACGGCACCGCCGCCACCGGACGTGGCGGAGTCCTGCCCTTCGCGTTCGAACCGGAGCTCGCCGAGGGAGTGCGCGCCCTGGCCCGTGCCGCCGGCGCCACCCCGTACCTCGTGCTGCTGGCCGCCCTCGTCGAAGCGCACCGTCGCCGCGGGGTCGCCGACGTGGTGATCGGCACCCCGGTCAGCGTCCGCGACCGCGCCGAACTCGACGCGCTCGTCGGCTACTTCATCAACCTCGTCCCGCTGCGCTTCCGGCCCGACGGCGAGGAGCTGACCGGCCGCGACCTGCTCGACCACGTGCGTTCGGTGGCGCTGGACGGCTTCCGCCACCAGGGCGTGCCGTTCGAGGAGATCGTCGCCGCGACGTCCGGCGAGCGCAGCGGCGCGGGCACCGTCCTGTTCCAGCTGGTCTTCGAGATGCACACCGCCGACGCCGCGACGGCCCCGTACGGCGCGGTCGCCGTCGAGAAGCGGTTGCACTCCAACGAGTTCTCCCGGTTCGACCTGTCCTGGTCGGTCGAGGACGACGGCGTCGGCTTCCACGGCCGCGTCGAGTACGCCGCCGACCTGTTCGACCCCGCCACCGCCGAGGCGCTGGGCGCCCAGTGGCGGACGGTGGTCGAGGAACTGGTCGCCGACCTCGACGCGGAACTGCCCGCCCCGGCCGAGCCCGTCGACATCCACACCCCCGTGCACTTCCGCATCGCCGAGCAGGCCGGGCGGACCCCTGACTCGACCGCTCTCGTCTCCGGCGCGGAGTCGCTGACCTACGCGGAACTCGACGCCGCCGCCAACCGCGTCGCCCGGCACCTCGCCGCGCTCGGGGTCGTCCCCGGCGACGTGGTGGCCGTCCGCATCCCCCGCGACACCGCCCTGGTCGTGGCGCTGCTCGCCGTGCTCAAGGCGGGTGCGGCCTACACGCTGCTCGACCCCGACCTGCCCGCCGCCCGCCAGGAGCAGGTGATCACCGACGCGGGTGTGCGGCTGGTCGTCACCGCCGGCACGGTGGCAGGAGCTTCGGACGACACCGGCGAGTTCGCGGTGCCGGTCGACGCCGATGCCGTCGCCTGCGTCATGTACACCTCCGGCTCCACCGGCCGTCCCAAGGGCGTCGCCGCCACGCACCGGGCGCTCGCGGCCACCTACAGCGGCCAGGACTACGCCGGTTTCGCCTCCGACGAGGTCTGGCTCCAGTGCTCGCCGGTGTCGTGGGACGCGTTCGGGCTGGAGCTCTACGGGGCCCTGATGTTCGGCGGGACGTGCGTGCTGCACCCCGGCCAGCGGCCCGACCCGCAGACCATGGCCGAGCTGGTCGCCCGGCACGGGGTCACCCAGCTGCAGCTGTCGTCGAGCCTGTTCAACTTCCTGGTCGACGAGCTCCCGGAGGTCTTCGCCGGCCTGCGGGTGGCGTTCACCGGCGGTGAGCGCGCCTCGGCCGCCCACATCGCCCGCCTCGCCGAGCGGTACCCGCACGTGCGGGTCGTGAACGGCTACGGGCCGGTGGAGAGCATGGGCTTCACCACCACCCACGACGTGGCTTCGATCGATCCCAGCGCGGCGGTGCCCATCGGCCGGGCCGTGGTGCACAAGGGAGTGCACGTCCTCGACGAGAAGCTCCAGCCGGTCGGCGGCAGCGAGCAGGGCGAGATCTGGGTGACCGGCGCGGGCCTCGCGCTGGGCTACGTCGCCCAGCCGGGGATCACCGCCGGACGCTTCCTGCCCGACCCGTTCGGTCCGCCGGGGTCCCGGATGTACCGCACCGGCGACATCGGCGGCTGGAACCAGGACGGCACGCTCGCCATCACCGGCCGCGCCGACGACCAGGTCAAGATCCGCGGGTTCCGGGTGGAGCCCGGCGAGGTGGCCACCGTGCTCGCGGGGTGGTCCGCGGTCGGTGACTGCGCGGTCGTGGCCCACGAACCGGTGCCCGGACAGCCCCGCCTCGCCGCCTACGTCACCGCCCGCGGCGACGTCGTCCCGGATCTCACCGGCGTGCACGACTTCCTGGCGGGCCTGCTGCCCGACTACATGCTGCCGTCCAGCGTGACCGTTCTCGACGCGCTCCCGTTGACCCCCAACGGGAAGCTCGACCGGGCCGCGCTGCCCATCCCCACCGAGACCGTGGCCGCTCCTTCAGGCGGACCGGCCGCGACCGACGCCGAACGGCTGGTGGCGCGGGTGTGGGCCGAGGTGCTCGGGCTCGCCGAGGTCGGGCCGCACGACAACTTCTTCCGCGTCGGCGGCAACTCCCTGGCCGCCGTACGGGTCGCCATGCACCTGTCCAGCGCGACCGGGTCCCGCGTCCTGCCACGGCAGGTGTTCGCCGCACGGACCGTGAGCGCCCTCGCCCGCACGCTCGAGACGACTGGAGCAGCACAGTGAGCACCACGACGCCGGTCTCCGGCCTGCAGCGCGGCCTGTGGTTCATGGACCGCTGGAACCCGGGGTCTCCCGCCTACCTCGTGCCGTGGGTCTTCGAGTTCGACGGCACGGTCGACGCCGATGTCCTGCACCGCGCGCTGCGGTTGCTGGTCGGACGACACGAGGCCCTGCGCACCACGTTCGACCTCGGCCCGGATGGTCCGGTCAGGACGGTCCACAGTGGAGTCCGACTGCCGTTCGCCTCGGTCGCCGTCGACGGGCAGGCCGCCCTGGACGCCTTGCTGGACTCCGAGACCCGCACCGGGTTCGACCTGGCGGAGGGGCCGCTGCTGCGGGCCACCCTGGCCACCGGACCGGGGGTGCCGGACACGCTCGTCCTCGTCGTGCACCACATCGTGTGGGACGGCTGGTCGGCCGGGGTGTTCGAACGCGAGCTGGCCGCGGCGTACACCTCCCTCGCCGCGGACCGGGAGCCCGACCTCACCCCTCTGGCCCCCGTTCACGACATCGCGGTGTCCACAGAGGACTCGCTGGCCTACTGGGCCGAGCGGCTCGCCGGTGCGCCCGCCGAGCTGACGCTTCCCTCGGACCGGTCCCGCCCGTCCAGCCGGACGTTCGCGGGTGGCACCGAGGCGTTCGGCCTGCCGGTGGGCACCGCCGGCCGCGTCCGCGACCTGGCCGCCAACCTCGGCGCGACGCCGTTCGTGGTGCAGGTGGCCGCGTTCGCCGCGCTGCTGCACCGCTACACCGGCACCAGGGACCTGGTGGTCGGCACCCCCGTCACCACCCGCGACCGCCCCGAACTGGCGAACGTCGTCGGCTACTTCGTCAACATCGTCGCCCTGCGCGTGACCGTCGACCCAGCCGCCACCTTCGCGGACCTGGTCGAGCAGGTCCGCGACGCGGCCTTCGACGCCTACGCCTACCTCGACGTGCCCTTCGACGAGGTCGTCGACGCGCTGGCGCTGGAACGTTCGGCCCGGCACGCGCCGCTGGTGCAGGTCGTCTTCGGCGCGCACGCCGAGGACCCGGCCCCACTGCGCTTCGGCGCGGCCACCGCGACTCGGCGCATGCACCACAACGGCACCAGCAAGTTCGACCTGACCTGGTCGACCTTCGACGACGGCGAACTGCGCGGCGAGGTGGAGTACGCCACCGACCTGTTCGACCGGGAGACAGTGCTGCGCATGGTCGGCCACTGGCGCACCCTGCTCGCCGCGGCGCTGGACGCGCCGGAGGACCCGCTGTGGCGGCTGAGCCCGCTCGACGCCGCCGAGACCGCCGCCGCGCTCGCACCTCCGCGCGCCGCCCTGGCCGCCTTGCCGTCGTCGGCCACTCCTCTTCCGCTGCACCGCGCGTTCGAGGCCGCTGCCGACGCCCACCCCGACCGCCTCGCGCTGACCTGCGGGGAGCGGTCGTGGACGTACGCGGAGCTCGACGCGGCCGCCAACCGCGTCGCCCACACGCTGGCCGCCGACGGCGTGCGCCGAGGTGACCGGGTCGGGGTGCTGCTGGAGCGCGGCGAGCGGGTCGTCACGGCGATCCTGGGCGTGCTCAAGGCGGGCGCGGCCTACGTGCCCGTCGACCTGGCAACTCCCCGCGACCGCGCCGAGTTCGTCTTCGCCGACACCGGCGTCGACGTGGTCGTCACCGACGACTACCTGGCCGGGCCGCGGCTGGCGCAGGCGCCGTCGCACCGGCCGGAGGTGTCCGTCGAGCCGGCCGACCTGGCCTACGTGATCTTCACGTCCGGCTCGACCGGCAGGCCCAAGGGCGTCGCGGTCTCGCACGAGCACGTCGGCAGGTTGATGCGGTCGGGCGCGGACCACTTCGCGTTCGCCGAGACCGACGTGTGGACCCTGTTCCACTCCTACGCCTTCGACTGGACGGTCTGGGAGCTGTGGGGGCCGCTGCACCACGGCGGACGGCTGGTCGTGGTACCCCGCGTCGTCAGCCGCTCGCCCGAGGCGTTCGCTGATCTGCTGGCCTCCGAAGGTGTCACACGGTTGTGCCTGACCCCGTCGGCGCTGCGGACGCTCGAGGGCGTGCTGCGCACGTGGCCGCTTCCGTTGCCCGCGTTGCGTTCGGTCATGCTCGGCGGCGAGGCGCTCGACCCGGCCGTGGTCCGCCGTTGGTTCGCACTGGAACACTGCCCGCCCGCGGTGCTGTGCAACCTCTACGGCATCACCGAGACCACGGTGCACGTCACCACCCTCGACCTGCCCGACGCGGCCGCGTTCAGCCGCAGCCTGGTCGGCGAGCCCATGCCGCACCTGTCGGCGCTGGTGCTCGACGAGCGCCTGCAGCCGTGCCCGGTCGGCGTCGCCGGCGAGCTGTACATCGGCGGCGGGTCGCTGGCCAACGGGTACTGGGGACGGCCGGGGCTCACCGCACGGCGGTTCCTGCCCGACCCGTACGGCGTCGTGCCCGGTGGCCGGCTCTACCGCACCGGGGACGTGGCGCGGCGGCTGCCGGGCGGCGGCCTGGAGTACGTGGGCCGCTGCGACGACCAGGTCAAGGTCCGCGGGTTCCGCATCGAGCTCGGCGAGGTCGAGAACGCCGTCGCCGCCCACCCCTCGGTCACCTCGTGCGTGGTCACGGTGCACGACGACAGGCTTGCCGCCTACGTCACCGTCGACGGCACGCCACCGTCGTACGCCGAACTGCGCGCGTTCCTCGCGGAAACGTTGCCAGAGCACATGATCCCGGCGACGGCGACCGTGCTCGCGGTGATCCCGCTGACCGTCAACGGCAAGGTCGACCGGGCCGCGCTGCCCGCCCCCGACCTCGGGTCCGTGCGCGACACCGACGCGCACGTGGACCCCGCCACGCCGCAGGAGCACGCGCTCGCCGAGGTCTACGCCGAGGTGCTCGGTGTCGACGGGGTGGGTGCCCGGGACAACTTCTTCCACCTGGGCGGCGACTCCATCCGCGCCGTGCACCTCGCGGGGAAGCTGCGCGAACGCGGCTGGACCCTGTCGCTGCCGGACCTGTTCGGCGCGCCGACGCCGGCCGAGCTCGGCCCGCTGCTGAAGGCCTGCAGCGGCCGGGAGAAGCGGTCAGCGCCGTTCGACCTGGTGTCCGAAGTGGACCGCAACGAGCTGCCCGCCGACGTCGTGGACGCCTACCCGATGGCGGCCATGCAGATGTCGATGATCTTCCACATGGAACTGTCCGACGACGCGGGCGGCTACCACAACGTCAACAGCTACCGGGTCGCCGGCACGCTCGACGAAACCGCGCTGCGGCAAGCAGTCGGCGACGCCATGACCCGGCATCCCGTGCTGCGGACCACCCTCGAAGTCTCGCGCTACAGCGAGCCGTTGCAGCTGGTGCACGCCGAGGCACCGATTCCGGTGCACGTGGAGGACCTGCGCGGGCTGAGCCCCGACGAGCAGGACGCCGCGGTCGCCGAGGTGTTCGACGACAACGTCGCCGCCCGGTTCGACCTGCGCACCGCCCCGCTGTTCCGGGTCACCGCCCAGCACCTGGCCGATGACGCCTTCCAGCTCACCGTCGCCGAGCACCACGCCATCCTCGACGGCTGGAGCTTCACCTCGTTGCTCGCCGAGGTCCTCGAACGCCACAGCGCTCTCTCCGCCGACCCCGGCCACAAGCCGCTGCCCGAACCCAGGTCGACCTTCCGCGAGTTCGTCGCCGTCGAACGGGAAGCGCTGGCCTCGCAGGACAGCGAGCGGTACTGGAAGTCCACATTGGACGGAACGAGCGGAGCGATCTGGTCCAGCGGGCCACCGGCGCTCGACGAGCCGGAGATCCCGCGCACGATCGAACGCGTCGTCCCCGGCGCCGACGCGATGCTGCGCGAGACCGCCCGCCGGCACGGCGTCACGGTGAAGACCGTCGGCCTCGCCGCGCACGTCGCCGCGCTGCACCGGGTCACCGGCCTGCCGCGCTTCACCACCGGACTGTCGGTCAACGGCAGGCTGGAGACCGACGGCGGCACCGAGGCGTACGGCCTGTTCCTCAACACCGTTCCCCTGGTGGTCGACTTCGCCGAGACCGGCGCGGACGCCACCCGCCTGATCACGGCGATGCACGAGGCCGAGGCGGCGATGCTCCCCCACCGCCGCATGCCGTTCGCCCGCATCGCCCGCCACCTCGCCGACACCCGGCTGGAGGCCTGCTTCGCCTTCCTGCGCTTCCACTCGCTGGGCAGGCTGGCCGACTCCCCGACCCGCCTGCTCGACGACCGCATCGGCTGCGAGCCGACCATGCGCTACGAGCCGACCAGCTTCGCCCTCGGCGCCGCCCTGGTGCAGGACCCCTCGTCGGCACGGGTTCTCCTCGCCGTCGACCACCTGCCCTCGGTCGTCCCCGACGACGTCGCCGACGCCTACACCGACGCCTACGTCGAGGCGCTGCACGTGCTCGCCGGCGACGCCACCGCGGACCTGCGGGCCCCGGAGCTCGCCCGCTAGCCCCAGATTTTCCCGTCAAGGAAAGGAAAACCCATGGACGCGTTCACCGACTTCGCCGTGGTGATCAACCACGAGGAGCAGTACTCGATCTGGCCGACCGAGCTGGACGTGCCGGCGGGCTGGCACACGGTCGGCAAGAGCGGCGCGCAGCAGGAATGCCTCGACTACATCGACGAGGTGTGGACCGACATCCGCCCGCTGAGCCTGCGCACCGCGCTGGGGGTCTGACATGACCGCCACCACCGACATCGAGGACGTGGTAGCCGCTGTGTGGGCCGACGTGCTCGGCGTCGAGCGGGTCGCGCCGACCGACGGGTTCTTCGCGCTGGGCGGCTACTCGCAGCAGGCGGTGCGCACCGTGCACCTGCTGCGCGACCGCCTGGGCGTGGCCGTCACGCTGCGGGACCTGATGTCGGCGAGCACGCTGGCCGACTTCACCGCCGCCGTGCGGGTCCGTGCCGAGGCGGGCGCGCCCGCCCGGCCGATGCCGCGCCTGACCGGCAGGCGCGGCACGCGATGACCACTGCCGTCGCCCGCCCGGTCGTGCTGGACGACTGGTCCTACCTGCCCTGTCCGCAAGGGCCGCGGGCCCGGCGCCTGGTGTGCTTCCCGCACGCGGGCGGCGACGTCGGCACCTTCGCGGAGCTCGCCGCCGCGGTCGGACCGGACGTCGAGGTTCTCGCCGTCCGCCTGCCCGGCCGGGGCGGGCGCTTCACCCACCCGCTGCCGGGGACGTTCGCCGAGCTGACGTCCGCGGTCGCCGTGGGCGTCGGCCCCCGGATCGGCCAGGACGCGGTGTTCTACGGCCAGAGCTTCGGCGCCCTGCTCGCCTACGAGGTGGCGGTGGCGTTGGGGCGCAAGGGTCCCGCGGCGGTCGTGGCCGCCTCGGCTCCCGCCCCGGCCGACTGGGAACGCACCGTCCGGGACGTCGTGGCCGACCCCGCCGCCGGAGCCGAGCGGTTGCTCGCCGAGTGCGGGCTGACCGTGCCCGACGACGACGCGGTCCGCGCCATGGTGCTGGCCGTGCTGCGCGCCGACATCGCCGTCGGCGCGACCTATCGGCACCGGCCGGGCCCACCGGCCCGGTTCGCCGTCCACGCCCTGGCGGGCGCCGCCGACCACGGCGCCAGTCCGCCCGGGACGTGGGCGAACACCACGGCAGGCCCGTTCACCTCGGCGGTGCTGCCCGGCGGGCACCTGCTCGTCGCACCCGGCGACCCCGGGCCGGCCGACCTCCTCCGAACCCTCTGCCTGGGAGCGCGCAGTGACCACCACGACCGTTGACCTGACCGACGCCCGCCTCTGGGCAGACCCCGGCATCGGTGCGCTCGTCGACGACCTGCGCGCCCTCGCCCCGGTGCAGCTCACCCACACCGCCCAGGACGGTCCGGTGTGGTCGGTGCTGTCCTACGAGCACTCCTCCGCGGTGCTCACCGACGCCGCCACCTACGGCTCCACCGGCGGGTCCCTGCTCGGCACCGGTGGCGCACCCGCCGGAGCCGGGAAGATGATGGCGCTGACCGACGGCAAGCACCACCGCGACCTGCGGGCCCCGCTGCTGCCGTTCTTCTCCCCCAAGGGCGTGCGCGGCAGCGCCGAGCGCATCGACGACCTCGCCGCGCAGGTGGTCGCCGGTGCGGTGGCCAAGGGACAGGTCGACCTGGTCGAGGTCATGGCCACCGTCCCGCTGGTGGTCATGTGCGACGTCCTCGACATCCCCGAGTCCGACCGCGACATGGTCGTGTCGGTGTGCGACGCGGCGTTCCTGGGCACCACCCCGCAGGACCGCAGGGCCGCCCACCAGCGGCTGCTGCCGTACCTGTTCGACCAGGCGATGCGCCGCCGGATGGCACCGGCCGGCGACCTGATCAGCGTCCTCGCCACGCACAAGGTCAAGGGCAGGCTGCTGCCGATCGAGGACGTCGTCCTCAACCTGGACAACATCATCGTCGGCGGCGTGCAGACCGTCCGGCACACCGCGGCGATGAGCATCATGGCGCTGCTGGACAACCCCGCGGAGTTCCAGCGGCTGCGTGAAGGCGCCGTCGACGTCGACTCCGCCACGGACGAGCTGCTGCGCTACACCTCCGTCGGCCTGCACGTGCTGCGCACCGCCACGCGCGACGCGGTTCTGGGCGGGGTCGACATCAAGGCCGGCGACAAGGTCGCGGTGTGGACGTGGGCCGCCGACCACGACGCGGCCGCGTTCGACGCCCCGCACGAGTTGCGCCTGGACCGCTCGCCCAACCGGCACCTGGCGCTGGGCGTCGGCCCGCACTACTGCATCGGCGCGCCGCTGGCCAAGGCCGAGCTCGGCGCGGTCTACCGGGCGCTGCTGGACCAAGTCGCCGAGATCGAGGTGACCGGGGAACCGGTGCACAACCAGTCGATCATCAACTTCGGCTTCGACCACCTGCCCGTCACCCTGCACGCGCGCTGAGAGAGGTCCCTTCCCATGTCCCAGACGACAGTCAGCGACGCACGCCCGTCCCCTCCCCGAAGGCCTGGCTGGCCGCGCGTCGGCGTCGTGCTCGGCGGCCAGGGCGTGTCGCTGATCGGCGACCAGGTGTTCTTCATCGCCGCGGTGTGGGCGGCCGCCCAGATGGGCGGGACCACGGCCGTCACCCTGGTCACCCTGGCCGAGTCGGTGCCCCGCGCCCTGGCGATGATCTTCGGCGGGGTGCTGTGCGACGCACTGGGACCGCGAGTCGTGTTGCTGCGCACCACGTCCGTGCGGATCGCGGTGCTCGCCGTGGCCACCGTGATCGCGCTCAACTCGCCGTCGGTGTGGCTGCTCGTCGTCGTGGCGGCGTTGGAAGGCGCGCTGCTGGGCCTGGGCACGCCGTCGTTCGGCACGCTCATGCCCCGCATGGTGGAGGGCGACCAGCTCGGCAGGGCGAACTCCATCCGCACCATGGTGGCCCGGTTCGCTCCGATCATCGGGTCCCCGTTCGGTGCGTGGCTCGTCGCGGAGGGACAGCTCCCGATCGCCCTGGGCGTGGTGACGGTGGGCTGTGTGGTCGCGCTGCTGTGCCTGGCGCCGGTCACCAAGGAGATCTCCGCACCCACCGCGGCGCCGAGCGGGGTGCCGATGTGGAAGCGCACCGGCGACGGGCTGAAGCTGCTCCGCTCCGACCGCAAGCTGCGTCTGCTGTTCCTCTCCGCGCTGTGCCTCGACTTCGCCTTCGCCTGGCCGATGAACCCCGGCCTGCCGGTGCTCGTGATCGAACGCGGCTGGCAGGTCTCCGCCGTGGGCCTGGTGATCGCCTGCTGGGCGGGCGGTGCGCTGGCCGGAGCGGGGATCAGCGCCGTCGTCGGCGAACGGGTACCGCTGTCGATTCGGCTGGTGGGCAGCGGCGTCGGCATCGGCGTGCTGCTGGTGGCGATGGTGTTCGCTCCCACCCTGGCTCTGATGGCCGTCCTGTCGGCGGCTCTCGGCGTCTGCTCCGGGCTCAACGGGCCCGCGGCCGTCACGCTCTACCAGAAGGCCGCCCCCGCCGACCGGCTCGGCACCGCCATGGCGATGCTCGCGCTGGCGGGCATCGGCTGCGCCCCCTTCGCCTACGCCCTCTCCGGCGCCCTCGCCGGCCTCACCTCGCCCGAGCTCGCCTGGGCGGTCACCGCGCTGGTCGCGTTCGGCGGGCCCATCACGGCCGCCCGCGCGCTGCGGATCCCGTCGGTCTAGAAAGGAAAGCCCACCATGTCCGCACTGTCGTTCGGCCAGCAACGGCTGTGGTTCCTCGACCAGCTCGACGGTCCCGGGGCCGCCTACAACGTCCCGGTCGCCCTGCGGCTGCGCGGACCACTGGACGTCACCGCCCTGCGCGCCGCCGTCGCCGACGTGGCGGACAGGCACGAGGTGCTGCGCACGGTCATCCCGATCGTGGACGGGACGCCGGGGCATCGCGTGATCGAGGACGCGCGACCGCCCTTCGAGGTCGTCGACGCCGAGTTGCCCGCAGCGCTCGTCGCGGCGGCGTCGCGGCCGTTCGACCTCTCCACCGAGATCCCGTTGCGCACCACGCTGTTCCGCGTCTCGCCCGACGAGCACGTGCTGTTGGTGCTGCTGCACCACATCGCCGCTGACGGCGGTTCGTTCGGCCCGCTGCTGCGCGACCTCGACACCGCCTACACCGCCCGTGCGACGGGCGTCGCCCCGAACTGGGCGCCGCTGGAGGTCCAGTACGGCGACTTCGCCCTGTGGCAGCGCGAGGTGCTCGGCGCCGAGGACGACCCGGACAGCCTGCTCGCCGAGCAGCTGGCGTACTGGGAAGGCAGGCTGGCCGGCCTTCCGGAGCGGATCTCGTTGCCCGCCAACGGACAGGGCACGGGCGCCGGGATCGTCGAGGTGGAGCTGCCCGCGCCGCTCTGCGCGAGGCTGGCCGACGCGGCGCGCGCGGCAGGCTGCACCCCGTTCGTCGGCCTGCAGGCGGCGGTCAGCGCTCTGCTGGGCCTGAACGGCGCCGGGCAGGACGTCGTGCTGGGCACCCCGGTCTCGGGCAGGCAGGACCCCGCGCTGGACGACCTGGTGGGCTTCTTCGGCAACACCCTGGCGCTGCGCACCGACCTCGTCGGCGACCCCGGCTTCGCCGAGCTGCTGCGCCGGGCCAAGGAGACCGCGTTCGACGCCTACGCCCACCAGGACGTGCCGTTCGAACGGGTCGTCGAGCGGCTCGGCGTGGACCGCGGCTCCCCCGCGCACCCGGTCTACCAGGTCATGCTGGTCCTGCAGGAGGACTCGGCCCCGCCGCGGCTCGACGGGCTCGGCGTCACCGTGGAACCGCTCGACCTCGCCGCGGCCAAGCTCGACCTGAGCGTGGTGTTCGCCCGCCGCACCGACGGCGGCATGGACTGCCAGCTCGAGTACGCGGCCGACCGGCTCGACCGCGCCTTCGTGGCGCACCTCGGCGACACCCTGGTGCGTCTGCTCGACCTCGCACTGTCCACTCCGGACGTCCCGCTGTCCCGCCTCGGCCTGCCCGCCGCGCCGGCCGCCTCGGCGCACGTGGAGAAGCCGGCGCCGGCCGAGGAGGCCCCGGTCCGCCGGGAGCCGCGCGACGAACGCGAGCGCGTCCTCTGTGGACTGTTCGCGGACGTGCTCGGCCTGGAGTCGGTCGGCGTCCACGACGGGTTCTTCGCCCTGGGCGGGCACTCCCTGCTCGCGACGCGGCTGATCAGTCGTGTCCGCGCGGCGCTGGGCTTCGAGCTGGGCCTGCGCACGTTCTTCCGCGCGCCCACCGTCGCCGGGGTCGCCGCCGCCCTCGACAAGGCCTCCGGCACGACCCACCCGCCGCTGGTGGCCCGCCCACGCCCGGAGGCGGTGCCGTTGTCACCCGCCCAGCAGGGCCTGTGGTTCCTCGCCGGCGTGCGCGGCCAGGACCGCGCCTACACGATCCCGTTGACCCTGCGCCTGACCGGACGCGTCGACGTGCCCGCCCTCGCCACCGCCCTGCGCGACGTCGTCACCCGTCACGAGAGCCTGCGCACGGTGTTCCCCGCCGTCGACGGGCAGCCGCGCCAGCACGTCCTCGCCGAGTTCGGCGACGTGCTCACCGCGCGCCGTTGCGCCGCGGCCGACCTCGACCGGCTCGTCGACGAGGCCGCCGGCGCACCGTTCGACCTCGCCGCCGACCTCCCGCTGCGCGCCACCCTGCTGTCCACATGCGACACCGCGTCGGTGCTCGTGCTCGCCCTGCACCACATCGCGGGCGACGGCGTGTCGAGCGGTCCGCTGCTGCGCGACCTGGGCACCGCCTACGAGGCCAGGCTGGCCGGCTGCGCACCCGGTTGGACGCCGCTGCCGGTGCAGTACGCCGACTACACCCTCTGGCAACAGGAACTGGACCTCGACGGCCGCGTGGACTTCTGGAAGACCGCGCTGGACGGCCTGCCCGAGGAGATGGCCCTGCCCTACGACCGGTCCCGCCCAGCCGACCCGACCCACGCCAAGGACGCCGTCACCGCCCAGGTCGGCGCCGGCACCCACGCCGCCCTGGCAGCCCTGGCCCGCGCCAACCAGGCGACGCTGTTCATGGTCGTGCACGCCGCACTCTCCGCCGCGCTGACCCGCATGGGCGCGGGCACCGACATCGTCGTCGGCACCCCCGTGGCCGGCCGCGCCGACGAGGTCCTCGACGACCTGGTCGGGTTCTTCGTCAACTCCCTGGTGCTGCGCGTGGACACCGCCGGCGGGCCCGCGTTCACCGACCTGCTCAGCCGCGTCCGCGACACCGACCTGGCCGCGTACGCCGCCGCCGACGTGCCCTTCGACCGGCTGGTCAAGGAGCTCAACCCGCCGCGCGTGCTCGCCCGTCACCCGCTGTTCCAGGTGGCGCTGTCGCTGACCGGCGGCGAGGAGGCCGGACCTCGGCTGGCCGGACTCGACGTCCGGCTGGCCGACGGCACGCAGGGCAACGCCAAGTTCGACCTCACCCTGACCGTCGACGAGAAGCCCCACGCCGGAGGCCTGGACTGCACGCTGGAGTTCAGCACCGACCTGTTCGACCCGGCCACCGCGCGGCGTCTGCTCACCGCCCTCACCCTCGTCCTGACCGCCGTCGCCGCCGACCCCGGCAGGGCCGTCGACCGCCTGCCCGTGCTCGACCCCGCCGACAGCGCACTGGTCCTGCACGAGTGGAACGACACCGGCGCGGCCTTCCCGGACGAGACCGTGCACGCCCTGTTCTCCGCTCACGCCGCCGCCCGGCCCGACGCCGTCGCGCTGATCACCGACGACGCGCAGATCAGCTACCGCGAGCTGGACGAGCGGTCCAACCGCGTCGCCCGCCACCTGCGCGACAGTGGCGTGCGGCGCGGGGACGTCGTCGGCATCGCGCTGGAACGCGGCGTCAACCTCGTCGCCGCCGTGCTCGGCGTGTTCAAGGCGGGCGCCGCCTACACCGTTCTCGACCCCGCGCTGCCCGCCGCGCGCGTCCGCGAGATCGGTGCCGACGCCGGCGTCGGCACCACGCTCACCCCTGAACGGATGGCTGAAGCCGCCGGACTCTCCGCCGCGCCGGTCGACATCCCCGGCGCGCCCACCGACGCGGCGTGCGTCATGTTCACCTCGGGCTCCACCGGGCGCCCCAAGGGAATCCTGGGCTCGCACCGCTCGATCGTGGCCAGCCTGCTGTCGCAGTCCTTTTTGGACTTCAACGCGGAACAGGTGTGGCTGCAGTGCTCGCCGGCGTCGTGGGACGCCTTCGTGCTGGAGCTGTTCGGACCGCTGCTGTCGGGGGCCGCCTGCGTGCTGCACCCCGGATCGCGACCCGAACCCGCCGTCGTCGCCCGGCTCATCCCCCGGCACGGCGTCACCACCGCCTACCTGTCTGCCAGCCTGTTCAACTACCTGGTCGACGAGCACCCGGAGGTCTTCGCCGGGCTGCGCCAGGTGATGACCGGCGGTGAGGCCGCCTCCACCCGCCACGTCGGCGAACTGCTGCGCCGCCACCCGCACGTGCGCCTGGTCAACGGCTACGGCCCGGTGGAGAACATGATCATCGGCACCAGCCACGCGCTGACGCCGGCCGACGCACTCGGCCGGTCGGTCCCGATCGGCCGCTCCCTCGCCAACAAGCGCACCCACGTGCTCGACGCCGCCCTCCAGCCGGTACCGCCTGGCGTCATCGGCGAGGTCTACCTGTCCGGTCTCGGCCTCGCGGAGGGGTACCTCGGCCAGTCCGGCCTGACCGCGGGCCGGTTCCTCACCAGCCCGTTCGACGGTCCCGGCGAACGCATGTACCGCACCGGCGATCTGGGCCGCTGGCGCGCCGACGGCGTGCTGGAGTACGTCGGCCGCACCGACGACCAGGTCAAGATCCGCGGCTTCCGGGTGGAGCCGGGCGAGGTCGGCGCGGTGCTCACCCGCCACCCCGCCGTCGCCCAGGCCGCCGTCGTCGTCCGCGAGGACCGCCCCGGCGACAAGCGTCTGGTCGCCTACCTGGTGCCCGCGGACGGCGCGCTCGACACCGCCGGAGTCCGCGCGCACGCCGCCGCCGCGCTGCCCGACTACCTCGTGCCCGGCGCGTTCGTCGTGCTCGACGCCCTCCCGCTGACCCCCAACGGCAAGCTCGACCGCCGCGCCCTGCCCGCCCCGTCGGCCGAGGCCGCCACCGACCACACACGGCCGCGCACGGCCCGCGAGGAGATCCTCTGCGGGATGTACGCCGACCTGCTCGGCGTCGACGGCGTCGGCGTCCGCGACGGCTTCTTCGACCTCGGCGGCCACTCGCTGCTGGCGGCCAAGCTCATCGCCCGTGTCCGCACCACCTTCGACGCGGAGATCGCGCTGGCCGACGTGTTCGCCGACCCCACCGTCGAGGGCGTCGCCGCCGCCGTCGACCGCGCCGCGGGCAGGCCCGTCCGCCCCGCCCTGGTCGCGGGCCCCCGGCCGCGGCTGCTGCCCCTGTCGCCCGCCCAGTCCCGGCTGTGGTTCCTCAACCGCCTGGAGAACCAGGGCGCGGGCTACGCCGTCCCGTACGCGCTGCGCCTGACCGGTGCGCTGGACCGCGGCGCGCTTGAGGCCGCCCTGCACGACGTCGTCGGCAGGCACGAGGCGCTGCGCACGGTCTTCCCCGAGGTCGACGGGGCCCCCTGCCAGGTCGTGCTCGACGAGTGGCGGCCCGCGCTGGACGTCGTCGGCCACACCGACCTCGACGCCGCGCTCACCGATGCGGCACGCCAGGAGTTCGACCTCGCGGTCGAAGCGCCCGTGCGCACCACGCTGTTCGTCACCGGCCCCGACGAGCACGTGCTTCTCCTGCTGCTGCACCACATCGCCGTCGACGGCGCGTCCCTGGGCCCGCTGGTCCGCGACCTGCGCACCGCCTACACCGCGCGGCTGGCGGGCGCCGAGCCCGGCTGGACGCCGTTGCCGGTGCAGTACGCCGACTACACCCTCTGGCAGCGCGACCTGCTCGACTCCCTGCTGGCAGGCCAGGTCGAGCACTGGCGCGGCGCGCTCGCGGGCCTGCCCGACGAACTGGCGCCGCCCACCGACCGCCCCCGCCCCGCGGTCGCCACCCACCGGGGCGGCACGGTGCCCGTCCAGATCGACACCGCCCTGCACGCCCGGCTGCTGGAGCTGGCCGGGAAGCACCGGGTGACGCTGTTCATGGTCCTGCAGGCCGCGCTCGCCACCCTGCTCACCCGCGTCGGCGCGGGCACCGACATCCCGATCGGCACCCCGGTCGCCGGCCGCGCGGACCGCGCGCTCGACGACGTCGTCGGGTTCTTCGTCAACACCCTCGTGCTGCGCGTCGACACCGCGGGCGACCCCGCCTTCACCGACCTGCTCGCCAGGGTCCGGGAGACCGACCTTCGCGCGTTCGAGCACCAGGACGTTCCGTTCGAGCGGCTCGTGCGGGAGTTGAACCCGGCCCGGTCCCTGGCCAGGCACCCGCTGTTCCAGGTCTCACTGGTGCTGCAGAACACCGACCAGGCCGACCTGTCCCTGCCGGGCCTCTCAGTCGCCGAGCACGAGATCGGCGCCCAGAGCGTCAAGTTCGACCTGGGGCTGGGCTTCGCCGAGGCGCCCGGCGGCGGGCTGGACGGCTCCCTGGCCTACGCGGCCGACCTGTTCGACGCCGGCACCGCGCGGAGCCTGGCCGACCGGTTCCTCCGCGTGCTGGCCGCGGTCGCCGCCGACCCCGGCCTGCGCACCCGCGAGATCGACGTCCTCGACCCAGCTGAGCGCACGCTGATCCTTCAGGACTGGAACGACACCGCCGCCGACGTGCCCGCCACGACCCTGCCCGCCCTGTTCACCGCCCAGGTCGCCCGCACCCCGCACGCCCCCGCGGTCGAGTTCGACGGCACCGGCCTGACCTACGCCGAACTGGACGAGCGCGCCACCGCGCTGGCCCACGCCCTGCACCGCGCGGGGGCAACCCGTGGCCGCACGGTCGGCGTGGCGCTGCCGCGTTCGCTGGACCTGATCATCGCGCTGTACGCCGTGCACAAGACGGGCGCGGCCTACCTGCCCGTCGACCCCGGCTACCCGGCCGACCGGGTGGCGCACATGGTCGCCGACGCCGCACCGGTGCTCATGCTCACCCCGGAGTCGCTGGCCGCTCTTCCTCTTGCCACCGAGGAGATCCCGCTGCCGACGGCGACGCCGGACGACGCGGCGTACGTCATCTACACCTCCGGCTCCACCGGCAAGCCCAAGGGCGTGGTCGTCCCCCACTCCGGCATCGTGAACCGCCTGCTGTGGATGCAGGACCGCTACCACCTCACGCCGTCGGACCGCGTCCTGCAGAAGACCCCGTCGAGCTTCGACGTGTCGGTGTGGGAGTTCTTCTGGCCGTTGATCACGGGCGCGCTCCTGGTCGTGGCGAAACCCGAGGGCCACAAGGATCCCGACTACCTGGCCGGCCTGATCGAGAGCGCCGGCGTCACCGTCGCCCACTTCGTCCCGTCGATGCTGGAGGTCTTCACCGCCTCCGTCGCCCCCGGCCGTTGCCGCAGCCTGCGCCAGGTCGTCTGCAGCGGTGAGGCCCTGCCCACCCCGCTGGCCGAGCGCTTCGCGGCGGGCTTCACCGCTCACCTCGACAACCTCTACGGCCCCACCGAGGCGTCCGTCGACGTGACCTGGCAACGGTTCCAGCACGACCCGACCGCGTCCGTCCCCATTGGACGTCCGGTGTGGAACACCCAGGTCTACGTCCTCGACCCCGCGCTGTCCCCGGTGCCCGCCGGCGCGACCGGCGAGCTCTACCTCTCCGGCACCCAGCTCGCCACCGGCTACCTCAACCGCCCCGCCACCACCGGCCAGCGCTTCGTCCCCAACCCCCACCGCCCCGGCGAGCGGATGTACCGCACGGGTGACCTGGTCCGCTGGCACGACGGCGGGGTGCTGGAGTACCTGGGTCGCACCGACGACCAGGTCAAGATCCGCGGCGTGCGGATCGAGCTGGGCGAGGTCGCCGCCGCCGTCTCCGCTCACCCGTTGGTGGCCCAGGCGGCCGCGGTGGTCCGCGAAGACCGCCCCGGCGACAAACGCCTGGTGGTCTACACCGTGCCCGCGGGGTCTGTCTTCGACCCGGCTGCGGTGCGCGAGTTCGCGGCGCGGTCGCTACCCGAGGCCATGGTCCCCGCGGCCGTCGTCGCGCTGGCGGAACTGCCGCTGAGCCCGTCGGGCAAGCTCGACCGCAAGGCTCTGCCCGCCCCCGACTTCACCCGCACTCCCACCCGCCCGCCGCGCGACCACCGCGAACGCGTCCTCTGCGCCGTGTTCGCCGACGTCCTCGGCCTGGACTCCATCGGTGTCGACGACGACTTCTTCGACCTGGGCGGCCACTCCCTGCTCGCCACCCGCCTGGTCGACCGCGTCCACCGCGCCCTCGGCGTGCGCGCCACCATCCGCGCCGTCTTCGACGCCCCCACCCCCGCGGGACTGGCCACCCGCCTCGACGAGACCGACACCGATCCCCTCAACGTCCTGCTCCCGTTGCGCTCCAACGGTTCCAGGGCACCCCTGTTCTGCGTCCACCCCGCCGCGGGCATCGGCTGGGTCTACTCAGGACTGCTCCGCCACCTCGACGACCGCCCCGTCCACGCCCTGCAGTCCCGCGCTCTCACCGAACCGTGGACCGGCACCCTGGACGAGATGGTCAAGGACTACGTGGCCGAGATCCGCGCCGTCCAGCCCGAGGGTCCTTACCACCTCCTGGGCTGGTCCTTCGGCGCCCAGGTCGCCCACGCCATCGCCAGCCGCCTGCAGGCCGAGAACGCGGAAGTGGCCTTCCTGGCCCTCCTCGACGGCTACCCCGGCACCCCCGCGGACTCCTCTCCTGCGATGCCCTCCGACCCCACCGCCGACCTCCTGGCCTCCCTGGGCCGCACCTCTCTCGACGACCTCGTCCCCGTCCTGGGCGCCCGCGCCGTGGCCGCCCTGCCCGCCGTCTTCGCCCACAACCGCCATCTCTCCGACACGCACACCCCCACGACCGCCTACCGCGGCGACGCCCTGTTCTTCCAGGCCACCGAGGGCCGAACCGACTCCTCACCGCACCCCGAGGCGTGGGCCCCCCACATCACCGGCACTCTGCACCTCCACCCCGTCGCCACCACCCACGGCGACATGACCCATCCCGTCCCCATGGCGGAGATCGCCAGCACCATCGCCGTCCACCTGAACCGCTGACACCCCAACGGAACCGGCGCACTCAGCCGGCGGTGGTCGGGGCCGCACCGTCGAGCGTGTCCGGCGGTGCGGCAACGGGTGTCAGGATCCGGTGCTTCACGTGGCGGGCGTACTCGTCGACGAAGGTCTCGAGGCCGACGTAGAGCACAGAGCCGATCTCGGCACGGCACTTGGTGATGTAGGAGCGGTAAAGGTCGTAGCACCGGGTCATGGCTCCGCCGCGAAGATCGATGAGAAGGGGGATCTCGACGAAACCGCGAAAAGCCAGCGCGGAGAGGAACTCGTAGTAGTCCAGCAGGGCGATCACGTGCTGCATGTCCTCGGCCGGGACCTCGTCGTCGATCTCGCGGTGGGCCATCCACAGGTCCGCGGCCGACAACGTCAGCGTGCTCTGCAGGTTCATGAGCAACCCGACCGTGTAGTGCCGGCGCTGGGCCTGCCGCAACTGCAGGACGGTCGCGACGCCGAAGACGACCGCCACCAGCACCGACGCCGTCTCGTTGATCACGTTGCCGATGCTGAGGAAGGCGAACCCGACGACGGCGGCCACCGCCACGACGCCCGCCTGGGCGAGCAGGCGGAACAGCGGGCCTGCCAGATGCCACCTGAGCCGGAGCTGACGCGACCGGTAGTTCCGGGGACCGGTGCTCATGACATGTCGTGGAGCTGTCTGTGGAGCTGGCGGAGCCGGATCAGCTCGCTGATCGGTGCCGGCGCGTCGTCCACGCGGAGGTCCGCCTCGACGTGAGTCCCGTGGCCGATTCCGTTTAGTCCCACGACGAACACGGCCGCGCTCTGCCAGCCGCGCCGGTCGCCGCCCGCTTCGTCTCCGGCGGCGAGCGCGGCCAGCAACTGGTCGGCCAGCGGAGTGGCGGAGTCAGCGCTGAGCCAGGCGGACTCCATCGCCTCGAGAACTTCCTCGCCCGCCAACAGGTTGCCCAGGACCGCGTACCCCTCGCCCAGCCTGGCGCCCGCGAAGGCCCCGCACTGCGCGCCGGTCCAGGCCGCGGCCATGCCGTCCCGGTCGACCACGCCGACCTTGTGCGTGCCGAAAACCTCATCCATGCGGGTCAAGCGACATAGCGATACTCATGGATGACTCCGCCGAGACGGTCGTGCCGACCTATGGTGAGGCGTTCGATCTGGGCGGGCTCAAGAGGCTGGGGCTGGGCTCGCAAGGGTGCTGCGGCGGCGAGTGATCGGTGGGTGCGGTGCTCGTTACAGTGCCTCTCGTACTCACGCAGCGCGTGCCGTAAGTGAGCCTGATTCCAGATCAGCGTGCGGTCCAACAGTTCGGCGCGCAGGGTCTTCACCCAGCGTTCCATGACGGAGTTCATACGGGGCATCCGAACACCGGTTAGTACCGTCGCAATCCCCGCGGAACCTAGGACGTCGTCGATCAACGCGGGATGTTTGGCGTCTCGATCACGAATGAGAAACCTAATCCGCGCAGCGTGTCCGGTGTCCTCGAGATCCATAAGCAAGTTGCGGACAGCCTGGGTGACCCAGACATGGGTCGGGTGCGCGGTCGTGCCGGCTATCCATACACGCCGACTGGCGTGGTGGATTACGGCGAGAATGTACTGGCGCTGCCCGGTCAGCGTGACCGCCTCGACGAAGTCCATCGCCAGGATCGCCTCCGTCTGCGAACGCAGGAAGTCAGCCCAAGTAACAGTTGTCCGGCTCGGAGCCGGATCGACGCCGGCAGTCTTGAGGAGCTCCCACACCGTCGACGCCGCGACCGCGACACCAAGCAGCTCGAGCTCACCGTGGATGCGTCGATACCCCCACGAGGGGTTCTCGTTTGCCAGGCGCAGGACGAGCCAGCGGATCGAAGCGACAGTGCGCGGACGTCCGGGCGCCCGGTTCACGCTCACTCGGGCATGGCGGCGCTTGATCAAGTCGCGATGCCACCTCAGCACCGTGTCCAGGCTGACCAACAGCTGGAGCCTGCGCAACGTCGCACGGGCCAAGGGCATGAGCAAGGCTGCGAGCAACGCCCTGTCCTCTGACCGCAATCGTGGGCGCTGATTACCGAGCTGTCGGTGCAAGACCCCGAGTTGGTGGCGTACCGCGAGGATCTCGACGTCCTTCTCCCGATCGGTCATGCGCATCAGCCACAGCGCGGTGAAGGCGAGAGACGGCGAGGTAGGCGAAGCGGACCAGCACGGCCGCGATCATGCCGGATGACGATCGGTAACCTGCTGATGCCTGCCGACCTGCACGGATGGGCCTCCTCCGGTTCAGGAGACCAGACTGTCAACAACCTCGGTCAGTTCTCGATCTAGCCCACGGTGTCGAGGAACCTGTTGTGGCGCAGGCGGAGGGCGCGTTCGATGCTGGCCAGTGTCGCGGCGACGGCGAGCAGGGAGTTGAGCCATGCCGGGAGCGAGACAGGCGAGGTGAACGTCCCGAAACGCTCCGCGACAGGCGGCAACTTGAAAGCGATCTCCACGAGTTGTGGGATGAGCAGGAGCACCGAGGTCACGAGCAGGGCGATCGACGTGGCGCTGATCGAGCGGCTCAGTACGGGGCGCGTGCGGTCGAGGTGCGCTCGGCGTCCCTCGGCCGATCTGCGATCCGGGATCAGTTGCTGTTCTGCTCCGTTCGCCGTGACGTAGTGGCAGCGTTTCAGTCCGAACGGGGACTCGGCGACCTCGATCGTGCCGCCGGGGACGGGGAAGGCGGCGGGGAGCTTGGACTCGGCGTGGTGGTGTCCGTCGAGGTAGAGGTCAGCGGTGCCCTTGCCGTCGCTCGCGAAGAACCGGCGGCGCTGGCGCACGTCCACGGCGTACTCCGCCCGCTGCCCGTCGTCGCGGCGGAGCGCGAGTCCGTACAGCGATCGGGACAGGAGCTGCCACCAGCGGAACGGCTTCAGCTCCTTCCCGGTCCCGGGCCTGATCCGTCGTTCCGCACGACGGCGGCTCCACTCGTGCATGACAGCTTCTCCTTATCCGCCGGGCATCGCCGGCGCAGGTGGATTCGGTGCGAACAAAGTGCGCTGGTCTGGTGGTGTCAGGTGGATCGGGCCGAGCTCCGGCTGGCCGGGGAACAGGATCTCGACGGCCTGGTGCGCTGCTCCGAGGACGAAGGGTGTGAGTGCCTGAAACCAGAGCCAGCCGCACAGTTCAGGTCACGCGGACATTCCTGGTAACGCTTCGGGACATCCGCGAGGCGAGGGCCAAGCCCCGCCCTTGCCCCTGCCGACCTCGATGCGCCCACCTTCGTCCGTGATGCGCACCGCGTGCACAGCCGGTCGTCCTCGGACCTCGACAACGCCGAATGGCGTGTCATCTGCCACCAGCGAACGGTGCCGATGGCCGCCCGTCACCCGGCATCGCACGCTTGGACAGGCGGCGTTCGCTCGAACTCGAGCCGATGTCTCCCGTCCAGCCTGGTCGTCGTGAGGTCGCGTCATCGCCCGGCAGAGCAGAGGATCACGCAGCCGTCTCAGGCGTGCACGCGGGCCCGTCCTTGCGCGTCATCCACCAGACGATCGCCGTGATGACGACGAGCACGGCACTGGGCGCGAGGTTGTTCCAGGAACCGACCGCCGCGCCCCGGTTCGCCAACTCGGCGCCGACGTCGACGTGCAACGTCGTGGCCAGCACGAGGGCGGTCACGTTGTAGACGCTGTGCAGGACGACCGCTACCTCAAGACCACCGGTACGCCAGGTCACGATCGCCATGGACGAGAACAGCACGAGATAGGACGTGAAAAGGAACGGGTCTAGCGTTCCGTGGGCGAGCGAGAACAGCACGGTGGTCATGACGATGCCGAAGATCGCGCCGGACCGCGCCCCGCGGGTCCAGCCACCGAACACGCGGAACAGCAGTCCGCGGAATCCGTACTCCTCCCCCGCGGCGGCGAGAGGGTTCAGCAGCATCCCGATGACGAAGAACGAGATCAGATCGACGGTCGTCCACGGGACGGACTTGACGCCGCTCAAGGCGACAACCGAGACCACCAGCAGCAGCGGCGGTCCGAACACCAGCAGTGCGCGACCGAGAACTCCGAACCGGAACCGGCCCGCCACGGAGTGCAACGACCCCGCCCGCACGCCATAGACGATGCGTTGCACCAGCATCGAGTACGGGATGAGCGCGGCCAGCCCCAGCGCGCCGGCCGCCTGGCGCAGTGGCGTCGATGGTCCCGAACGATCGAACAGGGCGGCATCGGCGACTTCCGAGAGCCGCTGGAACAGGACGGCGAAACCGACGAACCCCACTACCAGGAGCACGATCGCGAGGATTCCCCGGAGGACGCGTCGCCCCTCCCCCGCGTACGCGCGGTGGTACTCGGTGCCCGCCGGCACACCGCGCACAGGCGCCGGTTGGTCACCTTGCAGAAGCCAAGATCGGCCGTGGCCGGACATTTCCACTCCTCGTGTCGCTGCGCGATCATCTTCTATCACGCTGTACTACTTTCTATCACACTGTACTAGAGCGCACATCTAGCACGCCGTGATAAGAAGAAGCAGGACAATCGCACGAGGTGAACCAGCACATGACTCACAGCACACGAGACAAGATCCTGATCGCCGCGGCGACCATGCTCGGCGAGGATCCGACGGTCAGGCTGAGCGTGCGCGCCGTGGCCACACGAGCGGGCGTCAGCACCGGGTCGCTGCGGCACTTCTTCCCCACCCAGCGGGCGTTGATCGACGAGGTGGTCGCGGGGCTGCACGAGGTGGACCTCCCGGACGACCCGATGCAGGACCTCACACGGACACCCGCAGAGCGCCTGGTCGCGTGCCTGCGACTGGTGCTGTCACAGGTGGGCACAGGAGAACAAGCCCGCAACCACTGGGGCTCGCTGTACAACGCCTACGTGGCGTCGCCTGCGTCCGAGGACGACAGCCACGTCTTCCTGGCTCTCGAACAGTTCGCCGTACACAGGGTCGTGCGATGGCTCTCCACGCTGCACGACGAGGGGGCCCTCGCACCCGGAGAACTCGAACACCACGCCCGGTTCCTCCTGACCGTCGTCAACGGCCTGCTGACCGAACGAGCCCTCCCTGGCGACCTGGCACGACTGGAGTTCGAAGAGCGCACGCTCACAACCGCCGCTTCAGCCGTCCTGCACCGACGGCCCTGACGCACGAGCCACCTGCCGCGTCAGGACCAGATGCGGTGTCGCACAAGCTCGAGGGGCCGCGCAGGAGGCGATCAGTGGACTGCCCTGCGAACAACGGCACGCTCTCGGCGCTCGCGTTCCCATGAGGACCTGCGGCACAAGCAGATCGCCACGATGACGAGATCGCCCCAGGTGCGGCGAGGAGCCGCCTGCAGCGCCGGGGTGTCCGAACTCAGGCAGCGGAGAGACGAACGCCCGCCCGATCCGTCCAAGCTGGTGACTCTGTGGACGACGAGGCGCTTCTCCTGTCCACTTCGGACACTTGCGATGCAGTGCGACCCGCGGCGCTTCGGCCTCACTCCGCCAGCGATAGCACGAGGTCGACCCCGGAGTCGGCGCCGTCCCCGCCACCGGGTCGGTCGACCTCGTCGGCGACTCAGGTGGAGCCCGGACAGCGACCTCCCGGGGCCCGCCGAGGCGCCCGGCGCACCAACCCATTCCCGCACGCCGACGTCCTCAGCGATCACACTCCGCCGCCAGGCGCTCGCGCTGAGCGGGAGCACGATCCATCCCAGCGGCACCCGCACGGGCGGGCACCGCTTCGGGATCGGTACGTCCGGTCAGCTCACGGGACACAGCGAGACGGACTCCGGCGCGCCGCCGTCCTGTGCCGTGATCTTGAAGGCACAGAGGTCGTACCCGTTGCGCAGCAACGCGGTGGCCATACCCGCGACGTCCTTCCTGGACGGCGTGGCAGTGCGCGCCAGCACGAACCCGGAACGATGGTCCGGTGCGCCGACCACCGCCCAGCGGTAGTCGCGGTCCAGACCGATCACCCAGTAGGCGCCCGGCCGGTCGAAGTTCCACGTGTCGCCGATCTTGACGAACGACACCTGCAGCCTCGACGTCGAGTCCGGGCTCTCCTGCCGGGCCCTGCCCTCGAGCGACGTCGTCGTGCCGTCCGCGCGGGTGCAGGAGTTGACGACCTGGACCTGTCCGTCCGGCAGGAGGGTGTACCGAGCACCGTCGTTGCGGGCACACTGGGCTTGGAACGGCTGGGCGATCGCCGCCACCTGCACCCAGCGCCCCTGATACCGCTCAAGGTCGACCGAGCGCACCGGACGCACCTCTCCGCCGGTCGTCTCCGCTGAAGCCTGCGCGGGAACCAGGGAGAACCCGAGCACGACCGCTGCCGCCGCCGCGATGAACCTCATGAGAACACCTTTCGCCCTAAGCACTTGACCGACGTCAACGCTATGGGCGCGTCCGCCAACTCGCATGATGGCCGGAAGTCGATCCCGCCGTCGTGCACGACGTCTCGCACTGCGGTTCGCCTCCGCTCCTACCACGCTCGCGTCCACAATGGACAATCCCGACGCACTCGCGGGTGGTGCACGGTGCACCACAGCGCACCCGAGAGAGTGCACGGTCACCTCCCCACAGGCAGCTGTGACCCAGATCCCGAAGAACGTCCGCAGAACAAAGGAGCAGCCAGACGGCGTTCTTGTCCACCCGGCCGAGCGGCATGAGGTACGTCGGGGTGCGCTGGAGCATGGTGACGAGCCCGGCGGGCTTCCCGGCTGACGACGACGCGCTCGACCGTCAGCGTCCACCTCGCGCCCGCTGTCCCATGAGGCCCGCACGACCCGGTACCGGAACCGGATGCGGCTCGCCGGATCGTGCTCGGCGACGGTCTCGCGCAGGTAGTCGAGGATGAGCGGGCCGTCGGCGATCGCGCTCTCGTACACGGTGGCGATTCCGGCCAGGCCGGTCACGAGGGCGACGACGTCACCGCGGGTGTGAGCGGGCGGCAGCCCTCCCGCCTCGACACCGGTCGCGATCATCTCGTTCAGCAGGGCGAGGGGGTCGCCAGGCCACTCGCGCCCGGCGAGCAGGTCGACACGGCGGTGCGACCCGACGCCGAGCAGGACCGGATCGGCGAAGCGCGAGTGCGCACAGGACCAGACGAGGTGGGCGACCGGGATCGGCCGTCCGGCGGGGCTCCTGGGCGGCCCGCGCCGTCCTGAGTCCGGCGGGACCGCCACGCGGTGCGGTCGCCGGCTCGCGCGGGTGCCGGTCAGCCGGGGTGCGCGGCCGTCTTCTTGCGCCAGGCGCTGTACGAGCTGACCGGTCCCCCTTGCAGGCGGAAGAGCCAGCGCCAGGGGTGCACGGTGCTCGGTTCGACGGCCGCGGCGCGGGATCGGAACCCCGGCACCGGCGCGAAGGTGACGGCCACGTCGCGTTCCCGCAGCTGCTGGACCACGTCGCCGCGGTGGATCGCCACCTCTCGACGGGTGGCGAGGTCGGCGAGGGTCTCGGTCAGGAACACCAGGCGCTTGCCCGACAGGCGGAGCCGGGCGAGCAGGGGCGTGTCGAACACGAACACGGCGGGCAGGTCCGGGTGCGCGGCCAGCGCCGGGTCGGCGTCGCCCAGCGACTCCGCGGTGAGCCACACGGCCTCCGGCCTGCCGTGCCCGGCCGGGCTGCGGGGTCCACCGGTCGACTCGGGGTCGGGATCGTGGCGCAGCAGGGGTTCCGGCTCCGGCTGCTCGGCCGGAGGCGGGCCAGTCCTCGATCGGGCAGTCGGCGCTCAGCGGACATTCCCGGCACAGCTGAGGAGCCCGTTTGCGCACCTGCCAGCGCGAGAAGCCGTAGGGCTTGCCTGTGCCCGCGCCGATCGTCCACTGCCAGCCCACCCGATTGGCCGCGCGGGACCCGTCGAGCAGGTGCGTGAAGAACCGGTCCTCGCCGCCCGTCCACTCCGCCCCCGCCCGCACGGTCCACTGCGAGGCGAGCCACATCCGGGTCTGGTTGACGAGCCACCCGTCGGTTTCCAACTCCTCGACGCAGAACGACACGCAGCGCATCCGCTCGGGCCAGGGGTCGGTCCACCGCACGGCCGCGCGGGCCGGTGCGGCGCGCAGTGCGGCGGCACCGCGCGTGCCGAGCCGGGCGTAGAGGTGGCGGGAGTACTCCTGCCAGGCGAGCTCATCGCGGAACTTCGCGCGGTCACGTGGTGGTGCCGCTGCGGCGGCGGCCCACGCCCGCGGCAGGTCGATCAGGCCGTGCCGCAGGTAGGGCGAGAGGCGACTGGCGCCGCGTCTGCCGCGCGGGAGCACATCGTTGCGCCGCGCCGCGTACCCGGCGAGGTCGAGGGTGACGAGCGCAGCGTCGGCGGCCTGCTGACCACCCCGGAACGTCGGCGAGGCCTCCGGAGTGTCACCGCAGAGGTCGCCGAGGTGCGTGCGCACCCACAGCGCCGCGGCGTCGGGCCCAGGGGCGGGAGTGGGAAGCAGCACGTGATCAGTCTGCCGCCCGGCTGGTGCCCCCGCCCGATGACGCGGGACTCGATCACTGAGGTACTCCCCCTCACCCTGAGGATGACGAACCGTGGTTTGTCTGTCAGAGGGGAGGGTTTCAACCGGTGCGGCGGTGCTGCCGGTTCTGCTGCACGGATTGGTGGCATCTGTGACCTGCCCCACCGGAAGGGTTCCAGTCGTGGTGGCTAACTGGCGGCGGTGGTGGTGTCGTGGTCAGAGCGTAGTTCGTACTCGAGTGGGGTGAGGTAGCCGAGGGCGGCGTGCCGTCGGCGTCGGTTGTGGAAGATCTCGATGTAGTCGAAGATCGCGTTGGCCAGCTCCACGCGGGTCTTCCATCGTTGACGGTTCAGCAGCTCGATCTGCATCGATGACCAGAAGGATTCCATCATCGCGTTGTCGAGGCCGTCGCCGACGGTTCCGAAGGATGGCAGCAGACCGGCTGAGCGGATCTTCTCGCCGAAGACCCAGGAGGTGAACTGCTTAGATTCAACCGGTCAAGGCAACACTCGCGGCATTGAGGATCTCGTTGGCACGCTTGAGTTCCGCGTTCTCCCGCCGCAGCCGGCGCAGCTCCTCCGACTCGCTGGTCGTGGGCCGGTCGTCGCGGTCGGCCTCGTCCTGCCGGTTCCAGTTACGCAGTGCTTCGTGATGCACCCCGAGCTGCTCGGCCAACCGGCGGATCACCGGCTTCGGGTCCGACTCCCGATACAGCCGGACCGCACGAGCCCTCAGCTCGTCGGGGTACTTCTTCGGTGGTGCCACGGACGACTCCCTTCAGGCCCTATCGGACCATGCTTGAAAGTCTCCGAGCTACCGGGGGAACCTCAGTGAGCAGTTCCTCCAACATGGTGGCTGTGCCTGCGGGGTCACCAGCTACACCCGGCGAGCGGGCGACACTGCCTCGGGTGGTCAGCGTGTCGGGGTGGTCGGATCCGCAGGCGCGGTCGGCGCGAACGCCGTCCACCACGCGACTGGTGTCCGGGTCCGCGATCTGCCGATCAAATTGGACGAACTACTGGCCTGCCCCTCACTCCTCCCGATCACCGGCGGCGGTGGCCACTCGCCGCAGCACCTCGCTCTCGTCGGCGGAGTGCCTGGCCAGCAGTCGCACGGCCTGGTGCACGTGGTCGTCTACGACGTCGCCGAAGTCGGTCTCCTCCGCGAGCAGGCGTGACTCCTCGCTGGCTTGGGGGAATCTGGCGGCGACGGCGTGCATCACGGCTCCGAGGCAGGCGTCCACCAGCAGTTCTCCGTGCAGCGACGCCACGATGCGGGGATCGGGCGACGGGAAGACGTCCGGCAGCGGCGGTCGTGGCCGCCACGGGTCGAGGACGTCGGCCAGTTCCTCCCAGATCCGCGGGAACGCCGGACGGATCAGGCGCTTGGCGGCCCAGTCCTGAATCGTGCACTGGGACGCCACCCGGCCCAGCGCGTCCCGCGCCTCACTGCCGATGCGCAGCAGTTCGGCGAGGTCCAGCCGGTCCACCGAGGCCAGGTAGTGCGGACGCAGGTCCATCGCGACCCGGTGGTGCCACCGCGCCCACCACACCGCGCACCACCACATGCGGCGCTGGGTGGACTCGCGGGCCAGCCACACCGCGATGTTGCGGAAGTAGGACTTGATGTCCTCGTAGGCCTCCTGCCCGGACGGCGTGGCGGTGAAGCCCTTGCGCTTGATCGGGTCGGCATTTCCCGCGACACCGACGAGGTTGATGTTGAAGAAGTGGTGCCACGTCGCGTCGACGACCACGCGGCCGACATCGGCCCGATGCCCGTCGTAGGCACCGATCGCGCCGAACGTCGCTGGGTTGAGCACACCCTTCACGTCCGCCGGCATCCGGCAACCGTTGCGCGACCACGCGATCACTTCCGGCGCCGGCTCACCGGGGTATTCCGTGGTCGTGTAGCCGTCGAACGTGAAGGTCGCCGTGAGGTCGGCCGGCACGTAGCACTCGCCCTCGTGCGGGTGGTCGGGCAGCACTCTGATCACGCCTCGCGGCCCGCAGAGCAACGGATGCGGACGTTCCCTGTGCCAGTAGGGATTCCAGTGCCACGTGGCATACGTCTTCGGCGTGATGCACTGCGGCACGTCGTCGGACTGGTCATCGAACTGGACGACCAGATCGTTGCCCCTGCTCAGCGTGTCACGGCGATCCGGCCCGTCCACCTTCGGCGCGATCGGCTCACCGTTGGGACCTGGCGTCGGCCAGTGCCACTTGCGCATGCTGCGCACTCGCGGAACCCGGCCGCACATCTTCACTCCGAGGTTCTCGTGGTCGCCGGTGGCGAACACCCCGCCACCGCCGTCCATGAACTCCGCCAGCGCGCGCAGCTCGGTCTCGGTCAGTTCGGCGCCAGCCCTGTCCACGCCGAACAGCCAAATCTGGTCGTACTGCGTGAGGTCCACGGCGTCGAACTTGAACGGCTCCGGCAGCGACGCCGACTCGTGGCCCGTCCGATGAGCCGTCGTGACGTCGAATCGCACCCACGGCCCCGGTGGCACGGACAGCGCCTCCAGCAAAGAGCTCAGCCCGAAGTCCCCGGTGTCGAACGAGCCGATGCCGTCGATCACCATCAGGATTCGAACCCGGCACGGTCGCAGGTGGATGGGATGGGGGCGCAGCCGCTCCAGGGCGACCGCACTGTCGTCGTCTGACATCGTTCACTCTCCACTGTGGACGGAACTGATGAGGTCCTGCGCTGACATGTGTCTTCCGGCGAGCGCCCGGATACATGTGACGCCAAAGCGAATTCGTGTCCTCTTCGTGACGTATGCGCGCATCTGAGGGATCGGCGCAACGCTCTCCGTCTTGCGGGCGATAGTTCGTTTGGAGAGGAAGAGCCATGCCGAGTCGTTTCGTGTGGATCACCGAGTCCCAGCCAGTCGCCGAAGGACTGCAGGGAGAACCTCGTCCCTGGCCGCAGGAGGTGCTCGACCGCCACGGCCTGCGGCAGCTCAAACCCGCTGAGGCCACACGGATTCCAAGCGACAACGGCCCAGGAACACAGCCGCGCTCGACCGTCTACCGCGCGGCGACCCTGCTCATCCCAGAACGTCTGTTTCGCAAGGAGTCGGCCGCGCTCGACATGGTCCGCCAGGTGCTGCGGACGAACGGAAACGTGGAACTGACGCCGCCGGCACCGCTGAGCGAGGTCGAGGAAGCACAGCCTTATCTGGACACACTCGCCGGTCTGCCCAGACCCGCGGTCCTGCACACCGCGGACGGTTCGCCACCGGATGCCTGGACCTCCCTGCAGGCGCTGCGCCGAGCGGTGGTCGCGAGAGAATTCGAGCGCCTCCCCCAGGACGATCGCGACGACGTCGACCGGATCTCGCTGGAACACGCGCTCTCGGGCTGTGTGATCATCGGTCCGGCCCCCGCCAGCGAACCGCATCCCGGCACAGGTGATGAGGAACCCGCCGCCGTGCGCAGCGGATACGGCCGTCGGCCCGTCATGTACGTGGGCGCACCACCGTGTCGCCCGAAGCCGAAGACCGGCACGCGCCGACCGGTGATCGCAGTCGTGGACACCGGGTACGGCGCCCACGAATGGTTCGGTACCTCCGGCGGCCAGGCGCTGTCCACCGACCCTGACCATTTCCTCAAGGTCTCCCCCATCACTCAGAAACTCATCCAGGCCCAGCTGACCCACGTGCAGGGCCTCACCGTCAGCGATGTCCTGGACTCAGACCGCGAAGGCCCGGTCTACGCCGACCCCATCACCCAGCAGCTCTCGACGGGAATCGGGCACGGCACGTTCATCGCCGGCCTCATCCACCAGGCCGCTCCTGGCGCCGACGTGCTGTCCATCCGCGCCCTGCGCGCGGATGACGTCGCATACGAGGCCGACGTCCTCATCGCCCTCTACGTCCTGCTGGCCAAGCAAAAGGATCGGACGAATCCGTCCGGCTGGGTGGACGTGATCTCCCTGTCGCTCGGCTACTACCGGGAGGACCACGAACAGGCCAGGACCACGCGCATCGGCGAAGTGCTCGAGCTCCTCACCGCGCACGGTGTCCTGGTCGTGGCAGCGGCAGGCAACGACACCACCTCCCGTCCTTTCATGCCCGCAGCGCTCGCGGCGGTTCCGGCCGACAAATGGACGGGTGAGCGGGTCATCGGCGTCGGCGCGCTCAACACGAACGGCACCGTGGCGTGGTTCAGCAACACCGGTGAGTCCGTGAGCGTCTACGCACCCGGCTCGAACCTGATCAGCACCTTCCCCGACGACGTCCGAGGCTCGAACCGGCCGGTTGTCGGCCGGCTGCCCGACAACGCCGAACCGAGGATCGCCCGGGAGGGGTTCGATTCGGACGACTTCGTCAGCGGGTTCGCCTCGTGGTCAGGAACGTCGTTCGCCACGCCCGTCGTCGCCGCAGAGATCGCCAACCAACTCTTCAAACCAGCACCGGAAGCTGAGCAGCCCGAGGAGGTCGAGAAGGCCGAGGTGCCGGTACCTGACATGGCCCGCGCCAAGGCCGTGGTGGCCGCGTTGCGACAGAGTGCGAACCCTGGGAAACCGTCGTGACACCCGACGAACCGTCGGCGTCTCCAGCGGCTGTCCGGATGGGGCAGCTGCTGGAGGCCGCACGGCACGGCTCGCGCGACAGTCTCAACGAGATCGTCCGCGAGCTGAGCCCGATGATGTGGCACGTGGCCAGGGCGCAGGGCCTCGACCGTGACGCGGCGAGCGACGTCGTGCAGAACGCGTGGCTGAAGCTGATCGTGTCGTGGTCGGACATCCGGTCGCCCCAGGCGCTCATCAGCTGGCTCGTCACCGTCACGAAACGGGAGTCGTGGCGGGCGCGCCGCGCACGCGGGCAGGAGGACCTGGTCGACGGCAGCGCGTTCGAGATGATCGTGGACGACCTGCCGACACCGGAGGAGCATGTCGTCACCGACGCGTCGCAGCAGCACCTCTGGGCGTTGGTGCGTCAGCTGCCTTCGCGATGCCAGGCCCTGCTGCGGATGCTGGCGTTCACGCACCGTCCCGACTACGGCGAGATCGGTGCCACGCTCGGCATGAAACACGGCACGATCGGCCCGACCAGGGGACGGTGCCTCGCGAAGCTGCGCACGCTGCTCACCTCGGACGCGTCGACAGGAGGCAGCCGTGGACGGGAGTGATCCGAACGGCCCGCTCGACTCCGGAGACGAAGTGGTGCTGGGCGGCGTCCGGGAGATGTGGAACGAGGTCGACCCGATGCCCGCCGACCTGGTGACGCTGGTGACCTTCGCGTTCGAACTCGCCGAACCCGTCGAGTTCCTCCGCCTCGCCGCCAGGGACGCGCCCGCGGCGGCACGCGGCGAGCAGACGCGGCTCATCACGTTCACCGGCTCGACGATCACCGTCCTGGTCGACATCACGGTCAACTCCGACGACTCCGTCCGGGTGGACGGCTGGATCACCCCGCCCACCCGTGTCCCGGTGGAGCTGCGCACCCCCGTGGCAGCCCGGTCCACCACGTCGGACGAGGGCGGGCGTTTCGTGTTCGACGGGGTCCCGCACGGGGTAGCCCAGCTGTTCGTGCGCAGCGGCGACGGCGTCGCCACACCGTCGATCGTGTTGTAGGAGAACAAGATGCCGGATGCCGCCGAACGCGCGAGGAGTCTGCATGCCAGAGGCAGGAGCGCGGTCGGTGCCGGTCGGCCGGATCGCGGTGCCCGGTTGTTGCGCACGGGGCTGCAGTTGCTGGAACCGCATCTCGGCGAGCACGCGCTCGCGGCCAGGCTGATGATCAGCTTGGCCGCGGCGGAGGTGCTGCTCGGTCACAGCCAGGTCGGGATCGCGCTGCTCGACCGTGCGCAGGGATTCGTCGCACCACAGGACCTCGCGATCCTCGAGGACCAGCGTGGCTGGGTGCACCTCTACCTCGGCGAGCTCGACGACGCGGTGCGGTGCATGAGCCTGGCGCTCCCCCTGCTCGAGGCGGGTTCCGATCCGCAGGCACACGCGAGCTGTCTGCTCAACCGCGCGATGGCGCACGAACTGGCCGGGCGCGTCCGGCTCTGCAAAGCGGATCTCCAGCGGTGTGAGGAAGTCGCGCACGCCGCGCGCCTGCCTCGAGTGCTCGCCAAGGCGCGGCTCAACCTCGGCTACTGCGAGATGCTCGCTGGTGACGTCCCCGCCGCACTGCGGGCGTTCGAACGTGCCCGCACCGCACTCGCCGAGCACGCACCCGCGGTCCTGCCCCAGGTCGGAATGGACAAGGCGCGGGCCTTGCTCGGCGTCGGCCTGACCGCGGAGGCCGCCCGCGAACTGGACGGCGTGCTCGCCGCGCTCAGTAGAGCACGGCCGACCCACGAACGTGCGGAGGCCGAGCTCGTCCGTGCCCATGTCGCACTGGCGCAAGGCAAACCGGCTGAGGCGCGCCGCTGGGCCCGCCGGGCGGAACGCAGGTTCACCCGCCGCGCCAACGCGACCTGGGCCAAACTGGCAGTGTTGACCCGGTTGCGCGCCGACTTCGCCGAGGCACGGCAGATCAGCGCGATTCCGCAGCGCGCCGAGGAACTGGCGAGCTCGCTCACCACCCTCGGGTTGCGCCACGACGCCGAGGTCGCCTCCCTGTTGGCGGTGCGGGCGTACGTCCGGTCCCGCGATCTCGGTGCCGCGCAACGGCAGCTCGGTCAGTACCGGACGCGGAGGCCGCGGTTGGAGGTCAGGTTGTTGCGCCGCCTGGCCACCGCGGAGCTGCGGCGAGCGACCGGCCAGGTAGCCGGGTCCCTCGCCGAGGCACGCGCCGGGCTCGTGCTGCTCAGGGACTACCGCGGCAGACTGGGCAGTGTGGACCTGCAGACCAGTACGGCCACGCTCGGCAACGACCTGGCTCGCCTCGGGTTGTCGACCTCGTTGCGCACCGGCCGGCCGCACGTCGTGTTCAGCTGGCTCGAACGCACCCGAGCGCAGGCGTTCGGGGTTCGTCAGGCACGCGTGCGGACCGATCCGGTGGTCGCCGACGCCGTCTCGGCGTTGCGGCAGGCAGCGGTGGCCGCCCGCAGCGCCGAACTCGCCGGTCGGCCGGACCATGCCGCCCGGCGCCGGTGCGCGGAACTGGAGCGAGAGATCCGGTCCCACGGCTGGCAGGCCGACGGCAGCGGCAGCCACCTCGTGCCCGCGCGGTTCACCGACGTCACGCAGGCGTTGCACGAAGCCAACGCCGTGCTGGTCAGCTTCTTTACCGAGGGCGAGCACCTCGGCGCGTTGGTCATCACGAACCGCACCGGCCGGATCGTGCGCATGGGCAGGCTGTCCGCGATCACGGAAACGGCGGCGTTGCTGAGGGGTGATCTCGACGCGATGTGCGGACGAGCGCTGCCGTCCGCGCTGGCGGCGGTGGTGACCGCCTCGGCCCAGCGCCAGATCGCCGTCCTGGCTGATGCTCTCGTCGCACCGATGCGGTCGCTGCTCGGTGATCACGATCTCGTCGTGGTGCCCACCGGAGCACTCGCCGCCGTGCCGTGGAACTTGCTGCCCGGTCTGCGCGGCCGACCGCTCACGGTGGCCATGTCCGCGTCGGCGTGGTCCAGGACAGCACACGCGAACGCACCGTTCGTGGACCCGTTGCTCGTGGCGGGACCTCACCTGCGGCACGCAGACGACGAGGTGCGCAAGATCGCGGCGACGTTCCCGGACAGCGAAGTCCTCTGTGGACCACAGGCCAGCGTCGCCGCCACCCTCACAGCCCTCGGCCGCAGGAACTGCGTGCACTTCGCCGCACACGGGCACCACGAGCCGGGCAACTTCCTGTTCTCGCGCCTCGACCTCGCCGACGGCCCGCTGATGGCCTACGACGTGCACCAGTTGGATACGGTGCCGCAGCAGGTGGTGCTGTCCTCGTGCGACATCGGCCGCAACGTCGTGCGGACCGGGAACGAGATGCTCGGCTTCACCGCCGCACTGCTGTACAGCGGCACCGCAACGGTGATCGCGGCCGTCGCGCGGGTACCGGACGACCTCTCGGCCGACGTGATGTCCCAGTTCTACGCCCTGCGGGCGCGTGATGTACCGCCGGCCGCAGCGCTCGCCGAAGCCTGCGCCGAGACCCTCGTTCCCCTGGTCTGCTTCGGCCGTGGCTAATCGCCTGACTCCTGAAGAACATGGAGTACACGGGAGGCCTCGCGGCCGACGCCGGCGAGGATCGACGCGTTTGCGATCGGGTTCCGAGAACGGACGAAGGGCGAGGATGAACGGTTCCGCCTCGCCACGGACTCCGAGTTGTAGTTCGCGTTGTGCTTCAAGCCCTGGTCGGGTGCCCGAGCTGCGGCCCGCAAATGAGCGGGTGTGCGAACCTGAGCGTCGGCGTGGTGGCCGCTGCCGCCGGTGAGGCAGGCCGGCGAGCTGTCGTCGCACCCGTTGGGCGTCGTCGTCCCGGCCCTGCTCCTGGTACAGCTCCAACGCCTCCCGCCAGGCGGCGCACGCTCGTTGCAGCCGCCCGAGTGCCACATGAGGATGCCCCGTGTGAAGGGCTCAGAGACTGCGGGCGATGTTCCCCAGCGCCGAGCGCAGCTCGACCGCGAAGGATCGGTCCACACCGACCCTGGTCGAGAACTCCCAGTCCTGCACGGCTTCGAGGGTCTCGTTGACGCAGTTGGCCAGGGTGTAGAACTCTTCCTTGGTCAACGACAGCGTGATGCCCTCGTCCTCGGAACGGAGCATGTCCACGCGCTTCTCCTTTGTTAGTGCAGATTCTGGAAGTAACTGTATCCGTCGCGCGGCGCGAACGCTGTGCCGCCGTCGCCCGCTCGCGGGTTGCGGATGACGACCATTCCGTTGTGCCAGTAGCCAAGGCGGTTGCCGGACAGCGGGCGCATCTCGCCCTGCACGATGGTGTTCTCCACCAGCGTGGCGAACTCGGAGCGGGTGCGCACGCCGGGGAACTCGCCCTGCTCCACCACGTGCTTCTGGTACGCGTGGCCACCTGCGATCTCTTGGCCGGCGAGGCGGGCGTTCAGGCGCACGCCATCCACGACGTTGCCGCGTGTGGCGTCGTGGATGCGCTCGGCGGAGTTGACCGCGTCGGCACCATTCATCAGCTGCTTGACCGGGCGCAGCATCGGCAGCAGGTTCATCGCGCGGTCGAGGCCGCCGAGCTGTTCACCTGTCAGCACGTCGCGGCCGTTGATCGCGTCCGCGACCCCCTTGCCCGTGCCGACGAACGGGACGAAGCCGACCAGCGTGGAGACCTTGCGGTCGGTCGTCTCCCGTTGCTCGGGGGTCGTGCCGACGGGGAACACCCGGTCGAAGTCGAACTTCAGGCCCTTCAACGAGAAGCCACCGGCGGGCGGCCACCACGGCGTGCCGGAGTTGAACTGCTTCATCGCCGTGTTGAACTCGGTCATCGAGCGGTCGAACTCGGCCATGCCGCTGTTGAAGTTGTCCATGGAGCGGTTGAACGACGCCATGGACGCGTCGAGCTGGGCCATGGACGCGGTGATCGACTCATTCATCCGGGTGAGGTTGACGTTCATCTGGTCCCAGCCGCGGCCCATCGCCTCCAGGGCGGCGACATCCACGTCGATCTTGAAGTCGGCGGGCAGCGTGAACGGCGGGATCTCGCGGAACGCCTGTGCGGTGTCGCGCAGCGCCACGACCACCTTACGTCCCTCGTCGACAAAGACCTCTGCGAAGCCGCGGTACTGGTCGATCGTCTGGAGGATCTTCGGTGCCTCGGCGCGTGCCTTCCGCAGCAGGGCGTCGAGCTCGCGATACTGCGGCAGCTCCAGGCCCTGCGCGGCGGCGAGCTTGCCGCGAGCGGCGGCGACGAGCGCCTGCTCTGGGTTCGGTGACGCGAGAAGCGCGTCCAGTTCGGACTTCGCCTGCTCGACGGCGGGCCAGTTGACCTGGGCGTAGGCGGCGACCTCACCGGCCAGCACGCGCAGCCGGGCGCGGTCGACGCCGCTCTCGGCCAGAGCGGTCTTGAGCACGGTGACGACCTCGCCCGCGGCGATGGAGCCGAGGCCGAGCTGCATGAGCTGGTGCACGGGCTTGAGCGGGTTGCGCAGCGAGCAGGCGTCCGGCGCGACTGCCAGCTCGCGCACCGCCCAGCCGGTGCCGACGGTCGTGCCGTCGGCACGGCCGGTCGAGACCCACTCGCCCTTGGCGGGCACGAACCGCTGCCACACCAGGTCACCTGTGGCGCTCTGGCGGTAGAGGGTGTCCGCGCCCGCCGAGAACAGGCGGCCGGCGCCCAGGTCGCGGCCGGTCTTCAGGTGGCGCTGCAACCACGTGCGGGACGCGGTCTCGAGGTGATGGCGATACACGGCGCCGTCCGCCATGCGGCTGTAGAGCACGCCGGAGCCCGCGGCGACGACGGACGTGTACGAACCCCAGCCGTCATCGACGATCTCGCCGTCCGACCAACGGATGCCATCGAACCGGTGCATCCAGAGCAGGCCGCCGTCGAGGCGGAACAACACGCCGTCGGAGTCGACGGTGATGCGGTCACGTCCGGCACCCGTCGCGTAGGCACCCCAGCCCGAACCGGTGACGGTGCCCAGGCCGTTGTCCCAGCCGGTGCCGTTCCAGCGGAACCGCTTGACCGTGCCGTCCAGCTCGACGGCATGCAGCACGCCGTCCGGCGCGGCGAGCACCCTGCCGAACCAGCCGGCGCCGATCTGCTTGGCGGTGCCCCAGGTGTTGCGGCCGGACCGGGCGCCGGTGTGGGCGGTGAGCCACAGGTCGCCGTTGTCCTTCACCGAGTACACCGGCGCCTCGTCGGCGCACGAGGCGTAGAGGGCGGCCCGCAGGTAGCTGATGTCGGCCGCCGCAGGCTGGACGACCGTCAGCAGCGAGAGAACGACCAGGACGGGCGCGATGATCGAACGCATGACTTTGTGCATGAGCGTCTTTCAGTGAGAATCCCCAGAAACGGTACTGATGAGTACCGCAAATGTGATCGCAGCTGACCTGGAGCTTCGTTACGCCGCTCGAGTGTGAGGTGGCGCACCGGGCCATCCAAGTACCATGGCGCCGTCACTGTCGACAGCGATCCCATCTACGCCTCCAAGGTGCTACGAACACCCGGCCTCGCGACCACACCTCGAACGGGCGCTGTCTCCTGGTAGGGCCAGCGATCCAGAATCAGTGGATGGCCGACGACCTGGACGACGCCACCACGTCGAACGTGGTGGTCGGCGACGTGTTCGGGACCGTCGTGCAGACCGGCGCGGTCCACGGCGATCTGCACGACCACAGCGCACCCGTCCGCCGCAGGCCCGCGACGATCACTCAGCGCCTGACCCAGCGGCCGCCGTGGCTCACTTCGGCGCTCGGCGCCTCGGCCTGCTGGTGGACTCACAACGGGTGATCACCTGCGCGGGCGTACCCGCGGCGATGCCGGTCTCGTTCCCGCACGCACGCGTCACGCGAGAAGCAGTCGTCATCGACCTCGAAGAGATCAACATCTCCATCGAGGAGGCCTGATCACTCAGCCGTTGGCGCACTGGCGTTCTCGCTGGGTGGCGGCCTGCTCGATGCCATCTCAATCCCTTGGACCGCTCTGGCCCTGCGCCTGCCGAGAACCTCATCCGTGTAGGTTAAGCGGCATAGAGATACTCATGGATGACTCCGCCAACACAATCACGTCGATCGCGTGAGGCTTGGTTGCTTGCGAAGTAGTCGGTTGCATTCATCCACCTGATGCCGACGTAGTTGTGGTCCAGCCGATCATCGCGCACGGAAAGCTCGAGTCGCTCATCGCCAGGCTGCTCGCCGCCACCAAGGAGCAGTGTTCTCAGCGGCGAAAGATTGATTAATGTCAACTGGCCCTCTATAGTGGAGTCGAGCTATCCAATAGCGCATGAACACACGAACTGCGCAAGCTTGCTACAAATGGGGACTCAAGTCTCCATTTGAACGGCGGTTCACCTGCAGGCTCGTAGCGAGCGTCAACAAAGGCTCCCCTCAGCGATCTCCGGGGCGCTGCCGATGGCCGTCAGCACACAGACCTACCTGCATTGAGCTACGCCTCCACCGGTCGAGCACGATAGAACTCCGCCCCAGCTCCTGGACGATCGAGTCGCGACTTACCGGGCACGAACGGCGACGCCGAGTTCGACGAGGCTGACCTCGGCGTCCTTCGCCAGTTCGAGAACCTCGGGTGGCACCGCCTGGAGGGGGTTGTGCGTGCCGAAAACCGCGTCTGGGCAGGTTAAGCCGCATGACGATACTCATGGATGACTCCGCCGAGACGGTCCTGTCGATCTATGTTGAGGCGTTCGATCTGGTCGGGTTCAGAGGCTGCGGCCGTGCCCGCAAGGGCGCTGCGGCTGCAAGTGATCGGTGGGTTCGGTGCTCGTTGCAGTTGTGCGTGCCGAAAACTACATCCATGCAGGTTAAGCAGCATGGCGATACTCGTCGATGACTCCGCCGAGACAGTCTTGCCGATCTACGGTGCGGCGTTTGATCTGGCCAGGTTCGAGAGGCTGGGCCGGGCTCTCAGGGGTTCTGCGGTGGCGGGTGATCGGTGGGTCCGGTGCTCGTTGTAATGCCGCTCGCACTCGCGCAGCGCTTGCTCAAGTTCCCCAATGTCGAGGCAACGCCAGCAAAAGGGCCGCGGATCAGCGGCAGCCGAGTCGGACGCGCAACGAGTCGATGGCAGCGTTCGGGGTCGCCAGCAACTCCATAGTGGTGATGATGTTGTTGCCGGCCGGCTCGCACACCGCGACGTCGGCGGACCTAACCAGCCAGACCGAATCCGAGCCGAGCGACTTCACGCAGGCGAGGCGGACTGGACCGGACTGCGGCCCGACCAACTCCCAGACGGACGTACTGGACAGCGCCGCCGTGCTCGTCTCACCTAAGAGCAGTCGCAGCGTGACGACGGCGACCGGGCCACATCGAAGGTTGATGGTGAACGGCCCTGCACAGAATTCGCCGCTCATCGCCGACCAGCGGTAGTCGGACACGGGCACGCCCAGCGATTCCACCGTGGTGAGTACGCGCAGGAGAGTGCTTTCCTCGTTCGCCGGCAACGGAAGTTCGGTGGGGTCCGGTGTCGTGGTCGGGGACGATGCGTCAGCGGAGGCGGCGGAGATTCCGCCCAACACTGCCACGAGCGGAGCCGCAGCCTTCGCCCTGGCCACGACTGCCCTGACCGCCTCGTCCAGGTCAGTGAGAAGCAGCGGGTGGGCGGTGATCGCGCTCGTGGCGACCAAGTTGTACCTGCCGTCCACCGGTACAACACGGAGTAACGCGCTGGAGTCGCCGCCGACCGCGGCCAGTTCGGCGAGTGCTGTCGGCGTTGCCCGGTCCAGGCGCACTCCGTACCCGGCGACGGCCACCACCTCGACGACGAGGCAGTGGGGTGTGGGCGCCACTTGAACGTGGACGGGAAATCCGGCGGGTGGGAGGCCCAGCCGGCTCCGCGACGCCTCGAAGTAGCGGCTGATCTGAGCGTGCACCACATCGAGCGTCGACGGCGCGAGCCGCCCCAGCCCCGGCCTGGACGCTCGTTGCTGGTAGTAGGTGTGCCAGACCTGGGTGATGACCGTGTGGATGCGATGTGCCTCTCTGGTATCGGTCATCAGAAGCAGGTAGAACGCCTTCTGATCATCTATCCTGCGCATTTCGACGGCGCCCATGCTGAAGCCGGGGAATCCGGCCGTGCGCCACACGGGCGCGAGCAGGTTTCCCAGCGGGAACGAGATCTCTCCCGTGCCGTCGTCGCAGTTGACGACGATCGCATTGGTCGTGACGAACAGCCGGCCGTCGATTTGGGCGCCGGCGGGAAAGCCCAGGCTCCACTCGCCGTGCAATGCCACCGCACACGACGCCACCACGCTCTCGGGATTGCTCACAGATACCGCCGGTATCGCTCGACCACTGGACATCCACCTAGTCGCAGCGTCCCGGGAACACGTTACCAAGATCAGTCCTTTGTGGACGTCGAGGCGGCGATCGGCGAGCACACCCGAGCTCGCGGTCGACCACGCTCACCACCACACCGGCCAGGAACGCGCCCAGGATGGTCTCCAGCCCGAACTGCTCCGCGAGGGCGACGAACGCCACCAGCAGCACCACTGCGGCCCGCACCCGGATCTCCGCCGTCGTGTCCTGCAACCGCGACAGCACGTCCCCGAGCCGGCCCGACCGGCCGGCGAACGCGAGCACGAGTCCGGTGACCACGACGAGCCCGGCGAACACCGCCAACGCGCCCGCCCGGCCGGTCACCGTGCCGCCCGTGGTCGAGAAGACCAGTGACAGCAGCACGATCGCCGCGAAGTCCGCGACCGAGGCGGCGGTGATCGTCGACTGCCCCGCGGCCGAGCCGAGCCGCCCCGTGTCCTTGAGCACCGGGACGACCAGGCCCAGCGAGGTCGCGGACAACGCCACCGCCAGCAGCAGCGGGTCCCGCACCCACCCGGCCGCGCCGAACCCGAGTCCGACGCCCAGTCCGACGGCGATGCTGATCGCATAGCCGAGCAGCGCACGCCACGTCGTCGGGCCGCGCAGCCGGCGCGGATCGAACTCCAGCCCCGCCAGGAACAACAGGAACGCGAGACCCAGCAGTGCGACGATCTGCACCGGCAGGTCGATCTCGACCCAGCCCAGCCCTGACGGACCGACCACGATCCCGGCGACGATCTCCAGCACGACCGCCGGGACGCGCAGCCGCGGCGCGAAACCGAGCAGCAACGGTGCCGTCACCGCGATCACCGCGATGATCAGCAGGTTCACGAACTCCACATCGGGCATGGGAGTTCTGTGCTTCCCACGCCCTCTGGCGTTACGCGTGCGGCCAGTCGCGGAAAGCGTCCAGCAGGCGCTCGCGGGTGTCGTCCGACAGCGACTCCGGTGGCAGCTCCCCCAGCCGGGAGATGGTGGTGCGGAACTGGTCGAGAAAACGCTCGCAGCCGGGGCACTCCGCGAGGTGCTCGACGAAGGCGTGTTCAGCCGGCTCATCCAGCGCGCCCTCCAGGAACGCGGTGACGAGCTCGACGAACTCCTCGCAGGTCATGCGGCTCCCCCGGTCGCGAAGTAGGCCTCCAGCCGGGTGCGGACGAGTGCTCGGCCCCGGTGCAGCAACACTCTCTGGTTCGCGGGCGAGATCTCCAGCATCGCGCACACCTCCTCCGACGTGTGCCCCTCCACGTCGCGCAACGCCACGACCGTGCGTTGTCGTTGCGGCAATTCGTCCAGCGCCTGGCCCACCACGGCGCGGAGCTCGCCGTCGAGCACCCACGGCTCCGGGAACTCCCGCCAGTGGCCCGGATAGGCGTCGTCCGCGCCGCGAAACCTGGACGGATCGACCGTCGGGCCGCCATCGGGTTCGACGCTGGTCCACGGAACGGTCCGCTTCTCCTTCACACCTCGCTTCTTCGCGGTGTTGACCAAGATCCGGTACACCCACGTGCGCAACGACGACACGCCGTGAAACCCGTGCACACCGCGGATGACGGCGAGCCAGGTGTCCTGCACGACCTCCTCGGCCGAGGCGTCCGTCGACACGAACGCCCGCGCCAGCCGCAACATGGACGCCGACCAGGAGTCCAGCACCGAAGCGAACACGGCTTCGTCGCCGGACCGGAGTCCGGCGACGAGCACGTCATCCGCGGGCAACACACGCCGGAACCTACTCCCGGAGCGGGCGGTGGACCGGCTTTGACAAGGCTCTTGTAAGAACCGTGCGATCGTCCAGCCCTGGCGCGAGGAGCTCGCGCTCGGCGTCATCTGGGTCTCCGGCGAGCGGGATGGACGGGTGACCGTCTGGCAGGTGTGGGACGACACGGCCGAGCTTCGCCCAGCCGAAGAACCTGCCCGGCGACCCGCTGGCCCGGATCGCGACCAGCGTGCCGTCCAGCTCGTGGCGCACGGTCATCGGGAACGGCCGGTCGACCTTCATCTCCACCAGCCGGTCCGGCTCGTGTTCGGTCACCACGTAGCCGTGGACGAACTCGCGGCCGACCACCCGCGTCTCGAAGGCGGCACCTGAGCTACCGGTACTCGGGGTTGTCGAAGTCGTACCGGCAGCCCGCGTCCCAGCCCGACCGCTGATTGCCGTGCGCCGGAATCCCTCCGGCGTCCTTGAGCATCCGGGCGAGGTGCAGCAGGTTCCACGTCATGAACGTGGTGTTGCGGTTGGTGAAGTCGTTCTCCGGGCCGCCCGATCCCGGGTCCAGATAGGACGGTCCGGGTCCGGCGGGGCCGATCCAGCCCGCGTCGGCCTGCGGCGGGATCGTGTAGCCGAGGTGCTGCAGGCTGTAGAGGATGTTCATGGCGCAGTGCTTCACGCCGTCCTCGTTGCCGGTGATCAGACAACCACCGACCCGCCCGTAGTACGCGTACTGGCCGGCGTCGTTGAGCAGGTGCGAGCAGGCGTAGAGCCGTTCGATCACCTGCTTGGTCACCGAACTGTTGTCTCCCAGCCAGATCGGTCCCGCGATCACCAGGATGTCGGCGGCCATCACCCGTGCGTAGATCTCCGGCCAGGCGTCGGTCGCCCAGCCGTGCTCTCTCATGTCCGGCCACACGCCGATGGCGATGTCCTGGTCGATCGCGCGCACGACCTCGACCTGGACGCCCTGCTTCTCCATGATCGCCCGGCTGACGTCCACCAGCCCCTCGGTGTGGCTGCGATCCGGTGAGCGCTTGAGCGTGCAGTTGATGAACATCGCCCTGAGATCGCGGTAGTCGGTCATGCCCAACGCTCCTCACAACACGGCCTCTCGGGACGGTGTGTCCCGCGGTGGCTCAGTTCCCGAGCCACCGCCGGGCGTTACACGCGCTACTGATGTTCGGCGTAATGGGTGGCGCCCCACCAGTCCACGACGACGACGTCCTCGTCGCCGACGACCCATGCGTCGTGTCCTTCGGGCAGGCTCGTGACCTGGCCGGGGGTGGCGTCGAACTCGGTGCCGTCGGCCATCCGGATCCGCAGCGTGCCCGACACGTGGTACTGGAAATGCGGTGCTTCGCAGAGGTCGGTGCCCGCGATCGGCTTGACATGGGTGGACCAGCGCCAACCCGGCTTGAGCGTCAGCCTGCCGACCTCGCGGGAGTCGATGCGGAGCAGTTCCACCTGTCCGCAGTCGAATTCGCGGACCTCGTCGGGCTTCTGGAAGTCGCGGTGGTCGAAGGTGGTCATCGCGCACCGTCCCAGGCCTGCACACCGAGCTGGCGGCTGATGCGGCCGTCCGCCAGGTCGAGCACCGCGGCGCACAGCACCCCGGTGCCGTCGGGATAGCGGCAGGACTCGAGGTAGGCGACGTGGTCGCCGGTGACCACCACGCGGTCGAGTGAGTGGGTCATGTCGCGGGCGGCGATGTCGTGCAGGTAGGCGCCGATCTCGCTGCCCCGCAGGATCCTCGGGGCGCTCGGGGAGTTGACGGTGTCCACGATGCTCAGTTCCGCGTCGTCGGTGTAGAGCGCGGACAGGGTGGCCGCGTCGCGTTCCTCGATGCCGCGGCGCAGTGCCTCGACGTCGAACGTCATTTGTTCGGTGGTACTCACGGTTCCGCTCCTTCCAGTGGCGTGGGAGAAGCGTGCGCGGCGACCGTCAAAGCACCGTCAACGCCGAAAGCGCGCGTTGCCGTGGCGGCGTGGCGGATCGACACTGACGCGGTGAGCACTTCGCTGGCGGTGCGCCTGTTCGGCGCGTTCGAGGTCGTGGCCGACGGGACGCCCGTCGCGTTGCCGCGCCAGCGCAAAGCTTGCGAGCTGCTGGCCTGGCTCGCGGTGCATCCGGGCCAGCACTCCCGGTCACGGCTGGCTGCCCGGTTCTGGCCGGACGTGCTCGATGCCAGTGCCCGCGCGAGCCTGCGCAGTGCAATTTGGACGTTGCGCGGCGCACTCGGGCCCGCGCGGGCGTGGTTGCTGACCGATCGCGACCGAGTCGAGCTGCGGGCGAACGGGCTGACCACGGACCTGCGCGAGTTCGACGAACTGGTCGCAGCGGGGAAGCTCGCCGAGGCCGAGCGGGTTCGCCGTGGAGAGGTCCTGCATCTCTACGACAGCGACTGGGTGTTCGAACTGCGGGCCGAGTACGACGACAAGTTCGCCGCGCTGCTCGACAAGAACGGCGGCCCGGACCGCGCCCACCGCCCGCACGGCCGATTCGACCTGCCCTCCGACACCGCGCCGACGGTGCCGGAGCACGATCTCGTGGGCCGTGGTGCCGAGCTGGCTGTGGTGCGCCGGTGCTGGGACTCGGCACGCGCCGGGTCGGGCACGGTAGTGGCGATCACCGGTGACGGCGGGATCGGCAAGACCCGCCTGGCCGAGGAGGTGCTGGCGATCGCGGGTCTGGACGGGGCCTGTGCTGTGGGTGGCGCGGGGCCGGCCGTCCCGTTCGGAGTGTGGCTGGAGGCGCTGCGAACGCTGGCCGACGACCCGCTGCCGGACGCGTGGTGGCCGCAGGCTCTGTCCTGCCTGGTTCCCGGTGCCGCGCCGGGCCGGCCGTCGAGCACCGACCGGGTCCGCGTGTTCGAGGCCGTGGTCTCTCTGCTGACCTGGGCCTGCCGGTCGGGTCCCGTGGCGATCGTGTTGGAGGATCTCCACCTGGCCGACCCGTCGAGCCTCGAACTGCTCGCCTACACGGGCAGGCGGGTGACCAAGCTGCCCGTGCTGCTCGTGGTGACGCGCCGCCGCCTGCCACCGCGCCCGGACGTCGACCGGGTGTGTGCCGCTCTGCGGGCCGGCGGGGCCCTGTCGGTGGAGGTCGACCTCGCGCCGCTGCCCCTCGAGTCGGTGCGATCGCTGGCCCGCGCGACCGCACCGTTGTCCGCCGGGCAGGCCGAGCAGGTGGTGGCGGTGGCGTCGGGCAGTCCGCTGCTGACCGTCGAGCTGGCCCGCGCGCTGGCCGCGGGCGCGGACGCCGCCGAGGGTCTGCGCTCCGCGACCCGCTGGGCCGCCGGCCGGTTGCACGGTTCCGCGCGGGTGTTCGTCGAGCTCGCCGCGGTGGCGGGCCATGACCTGCACCGCGCCGAGATCGCCGCGCTGCCGGGGCTGACCGACCCCGCACAGGCGGCCGCCGAAGCACTGGGCTCCGGGCTGTTGCGCGAACGCGACGGCACGATCGGGTTCCGGCACGCGCTGCTCGCCGACGCGGTGGCCGCGGACCTGCCGGACCCGCTCCGTTCCCGCAGGCACGCCGCCATCGCGGAGGCTCTGCGCCGCGCACGGGCGAACGCACCGCGCCGGGCGGCGGAGATCGCCCGGCACCTGCGGCTGGCTGGGCACGACGAGCAAGCGGTCGCGCATCTGGTGAAGGCCGCCGCCGCGGCGCGCTCGGTGTGCGCGTTCGTCGAAGCCGCGGATCTGCTGACCGAGGTCACCGAGATCGACCCTCACGACCCGGACACGTTCGTCGAACTCGCCGAGGTCCAGGCCTGGCGCGGGCTGCTCGGCGAGTCGGACGCCGCGTTCGGCCGGGCGCTGGAGCTGATCGTCCCGCTCGACCGGGGCGCACTGGTCAGCGCCTGGCTGCGCCGGGGGAAGTGGCTGCGGGGCGGGCTGTGCATCCCTCGCGAGTGCCGCCGTTCCTACGCCGCCGCGCTGGACGTGCTCGACCGCGACCCGGACACCGACCCGGACGCGCGGATCGAAGCACTCGCGGGCATGGCCTGGGCGGAGGCGGTGACCGGTGGTGTGGCCGCGGCGGAGGAACTGCTGGTCGAGGTCGACGTGCTCACCCACCGCAAGCCCGTCGGGGACCTGCTGGCGCACGACGTCAGCGTCGCCCGCGCGCACATCCTGCTGCGGACGGGCCGGTTCGCCGACAGCTACGCGCCACTGATCGCGGCCGCCTCGGCGGCCAACCGGGCAGGGCGTCCCGACCTGGCCTTCCCGAGCCTGCTCAACGCCGCGTCGGCCGCCAGCTGCCTCGGCGCGTTCGACCGCGCCCTGGACTTCATCGACCGCAGCATGCCACTCGCGGCACCCAACGGACTGCTTCGCCTGGGTGTCTACGCGCACTCGGCCCAGGTGTCCGTGCTGTGCCGGCTGGGCCGGGTCGGTGAGGCCGCCGCGAGCTGCGACCAGGGCGCCGTACTGGCGGAGCGGCTGAGCCTGCCCGACCTGATAGGCCTCATCCACCACGATCGAGCCACCATCGCCCGCACCACCGGCGACTGGGACAGCGCCGCCCACGAGCTCGCCGCCGCGATCGACCTGAACGCCCCGGTCGGCCGCGCACTGACCCGCCTGCACCGCGCCGACGCCCTTGCCCGCGCGGGCAAGCCGGAGGAGGCGGAGGCAGAGCTGCGCGCGGTCACGCAGGAACCCGTGTCGCCCGCCGATTTCCCCGACACGCTCGTCGCCCGCATGTCGGCGGTCCAAGGCTTGATCGCGGCGCGCCGGCGCGATCCCGAGCTGGCCAGGCGGCGGCTGAGCGAGGCGGTGCGCGGGTGGCAGCGCCGCGCCGGGGACACCGGCCCGGGCTATGTCGCCGCGCTGATCGACCTGGGCCGCCCACCGTTGACCGCGCTGGTGGAGCCCGACCGCGAACTGGCCGCCGTGACCGCCGACCTGAGAGGCATCGATGCCGACGTTCGCTGAGACCGCACACAGCGCCGCCCCACCGGAAGAGGTGTGGAAGCTGCTGTACGACCCGAGCCGCTTCCCGCAGTGGTGGGCCGGGGTCGGCACGGTCGAACCGTCCACGGAGGACAGTGGGCCTTACACCATGTACCCGGACGGCTACCCGGACTTCCCAATGCCACAACTGCTGCACGGCGACCGGCAACTGGGCAACGTCACGATCTCCTGCCTGGTGTCGGACCTCGTGTTCACCTGGCGGCTGCAGGTGGTGGACGGCGGCACGCGGATCGACGTGCACGTCGAGATCCCCGACTCCGAGAGCCACCGGCTGGACACCCAGCGGGACGTGATCCACCGGTCGGTGCGCGCGCTCGCCGCACTCGCCGCCCAGGAGTGCGAGTGAAACGACATGGCCACTCGCGACGAACGCTCGGCCCTGTCGGGTTTGTGGTGCTGACCATCCTCGTGGGTGTTCCCTGCGAGGGAACACCCACGAGGAGTTCGCGTCAGGACTCGCCCCCTCTCCTGCCGTTCACGGCGGTGAAACCGTCAACTTCGGGTCGTCGAGTTGAACGCGCCTGCCGAGTAGCCGTCGCGGCAATCGGCTCGTCGCAGCTTGCCGCTCGTGCTGCGAGGTAAGGAACCGGCCGGCACCAGCGCGACTTCGTCCACGCGCACCCCGTGTCCGGTGTGAACGGTGCGGCGCACCGCCATCACGATCTCACTCTCGTCCGTGTCGCCGAGCACCTCCACCAGCACGACGACCCGCTCCTGTTGCCCGTCGTCGACGGCGAGCACGCAGCACCCGCGCACGGCCGGATGCGCGGCTTCGGCCGTCGCCTCCAGGTCGTGCGGATGGTGGTTGGCACCGGCGACGATGATCACCTCCTTGACCCGTCCGGTGACGAACAGTTCACCGTCCCAGCGGAAGCCCGTGTCGCCGGTGCGCAGAAACAGCCCGTTCCTGCGGGGCAGCTCGGCGTGGAACACGTCGTCAGGCCGGTTCCAGTAGCCGGCGCCGACGCTCGGGCCCTGCACGAAGATCTCCCCCGTTTCGCCGTCCGCGCACTCTTCGCGGGTCACCGGGTCGCCAACGACGAGTGTGATCGTCGGCGGGATCGGGCCGCAGCTCACCAGCCGCCTGCCTCCCGGCGGGTCGACCGGCCTGGCCCGCCCTCGGGTCAGCGCGTCCGCGTCGCACCGCAGGGTCACCGGTCCTTCGCCGACGAGGGCGCTGGTGACCATCACCGTCGACTCGGCGAGGCCGTATCCAGGCACGAGGGTGCCTCTCCGCAAACCGACGGGAGCGAACACCTCGCAGAACCGGTCGAGGGTCCTGGCCCTGACCGGTTCGCCGCCGATGAGCGCCATCTCCCAGCCGCTCAGGTCAAGGCCTGCCATCTGCACCTCCGACACGCGCCGCACGCACAGGTCGAGCGCGAAGTTCGGCGCGCAACTGTCCGCCCTGCCCAGCTGCGAGATCAGCCTCAGCCAGCTGACGGGGCTGCGCACGAAGACCCCGGCCGGGAACAGGGTGGCCGGCCTGCCCGAGTACAACGGATCGAGCACGCCGCCGATCAGCCCCATGTTGTAGTGCGACGGGAGCCACGACACGCTCGGCGGGCGGGGCAGGCCGGCCTCGTCGGACGGCCGGTAGAGGTTGCCGTGGATCAGGGCGAGGTTGTGCAGGACGTTGCCGTGCGTCAATATCACGCCCTTCGGCTCACCGGTGGAGCCGGAGGAGTACTGCAGGTAGGCGGGCGAGCTGATGCCGATGGCAGGCGGCGTCCAGCGTTCCGCCAGCGCGGGGTCGACCTCGTCGACCGCGAGCCGCACGAGATCGGTGAGCGCCTTGGACTCCTCCACCACCGCAAGGCACTTCGCGAACGTCATACCGGTGGACAGGAGCAGCTCCGGCCCACAACTCGCGACTATCGACTCGATCCGGCCCATCTTCAGGCTGGTGCGGGTGCCGTCGAGCGGCGCCACCGGGACGGCGATCAGGCCGGCGTAGAGGCAGCCGAGGAAGGCGATGTGGAAGTCCAGTCCGGGTTCGAAGCAGAGCAGCGCACGGGTGCCGCGTGGCGCGAGCTCGGTGAGCAGCACGGCGAGTGCCCGTGCCCGGCGGTCCAGATCGGCCAGCGTCAGCGCCTCCCACTCCGTCCGGCCGTCGGCGAAGAACGAGAAACCGTGCAAGCCTGGTTCGGCCGCCGCCCGAGCCGTGCAGAGGTCGACCAGCGTCGTGAGCTTGCGCCTGCCGCCCGCGACACCTTTCGGCAACCGGACCCCGCCGTCGGTCTGCATCACTTCTCTCCCAACATGATCGATCGGCAGGCGGCGCGGCGGAGCTTGCCGCTCGTGGTGAGCGGCAACGTGCCGGGTGACAACAGGACGACGCGGGCGGGCTGGAGGTCGTGCTCGGTGCGCACAGCTGAGGTGATCGCGTTCCTGATCTGATCCTGAGGTGTGGTGCGGTACCGATGACCGACCTCGGCGAACACGACCACGTCCGCGCCGTCCGCCACCACGCAGGCCGAGTGCACCGCCGGGTCGCAGTCCACGGCGGTCTTCTCCACGTCGTACGGGTAGAGCTGACGGCCGTCGACTTCGAGGAGATCCGGTATCCGGCACGCGACGAAGAGCTGGCCCTCGAACAGGAATCCGAGGTTGCCGGTGCGCAGGAACCGGTGGCCGTCGACCACCGCGCCGAACGTCCGCTCGGTGCCGGCGGGATCCCCCCAGTACCCCGCGCCGATGCTCGGCCCGGACACGAGAATCTCGCCGACCTCGTCGGGCCCGCAGGGAACGCTGGTCTCCGGATCGGCGATCAGCACTTGGAGCGACGGGTCCGGCTCACCACATCCGACGAGGGACCGCGCACCCGCGCCGCTGGTCGCGGGCGCGACCCTGCCGCGTTCGAGCGCGGTGGCGTCGAACGGGCGCACCAACGGCGGCCCCTCGACAGGACCTCCGCTGATCAGCACGGTCGACTCCGCCATGCCGTAACTGGGGAAGAACGCCTCCCTGCGGAACCCGCAGGGATGAAACCGCGACGCGAACCGGTCGATCGTCGACGCGCGCAGCGGCTCGTCACTGATCGCGGCGATTCGCCACCGGCTCAGGTCGAGCCCGTCGCGCTGCTCGTCGCTCACCCGCCGCAGGCACAGCTCGTACCCGAGGCTGGGCGACGCGGCGATTTCCGCGCCGTAGCGGGAGATCGCGCGCAACCAGTTGGCCGGCACTCGTGCGAACGACTGCGCGGACATCAGGACGGACAGCTGGCCGAGGAAGAGCGGTTGCAGCACGCCTCCGATGAGGCCCATGTCGTGGAACACCGGCAGCCACGACACCGTCGGCGAGAGACGCGTGTGGTCCTCGTCGGGCCGTGAGCCGCTGTTCACGATGAGCGCGAGGTTGTGCAGGACACCCGTGTGGGTCAGCACAACGCCCTTGGGCCTGCCCGTGGTGCCGGAGGTGTACTGCAAGTACGCGATCTCGTTCGCGCCCTCCGGTGCGGACCAGTCGGAGTCCCCGTCGGTGATCTGGTCTGTGGCGAGCGGCGTCACGGGACGATCCCCGAGAATCGCGTGCACGCCGGCCAGTGTGTCCGTTGTGGACAACAGCAGAGCGGGGCGGCAGTCGTCGGCGATGGCGACCAGCCGGGTGTGGCGCGCGTCGCCCGACGCCCGGCGAACCGGTGGTGCGGGCACGGCGATGATGCCGGCGTACAGGCAGCCGAGGAACGCCGTGACGAAGTCGAGTCCCGGTGGATGGCACAGCAGTGCACGAGATCCAGGCGGCGCGTGCAAGCGCAGCCGCACGGCGATCGCACGGGCTTGAAGATCCAGCTCGGCGTAGGTCAGCGCCGCTGACTCCACCACGCCGCTGTCGAGGAACACGAACGCGCGTTCCTCACCTCTGAGTGCCGCCTGCCTGCGACACAGATCGACCAGGCTCGCCACGTCCGCCACGGTGTCCGCACCCACTGCTGATCAACTCCCGCTGCTCGGGGATTTCCGTTGCGGTGCGGACGTTACGGAGATCGAACAGCCCTGTAATCGGTCGCGCGACGGAGTGCGCGGTCAGTCCCGCGGCCGCTGCCGCCACGCCGGTTCCGGTGTTCTCCTCAATGGGTCCACTCCTCGAACCTCCGGAGCCGAGATGTCCCACGAGAGCACGTTCCTCGACTTCTCCCTGCTGCACGCGTCGCTTCCTCCGCTGCCGGGAGGAGAAGAGGAGATCGCCGTCACCGGCCTCGGCATGTCCACTCCGCAGGGCGGCGACGTTCCGTCCACTTGGGACGCGCTGCTCGCGGGTACGTCCGGTGTCCGGCTGCTCGACGAGCCGTGGTCGGCCGGCCTGCCGGTGCGGCTCGGCGCACCCGCGCACGAGAATCCGGGGCCGCTGCTGGACCGCGTGGCCCGCCGCCGGATGGACCGCTGTCAGCAGCTCGCCGTGGTCGCGGCCCGCCAGGCTTGGGGCGACGCCGGGTCACCGGACGTGGAACCCGAGCGGCTCGCGGTCGTGTTCGGCACCGGCCTGGGTGGTGGCGGCACGCTCGTGGAGCAGTACGACCGATGCCAGGAGCTCGGCCCCGACCGGGTTTCCCCGTTCACGGTCACGATGCTCATGCCCAACGGCCCCGCCGCCGCGGTCAGCATGGACCTCGGCGCGAGAGGCGGCGCCCATGCCCCGACGAGCGCGTGCGCGTCCGGTGCGGAGGCGATCGCGCTCGCCGCCGCGTTGTTGCGCCGCGGCCTCGCGGACGTCGTCGTCGCGGGTGGCACGGAGGCGTGTCTCGGCAGACTCTCGATCGCGGCGTTCGCGCGGATGGGAGCACTGTCGCGCAGGCATGACGACCCGCTCGGAGCGTCCCGGCCGTTCGACTCCGGACGCGACGGGTTCGTCATGGGTGAAGGCGCGGGTGCGCTCGTGTTGGAACGCGCTTCGTTCGCCCGCGCACGAGGGGCGCGAATCTCCGCGCGGCTCGCGGGCACCGGTATGACCTCGGACGCCCACGACATGACCTCGCCGTCCCCGGACGGCCAGATCCGCGCCATCCGGCACGCGTTGCGCTCCGCCGGGCTGAGCCCCTACGACATCACGCACGTCAACGCCCACGCACCGGGCACGCAGGTGGGCGACCGGGTCGAGGCGGCCGCGATCCTGGAGGCTCTGGGACCGCACCCGCTGGTCACCGCCACGAAGTCGCTGACCGGTCACCTCATCGGGGGTGCGGGCGCGGTCGAGGCGATCTTCACCGTGCTGGCGGTGCGCGACGGTGTCGTCCCTCCGACGCGCAACCTCGACGATCAGGACACCGAGGTGAAGCTGGAGATCGTCACCGACCAGCCACGGCAGGCGCGGATCGGTGCGGCGATCTCCAACTCCTTCGGCTTCGGCGGTCACAACGTGGTGCTCGTCTTCACCCGGCCCGGCTGAGCAGTCCCATTCGCTGCGCCAGCAGCGCCGCGTGCATCCGGTTCGGCTGTCCCAGCTTCGCGAGGACGTGCGAGACGTGGGACTTCACCGTCGCACAGGTGAGGTAGAGCTCCCGCGCGATCTCCTCGTTGCTGCGGCCGCGCGCCATCCGGACGAGCACCTGGCGCTCCCGGTCGCTCAGCGAGCCCAGGCCGCGGTCCAGCTCCTCGATCGGGGGCAGGATCTCGAACCGGTCGAGCAGACGTGCCGTCATCTCCGCGCAGAGAAACGCGTGTCCCTGTGCTACGGCGCGCACTGCGGCGACCAGTTCCTCATGACTCGCGCGCTTGAGCAGAAACCCACGTGCGCCGTCGGTCAGCACGCGGTGCAGGTGTTCGTCGGTGCCTTCGGTGGCGAGCACGATGACTCCACCACTCGCGCATCCGCACAGCCTCGTCAGCTGGGTGACGTCCGCGGTGAGCACCACCTGGGGCCGATGTCGTTGTGCGAGAAGCAATCCGTCGGCCGCACGCCCGGCCTCTCCCAGCACTACCACGTCCGCCGCTTCCTCCAGCGCGTGCCGGAATCCTCGGCGAACCAGGACCTCGTCGTCTATCAGCAGCACGGAGGCGGGCATCAGTGCCCCATCCCCAGCCCGCCGTCCACCGGGATGACGGCACCCGTCACGTACCGCGCCGCTTCTCCCGCGAGCCAGGTCACCGCGCCGGCGACCTCGGCGGGCTCGCCGAAGCGGCGCAACGGGATCGAGTCGCGGTACTGCTTGCCGTACTGCTCGGGCAGTGACGCGGTCATGTCGGTGTTGACGTACCCCGGTGCGATGACGTTCGCGGTGACGCCGCGGCTGCCCAGCTCACGGGCGAGCGACCGGGCGAGTCCGATCAACCCCGCCTTGCTCGCGGCGTAGTTCGTGAGGCCGGCGCTGCCGTACATCCCGACCACCGAGGAGATGAAGATCATCCGCCCGCTTCTGGCCCGCACCATCGGCGCTGCCGCGCGCCGGGCACAGCGCCACGCACCGGTCAGGTTCGTGTCCAGCACGGAGGTGAAACTGTCCTCGGTCATGCGGGTGATGAGCGTGCTGTCGGTGATCCCGGCGTTGGCGACGAGCACGTCCACCGGGCCCAGCTCCGCCTCCACCGCCGCGAACGCCGCGTCCACCTGCCCGCCGTCGGTCACGTCGCATTTCACGCCGAACGTCCCCTGCGGGCACTCGTCACCGCGATGCGTCACCGCCACCCGCGCTCCTTCGGCGAGAAACGCCTCCGCGACAGACCGGCCGATGCCTCGATTTCCTCCGGTCACCAGCACTGTCCTGGTCATGGTGCTCCTTTCGGGCCATCGGCGTCCGGGTGATGCCGCAGGTATGCGCCCCGGCCGCCCCTATCGTGGGTTCGGCTTCGGGCAGCGGCGCCCTTCAACCTGCTTCGAGGTTAGGGAGATCGACGGTGCTGCCCTCTGGCCCGGATGGCCGACGAGTTGATGTTTCCGGCCATTCGCTCGGTTTCCGCCGCGGCGTCGCCGGGGTGCGGGCCATGGTCGAGGTCGGGGTCGAGCGCGGAGTGGGCGTGCGGGAGTGCCTGCGCGGCACCGGAATCGAGCCCGAGACATTGCTCGGTCACGCGGTGGTGAGCCGTGCGCAGGAGCTCGCCGTGGCGACGAACCTCGTCACCGCGGCCGGCCAGGCGTCCGGGCTCGGCATCGCGGTCGGCGAGCGGTTGTCGTTGCGCACCTACGGGGTCTGGGGTTTCGCCCTGCTGACCAGCCCGACGCTGCGGGACGCGGCCGAGCTCGGACTGCGCTACCTGCCGCTCACGTACGCGGTGGCCGGACTGCGCATGCGGGTGTCCGGCGACGAGGCCCGTCTGATCGTCGTCGACGACCACGGATGTCCAGCGGCGCTGCGTCCCTTCGTGGTCGGGCGCGAGATCGCTGCCACCGCTGGCATTCTGCGCACGATCCTCGGCGAGTCACCGCGCTCCATGCGCGTGGAGCTGAGCCTCCCCCGCGTCTGCACCGGCTACGAGAAGGCGCTGGGCACCCCGGTGCGGTTCGGCGCGCCGGGCAACGCGATCGTCACCGACACCGCGGTGCTGGATCTCCCGCTGCCCCAGGCTGATCCGCTCACCATGGCGGCCTGCGAGCGCGCATGCCGCTCGCTGCTGAGAGAACGCTGCTCCCCCTGCGTCGCACAGAGCGTGCGGGCCGTCATCGCCGATGGCGTGACCGAAGCCTGCGCGGTCGCCGCCCGCCTGCACCTGTCGCCCCGCACCCTGCGCAGACATCTTGCCGCCGAAGGGACGTCACTGCGCCGGCTCGTCGACGAAGCCCGCCGCGCCAGCGCGATCGAGCTCATGACCACGCACCGCCTCGGCGTCGAGCAGGTGGCGTTACGACTCGGCTACACCGACGCCGCCACGTTCATCCGCGCCTTCCGCAGGTGGACGGGTACCACCCCCGGCGCGTATCCGCCGAGCTGAGTCGCTGTTCGAGGCCAGCCGGGATCGTTCTGCTCCTGCTGGCCGTGGCCGACAAGTTGATCATGACTACTGGAGAGGGCTGATTATGAGGGGCCGGCCGACCGCAGTCCCGCGGACGGGCAGCCCAGCGTGATCGCGTCACGGATGAGTCCGGCGCGCGCGTGCCCTGCTATCGCAGGACCGACGACCTCCCTGTTGTGCAGATCGATCACAGTGGCCAGATACAGCCAGCCTTCCTGCGTGGGCCTGGACGCGCAGAACCCAGACACTCCATCACCCAGTCGCTCAACCGAACCAGACTGAGTGGCAGAAACCCGCGTCCGGACAGACTGCGATGGCACTGGGACAACATTCACCGGCAACGAACACCGTCGGCTGTCGGGGATGGGTGATCCGGGGTCGAAGCGGAATCGTGTGTCGTCGGGGCTGGTGCCCAGCGCGCGGGCTGCGAGCGCACGCTCAAGCTGGAGCCCGAGGCTCGGCATGCCGAGCTTCACGCCCGCTACGTTGTCTCGTTCAGGCCCGACGGCCTGATCGACTCCAGTGCCGAACCAAGGTCGTCGAGTTGCCGTTGTACACGCGCGGCGTCATCGTCGCGGCCTTGTTCCCGGTACAGCTCCAGCGCCTCCTGCCATACCTGGCTGGCCTGCTCGTGCTGTCCGAGGGCCGCGTGAGGGTGGCCCACGCGGTCGAGGGTGCTAGCGACCTCGTAGGTGTGGCCGAGGGTGCGGAACAGGATGAGGACCTGGTGATAGTGGTCGAGGGCCTGCTGGTGGTCGCCGGTGCGGTGGGCGATGAAGCCGAGACTGTCCAGGGCGGCCGCCTCACCCTCAAGGTCCTGGTGGCGCCGATTCAGGGTGAGTGCGGCGTGGCAGTGGTCGCGGGCGGTGTCGAAGTCGCCCAGGCGCGCGGCGCACCAGCCCACCCCGTTGAGCGCGTCGGCTTCCTGCACCGACTGGCCGAGGGCGCGGTAGAGGTCGAGGGCGTGCCGGGCGTGGTCCAAGGCCCGCCGGTCATCCCCCCGCAGTTCCCAGGAGATCGCGAGCGCCCGGTGGGTGTGTGCCTGTTCGGTGGGGTCGTGGTGGCGCATGGCCAGGTCGAGGGCCCGGTCCAGGTGCCCGGTGGCCTCCTCGTGCAGGCCCAGCAGTGCACAGGCGGAGCCGAGGCCCCGGTGGGCGCGGCTGCGGGCGGCGGGGTCGGGCAGGTGTGCGGCGGCGTCCACCGCGGCTCGCCACGCGGTGAGCGCGTCGCGCCGGTACCCCCGCCGGTAGAGGAAGGTGTCCAGTGCCCAGGCGAGGTGCCAGACGACGTGATGGCGTTCCAGAGCGGCGGCGGTGCGCTGGGCGGCCAGCAGGGTGGTGTGCTCGGCCTCCAGCCACGCCAACGCGGCCGCGGCGTCTGGCAGCGGGTACGGGTGCACGCCAGGCGCGGGCGGCTCGGGTTGCACGAGTGCGCGGAAGGGTTCCAGGAGACGACCGGCGGCGAAAGCGGTGTGCAGGTAGAAGTCCAGCACCCGCACCAATGCCATCTCCCGCATGTTGTCGGGCAGGTCGTGGGCGGTGGTGGCGTAGGCGCGGACCAGGTCGTGCATCGCGTACCGGCCGCGCGGCTGCCGTTCGAGCAGGGATGCCTCTTCCAACGCCGACAACGCTTTGCGTGCACGGACAGACGGCAGGCCGGTGAGGGCGACGACCGCGGGCAGGGTGGTGTCAGGGCCGGGGGACACGCCCAGCAGTGTGAACACCGTGCGGTGCTCGTCGGTGAGCCGGTGCAGGGACCAGGACAGAACTGCGGGCAGGCTGGCGGCGGGGTCGGTGTCGTGGTCGAGCATCTCGAGGCCGAGCTCGCGCAGTTCGGCGGCAACCTCGGCCAGCGGGAGGGCCGGGCGGGTGGCGGCGTCGCGGGCGGTGATCGACAGGGCCAGCGGGTAGCTCCCGCACAGGTCGATCAGTTCGTCGACGGCGCCGGGTTCAGCGGCGACACGGTTTGTGCCGAGACGTGCGGCGAGCAGGGCGCGCGCCTCGTCATGGGTGAGCACATCCAGCGTGAAGTGCCGGGTGCCGTGCCGGTCGACGAGGGAGGCGAGCCTAGTGCGGCTGGTGATCAGCACGGTGCAGGACGGGCTGCCGGGCAGCAGCGGGACGACCTGGTCGGCGGTGGCGGCGTTGTCCAGGACGATCAGCATCCGCCGGCCCGCGACCAGGCTACGGAACAGCGCGGCTTGTGCGCCTGGGTTGGGCGGGATCCGGCCGGGGTCGACCCCGAGGGCGTCGAGGAATCCGCGTACCGCCACCGCTGACGCCATCGGCTCTTCAGTGGGGCTGAACCCGTGCAGATCCACGAACAGCTGCCCGTCGGGGAACCGCTCGGTGCGCTGGTGCGCCCACGCCAGGGCCAGCCAGGTCTTGCCGATTCCCCCTGCCCCGCCGATCGCCGAGATCATCACCGTGGCGGCGGCTGGTGTCCCCGAACTGGTCCCGGACGGTATCGGGTCCTCCTCCGGTTCGGCGGTCAGCGCGTGGTCCAGGCGGGCCAATTCGGTGCCGCGGCCGGTGAACCACCGTGGTGGCGCGGGCAACTGCCGGGGCATCGGCTGCTCCGCCTTCGGGGCTGTTCCGCGCGTGATCGCTGTCGAGGCCGGGGTGAGGGCGGGATCGGTGTCGAGGATGCGCTGATGCAACACCTGTAGTGCGGTACCAGGCTCGGTGCCCAGTTGCTCGATCAGCCGGTCGCGCAGATGCCGGTAGTGGGCCAGCGCTTCGGCGGTGCGTCCGGCGCGGTGCAGGGCCAGCATGAACTGGGCGGCGACGCGTTCGTCCAGGTCTTGCTGTTCCACCAGCGTGAACAGTTCAGGCAGCACCTCGGTGTGCCGACCGCAGCGCAACGCCACCTCGACACGGTCGAGCCGGGCGGCGATGTGTTCCCGCTCGAGGCCGGTGCGCACCGCAGCCAGCCAGGGGGTTTCCAGGCCAGCGAACGGTTCACCCCGCCATAGTGCCAATGCCTGGTCGTACAAGCCGAGAGCCTGCTCATCGTCTGCATCACGACTGCAGGTGATCAGGTGGCGAAATCGGAGCACATCCACGACGCCTGGGTCGGCGAGCAGCACGTAACCGCTGGAGCGGCGTTCGATGCCGATGCCTGCTGGCGCCAGCAGCAGCCGCAGCCGCGACAGATAGTTCCTCAGGACCTGCCGACCCCGCAGCGGCAGATCCTGCGACCACACCCGCTCCAGCAATTGGTCCACCGTGACGACCCGGTTGGCCTCCACCGCCAGCACCGCGAACACACACCGCTGCCGCGGGTGCCCTACCTCGAACCGTCGGTCCTCGATCCAGGCCCCGACATCCCCCAACACCCTCAGTTCCACCACCACAACAACCCCCGTCGCTGTCCCGCCCGAACACCTTGCCCGAATTCCCTCAAGATCGGAGGCGACTCTCCACAAGCGCTCCTACCGGCTTGTTACACGATCCTGGTGCGTTCCCGGGAGGCGGTGCACCCATTCTCGCAGCAGGCCGGAGTTGAAATCCGGTTCCGAACGCCGCAATTCCAAGGAGACGAGAATGCACCGACTGATCAATACGATTCACTGTGGCGCCGTGATCGTGACGATCGCCGGCCTGGCCGCTTTGGGCCTGGCACAGACCGCCGGAGCTGCCACCGCCGCTCCGACGACGCCGACAGCGTCAGCCCAGTCAACTCCAGCACACACTGTGAACGGACTGGGCAGCGCGTACACGCCCGATGCGCGGGTGCCTGTGGTGCTCTCGTCCTCAGGTATGTCGCACGCAGCCCAGACCGAAGATCCCATCACGTCCAAGAGCCGCTCTGACTGCACCGACTACCTCGAGACCTGGGGCTACGAAGTCACCAAGAAGCGGTACCTGATCTGTGGTCTGGCTTCGTTCCCGTTCCCGAGCCAGCAAGTCCGGATCGCCACCTGCACCGCCGCCCTCCTGGCCACAGGGGTGGGCGGGGTGGTCGCACCCATCTCCTGCATCTTGGCCACGGCCCCCTGAGCACGGCTTTGCCACCCAACGGTGATCGCCCACCAGACGGTCCACGCCCACCCGTTCCAAACGGACCGCTGGCGCCGTTCCTGTACCCGGCTTCCCAATTCGTCCGAACCCCGCCAGGACCAGGGATCGACGACCAGCACTCGATGACAACTCCACAAGTCAGCTCGATCGTTGAAAGTACGGAGGATTCATATGTTGAATAACAAACGCCGAGTCGCGGGATCGTTCGGGCTGCTGGCCGTTCTCGCGCTGTTCGCCGCTCTGCTTCCCGGCGGTGCGGCACAGGCGGACGAGGGTGCGGCGAATATCGGCGCCCCATCCCAGGCGGCGGCTTCCCGCTTCTCCGTCGAGTTGGCGAACGCTCCGCAGGTGGTCAAGGACAAGGCGGCAGAGGCGACGAGAAACGGCGCGAAGATCGTGTCGATCGCCAGCGCGGACTACGCCCCGTCCGGGTCAGAGCCCAGTGCCTTCGCCTATCCCAGCGGATGCGGGCTCTGGGTGCTGGTCATCAAGATGGGTAACTACGCCGTCAACTCTTCCCTGACCTCGTGCAACTCCAGGCCCTCCGAAATCGCGATGAAAGCCCAACTCGCCCGGTGGCGGGGCACGTGGTGGCAAACCGTGGCCAGCAAGTACGACGAGACGTCGACGTCGCAGACCCTGGTGGTCGAGGCCAAGCACCGCTGCCTCGGCACTACCTACACCTACCAGGGCGCAACGGGCGGCGACCTGGTTCTCAATGGTCGGCTCTACACAGCGGATGCCTGGGACGGGGCCAGAATCGTCTGCTGAAAGCGTTGTTCGACGGGCAGTTGACGGGTCCTGATCGACCGGCGGCGGGGTACGCGGTTTGGTACCTCACCGCCGGTCGCCATCATCATCGAGCAGAACACGGTCTGCCGCTACTCGTGCAGAACAAGATCGCCTTAAGTCGCCGACCAGAAACTTTTCGAATAGTGGCGCTCGCCACCGATGAACTGCACCATCCTCGTGCCAAGATCGGCGAGCTGGTCGATCACACTCGTCCACTCTTCGGCTGCCATCGGCCCGTGCGAACCAGCTGGACCAGAGTCGGCATAGCAGTGGTCGCACTGAAGCTGGCACTTCCCTGTCACTTCGAGCCACGCGAACGTCACCCGCGATTGCGGGTTGAGCTGAGCCTCCACTTGTTCCCCTGCTTCTCGAACTCGGGTCCGCCGTGCAACCTGCGTAGTTCTTGGAGGGCTGTTCGACCTGAAGCGCGACTCCCTCGGCCTGCGGGAGGTCGAGGTGACGACGCCGCTGCCCAAACTGACCACGACCATGTTCTGCCCCGCAGCGTTCGCTCCCCTGCCCACCAGTGGTTGCGATCCCGCGTGCAACAGGCGGCAGCCGCGCTCAGAACTGACGAATCGTCGCAACGCGCAGAACGCGTAGAAGAAGTCTCGGCAGTTCCGAACAGCAAGCAGCCCGGCGTCTTGGCCTGCGCCACCTGACAGCCTCAGACCTGGCCGATCCCGCCGCCGGCCGGTGGCGACCGCGTGTGCACCCTCCACGGCGAAACCTCGCCTGCGACAGCGCCAGCAGAGACGCTCCGAGAAGAAATGAAGTCCGCGGAGCCAGGCTGTGCGCAGCAACCAGGTCGAACGGAGCAGAGGAGGGGCGATGCGCCGGATCACAGTGCTGGTCAAGGCTTCGGATCCGCTCGTCCACGCCGGGATCGGCGCGATGCTCAGCGCCTGCGCCCAGATCGACGTGCTCGGCGAGGCGGCGAGGGACGACGCTGATGTCGTCGTCCTGGCAGAACGGGTGGTGAGTGCCGGACGTCTGCACGCGATCATCCAGCGTGGAGCGGGGAAGAACGCCGCCTGGGTCGTGGTGACCGATCGGTTCGACGCGGGCAGCGTGTTGCCTGCCGTACGCATGGGCGTGAAGAGCATCCTGTCCGCTTCACGGGCCACCGAGAGTCGCCTGGCCGCCGCCGTGCTGGGGGTGACCAGAGGGATTTCGCTACTCCCCGCAGATCTGCAGGCGGTGTTGTTGCGCGAACTCGACGAGATGCGCTCGACCGTGCTCGAGGCGAACGGCCTGTCACTGGCCCTGCTGGACGCCCGCGAACGTGACGTGCTCGGCTCCATCGCAGACGGGAAGAACGTTGACGAGATCGCGACGAGAATCGGCTGCCCAGAGGGAACGATCCGAAAGACGCTGAGTCGCATGATGCGCAGACTCAACCTGAACAACCACTCCCACGCGGTCGCCTACTCGTTCCGATCCGGCGCACTGACATGACCCGGAATTAGCAAAACGGTCAAGCAAGCTGTTTGCGCAGAATCTTGAGCTGCACAAACACCTTTAGCGCGCCCAAAAACAGGGCGATCCCGTTCGGGAACAAGAACCGACAGAAAAGGGCATAACCATTCCTGAGGAGTGGTTCCGAGTGTCTACTCGGTACTGCCGAACAGTGACCAGGACACTCGTGGAACGGAGCGCATGAATGCACGTCTTCTCGCGTGCCGCGACAACATCTCGCGACGAGCGGCAGCCTCTTGCGGTTCGGCTGCTGTTCGTTCTCGCGGTCACCCTGATGCTGACGTCGTGCGGTGTCTCCGCCACCGGAGGCTGGCACGGGGAGGTGCCCGGCGAGCACGTCCGCAAGCACACCACTCTCGACTCGCCGCACGGCCCGCTGTACCCGGCCGACGTCAAGCTGCTCGTCGCAGTCGCCCAGGCAGGTCTGTGGGAGGCGCCGGCGAGTGAGGACGTCGCACGTCGCAGCACCAACCCGAAAGTGCGCAAGGTCGCGGAGCAGCTCGCCACCGAGCACCACGCGTTGCACGAGAGCAACATCGCCGCCGCCGACCGGCTTCAGGTGCAGCTGCCGCAGGCCCCCACCCCGCAGCAGAAGGGCTGGCAGGACGAGATCAGGGCCGCCAGCGGTGACGAGCTCGACCGAACCTACGTCAACCTGACCAGGGCCGCGCACGGTTCGGTGTACATGGCCATCACGACCGTCCGTTCCACTACTCAGAACGACGTCATCCGCTCGATGGCGGCGATCGCCGAGGACTACGTCGCACGGCACATGTCCCTGCTGGAGAGCACCGGACTCGCCACCTTCGACGCTCTGGCCGTCCATTCCGGAACGGACGCGCGGTACCAACCGGTCCCGGCTCCGATGGACCTCGGGCTCGGCATCAGCCTGGCCGTCGCGGTCGGGCTCGGAACCCTGGTGCTCGTCCGGCTCGGTTCGCGGATGCGGCCCGTCGAAGCCGCCGAGGAAGACGAGGAGGCGGGGCAATGGGCCTGACGAGTCTGCACGAGACAGTGCTCGCGGTCGGCTACACGGGCAACGACAACGGTGTCCGCAGTGTGGTCGCGTTCTCCGCGCGCTTGTCCTACCTGTCGATGTGCCTGACGCTGTGCTGGGGCATCTTCACCGCCACCGGCTGGATCCGTCGCTTCACCGGACATCACGCGCTGCGCAGCGGACATGCCATGCTCGCCACCTTCACGCTGGCGACGGCAGCCGTGCACGGGCTCGGTTTCTGGTTCCTGGACGAGCAGATCGTGGTCGGCGCACAGGTGTTCATCCCGTTCCTGAACGGGTACGTGCGGCACGCGCTGGGAATCATCGCCTTCGACCTGCTGGTGGCGATCATCGTCACCGCGGGCATGCACCGCCTGTTCCGCTACCGGAACTGGTTGCGGTTTCACCAGACCGCGTACGTGGTCTTCGCGCTCGGAGTCACCCACGCGTGGTGGGGCGCCTGGGCGAACGGCAACTTCGAGTTGATGTGGCTGGCCGGGATCACGGTGTCCGCCCCGGCGCTCGCGCTGGCCGCGGTCCGGTTCGTGCCGCCCAGGGTTCTGGTCAGGATCGGCCTGATCGAGGGTGACGCGAGCGAGGTGGCACCGATCGACAAGGCGGCGCCGCTGAAGATCAGCGTCGACAACCAGCGATGTCACCGTTACGGCTTCTGTCAGTCCGAGGCTCCGGACGTGTTCCAGCTGCGCGAGGACGGACGGCTCGCCTACCGGCAGAGCCCCGAGGTGTCGCGCAACCTGGACGTGCTCTCGGCGGCCCGGTCGTGCCCGATGCGGGCCATCGAGATTGCGGGGAGGGAATCGTGAGCGAGCTGCCGCGAATCGTGATCGTCGGAGCGGGGATCGCCGGACTGTGTTCCGCGGAACGGTTGCGGGAACTCGGGTTCGACGGTGAGGTCGTCATCGTCGGATCCGAACCGACGATGCCGGTGTACCGCCCGTCGCTGTCCAAGCAGTTCCTCACGGGCGAACTCGGTTCCAAGGACGTGCTGACGGCACCCGCCGAGGATCTCGGCGCGACCTGGCGGCTGAACACGTCGGTGTCCCAGCTGGATCCGCGCCGGCGGGTCGTGCACCTGCCCGGCGGAGAGGAACTGGAGTACGACGGCCTGATCATCGCGAGCGGGGTCGAGTCGCGCAGGCACCCCGGCGGGCTGAACGGGCATCCGCGGGCAGCGGTGATCCGCACCCGCGCGGACACACGGCGGTTGCGCCAGCTGATCGACGGATCACGAGAACCCGTCGTGGTGATAGGTACCGGCTTCATCGGCTGCGAGGTCGCGTCGAGTCTGCGGCACGTGGACCGGCCCGTCACCGTGGTCGGCCGAGCCAACGTGCTGATGAACAACCTGCTCGACAACGACCTGGCGACGCGGCTCACGGATCTGCACCGGCGCAACCGGGTGCGGCTGGAGCTCGGCGCGAAGGTGGACTCGTGGGCAGGCGGCTCGTCACGGATCGACCTGCTGCTCTCGAACGGGCGGAGCCTCAGCGCCGCCTGCGTGATCGTCGCGGTCGGCTCGGTCCCGGCGGTGTCGTGGCTGCGCGACTCCGGTGCCAGGCTGGACAACGGCGTGGTGTGCGAGGCCACCTGTCACGTCGAGGGCTTGGAGGACGTGGTCGCCGCCGGCGACGTCGCGTCCTGGCCGAACCTGCGGTTCGAGACCACCCCGCGACGCGTCGAACACTGGACGAACGCGATCGAGATGGGTCGTGCGGCAGCGGAAAGCCTGTTGAGCGGCCGGGAGTCCGCGACACCGTTCACACCGATCCCCCGGTTCTGGTCCGAACAGCACGGCCTGCGCATCCAGGCGGCCGGCATGCCCGCGACAGGAACCGAACGCGTCTCACTCGATCCTGTGTCCACTTCGGAGCGATCACTGACCGGCTACCTGCGCGACGACGAACTCGTGGGCGTCATCGGCTTCGACCGGTCGGTGGCGGTGCTGAACTACGCCAAGAAGCTGCAGAGCAAGAGTCTCATGACCGGGGCAGCACACCCGCAGCCACTCCTGTCCGCCTGACCGGTCAGTGGCTGAAGAAAGGAGGTCCGTCGTGCGGCTGAGTCCACGAGCGTTCGTCATGGCGCTCACATTCCTGGCAGGCGTTGCCGTCGCGGTCGCGCAGTCGCCCAACTTCTCGTCGCTCACCACCGTGGTCAACGTGCTCACGTCGGACTCGACGCACTCCTTCCAGGTCACCGTTCCGCTGCCCTACCGGGAGCCACAGCGAACCCTGCTGGCGCCGGTTCCGGCAAGCAGGTTCGACGTCACCTGGCCGCTGTCCGAGCGAGGGATAGGCATGCGAACCGATCACGCGACGGAGGGCTGATGATGAACTGGGAGAACACCGCGTCGCACCCTTCGCCGAGGCCACACAAACGACACTCCCCGGCCTCGTCCGAGGCGGTCCGGTTCGGCGGCTGGACCGACTACCGCGAGTGGGCCGAGCACGACTTCCGTGATCGGGCTCCCGCCGAGGAACCCGGCGCGGCCTCCCAGGGCGCGATCGTGGTGGAGGCGCTGACCGATCTGGTGCCGATCAAGGTGCTGCTGGAGGAGAACGCGCAGGGCTCGCGGAAGGGCTGTCTGATTCCGTCGAGCGGTCTGGCGATGACCGACCTCGAACCCGAGCCGGAGCTCGACGTCGAGGACTCGGCGATCATCCGGCCGTACGTGCGCTCGGGCGGCCGGTCCGAGGTCAAGTACGACCTCGAGTTCGAGACGTTGGTCGAGGCCGCTCGCCCGTACGCGTCCCTGCCGGCCAAGGACCTGACAGAGGATCAGCGGCACATCTGCCGTGTGTGCGTGGTACCGCAGTCGGTCGCGGAGGTCGCGGTGGCGATCTCCGCACCGCTCGGGCTCGCACGCACGATCATCAGCGAGAGCATCGAGAGGGGATACCTGCGGGTCCACCAGCGGATCTCCATTGTGGACGGACTGCCTCCGATGGATCTGTTGCGCCGGGTCTACTCCGGTCTCGCCCAGCTCTCCGATGCGCGATGAGTCCGAAGGAGACGTGATGAGCGCGCAACTGAAACGCAGAAGCCGACCGGTACCACTGACTATCGGGTTCGCCGTCCTCTCACTTGCACAGATCACGACGGTGACCCTGGTCGCCATGGCCGTGGTCCAGACCGACGGTGGGATGCGGCTGACCGCGCTGCTGGCCGCGATCAGCGCTCTCGGCGCCGGCGCGGTGCTGTTCATCTGGTCGCGCCGGGTGTCGCGGTCCCAGGACGCCGTGCGCGGCGAGATCGACGTGCTCGCGATGCAGCCGCTGACCGAGATGCTGGCCGACGTCGTCAAGAGCCGGAACATCGCGGAGTTCCGGAAGCGCCTTCCCGCGGTGTCCGACGCCGGGCTCGCCCAGCTGACCGACCGGGTCGAGGAGGCGTGCGCGACCGCGTTGCGGATGGCAGTGGAGCACGAGGACCTGCGGGTGGGCTACACAGAGGTCTTCGTCAACATGTTCCGCCGCACGCAGACCCTGCTGCAGCGTCAGTTGCAGGTGATCGAGCGGCTGGAGCAGGGCAACCGCTCACCGGCGGACATGCACCTGTTCTTCCAGCTCGACCACCTCGTGACCCGGATGCGACGCAACAACGAGAACGTGCTGGTCCTCGCCGGGACCGAACTGGTGCGCGCCACCAAGAACCCCGTGACGATCGCGGACGTGTTCCGCGCGGCGATGTCCGAAGTGGACAAGTACCAGAAGATCCGGGTGCTGGGCACACCGTCGATAAGGGTCTCCAACACCGCGGCGGGCGACCTGATCAGGATCATCGCCGAACTGCTGGACAACGCCACGTCGTTCAGCGCGCCGACCAAGGAGGTCACGATCAACGCCGAGCTCGGGCGGCACAACGGTCTGTCGATCGGAGTCTTCGACAACGGGATCGGCATGTCCGACGAGGACATCCGGAAGACGAACGAGCAGCTGAAGAAACTGGGCTCGGAGGAGATCGCCCGATCGCGCCGGGTCGGGCTGTTCGTGGTCGGAAGACTCGCCGGTCGCAACGGCTTCAAGGTCGAGCTGTTCGGTGGCGACGACGTCGAGGGCGTGTCGGCGCTCATCTCGGTGCCGAGTTCGGTGCTGCTGGAGGAGGACGCGATGCGCGCGATGCTGCCGGGAGACTCGAGGCGGACGACCACCGGTGCGAAGCAGGCGAGTTCCACCGGGCCCTCGGTGGCGGTGACGACAAGCGTGCGCCGGACCAGCACGCCGCACGTCACCGGGAACCCCGCCTCCGGCCGGCGCCGGATGTCCTCCTGGTACGGCAGGTCGCAGGCCTGGCGGGCCGAGCGCGACAACGTGCGCAAGGGTCCGTCCGGGGCGGATGCCGGAGCCCAGCAGGTAGACCGGACCCACGAGGGGGTGGCGGAAGAGCTGCCGATGCGAGTGCCGGGCAAGCGTGCGGTGGAACTCGCCGCCGAGACCGCGGTGCGACAGCAGGCGCTGGCGGCGGAGTCCCAGGCCGCCGAGCCGCCGGCGGAGCCCACCGACGTGCCAGAGCGTGCGGCACCGGCACCGGCACCGAGGACCCGCGAACCCGAGCCCCTGCCGGAAGACCGGGGAACCAGGGTGGCCTCCCGGTGGTTCAAGGCTCGCGGTAACGCGGACGAACCCGCGTTACCGGCGCGGACCGGGCAACCGGAGCAGGAGCAGGCATCGCGGACGGCCGAGCCGGCGACGGACCCGGCTCCGTGCGACTACACCGAGGACGGTCTGCCTTTACGGCGGCAGGGAGCGCATCTGCAGGCGACGATCGCGACCGGCGATCCCGCACCGGAGATGCCGAAGGAGATCAGGGCCGTCGAACGCGACCCGGCACACATGCGGCGCAGGTTGTCCAGTTACCAGCTGGGTGTGCAGAAGGCCAAGGAACAAGAGGACCGGATGCGCGGCCGGCAACAACAGGCAGGCGGTTGGACCGTGTTGGAGAGGAAGGCAACGAAATGAGCGGAGAGCCGAAGCAGCAGGCCATGACCTACGAAGAACTCGTCAACGAGAGCTCGTGGCTCATCAACGACTTCGTGGACCGAGTGCCCGGCGTGGCACACGGCGTCGCCGTGTCCGCGGACGGTCTGCTCCTGGCCGCGTCGAACACGCTTCCCGACGACCGGGCCGACCAGCTCGCCGCGGTCTCGTCGGGCCTGCTGAGCCTCACCGACGGCGCGGCGCGGTGCTTCGAGGCGGGCAACGTCCGGGAGACCATCGTCGAGATGGACGCGGGAACCATGCTGCTGATGGCGATCAGCAACGGTTCGTGTCTGTCCATTCTGGCTGATCCCGGCTACGACATCGGCCAGATCGCCTACGAGATGGCTCTGCTCGTGGACCGGTTCGGCCGTCAGCTCACACCGGGTGAACGCGCGGACGAGGCGGCGATGGCCGCCGGCCCCGCTTCGAACTGAGGGACCGGAAAGGAGAGGAACGCGAGATGAAGAGGCTTGAGTTCGGTCCTGTGAAGAAGTCCGGTTCGGTCACCTCCACCAAGATCGTGGTGGCCGGCGGGTTCGGAGTGGGAAAGACGACGTTCGTCGGCGCTGTGTCCGACATCCAGCCGCTGACGACCGAGGCGATGATGACGGTCGTCAGCAACGAGCTGGACGACACGAGCCGGATTCCGAACAAGGTCGCGACCACCGTGGCGATGGACTTCGGCCGCGTCGCGCTCGACGACGACCTCCTGCTCTACCTGTTCGGCACGCCCGGCCAGGAGAGGTTCTGGTTCATGTGGGACCACCTGGTGCGAGGTGCGCTCGGCGCGGTCGTGCTGGCCGACACCCGGAGGCTCTCCGACTCGTTCAGCTCGATCGACTTCTTCGAGAGCCGCAAGATTCCCTACGTCGTCGGGGTGAACACCTTCGACGGAATCCTGCACCACCCTCTCGAACACGTGCGGCGGGCGATGGCGATCAACCCGAGCGTCCCGCTGCTGCGCTGCGACGCACGCGACCGGGGCGAGGTGCGAAGGACACTGCTGGAGCTGATCGCGTACGTGATGCAGCGAGTCGAGCAGGTCGCTGAACCTCTGACGGTGTGACGCCCCTTCCGGGCGCTCGCGGTCAGCCGATCGCGCACGAAGTCTCCGCACGGGCGCATCGGGTCTTCACTCGCGGGCCACGGCACGCGGGTGTTCCGAACGGTGAGAGATACGAGAGATCAGCAGGGATGGTTGGTTATGCCGAACGTCAGCCGTGAAGTGATCGCACTGGACGTGCCCCGGTTCCAGGAACTGATCAAGACCAATGATGTGGTGGTCATCGACATCTCCGCGGAGTGGTGCGGTCCGTGCCAGGCGTTCACGAGCACCTTCCGCGACGCGGCCGCGTCCTACGAGGACGTCGTGTTCGCCTCGGTCGACGCCGACGAACAGCTGGAGCTGGGCGCCGCGTTCAACGTCAAGACGATTCCGACGGTCGCGGTCATGCGGGCGGGCGCGTTGATCTTCGTACACGAGGGTTCACTGAGCGAGCAGGCGCTCGCGGACGTGATCAGGCAGGCACGAGCACTCGACGTCGAGAAGGTGCGACAGTCGGTCATCGCCCGCGCGGCCACGTCCTGACCGCGACGCCACGAGGAACCAAGGAGACAGGTCATGGTGCTGGAAGTCGGTTCACGGGCTCCCGATTTCACGCTGGAGGACAACAAGCTCAAGCCGGTCACGTTGTCCTCGTTCGCCGGCGAGAAGAGCGTGCTGCTGGTGTACTACCCGCGCGCGTTCACTCCCATCTGCAAGGGAGAGCTGTGTCAGATCCGCGACGAGATAGAGGTGTACCGGGACTACAACGTCCAGGTGCTCGGCGTCTCGGTCGACTCGCCCTTCTGTCTCAACGAGTGGGCGCAGAGGCAGAAGTACCCGTTCCCGCTGCTGTCCGACTTCTGGCCGCACGGCGAGGTGGCCACGACGTACGGAACGTTCAACGACGACGCCGGCGTGGCCCGGCGTGGCACGTTCCTGATCGACACGGAGGGCATCATCCGGTTCGCCGAGGTGCAGAAAGCGGACCAGGCGCGCAGCCAGTCCGCGTGGAAGGCCGCGATCGTGAGCGCTCTCGAACCGAGGATCGGCTCAGGACTGTCCGTGCCCACGGCGGCCGGCAACTGGATCGACCTGCCACCGGAGTCGCCCGTCTGAGCTCCGGACGCGGCTGGGACGTCCGCGCACCTCGTTGCGCGAGTGGGTGGTGGCCGGCGGGTGCGACGAGCGCCGGCCACCACTGGAGCTGCCACCGACTCGGCCGGGTCGGATGCCGCGATCTGCTCGATTCGGATGCGGCGGAGCAGAGACCGCGTGAAGTCCCTCCGCCGATGCTTCGCCGGGACAGGCGGAACGACGGGAGTGCAACGTGAACGAGCTGCGGGTCGCTGTTCGTGCGCTTGATCCGATCACGAGGGTGGGCGTGTCCGCCTGCCTTGCGACGGAGTCGGGCCTGATCGTCGTTCCTGATCATCAGCGATTGCGCGCGGACGTGGTCGTGGCCGCGTTCGAACGGCTGTCTGCCCCCGAGCTGCAGGCGATGCGCGCCGGCGCCGCCGAGATCCGCAGGCCGACGGTGCTGCTGATCAACGAGATCAAGGACGGCGACCTGCTGACGGCGGTGGACTGCCGTGTCGTCGCGATCCTGCCGAGGGCCGCCGCGGTGGACGGCCGGTTGGGAGACACGGTGACGTCCGTGGCGGCGGGAGGGGCGAACATGCCTCCGAACGTGCTCGGAAAGCTCGTCGAGCACGTCGAGCAGCTCTACCGCGAAATGCTCGAACCGCGCGGCCTGGCCGACGTGCGTCTGGAACCGAGGGAGATCGAGGTGCTCCGGCTGATGGCGGACGGCTTCGACACCAACGAGATCGCGCGTAATCTGTCCTATTCGGAGCGTACGGTGAAGAAGATCATCTTCGCGATCACCACCCGGCTGCGCGCACGCAACCGGCCACAGGCCGTCGCCTGCGCGATGCGGGCCGGCGTCATCTGATCATCAGGTGCCGAACTGGCACAGGAAGCGTGCCCGCGTCGCCACCAGCACGCCGCGATGCGGGTGATCGGCCGGACAGGTGTCCAGTGCCTGGTTGAGAACCCAGAACACGGGCAGTGGCGCGCAGGCCGTGAGCTCATCGTCGTGGGAGACCAGCCACTCGACCACCCAGGAGTCGAGCTGCCCGTCGCTGACGGCCGCGAGCTGGTCGCAGACGCGCTCGACCGGTGCTCCCGAATCGGCCAGAGACCTCGCCGCCCTGCGGTGCAACGGCGGCAGCATGTCCAGCGGGGTTCCGTCGTAGAGGGCCCGGCGTTGCGCGGGGTGGGCGAACGTCAGGCTCTGACCGACGTGCGCGAGCACCTTCGCGCGCAGTGCCTCGTCCAGCACGTCGAGCAGCTGTGACGGCCATCGGCCGACCACGGCGGCGAGCTCACTGGTGGTGAACCGCTGTCCGAGCACGGCGGCCGCGCGCAGTGTCTCCAGGGCGTCGTGGGACAGCCGGTCGAGCCGCGCGGTCATCGACGCCGCCAGCGCACGCTCGGCTGAGCCCACCCCGCCGTCACCGTGCAGGTCGACCGCACCGCCCTCGGCACGGATGGCGTTGTCGCGTAACAGCATCGCGATCGTCTGCCGCAGCACCAGCGGATTGCCCAGGGCATTGGTGGTGAGCGCATGCAGCGCCGGTCCCGGTGGCATGCCGACGACCTGATGGATCAGCTGGCAGGAGGCGGCCCGGCTCAACGGCCGCAACGGCATGATGACGTCGTCACGCGTGGCGATGCCGCGCCGCAGCCGTGCGAACGCCGAACTGTCCACATCGGACCTGGCGGTCGCCATCATCAGCACCGGCAACGACCTGGTGGCAAGACAAAGCTGGTCCCACACGAGCAAGCTGGCATCGTCCGCCAGATGCAGGTCGTCGATGACCAACACGAGTGATGCGTTGGCGCACAGCTGCTCGACTCGCTTGAGCACGTCGTTCATGGTGATCGAGACGTCACTCTCCATGCCCAGCGCCCGGCTCAGCGCACCGAGCGGCTCCAGGCAGGACTTCTCCGCCACGGCCCAGGCGAGGTGGTGGCAGCGGGGCTCGATCGAGGCCAGTACCGCGGACAGCAGCGCGGACTTGCCGATTCCCGCATCCCCTTCCACGAGCACCGAACGTCCGCGTCTGGTCTCGAGGTCCCTTATGCAGGAACGCAGTCTCGCCGTTTCGAGCTCCCGGCCCGCCAGCTGTGGCCGGGTGACGCCTTCGGGAATCACGGAGAGCAGCCCGGGTTTCGAGCGGCGGCGGACGTTCGGTTCCGGGGTCGCGAGTGCCGGATCCCCGGCGAGCAGTTGATGGTGCAGCAAGCGGATCGCGGTACCCGGTTCGACTCCGAGGTGCTCGCGCAGGACGCCGCGGAGATGGGCGATCCGTTCCAGTGCCTCCATTCTGCGTCCGGCTCGATGCAAGGCGGTTATCAGCGTCTCCCACAGGGACTCGCGCAACGGGTGTTCCTGGACGAGAGCTTCGAGTTCGGGGACGAGGTCGCTGTGCTCTCCGAGTGCGAGCAGGCTCTCGAGGCGCTGCTCCACCACGGCGAGACGTTCCTCGGAGAGTTCGGCGCGGCGTCGTTCCGCGAACGGACCGGGCAGCCCACCGAACGCTTCACCGCGCCACAGCGCGAGTGCGGAGTCGAGCCGCTGCACCACTCCTTCGTGGTCACCCGCGGTGCGCCGTTCGCTCGCCCTGTCGCGCAGGTCGTGGAAGGTGGCGAGGTCGATGCTGTGGGGCGGCAGTCGCAGCCGATAGCCCGGCGGCTCCGACAACAGCACCTCGCCACCGGACCAGCGTGCTCTCTCAGGTTCCAGCACCCGCCTCAGACCGGAGATGTAGGTGTGCACGTTGCCATCGACGCTCGCGGGCGGTGAGGCTCCCCACACGCTGTGAATCAGCTCGTCACGCGGAACGACCCGGCCGAGGTGATCCGCCAGCACGGCGAGGATCGCCTGCTGACGTGCCGGGCCGAGCTTGATCTCCTGCTGCTCCAGCCGGATCCGCAGGTGCCCCAGCAGATCGATCCGCAACGTTGTCTCAAACATGATCAGCCGCACGGTCGAAACGCAGGAACGCGCGTCGCACGTCCCACCGGGCCCGCACCTGGGTGAAGCACTGGACCGCGGCATCGAGCGCCTCCGCCGCCTTCTCCGGTTGCTCCTGTGCAACGAGGAGAACCGACGCGTCCTCCGCGGCCTGGGCGTACGCGAACTCCCAGCCGGCCCTCCGGTACTCCCCCGACGCGACGAGCACCGCCTCGGGATCCTGGGCCAGCAACGCGCGGCAGTGCAGAGCGGTTGCCCGCTGTTCCGGCAGGCTGTCGGCCACCGCGATGGCGCGCAGCGCGGCACTCTCACGCTCCTGGTCCACGGCGAGACGTACCAGCCAGGGAAGCCAGCGGGCACAGTCGTCCGCCGGAACCGACTCGTCGTCGAGCAGCCCGACGAGCACGTCGTAGGCCGCGACCGGTTCGCCCCGCTGCTCGGCGACAAGTGCGCTCGCTGCGCGAGCCACGGCGGACTCGCGCTGATCCGCCTCTCGCCCAACGGCTTCCAGCGTGGCGAGTGCCTCGTCCGGTTCACCTCGATGGGCGCAGATCAGGGCGGCGGTACCGTGCGTCAGCCGCACCGCGGTCAGCGCGGTCAGCGCTTCCTCCCACTGCCCGCCCCAGTACCAGGCGAGCAGATCACGCGTGAAGTCCGAAGTGTCTTCACACCACACCGTGGGCTTCACGAGCAGCGCGGACAAGCTGTCCTTGCGAGTGGACGAGATCGCATCCGACGACACGAGCCGGCCGAGCAGGGTCGAGGCCAGCCGCGGCGCACGCACCGACAGCGCCGCGGCGTTCTCGGTCAGCCAGTGGTTCAGCCACGAGCCGTTGTCGATCGGCACGAGCATCAACTGCTGGGCCACCCGCTCCGGCGGCCTGCCGATGGCGATCCACGCCTCCGCGAGCTGGCGATGCAGCGACCCGCGGATCGCCGACGCGTACCTGCCGTAGAACGCGCGTTGAATCATTTTGTGGCGCAACGAGAACTCGTCACCGGACACGACGAGGTAGCCGCCTGTGACGGCGTCGGCGACCATTGTGGACACCTCGTGGGCCGGCAGCATGAGCGCCGCCGCGATCTCGTCGAGGGTGAATCCGTCGCCGCACAGCGACGCCCAGCCCAGCAGGTCCCGGATGTGCTTGGGCACCGTCTGCATGTGGTCTTCGATCACGTCGACGATCGTGCAGTGGTTCGGTGGTGGCGAGCAGGCCTTGAGATCGACCTGGTGGTCTTGAGGTACGAGCGTCCCAGAGCTGGTCATGTACTCGACGAGCACTTCGACCAGCCAGGGGTTTCCCGCTGCCTGACGAGACAGTTCGAGCAGAGCCGGACCCGGCGTGGCTCCGGCGAGTGCGGTGACCAGGTCGTCGACCTGGGCGTCGGCCAACGGTCCCAGCGTGATCACCTGGCCGTGCTGCCGCAGCACCGCACGCGTCCGATCGATCTCCTGCCGCCTCGGCACCGGCCTCAGCGCCACGACGAGCAGCAACGGCATCGCCGTGGTCTCGGTCGCGAGCCGGCGCAGGACGTGCAGACTCACCGGGTCCACCCAGTGCAGCTGATCGACCACCAGGACCAGCGGTCCGTCCTCGCACAACTGGCGGACGAGGGCGAGCACACCATCGACAGCGGCCACGGTGCCCGAAGAGTCCTGTGCGGTCGTCGAGAGTTCCACCCTGCGGACGGTGCCTGCGAGCGAGGCCCGGCGCGGATCCGGCGACAACCTCGTCACGTCCAGGCCGTCCACCAGTGCGCGAAGGGGCACGACCTGTCCGAACTCGTCGGCGGTGACCCGGGCGAGCTGGCAGCCCCGCACGTCGGCGAGCGCCTCGTTCAGCACCGCCGTCTTGCCTATGCCCTGCTCTCCTTCGAGCCAGAGAACCCCGCCTGTCCCCCTGGTGACCGACGTGACCGCGGTACGCACCGCCGCGATCTCCGACACGCGCCCGATCAGGCGACGGGTGGTGGGGCGCAGCGTCTTCGTGACGAGCGGGATGGGCCGGGTCATGCCTGGAACGCCGTCGACGGTCCAGCGCAGCGCCGGGTCGTCGCGCACGATCTTGTCGTGCACCGTGGTCAGCGATCCGCCCGGCTCGGTGCCGAGGCTCTCGACCGTGGCGCCGCGCAGCCGCTGGAACACACCGATGGCGGCTTGGCGACGCCCGGTCAAGTACAGGGCCTGCATGAGAAGCCCGTGCAGGCCCTCGCGCAGCGGGTGTCTCCTGGTCAGCTCGTGCAGGTCGTCGATGAGCAGGTGCGGCCTGCCCGCGTTGAGCAGGACACGCGCACGCCGCTCGACGGCGTCGAGCTTCAGTTCGGCGAGCCGGGCCCGCTGCCTGGCCGCGAAAGGTCCAGGTGTGCCGTGCAGCGCGTCGCCGCGCCACAACTCGAGCGCGGTCTCGAGAGCCGCCAGCTCCCCAAGAGTGTCGCGGTTGTTGCGGCACGTCCTCGCCTCGTCGCGCAGCCGCTGGAAGTGACTGACGTCGACAGCGTCTCCTGGCAACATCAGACAGTAGCCCGCCCCCACGGAGATGAGGAGCGTTCCCTCGGAACGCCGTGCCCGGTGTGGCTCGAGTGACGCGCGCAGGCCGGAGATGTGGGTGTAGATGCTGCCCCACGCGCTCGCGGGCGGCTCGTCGCCCCAGAGAGCGTCCACGAGTTCGCTCTTGCTGACCGAGTGACCTGCCTGCAGCGCGAGCACCGCCAGCACCGCTTTGCGTTGCGCGGAACCGAGTTCGACCTCGCCGTCGACACTCCACGCTCTCACGGGGCCGAGCAGGGAGATCCGCACCGCGGTGGGATCGGAGCCGATGCCGGTCGTCGGACGTCGCGCCTTCGGATCGTACGAGAGTGTCATTTCCCACCCTTCCGGCGCGGTCGGGAGACCACGTGAACAGCAGCCAAGCGCAGGTTGGGGCGCGTATTCCGTTGTGGACAGTCGTTGTCAGCTGGCAATGAATCTAGGATTACCACGACTACTCGTCAAGGGCCACCCGATCACAAAGCGTGACCTCGCGGCCGTGACGGGCGAGCCCTTTCGGGTCGATCCGCGGCACTCGGCGGACACGACGCCATCACACTGCAAGATCTGGATATGTGTGAAAGCACCGAGCAGGATGCTGGAACAGAGGCACACTGAGACATTCATCCCCTGCTGGACGCGTTGTCTCAGCCGGGACGGTCTCACCGTCGTTGTTGGACGGTGAGAATCCTTGCTCCGACGAGGACGCGCGACCGCTCAGAGGCTGTCGAGGATGCGCTCCAGCTCGCGCTCGCCCTCCCGTGTCTGCACGCCCGCGGCCAGCTGCTTGCAGGCCGGCTCGACCATGTCCTCGGTGAACAGCGAGAACAACGCGGCATTCTCCGCGGCGTACGCCTGGTGGGAAATCTTCGGGGTGACCGTCTCGACAGTGGCCTTGATGGCGGCGACGACCTCGGGGCGCAGGCGGGCGATCCGGCGCGCCAGCCTGTCGACGAAGGCGTCGACCTCGTCAGCGGGGAATGCGCGGTTGACCAGGCCGTAGCGTTCAGCCAGGTCGGCGCCGACCAGTTCGCCGCCCAGGATCAGCTCCAGCGCGCGTTCCCGGCCGAGCAGGCGGGCCATGTTGACCGTTCCGCCGCCCCCAGGAAGGATCGCCATCACGGCTTCGGGCTGCGCCTGGGCCGGACCGGCCGATCGCGGCGAACCGCATGTCGAGGGACATCAGGAACTCGTTACCGGCGCCCTGGGGCCGCAGGCAGCGCCTCCGGGTCGGTGAGGTAACGCATGTCGCCGTGGACGCTGAAGAATTCCGGATCGGCGCTGTCGAACACGACGACCCGCACATCGGCGTCGTGCCGCACTCGGTTGACGAGGCCGCGCAGCGGTGGCAACAGGACGCCGTCCATGAGGTTCAGCGGCGGCTGGTCGAGGGTGACGGTCGCGACGCACGGCGGCCGAGCCTCCACCTTCCCAGCACGAGACCGGGCTCCCCTACCGGTGCCATGAGGCACCTGGACCGGCCGCGAGAGGCCATCCCCTGGGTTGTGCTCTGCAGACGTGCCGTCCGGTCAGGTCGTGTGATCCGTGCCGGCACCGTCGTTCAGAGCGCCTGGGGGTGAAGCGTTCCCTAGGCCCGAGCACACCTGGAAGACCGGGAAACGCGGGGCGATCCGCTCGAACTCTGCCAGCGGAGCCCGCCGGTCCACCGGCACGTGCGGGCGGGCACCTGGCGCGATCTCCAAATAGCGGCGCAGGATGGGCGCCCGTGCGCCAGGGGCTACCTCTTCGAGGCGCACGGACTCGACGCGGCCATGCCGTAGCACCGCGCGGCCCTTCGCCGCGCGGAGGTTGCGCACCCAGTTCACGTTCTCGCCGAGCATCGCCACGAGGTATCGCTCACCCGCATAATCCGCGATAGCCACCGGGAACGAGATGATCCGGCCCGTGCGCCTGCCACGCACCTCCAGCGCCGCCACACGCTCACGCAGGAACCAGCCCTTCGAGAACTGGCTCGCGGACAGCCGGTTCTGCCAGCGTGCCCACCAGTTCGGGCGCTTGCCCCGGTACATCCACCGGTAGTACCGGTCCCGCAACTCATGCAGACCGCGCACGATCCCTCTCACCGGACCTATCTCCCGTCGTGTCGAAAGGACGTCTCACTCTCCACGCTCGACCGCGCCCGGCGGTCTGGGCAGGGGCGAAAGCCCCTCGCCACAGGGGACCCTCGAGTCAGGCAAGGCGCCACCGGCAGTGCGTCGATGCTGTGAACGAGCGATCTCGGCTACAGCCGGCCTCGCCGCCAATCCGCGTGAAGTCGCGATCCGGCGAGGTTCGACTTGGCCGCCGGACGCAAGTAGGTTCCTTCAACCCGAGTTACACCGCTCGTTTGGCTCTGGCTCGTAGTCGGTGGTGACACGGAGTGGCGGTCAGGGCAGAAGGATGCGGTGGCGGAGAAGGTTGAATCCGGCGCGTCCGTGCATCTGTCTCATGATCCTCTTGGTGCGGGTGTTGACGCCTTCGGTGCAGCCGTTGTGGTAGGGCAAGGTGACGACACCGTCCACAGCGGACCGGTCGATCTCGAGACCGTTGGTGAGACTGCGTAGATGCGGCAGATCGACTGTGCGAGCCTCCGCGATCCACTCGGTGAGTTTCACGTCGTTACCCGCAGTCGGCGTCAGCAGCGCGGCGAAGCCGCGTACCAGGCTGGCGAGTGCGGTCATTTCTAGGCAGGCTGCGGCGATTGTCTCCAGCAGGGTCGTGTCCTTCGGGTGCAGGTTCCCGGGTTTGGTGAGCAGGAGGCGGCTGGCGTGACGGGAGGTCGTGATGGGGCGGTCGCCTTCGGCGCGGCCCTGGTTGAGGTAGCGGACCAGAAGGTTGGCACTGCCGGTGTAGCCCAATTCCCGAATCTCCGCGAGCAGCTGGGTGACAGGAACCGCGGGGTCGGCCGCGCGGCGGGCACGCAGATGATCACGGTAGGGGTCGACCAGGGTCGGACGGTAGGTCGGGGTGATGCGCAGGGACTGAGGTTCGGGCATGCGGGCGTAGCGTTTGACTGTGTTCAAGGCAACGCCGAGACGGCGGGAGCAGGCGAGCAGACCGACCCCTTGGCCGAGCAAATCGTGAATCTTGTTCCAACGTTCGCGAGTGGTCTGCTCGTGAACGCCGCCGGGGCTGGAACATCTGCTGCGGGCTGCCGGCCAGCCGACGATCAGTTCACATTGGACGGACGCGGTGTTCGTGCGGCTACGTCGTGCGCTGGGACTCCGGCTGGAGCTGATGGTGCTGCTCATAGCGGAAACCGTGGCGCTGCGGTACTACCGGGCGTTGCGCGGCGGCAGTCGTGACCCGCTCACCGCCGAGGTCGTGGATCGAATCCTGCACGACGAGGAGCGGCACGTTCCGTTCCACCAGGCCCGGCTGGGTCAGGTCTCCTGGCCCAGCCGGGCGTTCTGGTGGCTGCTGTTCGCCGGGGCCGTGGTGACGGTCGCACACGACCACGGGCCAGGGCTGCGACAACTCGGTGTCGGCCGTTGGCAGTTCGTCGTGCAGACGCTCGAAATGGTTCGGCAGCAAGGGATAATGACCGGCGATGCGCACCGCGCAGCACGTACGAACGCACCTTGATCGCATGACTGCCGTCAGTGCGGACTACTCGGGCAGGGGGTTCTGAGCCATTCGCTGTTCCCCGATCCGAGCGGCTTCCCTGACCACGGAGAAGCCATAGGTGGTCAGCTCGTCGCGCTCGTAGGAGGCCAGTGCCTCGGTCAGGGCGAGCCGTCCGTCCGCCACTGCTTTCAGCGCGCGGTCGTCCCGACGTCACACGTGGACCCACCGCCCTGACTGGACGGCACCGGCCAGCCCCGGACCGTTCGGGGCGATCTGTCAGGTGCGCTCGACAGCTGTCCCACATGGACAGATGGACGCTGTACCGGCTCGAGGGGCAGATGTGGCGGGTGGTCTCCTACGACGGCGGTCCGTTGCCCGACATGTCGCTGCAGGACCTGAAGCTGGCTGTTGTCGACGTACGGCGCGTACTCGGCGACTACCTGCGGGTCCACCGGCTGCCGTTGCCGCATGGTTCCGGGTTTGTCGCCGAACAGCGGAGCTGACTTTTCCGGAACCACAACGGCACTGAGATCACATCGCGGGACCGGGCCGCAGCACTGGGCGTGACAAACTGGTCGGATCGTTCACAGAGCCACGAGCCAGCTCGCCGCAATCGTCCAATCGCAGGAATTCCTTGCGCCCCAGTCGAACTGCGTGGCCGGGAATGTCATGTTGTTGTCCAGTATCGAATCGTTGGATGGCCCTAGCATGTTTCCGTGTGACGACAGCCGACGAGCCACCTCGCACAGGGCCCGGGCAGATCGAGTCGCTCGAAGCGGCAGTGATGCGGCACGTCGCGGCGGTGGAGGCATCGCCGCTCGTCAATGGCAAGGCGCGTCCGTTCCTCGAGGAGGTCGCTTTCCGCGGGCTTGAGCTTGACTTCGCCGACGCACTGGCGAAAGCAGCGGCCGCCAATCTGCTCGACGAGTCCGGCCAGGGCGCCCCGCTCCATCAGTTGCTGGTGGAAAATGGTGTCGTCGCCAACCGCGGCGGCGTGACCCAGTTCATGCCTGACGGCGTCGCTGACTACCTCGCCGCCTGTCACGTCGTCCGGGAGAATCCACGCGGTCCGAGCCTGTGGCGGCCGCTGCGCAAGTTTCTCCGTCCCCTCACCACGTGGCCGTGGCCGGACAGCGAGACGCAGCTCTACCGGGTGGCGTTGTGGTGGCGCTACGCCGAGACCGCGATGCGCAAAAGGCTCAACGCGTTGCTGAGCCGGAAGCACTGCGATCCCAACGTGCACTTCGTCGCCGAGCTCTTGCACCGGAGATTGGTGAGCGCGGACGACCTCCGGGTGAAGACGGTCGAGATCCTGCACGAACACCTCACCCAGCCCGGACGGGAGATCGACGCCTGGCGGGCGACGGTCAGCACGTTGCGCATGCTCGAGCCCGTGCAGACCGTCGACGCGCTGGAACGGCTGGGCCGGCTCCGGACAGGCTCCTCGTTGCGTCGGCTCGACGCCGTGGACGAGTTGGCCAAGCACGATCCCGCTCGCGCGGAGCAGGTGCTCAGCGTGTTGGCGGAGACGCTGTCCGGTGATCCGCACGAGCGGCTCGAAGTAGCCCAGACGATCCGGAAGCGCGACGAAGCACTCGGTGACCACGCGTTGCGCGGTCTCGCGGACGCTTCGGACATGGGCGATCTGCAGGCGGAGGCGGCAAAGCTCACCGGTGACACCGAACTCTGGGCGGTCAAGGTCGGTAGTGGCAGCAACATCTCCGACGCGGCACGTCTGAGGCTGCTGGCCGCGTTGGTCGACGCCAACCCCGCGAGGGCGATCCCCACGGCCGAGCAGTTCGCGAGCACCACGAGTTCCGAGTCGACGCCGGTGCAGATCGCCAAGGCGATCCGCGACGTGGACGCGGAGGTCGCGCTGCGCATCGCGGACGACGTCGCCTGGCCGACGGGGCACAAGATCGCCGGTCCGGTGCGGTTGGCCGCGGTGCACCTGATCGGCGAGCTCGTGCCGACCCGCCGGTTCTCGGACCTCGCCCGGCTGTCGCGCGAGGTGGAGGACGAGGAGACACAGCTCAAGGCCGCGCTCAGCATCGTCGAGCAGGGCGGACCCATCACCTCGCTACGCGACTTCGCTGCGAACTCGAAGAAGGACCGCGATCGTCGGATCAAGGCAGCCCGCGGGGTCGCCAAGGTCGACAGGCGCATCGGTGGCCGGTTGCTCGTCGACATCGCGAAGAGCTACAGGTCGACGGATCCCAGCCAGCTGACGCTGCTCTCCGAGGCACATGCATTCGCACCCTCAGCCGCTGGGGCGGCTCTCGAGGAGATCGCACGGGACACTCGAAGGCCGGCGCGGTTCCGCATCCGCACCGTCGAACTCGGCATCTTCGACAAGACCAAGACCCTCGAGCTCTACCAGCACATCGCGGCCACCACCACAGACAAGGAAGCTGCTCGCACGGCCGCACGCAAGGTCGTCGGAATGAACCAGGACATAGGCGAACAGCTGATGGCGCGCCTGGCGAGCAAGTTCACCGCAGACCACGCCTTCCAACTGAGCCTCGCGCTGGAGGCAGGCGCGCCGGGAAAGACCGTGTTACGCCAACAGGCGTTGCGAGCGGGGCCGGTCGACCCGCGGCTGAGGGCCATCACCGCACTTCTCGACATCGACAGGAAGCTCGGCGCCGAGGTGATCAACAAGATCGTCAAGACCCGTCGGGGCGGTCAAATCCGGGTGAGAGCCGCCTGCCTGCTACCTGACAAGCACGCTCTCCAGGCATTGCTCCACATCGCTGGCGATCAGGATCACGACGACGTTCTCACCGAGGCGGGCGAGAAGGCTGTGGAACTCAACGAGGAACGCGGGAAGCAGGCTCTGCGAGACCTGGTCGCGAAACGCCGGCTCTCCCCGCGCGCCCGCGACAAGGTACGCAAGATCCTGAGTCGCTGAACCTCACCGATGGTCACGGAGCCTGAGTCGGGCGCAACGCCAACCCGTTCGTAGAGGGGAGCCAGGTACATCGAGATGCACGTGGTCGGGACCGGTTCGGCGAGCAGTTCGACCAGGCGTCCCGTCAGCCCGGCCAGGTATCGGCCGTCGGGTACTCGGTAGTCGCCTACCGGCTCCGGGCGCTCCACGGTGATGCCCTCGCTGCAGGGCGTGATCCGATCCAGCGGCTTGAGCGGCAGGCCCGCCGCCTGCAGCTGGTCGAACAGTTCCTCCGGCTGCCCCTCGGTGTTCTTCATGTAGAGGCCGTATCCGGTCGGGTAGGCACCGGAGTAGGCGCAGGCGGACACCATGCCGAGCGGGGACGTCGCGCCGGGATGGGTCTTGCCGACCTGCGCTTTCGGCCACCACCAGGTGGCCGCTTCAGTTCCGCGCGTCTCCGCGGTTCCTGCGGTAGCTGGAGAAGAGCGTGACACCGCTGGCGAGGGCGATCAGCCCGAACGCGGCGCTGATGAAGAGGCTCAGGCCGAACGCCTGAGCGGTCACGTTGGCGGCGAGGCTGCCGACCAGGAGCATCGCCAGGAGGGCGCGGTTGCGGACGGGCGAGGAGTTCGTTTCCGTGTTCATGGCAATGAAACTAGGTGCGTTCGCCGGCTCCGCCGATACCGCAGACTGCCGAGGTCAGGTGGAGCAGGCTCCACCCCGGTCCTGCGCCTCCAGCAGCTCGTCGCCGTGCTCGGCGATCCACCGGCCCAGCTCGCGCAGCGGGCCTTCGACGAGGCTCTCCCCCAGTGCGCTCAGCCGGTACTCGACGCGGGGCGGCGCTGCCGGGTGGCTGCGGCGCTCGACCAGGCCGTGGGCGAGCAGCCGGCGCAGGGTCTCGGTCAGCACCTTGTCGCTGAGACCGCCCACTGCGTCGAGCAGCTCGGAACGGCGCCGTGGTCCGGCGAGCACGACCGGTCCCAGGTGTGGGACAACAGTTCTGTGGCCGCGCGCAGCCGGCAGTCCACGAGCAGCTCGTCGTTCACGGTGCCATTCTCGCGGGTCCGTTCCCTACCGATCGGTGTGCGTCGGCTTCCTAACGTTGAACCTCATGCGAATCGGAATCCTGGGCACCGGCATGATGGCCGTCGCGTTGGGCGCGGCGTGGTGCCGTGCCGGGCACGAAGTGCTGGTGGGCGGTCGTTCACCGGACAAGACAGCGGCCGCGGCCACGCGGATGGGAGCGACGCCAGCCGTCTCCCCGGCCGAGGCGGTCACCGGGCGGGACGCGGTGCTGCTCGCCGTGTCCTGGCAGGGACTGCCGGACGCCCTGGGCGCCGCCGGTGCGGCCGACGGAGCACTGGCCGGCACGCCGTTGATCGACCCCACCAACGCCGTCGCGCACGGCGTCGGCGAGCTACTTGTCCCGGACGGCCGGTCGGCGGCCGAACACGTCGCCGACCGGGCGCCGGGCGCCCAGGTGGTCAAGGCGTTCCACCTGTTCGCCGCCGACCAGTGGGATGAGGGCCGCGAGCCGGTGACGGTGGTGCTGGCCGGTGACCACGAGGACGCGCTGCGGATCACCTCCGGCCTGGTCCGCGACGTGGGCGCACGGCCGGCGGTGCTCGGAGGGCTGAGCCGCGCCCGGCAGCTCGAGGAGGTCGCCGGATTCGTCATCGGGCTGGCGTTCTCCGGCGTCGACCCCGGCTCGGCGGTGCCGCGGTCGTCACCGGCACGCTGAGCACGGTCGGCCGTGAGGACCACTTCCAGCACCTGAGGTCGGCCGATCTCCCGATGTCGCACCAGGACGATCCGGCGATCATGATCACGCGATCTACGCGCTTCCCGCCGGACTGGTGCTCGGTGTCCTGGCCAACCTCGGCGCACGCTGGCGCGGTGTACCTCGACACCGGCATCACCGCGTGTGTGCCGGCCGTAGTGCTGCCGTTGGTGATGTCCCGCGACCGATGCGGCGCAGCTCGGCCAGCACCGTCTGAACGGCCTTGCGCGCCGTCCGTTCCGGCCGGTGCAGCACGTCGATGTCGCGGTGCGCCTGGACTCCGCTCAACGGCCTGAGCACGACGTCCGGATGGGCACGGGCGGTCCAGCGCGACATCAACCCGATGCCCGCGCCGACGGCCACCGCTTCGGCATTCACCGTGAAGTCGTTGATGCGGTGGGCGATGTCGAGCCAGCGGCCAGCGACGCTGGCGATCGCGTCGATGATCGCCATGAGGGGAAACCCGTCCTTGACGGTGATCCACGGTTGGTCCGCGACGTCCTGCGGCGACAGCCGTGGCTTCGCGGTCAGCGGGTGCCGATCGGCAGGGCCACGTCGAGAGGCTCGTGCAGCAGCGTGATGGCGATCACCGAATCCAGCCATTGTGGACCGTGGTCGAAACGGTGGGCGAGCACGAGGTCGTAGTGACGGGTCAGAGCAGGGAAGCGGTCCTGGGCGACGTCCTCGTCGGCGAGAGCGAGGCGGGGGCCACCTGCTGGCCGGCAAGGCGCGCGGCGGGGGCGCGGAGCTCGTCGCCGCGGCCGACCTCGCATTCGCCGCCAAGGAGACCGCGGGCCTCGGGCAGGTCGCGGCGCTCATGGGCATCACCCCCGGTGGCGGCGACACCCAGTACCTGCTGGACCGCGTGGGCCGCAACCGCGCCCTGGAACTGGTCCTCGCCGGCGAAGGACTTCGGGGCCGGGCTCATCGCGGAGAACGACGCGTGGGCGTCACTGGTCCCGGTCCCGCTGCCCGAAGGCTCATGAGCGACGCGCTCAAGGCAGGTGCGCAGACCGTGCAGAGCGAGCGGGAGCTCGAAGGACTTGTTCGCGGCGTCGCCTGACCCGCACCCATTAGGCGGCGGTCGGCCGGGGGCTCACCTGGGCCGACCGCCGCTCTACCGGCATCCGTCAGGCGGACAGGAAGTACGGCGACCAGCCGCAGCCGACCTGAGCGCCCGCGCCCAGACCGCCGCTGCCGTTGCCGAACCAGCGGAACAGGCAGCCCGTGGTGAGATTGATCGCCACGAGATCACCCGCGCTGTCACCGTTTAGCGCGCCCATGCCGCTCAACGAACCCGTGAAGGCGTACGGACCCCAGCCGCAGCCGAGCTCAGTGCCGGCTCCGAGGCCACCGTTGCCCGTGCCCGACCAGCGGAACAGGCAGTCGGTGCTGTTGCTCACGGCGACGAGGTCCGCGTTGCCGTCACCGTTGAGGTCGCCGACCCCGGTCAGGGTGGTGGCGTACGGGTTCCAGCCGCAGCCGACCTGGACGCCCGCCCCGAAGCCGCCGCCCCCGGATCCGAGCCAGCGGAACAGGCAGCCCGTGTTCACGTTGGTCGCCACGAGATCACCGCTGCCGTCGTTGTTGAGGTCACCGGCGCCGACGAGCGTCGACGCGTAGGGGCCCCAGCCGCAGCCGACCTGGGCGCCGGCACCGAAGCTGCCGCTGCCGTTGCCGAGCCAGCGGAACAGGCACCCGGTGCCCGAGTTGACGGCCACCAGGTCGCCGGCCCCGTCCCCGTTGAGGTCACCGGGGCTCGCGAGCGAGGCCGTGTAGGGCTCCCAGCCGCAACCGAGCTGGGTGCCGGCGCCGACACCGCCGCCGCCCGTGCCCGACCAGCGGTACAGGCAGCCGCTGGTGGCCTGGACGGCGACGATGTCGCTGATTCCGTCGCCGGTGTAATCGTTGCGTTTGTCGGCGATCGTCGCCAGCGCGGGCAACGAGGTCGCGACCATGGTGACCAGCACCGTCACGACCGCGAAGAACGATCTTCGCAAAGCGGCCCGCGTGGTACGGATTCGCACTGTGTTCGCCATTTCCCCACCTCTCGACGACTGCCCGCAGGACGTGCGAGACGTGCACCTTTGGGCAGCCAAATGGACACACACGTGGATTTTTCAAGCAGCCAGAAAGGGGATTTCAGCGCATCCCAGAAATTGTCCGGCGCTTTATTTACCATTGCAAGAGTGCCATCAGCCGCCGGGTGCGTCAACGCGGTCATCCGGCGTAAACGAGTGCTGCTCCAGCGCCCGGTCCGAATATTCCACGACTCCAGGATTGTCCGTACATTTGGACGAATCGCGGAAATACCGGCATTGAGAGGCCGCCCTCCGCAGAGGACACTTGCACCATGGCCTTGCAGGATCTCGGCGCGCAGGTGCGCCGGCTGTGAGAACACGGACCCGGCCGCGATCGGGTTGCCGCAGGGTGAGCGGCGGACCCGCGGCGTGCGGCGGGAGGAGCTCGCCGAAGGCACAGCAGTCGCAGCGCCCGCCCACGATCATGCCTGCAGGACGACAGAACCTGATCACCGCAGCTCAGCGTATGAGTGCGGAGTTCTGACACCCCACAGGCGTCCACCACCGCGAGCTACTCGCCGGCTCGCACCGAGAGTCGGTCGAGCAGTGCCTCGAGGTCCCGCTCGCCCTCGCGGGTCTGCACACCGGCGGCAAGCTGCTCGTGCGCACCCGCGACCATGTCCTCGGTGAAGAGCGAGTACAGAAAGCCGTTCTCGACCACGTAGGGGTCGGTCGAGGGCGGCGGGACCGCTGCACGAACCGTCGCCTTGATCGCGGCGACGACCTCGGGACGCACCCTCGCCATCCGGCGGGCCAGGTCGTCGACGAACGAGTCGATCTCGTCGGCGGGCAGCGCCCGGTTCACCAGACCATAGCGCTCCGCCACTTCAGCTCCGACCAACTGGCCACCGACGAGCAGTTCCAAGGCCCGCGCCGGGCCGAGCAACCGGGCCAGGTGCACCGTGCCACCGCCGCCGGCGAGGATCGCCAGGGAGGACTCAGGCTGGGCCTGACCAGACTTGCCGATCGCGGCGAACCGCAGGTCGAGGGACAACAGGAACTCGTTGCCGGCGCCGCGGGCGAAGCCGGCGATCTTGCCGATGGTGATCTGGGGCAGGTCGCGGACCTCGACACCCAAGGCCTGCAGCACGTTCATCCCCTCCGGGATCACGGCACCCGGCGCGGCCTCGACGGCGGCGCGAGTCGCGGCGGGCAGCGCCTCCGGGTCGGTGAGGTAGGCCATGTCACCGTGAGCGCTGAAGAACTCCGGGTCGGCGCTCTGGAACACGATCACGCGCACCTCCGCGTCGGTGCGCACCTGGTGCACGAACCCACGCAACGACGGCAGCAACACGCCGTCCATCAGGTTCAGCGGAGGGTGGTCGAGCGACACGACGGCCACCCCATCGGTCACGGTGATCTCAAGACCCGCCCAGCTGCTGTAGTCCACGGTAGCTCCTTCTCGTCAACCCGATCGGCTTCGTCCCAACAACCGTATGTAGCGATGACTGAGACACACCATGACTTCTAGTCTCGAATTGCTGATCGTCTGCCTCATCGCCGTGGGTTCGGTGCTAGCGTCGAATCGTGGACCCCTTGGCGGACGCCCTGGCCATGTCCGGCGTCAAAGGAGTGTTGAGCACACGCGTCGAGGCAGGCGGCCGGTGGGCGATCGCGCTCGAGGACTACCCGGGCACGGCCCTGCACGCCGTGACCGCGGGAAGCGCCTGGCTCGCCGTCCCAGACCACGAGCCGGTGGAACTGGTCGCCGGCGACGTGGTCCTGTTGCCCGGCGACACCCCGCACATCCTCACCAACGACCCCGCGGCAGACACCGCGCACGGCCGCTGCGAGCACGTGATCGCACGCGGACGCGGCACCGGAGAAGTGATCAGCCTCGGGGCACAGCCCGCGACCACGCGAGTCGTGACCATCCACTACGACTGCGATCCGGCGGCACTCACCCAGGTCCTGGCCCTGTTGCCCGGTCTCGTGCACGTGCGCGCGGAAACGGGAACCCCAGGTCTGGCCGACGCGGTGCGCATGCTCGCCCGCGAGCTCGCCGAACCCCAGCTCGCCACCTCGGCCGTGCTGAAGAGCCTCATCGACATCATGCTCGTGCAGATGCTCCGCGCATGGCTCGCGGCCAACCCACCCGAGTGCTTCGGCACCTGGCTCGGCGCCCTCTACGACCCCGTGATCGGCAAGGCACTGCACCACCTGCACGCGAATCCGGCCGTTCCCTGGACGACCTCGTCGCTCGCGAAGGCCATCGCCGTCTCCCGGGCAACCCTCGCCCGCCGCTTCCCCGCCGCCACGGGACACACCCCCGCGGCCTATCTCGCGAACTGGCGCATGGAACTGGCCGCCGTTCAGCTGCGCGACAGCCACGACTCACTCGACACCATCGCCGAGGCCGTCGGCTACGGATCGGTGCCTGCGTTCACCCGCGCCTTCACCCGCGTGTTCGGGCGCACGCCCGGCCGGTACCGCAACGACACGCGGAAGTACGCGGGTTCGGCATTCCAGTTGGACTCCTCCCCCACGTCGAGCCTCACGGTCGGCTGACCGGTCCGAGCAGCGGGCAGCGAGCCGCTCCGGCCCCTTCACGTCTGCCCTGCTCGGGTCATGTCGCCGCCGTACAGCGCGAGGCCGGCTCCGGGTTGCAGGTCGCCGTCGTCGACGACGATCTCGTACCCGGTCAGGTATTCAGCCTCGTGCACGGGAAAAACGAGGGCGTTGACCCCGGTCTCATGGTCGAGCACCACCTCCGTCCAGTTGTCCTGACGTCGCCGCGGTCCCCTGGCCCGGACGTCCTTTCGCGCGTCGCGGAAGGACAGCGGCGTGTGACTGCGGAGTTCTGACACCCCACAGGACGACGCGTGCCAGCGCCAGAACCCGCACGAGCAGGCGGTCTTCGCCAGGACGACCGCCGTCGCCGATCCTCACAGCTGGAAGTGCCTCGCCTGAGCCGGTCGGTCGTGTCCCATGGCCACTGCCTGGGCGAGCAGGGTGAGCGCGCCCTGGGCGGCCGAGTCCGGTGGCGCCGTGACGACGGTCAGGGTCTGGTCAGGGGCCTGCGGGACGCGGAGCGTCTGCTGGTTCACCACGAGCTCTCCTGCAACGGGGTGGTGCATCTGGTACACGGTGCTGTTGCAGACGCGCACCCGGTGGTCGGCCCACATCGTCGCGAACTCGCAGCTCCTCGCGGCCAGTTCGCCGATCAGCGCGTTCAACTCCCGGTCGTCCGGGTACTTGCCTGCGGTGACGCGGAGGTTGCCGACCACCGCACGGGCCTTGACCGTCCAGTTCGGATAGAGGGCGCGGGTGTGCGCGTCGAGGAAGACCAGCTTCGGCATGTTCGGACGATCCGCCGGTCGTTGTGGACTGAGATGGTCCAGGTGCCCGGCGAAGAAGGCGTGGCCCAGCGGGTTCCACGCCAGCACGTCGCCGCGCCTGCCGAGCAGGATCGCCGGGACGTGGGCGAGCGTCGCGAGCAGTTCGGCGGTCTCCGGCGAGACCCGTTCGGCCGGTGGCTTCGGCGTGGGCCGCTGACGGCGAGGCCTGGCCAGTTCGAGCAGGTGCGCGTGTTCGTCGGCGTTGAGCTGCAACGCGTGGGCGAGCGCCGACACGACCTCCTGCGAGGCGTGCTGCGCCTGTCCCTGTTCGAGCCGGACGTAGTAGGAGGCGCTGACGCCGGCCAGACCGGCGACCTCCTCCCGGCGCAGGCCGGGGACCCTGCGCCGCTCGCCGTAGTCCGGCAGTCCGACCTGGTCCGGCCGCAGCCGTGCCCGGCAGGCCTGGAGGTACTCGGCGAGCTGTCCCTTTCCGCTCATGGGACCAGTATCCGCACGATGCCCGCGCCGAGCCTGACCACGCCAGTGGTAGCCAGGAGCGGGTCTGGTTGTCCACGGCCGGGGTTCCCAGCATTGACCGCATGACCACGGACACGATCGAACTGGGTGACGTCTCCGTCACCCGTGTGTGGGAGTACTGCGGCACGGTGGAGATGACGCCGGAGGTCTTCCTCCCCGAGACCTCTCCCCAGGTCTGGGAGGAGCAGGCGCCGTGGCTGGTGCCGGACTTCCTCGACAGCGCCACCGGCACCGTGCGCGCCGCGATCCAGACCTGGCTGCTGCGCAGCGAGGGCAAGACCATCCTCGTCGACACCGGCGTCGGCAACCACAAGGAACGCCCGTACTCGCCGGTCTGGAGCCACCTCGACACGGACTTCCTCGGCAACCTGGCTCGCGCCGGTGTCCGCCCCGAGGACGTGGACGTCGTCGTCAACTCCCACCTGCACGTCGACCACGTCGGCTGGAACACCCGCCTCGAGGACCGCGCATGGGTGCCGACCTTCCCCAACGCCACCTACCTGATGCCCAGGGACGACTTCGACTTCTGGAACCCCGCGAACGCCAGGAGGACGGTGCTCGACCGCGGCAACCAGAACGTCTTCGAGGACAGCGTCGCTCCCGTGCACGAGGCGGGTCTGACGTTCCTCTGGGAGAGCAGCCACCAGATCGACGCCAACCTGCGCCTGGAACCGGCACCCGGCCACACCCCCGGTTCCAGCGTCCTGACCCTCGCCTCCGGCACCGACCGCGCGGTGTTCGTGGGCGACCTGATGCACTCCCCGGTGCAGATCTTCGAGCCGGACGCCAACAGCTGCTTCTGCGAGGACCCCGCCGAGGCCCGCGCCACCCGCCGCAGGATCCTGGGCGAGGCCGCGGACACCGGCACCCTCGTCTTCCCCGCGCACTTCCCCGGCGGCGGCGCGGTGGAGGTCGCCCGTGACGCGGGCAGCTTCACCATCAAGGACTGGGCGCCCCTCACCCCGTACGGGCAGAGGTGAGGCGGATGGACGTCGTCACCACCCGAGGTGCCGTGCGCGGGCAAACCCTTGACGGGGTAACCGCTTTCCGCGACATCCCGTACGCCGCCTCCCCCACCGGTGCCGCCCGGTTCGCACCGCCCGCGGAGCACGAGCCGTGGCAGGAAGTGCGCGACGCGACCGCGTTCGGGCCCACCTCCCCGCAGTCGCCGCGCGTGCTGGGCACGATGGACATGCGCGCCTACTTCGGTGAAGGCTGGCACCGCGGCGAGGACTACCTCACCGTGAACGTCTGGACCCCGGATCCCACCGCCACCGGCCTGCCCGTCATGGTGTTCGTGCACGGCGGCGGCTTCGTGGCGGGCTCGGGCCGCGCCGAGCTGTACGACGGGACGGCGTTCGCTCGCGACGGCGTCGTGCTCGTCACCGTGAACTACCGCCTCGGCATCGCGGGATTCCTCGACCTCCCCGGCGCACCGGCCAACCGCGGCCTGCTCGACGTGGTCGCGGCCCTGCGCTGGGTGCGGGACAACAGCGCGGCGTTCGGCGGCGACCCCGGCAACGTCACGCTGTCCGGGCAGTCCGCAGGGGCCACCATCGTCGGCGGCGTCCTGGCGACACCCGAGGCCGGCGGGCTGTTCCGGCGCGCGATCGTCCAAAGTGGAAGCGGCCTGGGCGCTTTCTCCCCCGAGCAGGCGTCCCTCGTCACCCGCGCCGCCGCCGAGTTCCTCGGTGTCGAGGCGAACGCGGGAGCATTCGCGGAGATCTCCGACGACCGGCTGGTCGAGGCGGCGTCGCGGCTCGCGGGCATCGATCTGCACACCGAGACGCACACCGACCCGCTGCTCGGGCTGAGCCCGTTCAGCCTCGTCCTCGGCACGCAACCGGCGGACGCGATCCGCGACGGACGCGGCACCGGTGTCGACCTGCTCATCGGCACGAACGCCGAGGAGGGCAACCTCTACCTGGTGCCCACCGGCAAGTACGCCGGCTCGACCGGTGCGGACGTCGACGCCGTGGCCGCCAGGGCACACCCCGATCCGGTGCGGCTCGTCAAGACCTACCGCGAAGAGCGGCCGACCGCCACCGACGCGCAGATCCGTTCGGCTGTCACGGGTGACGCCCTGTTCGGCGCGGGCACCTGGGCGCTGACCGAGGCGCACGCCGGCCAGGCACGCACGTTCGCCTACGAGTTCGCCTGGCGTTCGCCCGCGCTCGACGGCGAACTGGGCGCCACGCACACGGTCGAGCTCCCGTTCGTGTTCGGGCAGACCAGCCTCGCCTCCCTGCGCGGGCCTGATCGGCTGCTCGGCGACGACGAGCCGCCGTCGTCCCTCGTGCGGCAGGTCCACGACAGCTGGGTCCGCTTCGCCCGCACCGGGGATCCCGGCTGGCCGCCCTACACGGTGGACCAGCGCACCACCATGCAGTTCGACGTGGACGGTGGACCGATCGACGACCCCCGCGCAGCGGAACGCCGGCTGTGGGGCCGGTCTTCGCACAGCTGAGTGCGACGGTGACCTCGGAAGCGGTGCGACCGACAGGTCGAGCGGCGGAACCACACGAGATCCCCCTTGCCCGCCACCGCGGTCAACTGGTTCCGCCGTTCGTCAGATCGTGAGGAACCCTGTGGTCCACTTGTCTTCGTCCAGCGTGCACTCATCGATGTAGAAGCACTCCGGCTCGTCGCGGAACCCGTCGAGCTCCTTGGCTCGCTCGGCACGGGCCGACGCGTTCTCCCGTGAGGAGTAGACGCCGAGCAGTTTCACGTCGTCACCCTTCTCCTCGTGAGCCGAGAACTCGCCGTCGGGTTCGAAGTGCCTGACCGCCCCGTTCTCATCTTCGGCAACGTGATGTACGTGCCAGAGAAGGAAAACCCGGTCACTCATCCGAATAGCTCCGTCAGTTTCGCTCGAAGTACTTCTTGATCTTATTTTATGGCCTCAGGATGAGTCCGAGTGCACGGATCAGATCCTGAAAGACGGTCAGGCAGGGCGGGTGCGCGCGAATCTGTCCTTTCGGATCTGTCCTGAGTGGAGCCCGCTAGGATGGCCCGCATGGGCGTTTCCCTCTACTACACGGCTCGCCGCGCGACCCCGCTCACCAACGCAGAACTCACGGCGGTCAGTCAGGTCGTCGACACCCACAACTCGAACGCGCCGTTCTGCTCGGAGGAAGAGGGCCTGTACCTCTACGACCGGCTGGGGCCGGGAACGGTGCTCGACGGGTCGACCAAGCTGCCCACCGCGGATGACCGGGCGGTCCCGTCGCTGGTGCACTGGCTGGCTGCGGTTACCGCGCTGCGCAGCGCTGTGCCGGACGCGGACTGGACCTTCACCCTCGACGACTACGAGATCGAGTGGGACGACCACACCGGCTACCACCTGCCCGGCCTCGCCGACTGATCCGCGAAGGCCGGTTCGGTGGTCGTCCGGCGCCTCACGGACCGCGCCGGCGTTCCGCGGGTCAAGAAGTCCTGCTCGGCGTACTTGTCGATGTACGGCTTGCCGTGCTTGAGGAACATGGCCGCCACCGGAGCGGCGGCTGCTGAAGGGCGGGCCCGATCCACCGGCGGACCAGAGCCCGCAGCTGGTCGTCGGTGAGCGCCGGCGTCGAGGGAAGGCGCATGCGGTCAGGCGAGGTTCTTGGTGAAGAACTCGTCGAGCCTGTCGAAGGGGATGAGGTCCTTGCGGTCGTACAGGTCGACGTGGTCCGCGCCGGGGACGATCACGAGGTCGACGGTGCCGGGGGCCTTCGCCTGGACGTCCTCGGAGTAGTAGCGGGAGTGCGCGTCGGCACCGGCCACCAGAAGGGCCTTGCGGGGCGCCAACATGTCGATGTTCGTCATCAGCGGGAAGGCGAAGAACGACATCGGCGTGGTAGCGGTCCACGCGGTGTTCGAGTTGATCGAGCGCGGGTGATGGCCCCGCTCGGTGCGGTAGTAGTCGAAGAAGATCCTCGTGATCGGATCGGCGTCCGGCGGGAGAGTCCTGGGCAGGACGGTGTCCGAGGGGGCGACGTTGCCGTTCTCGTCGAAGGGGACCTCGTGGGAGAGCCGCGCGTAGGTGCCGTTCTCGGCATCGATCCAGCGCTGCCGGCTGAGGTGGTCCACGACCTTCTGGCGCTGTTCACGCGTGTAGTGGTCCTGGTGGCCACGGGACATGCTGCGCGACATGTCGTACATCGAGGTCGTGGCGACCGCCTTGATGCGGCTGTCGGCGGCCGCCGCGGTGAGCGCCATACCGCTCAAGCCGCAGATGGCCTGCGCGCCGATCCTCTTGCGGTCGACGATCTTCTGCAGGCCGAGGAAGTCGACGGCGGCGCTGTAGTCCTCGGTGTAGATGTCGGGTGAGGCCACGTCGCGGACCGTGCCGCCGCTCTCGCCGGTGAAGGAGGGGTCGAAGGCGAGGGCGACGTAGCCGCGGCGGGCGAACTCGTTGGCGTAGAGGCCCGAGGACTGTTCTTTGACCGCGCCGAACGGCCCGCTGACCACCAGCGCGGGCAGCTTGCCCCTGGCGTTCTTCGGCACGTAGAGGTCCCCGGCGACCTGGATGCCGTAGCGGTTCTTGAACCGCACCGATGTCCGCTTGACGTTCTTGTCCAGTGCGAAGGTGTAGCCGCCCTTGCCCTGTCCTGTGACGTCTTCGGCGACGCTGGTCCCCGCACCGAGCGAGGGCACGACCGTGAAGGAGGCGGCGGTCGCGGCGAACAGTCCTAGCGCTTTGCGACGTTCCATGAACTGGTCCTCACATTCGATTGGTGGGAAAGGGTGCGACGGTCGGTGGTGTGGCGGTGGCTGTTCAGGCGGCCGCACCCATTGGTCCGGTGGACGTCTTCGCGGGTCGGGCGAGAATGAGCAGGCCCACCATGGACAGCGCGACGCACGTGATCATCAGCAGAGCCATCGGCACCGCGGTGTGTTCGCCGCCGAGCCCGGCGATCGGGGCGATGACGCCGGCGGCGGTCCACTGGACGAAGCCGAGAACCGCCGAGCCGGTGCCGGGGTGCTCGGGTACCTCCGCGGCGGCGAGTGCGCCGCCGTTGGGGCCGATGAGGCCCTGCGCGGTCATGAGCACGGCGAAGCAGACGATCGCAAGCAGCAGCGGGGTGTCCCACCACAGCGCACCGGCGAGCATCGCCACGCCGGCAAGCAGGGCGGCGATCTGTCCGGCGGCGATGACCTTGCGTGTCGCGACACGTCCGGCGAGCCGGGCGGCGATCAGCGCGGCGATCGTCATGCCGGCGGCGTTGGCGGCGAAGTCGGCCGAGTACGCGACCGGGGACATCCCGTTCATCGATTGCAGCACGAACGCCGACGTCGCCACGTAGGCGAACACCGCACCCATCGCTGACCCGCTGACCAGCACGTAACCGACGTAACGGCGCTGCCGCAACACCTGCCGTCCGTTGATCACGAACGCCCGCAGGCCGCCACCGTGCCGCCGCTCGACCGGCAACGTCTCCGGCACGGCCACCAGCACGGCGAGGATCATCGCCACGCCCATGGCCGCGACGGCCCAGAACGACACTCGCCACTGCGACAGCTGCAGGATGACCGCGCCGAGCAACGGCCCGACGATCGGCGCGATGCCGCCGACGGCCGCGATGACGTTCAAGATGCGCACCAGCCGGGCGCCACGAGCGAGATCGACGATGACGGCCCGGCCGATAACCATCGCCCAGCCGCCGGCGAAGCCCTGCAGGAAGCGTCCCGCCATCATGACCGTGAGGGAGGGAGTGAGAGCGCACACGACCGAGGCGACCGTCATGACGACGATCGAGGCGATCAGCAGCCGCCGCCGGCCGTGCTGATCGGACACCGGGCCGCCGATGAGCTGTCCGAGGGCCATGCCGACGAAGAACGTGGTCAGAGTCAGCTGCACCTGCGTCGCCGTCGCCGACAGGTCACCCGCGACACGAGGGAACGCCGGCACGTACATGTCGGTGGCCAGGGGTGCGATCGCGGTCAAGAAGATCACGGAGACGACCAGGCCGGCGGTGAGCCGCGCCCGGCGACGCACCAGACCGGACACGCCACTGTCGGCCGGCGGCGCCGGCGCGGAGATCAATGCGGGCATGTGTTCGAGCAAACCCGCACCGCGCGGCACCAAGAAGACACCAGCCATAGGTGTACCGGCAGTACATCCCAGTTCAGCGCGATGCGTCGTACGGTCGAGAACGTGAACAACCGAGCCGAAGTGCGCGACTTCCTCACCTCGCGGCGTGGCAAGGTCACGCCCGAGCAGGCCGGCCTGCCGACCGCGGGGCAGCGCCGCGTTCCCGGGCTGCGCCGCACCGAGGTGGCCGCGCTGGCCGGGATGAGCGTGGAGTACTACGCCAAGCTCGAGCGCGGTCAGCTCGCCGGGGTCTCACCCGGTGTGCTGGAGGCAGTCGCCCGCGCCTTGCGACTGGACGACGCCGAACGCGCCCACCTGCTGCGTCTGGCCCAGGAGGCCAACGGCAGCGGCGCACTGTCGCGCCCCACCCGCAAGCCGAAACAGCGCACGATCCGGCCCAGCCTGCAGTGGTCGCTGGACAGCATCACCGGACCGGCGATCGTGGTGAACCTGCGCCAGGACCTGCTCGCCGCGAACCTGCTCGGCCGGGCCATGTACAGCGACGTCTACACCGACTCGGCCGGCGTACCGAACTTCGGCCGGTTCACCTTCCTCGACCCCGCCGCGCGCCGGTTCTACCCGAACTGGAACCTCGCCGCCGACATGCTCGTGGCGAACCTGCGCACGGCCGCGGGCGTCGATCCGCACGAGAAAGGCCTGCACGACCTCGTCGGTGAACTGTCCACTCGCAGCGAAGAGTTCCGCCGACGCTGGGGCGCGCACAACGTCCGCATTCACGGCACCGGCATGAAAACCTTCCACCACCACGTGGTCGGCGACCTCGACCTCGCGTACGAGAGCATGGAACTGCGGGCCGAGCCGGATCTCATCATGACGATCTACACCGCCGAACCCGGCTCGTCGACCGCACAGGCACTGTCGCTGCTCGCCTCCTGGGCAGCCTCCGAGACCAGCATCTTGTCGGCGCCCGAACGCTAGCCTTTCTCCCCACTGTCTCAAGTGGACGGCACCGTTGTGCTCAGTCACGCCCCGGTGATGCACGTCGCGAACTGCGGCGGCAGCGCTCGCGTCACCACCGAAAGGACTCTCATGCGCGGAGCAGTGATCCACGCCCCCGGCGATGTCCGCTTCGAAACCCTGGACGACCCGAAGATCCTCCACCCGACCGACGCGGTCATCCGCACGGCTGTCACCTGTGTTTGCGGTTCGGACCTGTGGCCCTGGCGCGGGCTGGAGCCGATCGGCGGGGCACACCCGATGGGACACGAGTACGTCGGCTTCGTCGAGGAGGTCGGCGCCGAGGTCACCTCGGTCGAACCGGGCCAGTTCGTCGTCGGTTCCTTCGCCACCTCCGACAACACCTGTGCGAACTGCCGCAACGGCTTCCAGTCGAACTGCCTGCACCGTGAGTTCATGAGCACCTGCCAAGCCGAGTACGTGCGCATCCCCCACGCCCAAGGAACTCTGGTGGCCACCGACGAGGTGCCCGCCGAGCAGTTGTGGCCCGGTCTGCTGGCCGTGTCCGACGTGATGGGCACCGGCTGGTGGGCGGCAGACGCCGCCGAGGTCGAGCCCGGCTCGACCGCCGTGGTCGTCGGGGACGGCGCGGTGGGTCTGTGCGGGGTGATCGCGGCGAAGGAGATGGGCGCGGAGCGGATCATCGTCATGTCGCGGCACACCTCCCGGCAGAACCTCGCCCGGCAGTTCGGTGCCACCGACATCGTCACCGAGCGAGGTGAGGACGGCATCGCCCGGATCAGGGACCTCACTGGCGGGATCGGCGCCGACTCCGTTCTGGAGTGCGTCGGCACCGCCCAGGCCCTGCGGCAAGCCCTGCACTCGGCGCGGCCCGGCGGAAGCGTCGGCTTCGTCGGCGTCCCCCACGAGGTCGCCGTCGACGGGCAGGAAGTGTTCTTCTCCCACGTCGGATTGCGCGGCGGCCCTGCCCCCGTACGCCGCTATCTGCCTGACCTGATCGACCGCGTCCTGTCGGGCCGGATCGACCCTGGCAAGGTCTTCGACCTCACCCTGCCCCTGGAGCAGGTCGCCGAGGGCTACCGCGCCATGGACGAACGTCGCGCCATCAAAGCACTCCTCAAGCCCTGACCTGCCGCCCGCGACGCCGGAAGGTGCGCCCAGACAGGTCCATGACGCTCACGGAGAAGGAGAGACCGTGCAGATCACCCGAAGCTCGATCGACACCGCCAAAGGCCCGGCCGACTTGTTCACCGGCGACGTCTACATCGACGCCGTCGCCGCGGCGCCCGCCCCGTCCAGGGTCACCGCCAGCCTGGTGCACTTCATGCCCGGTGCGCGCACCCACTGGCACCGCCACCCGTTGGGACAGACCGTCTTCGTCACCGAGGGGATCGGCCTGTGCCAGCGCCGGGGCGGCCCCGTCGAGGTCATCCGACCCGGTGACCGCGTCCTGTTCGAGGCCGGGGAAGAGCACTGGCACGGCGCCACACCCAACCGCTTGATGGTCCACCTGGCCATCAACGAGGGCGACGCCGACCACGACGTCGTGCACTGGCTGACCCCCGTCACCGACGAGGAATATCAGGCACGCGCGCGATCTACGTCAAGGGCACACCAATGAGAAGCACACTGCTCCCGGCCGTGGCCGTCCTCGCCGTGGCGGGCTGCTCGGCACCCTCCCCCGACCCAGGCGCCGCGACGACTCGATCACCCCAGGCGTCCGCGACCGTCCCGGCGACAGGAGACCCGGCCCTGACCGCCACACGGATCAGCTTCACCGCAAGCGACGCCTACGTCGTCGTCCACCTCGAGGACAACCCGACGAGCCGCGACCTGCTGACCAGGCTCCCACTGACGCTGGAGTTCGAGGAGTTCTCCGGCCGGGAGAAGATCAGCTACCTGACCGAACTCCTGACCACCGACGGCTCACCGGGCAGCGCGCCCCGCGACGGCACGCTTGTCTACTACAAGCCGTGGGGCAACCTCGGCTTCTACTACAACGCCACCGGTGGCCACGACGACAACCTCATCACCCTCGGCACCGTTGAGTCCGGAATGGACCGCCTCGACCGTCTCGAACAAGGGCCGGTCACCGTCATCCCGCAGCCCTGAGCACACTCGCCACCAGAGAAAAGCGTCGAATCCCGTCTACGACCTCACCGGCAAGGTCGCCATCATCTGCGCAGGCTCCGAAGGGGGCCCGCCACTTCCCGCGCCTTCGCCGCGGCCGAGTTCGGTGTGAGCAGGTCAGCTTTGGCGGGTCGCGTCCAGGACGCGGCGGCGGAGCCAGCGGTGGGCGGGGTCGCTGTCCAGACGGACGTGCCACAGCAGGGACACCGTCACCTCGGGAACCGGGAAAGGCAGTTCGAACGAACGCATCCCCTGCCGCAGGTTCGCGCTGTGCCGCTCGGGCACCGAGGCGACCAGGTCCGACGCCCGCGCCAGCACCAATGCCGCGCCGAAGCTGTCCACGACCGTGGCGACCTGCCTCCGATGGCCCGTCGGGTACAGCGCCTCGTCCACCAACCCCTCGGACAGACCGCGGCGGGACACGTGCACGTGCCGGGACGCGGCGTACTGGGCCAACGTCACCGCTGCGCTGCCCAACGGGTGCTCGTCGCGCACCACCCCGACGAACCGGTCGGTGAACAGCGGCGTGCTCACCACGTCCGGCGGCAGGGCTTCCTGGACCACGCCGGTCTCCAAGTCGACAGTGCCGTCCCGCAAGGGCCCGGTGTCCCTTTTCGTCTTCTGCAGGAACCGCAGCCGTACACCCGGTGCCTCTTGTGCGATCCCTGCGACGAGCGCGGGACCGAATCGCTCCACGAACCCGTCGCTGCTGCGCAACGAGAAGGTCCGCTCCAGGTTCGCCAGGTCCAGTTCCTCGCACGGCCGCAACACCTCCTCGGCCTCCCGCACCAGAGCACGGACCCGCTCCCGCAACTCCACCGCGCGTGGCGTGGGTACCAGCCCGCGGCCGGCGCGCACCAGCAGCGGGTCACCGGTGGCCCGTCGTAGTCGTGCCAGCGCGCGGCTCATCGCCGATGGGCTGAGGGCGAGTCGTTCTCCTGCTCGCGTGACGCTGCCCTCTTCGAGCAGGACGTCCAGGGTGACCAGCAGGTTCAGATCGGGTCGTGCCATGCGACCAGCATCGCTGACATGGCGTCTGGTGCACAATTCGGTTGCGATCTTTGCGCCTTCCGCCATGCCTCAGGCGGATTTACGTTCGGGACGACCCATGAAGACCCGGATGTAGAAGGAGCCGTCCATGAGATCAACCACCAAACCGTCCCCGCCCCTCGCCGGGGCGCTCACCGCGCTCTCGTTGACCATGCTGTTGCCGTCGTTGAGCATCAGCATCGCCAACGTGGGCCTGCCGACCATCGCTGTGGCCTTCAACGCGCCCTTCAACGCCGTCCAGTGGGTGGTGATCGCCTACCTGCTCGCGATCACGACACTGGTCGTCGGCCTCGGCAGGCTCGGCGACCTGCTGGGCAGACGCCGCCTCCTGCTGGGCGGCATCACCGTGTTCACGCTGGCCACCCTGTTGTGCGGGCTCGCGCCCACCCTTCCGCTGCTGATCGCCGGCCGCGCGCTCCAAGGCGTGGGTGCCGCTTGCATGATGGCACTGGCCATGGCGTTTGTCGGCGAGACGGTGCCCAAGGACCGCACCGGCCGCGTCATGGGGCTGATGGGAACGATGTCGGCGATCGGCACGGCACTGGGCCCGTCGTTGGGCGGTGCGCTGATCGCACTGTCGGGATGGCGGTCGATCTTCCTGGTCTGCGTGCCGCTGGGCGTGCTCGCGCTCGTGCTGGTGCACCGCGTGCTACCCGAGTCGGCGCCGGACGGCGGGCGGTTCGACGTGATGGGCACGGTGGTGCTGGGGATCACGTTGGGCGCGTACGCGCTGGCGGTGACCGTGGACAAGGGTTCGTCCGCGGTCGTGCTGCTCGTGGTCGCGACGATGGGCGTGGGGCTGTTCCTGTTCGTTCAGCGCCGGGTGCCCTCGCCGTTGGTGGACCTCGCGATGTTTCGCGACCCGGTTCTCACCGCAGGACTCACGACCAGCGCGCTGGTCTCGACCGTCATGATGGCCACGTTGGTGGTGGGTCCGTTCCATCTGGTCGGCGCGCTGGGTCTGAACCCGGCACTGGCCGGTCTGGCGATGTCGGTGGGCCCGGTGGTGTCCGCGCTCACCGGCGTCCCGGCGGGCCGCGCCGCCGACCGCTTCGGCCGCGCGACGATGGTCGTGGTCGGGCTGAGCGGTGTCATCGCCGGATCGGCGGTGCTGGCCGTGATGCCCGCTGCGGCCGGTGTCGCCGGGTACGTGCTGCCGCTGGTGGTGATCACCGCTTCCTATGCGGTGTTCCAGGCCGCCAACAACACCGCCGTCATGAGCACCGTCCCGGCGCGGCTGCGCGGTGTCGTGTCGGGAACGCTGCACCTGTCGCGCAATCTGGGCCTGATGACCGGTGCGTCGGTGATGGGCGCGGTCTTCGCGTTCGCTGTCGGCACGGGAGAGGTGGTCACGGCCGGCGCGGCGGAGGTCGCACGCGGGACGCGCTGGACGTTCGGAGTCGCGGCGGTGCTCGTGGCGTGTGGTCTCGCGGTCGCGGTGGGCCTGCTGCGGCGTTCCGAGCTGCCGGTGTCATGAGCATTCCGACATGTCTCGCCCATGTCGTGTACTGGACCCGGTGGTTGTCGGTGAAGGAAACTCGGTCAGCGACCAGGACTTGTCCGGACCTTCGACGGAGGTCCGGACAGCCGGCCCCGAGCATTCGCCCCGTCATCACCAGGAAGGTTCATCGTGCCGGAACTGCTCGGACAAGCCGAACTGATCACCGTGCCCAGCTATCGGCTGCTCACCGTGCGGGACCAGGACAACGACGCCGGCCTGGGTGCGGACGAGGCGATCACGCAGGCCCAGGCCTCCAACGCCGCATCAACCGGTTTCGAACTCGTCATCAGCTGCGCACAGGACCTGTTGCCCGTATCGGCGACGCTGGAAGCATGGTCGGCACACCCCGTCGAGTCCAGCGATCCTGTCTGGTCGGCACCTCAGACCTTCGAACTCGAGTGCCCGAGCGGCCTGCTCGAGCTCAGCTCCCCCACAGGCGATGCCCTTGGCACAGAACTCCCCACGGGACCCGGCCTCTACGCGGTCGAGGTCGCCCACCACGGACGCGAACAAGCACTCGCCGCACGCCAGGAAGTCCTGGAACACGAAGACATCATCGGCCGACAACAAGCGCTCACAGACGCCCGACCCGGCGGATTCGAAAAATACCGAATTCGCATGTGGCTTGTCGGCACCTTGCCCAACGACGAAGACGAGTAAGAAACTGATCGGCGCTTTCTCGCACCGCGTCCTCGGCACCGGAGCAAACGCAGGACTGGGAACGCGCTTCGTCCTCCAGGCGGTCAGCGACGAACAACGCCCACACCGGTGACCTGGGTGTCGAGTACGTGCTCCGCGGCAGCATCACCTCCGCCGTCGGCAACGCGGGGGCAACGACCTGTCGCTCGACCACGCCGGCGTTCGTCAGGCGAAGGCGAACCCTGCCGACGAGTCCGGCGACACTCGCGCCGGAAAGTCCACTTCGGACTCTTCTCGTCGCGGTCGCGCCGGAAGAGATGGGAGGGCGTTCCACAGGTGAGGCAATCCGGTCAGCGGGCGGCGTCGACGTAGTGGCGCGAAAGCCGGAAACGCACCGAGCACGCGGAGTTCGAAGCACATCTGGGCAGCGCCAAGCCTGCGCGGACGAAGTGGTGGACCGCGGCAGGTGGTCGTAGAGCGTGATGACTTATCCCGCCGTCCAGGCCGCCACGAGCCGCGCCACATCTGCAGCTCGTCATCGTGGGAGATCTGATGAGCAGGCAGCGCAGCTGTGCTGGGCAGTCGCGACGAGATGCTTTTCTTCGCAGACTGCCTGCACACCTTGCCGCTCGACCGCACCCACCGACTGTGGCTCGTGGGCGAGTCTGCTGCGCGCGACAAGGGACACTCCGGGAACCGCACACACAGCGCGGTTCCCGGAGTCGCGGTACTGCTTTCCCTGGAGATGTCACGCGGGCAGCAGCACCCAGGCGCCTCTGCCGCTTGGCCACGATCTTCGGTTCGAAACTGGCGTCGCGGTCACGCGGCACGTCGATCTCGACCTCGAGCGCGGACTCCAGCACCCGCTTGGTCAGCCGCTGCAGCACCCCACCCTCACCGGTCAGCTTCAGCCCGCTGGCCTTCGCCCTGCTCAGCAGCTGCGCGACGAGCTGTTCATCCAAGCCGTCCATACCGGTTGCAGGCTTGGAACCCTCGGCGTTTGGTCATCGCCGCGGGGCGGTCGCAGTAGCGCTGCGGACACGCTGGTCAAGAACGGTGCCATCCGGCAGAGATCAGAGCTGACCGCGGCGGTACTCCGTAGGTGAGACACCGAGTTCACGCATGAACGCGCGGCGCATCCCGTCCTGCGTCCCACATCCGCACCGACGTGCGATCCTCAGCACGCTTTCTCTGACGAGGTGCGGCGCGTAGCCGCCTCGCTCCGCGGAACCGCCTACCTGAAGCCGGTTTCAGGTAGGGACGCCCCGATTTTTGCGGCTCCAGGCTTTCCGTGGTGGACTTCGGTCATCACCGATCGGGGGGTCGGTGGGTGAAGACCGGGGGGTCACAGATGAAGATCGTTACCACGGGGTTCCGCCATGCCACGGCGACGGCGATCACCGCATTGTTGCTGCTGACGGGAGCGGTTCCAGCGGCTTCCGCACCACCGCCGTCATCCGCGGTCCAGCCGAACTCGGTGCCGCCGGCGCTACCGCCCGGCACCCAGCCGCCGTGGGACACGGGCGGGCCGGACGTGCCGTACACACCCACCGGCAAGGGCTGCGTCGAGTCCGACACCAAGAACGAACTGATCGAGTACATGCCGTGGGGCCAGGTCCACCTGAACCTCCAGCAGGCACACCGGTTCGCGACCGGCAAGGGCGTCAAGATCGCGATCATCGACACGGGTGTAGACCCGCGCAACCCTCGCTTCGGCGGGCGGGTCGTGCCCAGCGGTGAGTACGTCAGCGGGAACAGCAACGGCGCGGACGACTGCGACGGCCACGGCACCGAGGTGGCCGGCGTCGCCGCGGCGGCCAGGACCGAGGGCGACTTCGTCGGCGCCGCACCGGAAGCGACGATCCTCGCGATCCGCCAGACCAGCGACCGCTTCGAGTTCAAGGGTGACGCCACCAGGGACAAGCGGACGTCCGCCGGCAAGGTCTCGACGCTGGCACAGGCCGTCGTGCGCGCCGCGGACCAGGGCGCCGGGGTCGTCAACATCTCCCTGACGAACTGCGGCGCCCCCAAGGACTTCAGCGCGGACGACCGGGCGCTGCAGGCCGCGATCCGGTACGCGGTCGACGTCAAGAACACCGTGATCGTGACGGCGGCCGGCAACCTCGACAGCAAAGCCGGCTGTCCACTGCAGAACAACAACCTGGACCCGGCGACCGTCAACTCGGTCTCGTCGCCCGCGTGGTTCGCCGACGACGTGCTGTCGGTGGCGTCGATGGCGCGCTCCGGTGAGGTGTCGGGCTTCAGCGTCTGGGGCCCCTGGGTCAGCATCGCCGCACCTGGTGAGGAGATCATCTCCGTCGACCCCAAGGGCACCGGCCTGACCAACGCGAACGTGAAGGCCGACGGCGTGGGAAAGATCCAGGGGACGAGTTTCGCCGCCCCGTACGTCGCGGGTATCACCGCGCTGGTGCGCGAGCGGTTTCCAGACCTCAAGGCGCGCCAGGTGATGGACCGGCTCAAGGCCACCGCGCTGCATCCCGGCAACACGTCCGGCAGGGACCACCGGATCGGCTTCGGCATGGTGAACCCGGTGGCCGCCCTGACCGCAGTGCTGCCCTCCGAGTCCACGGGTTTCTCCAGTCCGCCGCCCAGGGACCTGGTCACGACCGTCACCGCGCCGCCGGACCGCGACTGGCCGCCGATCATCGTGGCCCTGAGCGGCATCAGCATCGGGTTCGGGCTGCTGATGCTGACGTTGCTCGTCCTCAACTCGATCAACCGCGGACGTCGTGCCGAACTCGGAGGACAAGTCGACCCACGCCGAATCCCAGCCACCCCGAAGACCCGCGGGGTGCCACCTTCGCCGACGTGAATCTGCGCGGGGTCGCTTATCTCGATCCGGCCACCGGAGCACACCGGTCCGAGCGTCCACCGCGACCTGGGCATGCGGTAGACCTGGTGAGCCCACGACTTCATCTGCGACACGTCAGTCTCACTCGACGGCTACGTCACCGGCCCGAACGCCAGCCGCGAGAACCTGTTCGGCGACGGAGCCGGCGGCCGACAAGTGGGTCGGTCTGCACGGCGCCAGGGTGATGCAGATGCCACACTCCCGCCGTCAACCACCTGCGGTACCGGGTCATCAACCAGCAGATTGTCACGATCAACTCTTGGGGTAGCGGTGGCGACGTTTGACGCGTGCGCCGTCGACTTGCCCGGTTTGGCGCGACAACCGCAAGCGCGGAGCTACGCGGTCATCTCCCCTCGACGTGCCCAGCTTCGCCGCCCAGCCCGGCGTCGACGAGAAACCCACATCGGTAGCGCGTGCTGCCGTCGTCAAGGCCGGTTCCGCCGCACGGAAATCCGGCGCCGTCCGCCGCGGTCCTCGCTTCCGCCGGTCTACAAAGACGGTGTCCGGAGAACACACCCACCTGTCGCCGTTCGCGCTGACGGGCTCCGGCGCGCACCGATACCGAAGTCGTCGTTCGACTTCAGCGATCACCGGGAGGTACGACAATGGTTCGCAATCGCGGGCTCGACAAGGGACAGCTGTACCTCGGTGATCTCCGCAGGCTCGTGTCCGGGGTGATCGAGCGCAGGGGCCGGGCGCGCGTGCTGGAGGCGGGGTGCGGGCACGGGGTCGCGATGCTCGACCTCGCGGAGGAGTTCGGCTCGGCGCTCGAGATCACGGGCTTCAACCTGACCGTCGTGGACGGTGACGAGGAGCGGCTGCGCGCGCTCGCCTCCGGGCGGGGAATCGACCACCTGCCGCGGATCGTGTTCTGCGACGCGTCGAAGCCACTGCCGTTCGACGACGGGTCGTTCGACGTCGTCTACAGCATGGCCTCGCTGTACCTCTATGACGACAAGCTGGCGTTTCTCGCTGAGTGCAACAGGATCCTCGCGGAGGACGGCGTGGCGAGGGTCAACCCGTCCCTGCACTTCCTCAACACCGAACTGCCGGAGCACCGGTACAACCACAGCTGGGAGATCTGGCGGGACGGCGAGCTCCTGCCTCTGCCCGACTACCTCGACGGAGTAGACGGCGTGGAGTTCCACGGCCCACGGCACGGGGAAGGCGTCGACCGGTCGTACATCGAGCTGCACAAGCGTGACTCGCTCGACTTCGGGGCACGGCTGATCTCGTCGATCGACACGAACTTCCTCTGGCACGAATGGGGCGGGGTGCTCAGCATCTACTCCACCCAGCAGAGCTTCGTGCCCCGGTACAAGCGCGCCACCGGGTGATCGGGCCCGGTCTTCGTTTCCACCACGCGACTTCGGAGGTTTCGCATGTCCTCACCCATCGGCCGGGGCCGCCGGATGCTGCCCCTGGTCCCGGTCGGCCATCCGCTCGGGCGGCAGGCTCTCACCTGCAAGTTCCGCTGCGGGGACGCCTGCTCGCACGAAGCGCCGAACACCTCGGGCAACCCGTACTTCGGCGACGTCGTGCACCAGGTCGCGAGCCGCCGAGGTGTGCTGAAGGCCGGTGCGGTCGTCGCGGCCGCCGGCGCGTTCGCGTTCTCCGGCACGGCCGCCGCCGCACCGCGCATAACGGGGCCCGGCGCGGACCCGGCCGGCCTGCGCTTCGAACCGGTGGGGCCCAACACACTCGACGAGATCGTCGTGCCGGAGGGGTTCCGTCAGGACATCGTGATCCGGTGGGGCGACCCGGTGCTCGACGGCGCGCCGGAGTTCGACTTCGCCGCCCAGACGCCGCAGGCGCAGGCCATGCAGTTCGGCTACAACAACGACTACTGCGGCCTGGTCCCGGTGCCGGGCGCCTGGGACCGCTGGCTCATGGTGAGCAACCACGAGTACACGACCGAGTCCTCGATGTTCCTTGACTGGTCGGAGAAGAGCGGCGGCACGAGACTCCAGGCGGAGATCGGCTGGGCCGCGCACGGGCTGTCGGTCGTGCAGGTCGAACTCGACCGCACCACCGGCGGACTCGTCGTGTCGCGGGACCGGAAGCGCTACAACCGCCGCATCACGCTCACCACGCCGTTCGAGGTGCGCGGACCGGCTGCGGGCTCGAAGTACCTGAGGACCAACGCCGACCCGTCGGGCAGGAGGGTGCTCGGCACGCAGAACAACTGCTCGGGCGGCGTGACGCCGTGGGGCACGATCCTGTCCGGCGAGGAGGCCCTGCAGCTGTGTTTCGCGAACGCCGACCAGGTCACCGACGAGACGACCAGGACTCGGCTCGCGCGCTACGGCTTCGCCCCCGGCCCCACGACCCGCAGGTGGGAGGACCACGACGACCGGTTCGACCTCGGCAAGGAACCCAACGAGGCCAACAGGTTCGGCTGGATCGTCGAGATCGACCCGCTCGACCCGTCATCGACGCCGGTCAAGCACACCGGGCTCGGCCGCATCAAGCACGAGGGCGCGAACGTCATCGTCGCCAAGGACGGCCGGGTGGCCGCGTACATGGGTGACGACGAGCGTTTCGAGTACATCTACAAGTTCGTCTCCGACGGGCACTACCTCCCCGGCGACTCGAAGCGGGCGCGTGAGCACAACAAGCGTCTGCTCGACTCCGGCACCCTCTACGTCGGCAGGTTCACCGGCAACAGCCCCGCCGCCGAGATCGACGGCACGGGAAAGCTGCCGAGTGACGGCGAGTTCGACGGCACCGGCGAGTGGCTCCCCCTGGCACACAACGACAGGTCGTTCGTCCCGGGCTTCACCGCGGAGGAGGTCTACGTCTTCACCCGGCTGGCCGCCGACGCGGCGGGCGCCACGAAGATGGACCGCCCCGAGGACGTCGAGCCCTCACTTCGCAACCGCCGCGTGTACGCCGCGCTCGCCAACAACACCCGCCGGGGCGTGACTCCCGGCAAGGAAGGCGCCACGGAAGTAGCGCCACGTCACAACAACCGGCACGGCCATGTCCTGGAGATCGAGGAACGGCGATCCGACAACACCGCGACGACGTTCACCTGGCGGCTCATGCTGGTCTGCGGTGATCCGAACGCACCGGACACCTACTTCGCCGGGTACGACAAGTCGCAGGTCAGCCCGATCTCCTGCCCGGACAACGTCACGTTCGACTCACTCGGCAATCTGTGGATCACCAGTGACGGCAACGGATTGCGGTCCAACGACGGCTTGTTCGCGGTGCCGGTCGAGGGCGAGCACCGCGGCCACGTGAAACAGTTCCTCACCGTGCCCGCGGGCGGGGAACCGTGCGGGCCGGTCGTCACCGACGACTTCGTCCTCGTGTCCGTCCAGCATCCCGGCGAGATCGACGGGTCGACGGCGGCCAACCCGTTCTCACACTGGCCGGACGGCGGCTCGTCGCAGCCTCGACCGGCCGTCGCCGTGGTGTGGCGCGAGGACCGCGGCCGGATCTGCGGCTGAGCGGACGACGAGGTGAGAGGCCCGGCCACGCTGGCCGGGCCTTCACGCGTCACTGGGGCCGGGTTCCCAGCCGATCCGTTGCGCCCAGGCGTCCGCGCGGGCGACGAGCGTCCAGACGAACGGCTGTTTCTCCTCGGCGTACCGCTGCGGCGCGTCGGCGCACCGATCGGCGACCTCGCGTTTCACGGTCTCGTACTCACGCGCGGACGCGTCGTCCTCGCGCAGGAAGTCCCGCATCAGCAACGGAAGCTGTTCGGAGAAGCTGCCGGCCTTGCGCACGTGCACGTGGACCCGCGGCGCGCCCACCGGTTCCCGGAAGTAGCGCTTCGTCAGCTCGGGGTTGTCCGCCCGGAACCGCAGTCCCAGCCGTTCCAGCGGATCTCGGTAGAGCGCGAGCGGGTCGAACGAGGCCACCGACACCTGCACGTCCAGGTAGGGCTTCGCGGCCAGACCGGGCACGGCGGTGGAGCCGATGTGGTCGATGCGCACCGCCACCGGGCCGAGCGCTATGCGCAGCGCGCCGCCCTGCCGGGTGAACCACTCCCGCCAGCCGGGGTCGTGGTCAACGATCTCGATCATCAGGTCAGCCTGCCAGGACGTCGTCCCGCGACCGGTGCGGCACGCGGGACGACATCGTGACCCGCAGGGGATCAGACCGTGAAGTCGAAGGAGTCGTTGCGTCGCGCACGCTCTTCGAGCACCGCGAACGCGACCAGCGCGGCGACGAGCCATCCCGCGCCGCACAGGACGGCGAGACCGGCCTGACCGAGCACCGTCGCGGCGGGAGCACCGGCGTCGACCGCGCGAACGGCCGCGAGCGTGTGCGTCAGCGGCAGCGCCTGGGCCACCGCGCGCACCCAGCCCGGCCAGTACCCGACCGGCACCACCACCCCGCAGATCGCCATCATCAGCAGGTACGCCGAGTTCGACACGATGTTGCGCGCCCCGGCCGCGGTCAGCACGAACGGCGACAGGAACAGTCCCACGGCATAGGTCGACACCGTCGTGAGCAGCACGAGCCCGACCAGTGCGGGAACCTGCGCCACCGTCCAGTGCACACCGAAGAAGGGCGACAGCACGAACAACGACACCAGCGCGGTGAGCGACCCGCTGATCGGCCACTGGAGGCTGCGGCCGAAGAACACCCAGCCCATGCGCGCGGGCGCCGCGCTCAGCAACGGCAGAGTGCCCTCCGCGCGTTCCCATGAGCTCGACGCGACGACGCTCATGGTCTCGACGACGCAGACCATGATCGCGTTGCCGATCACCAGGTAGCGGATCCGCGCCGGGTCGTCGAGCAGCACGCCGATGAAGGCGCAGAACGTCACCTGGGCGAGCATGCGGCCGAGCCAGCCGAACCCCCAGGTCCACCAGGTGTACGTGGCGCGGAAATCGGCCCAGGCGTTGGCCGCGCTGTACCGGATCACGCCGAACGTGTGGGCGACAGAGGTCATCCGGGCCTCCTCAGGACCGAGCCAGCGTTCCGGTGAACCGGACCCTGCGCAGGATCCGGCCGATCATCACGACGCCGACGGCGCACCCGGCCGCCCCCAGGCCGGCGATGGCGCCGAGCCGTGGCACCAGGTCGGTCACCGGCTGGGGCGCCAGCGCCGCGCGCAGCAGGTCCGCGCTCCACGACAGGAACACGAGCCGGCTGAGCGGTTGCAGCCACTCCGGCAGGTAGCTGACCGGCACGAGGACCCCGCCGAGGAGGTAGATGGGATACGTCAGCGTGTTCTGCAGCGTGCGCGCGGTCGGCACCAGGACGTGCAAACCCGCCATGGCGCTCGCCGTGCCCGCCATCGCCAGTGCCGACACCAGCAGGCAGGACACCAGCGCCACCGGGTGTTCGATCACGATCACGGTGTCGAACAACAGCAACGCGACCACCCACGACTCGGCGAAGCTGAGCAGGCTGATCATCGTGACCGTGGTGATCCTCGCGATCACGACCACGGCGAACGAGGCCGGCGTGGCGACCATCGCCTCCAGCGTTCCGCGCGAGCGTTCCCGTCTGATCAGGTCGCCCGCGGTCAGGAGCGCGAGCGACCACAGCGACATCAGCACCGGGGCCAGCACCGCGTACGGCGCGAGGTCGGAGCGGTCCGCGTGGTCGCTGATCGCGAGGAACACCACGGTGTAGAGCGGCGCGACGACGAGCACGTGCACGGTGTCCGGCGCCCGGCTCGCGAGCACGGCCTGGAACCGGGCGACACTCCAGAACAGTCTCATTTGGACACCAGCATCCCGCGGTCGCCGATCACGTGGAGGTAGACCTCCTCCAGGCTGGGCCGCACGGTGCGCACGCTCGTCACCCCGGCGCCGACCAGACAGGTCAGCACCTCCCGGGTGCCTTCGGCGGACGTGGTGTCGACCTCGACCCGGTCGGGGGCGAAGGAGCGGACCGAGGCCACGCCCGGCAGGGGCCGGATGCGCGCGACCACGTCCGCCGGCACCCCGTCCGCCTCGATCCGTTCCACTGTGGACAGACTGACGGCCAGGCGTTGTGGCGTGTCGGTCGCGAGCAGCGTGCCGTTGTCGATGAGCGTGACCTGGTCGCAGACCGCCTCGGCCTCCGCCATGTCGTGCGTCGTCAGCAGGATGGTCCTGCCCTCCGTCCGCAGTTCCCCGATCAGCACGCGGAAGTCGCGCGCCGCCACCGGATCCATGCCGGAGGTCGGCTCGTCGAGGATCAGCACGCCGGGATCGCTCACCAGGCCGCGGGCGAGGTGCAGGCGCTGCTTCATCCCGCGGGAGAAGTCGTCGACGCGATCGTTCGCCCGGTCGGTGAGACCGACGCGGTCGAGCAGTTCGTCCACCCGGCGGGCGAGCGCGCGGCCGTGCAACCCGTAGAGCGCGCCCCACAACCGGAGGTTCTGCTTCGGGTCGAGCCGCCCGTACAGGCCGCGGTCGCCGCCGAAGACGACGCCGATCAGCCGTTTGACGGCGAGGGTGTCCCGTGCCACGTCGTGGCCGAGCACGCGCACCTCACCGGCGCTCGGCAGCAGTACGGTGGAGAGGATCTTGCATAGCGTGGTCTTGCCGGCCCCGTTGGGACCGAGCAGGCCGCGCACCTCGCCCGTGCCGATGGCCAGGTCGACCGAGCCGAGTGCGACGACCTCTCCGCCACGTCCCTCGAACACCCTGCGCAGAGCCTGAGTCTCGACGGCGACGTTCACCGCTCCTCCTCGTCCAGCGCGTCCAGTTCCCGCAACGCCGCCTCGTGGTCCTGCGGGGACACGACCTCGGTCGCCACCATCAGGAAGTCGCCCACGGGCGTGCGGAGCAGGTGCAGGCCGTCCGCGCGATGCAGGTGACTCACCGGCCAGTCCCGCCGCGCCTCACGCAGGGGCAGGCCGTACACCGGCAGTCCTGCCGCGAGCCGGGCGTCGACGACCGGGAGCACGTCGGGCGTCGCCGCGGACCGCCGCCGTTCCTCGGTCGCGGCGGGCTCGCGCAGCGCCTCGACGCCCTGCGCGAGCCCGGGCGAGTCGTGGACGGCGAGCGCCGCCGTCAGCAGCTCCAGCAGTTCCGGGGCGCGCTGGTACTCGGCGGCGGTGGCCGCGATCTCGGCGGGCCCCGGCGGGTGGTGGTCGAACATCAACAGCGTGTCCAGGACGTCCCTGACGCCGAACTCGCGCTGGAAGCGCTCCTCCGCCAGGCACACCAGTGCCGCCAGCGCTCCGTCGTCCGGCAACGTCGTCCTGGGCCTCACCCGGAGGTAGTCGCCGACGAGCGCGAGCGTGCTGATCTCGGCACGGAAGTCCCGGTCCAGCAGCGGGTCCTCCGACTCCCACGACAGGCCGAGCACCAGGTGCGCCCGGCCGTCGAGGCAGAGCACCGAGACGTCGGCCGACGTGATCTCGGCACGGTCGCCCACCACGCGCGCGGCCTTCCACAGCGAGACCTCGTCCGGCACGAGCAGGTCGACGTCGTTGCCGGCGCGGACCAGGCCGGGCGGATAGAAGCGGGCGATGGAGGATCCCTTGAGCATCCGCGCCGGCGTGACGGCGCTGATCGCCTCGTGCAGCGACGCGTACCGGGCGGCGCGGGAACGGGCACGGCGCAGTTCGTCGGTGCTCCCGGTCCCGATCGGCGTCTTGCCGCGCGCGGCGACCGAGATCACGGTCTGTGTGAGCGGTGGCGACGCGGACCGGGCCGCGCGCACCACAGCGCGATCGGACTCGTGCTCGCCGACACCGAGCAGGTCGCGCATCAACCCCAGGTCGAGGCGGTCCACGAACGGCGTCATGACGACTCCCCCAGCGGTGCGTGCCAGAACCGGTGGGACGGCCTCCAGCCGAGCCTCGCCAGCGAGGCGAGGACGCGGTCGGCCTTGCCGGTCGAGACGTCGTGCACCACGTTGCCGTACAACGGCAGTCCCAGCGCCGTCGCGTGGTCGGCCGCCGCACGGCTCAGGGCGGTCGTGGCCTGACGGACGTCCACGACGGATTCGACGAGGCTGTCGACCAGCTCGACGAAGTCCTCGCCGGTCACCTCGTCCCGCGCCTCGCACAGCAGCGTGACGTGACCGGCGGGCACGTCCCCGTTCCAGACCAGCAGCGACACCCGATCCGGCTGGGACAGCAGGTTCTCGGCGACCGCGCGGGCGTCGGCGACGGGCTGAGCGGTCTCCCGGCACGCCGCCTCGAAGGCGGTCATCAGCCAGTCGCGGATCAGCCCGTCGTGGCGGGCATCCGCCCTCGTCACGTCGAGGGCACCGGCGGGGTGGGCGTCGACGTCCAGCCGGATGTAGGTGATCTGCCTGCGCCACGGCTCGGGCAGGACGACCTCGGGGGCCAGGCGCAGCAGCGCGGCCGTCGCGCCGGGGTGCAGGCGGGCGAGCTCGGAGGTGAAGGCCGCCAGGAGATCAGCGTCCTCGGTCAGTGCCTGCTCGCAGTGCTCGACCAGCACCTGCCTGCGGCCCGTCAGCGGGTCGGTGTAGGCATCGGCCACATAGGACAGTCCGCGGAAGTCGCCCAGCAGGCCGGACTCCCCGGCCCAGGCGAGGTAGCCGGAGACGACGGGGGCGCTCATGACGCCTCCGGGCGCACGCTGACGCGCAGACCGGCCGCCACCCGTGCGGCGGCGGCGCGGACGTCGTCCGTGGTGACCGCGGCCAGGCACGCGAGCTCGTCCCGCACCGACCAGGCGACGGTGCCCGCGTATCCGCGCGCGCCGATGAGGTTCGCGTACTCCAGCGGCACCTCGGCGTCGCACACCAGGCTCATCGTGGCCTGCCTGCGTGCCGCGTCGAGGTCGTCCGGCGACGGCCCCTCACTCGCGAGGCCGTCGAGCAGCTCACGTACGACCTCGAGGAGCCTGCCCGCGTTACCGGGATCGACGCCCGCGAGCAGGCGCCAGAGACCGGTGTCGCTGTAGCCGCGGTTCCAGGCCTGGAACGAGTACGCCAGCCCCTCCTCGCCGCGCAGCGCCCGGTAGAGCAGGGACGACGGGCTGGACCCCAGCAGCTTCGCGAGCACCGTGAAGGCGGGCTGGTCCGGATGACCCGCCGGAGGTGACGGCGCGCCCACGCAGACCCAGCACAGGCTTTCGCCCGCGGGCCAGACCGGAGGGGCCGTCTGACGGACGGGGACCGGTGCCGTGCGGGCCGCCAGACGGGTGCCCGGTGGCTCGCTGGGTGCCCCGATGAGCGGCTTGGGCACGCGTGGTCCCACGACGACGAGCGTCATCGGGGCGGAGAGGAAGGACTCCGCGTGTTCGCGGCGCACGTCCTCAACGGTCACGGCGCCGAGCTCCGCGGGAACGCCGCCCACGGGGCGGCCGAGTTCGTGGCCCGCGAACAGCTCCGCGGCGAAGCCGTCCTGCACGGCGTCGGCGGGGTCGGCCGCACCGGTCGCGAGCTCCTGGAGGACGACGGCCCGTTCCGCGTCGAGGTGGCCGGCGCCGATGTCCGGGGTCAGCACGGCCGTCAGCAGCAGCTCGGCGATCTCGTCGGCGTCGTCGGCGTGGACCTGCGCGTAGAACTGCATGAGCTCCGGGCCGGTCAGGGCGTTGGCGTGGCCGCCGAGCCGTTCGACGTGCTCGCAGAACGAGGGCACGCCGCCTGCCGGCACCGACATCAACAGGTGTTCGAGCAAATGGGCGACACCGCCGAGACCGGGCGGGTCGTTGCGGGCCCCGTAACCGACCGTCAGGCTCAGACTGGTGGTCTGGAGCCTTTCGTCGACCACGGCGACCACCGGCACACGGGGAGCCTCCACCGGGCTCCGTCCGGATACAACCATGGAAATCCCGCCTTCGTCGGAAGTGTGCTTCATCGGCGCCGCCGCGGAAAGGGAGTTCCCTTTCCGCGGCGGCGCGGTCAATCAGTTACCGCAGCTCAGACCTTGCGGGGCTGGATCTTGTCCAGGCGGGGACGGAGCAGGGAGGCGTGGTTGCGGGTCATATCGGTACCTCTTTCTCGTGAGAGGCCTTCCCGCTCTCCGCGGGGGCGGCCGGTTTTGGTACAGGACATTTCTATCAATCGATTCCGCGATCCACAGGAAAACCGGAGCAATATTCCGCACCTCGAAACCGGACTTGACACGGCGGGCTTTCCGGTCAATCAATGGACGGATGTCCTACTCGGCTTTCTTCCACGGGCCGGCAGGTCTCGCCGGCTCCGGTCACGCCCTGGTGAAGCCCGACGGCGTGCGCCGCGGGCTGTCGGGCACCGTGCACTCGCGACTGCTCGACGACGGTCTGGAGGTCCAGCGGGTCGGCACGCTCTGGCTGACCACGGACATCGCCGCGCGGTGGTACCCGGACAAGCTCGACGAAGCCGACGGCCCGCTCACCCTCGAGTACCTGGTGAGCGGGCCGATGCTGTTGCTCGCGGTGCTGGGCGAGGACGCGCTGCGCCGCACCGGCGCGGTCAAGCGCGCCATCCGGGCGGAGTTCGCGACCGACGAACGCCACAACGTCATGCACTGCCCCGAAACGGTGGGGGAACGCGACCACGAGCGCGCGGTCTTCGTGACCGCCCTGAGACGACGAACGGGGTGGACGCCGTGGAAGGCGTCCACCCCGTGACTGTCGTGACGGATCAGTCGTGGTGGAAGACGACCTGTGCGGAGAGGCGTTCGCCGCCTCCCGCGCGGCCACCTTTCGCCACCGCGTGCCACGAGTTCTCGCCGCGCACCAGGATCACGCTGCTGCCGAGCTCGGGCGCCACGCGCTCGCGCACGTCACCGACCGAGGAGGAGCCGAGCAGCAACAGGTCGCCGCCCCCGTCCGACGGCCAGTCCCGGTTGAAGTAGAACACCTGCGTGACGACCTTGTTCTGCTTGTCCACGTGAGGGTCGAGCCAGCTTTCCTGGTCGTAGCGCCACAGGTTGACCTCGATCCGCAGCCCTTCCAGGGACAGACCGGTGAGCCGCTCGACGTTCTCCCGGTAGGCGGTCCCGACGACGTGGCCGAGGAACTCGTCCCACGGCTGCGGCAGGTCGCCGGTCGCGGCGGGATGCAGCCGGCGCACCCGCATCGTGTACGACTTCTCGCCGCCGGCGCGGCCCACCTTGGTGAAACCGTCCTCTGGGAAGGTCTTCAGCAACAGCTCCGCCCACTCCGGTGCCAGCGTCTCGGTGACGTGGTACCAGGGGAACGGGTCCTCGCGCCGGGCGGCGGAGGTGAAACGGACCAGGTCGGCGGTCATGACACTCCTTCGATCACATCGGACGTGGACTGCGGCCCTCTGGCCGCCAGCAGTGCGGGAACGCGGTGGACGAACTCCTCCAGCTCCTCGGTGCCGATCGCCCGCCCGCAGTACTGCTCGCGGACGCGCGCGACGGCCGCTGCCGGTTCGGCGCCCAGCGCGATGTCGAGTGACGCGAGCACACTCCCGGTCCGGCCGTGCCCGGCGAAGCACGCGACCTCGACGGTGGCACCGCCCCGTAGGGCGAGCACCACGTCCGCGAGCCGCTCGACCAGAACGTCGACGTCGTCCGGTGCGCGCAGTTGTTCCCACGGCACGAACCAGCGATTCCTCGCGTCCGCGTGGCCGTACCAGCGTTCGTCGAGGTACAGCCCCACGTCCGCGGGTTCGGCCGAGGCGGCGCCGCGGCGGCGTTCCTCGGAGTCGAGCGAGGTCGCCCAGACCACGAACGGCCCGACCCGGTACTCGGTCCTCCAGTGCCTGTCCTTCATCTCCTGCCGCTCCTCCCGGCGCCGGGAATCCAGTACCCCGCGCTGTGGTGTTCGGTGGGGCCGAACCCGGTCTTGAACCGCGTGACGGACGTGCCGGGATGGGTGTCGCCGAAGCTGAACCAGGCCCCGCCCTCCGCACAGGCCCGTTCGATCGCGAGGGACACCAGATAGGGAACGGCGCACGAGCGCGCGGCGATCTCCTTGTCCATCGCGCTCTGCCAGTAGGTGACGTGCGTGCCCTGGTGCAACATCATCGTCACGGCCACCGGCTCTCCGCGCAGGCTCGCGACCCACAACCTGCACGCCGGGCCGAGGTGGCGGACGACCGCGGCGAACTTGCGCGGCGGGTTCCTGCGCCACGCCTGCCACCTCGCCCTGGCCAGTGGCACGCCGTCGCGTCGCGCCCAGCGGTCGACCGCCTGCCGGTAGAACTGTTCGAACAGCGGCAGGGACCGGCCGGTGTCGTCCACCTCGATGTCCAGTCCCGCGCGTTCCGCCCGGCGGACGTCGTTGCGCCGGGCCGAGGTGTAGCGGTGCTTCCACACGTGCCCGAAGCCGCCGGACAGGTCCAGGACCTGCATCATGCGGGGGTTCGCGACGACGGTCGGCGGCAGCACCGCACGCCAGACCGCGTCGTCACGGGGGTCCGGGCGCAGGTAGGTGGACCGCACCGGCTGCGCCATCAGGTCGCGGACGACGGCGGCGGCCTTGTCCTCGCGCAGGTCGCCGCGGGTCAGCGCACCGCCGATCCCCCAGCCGAGCGGCCAGGACGACTGCTCCGCCATCGCCGCGGGACGCAGCCTCCCGCGCACCAGCGGCACGACCAGGCTGGTGCCGTCGTCCCACCGGTAGAGGCGGCTCACGTCCCTGCCCCGCCGGGCGCCGCAGACCGCGTCGCGCCACTGCGGGGTCTGCGACACCGGCGTTGCGGCCACGTCGGAGTCCACAATGGACTGCCAGGCGTCACGCGGCGCCGGGCTCACGATCTCCGGCGCGGTCACGACAGCACCTCTCGAAGGCGTGCGGCGTCCGCCGGTGCGGCGCCCGCGGCGACCAGCGCGGCCTCCGCGCCGCCGTAGGTCCGCCGCACCCAGCTCAGCCACTCGATCGCGGTCTCGGGGCTGGTGCGCATCCGGCTCAGGTAGTCCTCGCGGCTGTGCCCGCGCCGGATCCACTTGTCCTGGAAGCGGTCCACGTTCGCGGCGAGATCGGCGGCACCCGCCGCGTAGTCGGCCGCGATGTCCTCTTCGGACGCACCCGCGAGCGCGAGCGCGAGCATCACCGCGACCCCGGTCCGGTCCTTGCCGAAGTGGCAGGTGAGCAGGAACGGCTCGGCCGCCACCTCCGCGAGCCCCGCGACCAGCGCGGCCCACCGGCCGGGCGCCGAAGACGTGAGGATCGCCCGCAGGTACTCGACGCGGTCGCCGACACCGGGCCTGCGCGCGGAAACCGACTCACGCGGATAACCGTCCAACGGCACGGAAAGCCACCTCACCCCTGCGCCGACCAACGCGAGCGGCGGGCCGTAGCGGTCGATCTCGGCGGGGGAACGCAGGTCCACCACCGTGCGCAAACCCAGCTCCGCCGCCAGGTTCTCGGCCTGGGCGGCGGTGAACGCCGTGCTGTCACCGGAGCGCAGCAGCCGTCCCCCCGGTGCTCCCCCGGCGGTGACGACGCGGAAGTTCACCCCGCCCGCCGCCGTCACGCCGGTCACCTCGGGCCCCCCGGCAGACCGGCGGCACCGGTCACCTCGGCCCAGAACGCCGGGAAGTCCGCGTTCACGTCCGGCCCGTACCGCACCCGCACGACCGGCAGGCCGCGCAGTTCGGCCAGCACCCACGCCCTGGTGTCGCGATGCGCCTTCGCGGGCGGGAGCAGGCCGAGGTAGTCGGTGAGGTCGCGCAGGGCGTCGTTGGTGATCTCGTGCTCGCCGCACCACCCTTCACCGGTGGCGTCCTCGATCCGCCAGCCCTTCTGCCGGAAGTCCGCCGTCGGCAGGACCACGGCGGCCGGCTGGACCCCGGTCACCGCGTTGATCCCCGCGTACTCCACGAACTCGTCCATGTCCACGTGGATGCGCCGCCGGTCCCCGAGCGCCCACGACGTCACCTCGCCGGGGAGGGGGATCTCCGGCTGGCCCGGCCGGCGCAGGGGCGCGGCCGCGAACCTCGGACCGCTGGGATGCTCCGCGAGCACCGCGACGCTGATCGCGACCCTCTTCGGCCATCCGGAGGTGACCAGACCGCCCGCATCACCGGTCCAGGTGGCCACGGTGTCGTCACTGACGAAGTCGTTGCCCGCCAAAGTGCTCGCGAGGAACGAGAGGGTGGACTTCCCGCTGTTCTTGCGGCCCATCAGCAGCACGGCACGGCCGTCGACCGACACCGACGAACCGTGGTGCATGGGCACCCCGGCGCCGACGAGCTGTGCCCCGACCACGAACCGCAGGAAGCGGACGACCGCCCGCAACGTCGGCGCGCCGAGCTCCCCGTCGATGGTCAGGTGGATGTCGCCGCTGCCCGGCCGGGTCGAGACCAGCATCGGTTCCGAGTCCGGCTCGCTGTCGCGTACCAGCACGGTGCGGTCCGGGTCCTTCTCCAGCACGACGAACCGGGGCCCGTCGCCGTGGATCCACATCTGGGGCAGCCTTGCCAGCGAGTCCCGGGCGGGCAGCCCCAGCCCCGGTTCCTGGGTGACGTGGACGCGCACCTGTGCGTCCAGCAACGTGTCGTGGACCGTCACGTTGGGACTGAGGGCCCTCGTGGCCATCAGCTGGATCTCGGGCAGGTCGGTGTGGACGTCGATCTGTGCCGTCAGGCAGGACAACGCGAACACCGACCTCGTGGACGGCGGTGCGGACATGGTTCTTCCCCTCATCGTTTCGGTGGTCGCGCGACGCAGTCGCAGGGCACCAGGCCTGGTCCGGCCGTGGCCCCCGGCTGCGGCGACGCGCTGATCGCGGACGTCAGCTCGGCCAGTACCCGCTCGGCCCGCGCCGGGGTCCGGCACACCACCACGCGCCCGGCCGCCGCGCGCAGGACGGGTCGCATCGCGGCCAGGTCCTTCCGGCGGAACGCGAGCACCTTGCCCAGCAACGCCTTCAGGTCACGCACGTACGGGTCGGCGGTGGCACGCAGGCGCCGCGGCAGGTACTCCTCCGCGCTTCCCCGCCGCAGGCGCACGCTGCGGCGCAACACGCGCCACGCGCACAGCAGCGGGTGGTAGTCGAGCAGCACCACCAGGTCCGCTCGCTCCAGCCGGAAGCCCGCCGTCGGCGCGTAGTTGCCGTCGATGATCCACTCGGGCTGTGCCGCGAGCCGCTGGACGAGTGCTCGCCACCGCGGCTCCGGCGTCCGGCGCCAGCCGGGCCACCAGTAGAGGTCGTCGAGGTGGAAGAGCGGCGGGCCCGCTGCGGCGAGCCGGTGGCAGAAGGCCGACTTGCCGCTGCCGGGACTGCCCAGGACCGCGATGCGGCGGGGTGCCGGGAGGTCAGAGGGGAAGGCCATCGTCGTCCACCTCGGCGAGGGTCGCCGCGACCAGGCTCATGGTCGCGGCGTCGGCCATCGACACCCGCAGGCATCCGGTGAGACCGGGTAGCCCGTCCAGGGCACGGATCCGGAAACCCCTGGCGCGCAGGAACTCCGCGACCCGCACGGGCGCGTCGGGCGAGCCCGTCGCCAGGGTGACGAAGTTGCCGCCGGGCCGTAGCGCGGACCACGCCGGATGAGTGCGCAGGACGCGGGCGGCGAAGTCGTCCCTGATCGCCGCCACGTCGCGCCAGACGCGGGCGAACTCGTCCGCCCGGTCCAGCAGTCCGCGCAGCAGTCCGATGGCGGGTCCGGACACGGGTCCGGCGGGGTGGAAGGCACCGAGCTGCGCCGCGATCGGCTCGTGCGCGAACACGGCGGCGATGCGCGCGCCCGCCAGCGCGAAGGACTTCGAGTAGGACCGGACGACGACGAGCCGGCGGAATCTGCCCAGCAGATCGACGTGGGTCGTCGAGGTGTAGGCGCCATAGCACTCGTCGACCACCAGGAGATGGCCGTGGGCCTCCGCCGCCTCGGCCAGTTCCACGACCTGGTGCCGGGACAACAGCAGGCCGCTGGGGCTGGCCGGGTTGGTCACCGCGACGACGCGGGGTGGGCTCGACCGCATCGCCGCGAGCAACGGCGCGCAGTCCAGCGCGTGCGGCGGCCCGGTGAGCTGAGGAACGGCGGCCACCGGGACACCGCGCAGCGCCGCGTAGTACCGCCACGCCTCGAACGACGGCTCCGGCAGGATCAGTCCGCCCGCCGCCACGGCGAACGCGTCCACCAGCAGGCCGATCGCGAGGTCCGATCCCGCGGTCAGCACGAGTGCCGGCTCGTCGACGCCGTGGTAGGCGGCGAGCGCCGCGAGCAGGTCCCGCTGCTGCGGGTAGCTCCGCACGAGCCCGGCCCGCAGGTCGCGCATCGCGTCGCGCACCAGGTCGTCCGCGACGGGATGCTGGAGCTCGCAGCTCTTCAGGTTGACGAGGCCCGGCGTGTCCGGTCGCGGCGGACGGCGCAGGCCGCGCGCTCCCGGCACGACGGGAAAGGCCGTCGCGGCGAGCCGGCCGGTCATAGCGGTGCCACCTCCCGCTTCCGCGGGACGTTCTCGTGCACCGCGGTCAGCCGGTCCTCCCGGCCGAAGAGGAACGAGTACAGCTCGGCCCTCTCCGCGGGATCCCCGGCCGCGGCGATGAGCTGGCGGTTGTACCGGCTGATCTCCAGCGGGGTCATCGCCGGGTGGAGGTCGTGGAATGGCGCGTACATCGTCGGACGCACGCGGGCGCCGACCTCACGGGCGACCTCCACCGTGCGGCGGATGCCTTCCGGTGTGGTGCCGGGCAGCCCGACGATGACGAACGCGTTGAGCTCGATCCCCGCCGCCACGCACCACTCGGACAGCTGCCGGAAGCGTTCCTCCTCAGTGCGCTTGACGCGCGGCAGGCTGCCGTGGCCGTCGGACTCCAGCGTCTCCAGGCCCACCGAGATGCGCACGCACCCGGACTCCCCCATCAACCTGACGAGGTCGGCGCTGAGGTGGCGGACGGTCGTGGCGCACTTCCACTTCGGCGAGACCGGGCCCGCGATGAACCGCCTGCACAGTTCCTCGGTCCACTTCCGGTCGAGCGTGAACGTGGGCGCGTAGAACGCGACGTACTCGAACGGCGCGACGGCGAAGCTGCGGCCGATGTACTCGACGACCTGGTCCACGGACAGCCGGCGTTCGCGAAGGCCGAAGATCTGCGGGACCTCGCAGAACGAGCAGCCGATCGGGCAGCCCCGTGCCGCGGTGACGACCAGTTCGCGCCGGAAGGGGATGCCGCAGAACTTGTGGTCGTCGCGGGCGTAGAGCCGGTCGTAGGCCTCGTAGGGGATCTCGCTGATGTCGGGCAGCGCCCACTCGTCGGGCTGCAGCGCGTCACCGGCGACCGTCGGCACCTGCCACTCGCCACCGGTCCTGACCGCGGTGCCGGGCAGCGCCCCGGCGGGCCCACCGGCGGCGACCGCGCGCACGAAGTGGGCGACGCCCGTCTCGTAGTCACCGGACCGCACGATCGCGTCCAGGTCGTAGTTGGCGAAGTAGCCCGGGTTCATGCTGCTCAACCTGCCGAAGGTGATCAGCTTCGCGGCGGGCGCCAGCTCGCGGGCGTACATCACGAAGCGGTCCAGCCCGTCGACGGCGTCGAAGTCGTTCATCACCGCGATCACGTCGTAGCGGCCCTGGTACAGCAGGTCTCCGACGGCCTTCCAGTTCATGTTGAGCACGCCCGCCTCGCACGTGTCGACGTGCTCGACCTCCGGCATCCGGCGCAGATAGCCGGCCACGCCGAACAACGGCGTGTGGTGGCCTGCGTTGAAATAGCTGGGCACGTGCGGCGGCCACACGACGAGAACCCTGAGCATGCCCACTCCTTCGCTCGCTACTACCGAGGTTTCGGCGTCATCGTCGGCCGTTCCGGCGCGCCGATGGGCCGCGGTTTCTCACCACGGAACGATTCCGCGCCCGGTTTCGCAGTGCGGAATGCGGCGCGACAGCGGCCGGCACGGGCCCGTACGGTCGAGGCGAACCCGGCGGAGTCCACTTCGGACGGAGTGAAGCGCGATGCCACCCATTCCTGACCGGCATCCATCGGAGGCCCAGGAAGACCGCTGCGCAGTGATACCCCGGTCATGGGCTTCGCCGGTTTCCCAGCCATAAGGAGAACCCGATGCATTCCGCAGTGCTCAAGGCCGTGCCAGAGGACTTCGTCGTGAGCGAAGCCGCACTGCCCTCTCCCGGCTCCGGTGACGGGGGCAGGTACGAGTACCTCCGGCTGCGCAAGCGGGGGTTCACCACCTTCGAGGCGATCGAACGCGTGGCCGCCGGGTTCGGCGTGCCGCGGTCGGCGATCTCCGCGGCGGGACTCAAGGACGAGGACGGAGTCACCGAGCAGACGATCTCCCTCGACGGCACCACGACCCCGCAGGCGCTCGCGGCGTTCAACGAGTCCACTCAGGACGGATCGCGGTGGGTCACGGTGTCCCCGGCGGGCCGCGGTGACCGCGCCGTCGAGATCGGCGAGCTGGTGGGCAACGTGTTCGCGCTGACCCTGCGCGACCTCGGCGAGGATCTCGTGAGCCGGCTGCGCGACGAGCGCACGATCGACCTGTTCTTCGTGAACTACTACGACACCCAGCGCTTCGGCGTCCCCGGCGGACCGAAGCAGACTCACCTGATCGGCGGCGCGCTGCTCGCGGGCGACCACGACACCGCGTTGGAGCTGGTCCGCGCGTCCGGCTCGGCGGAGGGCGAGAAGGCGCTGAGGCACGAGGGCGACGGTGAGTCGTTCTTCGCCGGGCTCGACCAGCGGGTCGTGTCCTTCTACCTGTGCGCGCACTCCTCGTTCGACTGGAACAACCGCGTGGCGGAGTTGGTCGCCACGACCGCGGGTGACCAGGCGGTGCCGACGACCAAGGAGGGCATCGGTTTCCTGCTCCCCACGAGCCCCGGCGCGGTCCTCGCGCTGGCCCGCGAGCAGCGGTCGGCCGGCTACGACAAGTACCGCTGGACCGGCGAAGCGATGCGGCACACGGTGTCCAGCCGCCGCACGGTCGTCCAGACAGAGGTGACGGTCTCCTCGGCGGCGCGGGACGAGCTGTTCCCCGGCCGGTGGCGGGCCGGGCTGTCGTTCTTCCTGCCGTCCGGCTGTTACGCGACGAACGCGGTCGCCCAGCTGCTCCTGCAGGTGACGTGATGCACTGGGACGTCACGGGGGACCTCCTCGGCGAGTGCGGGCCGATCCGGCTCGGCGGCTTCAAGCACCTGCTCGCCCCGGTGCTGGCGGCGGCGGCGATGTCCGGCCGGCCGTGGTCGGTCACCAACGTGCCCGACATCAGGGACTCCCACATGCTCGCGGCGATGTTGCGCGACGCGGGCGCGGAGGTCGTCCTGGACACCACGAACCGGTCGATGACGGTCGACGCGCGATCGCTGACGCGCCACCGGATCGACTCCAGGTGGTCCACCCAGGTCCACGGCGGCACCTACCTGCTGCCCGCGCTGCTCGCGGCGACTGGGCGTGCCGAGTCGGGGGCGCACGGCGGCTGCCAGATCGGCGGCGGCAGCGGCAAGCGTCCTATCGCCCACCTGGCCGAGGTGATGAGCCGCTTCGGCGCGGTGTGCGAAGTGGACGGTGACGCGGTCACGGCGACCGCGCCCGCCGGTGGGCTGCGCGGCACCGAGATCGACCTGGCCGACTTCGCGGAGGTCGAGCCGGTCAGCGGCACGCTGACCGGGCCGCACTACTCCGGCGCGAGCAAGACGGCGCTGTTGCTGGCCGCCGCGGCCAGGGGCACCACGGTGCTGCGCAACCCGTACCCGAAGCCGGACACCGTCGAGCTGGCCAGGATTCTCGGCGCGCAGGTCGAGCGGGACCTGATCGTCGTGGAGGGCGCGGGAGGCCCGATCGGCGCCGCCGCGGCGCATCTCCCGTCCGACCTCATGGAACTCGTCACGTTCGTCGCGATCGCCGTGGCGGCCCGCCGGGCCGTGCGACTGCGACTGGACCGGCCGGAGCTGGTGCGCGAAGGGCTTGCACCGGAACTGGGCCACCTCGCGGAGATGGGCGTGCCACTGCGCTGGGACGGCGACCTGCTGGACGTCGAGGGCGCGCACGAGATCCGGCCCGCGCGGATCGTCGCCGCCTCACACCTCGCCTACAGCGACGCACAACCGCTGTTCGCCCTCATGCTCTCGCGTGCCACCGGACCGTCGGTGCTGACGGATGCCGTGTGGCACAACAGGTTCGGCTACGCCGACGGTCTCGGCAAGCTGGGCGCCGACCTGACCGTGCGCGGTCACGCGCTCGAGGTGCGCCCGAGCACGCTGCGCCCGAGTGGAGAGGATCTCCACGCCGGTGACCTGCGCGCGGTCGCGACCGTCGTCCTCGGCGCGCTGGTCGCGGGCGGGCGGCACCGCGTGCACGGTGTCGAGCACATCGGCCGCGGTTACGAAGGCCTGCCGGAGAAGCTGACGAGGCTGGGCGCTCACATCGAGACGTCCGAACGCATCGCCGCGTGACCACACATCCCGTTCGAGGAGGAGGGACCATGACCCACACCACCGGAACACCCCTGATCGACTGGACCGCCGTGCGCGACGGCGTGCTCGCCGAGGAACCGTTCGGCTGGTGCCTGATCCGCGACACGTTCGACCCCGTCACCGCATCGGCGATCGAGGAGCAGTTCCCGAGCGAGGGATTCGTGGTGACCGAGCGGCCGAGCGGCACGCCCGGCGCGAAGGGCTACCGGACCCACAACCTGCCCCTGGTCACCGCCGACAGGCTGGACGAACGGGCCGCGAGCCTGCTGACGCCGTTGTGGCGGGCGCTGCTGGACGGCCTGCGGTCACCGGAGTACCGCGCCGCGGTGACCGCGCTGACCGGCCGGGACGTGACCGGGTGCGAGCTCGAGATCCGGGCCGTCCGCTACCCGGCGGGGGCGTGGATCGACCCGCACACCGACCGGGCCGACAAGGTCGTCACGCAGACCTGGTACTTCAACAGCGACTGGTCGCCGGAGTACCGCGGCCAGCTCCTCGTCCTGGGTTCCGACGACGTGACGGACGTGCGGACCGAGGTGCTGCCCGGCGCGGGTGACTCGGTCGTGCTGTGCCCGTCGGAGAACTCGTGGCACGCGGTCGCCCCGGTGGCGGAGTCCACTCCCGTCGACCGCAGGGTGCTGCTGCTGCACTTCGTCAGGCCTGGGAACGCGGAGCCGTCACCGCGGTGAGCACCAGCGCCACCACGCCGGCATCCGGCAGCGGTGTGCCGAACTGGCAGAGGACGGCCACCACGAGCAACGTGAGCGCCTGGGGACCGCGCTGAAGCAAGCGGCGGAGGAACACCGTTCTCACCTGAACGGCGCCGTCGGCGGCGATGACATCGGACAGCGTCTCGTGCCGGTGCAGGAGAAAGGCGATCAGGCCGGGGTCGGCCACCTCCGGTTCGGTGGCCGCGCGGACGATCCTGCGCACGGCACGGGACGCGTCGGCCCCGGCCGGGGAGAGAGGCGGCTCCGGGTGGGCGGGAACGATCAGCAGCAACGGCAGGAAGGCGGGAACGAACACGACACCCGCGAACCCCGCCGCCGCCAGCCGCAGCAACCGGTCGGCCACCAGCCCGCCCGGCGTCCGGCGCGGCGCGGTCACCAGGCAGGCGACGCACAGGACGAAGAGCGTGAGGGCGAGCACGCCACCGCCCGACAACGCCCAGAACGCGGCGAGACCGGTGGCCGCTCCCGCCGTCAGCCTCAGCGCGTCCACGATCATCGCGGCCATTCGACCCGCACGTCCTCTCGTCGCCGCCATTCCTCCAGCACGGCCGCGAGAAGTCCCTCGGGCTCCGCGGCCAGCAGCACTCGTCGCGCCCCCAGCTCGATCCGAGCGCTGACCCTGGCGGCGAGCACGCGGTCCCAGACGTGCCGGCCGACGTCGCATCCGCCGTGGAACTCCGCCGACAGCACCGTGTCCCACCCGTGGTCCAGTGCGGTGACCACGTCCTCAAGCCCGCACAGCTCGACGGTGATCGGCACGCGCCGCGCCACGTCGTCCGGCGCGCAGACCGGCAGCACGTTCTCCGCGACAGTGGCGAATCCGAGCCGGGGCTGGTCACGCGGAACGACGAACGCCAGCGGATCCGAGGTGCGGGACTGGGACGCCAACGCCGCCACGTCACGGATCCGGCGCCGGGCGGCTCCGGCGAGGGCGACGCCGGACAGGGTCGAGGTCGCGACCGCGAACGCCGACCTGGCGGCCAGTACGGCTGCGAGGAGGTGCCACGCCGACGAACCCGCCGACACCACGAGCGCGGCGCAGCCGGCGGTGAGCAGCACCGCCATTCCCCGCCGCCGTACGTCGAAACGCGTTGCCGCCCACCAGCTCGCGGCGTCACGAGCCGCCGGGACCGGCCAGGCCGCGAGCACGCAGAGCACGAGTACGGCGACCGCGGCGGCGGCTACCGAGACCGTCAGCGTGACGAGTGCCAGCACCACCGCGCCCTCCGAGGCCGCGACGGCCAGGACGGGCCAGGCGCTGCCGGGCTTCGGTTCCGAGCGGATGGCGACCCCGGCCGCGGCGTGCACGGCGTGCCGCAGCGGCCCGTCCGGCTCGATCCGCACACCCCTGACCGCGATCCGCCGCATCTCGGTCAGCAGCCGCCGCTGGGCGGTGCGGTTGACACTCCTGCCCAGCACCCGCGCGCGGGTGTCGCGCCACTCCGCCAGTACGGGATCACACATCAGTGCCAGCACACAGCAAACCCAGGCGTGGTGAGCCGCGAACACGACCGCGGCCACCGGCGCGAGCGCCGCGGGCAGCCCGGCCGCCACGACGGCGAACACCGTCATCTCGCCTCCCTCAGACGTGCGAGCGCGTCCTCGGCGGCGTGGCTGCGCGGGTCCCAGCGGAGCCGGAACACCGGACGGGCGGCGGCGAGCAGACCGAACGCGTGCCCGGCCTCGTCCCGCTCGGCGGTCCAGCCCGCGTCCGCGGGCACCCGATGCCGCAGCAGGAGAGCGGGAGCCTCTCGCGCGGAGACCCGCTCGACCACGGGCGGACCCGGTTCCCTGACCACGTGCACGAAGGCGTCGACCTCGGCCGCGTCGGCCGTGCCGACACCGATGAGGTCGCCGATCTCCCGCTGGGTGAGCACGACCTTGTCCGCGCGCACCGCGTCCGGCCGGACGAGGCGGGCGGTCCTGACCCGGCCGGTGGCGCCCAGCGCGGCCACGGTGCCCCACCCGAACCGGGGCGCGATCGCCGCCCCGACCGCCGTACCACCCGGCAGCACCACGGTCCGATCACCGGCGATCAGCTGTCCGCCGGACCTGGCGAACCACACCGCGAGGGTCGACTTGCCCACGCCGCCGTCTCCGCAGAACACCGTTGTGCCGGAAGGGTTCGTCGCTGCGGCGGCGTGCAGTGTCACGCCGCCCGCGCGCACCAGCTCGTCGACGATCAGCGCGCGGAGGAGGATCTCGGGGAGCCGTGGCGTCCGCCGTCCTCCGGCCGTGACGACCGACCAGCGGTCGTGGGCGTGCCGGACGAACGCGTGCGCGGGCAGGTCCCCGCTCTGTTCGGTGACCCAGGCACGCCCGCCGTCGACATCGCGGTACCAGGTGTCCCGGATGCGCACCTGCCTGCGCTCGGACGGCCGCGCGGCGAGGAAACCGAGCTGCTCGTCGTCACGGACCGACTGGACACCGGCGAATCGCCGGAGCAGAGATGATGAGAGCGTGCTCACGTGCAGATGCGCGTCGACCCACGCGAGCTCGGTCTCGTCCGGGCTGTCGAACCGGAAGCTCAACGGTCCCCACGCCGCCGTGACGGACATCAGCTCGCCCATTCGAGATCGGTGGTCTCGCTGAGCGAGCGGCCGAGCGAACCGGCGGAGGCGAGGAGCACGGGGGCGACCCGGCCGACCTCGCACCCCGGTGCGGTACCGGCGACGGCGAGAGCGGCGACCGCGCCCGCGCCGGGGATCAGCACGGGACACGCGACGGCCAGCACCCGGCCGGGTTCCTGTCCGTGTTCGACGGCGGCGTAGCCCAGAGACCTGATCGTCCTGATGCGACGGATCCGCTCGGCGTCGAGCTGCGCGGTCACACCGGCCGTACGTGCCGGGTGGTCGAACGCAGAGACCGCGGACATCGCGGCGTGAGCAGCGATCCGTTCCCGGCTCCGCTCCTCCCCCGGCACCGCATCGCCCGCGCTCTGCTCCCCGAACCGGTCGAGTTGCACCACCCCTCTGCCCTCGCGGATGAACAGGTGGGCGGACCCGCCGGTGAGCCCGCTCGTCCTGACCAGCAGCGGTACCGCGGCGTCGCGCAGCACGCGGTGCCGGACGACCCGGGAACCGAGCACCGAGCACCGGGCACCGAGCCGCAGGTCGCGGCCACTGCGCTCCAACAGGCCCCACTGCACCAGTTCGGCGACCAGCCGGTGCGCCGTCGGTTTGGAAAGACCGGCTCGCTGGGAAAGCTCGGTGAGGGTGAGAGTGGCATCCGCGGGACCGAAAACGCAGAGAATCGCGAGCGCCCGCGAGAGCATCGATCGTTTGGGGCCACCACTGTCGCATCGGCCCCCCACCACGGCAATGGACGCGTCCTGAGTGAACATCACGCCACCTCTCTTTTCGCGGGGAACATCCGACGTCGCGGTCACGACCCGGACGGGAAGCATCCGGGCAAACGAACCCACACATTCGTGCAATTGCGCCGGCGACCGAAGCCGGCGACCGGTTGCGAGACTCGATCGACCCGTTTTCCGTGGTTGCCGTCACCTTCGATCGTGGCCGCACCGGTTCCCGCTCCAATACCTTCCCGATCCCCGGAAGACGACCCGAATGATCACGCGGAAGCGTCGGCTCAACCCTTTCCGCGCAAAAGGCCAGGACAACGACGTACACCTACCCCGAAAGGCGTATCCCGGCTCCAGCATTCGCACGCGGAGAACGCGCACACTCACCCCGCCGTCAATCGCCGAACAAAGGGCGGAAACGTGAGTGTTCGTCCTTCGGCTTCACGAAAAGACGACTACCAGCCGAGATCTGCGACATGTCTCGATTGGCAGTCGGAGCAAATCTGAAGGATTTCGTCGTTCGCCGAACATGCCGGGAATGGCCTGGTTGAACGGGATTTGGCCGGAATGTCCGATGTGCCGAGCACACATCGGTCGTGCATCATTCGACCCGTACCGACAAGCGAGTCAGGTGATGTGTTTCCAGGTCGGACATCAGGAAACTTTCACAGATCCGGGAGCATTGCCGTCGGTTGCCGGACACCTGGTTGACGTGACGAATTGCTCCAGCCAGGACGGCGAGCGTTGACTTCGGTTCTGCTCTTTCCGCACATTCGCACGCGCTCTCGCTTGCCGCTGCCAGCCCCGGCGGAGAACGCGCTTTCACCGTTTGCGCTACGACCCACACTCAAGCGATTTCACTTTCCGCGTTCGACAGGGCAGGTGCGGTGCTCAACTCGATCAGCAGACGTCTTCCGATCCGCAGTGATCATGGATCACCCCTCTCACCACATTCCCACCGCCCAGGAGGTCATCAGAAGGCAAGCAACTCGCGGACGCGGCATGGGTATCGCGGCGTCCGCGGCAAGATCACCGCCCTGTCGACGCACACGCCGAGCGTGCCCGCACAGCACACGACAGAGATGCTCGGCGTGCCTGCGGTCCTCGCCGCGTTGCAACCCGGCTGGGTGCCGACGTCTGAGTTCCCGTGCCCGATGATGCCGCTCCCCTGCTGCCCCGGTTCCTCAACCGGGCGACCACCTGATCGTGTCCGCGACCCCGCGTGCCCACTCCGGCATCGTCAACACAGGGCGTACCAACGCCCGATTCGGTGCGCACCATCGGTTTCTGGTAACTGCCGCGGGAAGCGAACTACTGACGACACCGGCGGGTGCTCGCGCGCGGGGCTGTCGACGGTCAGCCTGGTGGTCATCGACAAGAACCCGGCACGACGCGTCTACCCCCGGCACGGTTTCCACGTCGTCGACACATAGTGCTGTTCCCGAAGCTGACCAGGATCGTGCCCGCACCCCTGGTATCGATCATCGCGCTGACCGCGCTCACGAATCAGCGCCGGCATCGCGACGTCGCCATCGGCCTCTTCGGCGACATGGGCGGTGGCGCCATGATCGGTCAAACGATGATCAACCTGAAGACCTCCGTTGCCCGCACACAGCTCTCGACGTCCCTCGCAGGCCCGTTCCTGATGATCCCTGTACATCGCGTTCGGCCCGGTCGTGCCCGGCATCCCGATGGCCCTCAGCGGCGAACTCACCGGCGGCCACTGACTCGGAGGCCCGTACGACTCACGAGCCCCGGCCAGCTCTCCTACCTGTTCGAGCAGATGCGCCCGTACCGCCTCCGAACGGTGGCTGTGCACCAGGCGATCATCTCCCTCCAACGTCCCGAGCACCGCGAGACCCGCACGAGGACCATGCACCTCGGCAACCGCGACCGCTCGGCTGAGCATGACCACTGGGCCCGGCGCGCACTGGGCGAGCACGTCTTACAACGCCAGGATCTGCGGCCAATCCGCGTCCTGTGCGCTGGCGGCCTCGTCGTGCACCGCGGCAATGGCCGCCTGCAGCTGGTACTGCCCGATCGGCCCGGTGCCGAGCGTCCGTTCCGCCAGGGTCGCACCTTCGACGATCGTCGCGGCATCCCACTGGGCTCGGCGTTGTTCGGCGAGCGGCACGAGTACGCGGTCTTGCGCTACCGAAACGGTATTCGTCAGGGCTGGACGTCCATCAAATGTGTCGACACGATCGCCTGCTACGGCTCGACGACGCAGGCGGACGTGGACGGCAACCAGGAGTGGTGCACCGTGATCGAGGGCTCGTCCTACCTCCCGGGCTATGGCGGCAGGTCGTTGGCGGCCAAGAAATGCGAGACCAACAGCTGGTAGCCGGGCCGAAAGTAGGTCAGCCCGAACGTCACTGGGCGAATCGCAGCACTGGTTGGTGACGATCCGCAGGATCCGCACCGCTACGACGTCGAGTAGCCGTCTGACACCGTGCCCGCGTCCGAGGTCATGGAGGCGGGCACAGTGGCGGTCGGAGTCGGTGAGCAGTAGGTAGTCCGGCACGTGTCTGAGGCGCCGGCCGTCGATCTCCGTCTCCAGGGGGAACGGCCGCGCGACGATGCCGCGCACTGATCGGTCGAAGTCCGCGAACAACAGCCACGCCAACTCCAACCGCGACTCGGCAGGACGAGGCCGTTCTCGCGTGCTGACCAAAGCTGCCGGAGTAGTGGCGATGCCCTTTGTAGAAACGAAAAGTGCGACGCAGCTGTCCACAAGGTCTGCACGTCGACGTCTGGTGTCCTGAGTTCTTGATTCGTGTGCGGTGGCGTGCGACGGAGTCGAGGATCTGGTCGGCGGTCTTGGTCCAGACGTTGGGCCGCGGTTCGTCGTTCCAGGTCTCGATCCACGCGCGGATGTCACGGTTGAGCACGCGGACGCTGGTGTGACTCGTGCGTTGAGGCCTCTTGGTCGTCAGCTCGGAGAACCAGCGTTCGACGAGGTCGAGTCAGGAACTCGACGTCGGGGTGAAGTGCACGGTGAACCGCGGATGTCACAAGCCCGCTCAGGCCATCGTCTCGCCGTTGAAGTCCGCGTTAGGGGGCAGGCCTCAGCACGAACAGCGCGCCATGCTCCCGCGCGAGGTGGTCGATCATCTCTTCCCCATCGGGTCGGCGTCGGTCGGCGTCAGGCCGATCGTCCACGCCCATGCTGATGCTCACCACCTGGGCGCCGTCGTCCTGTGGCCTCACGGCGCGGCACCTAATGTGTCTTTCGTGGACGTCGTCGTGGTCGGGGCAGGTATAGCGGGTCTCTCGTGCGCACGTGCGCTGGCAGACGGCGGAGCACGAGTACGGGTCCTCGAACGTGGCCGTGTTGTGGGCGGGCGGTTGGCCAGCCGACGTGTCAACGGCAGGTACGTGGACATCGGTGCCGCCTACCTGGTCGCCGACGACCCCGCGTTCGTGGAGCAGACCGAGTCCTGGCACGCGCGGGGCCTCGCTCGTCCCTGGACCGACACCTTGCGGGTCTACCCCGCGGGCACGGACACGCGCGGTCCCGTGCGCTGGGCCGCGCCCGGCGGACTGCGCAGCCTCGCCGCCGATCTCGCCGACGGACTCGACGTCCGCCTCTCCGCCTCCGTCGCCTCTGTCGAATCCGTCTCGCAGCACGCGGACGCGGTGGTGCTGGCCATGCCCGGACCCCAGGCCCTGAGGCTGTCCCCGCCGCCGGCGATCACCTCCGCCGCGGCCTCGCAGAGCTGGCTGCCGGTCATCGCCGCAGTCCTCACCTATCCGGCCCGCTCGTGGACCGGACTTCGCGGCGCGTTCGCCAACGACCACCCGGTGCTCGCCACCGTGTGCGACGACGGTGATCGCCGAGGCGACGCCGCTCCGGTCCTCGTCGCCCACTCCACCGCCGAACTGGCCTCCGAACACCTGGACGCGCCCACCAGGGCCGGTTCGATCATCGCCGCGGCCGTGGGGGAACTGCTCGGCATCACCGCCCCGCCGGAGATCGAGGTGCACCGGTGGACCTACGCCCAGCCCGAGAAGGCGTCCGAGGCCCCGTACGCGAGGGACGGCCAGGTGTGGTTGTGCGGAGACGCGTTCGGACGCCCACGCGTGCAAACGGCCTGGCTCTCCGGCCGCGCCGTGGCCAGCGCCCTCCTCAGTGGGTGAGCAGTGGTCACGGCTCGCCCACCCGCGACCGGAACCGGGCCTCGGTGACTGTCGCATCAGTCATACCCGCCGGCTCGCGTGAGTGAATGGCGGCGAGAACGTGCTGGAGCGGCCCGGCCGGCGTGACAGTGTCGATGAAGTCCTTCGCCAGGATCGCGTCAGCCTGTGAGCGCAAAAAGTCGGCCCAGGTAACAGTTCTCCGGCGCAGCGAACGAACCCACATGTCGCACATCGCGAGCAGCGCTCGACGCCTGGACCGCACAATCAGCCTCCAACGCACGCTGCAGTCGCTCGCAGAACGGCTCTGATCCTTCACGTGACCAGCAGGGAACAGAGGGAAACAGACTCGAACCGATCGCCGAGTGTCGGGAGTTCGTTGCGATGAGGGAAGGCTTGACGGACGAGCCTGGACGTCGATGTCGCGATCATGGTTCACCTCCTGCATCCACGCTTGCGCGTGGAGGTTCCCGGTCATCGAGGACCAACGTCTCGATCCCGCTGATACCTGGGTCTCGCCGGAAGTGAGTCGCGTGCCGACTGCACCGCCGATGACCGCGTCACCGCGTGCACCCCGCGGACCACGTCTCCAAGGTCACCGGACACCGGTGGTGCCGTTGTGCGTGCCGAAAACCGCATCCGCTCTGGTCAGGCGGCGCGGTGATACTCGTGGATGACCCTGTGGGGTGCCAAAACATGGCTCAACGTGCCTGCCCCGCGGATCACGCTGCTGCAGGTTCGTACTCGTTGATCAAGCCGCCAAGCACTCGCCGACGACGTACGGATCTACAGCCTGACACCTCGCCCGGAGTCTCGGTGGCCGCCAGGATCAGCTCCAGGCCTTCGGACTTGTGCCCGACGAGCCACCAGTACCAGCCGGCGCCCGCCGACAGCCGCATCGCCGCATGCGCTTCACCCGCCGCGACCAGTCCCAACGTCATGGCGACGGCGAGTGCCGCGCCGAAGAAGAACGCGAAGCGGATCCGGGTGATCTCCGTGTCGGCTTCCCGTAGCTGCTTGAAGGAAGTCCGGCCGCGAATTGCGACACAGCTGTCCTGCCCTGGACATAAGTGTCCCGCACCATGCCGAGCAGGCCCTTCAGCACGGTCACAAATGGGAGTTACCCAACTGTCGCAACACCGTTAACATCCAGCACGGCGCTTCCGTCTTGCCCGGCGGATCCGCGCCTGAACTGTGACGACGTCCGCCGGAACCTGAAAACGGATTCGAGAGTCATATCGGTGGAAGTTACCGAAGAAGCGAGTCGATGTGTGGGAGCGTGATTTCCCTGAAGTGCCCTACGCACTGCAAGTTCGATGAATTCGGCAGGACTCGCGATTCCGCCGCCCAGGAGGTGCGATGAAGGAAAGCTTTCTGCACCAGGGCTGCATCTACGGCAGCGACGCGGAATTCCTCGCGATGGCGGTCCCGTTCGTGCAGGACGGGCAGCGCCGGGGAGAGCCGGTGCTGGTGGCCACCACGCGGCCGAACCAGGACCTGCTGCGTGACGTGATCGGCTGGAAGACAGAGGGTGTCGAGTACGCCGATGACGGCCATCTCGGCCACCGGCCTCCGCAGCACGCGACTGCCATCCACCACTACTGGAGCCGCCATCAATCCGCCGGAGCCGTGCGCGTCCTCGCCGAGCCCGAGTGGACCGGCAGGTCCGGCCGCGAGATGGAGGCGTTCAACCGGATGGAGGCGGCGCTCAACGTCGTGCTGGCCGACACCGAGATCTGGATGATCTGCCCGTACGACACCAGGGTGGTCGAAGCCGACGTCCTCGAGGACGTCCGCCGCACCCACCCGGAATGCGTGGTGGGAGGCCGGGCCGAGCCCTCGTCGCAGTTCATGGCGCCCGAGGAGTTCGCGAGGTTGCGGTCAAGCTCGCAGCCCCAGAGCATCGCGGCCGATCTCTTCCGCTTCGAGGGCGAACTGGCGGCGGTGCGGCGGTACGTGCTGAACACGGCCACTGCCCTGCTGCGGTCGGACGAGGACGCCGTCGGCATGTTCGGCATCGCGGTCGGCGAGGCCATCACCTACCTGGCCAGGCAGGGCGTGGACCGGGCGGCGGTGTGGGTACGTCCCGCCGCCGACCGGGTGGTGTGCACGCTGCACAGCGACACACCGCTCGACCACGTTCACCCGTTCGTGGGTTATCGACCGCCAGGTGCCATCGAGCGGCCGGGTGACGGGCTCTGGCTGACCAACCAGATCTGCGAGTGGCTCGACGTGACCTCCGACGCCTCCGGGTGCACCATCGAACTGGCCATGCCGGCACAGGCCGCCGATGACCTGCGCCGGGCGGAGAACTCCCGGTTGTCGTTCGGCTCCTGAGTCACATCCAGTCGCGCAGCTGTCCGCACCACCCGCCGATGCCCGCACCGGTGGTCGCGGACAGCGGCAGGATCTCGGCTCGCTGGTTCACTTGACGCAGGTACCGGACGAAGGCGTCCACGGCGAAATCCAGATGTGGCGCCAGGTCCACCTTGTTGAGCACGACGAGGTCCGCGGTGCCGAACATGTGCGGGTACTTGAGCGGCTTGTCCGCGCCCTCGGTGACAGACATGATCACCACGCGGTAGGACTCCCCCAGGTCGAACAGCGCCGGGCACACGAGGTTGCCCACGTTCTCCACGAACACCAACGACCGAGTGGGCGGGTCGAGCTCGCGCACCGCGCGAGCGAGCATGGCCGCGTCGAGGTGGCAGCCCGCGCCCGTGTTGATCTGCACGGCCCGGCAGCCGGTCGCCCGGATCCGCTCGGCGTCGAACGCCGTCTCCTGGTCGCCTTCGACCACGGAGATCGCCACTGCGCCGTCCAGGTGGCGGATCGTGCGTTCCAGCAACGTCGTCTTGCCTGCGCCCGGCGAACTCATCAGGTTCACCGCGAGCACCTCGCGCTCGGCGAACCATTCACGGTTGCGGTGCGCGAGGTCGTCGTTGTGGGCCAGCACCCGCTGTTCCAGCTCCACCGTCACCCCTGAGCACCCGCAGGTGGCGCACATGCCGGACTCACCTCCACGGACTTGATCAGCAGTTCCCTGCCGGACAACACTTCGGCGTGCGCGGAGCCGCACGCCGGGCACAACAGGATCAGGTGGTCGGAACCGAACACCTCGTCGCAGTCCCGGCAGCGGGCACGTCCCGGTGGCTCGTCCACCACGAGCACCGCGCCCTCGACGGGCGTGCCCTCCGCCACCAGGTCGAAGCAGAACCGCACGGCGTCCACCAGCACGCCGGACAACACGCCGATCTCCAGCCGCACCGAGCAGATCCGGGCCTCGCCCATCTTCTCGGTGATCGCGTCGATGATCGCCTGCGTGACGGCCAGCTCGTGCATTCAGCAGATCCTCGGCAACGGGTCGCCGACCAGCACGTCGCAGATCCTGGTGCCGCCGAACGCCGTCTTCAGCAGCACCAGTCCGGCCGGAGCTTCGCCGACCCGCCCGATCACCGCCGCCTGCGCGCCCAGCGGATGACGACGCAGTGCGTCGACCGCGCGGTCCGACTCGGCACCGGCCACAACGGCCACGAACCGTCCTTCACAGGCAACGTAGAGGGGATCGATGCCGAGGAGTTCGGCCGCACCACGCACCTCAGGCCGCACCGGGATCGCCTCCTCCTCCACCACGACGGCCACCTCGGCCGCCCGCGCCACCTCGTTCAGCACCGTCGCGACGCCGCCGCGGGTGGCGTCCCGCATCATCCGGACACCAGGTGCCGCGTCCAGCAGCGCGGCCGCCAGCTCGTGCAACGATGCGGTGTCCGACACCAGGTCAGACTCGATACCCAGGTCCCCACGGGCCAGCATGATCGTGATCCCGTGATCGCCGATCGGCCCGGACACGATCACCGCGTCACCCGGTCTCACCTCGGGCGGGCCGAGCCGCCGGTCGTGCTCGATGACCCCGACACCCGCGGTGTTGACGTAACACCCGTCGCCCTTGCCTCGTTGCACCACCTTCGTGTCACCGGTGACGACGCGGACGTCCGCCGCGTCGGCCGCCTCGCTCATCGACGTGGCGATTCTGATCAGGTCCGCGACCGGGAAGCCCTCCTCGATGATGAAGCCGGCGGTCAGGTACAGCGGCCTGGCCCCGGACACGGCGAGATCGTTCACCGTGCCGTTGATCGCCAGGTGCCCGATGTCGCCACCGGGAAAGAACAACGGTGTCACCACGAACGAGTCCGTGGTCAGCGCCAGCCGCGAAGCGCCGACCTCCAGCACCGCCGCGTCACCGAGCGGTTCAAGCATCGGGTTGCGGAACGCCTCCAGGAACACCGCGTCGACCAGTGTCTGCGTGGCCTTGCCGCCCGCGCCGTGCGCGAGGGTGATCCGCTCCTCACGCACCTTGGGGCGGCGTCTGCGGGTTCGCTCTATCCGGTCCAGCACCTGGCGCTCGCGGTCGGAGGTGGTCATCTCGTGCTCACCCGTTCTCGGGTGAACCGGCCGAAGTTGTAGTAGGCGGCGCAGGCACCCTCCGGAGACACCATGCACGTGCCGATCGGTGTCTCCGGGGTGCACGCGGTCCCGAAGACCTTGCACTCCCAGGGTTTCAGCACGCCCTTGAGCACCTCGCCGCACTGACACGCCTTCGGGTCGGCCACCCGCACGTCCGGCAGCTCGTAACGCAGCTCCGCGTCGAAGTCCGCGTACGCGGCGCGCAGCCGCAGGGCGGAGTGGGAGATGAAGCCGAGGCCGCGCCACTCGAAGTACGGACGCAGTTCCATGACCTCGCCGATCACTCGCAGCGCCGTGGGATTCCCCTGCCACGGAACGACTCTCGTGTACTGGTTCTCCACCTCCGAGCGGCCGTCCTTCAGCTGACGCATCAGCAGGTAGATCGACTGCAGCACGTCCAACGGTTCGAAACCTGCCACGACGAGCGGTTTGCCGTAGTGACGGGCGATGAACTCGTAGGGCGCGCAGCCGATCACCGTGGAGACGTGGCCGGGCCCGAGGAACCCGTCCAGCCGCAGATCCGGCGAGTCGAGGATGGCCTTGATCGCGGGCAGGATCGTGACGTGGTTGCAGAACACCGCGAAGTTGTCGATTCCTTCCCTCGCCGCACGCAGCACGGTCATCGCGGTCGACGGGGCGGTGGTCTCGAACCCGATCGCCATGAACACCACCTGCAGGTCCGGCTGTTCACGTGCGATCTTCAACGCGTCGAGCGGCGAGTACACCATCCGGATGTTCGTGCCCTCGGCGTTGGCGTCGAAGAAGTTCCCGCCGCTGCCGGGCACCCGCATCATGTCGCCGAACGAGGTCATCAGCACACCGGGCTGGCGGGCGATGTGGATCGCGTCGTCGACGCGCCCCATCGGGATGACGCAGACCGGGCAGCCGGGCCCGTGCACCAGGGTGATGCTCTCCGGCAGGTAGTCCTCGATGCCGTGCTTGTAGATCGTGTGCGTGTGCCCGCCGCACACCTCCATGAACTTGTACTCGCGGCCCGGTTCGCACAGCGCGGCGATCTCGGCCGCGAGGGCTCTGGCCTGACCGGCGTCGCGGTACTCGTCGACGAAACGCATGTCGCGCAACCTTCTAGTCGATGCGGGAGTCCCGCAGTGCGTCCATCTCGTCCTGGTAGGCCTTGCCGAGACCTTCGAGGAAGTCCAGTGCCGCCCGGGCTTCCTCCTCGTCGATCTTGGAGAGCGCGAAGCCGACGTGGATCAGCACCCAGTCGCCGGGTCGCACGTCCTCGTCGGCGAGCAGGCCGATGTTGATGGCGCGCCGCACGCCGCACACGTCGACCTTCGCGAGGTCCTGGCGGTCGGTGAGGATCTCCACGACCTCCCCTGGGATCCCGAGGCACATGTCCGCTCCTCACCTGTCGTGGTTCGTGACGAGCTCGGTCACCGCGGCCACCGCGGTACCGACGGCCCGCTCGACGACGGGGCTCAGGCCCATCCGGTGGTCGACCACCGCGGGCTCGCAGCCGACCAGCAGCACGCGCTTCGGCGTGTGGCCGAGCAGTGCCAGCAGGTCGAGCACGACGTCCGGTTGCATGCCGTGCGCGTCCAGGCACGGCCGCGCGGTGCGTGACGTGGTGTCGAGTTCGACGACGTAGACGGTGCCCGCCTCGTCACCCCGTTCGGTCGCGTCGACCAGGATCGTCAGTTCGTGATCCGCGGCGGCCAGGTCGTAGGCCAGGTGCATGCCGCGCACGCCGTAGTCGGCGACGGTGACCCACGGCGGCAGCTCGACGCCGGCCAGTCTGCGCGCGACCTCGACGCCGAATCCGTCGTCGCCGAGGAAGATGTTGCCGATCCCGGCGACCAGCACACCGCTGGAACGGGAAGACGGGCTGCTCACAGCGGATCGACCTCCTCCGGGCCGAAGTACCGGTACAGCCCGGTCACGGCGAGCAGATCCGCGCCGAGGTCGTCCTCCAGCGTCACCGCGAGGTGGGTGCCACCGTCCACATCGGACATGATCTTGTGCACCACGGCGATGCGGCCGGTCAGGAACATGTCCTGCGCGTCGGCCTTGCGGACGGGCCGCAACCGCACCCTGGATCCCCTGCCCACCAACACTCCGTGGAGCACCAGACGTTCTTCCTCCACCGGCTCTCGGCGCAGGGTGCCGTGCAGCCGTTCCCACTGCTCCGGTCGCAGGTCGTCGACCCGGTCGAGCAACTCCGCCGCTCTGGCATCGGTCGCCCGTGCCTGGCGCTTCTCCTCCGGTGTGAGCGTCATGGTTCTCAACGTGAGCAGCTCGTCGATCTCGGTGGCGTCGAAGGTCTCGCCGGGGCTCTGCTCGGCGATTCTCGGATGGTCGTACAGGATGATCGGAGCGCACAGCACCGTGTCGTCCCGCCCCGGCTCCCCCACCAGCACCGGCCAGGTCCGCTCGTTGCGGCAGCCACGCACCGCGGCGGCCGCCCACTCCGGCGGGTCCACCAGCGACACGAAACCTCCGTCCGACACCCTGAGCAGGGTGTGGGTGGCGATCAACGCCCGCTTGAGCGCGTCCTGCCGGCTGACCTCCGCGGCAGTCCAGGTGGAGGTGTTCCGCACCCACACCCGCAGCCGCAGCGCGTCGGGGCGCCCCGGCACCGGATCCGCACGTAGCCGCAGATCACCCCGCAGGGTCCAGCGCGTGCGCACGACCCGCGCACCGCCTCCTCCCGCGATCTCCTCGATCTCTCCGCCACCGTCCACCTCGAAGGGCACGCGGGTGCCGCGCTCGACGAGGTCGGTCACGCCGACCTCCAGGTCGATCTCGCGCTCCACCGCCTCCTCCCAGGTGGTGTGCTCGAGACCCGCGACCGTCACGGACGGCACCGCGCGGTGCCCGGCTCCATCCGGCACCTCCACCACACGCGACTGCAGGTGCAGGAACCGAAGCCGCACGTGCAGGGTCGCGGCCGCCGCCGGCACCATCAGCAGTTCCGCCCGCGTGTCGTGGTGCTCTCCGGTGCCGACGTACGACGGCGGCATGAGCACACCCCACTGCCAGCGCAGCTGGTTCTTGGCCGCGGACGCGCGGTACGGGTAGAGCAGGTACCCCTCGTACAGGACGGCATCGGCGATCGCCTTCGCCTGTGCCATCACGTCCGTCATGACGCCACCAGCTCCCACAGCACGTGGTAGAGCGCTGTCTGCGCCTCCTGGATCCGGTGCACCGAGGCGGACGGCACGACGAACAGGTGGTCGATGGCGGGCGACTCGGCCATCCTGCCTCCGTCGCCACCCGCGAAGCCCACGGTGAGCAACCCACGTCTGCGTGCCTCGTCGAAGGCCGGCAACAGGTTCGTCGAGTTGCCGCTGGTGGACAGTCCCACCGCTATGTCGCCGTTTCGGCAGAAGGCCGCGACCTGGCGGGAGAACACCACGTCGAACCCGACGTCGTTGCTGAGCGCGGTGATCACCGCGATGTCGTTGGTCAGCCCGAAGGCGGGCAACGGCCGCGCCTCCCCGGGCGGGTTGAGGAACAGGCTCGCCAGGTCCTGGGCATCGGTGGAGCTGCCGCCGTTGCCGAACGCGAGCAGCCGTCCCCCCGCCGCGAACCGTTCGGCCATCTCACGCGCGCACACCGCGAGGCGGTCCCGTTCCCGTTCGAACACCTCTTCGCGCAACCGGATCGTCTCGTGCACCTTGGTCACCGTCGACGCGCGCACCAGCGCCACCAGTTCGTCCACATCGGACGACGGGGCGCGCAGGAACGGGTACAGGGACTCGGTCACGCGGTACCACCAGGCAGTAAGGAGATGGCCTCCCCCGCGTGCACGAGTACCTGGTCGCCGACGTCGGCGGTCACGAGCGCGATGCTCACCTCGCGTTCGCCGTCCTCGAACCGCACGATCGCCATCTCGTCGCCGAGCAGGCTCAGCACCGTCGCGGGCGTGGCCGTGTCCGAGCACGTGACGCAGACATCGTCCGAGCAGCCCGGCGTGCTCATGCCACACCCGATCGTTCGAGGAACACGTGCGTCAGCTCCCACAGCAGGTGGTACGTCGTCACGTGGACCTCCTTCACCACCAACGGATCCGCGGACCTCGCGGTCAGCACGTGATCAGCCGCTCCGATCGCGGCGATCGTCCCTCCGTCGCCGCCGGCCAGTGCGACGGTGAGCATCCCCGCTTCTCGTGCGACCTCCAGCGCGCGCAGTACGTTCTCGCACTCGCCGTCGGCGGACAGGCCCAGCGCGATGTCCGAAGGTTCGCCCAGGCAACGAATCTGGTGTGCGAACGCCTCAGCGAACCCGGCGCGGGCCGCGACGCCCGTGAGCGTGGCGACGTCCGAAGTCAGCGAAAGCGCCGGCAGGGCGCGCTTGCCCATGATCACCGGATGCACGAACTCCACCGCGACGTGCTGGGCGTCCGTGCTGGGGCCGCCGTTGCCGAAGACGACGAGCTTGCCGCCGGCCCTGAACCGTTCAGCCATCCGACGACAGGTTCGCGTGATTTCACCAGCCTGCTCGGCGAGGTCGATCAGAGGACCGGTTCGACGTCGTGACAATTCGTTGAATCGGTCAGCACGATCTGTAGTCGAGGGTTTTGCCACGAGCCCTTCTTCGATGTCGGAGCGGATTCCGCAGCCGCAGGGAGGATTTCTACTTCACGACCGCACGCGCACGCAAGAGCGCGAATATTCCTGGTGGAGAAGAAGTCCAGTGGTCGCACTTGAAGAAGTTTCAGAAACACCGGATGCTTTTTCGGCACTCAGCGAAACGGCAGGTCGCCGAACCTGTCCTGGACACGGCGCAGCTCGCGCAGCCTCGGTTCGGTCTCCCCGCCCGCCCAGCGACTCACGGTCTTGACCGACACGCCGAGCTGCTTCGCGGCCGCCTCCCTGGTCATCCCCTCGCGGCGCAGCACCTCGGTGATCCATTCGGCGAAACTCGCCACCGCGGCCACCGGATCCGTCGCCTGGGACACTTCTGACCTGGGCGTAGTAGACCCGTCCGGAGGGCGGCCATCCGAGTGAAGGTGCGCGGTCTCCGACGGCAGCACGTCGAACTCGACCCGGTCGGGATAGGTCCGGCAGGAAACCTGGATCTGCCCGGACGGGCCGGCGGCCTCGAGCAGCACCCGCAGCACCGTCCTGCCCAGCTCGCGGTTGTCCACCTCGGACAACGGCGCGTCGGCCAAACAATCGCGCAGGAACTCGTGAATCTCCGACACCGAGGACGGCCTGGCACGGAACACACGCGTGAGCACCACGACCGGCATGATCTCGATCGACTCACCCACGCACCCGGCCCCTTCCCGCGACGTACGAGCCTACCCCTCCGCCCGAATTCTCCAGCGGGTCAGCATTGTCCAGTCCAATGACAGTTCAGTCTTGCCCTGGATGCGAGGAAAGGTCTAGCGTTGCCTCGCCCCGGACCGGCAGGAATAGAATCACCGTCCTTGCTTCTCCGCGGCGTTTCCAGCGGAGGTGAACCGAGATGACCAGGGCCGAGCAGGAGCCCGGCGACAGACCACAGGCCCAGGTCGACCCCGAACCCGTCGTGCACGTGCTGTGGCTGAACGGCGGCCTCGGCTGCGATGGCGAATCCGTGGCGCTGACCGCCGCCACCCAGCCCAGCATCGAGGAGATAGTCCTCGGCGGGTTGCCCGGACTGCCCCGCATCGCCATGCACTGGCCGTTCCTCGACTTCGAGTGCGGTCCCGACAGCGGCGCGGACAGCTTCATCGAGTGGTGGCACAAGGCCGACCGCGGTGAGCTCGACCCGTTCGTGCTCGTCGTCGAAGGCTCGGTGCCGGACGAGACGAACAAGGCCGAGGGCTACTGGTGCGGCTTCGGCACCGACCCGGTCACCGGCCAGCCGGTGACCACCAGCGAATGGCTCGACCGCCTGGCGCCCAAGGCCACCGCGGTGCTCGCCGTCGGCACCTGCGCCGGCTACGGCGGCATCCACGCGATGGCGGGCAACCCGACCGGTGCGATGGGCGTGCCGGACCACCTCGGCTGGGACTGGAAGTCCAAGGACGGCATCCCGATCGTGGTGGTGCCCGGCTGTCCCGTCCAGCCCGACAACCTCTCGGAGACCATCCTGCACCTGCTCTACCAGGTCGCCGGCCGCGCGCCCGCGATCGACCTCGACGAGGCCCTGCGGCCGCGCTGGCTGTTCGAGACGACGGTGCACGAAGGGTGCGACCGCGCCGGCTACTACGAGCAGGACGAGTTCGCCGAACGGCACGGCTCGCCCAAGTGCCTGGTGAAACTCGGGTGCTGGGGCCAGGTGGTCAAGTGCAACGTGCCCAAGCGCGGCTGGATCAACGGCATCGGCGGCTGTCCGAACGTGGGCGGCATCTGCATCGCCTGCACCATGCCCGGCTTCCCGGACAAGTTCATGCCGTTCATGGAACATCCGGCAGGCGGGAACACACCCGCGCCCGTCCGTGCCGTGTCCGGCACCGCGATCCGCGTGCTGCGGGAGATCCGGGTGGCGCGATGAGCTCCGAGAAACCCGGCCTGGTCGAGATGACCTGGGACCCGATCACCCGGATCGTGGGCAGCCTCGGCATCCACACGAAGATCGACTGGGCTCAGAAGCGCGTCGTGGAGTGCTACAGCACGTCGTCGATCTTCCGCGGCTACAGCGTGTTCATGAAGGGCAAGGACCCGCGGGACGCGCACTTCATCACCAGCCGCATCTGCGGGATCTGCGGTGACAACCACGCCACCTGCTCGGTCTACGCGCAGAACATGGCCTACGGCGTCCGCCCGCCGCACCTCGCGGAGTGGATCATCAACCTGGGTGAGGCCGCCGAGTTCATGTTCGACCACAACATCTTCCAGGAGAACCTGGTCGGCGTGGACTACTGCGAGAAGATGGTCCGCGAGACCAATCCCGGCGTGCTCGACCTGGCCAACCGCACCGAGGCGCCGCACGCCCGTGAGCACGGGTACCGCACGATCGGCGACATCATGCGCTCGCTCAACCCGCTGGAGGGCGAGTTCTACCGCGAGGCGCTGCAGGTCTCCCGGCACGCCAGGGAGATGTTCTGTCTCATGGAGGGCAGGCACGTCCATCCGTCCACTTTGTACCCCGGCGGGGTCGGCACGGTGGCCACGATGCAGCTGTTCACCGACTACCTCACCCGGCTGATGCGGTACGTGGAGTTCATGAAGAAGGTCGTGCCGATGCACGACGACCTCTTCGACTTCGTCTACGCCGCGCTGCCCGGCTACGAGGAGGTCGGCCGGCGGCGGGTGTTGCTGGCGTGCTGGGGTGGCCTCAACGATCCCGAGCACTGCGACTTCACGTATCGCAACATGGCGACGTGGGGCCGCAAGATGTTCATCACTCCCGGCATCGTCGTGGACGGCAAGCTCGTCACGACCGACCTCGTCGACATCAACCTCGGCATGCGGATCCTGCTCGGCTCCTCCTTCTACGAAGACTGGGAGGGCATGGACCGGTTCGTCACGCACGACGAACTCGGCAACCCGATCGACGCGCGGCACCCCTGGAACCAGCACACCATCCCGAAGCCGGGCAGACGCGACTTCGGCGACAAGTACTCCTGGACGATGTCACCGCGCTGGTTCGACGGCACGGACCACCTCCCGCTGGACACCGGTGGCGGCCCGCTCGCCCGGCTCTGGTCCACCGCGCTGGCGGGCCTGGTGCAGACCGACTACGTGAAGTCGACCGGTCACAGCGTGCGGATCACGTTGCCGCGCACCATGACCAAGCCCGAGACCACCTTCGAGTGGCGGATTCCGCGGTGGAGCAACGCGATCGAACGCAACCGGGCCCGCACCTACTTCCAGGCCTACACGGCGGGGCTCGCACTGCACTTCTCCGAACGGGCGCTGGCCGAGGTGCGCGGCGGCCGGACCGACACCTGGTCGGAGTTCACGGTGCCCGACGACGCGTTCAGCGTCGGGTTCACCGAGGCGGTGCGCGGCGGGCTGTCGCACCACATGGTGATCAAGGACGGCAAGATCGCGAACTACCAGCCGTATCCGCCGACGCCGTGGAACGCCAGCGTGCGCGACAGCTTCGGAACGCCCGGCCCATTCGAGGACGCCGTGCAGAACACGCCGATCTTCGAGGAGAACTCGAAGGAGAACTTCAAGGGAATCGACATCATGCGCGCGATCCGAAGCTTCGACCCGTGCATGCCCTGCGGTGTCCACATGACGGTCGGTGCGGGCAAGACGCTGACCAGGATCCACACCCCGCACGCCTTCAGCGGTGAGTCGTGAACCACGACGTTCGCGCGGCGGGCGACCGCATCGAGGTGCTGCTCGCGGCCCTGCGGGCCGGGTCGGCCAAGGACACCGCCGAGGAGCTCGTCCGCTTGCTGATGGCCCTGTACGGCGAAGGACTCGCGCGGGTTCTCGCGATCCTGCGCGAGCACGATCCCGCACTGGTCGCCCGGCTCGCCGGGGACGACCTGCTGGCGGACCTGCTGGTGCTGCACGACCTGCACCCGCTCGACACCTCGGCGCGCGTCCGCCAGGTGCTCGACGGGCTGGCCTCCCTCGGCCCGCTCGAGCACCTGGGCATCGACGCCGAAGGGGTTGTCCGCGTCCGCCTCACCGCGAGCGGCTGCCACCAGTCCGCGGCGGTGCGCACGGTCGAACAGGCGGTGCTCGACGCGGTGCCGGAGGCCACGAGGGTGGAGGTCGTCACCGCCGCCCCCGCCACGTTGCTGCAGATCGGCATGCGGCCACCGCCAGGGTGGCGGCTGGAGGTCGCGTCATGAACGGGAGCCACGGACTGCAGCGCTTCGCCGGCCCGCCGGGATCCCTGCTGGAGCAGCGTTCCGCGCAGATGCGTCAGCTGGAGCAGTGCGAGATGTGCGGGACCCCTGTCGCCGCCCGCCACGGCCACGTCGTGGACACCAAGCGCCGCAGCCTGATGTGCGCGTGCCGCGCCTGCTTCCTGTTGTTCACCAGGGGCGCGGCTCGGCGCAGCAGGTACCGGGCGGTGCCGGAGCGCTACCTGTGGGATCCGCCGCGACCGGTCACCCGGAACGAGTGGGAGCGGCTGGACATCCCGGTGAGCTCGGCGTTCGTGCTCCGCGCCGACACCGGCATCACCGCGTTCCACCCCAGTCCCGCCGGGGCCACCGAACGGCCGCTCAACCCCGGTTTCTGGACCGAGTTCGCCGCCGCGCACCCGCTGGTGGCGGTCGCGGAATCCGACGTGGAGGCGATCCTCTTCCGCTGCCGCGCGGACGAGGTCGACTGCTTCCTGGTGCCGATCGACGTGTGCTACCGGCTCGTCGGCACCGTCCGGCTGTACTGGTCCGGAATGGACGGTGGCGACCAGGTGCGCGACCACATCGACGCGCTGTTCGCGGAGATCCGCGCCAAGGCGGGCGCGTTCGCGGGAGGTGCGCGCTGATGGACATGCTGCACTTCGAGTGCGAGGGCGCCTGGCCCACCCGCTACGCGGCCGTGCCGGGGCTGACTCTGCGGCTGCGCATCGTCGAGAGATCCGGTGCGCCCGTCGAAGCGGTGGCACTGCGCTGCCAGATCCGCATCGAACCGCAACGCAGGACGTACTCGGCCGGCGAGGCACGACGCTTGAGCGATCTCTTCGGGGACACGGGGCGTTGGGCGAAGACCCTCAAACCGGTGTCGTTCTCGACTGTCTCGACCATGGTGCCGGGTTTCGCCGGAAGCACGTCCGTCGACCTGGACGTGCCGTGCACCTACGACCTCGAGGTCGCGTCGACCAAGTACTTCAACGCGCTCGACGACGGCTCGGTCCCGCTGCTGTTGTTGTTCAGCGGCACGGTGTTCGGCAGCCAGGACGGCAAGCTTCGGGTGTGGCAGGTGCCGTGGAGCAACGAGGCCGCCTTCGCGCTGCCGGTCAGCGTGTGGCGGGAGACCGTGGACCTGCACTTCCCCGGCAGCGCGTGGCTGCGGGTCCGGCGCGACACGATGGATGCCCTGCAGCGCTTCAGATCCGAGCACGCCTTCGCCACCTGGGACGACGCGATGACCGCCATGCTCGCGGCCACCGACGGGTGAGTCGCGTAGGAAGGGATCTCCGCGTCGCCGGCATCGTGCAGGGGGTCGGTTTCCGCCCGTACGTGCACCGGCTCGCCACCGGGCTGCGGCTGTCGGGCCGCGTCGGCAACGACGTCGCCGGGGTGTTCATCGAGATCGAGGGCACGCAGGAGAACGTGACCGAGTTCCTGTCCGCGCTCCCCCGCGACGCCCCTCCGCCGGCACGGATCGACAGGGTCGAGGTCACGACCCGCGCGGCTCGCGGAGCCGGCGGGTTCGAGATCGTCGCGAGCCGGGGCGGCGGCGCGAACGACGCCCTGGTGTCGGCGGACTTCGCCACGTGCGCGGACTGCCTGCGTGAGTTGTTCGACCCCGCGGATCGTCGCTACCGGTACCCGTTCGTCAACTGCACGCACTGCGGACCACGGTTCACCATCGTCCGCGACGTGCCGTACGACCGGCCGCGGACCACCATGGCGGACTTCCCGATGTGCGCGGCGTGCGGGGCCGAGTACACCGATCCCACCGATCGGCGGTTCCACGCCGAGCCGACGTGCTGCCCCCGCTGCGGGCCTCGCCTCGAACTCGGCGGCAGCACCGACCCGCTGGGCGACGCCGTCACCCGGCTCGCCGACGGGCAGGTGCTCGCGATCAAGGGGTTGGGTGGCTTCCACCTCGCGGTGCTCGCGGCCCACCACACCGCCGCGTCGGTGTTGCGCAACCGCAAACACCGTGCGGACAAACCGTTCGCGGTGATGGTCGCCGATCTCCGTCAGGCGACCGCTCTCTGCGAGGTGGACGAGACGGGCGAACGCGAGCTGACCAGCCCTCGCCGTCCGATCGTCCTGCTGCCACGCCGTCCAGGCGCAGCGGTCTCCCCCGCGGTGGCGCCCGCAACGGGCGAACTCGGGCTGATGCTGCCCTACACCCCGCTGCACCATCTGCTGCTGCGCGACCTGGGCGAGCCCATCGTGCTCACCAGCGGGAACATCCCCGACGAACCCATCGCCCACCGGAACGCGGACCGCTTGACCGGCATCGCCGACGCGGTGCTGACCCACAACCGCCCCATCCACGTCCGCGCCGACGACTCGGTCGTGCGCGCGGGCACGGTACTGCGCCGTTCCAGAGGCTACGCACCCGAACCGCTCGTCCTGCCGCTGTCCTGTGCCCAGCCGGTGCTGGCATGCGGCGCGGAACTCAAGAACACGTTCTGTCTCACCAGGGATTCGCACGCGTTCCTGTCCCAGCACATCGGCGACCTCACCGATCACGAGACGTACACCTCGTTCACCGAGAGCATCCAGCACTTCCAGCGCCTGTTCGGCATCACCCCGCGGGTCGTGGCGCACGACCTGCACCCCGACTACCTCTCCACCAGATACGCCACCGGACTCGACGACGTCGACCTGGTCGGTGTCCAGCACCACCACGCCCACATCGCGTCCTGCCTCGCGGACAACGGCGAAACGGGTCCGGTCATCGGCGTGGCGTTCGACGGCACCGGCTACGGGCCCGACGGCACGATCTGGGGCGGCGAGTTCCTGATCGCCGACCTGTCCGGATACGAGCGGGCCGGACACCTGCGCCCCGTCCCCATGCCGGGTGGGGATGCGGCGGTCAGGCAGCCATGGCGGATGGCAGCCGCCTATCTGCCGGACGTGGACCTACCGGTGGCACAACGCCATACGACACAGTGGGCCGCAGTGGTGACAATGGCACGCAACGGCGTGAACGCGCCACTGACGTCCAGCGCCGGCCGGTTGTTCGACGCCGCCGCCGCCCTGCTGGGCGTGCGAGACGAAATCACCTACGAGGGCCAGGCAGCGATCGAGTTGGAGCAGTGCGCGGATCCGTCCACTTCGGACGGCTATCCGGCGGGTGCCGACGACCTGGTGGTGCGCGGCGAGGATCTGCTGCACGCGGTCGTGGCAGACCTGCACGCGGGAGTCGATCGTGCGGTGATCGCGGCACGGTTCCACAACGGCCTCGCCGATGCTGTCGTGACCTGTTGTGCACGGCTGCGGGAGAACACCGGCCTGAAAACGGTCGCACTCTCCGGAGGCGTCTTCCAGAACGCGTTGCTGCTGCGCAGAACCGTGGCCGGGTTGCACCGGAACGGGTTCCGCGTCCTCACTCATCAGCGTGTGCCGGCGAACGACGGAGGCATCAGCCTGGGCCAGGCAGCCGTCGCCGCCCGCCTCACGGGCGGCTGACCGCTGTCCCAGCGGCTTCTCGGGCCAGCCTTGGGTCCGCAACGGCGCACTGGCCGCGAACGCCGAAGCGATCTCTCAGACGAACACCGGGCACCCGCAGCAGGCCTGTGGGAGGTGTTCGGCGATGCCGGACACCCCTCGGACGACGGTGACCAGCCGCATGTTCGCCCGCGGTGTCAGCCGCACCGGCTCACAGCCCACCTCGATCAGAGAGAGCCGACAGCGTGTCGTGCTGCTTTGCGCACTTGCTAAGGTTGGCAATTACTGAACCTGTGTGCACCGTGTGCAGTCGCCGGTTCGGGTGTCGGCGAGGAGGGGGGCCACGGATGAGCACGCCGCTCTATCAGCTCAAGGCGGAGTTCTTCAAGACGCTGGGCCATCCGGCGCGGATCAGGGTGCTGGAGCTGCTCAGCGAGCGGGAGCACGCGGTCGCCGAGATGGTGGCGGAGGTGGGCATCGAGCCGGCGAACCTGTCGCAGCAGCTGGCGGTGTTGCGCCGGGCGGGCCTGGTGACCACCCGCAAGGCCGGGTCCACCGTCTATTACACGCTGACCAGCCCGCAGGTTGCCGAGCTGCTGGTCGTCGCGCGTCAGATCCTGTCCGGTGTGCTGTCCGGGCAGATCGAACTGCTCGCCGACCTGCACACGCCAGTCCCTCCTGTCCAGCGCAGCGGTTGAGCCCGCGGCCATCCCGCACCTGTCCCCCGGGGCGGGGTGGCCGCTTCCCCTTCGTCTGATCCGAACTCCTCGCGGGAGCACGATGTGCTGAAGTTGTGGCGCAAGATCCGCACCATCGGCCGGGTGGCCGAACCGGCACCGCCCCTGCCGACGGGCGAGCAGCCACCCGCCGCGGCTGTGCTGTCCGGGTCGGTACAGATCCGGCACGTGGACGCGGGCTCGTGCAACGGCTGCGAGGTGGAGATCGGCTCGGCGTTCGGGCCGGTGTACGACGGCGAGCGCTACGGGGCGCGGCTGGTGGCGTCACCTCGCCACGCCGATGCCCTGATGGTGACCGGTGTGGTCACCCGGAACATGGCCGAGCCGTTGCGGCGCACCTTCGACGCGGTCCCGGCACCGAAGCTGGTCGTGGCGGTCGGGGACTGTGCGCGCAACTGCGGCGTGTTCGCCGGTGCGTACGGAGTGGCCGGTGCGGTGCGCGACATCGTGCCGGTCGACCTGGAGATCGCGGGATGCCCGCCGCGACCAGAGGCGATCGTCGACGGACTGCGGAAGCTGACCGGCCGATGAACCTCGCGGCGACAGGCCTGGCGTGTGCCGTGGCCGTGGGTGTGCTGACCGCACTGGCAGCCTTGGTGGTGCCCGCGCGTTCGGCGGCGGTGGGCGCCGGGACGGTGCTGACCGGTGTGGCGGCGATGGTCGCCGGGATCGCGGCAACCGGTGGCGTGTCGTTCGCGATGGTGGCGCCTGCACTGCTACCGCTGTCCGGGGTGTCGTTCACGCTCGACGCACTGGGCGGGTTGTTCGTCGCGGTGACCGGGGCCGTCGCGGTGGCGGCCGGTGTGTACGGCATCTCCTACACCCGTGCACCGGATCTGCGGGCACGCGGTGTGCAGGCGGTGCTGCCGCTGTTCGTGGTGGCGATGGTGCTGGTGCCCGCGGCGGCCAGTGTGGGCACGTTCCTGGTGTGCTGGGAACTGATGGCCCTGTTCTCGCTGCTGCTGGTGGTGGCCGAGCATCGACGCCGACCGGAAGTGGCGTCGGCGGGCCGCTGGTACGCGGTGATGACCCACCTCGGGTTCGTGTCCGTCCTCATTGGACTGATGGTGTTCGTCGCGCATGCCGGGGACGACTCGTTCGCCGCGTTGCGGGAGGCCCGGCTGTCTGAGGGAGTCGCGGGGGTGGTGTTCGTGGTGACGCTGGCGGGGTTCGCGTCGAAGGCGGGCATCGTGCCGTTGCACGCGTGGCTGCCGCGGGCGCATCCGGAGGCGCCGAGTCACGTGTCGGCGTTGATGTCGGCGGCGATGGTCAACCTCGGGGTGTACGGGCTGGTGCGGGTCGGGTTCGACCTGCTCGGCGGTGGGGCGCGGTGGTGGTGGCTGCTGGTGCTCGCGCTGGGGGCGGTGTCGGCGGTGTACGGGATTCTGCAGGCCGCGATGAGCACCGACCTGAAGCGGCTGCTGGGGCAGTCGACGACGGAGAACATGGGGCTGGTGCTGGTCGGGATCGGCGCGGCCGGGATGTTCGCTTCCTCCGGCAACCGGGTGCTGGCCGGGCTGGCGCTGGTGGCGGCCTTGCTGCACGTGGTCGGGCATGCGGCGTTCAAGACGCTGTTGTTCCTCGCGGCGGGGTCGGTGCTGCACGCGACCGGGAGTCGTGATCTCGACGCGCTGGGCGGACTGCGGCCGGTGATGCCGGTGACGACGGCAGCGTTCGGCCTCGGCGCGCTGGCGGCGTCGGCGCTCCCGCCGGGCACGGCCTTCGTGTCGGAGTGGCTGCTGCTGCAGGCGTTGATCCACGGCCTGCCCTCCGGTGGGGTGGCGGCGGCGGTCGCGATGCCGGTGGCGGTGGCCGTAGTGGCGTTGACGGCGGGGCTGGCAGTGGCGACGTTCGTGAAGGCGTTCGGCGTCGGGTTCCTGGCCAAGCCGCGCAGCCCGGCCGCGGCGGAAGCGCACGAGAGTCCGGCCGGCATGCTGGCCGGCATGGGCCTCGCGGGCGTGGCGTGCGTGGTGCTGGCGTTGACGCCTGGGGTGGTGCTGCCCGCGATCACCGCCGCCGCCGGTGCCGCGGGTGACCCGGCGGTGTCAGGTGCGGTGACGGTGCGGCTGGCCGGGGTGACCGGCGCATTGTCGCCGCTGCTGCTCGGCCTCGCACTGGTCGTGGCCGTGGTCGCGGCGGCTGGTGTGGTGCGGGTGGTCGCGACACACCGGGTACGCCGGGTGGCGCGGTCGTGGGACTGCGGCGGTGGCCCGATGTCGGCACGGATGGAGTACACGGCGACGTCGTTCGCCGAGCCGTTGCAGCGGGTGTTCGACGACGTGGTGCAGCCCGAACTGGATGTGGACGTGTCCCATCACGCGGAGTCGCGATACCTCGTGCAGGCGGTGGAGTACCGGCGGAAGGTGCCGGACCGGATCGAACGGCGGCTCTACGAACCGGTGCTGAGGCTGGTCGCCGCGTGGGGCCAGGCCGGGCGCCGGCTGGCCACCGGGAGCGTGCACCGCTATCTCGGTTACGGCTTCTACAGCGTGTGCGGGCTGCTGATCCTGCTGGCGGTGACGCGGTGAGTGCGCTGGGCGTGGTCGGCGGGGTGGTGCAGCCGGTGCTGATCGTCGCTGGGTCACCGTTGCTGGTCGGGGTGATGCGGCAGGTCCGGGCCAGGATCGAGGGCCGTGCCGGGGCTGGTGCCTTGCAGCCGTGGCGGGATCTGCGCAAGTTGATGCGCAAGGAGCCGATCGCTCCGCGCGGCACCAGCGAGGTGTTCCGGTTCGCGCCGCTGGTGCTGGTGGCCACCACGCTGGTGGTCGTCGTGGTGGTGCCGTTCGTGACCACGGACTCGGCGGTGGATCCGGTGGCCGACCTGTTCGCGGTGGTGGCGCTGCTGGCACTGGGTGCGGTGGCGCTGGCGCTGGCGGGCCTGGACACCGGGACGGCGTTCGGCGGGATGGGCGCGAGCCGGGAGATGACGATCCTCGCGTTGGTGGAGCCGACGTTGCTGGTGGCGATCTTCGCGTTGTCGGTGCGAGTCGGCTCCACCAACCTGGGCGCGATCGTGTCCTCGACCCTGCACGACCCGGCGCGGGTGATCTCGCCGGCGAGTCTGCTGGCCGCGGTCGCGCTGATCGTGGTGATCGTGGCCGAGACCGGGCGGATTCCGGTGGACAACCCGTCCACGCACCTGGAGCTGACGATGGTGCACGAGGCGATGGTGCTGGAGTACGCGGGCCCCGACCTCGCGCTGATCGAACTGGCGTCGGCGATGCGGCTGTCGGTGTTCCTCGGGCTGCTGGCGAACCTGTTCCTGCCGTGGGGTGTCGCGACGACGGCCACTCCGATGGCGCTGCTGGCCGGCGTGCTGGCCCTGGTCGTGAAGGTCGGTCTGCTCGGTGCGGCGCTGGCCGCGGGCGAGGTGTTCCTGGCCAAGCTGCGGTTGTTCCGGGTGCCAGAGCTGCTGGCCGGCTCCTTCCTGCTCGCACTGTTGGCCGTCGCGGCCTCGTTCTTCTTGGCGTGAAAGAGGTTCCGGTGAACCAGACCCTGTACGAACAGCTGCTCAACCTGACTTGTGGTGGGCTGCTGCTGACCGCGGTGCTCGTGCTGTGGCGCCGTGAACTCGCGGTCATCATCCGGATGTTCGCGGTGCAGGGAGTCGCGCTGGCCGTGCTGGTGGCGGTGCTCGCGGCGCACGAGGGCGCCGCCGAGTTGTGGGTGGTCGCCGCCGGCGTGCTGGTCCTGCGCGCGGGCCTGCTGCCCTACCTGCTGCGCCGGGCCATGGCCGGTGCCGGTGAGGCGCAACGGGAAACCCGCCCGCTGGTGAACGTGGCGACCTCGTTGCTGGCCGCTGCCGCACTGGCCCTGCTCGCCTACGCGGTGTCACAGCCGCTGGTGACGCTCGCGCCATCGGCGGCGACCCGTGCGATCCCGGTCGCCGTGACGGTGGTGCTGATCGGGTTCTTCGTGCTGGTGACCCGACGCCGCGCCCTGTCACAGCTCGTCGGGTTCCTGCTGATGGACAACGGGATCACCGCGATCGGGTTCCTCACCACCGCCGGCGTCGGCCTGGCCGTCGAACTGGGGGTGTCGCTGGACGTGCTGCTGGCAGTGCTGGTCCTGCAGATCCTCACCTCCCGGATGCGGGAGACCTTCGGCGACACCGACCTCGACGAACTGCGGGAGTTGCGCGACTGATGACGCTGCTGGTTCCTGTCGTGCTGCCGGTGCTCGGCGCACTCGTCCATCTCGTCTTCGGGTGGCGCCGCGCCACCGCCTGGGTCAGCGCCCTCGGCTCCGGCCTGCTGCTCGCGGCCGCGGTCGTGCTCGCTGTCCACGTGACCCGCGCCGGTCCGCAGACCGCGGTCGCCGGGCTGCTGCGCGCCGACGCGCTGTCGGCGTTCATGCTCCTGGTCATCGCCACGGTCGCCGTGCTGGCCACCGCCGCCACACCTGCGTACCTGCGAGCCGAGATCACCGCAGGCAGAGCCACGGCCCGCACCGGCGCCCGGCACAGCCTGCTCGTGCAACTGTTCCTGGCCGCGATGGCACTGGCGGTGCTGGCAGCGAACCTCGGCGTGGTGTGGGTGGCGATCGAGGCGACCACCATCGTCACCGCGTTCCTGGTCGGGCAGCGCCGCACCCGCGCCGCGATCGAAGCGGCGTGGAAGTACGTGGTGATCTGCTCAACCGGGATCGCGCTGGCACTGATGGGCGCTGTCGTGCTCAACTTCGCCTCCGCCAACGCACCTGGTGCGGCTGGGCTGGATCTGGCCGCGCTCGCCGCCGGCGCGCACGGGTTGGATGCCGGTGTCACCCGGATCGCGGTCGTGCTGCTGATCCTCGGGTTCGGCACCAAGGCCGGGCTCGCGCCGTTGCACGCGTGGCTGCCCGACGCGCACTCACAGGCACCGGCGCCGGTGTCGGCGTTGATGTCAGGAGTGCTGTTGTCGGTGGCGTTCTACGCGATCCTGCGGGTCAAGGTGATCGCTGACGGCGCGCTGGGTGCCGGGTTCGCCCGCACGCTGTTGATCGTCATGGCCTTGGCATCGCTGATACTGGCCGCGTCGCTGCTCATCGGGATCCGCGACTACAAGCGGATGCTGGCCTATTCCAGCATCGAGCACCTCGGCCTGGTCGCGTTCGGCGCCGCGATCGGCAGCCCGCTCGCGCTGGCCGCGGCGCTGCTGCACGTACTCGGTCACGGCCTGGCCAAGGCGGTGCTGTTCCTCGGCGCCGGACAGGTCCTGCAGCTCACCGGCACCACTCGCGTCGACGGCGTTCGTGGCTTGATGGCCCGTCATCCCGTCCTGGCGGGAACCGTCGGTCTCGGTGTGCTCGCCTTGGTCGGGCTGCCACCGTTCAGCCTGTTCGCCAGCGAGCTCGGCATCGCCCGCGCCGGTTTCGCCGCCGGACTCGCGTGGCCGACCATCGTGGCGCTGGCGCTGGTCCTCGTGATCGCCGCCGCGCTGGTCACCCACGCAAGCCGGATGCTGCTCGGCACAGCACCCGCGGGCGCGCCCCCCGCCGCCTCCCCCACCCCGGTGGCGCTGTTGGCGGGACTGCTGGCCTGCGCCGCACTGGGCATCGCGGCGGGGCCGCTTCCGGTCCTGCTGGACTCGGCCACACACGTCCTGGTGGTGACACGATGATCAGAACCATCTCTCCCGATGAACTGCCCGAGCACGCCGTTTCCCTGCTGGAGCAGGGCTTCCGGCTCGCCCTCGCCGCGGGACACGACGACAGCGGCCACAGCGACACCGGCGGGCTGCGCGCGGTGTACCTGTTCATCGCGGCCGCCCCGGACCGGCGGGTCGAGCTGCACGTCCCGCTGGACCTCGACCATCCCGCGGTACCGAGCCTGGCCCGCCTGTCATTCCCGGCAGGACGGTTCGAACGCGAGATGCGCGACCTGTTCGGCATCGTGCCCACCGACCATCCGCTGCCACAGCGTCTGGTGCGCCACTTCCACTGGCCACAGGGCTGGTACCCGATGCTCGCCGCGGCCGGCGAGCCACCGCGGTTCGGTGACGTCGACGGCCCGTATCCCTTCCGGACGGTGGAAGGCCCTGGCGTGTACGAGATCCCGGTCGGACCGGTGCACGCCGGCATGATCGGCCCCGGCCACTTCCGGTTCTCCGTGGTCGGCGAGACCATCCTCAACCTCAAGGCCCGCCTCTGGTTCGTCCATCGTGGACTGGAAAAGCTGTTCCAGGGCCGCAGCCCCGAGGATGCGATCGAGCTGGCCGAACGCGTCAGCGGCGACACCACCGTCGGGCACACACTGGCTTTCTGCCTGGCCGTCGAGGACGCTCACCAGTTCACCGTGCCACCGGCCGCGCAACGGATCCGCGCGATCCTGCTGGAGCTGGAACGCCTCTACAACCACATCACCGACATCGGCGCACTGTGCAACGACGTCGCCTACGGCGTGCTCAACGCCCACGCCCAACGTGTACGCGAACAACTGCTGCGGATCAACGACCGCGTCACCGGCCACCGGCTGCTGCGCGGCGCCATCCACCCCGGCGGCGCCACCGTGACCGCGCTGCCCGACCCCGCGGAACTGGCCGCGATCGGCACTGACATCGCCGAGCTCGTCGACCTCGCCCTGTCCAACACCGTGGTCGCCGACCGCTTCACCGGCACCGCCGTGCTCACCGCGGTACAGGCCACCGACCTCGGCGCGGTGGGAGTGGTGGCCCGCGCCAGCGGCCTGAGCATCGACGCCCGCCACGACCACCCCTTCCTGTCCGCGCAGTTCCCCCGTACCACGCACACCCGCACCGACGGCGACGTGCTGTCCCGGTTCCTGGTGCGCGCCGAGGAGATCACCACCTCCATCGGCCTGATCACCAGCCTCGCCGACATGGTCGGCGACCGCCTCACCGCGACCGCACCGGTCACCACCGGCAACGGCCGATCCGGCGTCGGCATCGTCGAAGGCTGGCGCGGCACCGTCATCCACAGGATCGAACTCGCCGACGACGGCACCCTCAATCGCGTGAAGATCGTCGATCCCAGCTTCTTCAACTGGCCCGCGCTGCCGGTCGCCCTTGCCGACACGATCGTTCCCGACTTCCCGTTGACCAACAAGAGTTTCAACCTCTCCTACGCCGGCAACGACCTGTAGCGGTACGCCCGCGAGGTGTGCCTGACCTCGCACGCCGCAAGACTTGCGAAGTTTCTTAAGTGCGAACATGATGGAGTCCTCAGTCGAGGAGAGTGCAGGAGTGGTGGACATGTTCGAATCGACGTTGCGAAACAAGATCGCTGAGGCAGAGCGCACGCTGAGCGAGGCGCAGCTAGCAGGCCACGACTACGAGGTCCATCTGCACGGTGCCCGGATCCGTGATCTGCTCGACATGGCCGAGCGGCACGGCATCGACACCGATGGCTGGGTCAGCCCGGCGATCCTGGAGCCCTCAGGCCTTGGCCTGTGAGCGTGGTGGCGGCGCTGGACAACGCGAGGTCCGAACTGTTCCGCGCTCTCGGGCATCCGGTGCGCGTGCGGGTGCTCGAGCTGCTGCACGACGGGCCCAAAACCGTACGGCACCTGCTGGAGGCGACAGCGCTCGAAGGATCGGGGCTGTCCCACCAGCTCGCGGTGCTGCGCGGCACCGGCCTGGTCGTCGCACGGCGCGACGGCAACACGGTCGAGTACTCCCTGGGCGCGGCCGAGGTGGCGGCGTTGCTCCTCGCCGCCCGTGAGGTCGTGGCCGGTCTCGCTGCGGGGCAAGGACAGTTGCTGGCGGAGCTGCGTGTGGAGCACACCTGGTGACCGGACTCGATCAGCCCGCGCGCGTGGTCGCAGTGGTCGGCGGCATCAGCGCCACGTCGGCGGTACTGCGCCGGTATGCGGCCGTCATCGAGGAGACCGCCGGTCTGCCGACCCGTGTCATCGCGTCGGACTACGGCCTGCACGACGTCGCCTCCGACGTCGGTGCCGTCGTCCTGGTACGCACCGACCCTGAACGAGTGCAGCGGGTACGCGGTTCCCTCGTCGGTGTCCCAGTCGTCACCGACCAGGACACCACCGCGATCGCCCTGGCCGCGGCACTGCACACCACGCTGTCCCGCGCCGATCGCGCACCACAGTCCAGCCAGGTCGTGATCGCGGGTGCTCGCACGATGCCGGGATTGTGCCCGCTGGTGCTGGCGGCGGGGATCGGCTCCATCACCACCTGGAACCCTTCCGACGCCCTGGTGTTCCCGCTGCGGCGCATCGCCGCCGACGCGGATGTTGTGATCAATCTGGTGGGCGGCGGCGGGCGATTCGCCTGGCCGCGCCACGCCGTCCCGGCCGTGATCGTGCCCGACACGGGGCGCGACCCGTTGCTGGCCCTGCCGGGCCTGCTCCAGACACTCGTCCGGCATCCCGACACGCGATTGACCGTCGAGATGCAGCACGCCTGCGCGCTCGCCCTCGCGGCGGCCACCCCACCCGGCAACCAGCTTCCCCGCCAGGCCGACCACGCCCTCGTCACGCAGGTCGCCGACGCCGCGACCACGGCACTGCTCTCGCAAGGAGATCCACGATGACCACCGCCATCGCCACTGTTCCGGGCCTGAGCCCGGCGCCGACCGACCATCAGGGACTGCTGGGCTGGGTGTCCGAGGTCGCCACCCTGACCACCCCTGATCAGGTGGTGTGGTGCGACGGCTCCCCGCAGGAGTGGCGGATCCTGACCGACCAGCTGGTGGCCGCGGGGACGTTCGTGCGGCTGGAGAAGAAGCCCAACTCGTTCTGGTGCGCCTCGGACCCGGGCGATGTCGCCAGGGTCGAGGACCGCACCTACATCTGCTCGCAGGACGAGGGCGACGCGGGTCCCACGAACAACTGGATGGACCCGGTCGACATGAAGATCATCATGACCGAGCAGTACCGGGGAAGCATGGCCGGCCGGACGATGTACGTGATCCCGTTCTGCATGGGGCCGCTCAGCGCGGAGAAACCCATGCTGGGTGTGCAGATCACCGACTCCGCGTACGTGGTGGTCTCCATGCACATCATGACCCGCATGGGCAGCAAGGCCTTGGCGTTGTTCGACGACGACGCCGACTTCGTGCGCTGCCTGCACTCGGTCGGCGCCCCGCTCAAGCCCGGCGAGGCCGACGTGCCGTGGCCGTGCGACCAGACCAAGTACATCACCCAGTTCCCCGAGGAACGGATGATCTGGAGCTACGGCTCCGGCTACGGCGGCAACGCCCTGCTGGGCAAGAAGTGCTACTCGCTGCGCATCGCCTCGGTCATCGCCCGCCAGGAGGGCTGGCTGGCCGAGCACATGCTGATCCTCAAACTCACCTCACCGCAGGGCAAGGTCCACTTCGTCGCCGCCGGGTTTCCCAGCGCGTGCGGCAAGACCAACCTGGCCATGCTCGAACCCAGCATCCCCGGCTGGAAGGTCGAGACGCTCGGCGACGACATCGCCTGGATGCGGTTCGGCCAGGACGGCCGGCTGTACGCGGTGAATCCGGAGTTCGGGTTCTTCGGTGTCGCGCCGGGCACGGGCTGGAAGACCAACCCGAACGCGATGCGCACCCTCTACCAGGGCAACTCGATCTTCACCAACGTGGCGCTGACCGACGACGGCGACATCTGGTGGGAGGGCTACTCCGATGCACCGCCCGAGCATCTGACGACGTGGCGGAAGCAGGACTGGACCCTCGCCAGCGACGAGCTCACCTCCCACCCCAACTCCCGCTACTGCACGCCGATCGCGCAATGCCCCACCACCGCTCCCGAATGGGACGCCCCCCAGGGTGTGCCGATCTCGGCGATCTTCTTCGGTGGACGCCGGGCGACCACCATTCCCCTGGTCACCGAATCCCACGACTGGCAGCACGGCGTGTTCATGGGCGCCACGCTCTCGTCGGAGACCACGGCCGCCGCCACCGGCGAGGTCGGCGTGGTGCGTCGCGACCCGATGGCCATGCTGCCGTTCATCGGCTACCACGCCGGGGACTACTTCCAGCACTGGATCGACATGGGCAAACACGCCGACGCGAGCAAGCTGCCCAGAATCTTCTACGTCAACTGGTTCCGCCGCGGCGACGACGGCCGGTTCCTGTGGCCGGGGTTCGGCGAGAACGCCCGCGTGCTCCGGTGGGCCGTCGAGCGTCTGGAAGGCACGGCGTCGGCGGTGGAGACTCCCATCGGGTACGTGCCCACTCCGGACGGATTGGACCGGTATGGCACCGCCGTCCCGGTCGCGGACCTGCAATCCGCGCTCAAGGTCGACGCCGACGAGTGGCGCGCGGAGATCCCACTGATCGAACAGTGGTTCGCCACCATCGGCGACAAGCTGCCCACCGCGCTGCACGACGAGCTCGAAACCCTCAAGCACCGCCTGGACTGAACCCGTTGCCGGCCGGTGGTGGGTGGGCCACCACCGGCCGGCGACTGCCTGGCGAACCACTGTCGTGAGACCGCGGTGTGAGAACTTCCGTGCGCTCAGCCGCTGCTGGTGACGAGTGCTTCCCTCGCGGCTTCCGCGACGGCACGCACCAGCCTGGCGTCCGTCCTGCAGGGCAGCAACCGGTTCGACGGAGTCACCGACGCCACACCACGCGCACAGGCCAGATGCACCTCAGCCGGTATGACCCGAGCATCGGCGTCCAGCGCCGCGCTCAGCAGTCCAGGTAACGCCAGCAGTGCGGACACCCCGCCACGCCGGATGAGGGCGCCGCGCCCCAGGAGACGCACGGATCCCAGCAGATCGATCACCGCTGTCGCGCGCCCGGGATCGTGCCGATGATCGGCCGGACTCCACAGGGCGACATCGGTGAATCCCGCTGTGGCCAACAGTCGTCGCAGTCCGGGCAACAGATCCGCGCCGATGATCGTGACCCGGCACTCGCCCGGCGACGTTCCCGCCCGGCGTGCGACGGTGAGCACCGCGGCGGTCAGCACGACGGCTGTCATGTCCTGATCCGTCACCACGAGCCTGCCGCCGGCACCATCCGGAGCACGCTGCGCGGCACAGGCTCGAACAGGATCAGTGTGGGTGAGGAAGATCGCCCCGATCTCCTCCGGCAGCCGCCGCAGGGTCTCACCCAACTGCAGCTCGCCGTGTGTCGCCACCGGCACCACCACGGCGTCGAGGTCGGCCAGTGAGCGCAACGCCGCCGCCAGATCGCGCAGTTCCGGCAGGAGCGGTCCGCGGGCGTGCGACAGGTCGCTGCCGTCGCTGGCCACCGCCACCAACGCGGACACGGTTCAGTCCCCGCAGAGCAGCGGCCGGACTGCCGAATCGACCCATTCCGCCGTATCGACCTCGCTGCGCGTGGCGACGTCGAGCAGGTCCAGCAGCCGGGCCCGATGCCGCACGAACCCGTCGGTGTCACCGCCCTGGGAAGCCACGGTCAGCAACGTCCGCACCGGTCGACCTCACGCCGAAGCGTGGCCTCGAACCGACCCATCGCATGCTCCTCAGCCGGTCAGCAGGGAGCGGTCACCCCGCCCGCGTCGGGGGAAGAAGACGAGGTGACCGCAGCTTCGCAAGGCTCAGCGATTGCCGGTGTTGGCAACCTGTGAGGACGGCGGGCCTACAGGCCTGTGATCATCAGGTCGTCGACGTCGAAACTCAGGTTGTTGCGCACGGCGATCACCCCCGCCACCCCGTGCGCGATCCACTCGGCACGCTCGGTCGCACTGCGCAAGCACAACGCGCCGTCGAGGGTGACCACTCCGCCGGCCACACGCACGACCACCCGATGCTTCGTCGGCGCCGCCCCGAACAACTGCCGCTCGAGGTCGCCCCGGATCGCGTCGTCACCACGCAGGAACAACCGCAGCGCATCGCGCCGGGTCAGCAGTCCCACCAGAGTGCCCCGGTCGTTCACCACGCACAACGCGTCCATCCGTTCGCCCGCCAGCACCCGCAACGCCAGGCACAACGGCATGTCCTCGGCAACCATGACGGCAGGAGCGGTCATCAGATCCGCCGCACAACACCCGAAAGCCTTGTGCCACCGCGACCGGGCATGCGCGCCGGCCAGAATCGGAGGACTCTCGGCCCCACCGTGGAATTCGAGCTTAGCCGCAAGATCCACTTCAGAGACGAGGCCAACCGGGCGGCCCACCGCGTCGATCACCGGGACCACACTCACGTCAGCGGCGATCATCGCGCCGACGAGCTCCCGGAACGGCATGTCCGGCGCTGCGGCGAGAACTCGGCGGCTCATCACGTCGGCCGTGGTCGGTTCGGTCATGTTCGGCCTCCCACCTGTCGCACGCGAGACGACCCTTACTGCTGACTTACTAAGATTAGCAACTGCTAAACCATATTCACATGCATCCCGATTGGCGACAGTGGAGACCGACCAGGGAGGATCAGCACCATGACGACGAACGTCCGGACGGCACCGTGATGAGCAGGCCCCTGTATCAGCTCAAGGCCGAGTTCTTCAAAACCCTGGCCCACCCTGCCCGCATCCGGGTGCTCGAACTGCTCAGCCAACGCGAGCACTCGGTCGCCGAGATGCTGCCCGAAGTCGGCATCGAAGCGGCCAACCTCTCCCAGCACCTCGCCGTGCTGCGCCGCACCGGCCTGGTCGCCACCCGCAAGGAGGGCTCCAACGTCCACTACTCGCTGACCAGTCCGCACGTCGCCGAACTGCTCGCCGTCGCCCGGCAGATCCTCACCGGCGTCATCTCCGGCCAGATGGAGCTGCTCGACGGCCTGCGCACCCCCTCCGCCACAACGCCGGCCAGCCGCAAATCACGTCGCTGAAGCGCCGCGACCCGCAACGACAAGATCATGTACGCCCTGCTGGCACCATCGTGCTGGCCTCGGCACCACTGTGCTCGGCAACCGCGCACCACGCAGAGGGTGGGAGCGCGCCTGATTCGGCGCCGACCCGACCAGGTGAGGGACCAGCGAAGGGCCGCCCGCGAATCCGGCCACCTTTCACGAGGTCGCGCGGTATCGCCACCGAGGTTGTCGGCGTAGTTTCAGGGGGTGGCCGGGCGATCCGGCTTCATCTGATGTCAAGACGTTGGCCAGGACCCCGCTGACGCGCAAGGGTTGACGGGACGCGGATGCCATGTCGAACACCTTCAGTGCAACTGACGGCTCAAAAAGCCCACCCCAGGGTGGATTCCAGCTGCCGTTCGCCGACCTACCGCGGCTGGAGCTTGAGAAACTACTCGACGACGTCTCGGCGCGAGCACAGGACGTCCTTGCCACTCAAGGACGATTGCGGCAACTTCTGCACGCGCACGCGGTCGTGGCCAGCGACCTCAGTCTGCAAGCGGTGCTGCAACACATCGTGACCACGGCACGGGAGTTGGTGGAAGCCCGCTACGCGGCCCTCGGTGTGATCGGCGAGCACGGTCTGCTCGACGAGTTCGTCCACGTCGGCATGGACGAGGCCACGGTCGAACGAATCGGGCAACTACCGCACGGCCGCGGGATCCTGGGTCTGCTCACCAGCCACCCGGCCCCGGTGCGGCTCGCCGACCTGACCGCACACCCGGCCGCCACCGGGTTCCCGCCACATCATCCGGACATGGAGAGCTTTCTGGGCGTGCCGATCCGGATCCGCGACCGCGTCTTCGGCAACCTCTACCTGGCCGGAAGCGCGAACGGACAGTTCAGCGCCGAGGACGAACAGCTCACCGTCGCCCTGGCGGCGACCGCCGGGGTGGCCATCGACAACGCCCGGCTCTACCAGGAGTCCGAACAGCGCCATCGATGGCTGACCGCCTCGACCGAAGTGATCCAGCGGTTGTTCGCAGGGCAGGACGCGCATCCCCTCGACATGGTCCTGCGGGTCGCCCAGCAGACCGCGGACGCCGACTTCGCGACCCTGGCACTGGTCACCGAACCAGGGCAGTTGCAGATCCAGGCAACCAGCGGAGCCCTGACCGAGCAGATGCTCGTGGACATGGACATGAGCGTGGCCGGGCAGGTCGCCCAGTCCGGCACACCCGTGCTGATCACGGCCCCTTCAGGCGCGGATGGCGTCGATCCGCCGACGCGGATCGGGTCTGTCGTCGTGGTGCCGTTGCTGGCCGGTGACCAGATCATGGGAACGCTCAGCATGGGCAGGCTGGCCGGACGACGATCGTTCACCGGCGCGGACATGAACCACCTCGTCGGCTTCGCCGGCCATGCGGGAGTGGCGATGGAACTCGACCGGATCCACGCCGATCGGCAGATCCAGCTCATCAGCAACGACCACGACCGCATCGGCACAGCTATCAACAACCACGTCGTCCAGCAACTCTTCGCGGTCAGCCTCGGGCTGCAAGGTCTCATGGCGGCCAACAATCACCCCGTTTTCCGGAATCGCGTCAACAGCTACATCGGCGTTCTCGACACCACTATCAGCAGCATCCGCACCGCGGTCTACGGCGTCGACATCTCCCCGCACCTCACGCCCAGCCTTCAAGACCGGATCCTCGCCGCCATCGACGACCACACGCCGGCGCTCGGCTTCCCTGTGACGACCACCTTCCACGGGCAACTCCGTCGCCCCATGCCCGGCACACTCGCCGACGACATGGTCGCCGTCGTCCGCGAGGCGCTCACGACCGTTGCCGGTCACACCAACACCACGCGCGCCGAGCTCCGCGTCGACATCGACGGCGACTTGATCACCATCGAGAACATCGACAACGGCACGAACGCCGGACCACCCACACATGCCGACTCTCCGACCACGCCAGGCAGCCACATCGAACATCGCTCCAACAACCTGAAGCACACCACCACGTCCGACGGCGACACACGCCTCACCTGGACCGCCGTCATCCCTCGCCAGCCACCAAGCCCCGACTCGTGAAGGACACCGGTCGACCACACTCCACTGTGGACTGTGGCTGTTCGGTCAGCAACATCCCAATGCGCCCGGCCCAGGAAACAGGCCGGACGCGTCCACCCCGCCCCTACCGCGGGGCAGGGAGCGGTTCGCCGTTCGCCTGAGTTTCCTGCGCCTGTGGCGTGCCGAGCGACTGCATCGGGATGACGGTGGCCGGGACCCCGGTCTCAGGAACCGACGCGGCGGCGGACTCGCGCGCCAGGAAAGACCCGAGTTCACCGATGGTGCTCATGAGGGGCGCCGGGAACACCACCGTGGTGTTCTTGTCCACACCAAGCTCGACCAACGTCTGCAGGTTGCGCAGCTGCAACGCCAGCGGATGCGCCATCATCGTGTCCGACGCGTCGCCGAGCGCCGCCGCGGCCAGCGATTCACCCTCAGCGTTGATGATCTTCGCTCGCTTCTCCCGCTCGGCCTCGGCCTGCCTGGCCATCGCGCGCTTCATGCTGTCCGGCAACTGAATGTCCTTCAGCTCCACCAAAGTCACCTCCACACCCCACTCGACGGTGGTGATGTCGAGGATCTTGCGGATGTCGAGGTTGATCTTGTCGGTCTCCGACAAGGTCTGATCAAGGGTGTGCTGGCCGACGACCTTCCTCAGCGTGGTCTGAGCGATCTGGTCGATCGCGGAGTAGACGTTCTCGATCGCGACGACCGACTTCACCGCGTCCACCACCTTGAAGTACGCCACCGCGGAAACATCGACGCTGACGTTGTCCCTGGTGATGATCCCCTGCGACTGGATCGGCAGCGTGATGATCCGCAACGACACCCGGCGCATGACGTCCACCACCGGAATGATCAGCCGCAGACCCGGCATGCGCACCCCGCGCACCTGTCCCAGCCGGAACAACACGCCCTGCTCGTACTGCTTGACCACCTTCACCGACATGCCCAGCAACAGCACAACCACGGCGACGATGCCGACAATGATCCAACCAGTCATGATGACGCTCCGTTCGGATTCGATGAGACCGGCTACCGCCACGTCGATCTCACCGTCCCCACGATGCGCCCCCAGAGGTACCGACACCGCAGCCGAAGGTCCTCGCTCCCAGCGCCGTTCGGCCCGGCACGGTGACCGCGACCCCTCACGCTCACACGGCCACCTACCTGTCGCACCATTCGTTTGATCTTTCTGGTCGCCGTTCAGCCGCCTGGTCCGCGCCTTCTCGGCCCCGCTGGGCAACCGCGCACCCCGGCGTGGCTGGCCAACACCACTGGTCAGGGACCTGGCGTCGCCGAGCTGGCCGGCGCGAGAAGAGGCGGGCCAGTGCGGTCATCGCGGTCGGGCCCGGAGCGGGCACGATCTCGCAGCCGGCGATGCCCGAAGCGAGGCCAGTCGACGCCACGACGCTGGACAAGTCGCACGAATTGAGGCAGTCCGCGACCTGCACTCGTTCCATGGCCGACATCCTACGAAGCCGGACGTTGGTCTCCTGTCAGGATCTACCAAGCGAAGTAGTTGGTCGGTCGACGACCGCTGCAGGCAGCCGCAGTCGCTTGAGCGCCAATGCGTTCACCGCGACGATGAGACTCGAGCCGGACATCGACAGCGCGGCGATCTCCGGGCGGAGCATCAACCCGATGGCCGGCTCGAACACACCCGCGGCGATCGGCAGGGCGATGGTGTTGTAGCCGATGGCCCAGCCGAGGTTCTGCCGCATCTTGCGCAGCGTGCCGCGGCCAATGCGCAACGCGGTCGGGACGTCCAGCGGATCGGAGCGCATCAACACCACGTCAGCGGTCTCGATGGCCACGTCGGTGCCCGCGCCGATAGCGATGCCGAGGTCTGCTTGGGCCAGTGCCGGAGCGTCGTTGACGCCATCGCCCACCATCGCGACCTTGAGCCCGGACCGCTGCAGCTCAGCCACCTTTGCGGCTTTGTCTCCAGGCAACACCTCCGCGATGACGGTGTCGATGCCGAGCCGCGAGGCGATGCGTTCCGCGGTCGCCTGGTTGTCCCCGGTCAGCATGACGACCTCGACCCCGAGCTCGTGCAGCGCCTCGACGGCGGCCACCGACGTCTCCCGCAGTGCGTCCGCGATGCCGATCACGCCCGCGGCCACTCCGTCGACCGCGGCCAGCACGGCGGTGCGGCCGGTGGCGGCCAGTTCGTCCCGGCGTGCGGCCAGGGATCCGAGGTCGATGCCTTCCCGCTCCAGCAGACGCCGGTTGCCGACCACGACGCGCCGTCCGTTCACGTGGGCGATGGCGCCGTGCCCTGGCACGTTCTCGAACCGCTCGGCGCGCGCCCCGTCGAGGTCACCGGCGCGGCGAACGATGGCCTCGGCGAGCGGATGCTCGGACTCACGTTCGACCACCGCGACGATCCGCAGCAACTCGGCCTCGGCGAAGCCGTCCGCGATCACGTCGGTGACCTCGGGCTCGCCCTTGGTGAGCGTGCCGGTCTTGTCCATCACGACGACGTCGATGCGTGCCGAGACCTCCAGTGCCATCGCGTTCTTGAACAGCACACCGCGCTTGGCGCCGAGCCCGGTACCGACCATGATCGCGGTCGGCGTCGCGAGGCCGAGGGCATCCGGGCAGGTGATCACGACGACAGTGATCGCGAACAGCATCGCGGTCGCGAACGAGGCACCCGAGAGCAGCCACGCTCCCAACGTCAGCGCACCACCCACCAGTGCGACCAGCACCAGCCAGAACGCCGCCCGGTCGGCGAGCCGCTGCCCAGGTGCCTTGGAGTTCTGCGCCTCTTGGACGAGCTTGACGATCTGGGCCAGCGCGGTGTCCGAGCCGATCCTGGTCGCACGGACGCGCAGCGCGCCGTTGGCGTTGATCGTGGCACCGACGACCGCCGAACCGGGTGCTTTGTGCACCGGCAGGCTTTCGCCCGTGACCATCGACTCGTCGACCTCGGACTCGCCGTCCTCGACGACACCGTCCACCGCGATCTTCGCGCCCGGCCGCACCAGGAGCAGGTCGCCGACCGTGACGTCGGCTGTCGGCACCTCGACCGGCTCACCGTCGCGCAGGACAACGGCCTTGGGGGGTGCCAGGTTCAACAGGGCACGGATCGCATCGTTCGCGCCGCCGCGGGCACGCATCTCGAACCAGTGTCCCAACAGGACGAACGCGGCCAGTACCGTCGCGGCCTCGTAGAAGACCTCTCCCCCGCCGGTCAGCGTGATCACCGCGGAGTACAGCCAGCCCGCGCCGACCGCCACAGCGACGAGCACCATCATGTCGAGTGTCCTGGCGCGCAACGCGCGCCAGGCACCGTCGAAGAAGATCCAGCACGAGTAGAAGATCACCGGCAGGCTGAGCAACAGCGACCACACGTCCGCGCGCATCCCGAACGGTGTGGGCAGGTGCAACCTGAAGACATCGGTGCCGATCGGCGACCAGAGCACGATCGGGACGGAGAACAGCAGCGCCACCAGGAATCGGTTGCGCATGTCGGCGACCATCGCGGCCATCGACATACCGGCGTGCCCGCCGTGGCCCATCATCTCGTGCGGCGAGTGCTCGGCGCCCGGTTCCTCGGCCGGATCGCAGATGTGGTGTGGAACCGACTGACCGGCACAGTGGTAGCCGCAGTCGATCACCCACTGCCGCAGGTCCGCCACGGAGGTCATGGCCGGGTCGAAGTGCACGGTCGCCGTCTGCGCGGCCGGGTTGACTTCGACGTGGCTCACGCCGGCTTGCCTGCCCAGCTTGGCGTTGACGACGTTCTGCTCGGAGGCCCAGTGCAGTCCGCTGACGTCCAGCACCACGGTGTTCATCGAGCCTCCTCGTAACCAAGCGTGGTCATCATCCCTGCCTCGGCGTGGTAGGCGTTGTGACAGTGGACCATCCACTGACCTGGATTGTCTGCGTCGAACTCGCACGCCACCGTCTGGCCAGGCCGCACGATCACGGTGTCCTTGCGCGGTCCGTCGAGCTGGAAAGTGTGGCCGTGCAGGTGCATCGGGTGCCACATCATCGTGGTGTTCGCGAACTCCAGCCTGACTCGCTGTCCACTTCGGACACGCGCTGGGGTGAGGTCGCCCGTGCGGCCGTTGATGCCCCACTCGTAGCTCATCATTCCCCCGGTCAACGCCATCCGGTGTACCACGTCCGGCTTTCTCGCTGACAGCGGCGCTGTCGCCTTGAACTCGTCGTACGTCACGACCTTGCCGTCCAGCTCTGCGGGCCGCACGTCGGGAACGGCGCCGGAGCCGGTGCGCACGACAGCCTTCGCGGTCGCGTTCTTGCCTTCCGCGAGCGCCACGAGCGGAAACACGCCGTCCGCCAGAGTGGCGAGCACGTCGTAGCGCTCGCCCATACCGATCACCAGGGCGTCGGTTTCCACCGGAGTCACGGTGAAACCGTCGGTGTGGGTGACCGTCATGCGGTGTCCACTCAGTGCGACCCGGTACGCGGTGTCCGCGGCCGCGTTGATGAACCGGATCCGCACGCGGTGTCCAGGTTTCGCAGCAAACGTGACAGGTGCTGCCGCGACCCGGCCGTTGATCAGGTGGTGTGGATGAGGCACGTCCCCGCCGAGCCCGGTCATGCCGTGCATCGAGTGCCCGCCGCGCCGGCGCAGTCCGGCGAGCACCTCGTCCGGGTTCGTGCCGGCCCCGTCGAGCCAGTCGTCCAGCACGACCACCCACTCCGCGTCATAACCGCCGGGCTCGGCGGGGTCCTCGACGATCAGTGGCGCGTAGAGGCCGCGGTCGAGCTGGGTGCCGGTGTGCGGGTGGAACCAATACGTACCAGGCGTCGGCGCGACGAACCGGTAGGTGAAGTCCTCCCCCGGCTTGATCGCGACCTGCGTCACGGGAGGCGCGCCGTCCATGTCGTTGCGCAGGGCCAGTCCGTGCCAGTGGATCGACGTGTCCGCGGGCAGCCGGTTCACCAGCCGGGCCTCGACCAGGTCGCCCGCGCCGACGCGGATCTCCCTGCCGGGCAGAACGCCGTCGTAGGTCCATGTGTCGACCACCGGACCACCGAGATCGACCTGGCCTCTGGTCGCGGTCAGCGTGACCGCACGGGTGCGGCCGGTGCCACCGCGCGCCGACTCGGTGCGGCTCACCAGCGGATCGGTCGGCAGGACCAGCGGGTTGCCCGACGTGCACCCGGCCAGTCCGAGTGCGACGGTGCCGAGGAACGCCCGGCGGGTGAACGGGCTCATGTCGTCGACCTCCGGAAGAGCCTCGCGGCCAGTACCCCGAGCACGAGCAGCCATCCGAGGCCGAGCAGCAACGCCGGAGCCTCGTCGAAGTGCGCGGTCAGCCCGCCGTCGAGCAGCACTCGATCGGCGCCGTAGCCCGGCAGGAACCGGGCCCAGTCCGCCGGTTCGGCACGCAGCATCGGGCTTTGTGCGATGCCCACGTCCAGGAACGGCACCAGGAACGCGATCATCGCCCGCCAGTCCCGCTTGGTTCGCGGCTGGAAGAAGCTCATCGCGAAGACCACGAACAACACGATGTTCACCGCGACCAGTGGCCACAGCCCGTACGCGGCATCAGCCATCATGAGGGCCCGTGGTGTGGTGCTCGTGTTCCTGCTGATCAGATCCGCCGCCGTGGCCTCGCATCATGAACATCATCATCAGCGGGCAGGCCAGCACGAGCAGACCGAACAACATCGTCTGGAGTGGAACCCCGGCGAACAGAAGACCGACGATCACGATCGCGAGTGCGATCGCGTACAACCCGAGATGTTGACGTTTCATGACGTCCTCCCTTGCTACCTGGACGTCTTCGACCCTCGTCGCGTGAACCGACGATCATCAGAGCAACACGTCGCGACCAGCGGAATTCAAAGGTCCCGCTCGCGACGCGACGTAGGCCTCTACTACCCAGCTTAGGAGGAAACCGGCCGCGGCGAGCGCGTGGACGCACTGGGCGGCGAGCTCCGCCGGCGCGACATCCTCCCGGACGCCGCCAGCCGCGGCGGAGTCCACGAGCAGGTCACGGATCATGTCGCGAAACCGGCCGGAGCAAGGCCGCGCGCCGCGAAGGTGGCACTCCCGTTCCTACCGACAGCTCCTCCCTGGCAGGCACTTCGCCGCCAGACGACGATTGGTCACATGACCACCATCTTCATCACAGGCGCCAACAAGGGCCTCGGCCGCGAGGCCGCCCGCCGTCTCGTCGATCTCGGCCACACCGTGCTGACCGGTGCTCGTGATCCCGAACGGGGCGAGGAGGCGGCCGCCGCCGTCGGGGCGAGGTTCGTCCGGATCGACGTCACCGACGACGCGTCCGTCGCCGCCGCGGCGGCGAACGTCGCCGAGCACGAGGGCCACATCGACGTCCTGATCAACAACGCCGGCGTGAGCGGCACGCACGGTGCGTCCGCCGAGACCCTCACCGGGGCCGACGTGCTGGACGTCTTCGACGTCAACGTCGCCGGTGTCGTCCGCACGACCACCGCCTTCCTGCCGTTGCTGCGCAAGTCGGCGGACCCCGCCATCGTCAACGTCAGCAGCGGAATGGGCTCGTTCACGCACACGCACGACCCGGAGCGCGCGGAGGGCAAGGCCGTCGCGCCGATCTACACGGCCTCCAAGGCGGCGCTGACGATGCTCACCACCCAGTACGCCAAGGCGTTGCCGGACATCCGGGTCAACGCGGCCGACCCCGGCTACACGGCGACCGACCTCAACGGTCACAGCGGCCCGCAGACGGTCTCCGAGGGGACAGACGCCATCGTCCAGCTCGCCACCGAGGAACGCGGCTCCGGAACCGGACGCGTCATCGACCGGTACGGCGCCGTCGCCTGGTGATCGCAAGGGCGGCCCTCCCGAACCGGACGGGCCGCCCGCACCGGGTCAACGAGACACCTCGTGCGCTGGTTGGACCTGCCCGTTGCCCGCGACGAACGCGAGTCGCAACCGGGTCTCGTCCTCGCTGCCCGGTACGGCGGACAACACGACGATCTTCAGCTCCAGATCCCCGTCGGTCAGCACGTCGCAGGTCACGTCCACCGGCCCGACGGAGGGATGGTCGATCGTCTTGCTGTCCTCACGGTGAGCTCCGACCGTGCCCAGCGCCCACAGCTCGGCGAACCTCCGGTTGCCCCTGAGCAGGTCCGCGATCAAGGCGCCCAGCCTGACGTCAGCGGGAAAGCGGCCGGTGGCACGCCTCAGATCGGACACGACCGCCACTTCGGTCGCGGCGGCGTCCGAAGTGGCCACAGGCCACCCGCGCAGCAGTGGAGCGTCCGGCCGCGTCGGAAAGGTATCGCGGGCGAAGTTGCGCTGTCCCACCGGTATCGGCGCAGGATCACCGACCAGCGCGGCCCAGCCCCGGTTCCACCAGAGCAGCTGCCAGTCGGCCGCGAACACCGCCGCGGCCGTGTGCTCCAGGCCGGCGAGCACGCGCCGCACTCCTGGCGGGATGTGGTCGGAGATCGCGTTGTGCGCCGGGACGGCCAGTCGCACCAGTCGGTACAGGTGGTCGCGCTCGGCCACGCTGAGCTGCAACGCCCTCGCCAACGAGGCGACCACCTGCTCCGACGGACTCGTCGACCGTCCCTGCTCCAGGCGGGTCAGGTAGTCGACGGAGATTCCCGCCAGCTCGGCGAGCTCTTCACGGCGCAGGCCGGCCGCCCGCCGCGACCGCCGGGCGGGGAGACCGGCCGCTTCCGGCCGCAACCGGTCCCGCCACGCCCGGATCGTCAAACCCAGCGAAGCGTCGTCGTTGCTCATCACTCCAGTCTCGCGTGTCCGGCGCTCCCCAGGGTGGTACTGGTCGTCCTACTGTCGAGCGAGTCAGGTATGGGTGGGGCGAGCGTAATCACGGTGCCTCTGCTCCAGGCAATGGCGGCGGCCCCGTTCGCCGAGTCACCCGGCAGAAGGCCGAGATCGTGGATCTGAACGCTTACGTCACAACGGGTGGCACGCCCAGGCCGGTGGTCTTGCCGTTGAGTCCCGCCGTGTGGCGCTGGCCGCACCCGATCCTGCGAACAGACTGACGGCGATGAGCGCGATTTTGAGTCGATGCGGTCACGTCATGACCGTGTCCATCACCAGCAGTCATTTCATCAGGATCTTTGGACAGGACCGAATTCCCGCGCCGAAAGCCCGTCATTCCCGTTCTCGGACGAATGGCGCCCAAGAAAAGGACGAACAGGAGAAACCGATCCGCACCGCGGTGTCCGTCGCCGCCGCGGCCGCCGCACAAGAGTTCTGCGTCGACCTGTCGCCGTGAACACCGAACATTACAGGCAACTTTTCGCGAACGACAGAAAAATTCTAACCGAGCCGCAGCGATTTCGGAGCCGGCGTTCAGTTTTGTTCAGCCGAGCAATGATCTTCAGGACTTGCCACCTTCACACGCAGGCCGGAACCTTCCGGCACAGCCGGACGATCCGATCACCTCCGGCTGAAGCCAGCCATGAACACACCGACCGCACACGCACGCCTACGCTGAGGTTGAATATTCTCCCTGAACACGAAAAAGCAACAATCAACCTCCGAGCTTCGAATGCGCCACGCCATCTGGTCGGCAGTGCACCTGTCTGGCCGCGAGCAATCGCGTCACGGTCCACCGGACCGCTCGCCCATCATGTGCCAATGGCGCGGTTGTCATACGTTTGACTGGTCGACCACCAAGTGCGGTTTCGCGAACCAGGCCACCGGTCGTGATTCCTCAGACGGGACAGTGCTGTGACACCTGATTCCTCCATGCGCGATCACTCTCACTCCGCGGGCGCGGACATCGACTGGCGCCAGAGGCTCTCCTTCCTGGTCATGCACTGGCACCCGTTACGTGATCCAGCGAATCTGGTTCGGGAGTTGGTCGAGTGCGCACGACTCAGCGCGGATGCGGCCACCGCGGCGCTCACGGTTCCCGCCGAACAGGAGGGATGGCTGCGCATCGCCGTCGCCGCCGGCGGACTCCGGGAATGGGAAGACAGGCTGCTTCCGATGGAAGGATCGGTGTCCGCTCTGACCGTCGACGCCGGGCGCGCGATCCTGATCGACGACGTGGTGCTCGACGAGCAGACAGAACAGGCCGCGAGATCGTCCGACGTCGGCCCTGCCGTGGCCGGTCCGGTCATCGCGGACGGCGAACTGCGCGGAGTGCTGATGATCGGCCGTCCGCCTGGCAGCCGGAGGTTCACGGACTCCGACCGCGAGATGGTCGACGCGGTGGTCGGTCATCTCGGCTGGGCGCTGCTCGCGCAATCCCATGCGGACAGCGCGGAACAGTGGGACCTCACCACCGCCGTCTACAGAAAACTGGCGGGGCGGCTCTTCCAGTTGACCGCGGATCTCTGCTCTTTGCGCCCGTTGGTGCCGCAGGCGGCGGCGATGAAGATCGACAGAATCATCACCGATTCGGACGACATCGCCGGCCACGCACGCGATATCGCCTGCGAGTGGGGTTCCGTCCCGCATCGTTCGACGTCCGCCCGCTCCCGTGTCCTCTCCGCGTTCCAGGCGGCGTTGTCCAGTTGCGAACTGGTGGGCAGCGCGCGTTTCGACCGCTCGACCGGACTCGACCCGTCCAGTCGGGCGCTCGACGTGGTCGAACGGTGGATTCCGATCGCCGTGGCCATCGCGGCTCGATACGGCCTGGCACGGTCGGTTTCGCTCGACATCCGCCGGCAGGACAGCACCATCGAGGCGAAGTTGCGCTACCGAGGCTGGCCGGCGACCAGCGCCGACCTCGCTCCAGCACAGGAACTCGGATCGGAACAGGAAGTCGAGACGCCGTCTGGTCACGCCGGTTCGCCAGGCGACGAGGTGGTGCTGCGCCTGGCGCTGTCGCAGTTCGTGTCACCGGAGCCCACGCACACCACCCACGGGCGTGAGGACTCATGAGCGATCAGGGACGCCTGGCTGCTGCCGTATCCGGTCAGCGTGCCCAGCTCGACGATCGTCGGCCTCGCCGTGGCGCTGGCGGAGCCGTCCGCCATCAGCGCGCCGGCCAGCACCGCCGACGTGAACATCGCCAGTAGTCGCCGTGTGCGCTTCGATGAACCGAAGACCTGCTTGCCGAAACCGTGCACCGCCGCCCCCAAATCCCTTTCCGTTGCTCCGACTGTCCACCGCTGGGCAGGGTCGGAGCCAGTGCCCAACGGGACCAGGCGCACAGGGAGAAGGTCACTCCGAAGGTGCGTCCGGCGAAAGTCCCTGAGACCGCGGGGAAACTGCTGTCCCAGCACGCCAACCTGCTGAACCGCCGAATCCCGGGCCACTCACCCGGCGGCTTCCGCCAAGACTCGCGCCCGGTTCGTCGTGGCAGGCGACCTGACGAGCCCAGCAGGAAGATCGGGAATCGCAAGATCCCGGTCGATCACGACCGTTCGAGGCACCGGCCGGATCCGAGCGGTGAGGTCGTGCGGTGGTCCCTGCCACATCGGGACCTTGTGCCCTGGAACGGTTGCTCCGAGTGACGCAGGTTGTGTGGGTTCGCACGGCTCTCAGGAGGCACGCGGTGCACCAAACGCGCGACAGACTCACGCCCATTGCGCTCACCCGGTACTTCGACAACGTCGTGGACGCCCTTGCCCGCGAGGGCATCGACGTCGCCCAGGTGGTGCTGGAGCTCACCCCGACGCGTCCGATGCGCGGTCAGGTGGTCACCGGACGTGGCCCGGTGCTGCGCTGGCGGGAGGATCTCGGGTGGAGCAACGGGCTCAGGACCACGAGCCCGGCCGCGCATCCCGGTGAGGTCGCCGCGCTGCTCGAACAGCCGCCGCCCGGACGAGGGTGAGCAGCACCTCGCCGACCCTGCCGTCTCGCCGTCATGCAGGCCTTCGTCGCCGGCCATGGCGTTGAGTGCGCAGTGCTCAAAGGCGAAAGGTGCTCCCATGCGCTTCACCGCGGTAGCGGCGACCCTCACTCTCGGCCTGGGCATGGTTCCCGCCCCGGCGTCCGCGGAGGAGTCCACCACCGAGGTGCGGCCGGTTCGCTCGGTCGACCTCGAACGCTACGACGGCCGTTGGGTGCAGGTGGCGGCGATTCCCCAGCCCTTCCAGGCGCAGTGCGTCCGCAACGACAGCGCGGTCTACACGGTGCTGCCGGACGGGCAGGTCAAGGTGGTGAACTCGTGCACCCGCGCGGACGGCGTGACGACGTCGCTGGAGGGCAGGGCACGACAGGCCGACCCGGCCTCCACCTCGAAGCTCGAGGTGTCGTTCGTCAGGACGGCCGACGGGTGGAGCTTCGACGAGCCGGGGACGTACTGGGTGATCGGCCTCGACCGCGACTACCGCTGGGCCGTGGTCGGTGCACCGGACCGCAGGTCGGGGTTCGTGCTGGCGCGCACCCCCGTTCCTTCCCGCAAGGACGTTCTCGGCATGGCCCAGGCGCTGGTCCGCAACGGGTACGACCTCTGTGACTTCAGGATCACCGCGCAGGACGGCGGCGCTCCCGACTCCGCTCCCCTCTGCGCGGGACAGCCGTGAAACCAGTGTCCGCGGGTGAGCTCATGACCGCTCTCGCACGAGGTGATCGAACAGCGCTCGGCCGGGTGTACGACCCAAGCCGCCGCTGATCGAGGGACCGCTCGCCAGTGGCAGTCCTCAGTGGACAGCGGGATCCGCGGTGGACCGCCCGTCATCCGGGGAGAGGACTTGGGCCCGGCCGGGTGGGGTGAGAGGACCCTGCTGTCTGGTGCGGTGGCATGGCCAGCATGGACGGGTGGCCAGTCTCCGCGATCTCCTGCAGCGCTACCGGCCGGTGGGAACACCGGGTGCGGCCGCGCGACCAGGAGTGCCCGTGGACCGCGTGGCGGAGGTCGCGACCGAGCTCGAACCGGTGTTTTCGCTGCTCTCGGACACCGAGAACGACGTGCGGCGCCTGCGCGAGGAGGCACGCGGAGAGGCGCGCCGCATCCGCGAACAGGCCGCTCGCGAAGCGGAAGACCTCGTCGCGGCGGCGCACGAGCGTGTCTCCGAGGTGCGTGCGCGGGCAGCCGCGAACGCCCGCGCGGCCGCCGCGCCGGACGGTGAGCTTCTCGTCGAGGCCGCGAGGGAGGCCGCACGCCGCGTCCGGACCCGTGCGGCGGTGCTCATGCCGGAGTACGTCGACCGCGCGGTCGCCGAGGCTCTGAGCACCTTGCACACGGGCGAGGCCGCGCGATGAGCGCGGCGTGGATCGCAGGAGGAGTGCGGGCACGGGCGTTGTTGCGGCGCAGGACCGGCGCGGTCGGCGCACGTGAGATCGCCAGGTGTTCATCGCTGCCGGAGGCGGTCGAACTGCTCGTCACCGGGCCGTATCAGCGGGACGTCCGAGCCGGTCAGTCGTTGGAGCAAGCCGGCCACGGCGTCGCCTCGACGCTGCTGTGGCACCTCCGGGTGCTCGCCGGGTGGCAGCCGCGTGCGGGCGCGGAGCTGGTCCGGCTGCTCGCCGGGTGGTTCGAGATGGCGAACGTCGTGGAGCACGTGCGCGAGTTGACTGGAACAGCGGCGGGCGAGACCTTCACGCTCGGCACGCTCGCCACCGCGTGGCCACGGCTCGCGGCCACGTCGTCGCTCGCCGAGCTGCGACTCGCTCTGGCGGCGTCACCCTGGGGTGATCCGGGATCCGAGGACCCGCGCCGCATCGCCATCGCCGTCCAGCTCGGCTGGGCGGTGCGAGTCGCCGCTGGTGTGCCGCCGGCACGGGAGTGGGCCGCGGGAGGCGCGGCGTTGCTGGTCGCGCGCGAGCGGTTCCTGCTCGGCCATCCGGTGCCCGGCTCGGCGCTGCTCGGTGACGTGGGACAGGACGGACTCGCCGGCTTCGCCGCGCGCTTGCCGGGAGAGGCGGCGTGGGCGCTCGCGGACGTCACCGACCCCGGCGGACTCTGGCAGGCCGAGGAACGCTGGTGGGCGCGCGTCGAGAGTGGTGCGCGAACGTTGTTGCGCGGTCAGGGTTTCGGGCCAGGCGTGGTGGTGGGGTGCACCGTGCTGCTCGCGGTCGACGCTCGCCGGGTGCGTGCCGCGCTCGAGTGCGCCGCGCGTGGCGGCGGGCAGATGGAGGAGTTCGATGCCATCACGTGAAGCCCTGACACCGGTGCGGATGGAACGCATCGCCGTCGTCGCACCGGAGAACGCGCTGCGCGACGCCCTGCTGCTGGTGGCTGAGGCGGGTGTGGTCGATGTCGACCGTGCCGACGACGCCCTGGAGACCGTGGTGAGCGCCGCCGTGCACCGGGATTCGGTCGCCGCCGTCGCGGGATGGTGCCCTGCCGAGCGACGGCCTGGCCTGGCCGCGACACTCGCCGGGGTGGGTGCGGCGGCGGTGCCGTTGCCCGTGCCACGTGGTGTGGATCCGCCGTCCCTGCTGCGTTCGGACGGAACGGTGCGGCAGTCGTTCACGCCGCTCGTCAGCACGTACGGCACGGTGCCCTACCAGGACGTCGATCCGACGGTGCTCGCGGGCGCCGCCTACGTGCTGATGTTCGGGATGATGTTCGGCGACGCCGGACAAGGACTCCTGCTGGTCGCCGTGGGGCTGCTGCTGCGGGCCGGGTGGCCGCGACGCTTCGCGCGCTGGCGCTCCGCGTGGCCGTTCGTGATGGGCGCCGGTTTCGCGAGTGCGGCGTTCGGGGTGCTGTACGGGGAGTTCTTCGGGCCGACGGGTGTCGTTCCCGTGCTGTGGCTGGATCCGCTGGACGAACCCGTTCGGCTGCTGGGTGCCGGCGTCGCGGCCGGGGCCGTGCTGCTGGCCGCCGCCTACGCCGTCGCGATCGTCAACCGGTGGCGTGAAGGTGGACCGCGGCTCGCCCTGTACGCGGCTTCGGGCATCGCCGGTGCCACGCTGTTCCTCGGTATCGCCGGCATCGCGGGTGGACTGCTGCTGGGCTCGGACCTCCTCGTCGTGGCCGGTGCCGCAACCGCCGCGGTGGGCCTGGTGCTCGCCGGGATCGGGTTCGCCGCCGCGTCCGGTGGCGGTGCCGCCGGCTGGGTGCAGGCCGCCGTGCAGCTGTTCGACATCGTGATCAGGACCGGGTCGAACCTCGTGTCGTTCGCCCGGCTCGCGGCGTTCGGTCTGGTGCACGCCGCGATCGGCTCGGTCGTGTGGCTCGGCACGACCGCGCTGGCGGACCGCGGCGGCGTCGCGGGCATCGCCGCGGCGGTGCTGCTCTTCCTGCTGGGCAACGCATTCGCGTTCTCCCTCGAAGCACTGGTGGCCGCCATCCAGGCCCTGCGCCTGGAGTTCTACGAACTGTTCTCGCGGGTCTTCGAGATCGAAGGCCGGCCGTTCCGCGCTTGGCACGGGGAGGATCGATGATGGTCTGGTTGGCAGGACTGCCGGTGCTGGTCGCGGTGTGCGCGGGAGCCGTGCTGTTGATGCGCCGCAAGGGACGTGCCGTGCTCGCGGTGTTCGCGGGGCTCAACGGCGCGTTGCTCGTCGGCGCGCTGGTGGTGCTCGTCATGGCGCTGCAGAGCGGTGAGGCCTCCGCCGCCGTGGCCCAGTCCCCCACTCCCGCGGCGAACTGGGCGGCGCTGCTCGGCGCGGCCATCTCGGTCGCCGGATCGTCCATCGGGGCGGCGATCGCGGTCGCTCACACCGGCGCGGCCGCGCTCGCCGCTCTCAGCGAACGGCCGGAACTGTTCGGCCGCGCGATGGTGATCGTGGGCCTGGCGGAGGGCATCGCGATCTACGGGCTGATCGTCGCGGTCATCCTCATCGGGAAGGCGTGAGCCGTGGGTGCCGTGGCCGTGATCGGCGCCGGAGTCTCCGACTGGGCGCTCGCCGGGGTGCGGGTCGCAGAGGCGACCGACGCCGCGTCCGTGCGCCGAGCCTGGAACGACCTCGGCGAGGACGTGTCCGTCGTGCTGCTCACCGGCACCGCCGCCGCGGCCTTGAGCACCGAACTCGCGGGGAACGACCGGCCGCTCGTGGCGGTGATCCCGTCGTGACCGCCCAGCAGCAGGAAGCACTGGCCCCTGTGCGGACGGCGTTGCTGGCCACGGCGCGTGCCGAGGCCGACCGCGACCTCGCCTCCGCACATCTCGACGCGGATGCGGCGCTCGCCAGCGCTCGTGCTCGGGCGCGGTCGATCCTCGACGCGGCCGCGGAGGAGGGTCGCGCGGACGCGGCGACGTTGATCGCGGCCGAGCACGAGAAGGCCCGTCGCCGCGCCCGCGCGATCGAACTGGCCGCACAACGCGAGAGCTACGACGAACTCCTCCAGCGCGTCACCGCCGCGGTGGCGCGTGCGTTCGCGGAACCGGACCGGAGGGATCAGCTCGTGACAGCGATCCATGTCCAGCTCGGCCCTGGCGCGATCGTGCGGGACACGCCGGGAGGAGGCCTGACCGGTGCGGTCGCGGGCCGGTTGGTGGATTTCGGCGCCCGAGCGGTGGCAGGTCGTGCCGTCGACGCGCTCGGCGACGAGGTGCGGGCCTTGTGGGCGCCGTGACCTCCGGACGGGTCGTCCGGGTCTCCGGGCCGCTGGTCGAGGTCTGTGACGTCGGCCCGGTCGCGATGCACGACCTCATCACCCTCGGACCCGACGCGATCCCGGGCGAGGTCGTCGCCATCAGAGACGGCACGGTGAGCGTGCAGGCCTACGAGTACACCGGCGGGCTGGGGCCGGGCGCGGCCGCGCTGCCCGCGGGAAAGCCGCTGTCGGTGCGCCTCGGTCCCGGACTGCTCGGCGGTGTCTTCGACGGCCTGTTGCGGTCGTTGTCCGCCGCGCCTGTCTTCCTCACCCCAGGTGCCGCCGCTGACGAATCGGATCGCATGTGGCGTTTCGAACCGAGGGTGCGGGTCGGCGATCAGGTCGGGGAAGGGCAGGTGCTCGGCGTGGTCGCCGACGCCGGGGCACTGGAGCACCGGTTGCTCGTGCCGCCCGGAGTCAACGGGAGGGTCGAGTCGCTGGCGGACGTCAAGTGCGGAATGGGAACCGTGGTCGCCGAGGTCGGTGGCACCGACGTGCACCTGTTCTCCGACTGGCCGGTCCGAGTGCCGCGGCCGTGCCGGGAGCGCCTCACCGAGGTGACACCCCTGCGCACCGGTCAGCGTGTGCTGGACCTGCTCTACCCCGTGGCTCGTGGTGGCGCGGCCGCGGTGCCGGGAGGCTTCGGCACCGGCAAAACCGTTCTCCTGCAACAGCTCGCGAAGTGGTGCGACGCGGACGTCATCGTCTACGTCGGGTGCGGCGAACGCGGCAACGAGCTGGCCGAGGTGGTCGCCGAGCTGTTCGAGCTGACCGACCCGCGCACCGGCGGTCGGCTGGCGGACCGCACGGTGATCATCGCCAACACCTCGAACATGCCGATGATGGCCCGTGAGGCGAGCATCTACACGGGCGTCGCCGTCGCGGAGTACTACCGCGACATGGGCTTTCACACGGTGGTGATCGCCGACTCCACCTCGCGCTGGGCGGAGGCGCTGCGGGAGTTCGCCTCCCGCACCGGCGTTCTGCCGGCGGAGGAGGGCTACCCCGCCGACCTCGCCTCGGCGTTGGCGGCCTTCTACGAACGTGCCGGCTGCGTCGAGACGCTCGGCGGAGCGACCGGGTCGGTCACGATCATCGGAGCCGTGTCGCCGCCGGGCGGTGACATGACCGAGCCGGTCACCGCGCACACCGAGCGCTTCGTCCGCGCCCGCTGGACGCTCGACCGGGACCTCGCCTACGCCAGGCACTACCCCGCCGTCTCGTGGTCAGGTTCGTTCTCCCGCGACGCACCGGCGGTCGGAGACCACCACGTCCGCGCGGGCGACCACGGCTGGCCCGCACGGCGAGCACGAGTGATGACCGCGCTGGCCGAGGCGGATCGGCTCGGCGCGCTCGCGGACCTGGTCGGTGCGGCCGCCCTCTCCGGGACCGAGCGGGTCGCGTTGCTGGCCGGGCGTCTGCTGCGTGACGGCGTGCTCCAGCAGAGCGCCCTGTCCACCGTGGACGCGGCCGGCGGTGACGAGAAGGCGAGCGCACTCGTGGAAGCCGTCCTGGCGGTGGTGGGCGAGTGTCGCGAGCTGGTGGTCGCGGGAGTGAACGCCGATGTGCTGGAGGAGTTCGACTTCACCGCGCTGGTGCGGCTGCGCGAAGAGGCGGCGGCGCAGGACACGGCGCTGATCGGCCGGCGGCGCGACGAGATGCTCGCCGGGTTGCGGAGGCTGCGATGACGATCGAGTTCACCGGTGTGCGAGAACTGCGGGGCCCGCTCGTCGTCGTCGGCGGCGTCGAGGGCGTCGGCTGGGACGAGTTCGTGCGCATCAGGCTGGAGTCCGGCGAGCTGCGGCACGGTCTCGTGCTGGAGGTCGACCACGACCTCGCCGTCGTGCAGGTGCTGGAGGGCACCGCCGGCATGACGGCCGCGGGTACTCGGCTGGAGTTCACCGGACGTCCGCTGAGCATCCCCGTCGGCACGGGATGGCTCGGCCGGACCTGCGACGGACGTGGCAACCCGGTCGACGGCGGGCCGCCGGTGTTCGGCGCGCGGCGGGAGCCGGTCGCGGGCGCACCGCTCAACCCGACGTGGCGCGAGGCGCCCGCCGATCCCGTGCTCACCGGGGTGTCGGTGATCGACGCGCTGACCACGCTGGTGCGCGGCCAGAAGCTGCCGCTGTTCTCCCTGCCCGGGCATCCGCACCTGGAGCTGGCCACCCAGATCGCCGCACAGTCCACAGTGGAGGGTGAGCCGTTCTGCGTGGTGTTCGCGGGCATCGGTCTCACTCACGCGGACGCCGCGTACACGCGCGACGCCCTGGAAGCGCGGTCAGCGGCGGGAGAGCTCGTGCTGCTGATCAACACCGCCGACGATCCCGTCATCGAGCGGATCCTCACGCCCAGGCTGGCGCTGACCATCGCCGAGTCGCTGGCGTTCCGCGAAGGCAGGCACGTGCTGGTCGTGATGACCGACATGACGACCTACGCCGAGGCGTTGCGCGAGGTGTCCGCGGCGCGCGGTGAGATTCCCGCGCGACGGTCGTACCCCGGCTACCTCTACAGCGACCTCGCCTCGTTGTTCGAACGCTGCGGACGCATCCGCGACCGGCCGGGGTCGGTGACGGTGCTGCCCGTTCTCACCATGCCGGGTGGTGACATCACCCATCCCGTGCCCGACCTCACCGGGTACATCACCGAGGGCCAGATCGTGTTCTCCGCGGAGGCGCACGCCCACGGCGTGTACCCACCGGTCGATCCGCTCGCCTCGCTGTCGCGGCTCATGCGCAACGGCGCCGGACCGGGCCGGACCCGCGCCGACCACCTCGACGTCGCGGCCCAGCTGCTGTCCGCGCTGGCACGGGCACGGCAGGTGCGAGACCTGGCCGAACTCATCGGTGTCAGCGGCCTGAGCCGTACCGACCAGGCCTATCTCGATCTGGAGCAGGCTTTCCGAACCGACGTCCTCGGCCAGTCGCCCGGCGAGGCGCGCACGCTCGACGACACCCTCGAGCGCGTGTGGCGAGTGTTGCTCCGACTGCCTCGATCCGAACTGTCGATGATTCCGACGTCACTGCTGGAGGACCGGTGAGTGCGATCAGGGTGCCTTCCGGCCGGTCCGGACGCCAGTGGTTGCGCGGACGTCTCGGCAGTGCCGAACACGCCGCCGCGCTGCTGGAACAGAAGCTGCGTGCGTTGCGGGCGGAACAGCGCCATCTTGCTGAAGCAGCGGAACACACACATGACGAACTGGTCGCGCAGGCGGAGGAAACGAAGACCTGGACGCTGCGGGCGGCACTGACCGCGGGTCGCCGCGGGATGCGCCTCGCTGGCCCAGGTGCCGAAGCCGACGTGACGATCTCCTGGTCCACGACGGCAGGCGTGCGACACCCCACCGGGATCACCTGCTCCCCGCCCACCGGTGTCGCGGACGTGCCGGCGGGCACCGCGGTCGCACATGCCGTGCGCGAACAACGGAAGCTGCTCGACTCAGCCCTGCGACACGCGGTGGACGCCGACGCGTTGCGCCGCATCACCGCGGAGACCGACACGACCCAGCGCCGGGTGCGGGTGTTGCGCCGGCACTGGGCGCCGCTGTTGCGGGAGACGCTCGCGCGCGTCGAACTCGAGCTGGAGGAACGGGAGCAGGCCGAGAATCTCCGGCACCGGCTTGCCTCGCGCACCGGTCGACGGCCGGAGGCGGAGTAACACACGTGCGGCGGCAGTGATCCGTGTGCTCACCGGAGAGGAAACCGTCCGTCAGCTCTGCGGCCGGACCACCGCCAGCGGGCAGGGCGCGTGCTGCACCAGGGTCGTCGCGGTGGAACCGAGCAGCATCCCGGTGAAACCACCGAGGCCATGGCTGCCGACGACCAGCAGACGCGCCTGCTCCCCCAGCCTCATGAGCATTCGTGCCGCGCGTTCTCGGCCCACCACGCGATCGACGCGTACGTCGGGGTATTTCTCCTGCCAGCCCGCGAGGCGTTGCGCGAGCAGCCGCCGTTCGTCGTCCTCGACCTCTGACCAGTCATGGGCGATCTTCGTGTCGTGGTAGCCGCGATCGAGCAGGAAATCTCGCGAGGACATCACCGCGGTGAGCGACGCACCACGTATCGACGCGGCTTCGAACGCGAACGCCACCGCCGCCTCGCTCACCGGCGAGCCGTCCACGCCGACGACCACCGGACCGTCGACGGCCGTTGTGCGCCGTACGACGACAACCGGGCATTTGCCGTGGGACACCAGCGCGGACGCGGTGGAACCGACGAGCAACTCGCCGAAGCCGCCGAGTCCTCTCGACCCCAGCACCACCAGACGGGCACTCTGCGACTCGTCGACCAGAAGTGGCACAGAACCGGTGCACGCGAGCCTGCTGGTGATGGTGATGTCCGGAGCCACGAGGCGGGCCTCGGCTCGCGCCCGCCGCAGCCATCTGCGGCCCTGAGCCTGCACCGCGTCGTCGATGTGCCTGCTGACGTCCCCCGTGCCGATCCTGCTCGGCATGGACGGCAAGTAGGCGTGCACCAGGCGCAGCGGCGTGCGGTGACGCGAACACTCGTCGGCCGCCCACGCCACGGCGTCCAGCGCCGAGACCGATCCGTCGACGCCGGCCAAGACCGGCGCCCCAGGTCCCTTGCTCATGTGCCGAACGTCCTCTCGGCTCTCACCGGACGCGCCGCCGACCCGGCCACCGCCGGTCAGCCGAACATCTCGGTCCGGCGGGGACGCAGGGTGTCGTCCCACTCGTACTCCAGGTTGTTCTCCAGATCGACGACGCCCGGTAGTGCCCGGACGAAGTACACGGCGAGGTCCACGTCGCTGCGGCGCTCCAGCAGTCCACGCAGCGTCACGACACCGTCGTGGACACCGATGTTCACCGTGGCCGGGTTGAGCCAGGTCGAACTGCCGAAGACCTCGTCCTGGATCTCGGCTCGCAGCGTCTCGTCGTCTTTCACGAACACCTTGAGCAGGTCACGCCGCGACAACACACCGACGAGCGCGCCTTCCACGTCGACGACGAACAGCCTGCGTGCACCTGCCTTCGCCAGTTCTCTGGCCGCGGTGTTCGCGGAGGCGTCCATGCGGATGGTGCGGACCGGTGTCGTCATCAGCTCACGCGCGGTTCCTCCGTGGGCACGCCGCCAGCGCCGTTTCTCCGCCCGGCTCGACAGGAGCGGAGGCCTGGCGGTGCTTCCGCCGCGGAACTCCTCCTTCGCCAGCAGATCGGCCTCGGAGACCACGCCCACCGCGTAGTCCCCCTCGACGACCGGCACGGCACTGATGCCGTGCTCTTCCATGAGCAGGGCCAGATCCTTGAACGGCGTCTCCGGGCTGGCGGTGATCACCTCGCCGGTCATCAGCGAAGCGACGGAAAGCTGGCGCATGGCATCCTCCGTTCGTCGGGTGGTTGGTGCACCACACCGTCCAGGCTTCTCCCACATCACCTCGCACCCCAGGGGCCTTCGTCGCGTCGAGGGTGAGCCACTGTGCTCGTGCGTCCTGGCACAAGCCCGTGGATCGTTGCTCCACGAGGGTCCGGCCTGGCCCTGGCTGACGCGCTAGGCGTCGAGCGGGACACCGTTCTGCAGCACGGTGCGTGCGCTCAACTCGTCGTCGAGCACGACCACGTCCGCGCGGTCACCGGGGCGCAGCAGGCCGATGTCCTTGCCGGGGAACAACCTCGCGGGTGTGCGGGTGGCGGCGTTGAACGCCTGCTCCACCGCAACCCCCGCCGCGTGGCAGGCGTGCCGCACCGCTTCGACGAGCGTGATCGTCGACCCGACCAGCGTGCCGTCGGTGCGACGAGCCACCCCACCGGCGACGTCGAACTCCACCTCGCCCAGCCGGTAGTGCCCGTCCGGCTGCCCGCACGCGGCCAGCGCGTCGGTGACGAGCACGACCCGGCCGGGTGCGGCCTGGAAAGCGAGCCGGATGGTCTCCTGCGCGAGGTGGCTCGGGTCTGCGATCAGGCCGAGCAGCACCTCACCGCGGGTCAGCGCGGCGCCGACGATGCCGGGATCGCGGTGGGTGAACGGCCGCATCGCGTCGAACAGGTGCGTGACCAGCCGTGCCCCGCGGTCGAACGCCGCGTGCGCCTGTGCCGCGGTGGCATCGCTGTGCCCGCAGGAGACCAGTACACCAGACCGCATGCACTCGGCGACCACGTCGAGAGCGCCGGGCAGTTCGGGCGCGAGCGTCACCTCGGTCACCGGCCCCGCCGCCAGCAGCCGGCGTGCCAGCGCGACGTCCGGCTCCCGCAACAACTCCACCGGATGAGTGCCGGGCCGCTCCGGCGACAGGAACGGACCCTCCAGGTGCACCCCCAGAATCCGGGCGCCGCCGTTCGTCCGGGCTTTGCCCGCCGCGGCGATCGCGGCGATCGTCTGCTCCGGTGCGCTGGTGATCAAGGTCGGCTGGTAGGCGAGCACACCGGTCCGCGCGAGTGCGACGCCCGCGCGAGTGAACTCCTCCGCGTCTGCGGTCAGGAAGTCCACGCCCGCGAACCCGTTGACCTGGAGGTCGACCAGCCCCGGCACCGCCAGCCCGCGGCCCCGCCCCGGCACACCGACCGCGGTTATCCGGCCCTCGGCGTCGATCTCGACATCACCGGTCCGGTACACACCGTCGACCAGCGCCGCCGCCACCCCCAAGCGCATCACGCACCGGCCCGGTCACCGTGCTCCGCATGAAACTCGGTGAACGCGGCGAACGCCCGAGCGCCGTACACCGTGGCCGGGCCACCGTTCATCAAGAACGCCACCCCGATGGCCTCTGCCGCCTCCTGCGGTGTCGCGCCGTGCCGAACCGCGCCGTGGGCGTGCGCGGCGATGCAGCCGTCGCACTCCTTGCTCACCGCGATCGCCAGCGCGACCAACTCCTTGGTCCTGGCATCCAGCGCACCGGGCGCCAGCGCGGCCTCGTGCAACGCGCGATACCCCTGGTACACCTCGGGAATCGCCTGCCGCAACGCGCGAGTCGGCGCCCGCAGCGCCTCCCGCACCTCCCTGCCGTAGTTCATGTCCCACCTACTCCCGAGAAGTCGTCGTGCCGTCGTCTCAGCCGAGCGTTTCGGTGTCGGTGAGGTCTTCCGCGATCTGGTTCGCCCAGGCGTCTATCGCCGCCCAGTCCCGGAAGTCGCCGAACCGGCCACCCATGAGCCGGAACACCCGTGCACCGACCTTGCCGAACGCCTGCGGCGTGACCACGCCGGTGAAGAGCTCGTGCCCCAGTGGACGCACATCATCGGCGAGGCCCGCCAGGATGTCGGACTCCTCCAGACCCGCCCACTTCCGCATCGGACCACGCAGCGCACCCGGTAAACCGATGCTGAACAACCACACCGGCTTACCGGACAGCGCCGGGTTTTCCCGTGACAGGAAAGCCGCCGCGTTGGGAAGCCAGGCCTGGTTGTGCACGGCGCTGCCGATTATGAACGCTTCGTAGCCGTGCAAGTCGGTTACCTCGTCCACGTTGTGCGTCTCCACCTCGTGGCCGTTCTCGCGCACGATTCCGGCGATGCGCTGCGCGACGCCCTCGGTCGATCCGGCAGCCGTGGCGAAACCAACGAGAACCTTCATCCGCCCCTCCTGCGATTGCACGTTGCCTTGCGTTGCGGTGGAGGTTCACCCTGTCGTCAGACCACGATCCGAGTCTGTTCGTCGCTGCCGGACGAGCGGAACGGTCCTTGGCGTGCATCGGCAAAGGACCTTCGCCTCTTTTCCGCGTTCCCACAGTTGCGGCGCCATGCGTGGCCGTCGCCGTGCTCAACGATTCCGTCCACTTCGGACACCGCCTGCCCAGGTTGTTCTGCGGCTTCTCCCTCGACGGGTTCGCCGTACCGGTGCCCTACCCGACATCGTGCGCACCGCAGGCCTGGGCGGCCGCGACTCCCTTTCACCTGCCGCGCACGCTGCTGAGGTTCGAGCCCCGCCCCACCGTCGACGTCAGCTCGGCCGAATCCTGGATCACAGGTCTGGAGGACTCGACGTCCAGGTGCGTCCCGGACCGATCACCTGGTCCGAGTGAGGCGTGACCGCGAGCGCCGCTGCAGGGTGTGGGCATGGTGCTTGCAACCGAAGAAGTCCACCTCGACTCGTGGCAGCCGGCGACTGTGCTGCGGACGAGGCTCACCGCTCCTGCGACGCGCATGGCCGACGCTGTGAAAGGCGCAGTGGACATGCTGGTGACCGCCGCCGGTCACGCCTCGATGCGCTGTGCCGGTCCCGCCGAGGTCGCCGTGCTCGGGCCGCTGCGGCCCTGCACGCTGGTCGAGGTTCGCGTTCCCGTCGCCGGCGTGCCTGCCGCGGGTGTGCTCAGCAGCCTCTGGCTCCGGCCGGGCGGACCTGTCGCCCGCACGGTGCACGAGCCCGGTGCGGACGACCTGGCGACCACCTGCGAGATGCTGCTCGCCTGGGTCACCGGCCACGGCCATCGCCCCACCGGACCGCCGACCCTGGTCCACCTCTGCACACCGGAGCAGGGCCTCGACCCCGGTGACCACCTCGCTGAAATCGCCGTTCCCGTCCAACGCAGGTAAGGAGAACAGCAGTGCCCTACGCAGTGCAGGTCAAGGAACTCCAACCGAGTACGGCCCTGTGCCTCCGCATGACCGCACCCGCGGACCGGGTCAGCGAGGCCGTGCATCGCGCGCTGGCAGGACTCACCGACGGCGCCGACCAAGTCGGCCTGACGGCCTCCGGTCCACCGGAGGCCCGCTACCTGAGCGAATCGGGCAGCGGCGCCGTGTGGATCGAGGCGAGCCTTCCGGTGGCCTCGGTTGCCCGGCGCACCGCGAGCGGCGTCGTCCACCGGTCCGGCGGCAAAGTCGCGCACGTGTGCCATGAAGGACCGTACGAGGACATCACAGACGCCTACAACGCGCTCTACACCTGGATTCACCGGAAGGGCTACGAGGTCGCCGGCCACGCCACCGAGGTGTACTTGACCGGCCCTGCCGACACGAAACAGCCTGGGGACTACCTGACGGAGATCATCGTTTCCGTTCGCCAGGCACCGTGACAGGCTCGAACGCGGTCCCGCACACCTGTCGCTCCTGCAGCCGTCCCACTGGGCCATCCGCAGACCGTCGTCAGTCGTGACAACGAAGTTCGTGCGAACAGATCACGCGTCGCCCCGGTGTTGCCTCGCCCGGCCAGGGTGAAGCACCACCCGCTCATCCGTGCCGAAGAACCGGCGGGAACGCCCAGGCAGGTGGACACCGGAGGCCGAGGACGAAAAGCCCTGGGAGTCGGGCACCAGTTTCGGGAACGCCATCCCGGCAGGCGTCGAACGTGCGCGCAAACGCCGCGCGACATCAAGTCAGTGTGGATCAAGGAGCAGCACGTGGACGTGACCGATGGCCGCGTCACGGGCCATCGGGTGCACGTGCTGGTCACCTTCATCCTCGACGAGTGACATCGAGATCCATTGTGGACGGATGTCAGAGGACGTCGAGCCTTCTCCTGTCCTGCGCCAGTGCACGCAGCAGGCCGGCCCGGGACAGCACACGCGGCCCGCACGCGCAGGAGGCCGGCAACGAGTCGTCCGCCAGCGAATCGGCCTCCAGCGGCTCGACCACCTCGGTGCCGTGCGATGCTCCGTGATGCGGTTCGTCCACGCGGTCCTTGGAGCCGTGCGAATGCGGCCCGATCCGGGATGCGTACACCAAGCCCGCCGAGGTGACGTACACACCTGCCACGTGGTGGCTGCGGGAGCACCTCACGTTCAGCCGCCGGACGTCCGCCCGGTGCGCGCCCAACGCGTCCAGGGCCACCCGCGCGGCTTCACGCGTGATCATGACAGCGGCCGGAGCAGCGCCTGGACGTCCGGCGGGAGCTGTGCGAGGACCTTCTCCAGCATTCCCTCGGACAGGTGCCGCCGCAACGCCGACACGACCGCGGCGGTCGCCGCCGGCACGTCCTTGCGTGCGATGTTCGCCTCCCGAATGAGCCGGCCGGCGCACTCCTCGGCGTCGAACTTCTCCGGGACCCGGCTCGGGTTCCAGCCGTCGTAGTACATCCCCCGCACCAGTTCAGGCAGCTGCGCGGCGAAGTGCGCGCTCGCCTCCACCGTCAACCGGTCCCTCAGCACATGCAGCCACGCACGCAGAACGCGATGTGCGAACCGCCGGTCATCGGTCGGGAAGGCGTCCGCGACGTCTCGCACCAACACGTTCGCACTCTCGAGAGCGTGGTCGAACACATTTGTCTTCGTCGTCATGTACTCCATCCGACTGCAGTCCGGCGCCCCCGGCCACCGTCGTTCGTCTTCCCGGTGGAGTGACCAACGTCCCTGTCGTCCTCCGATGGCCGAGGACATCATCGAGACATGCCCTTCGCCGATCGAACCGAAGCCGGGCAACCCTCGACAAGGCGGCACGGCTCGCCCGCGACTGGTTCCTCACCCACCTCACGACCGGTCACGCTCGACACGCTCGTTGCCGCCGGATGAGGCCGACCGGTCACCGGGTCAGGAACGTCACGCCTGCGGCCAGTGTGGTGAGGCGCCGCTGGTCGTCCTCTGTCACCGTGAGCCCGCTGCGCCTGCCCAGTTCCGCCGCGTAGGCCTGGAAGTCGATCGAGTCCAGGTCGAGCTCCTCGCGCAGGTCCGCGTCCGGTCCGACCTCGCCGAGCTCCGCGTCCGGAGCGACGGTCAGCAGGGCGGCACGGATCATCTCGCGGGCGTCTTCGGGTGTCATGGCTCCTCCGGTGTGTTCAGCAGTTTCTCGACGGTCTCCAGGAACCGCGCTCCGGTGTGCCCGTCGCTCGCGCGGTGGTCGGCCGACAGGGTCACGGTGACCACGGGACGCACCCCGAGGAGACCGCCGACCGCCCACGGGCGGTCGAGCACCTTGCCGACGCCCACCAGGGCGACCTGAGGCGGGTAGATCACGCCGAACACGGATTCGACGCCGCGGTCGCCGAGGTTGGTGACCGTCATCGTCGCGCCCGTCAGCTCGCTGCCGCGCAGCCGGCCGCCTCTGGAGCGGGTGACCAGGTCACGCACGCGGTCCATCATCTCCACCGGTCCGAGCTCGGTCGCGTTCGCTATCACCGGAACGACCAGGCCACCGCCGCGCAGCGACACGGCCATCCCGAGGTGCACCCCGGCGCCGGACTCGAACCGCTCATCGGTCCACGACCCGTTGAGCTGTGGGACTTTCACGGCTGCTCGCGCGCACGCTCGCAACACCAGCGCGACCGGCAGCACGCGGCGTTCGACCGGGAGGTCACGGTTGATGTCGGCGAGCCGTGCCATCGAGGCGGACATGTCGACCGTGGTGCTCAGGTAGTAGTGCGGAATCTCGCGCTTCGACCGAGCCATCAGCTTCGCGGTGGCCTGGCGCATGGCCTCGGTCCTGTCCACGGCAGGTGTCACCGGCGTCCGCGGCGCCGGTTCGGCCCGCACCGGTTCGGACTTCGCCGCACGAACGTCGCCGGCACGCACGACGCCGTCCGGCGCGGAGCCGGTGACCCGCGTGAGATCCACACCCAGCTCTTTCGCGAGACGCCGGGCGTACGGCGTCACCCTGCCGCGACCGGGCGGCCTGGCCTCGGCCAGCGGCCGAGCGGTCCGTTGCACGTCGGCGCGGGTGATCGCGCCACCTCTGCCGGTGCCGTGCACGGTCGTCAGATCAACACCGAGTTCCGCCGAGAGCTTTCGCACCAGCGGTCCCACGACCCGCGGTCGCGGCCGTGCCGGCGGTGCGGGCGGTTCGGGAACCGACACGGGCGGTGCGGGCTCCGGCCGCGGCGGAGGCGTGTGCTTCGGTTTCGCTCCGTCCACCGTGCCGATCGTGGCGATGGGCGTGCCCACGGGGACGGTCGTGCCCGGCTGCACCAGGATGTCCTCGATCACGCCGCTGTCGAAGCATTCGACCTCGACCGCGGCCTTGGCGGTGTCCACGACGGCAACGACGTCACCGCGCGCCACGGTGTCTCCTGGTTTCACCAGCCACTCGACCACCGTGCCCTCGTCCATGTCGGCACCCAGCGACGGCATCCGGAATTGTTTCGAGGTGAACTCAGCCACCACGCACCACCTCGCGTGCGGCGGCGGCGATCGACGCGGGTTGCGGCAGCGCCGCCTCCTCGAGGTGCTTCGCGTACGGGATCGGCACCTCGGCTGTGCACACCCGCCGAACGGGCGCGTCCAGCTCGTAGAACGCCTCCTCGGCGATGCGTGCGACGATCTCGGCGGACAGGCTGCCACTGCGCCATCCCTCGTCGACGATCACCGCACGGTGCGTGCGCCGAACGGACCCGAGGAACGTGTCAGCGTCCAGCGGCCGCAGAACGCGCAGGTCGATCACCTCCGCGTCGATGCCGTCCCGCGCGAGGTCGTCGGCCGCGGCCAGCGTCTTGGCCAGGCTGCCGCCGTAGGTGATGAGCGTGACGTCCTCGCCCGGCCTGCGCACCGCGGCGCGGGTGACGTCGACGGGACCGGCGTCGTCGGCCAGCTCACCGGAGAGGTTGTAGAGGCCGTTGTGCTCGAAGATCAGCACCGGATCGGGGTCGCGCAGCGCGGGCCACAGCATGCCGCGCGCGTCCTCGAGCGTCGCGGGCGCCAGCACCCGCAGGCCGGGGATGTGCGCGTACCAGCCCTCGAGGCTGTGCGAGTGCTGCGCGGCGAGCTGGCGGCCCGCACCCGTGGTCATCCTGATCACCAGCGGCACCGGGAACTGGCCACCGGACATGTGCAACAGCGTCGCGGCGTTGTTGAGGATCTGGTCGAGTGCCAGCAGACTGAAGTTCACCGTCATGATCTCGACGATCGGCCGCATCCCGTTCAGCGCAGCGCCGATGCCCGCACCGACGAAGGCCGACTCGGACAGCGGGGTGTCGCGAATCCGCTCCGGCCCGAACTCCTCCAGCAGCCCGAGGCTGACCGCGTAGCAGCCGCCGTAGCTACCGACGTCCTCGCCCATCAGGAAAACCCGCTCGTCGCGGCGCATCGCGTCACGAATCGCCTCTCGCAACGCCTCCCGGTAGGTGGTCTTCATCCGGTCACCTCCGAGGTGACGAAGCGGGTGAGGCCGGTGACCGGTTCGATCTCGGCCGCCTCCGCGGCGGCGACGGCGTGGTCGATCTCGGCCACCACTTCCGCTTCCAGCGCAGCCAGGTCGTCGTCGGTGAAGTCCGGCCGCATCGCGGCGACCAGGCGGTCGATGGGGTCGAGATCACGCCACTTCGCCACCTCGGCCTTGTCCCGGTAGCGCTCCGGGTCGTACATCGAGTGCGCGCGGAACCGGAACGTCCGCAGCTCCAGCAGGCAGGGGCCGCCGCCGGCCCGGATCGACTCGGTGGCACGGCGGGCGGCGTCTCGCACCGCGAGCACGTCCATTCCGTCGACCGGCCAGGCCGCGAGCCCGTAGGAGCTGGCACGCAGTGCGAGGTCGGGTGCGGCGTGCTCTTTGGCGAACGAAGTGCCCATCGCGTAAAGGTTGTTCTCGCAGCAGAAAAGCACGGGCAGCCGCCACAGCGCGGCGAGGTTCAGCGCTTCGTGGAACTCACCTTCCGCCGCCGCGCCCTCACCGAAGAAGCAGGCCACGACACGTGGTTCGCCGCGCATCACGTGCGCGAGCGCGAGTCCCACGGCCACCGGCAGGCCACCGCCGACGATCGCGTTGCCACCGAAGAAGCGGTGACTGGAGTCGAACAGGTGCATCGACCCGCCGCGGCCCCGGCTGCATCCGGTGACCTTGCCGAACATCTCGGCCATCACCGCGTCCATCGGCACGCCCCTGGCGATCGCGTGCCCGTGATCGCGGTAGGTCGACACGATCGAGTCCTGGGCGTCCAGCTCGGACACGACGCCGACCGCCACCGCCTCCTCACCGACGTACAGGTGCAGGAAACCGCGGATCTGAGCAGCGCTGTACAGCTCCGCACAACGGTCCTCGAACCGCCGGATGCGCGTCATCTCCCGCAGCAGGTCCAGGTGTTCCTTCACCTTCCCACCTCCAGTGTGGACGTGTCGCCCTCGGGCAGTCCCAGCTCTCGCGCCTTCAGCAGCCTGCGCATCACCTTGCCGCTGCGGGTGTGCGGCAGATGCTGGTCGAAAGCGATCTCCTTGGGCGCCACCGCACCCAGTCGCTTGCGGCCGAACGCGATCAGCTCGCTGCGCAGTTGCTCGGTCGGCTCACTGCCCGCGCGCAACGTCACGAAGGCCTTCACGACCTCGCCGACCACCGCATCCGGTTTGCCGATCACCCCCGCCTCCGCGATCGAGGGGTGCTCCATCAGCACGCTCTCCACCTCGAACGGTCCGACGAGGTGGCCGGCCGACTTGATGACGTCGTCCGCGCGGCCGACGAACCAGTAGTAGCCGTCGATGTCGCGCCGGGCCAGATCGCCGGTGAGATACCAACCGTCCACAAAGGACTTCCGGTAGCGCGCGTCGTCGTGCAGGTAACCGCGGAACATCGACGGCCAGCCCGGACGCAACGCGAGTTCCCCCACCGCCTCCGGGTCGCGCACCTCCACCACGTGATCGTCCTCAATGATCACGATTCCGGCCTCCACGCCCGGCATCGGCCTGCCCATCGAGCCGGGCCTGATGTCCTCCGCGGCGTAGTTGCTGATCATGATGGCGCCGGTCTCGGTCTGCCACCAGTTGTCGTGCACCGGCAGGCCGAGCGCTTCCTGGCCCCACACCACGACTTCCGGGTTCAGCGGCTCGCCGACGCTGGCGACGAACCGCAGTGCCGCGAGGTCGTACCGCTTCGGCAGTTCGGCGCCCGACCGCATCAGCATGCGCAGCGCGGTCGGTGCGGTGTACCAGACCGTGACGCGTTCGTCCTGCAACACCTCGTACCAGCCGCGCGCATCGAAGTCCGCGGCGTCGACGATCGACGTCACGCCGTGCGTGAGCGGCGCGAAGATCCCGTACGACGTGCCGGTCACCCACCCAGGATCAGCGGTGCACCAGTACACGTCGTCAACATGCAGGTCGAGCGCGAACGCCGCAGTGACGTGATGCGCCAGCACCGCGCCGTGTACGTGCACGGCCCCCTTGGGCTTTCCCGTGGTACCGCTGGTGAAGTGCAGGAGCGCCATGTCGTCCGGCGAGGTCGGCGGGATGGTGAAGTCCTCGCTGGCCGCCGCCATCGCCTCGGCGAACGACGTCGTGCCCGCCGGAGCGGGTCCGTCACCGATCACCAGCACGTGTTGCAGCGCGGGCAGCGAGTCGCGCAGCTGCTCGACCCGTTTGCGGTACAGCTGAGGCGTCGTGACGAGCACCCGGACGTCACCGAGACGCAGGCGTTCCCGCACCGGCTCCGGTCCGAACGCCGAGAACAGCGGCGCGTACACGCTGGTGTTCTTCACCGTGCCGACGGCCGTGAGGTACAGCTCGGGCACCCTCCCCAGCAGAGTCGCCACTCGATCGCCCTTCCCGACGCCGAGTTCCCGCAACACGTTCGCGAACCGGTTGGTGGCGAGGCGAAGTCCGCCATAGGTCAACTCCGTGACGTGCCCGCCACGCCCGCGGCAGCGCAACGCGACCTTCTCCCGCAACGGGCCGGAGGCGTGCCGGTCCACCGCCTCGTGTGCGATGTTGAGCCCACCGCCGCCTGGCAACCCGTCGAGCTGCGCCAGTGCCTGGTCCCAGGAGAACATCGCGCGCGCCTGCTCGTAGTCGGCCAGGTTCGGCCGGACCGCGCCGGTGTGTCGTTTCCTGATCGGTTCCCAACCCATGTCTCCAGGTTGGAACGATGCCGGCCGGGACAGCAGGGACGAAGGTCCTCGGTATGCCCGTCGTTGGTGTGCGAAGCGCATCGCTCCGGCCGGCAGTCCTCGAGAGAGAAGGCCACAAGGCCCGCGCCGTGCGCCGTGCGGCGCGGTACGACCCTGTCGACAGTGGTCAGGTCATCGTCGTGGCCGATGGCCGGCTGTCCCAGTGACGCGGCCCAGTTGTCGGCCTGCTGCCCCGCAACGTGGTCGCCCGCACCGTCGGCGGCCGCAGCCCGGTGGCGGCTCTGGATCCCGCGCTGATGACCGCGGTGCCGGAGGAGGAACTACGACCGGCGGCTCCTCCTCGGGCCACCACCTGCGGCGCTTGCATTGCACGAGCCACACGCCACCGCCACAGCGACGAGCACTGTCTCGACGATCCAGGACATGACGACCGCCACCCGCCCGCGCGATGCGCGAAGGTCACGCCTTCATCCCGGTCGAGACGGAAGACCACGGGCGGTGAGGACCGCCGACGCTTCAGACCCGGCCGCCGCGCGACCGAGCACGGCATTCCGCACCACGGCTCGTGGCGCGACACCGTCTTCCTCGAACGCCGAACCGAAGTCCCTTCCAGTCCCGCCGGCCGGTGAGCCGGCCGCAGACGCGTTCCCTCACGAATCCCAGGTGACAGGTAGCCGTTTCACACCGAAGATCGTTGAGGTGGTGCGGACCCGGACGTGCTCGGCCGGCACCGCCAGACGCAAGCCCGGCAGGCGGCGCAGCAGTTCCCTGAAGCTGACGGACATCTCCACGCGCGCGAGCTCGTTGCCAAGACACTGGTGCACGCCGTGGCCGAACGAGAGGTGTCTCGTACGTGGTCTGTCAACGCGGAACTCGCCGGGATCCGGGCACTCGGCGGCATCGCGGTTGGCGGCGATCACCGAGCACATGACGGTGTCGCCTTCATGGATCGTCACCTCGCCCACGTGCACCTCCGCCAAGGCGTAGCGCACGATTCCGGTGTCTATGATGGACAGATAGCGCAGCATCTCCTCCACTGCGGTACCCATGAGTCCTTGCGGATCATCACGCAGTGCCCGGAGCTGTTCCGGGTGCTCCAACAGAGCGAGAACACCGAGGCCGAGCATGTTGGTCGTGGTCTCGTGACCCGCGATCAGCAGCAGGTTCGCCAACCCGACCAGCTCGTCGTCGGACATGGCCCCGGTGGCGGCCAGCTCGGACAGCAGATCGTCCTCGGGACGATCTCTCTTGTGCCGCACCAGGTCGCGCATGTAGCGGTGCATGCGGGTGCCGACCTCGATCAGGCCTTCGAGGTCGGTGGCCATGTCGAGCAGCTCGATGGTGTCGCCCTGGAAGTGAGCACGATCGGGTGTCGGCACACCCAGCAGCTCGCAGATCACCAAGGACGGCACGGGTAGCGCGAAGTCGCGGATCAGGTCGGCGGGCGGCCCCGCGGCGATCATCACGTCGAGGCGCTCGGCGACGATCTGCTCGATCCGTTCGGTGAGCGTTCTCATGCGGCGCATGGTGAACTGGCGGGCGAGCAGTCTGCGGTACCGGGTGTGATCGGGCGGATCGGTCGTGATGAACGCTCCCGTGCGGCTGCCGGAGTCGACGAACTTCTCACGCATCTCGGGATGCAGCTTGTCTCTCAGGCGCTTGACCTTGTAGCGATCCGCACTCATCCGCGGGTCCGCGAGCAGCGTTCGGGCGACCTCGTGGCTCGTGACGAGCCACAGCTGTTCGCCGTTGTGCTCGATCCGATGAATCGGGCCCTGCGAACTCAACTTGGTCAGACGTGGAGCGGGGTCGAAGGCGCCGACACGGTCCATGAGGTCCGCGGGCAGCACGGGTCGCATGGCATCGAGAACCGCGTCCGGTTTAGGGGTGGTCTTCATTCGCGAGTTCTAGCCCGGACGATTCTAGGGAAAAGACTCGACCACCTCGACCCATGCGCAATTCAGCACACAACGGTCGCTGACATCGGATTTTCGAATAGCCGTTCGCGGCAGTCATCCCGGCCCGCCCTCACCAAAAAGCGCGGGAACATGCCTGCACGCCCGGCAACGTGGCGCACGACAGCACTTTCACACCGGCGGACGACCAACGCTCGCCGCTCAGCCGTTCACGAAATCAGCCAGGAATCTCACCACTGGTTCACCAGGTCGATGAACGGCATCTCGCGTAGGGCAAATCCCGACTGCCGTGGCGGCGAACTGCCGGGCAAGCCCTGGACGCGAAGGCCGGGGACAGCGGCACGGGACCGCGATCGAGTCGCTTCACCTCACGAACTCCGGCGCCACCCTGGGCGGCCAGAAGCCGAGCCTGAAGAGTCCCTGGGAGTAAGCACGACTCACCAGTGCGGCGCGGTTCGGCACCTTGAACTTCTTCAGCAGGACGCCGACGTGGTACTCGACTCCCTGCCTCGACAGGTAGAGGCGCGCGGAGATGCGGACCGTCGAATCTCCCGCCGCGACCGCCTCCAGCACGTGCGCGTGGATGGGCGAGAGAAGGGGACCGGTCCTCGCGACGGTCGCATCCTCCTCGGTTGACTCGTCCACATCGACGATCACGGAGAAGCCGGCCAGGTCACCCTCCGCGTCCAGCACGGACATGCAGGTGAGCACACCCACGAACACATGACCCGGCCTCAGGCCCACGACGTGCTCCACAAACCGTTGCCTTCGACCATCCCGGAGGCCGCGGAACCGAGACTTCACGGCGTCGCGGATTCCGGGATGCAGCAGTGAAAGGAAGTCCTGCCCCGGAGTCGCTGCCTGCGCGAGGCCGAACTGGGCGACGAAGTCGACATTGGCCTCGCTGATCGCGAGATCACGGTCGAGGCTCGCCAGGCGTAGCCCGGACGACTCGCGCAGTGAGCGAAGAACGTGCTCGGCCGACACAGCCGGCCGCACACCCCGGGAAAAGCGGTGCGCAGGAGGAGCAACAGTTTCAGCGCGCATCAGGAAACATCCTTCCCACCACAAGGATCATGATTTCGAGACCTGGTTCAGCGCGTCCTTCAAACGAACAGAACCTCGACTCGGACTCTCCGGAATGCTCTCCATCCTTACACGAACGAACGCACTCAGTCGAACAAGAAACAGGTGCGTCTCACTTCGCCCACAGACCGGATCCCGCGATAACCAGATCCTCGCGCGCCTCAACTGCGAAAACAGCCCCCTGTCGACCAAGAACGCCAAGAAGACAGCCCGAGATTCCGAAATTCTCCGAGACGCACGCAGAAAGCGATCATGTCGGCCGAATGCCAGGTCGCCCGTCGGCAGATTCGCCAGAGCGCCGTCCACAGCGCTCACGTCCGCTCCGGTTACCAGCGCCGGCGTCTTCTTCCGCATTGTGCGGATTGCCCGGGAAAGCGGCACGTGATCTGATCAGGGCAGAGCACCGGTGAGCGTTCCTTAAACCCCCGGGGCTCCCCACTGGGCCCGGCTGTCCAACCACAGCCGGGCCCAGCTTCGTGGAGGGACCGCGGTGGCCGTCCCGCAGGCTCCCGCACATCGGGAACGCGTGCTCACCGACGTCGTCGTACGGTCACCGTGAACTGCGATGGTGATCCGCAGGACTGTACGGAGTGGACACAGGGACCCGGCCTACCAGGGAGTGTCCGCGCACAGGCTCGAGCTCGCGGTTCCGAGGTGGAGGAACGAATCGGCGGAGCCGGTGGTGCGCGAGACGACGTGATCCAGCACGGTCGCGTTGGCGTGTTGTGGATGCATGACGGTTCTCCTGACTGAATTGGGCGCCGCCGAAGGGCGAATGTGCTCAAGCGCGCATGACCGACGGCGGACGAACAGTAGGCACAAGAACCAGCCAGGAACAATTATTGATACGTGATCTCACCTGGGTGAGATCCGGAGTGTCCGGTTCGCGCCGGGATCACCGGTCATCCCAGCAGATCCATCTCCCTGGCGCAGCGCACGGCCGCGACTCGTGATGTCACGCCCAGCTTGCGGTACACCGAAAGAAGGTGGGACTTCAGGGTGTTCACCGAGACGTACAGGGCAGCGGCGATCTGCCTCTGCGTCATCGAACTGTCGAGCAGTTCGACGACGGCCAGCTCGCGCTCGGTGAGCAGCCGCGTCCTGGTCGGGCGGTCCGGGTGCAGGCGGCCGCGCCACGCGGTCAGGATCGGCCCCGGCTCGGAGCAGGCGTCCAGGACGGCTTCCGCCTCCGCGGCCAACCGGTCCGACTCCTCTTTCTCCCCCACGGCTTTCGCGGCGAGAGCGGCTGTGAGGAGAACACCCGCCAGATCGGGCCGGCCGGCGCCCAGATGCACGACCTGTGACGCGTCACGAGCAAGCTGCCACGCTTCTTCGGCCGACCCGTCGTGCAGTGCGAGGCGTGCGCGGGCGGAAAGCAGGATGCCGAACGCGAAGTGGGTGCCGGTGACATCGAAGTCATCCGCCCTGGAGCCACCGGGCAGCACGGCGACGTCCGGGTCGGCGAGGACGTCCCTGCAGGCGGCCTCGTCACCTCGTTCCGCCGCCGCCCACAGACGGTGACCGGCCACGTAGGCAAGGCCTTGCGCCGATCCGACCTCGACAGCGAGACGCTGCGCTTCGGAGAGCAGGAGTTCCGCGCTCGTGCCTTCACCGAGCCAGAAACGTACGACCGAAGTCAGAGTGGTGTGCAACGAGATGCTCAGCATCCGAGGCTCCATCCCCGCGGGATCGGTCAGGGACAGAATCTCCCTCGCGTCGTCGAGCGAGCCCTCCTTGAACCGCAGGAAGCCGGTGAACAGGGACACCAGACCAGCAGGGCGGTCAGTGGAGACCGCGCCACCGGACAGTTCTCGCAGCACGGTTTCCGCGCCGGCGAAATCACCGGAGTCCAGCATGGACAACGTCCGGGCGGCCCCGATCCTCGTGTTCACCCGACGTGCGTGGTCCGGCAGGGCGTCGAGCCAGCGCACGACAGTCACCTGGTCGCCATCGGAGTACGTGGGCGCCCACGCGGTCGCTACGACCTCGGTGATCAGGTCGGGCTCACCGGACGAGATCGCGTAGTTCGCCGCGTCGATGAACTCACCACGTGCGAAGTGCCACCGCGATGCGCGCACCAGGAGTTCTCGTTCGCGGCCTGGCATCAGCCGGCGCAACTCGCGCCGCAACACGTCGGCGAACAGGAAGTGATAGCTCCACCAGGTGCCGGCGCGGTCGAGCGGACTGATGAACAGTCCGTGGTCGATCGCGTCGGCCAGAAGGTCCCTGCTGGCTTCGTCGTCGGTCACGGCCGTGCAGACGTCAGCGGACAGCCTGGACAACATGCTCGTTTCCAGCAGGAACGTCCGCAGCGGCGGAGCAAGTCCCAGGATGACCTCCTGGGCGAGGAAGCCGAAGATCTCGCGATGACCGCCCGAGAGTCCTCTTACGAGTTCTTCCGCGTCACACGTCTCCCTCACCCCGAAAGCGGCCAGTTTGAGCGCCGCCGGCCATCCGTCCGTTTTGGACATCAGCAACTCGAGCACACCATCGGCCGGTTCCTCCCCCAGCAGTGCGGCGAGCAGTTCCGCGGCCTCCACGGGGGTGAAGGCGAGATCACGGGCCTGCACGACCACGACCTTCTCGTGAACGTGCCAGCGCGGGAGCGGCCAGGGCGGGCGCGTCCTGGACAGCACGACGACGAACAGCGTGGCCGGCGCTCTGTCGATCAACGACCGCAGGGTCGCGTGGATGTCGGGGTGGAAGATCACGTGGTAGTCGTCGAGCACCAGCACCAACGGTTTTCCGACATCCGCCAGGCTGTTGGCGAAGGAACTGACGACCTCCCGGGGCACCTGCGGATCGCCGAGTTCGAGGTAACGCAGGGCCGCGGTGGCCACATCGGGGATCGCCGATGACGCCGTGCTGAGCAGACAGCGCCAGAACCGCCGAGGATCGTTGTCACCGCGGTCGAGCGACAGCCAGACCAACGGCACGTCCGCGGCTCCGACGAGATGACAGGCGAGCGTGGACTTGCCCCATCCTGCCGGTGCCACCACGAGGGTGAGCGTCCGTCCCGCCACCAGGGCCAGGCGGTCCAGCAGGCGTTCACGACGGATCGTCGCGGCGCCTGGCGGCGGTGGCTGCGCCTTGGTGACGAAGTCCACTTCGGAGTGGTCTCGGCCGCTGGACACCAGGCCTCCTGCTGAGCGGGTTGTTCAACGCTGCCGGGTGGTTCGTGCACGGCGATGCGAACGGTTCGATCGGTGCCGGCAGCCGACCGGTGGGGTGAGAGCGTCAGAACTCTCCGAACAGACAACGTGGGTCGATCGGTGGCGTGGCGGGCAAAGGCGCGCCATAGGCAGCGGTCACGTACACGGAATAGAACGCGGCGGCGGTGGTGCCGGGCACCGTCCAGTTCACATGTGTTCTGGCAGTGACCGGGTCGAAGGCCGCGGAAGGGCCGGGCGTCGCGGCGAAGACGGCGCCCGGTTCGGCGCAGTGGTGCCATCCGCGCAGACGCTGCGTCCCCGCCCACGTCGTCACCACGACCCCTGAACTGTCGTCCTGCACCTCAAGCCCAACGTCGGGCCTGAGGTGCGCGGTGATCCTGCTGAGCCGCTTCGCACGCACGGTCAGCACGTCCACAAGGCAGTTGTCGCGCAGGCTCACCCGGCGCATCGCGTACACGTCCGGGTAGGCGTCGGACACGTCGACGACAACGCTGTCGGAAGTGTGGGTGACGAGCTTGCCGCCGCACGCGGCCTGGTCGGCGCCGTCCACGCTGAAACAGGGATGCGCGCTGGTGGAGGCGTAGTAGCGCGACCACTGCCGATGTCCCCGCAGGACCTGGCCGTAATCGGGCTGCCAGGCCGACTCCGTCCCGTACAGGAAGAGCGACAGCTTGTCGAGATGTCCTTGCGAACCACGGTGGGAGCCGAAGCCGATCACTGCGTGAAGGTGCTCGTTGCGCAGCATGGCGTACCCGGCGTTCGGGAAGATCTGCACGACTTCCCCACCCCCTCGCGGTTCCTCCCAGCCTCTCAGCCGCAGCAGGCGGTCGATCTCGCCGTACTCGTGTTCGCTGGACGGGAGCGCGTAGGGCGAGTCGTGCAGAGCGATCACGTCCCGTGGCCTGCGGATCGCGTGGAAGACGTCAATCATCTTGCGCAGCCTCTGACGCACGTCGGCCGGAACATCTCTCGTGGCGACGTGTTCCAAGGCCAGCAGGTGGGCATGCAGGACCGAAGCGTGGTGGTGGCCGCCACCTGCCCGCTGCCAGCCATCGGCGTGGGTGGTGAGCAAGATGTGCTCGTACACCCCGTACGGCTCGTCGAGCCCGGTCCTGGGCGAGACAGCGCCACGGATGCGAGCCGCCGCGGATGCGCACAGCAGGGCGGCCGCCACGAACCAGGCGGTGTCGCTGGACCTGAAGTCCTCCCGGTCCACGACCACGTCCCGTGCTCGCCGCATCGTCCGCTCCAGCGAGTCCAGAAGGTCCAGCGCCGGCTCGAGGACCGCACCGGCACCCGCGTCGTACAGGGAGTGCGCCGCGCGAGCGATCGTCACCGCCCAGACGGCCTCGTCGCAGGCGTGGCGGAACAGCCTGCCGCGCAACATCCAGGCCGGAGCGTCGCGATGTTCCGGCAGGCATTCGCTCACTGCCGTGTAGAGAGATGAGTATCCCAGCAGTCCCTCGGCCGCAGCGCTCCTGTCGGCCGCCCTCCTGGAGCGAGCCAGGCCGAGCAGACGCGTCGCGTGGGCCTGATGGGCAAGCGCGACCCACGCGCCCCTGACGGTTTCCGTCGACAGGCGGCACCCGTGCCGGCACGAGACTCCATCGTCGGGGAACTCGCCGGACAACAGCCCATCGCACCGGAGTTCGCATCCGTGTGTGGGGCACACGTAGTCGTGCCGCTGACCGCCGAGTTCGAACGGCGGCACCGAGACGTCCACAGGCTTGGTCATCGGCACCGCGCCCCGCCGTCGGCCTCAGCTGTGGCGGCGGCCCCCTTCGAGGCGATCCTTCCGCCCAGAACCCTCATCGGGCCTCCCACCACGCTCCCGAACCGATGCAGCTTCACAGATCTCGTCCACTCCGGACAATCCGAGAAGTGCGGAGAGACCCACGAACCCTTGCAGGACTCGGGAAACCCTCGCGAAGTCGCTCGGATGGTGCCAGGGAGTTCCGACCTGGGCAAGGTCCGGCCCGGCACGACGATGTCCCCTTCACCACCATTCGTTGCACCATCCGCAACGAATGGTGGTGCGCTCAACTGAACATTTCCTGAAACCAGGCCTCCCTACCGTTCTGGAACACGACAGGACGAACGAAGGAGCTGACCGGTGACTCACGTGCGAGAACAGCTGTCCCAGCTGCCGCTGCTGGAACTGACGACCGGCTTCATGAGCTTCAAAGCGTTCGCGGCGGCCGTGGAGCTCGACGTGTTCACATCGCTCTCCGGCGGTCGCGAGGTGACGGAAAGCCAGTTCGCGGCCGCGGTGGGGCTGCAGGAGCGACCGGCCCGCCTGTTGCTGCCTGCCCTGGTCTCCCTCGGCCTTCTGGAGAAGCACGGCAACGCCTACCGCAACACACCGGTCGCGGAGCAGTTCCTGGTCAACGACAAGCCGTACTTCTTCGGCGGCTTCCTGCAGTTCTACAACCACGCGCTCTACAGAGGATGGGAACACCTGGTGGAGGCCCTGCGCGCCAACACATCCGTGCTCTCACCGGGCGGTGACACGGTCTTCGGGCCCGACGACTTCATGATCCGCTACTTCTGGGAGGCGATGCACGCTCTCGCGGGCTTCACGGGCAAGACGCTCGCGGACGCCTACGACTTCAGCGCGCACAAGCGGGTGCTCGATGTCGGGGGTGGCTCCGGCGGCATTCCGATCGAGCTGTGCCGGACCGTCGCCGGCCTGTCCGCGACGGTGTACGAGCTTCCCCACGTCTGCCCGATCGTCCTGCGCAAAGCGGAGGAGGCGGGGCTCGCCGACGTCGTCGACGCACGTCCTGGCGACTTCACCGCGGACGAGGCCCTCCCGTCCGGGTACGACGTCATGATCCTCAGCCAGGTCCTGCACTGCGGTGACGAGGCGGGGAACCGCACCCTGCTGGCGAAGTGCCTGTCGGCACTGGAACCCGGCGGCACCGTGCTGATCTGCGAGCTGCTGCTGAACCCCGAGCGCACCGGGCCCAGGCCCGCGGCCTTGATGGGCCTCAACATGCTCATCGCCCACCCCGGCGGGGAGAACTACTCCGAACAGGAGTACCTGACCTGGCTCGCCGAAGCCGGCTTCGTCGACCTGAGGGTCGAACGCCTGGAAGCCGCAGGCGCGAACGGCGTCGTGATCGGACGTAAACCTCTCTGAGCCCGATCACCCGCCGCACAACCGATCCACGAGGAACTCATCGTGTCGAGCATCTCCGCCGCGACCGCGGCCACCACTCGCGTTCCCGTCCTCATAGTGGGTGCGGGCCCGGCAGGACTGATCGCCGCCGCACTGCTCAGCCAGCTCGGCGTCGAGTTCCTCCTGCTCACCGACCGCCACTCCCCCTCGGTTCTGCCGAGGGCGCACGTTCTCAACCAGCGGACCGTGGAAGTCCTCCGCGGCCTCGGCCTGGAGGAGGAGGTGTACCGGCTCGGCACGCCTGCGGGCAACATGAGCCGAGTGGGCTGGTACGCCGGTTTCGGCGGCACCGACAGACGCTGCGCGTCGCTCGAACTGTGGGGCGCCGGTGGCGGGAACCCGGCGTGGGTCGCGGCCAGCCCCTGCCGGACCGCGAACCTCCCGCAGCACCGTCTTGAAGAACTGCTGTTGCGCGAAGTGGGGGAACGCGCACCGGGCCGGGTCAGGTTCGGTCACCGCGTCGCCGCGGTCACCCAGTCGGCCAGCGCGGTCGCCGCCGAAGTCGTCACGGGCGACGGCGAGGCCCCGCACGTCGTCGAGGCCGACTACCTGCTGGCGTGCGACGGCGGCAGGGGCATCGGCACCGCCGCCGGGATCGGCACGGAAGGCGTCGACACGATCGCTCACATGGTGTCCGTGCACTTCAGCGCCGATCTCTCCCGAAGCGTCGACGACGAGGACGTGTTGCTGCGCTGGATCTGGCGGCCTGACACCGGAACCGGCGTCAGTCTTCTTCCCCTCGGACCCGACACGTGGGGCGGCAAGTCGCGTGAATGGGTCCTGCACCTCAACGAGACGCCTGGAGACGCACCACCACTCGACGACTCGTCCGCGGTCGAGGAACTTCGGACAGTGCTGGGCATGGCCGACGACCACGTCCAGGTACACCGGATCATGCGCTGGACGGTCGGGGGAACCGTGGCCGAGAGGTTCCGCGAGGGCCGCGTGTTCCTTCTCGGCGACGCGGCCCACCGGCTCCCGCCGACCGGCGGGCTCGGGCTGAACTCCGCGGTGCAGGACGCCCACAACCTCGCGTGGAAGCTCACGGCGGTGCTCGGCGGGCACGCGGAGGACGCGCTGCTCGACACCTACGAACTGGAGCGCAAGACCGTGGCGGCCGCGAACGTCCGCCACTCCGTGAACAACGCGATCGGCCACCTGCTGGCCGTGGAGGCGCTCGGCCTGGGGCCGGGCGGTGACCCCGCCGAGAACGAGGCCGCGCTTCGGCGGTTGCGGAGCGGACTACCCGAGGACGCCGATTTCCGCGCGAGCGTCCTGAGGGCCGTCGCAGCGCAGTCGGCGGAGTACAACGCGCTCAACGTCGAGCACGGCTTCGCGTATCCGTCGGGTGCGATCATCCCGGACGGTTCACCGGAACCGGACAACCCCGACCCTGTCCGCGTGTACCAGCCGAACACCCGGCCCGGCGCGCCACTCCCCCATGCCTGGCTCGACAGCCCGCACGGAGCGCGAACAGCCGTCGGCGACCTGGTCCGGCCCGGTCGTTGGCTGCTCATCGTGGGCGAGGAAGGCGACCGGTGGAGCACCGCCGCGGAGACGCTCGCCGCCGAGGAGCGGTTCCTGCTGGACGTCGTGCGGATCGGCCATCTCCGCGGCGACCACCTCGACGCGCGGTCGACGTGGACGGCGTCGCGAGGCACCGGCCCGGACGGCGCCGTGCTGGTGAGACCGGACCGCGTGGTCGCGTGGCGACACGTCGGCGCGACGTCCGCGCCGGAGGAGGACCTGCGGCGTGTCCTGACCGCACTTCTCCGCGGATGACGCCCTCCCGAGCGGCTTCGTCTCGCCGTCCACATCGGACCTCGGCGAAGCACGCCTCACCATCGCAACCACTGCGCGGTCACTCCGGTCACCGCCGCACCGTCCGTGTCCACCAGCTTGAGACCGACGAGCCGACGCGCCGCGTCGGAGGTCTGCACCCGGAAGGGCGGCGCGTCGGACGAGAGAACTCGCAGAACGTGGTCGGCCACTTCGTCGGGCGTCTGCGCCCGCGCGAGCCCCACGGTGGAGCGTTCGAGATAACTGCGCAAAGCCCGTGCGTAGGGCATTGGCGCTGCGCCGGCCGCATCGCGCCACCCTTCCCCGGAACCGTTCTCGAGCTCGGACCCCACGCTCACGTTCTCCAGGAAGTTCGAGCCGACCGCACCGGGCTCGACGACCACGACGCGGACACCCTGGGTGGCGGCCACCGGCGCCAGGGACTCCATCATCCCCTCGACCGCGAACTTCGCCGCGCAGTAAGCCTCGTTGAACGGCTGCCCGACGACGCCACCGACACTCGTGACGGTGACCAGCCGGCCGCGGTTCGCGCGCAGGTGCGGCATCGCCTCCTTCGTCACGTGGAGCACGCCGAAGAAATTCACCTCCATCGTCCGGCGGAAGTCTTCGACGGAGTCCACCTCCACCGTCCCCACATGGCCCTGACCAGCGTTGTTCACCACCACGTCGAGACCACCGTGGTCGGCGACCACGCCGGCGACCGCAGCCGCGACCGAATCGCGGTCGACGACGTCGAGCCGGCGGACGTCCACCCGCACACCGGCTTCGGCAGCTGCCTCGAGCAGATCACCGGCCTTGGCTGTGTCACGCATTGTGGCAACCGTGCGGTAACCGGCCCGAGCGGCTTTCACGGCGACCGCGAGGCCGATTCCCGACGACGTTCCGGTGATCAGGGCGACAGGGCGCAAAGCATTCTCCACATGGTGACCGGGTGGCGTGCGGACACTGACGACTGTTGCCGTCGCAACCGCGATGGCCACCTTTTGCGTAAAGCTTTCACGATTGACGAGAACCGCAGCTGGTCCAGACCAAAATCGGATAGATTCGCAGCTCAAGCTAGCATTCGGACACTCAGCCAATCGGTCGTCTTGGGCAAACCTTGAGGTTCAACGGAGCAACATTTGCAATTGCTATGCAAAGCTTGCATGGCTCTCCGAGGCGATGCACTGTACGGATGCGGAAGACCACCAGACGACGCGGAGAGGCGGGTACCAGCGTGAACGGCCGCGACAAGAGCTGTGATCGGGAAAAGGAGCACAGCAATCTCACCGATCTCTTCCCGGCGCACCTCGAGCGCCGTCTGCAGGCCGTCCTGGCCGGCCTCACCGCAGACCCCCTGACCGGTCGAATCGTGGTCGACCCACCCGCGGCGGTCGTCGTCTTCGAGGCCGGTGCGTCCTGCTCCCGGCACGGGCGTTCCCTCGGTGACGCGCTGCCCCAGCTCCGCTGCCTGCTGACCAAGCTGCTGCACCGCGAACGCGCGACGCAGCCGCATCACGTCGCCGAGGTCGTGGAGCGGCTGTCACAAGCCTTCTTCCGCGGCTACCACCAGCACGCCGCCAACCGCGCAGGAAAAGAACTCGCGACCACGTTCGCGGTGATGGTCCCGCCTCCGGCCCAGGACGCGCGCATCACCGGCGGCGCCGCGGAGAAGGTGCTCCGCATCGACCCGCTCCAGCCCGGCAGGCTGCTCATCGCCGCGAAGCCGGAAGAGGCCAAACACCTTCTCGCCGAGCTCCACCCCGGGCTCAGGGACGAGCACTGGACCGGAATCGCCGCGTCCAGGAGCCCGAACCGCAGGCTACCGCTGGAACAGGCGCGGCGAATCGCGTTGATCACCAGAGCGCTCGACTGCCCGCCTGGGATCTACGAACGCCAGCACGTCCTGCTCGAACTGCTGGCCGTCCAGGACGCGGAGACCGAGAGGTCACTCGCCTCGGTGGTGTCCAGGGTCATGCAGAACGACACGCTGACGCACACGCTCAAAGTCCTCTTCCACACCAACGGCAACCGCAACGAGGCCGCCCGTCGGCTGTTCGTTCACCGCAGCACCCTGGATTACCGCATGACCCGCATCTCCCAGCTCACCGGCTGGGATCCCAGCGACTCCCGCGAGCTCATGCTGTTCCGCGCGGGCTTCGCCGCGGTCGCCGTCGACGAGGAACGTCACCGTGGACTCAACATCGCCTGAGGACCGAGCGCCCGACCGACACCGCGCGGAACGGCCTACCCACCGCCTGGACGGGGAACAGGACCTGTGGACGCACGTACGACCAGTTCGGGCGTCACCACGGTCGTAGGCGGAATGATCCGATCTTCGCCACTGGTCAGGTCCCGCAACGCGGCGAACGCGGCGGCGGACATGGCGGCCAGCGGCTGTTTGACCGTGGTGAGCGGCGGCTGGAAGAAGGCGGCGAGGAGGACGTCGTCGAATCCGACCACGGAGATGTCCTCCGGAATCCGGTAACCGAGGTCGAAAGCCCCGCTCGCGAACCCCAGAGCGCACATGTCGTTGACGCAGACGAAAGCCGTCGCCTGCCCTTCGCCTCCGTTGAGCAGCTCGCAGGCCGCAGTGCGGCCGAGTTCCGCCAGCGCGGTGTCTCCGAACGGCACATGACCGCGCTCCGGCCACACGACACAGTCCTCGAGCGACAGTCCTGAATCCGCCACGGCCGCACGGAAGGCCCGCGTCCGCTCGTCACGGCTCACACTGGGGATCGGGGCCGAGACGTAACAGATCCGCCGATGCCCCAGGGAGCGCAGGTGATCCACCGCGAGCCTGACGCCGCGGGCATTGTCGATGCACACGTTCGCGACGTGCGCCGGGTCGCCTGGCCGACCGGAACGGTCCATCGCGACCACGCGCGCGCCTCGGTCGATGAGCGGTTCGAAGTGCCGCAGGTCCAGTGAGGACGAACAGGTCACCACACCGCGCACGCCTTCGGCCAGAAGTTGTTCGACGTAGCGGACTTCGCGGTTCCGATCACGCTCGCTGTTGCACACCCGCAGCTGGTAACCGTCGCGCGAGGACACCTGCTCGAGTTCCCGCGCGAGCGCACCCCAGAAGGGGTTCGCGAGCGACGGCACGAGCAGTCCCAGTGCAGGCCCGGCCGGGAGCTGCTCAGGAATCGGCCCCCACTCGTCCTCACCGGTCGCCGACAGCATGTGTCCCCACTCCCGTTGTCACCACGTCCGAGCCGGTCAGCCCCCGTGTTGACCAGTCGGCAGCCGAGCTTACTGTCGCTGCCGCGCCGTCGCTGGACAGCGGCGGTTCGAGTACCGTCGAGGTCGACGCGGTTGGGTGGCTGGCGGAGAAGAGGGCGGCGCGTGGCCGACGAGGTCTCGCTCAAGGACGTGGCGGACACGGCAGGAGTGTCGCTGGCGACCGCGTCGAGGGCGTTGCGAGGCCTGAGCACCGTTGCCCCCGCTACCAGGCAGAGGGTGGAACTGGCCGCTCGTCGGCTGGGATACGTGGCGTCGTTCAACGCCTCGAGCTTCGCGTCCAGGAAGACGAACTCCATCGGTTTCATCGTCCCGTACGTGGACCGCTGGTTCTTCAGCAAAGTGATCGTCAACGCCGAGCAGGAGCTCCGCCGGTACGGGCTGGACCTGGTCCTCTACAGCGTCGGGCTGGAGGAGGAACAGCGGAGACGGTTCTTCACCGAGCTGCCGGTGCGCCGGCGGGTCGACGCCCTCGCGGTTCTGTGCCTTCCGCTGCGTGAGAGCGAGATCGCGGCGCTGGAACTCCTGCGGATACCCGTCGCCACGCTGGGCACGCGCGTCGGGGATCATCCCTGTGTGCGGATCGACGACCACGCCGCCGCCACCACCGCGGTCCGCCACCTGATCAACCTGGGCCATCGCGACATCGCGATCATCACCGGCCAGGCGAACGTCGATCTTGGCTTCACCTCGAGCGGCGACCGGGTCAACGCGTACCAGGACACCCTGCTCGCGGCGGGAATCGAACCGGATCCGCGCTGGCGGGTGGACGGTGACTTCACCGCGGCGAGTGGTGATCACGCGATGTCACAGCTGCTCAGCCGATCGCCGTTGCCCACCGCGGTGTTCGCGGCGTCGGACGAGATGGCTTTCGGCGCGCTGGGATCGTTGCGGCGACATGGCATGAGAGTTCCCGAGGATCTGTCGTTGATCGGCTTCGACGACCACGAACTCGCCGAACCGCTGGAGCTCACGACCGTTTCCCAGCCCGTTCCGGAACAGGGCAGGCTGTTGGGAAGGCTGCTGCTGGAACAGCTCTCCGGAACAGCGGGCCAGCACGACATCGTGCTCCCCACTCATCTCGCGGTGCGTCGCAGCACGGCGCGCCGACTGCCCTCGTAACGGAGCAGCGTGCTCCGCACTGGTGCGCCGCCGGCGTCGAGGCCGGCAACGGCTTGCTGGAGCAGGTGCGCGACAGTCCGCATCACACCGTGGCACACGCGAAGGCAGTACGACCACTCCAGTCCCGTCTCCCGACGACTCGAGAAGAAGACGGCCATCGGACGATGGCCGCAGGCTTTCACGCCCTCGGCAAAGTACGTCATCGCGACGAGCGATCTCCATCAGCAGAATTCGGAATGCCTCTGACAAATTCGGGACGAAGCCCGCTCACCGGCAGGCTCACCTGATCGATGCCGGAGCTCTGGAAGGCTCACAGCGCTCGGGACAGCGCCACCAGCTCTCTCACGTCGGCGTCCAGCCCGTCCGAGCCCGGCAGGGCGAACGCGACCGGAGCCATCGGGGCGTCTCCGGCGCCGGCGCACAGACGCAGGGCCGCACGCAACCGCTCCGCGGGAGGCAACGTCGCCGGCAGCAGTGCGGCATGAGGACCGACTCGCACCAGACCGTCACGACACTCGATCACGCGGCGGTAGTACCGCCGGTGGACATGGAGCGGACTCACGCTGCGCCACCACGGCAACAGCGGCAGCCGCTCAAGCCGGTTCTGCGGGAACGACGCGTTCAGCAGAGTCCACAAAGGACCCAGCTGGCGGTACGCACGCAGTCGCTCGAACCAGATGCGCCCGCCGAGGACCTTCAACACGACTACAGGCGTCATGACGCCGCACACGAACGAGATGATGCCGAGCATCAGCACGAACACCGCCGCCACGAGCACGGAACGCGGAGCAGGAGAACTGAAGTACCGCAGGACGTTCGACGCCACGAACACGCTTTCGGCCGCTGCCAGGAGCGACAGCCCGACGGTGATCGCCCACAACCCCCAGCGCACCCCTGGCACGGCCCCGGGCGCACTGCGCCGCGCCCAGACGATCATCACGACGAACGCGTAAAGCAGGTATGCGTTCGCTGTGCCGTAGAAGAAGGCGATCGCAGCGATCCCCGTCGGACCCCCTCCGTTGGAGCTGGGCACGAGTGCGGCGGCAACCCTCAGGCTTTCAGGAGTGGCCAGCACCGCGACCGTCATGACGACGACGCTCAAGGCCAGTGGGACAGCCTGCACCCTCGCAGCGCCGCGCGAGGTGCCAGGCACAGCGCTCACCAGGAAGAAGCAGATCAGGCTGTAGACACCCGAGGCGAGCAGCACGTGCTGGACGAGCTGGCACACGAGCGGATCGAGTTCGAGGAAGGACTCCCCCACCGACGCCGCCTCGCCGAAGGGATGCCCGACGGCCCAGCAGGCGATCAGCGTCGTGACGCAGTGCAGACGCCTGTCTGCCGGCTTGCGCACCGAAAGCCACAGGAACAGCGCCAGCGCGGTGAACCAGAGGACGGCCTGAACGCTTCTCAGATGTTCCACCACAGCTCCCGTCTCGGTGAACCAGGACCGCTCGCGGTCACCAACTCCACTCGCTGGAACGCGAGCCGCAGCCCATCAGCTCCTCGACGTTCCCGGGCTCACCACCCTTCGGACAGCCGAACTGGTCGTGGACGCAGACCGACCGGCCCAGTTCCATGATCTCGCCGAGCGGCCGGTGTTCTTCCCGCGACCGCCACGGCGTGATCATCGTGGCGTCGGCCGACACGAGGTTGGCGTCCATCGAGATGTCCTGGCGCGGCACGAGGATCCTGGCGACGGTGACGAACGGAGAATCCTGCTCCGACCACCGCTTGGACGTGTTGTGCACCGGCGTCCGCGAGAGAGCGACAGCCAGTTGCACCTGCAGGTCGAACCGGTGCTCGCGTTCACCGGCCTCCTCGACCAGGCCGGCGCGGAAGGACTCGGCGGCGGTTCCGGTGCCGGCTTCGTGGTCGACAGATCGCGACGACACCTCGGCCGGTCTGAGTCGCACCTTCGCGATGTAGTCACCATGCCTGAGCGCACCGATGCTCCAGTAGTCGTAGCTCAGCAGGTTCTTGTGCGGTATCGACTCCAAGGTCACGAACGAGAACAACTCGTCCCACAACCAGTCGCCGCGCGGAAGCGTGCCATCACCGGTGACGAACCTGTAGAACCAGTCACGCCGATCTGCCTCGGCGAGCAGGACCTCCGGCAGTTCTGCGCACAACGCCTCAAAAGCGACGTAGTCGCGTGCCGTGTTGCAGAAGAACGTAGGGCTGTTGATGAGCTCCAGGTCGAACGTCCCAGCGTCCGGACCGTCCTTCGTCAGCGAACGGCCCGGAACGTCGAACATCTTGACGCCGACCCCGCAGACGGCTCCGAAGCCCACTCCGGGGCGGATGCGGCCGAGACCGTCGGAGAAGCGGAGAACCGCGGGAAAGGTGTGCGGCTGCGCGTAGATGCCCTGCGCGTACTCGTCCGGCAAGCCCGCGACCACGTCGACCGAGGCCCTCACCAAGCCGTAAGAGCTCGCCCGCACGCTGTGTGCCGCGACGTTCTTGACCAAGCGGTCCCTCGACTCGGCGAAGCCATCACTGAGAATCGGCCAGTAGTCGGCGAACTTGTAGTACGTCATCCGCGTCCACTCCGCACGTACGAGGCGAGAAGAACCACGCGTGCCCCACGGCAAGAAGCTCACGTGTGCCGGGAAACTACGCCATGCTCACGACTACCTCCATCAGAAGAAGTCGGAGAGCATCGAGTCTCCTGAGTGCACGATGATCTGAGTTTCGCTCTGCGCCTGTGCGGACCTTCACACCGGGGTTTCAGCCGCCACCGAAACCGGCGGTGCGAGAAGGGGTGGTGCTGAACTTGCCCTGCCAGCTGGCCTGCGCACCCGAATCGCCGATCCGATAGGTGTCGTAGACCGCAGCTCCTGCCGACACCACGGCCAGGATCGAGATCACGACGGTCACCGTGGCGGAAGCCGGTGCCAGAAACGCACGACGACGGCGCTGGACCGCGGACGAGCCGCTACCGGCCGTGTCGATGGCCTGGATCTCCCGGCTCTCGCGGTCACGCCACCAGATCGCCAGAGCGAGAAGAGCCACGGGGATCGCGACGATCAGAGCTGTGTCGCCGAGTTCGGCGTGCGCACGTACCAACGGCGTTGCGGTGACGCGGTGTTCGAGCCATTCACCCGCCTCTGTTGTGACCGGGACGAGGACGACGACCACGCCGGCCAGGATCGCGTTCGCACCGGCGAGTCTGTGGCGCGCGGCGGGCCAGACCGCGCTGAGCACGAGCAGCAGGGCGGTGAGTGGCAACAGGACGACGACTGCGTGCACGAGCAGGATGTGGGCGGGCAGGCCGTTCAGGGTGTTCATGATGTCCTTGTGCGGTAGGGATTCTCATCCACGGGCGGCATCGAGTGCCGACTGCAGGGACTGCTGGTAACCCTCGGAGGTGTAGGTGGCTCCGCTGACGGTGTCGATCTGTGCGCTTTGCGCCTGCAGCGTCTCCTGGTTGAGCCGCGGCACGGCAGCGGAGTTGATCCGGACGTCGCGCCCGCTCTCCTGCGGGTACTCGACAGCCTGCGCGTCGGTGATGCGGCCGCCGGAGACGGTGATCCGCACCCGCACCGGGCCGTAGCGGGTGTCGGCGGCTTCACCGGTGAACGTGCCGTCTCCTCCGGGCGTGGAACCGGGTGCGGCGGTACCGGTCCGCTGGCCGCCGGATGACTGGCCCTCGGCGACCGGAGCGATGCCGGTGCTGGTGCGGTAGCTGAACACCAGCACGAGGGCCGAGGCGGTCGCCGCGACGGCGATGGCGATCCTTCGCATCGGAAGTCCTTCCCTACCAAGCGAAAAGTTCGGAGTGGAGCTGGCCGACCGGCACGCCGGCTTGGCGTGCGCCGGCGAGCACCGCGGTGGTCCAGGCCTGCGGACCGCAGACGTAGACGTCGTGGTCGGCGATGTCGGGCACGAGGTGGCGCAGCACGGTGCTGTCGGGCGCGGAGGCGTAGCCGGCGGGTAGCCAGGAAGCGGTGTCCGCGGAACGGTGACCGAGCAGGTAGTGGATCCGGATGCCCCGCCGTTCCGCCAGCTCTTCCAGCTCTCGACGGAACAGCAGGTCTCCCTGATGGCCGGCTCGGTAGAAGAGCACGGCGTCGCCGGGCGCGTACGGCAGCTCCGCCAGCAACGCCCGCATCGGTGTGATCCCGATGCCCGCGGCGAACATCGCCACCTTCCACCGGGTCCGGACGAGCGCGGTGAGCGTCCCGTACGGACCTTCGACCAGGGCGCGGGTGCCGGGGCGGAGGGTGGCCAGGCGGCGGCTGCCGGGGCCGAGGTCCTTGGCCGTGATCCGCAGGCGGTGTCCGTCGGGTTCGGCGGACAGGGAGTACGGCTTGCCGCGCGTCCAGCCCGGTCCGCCGAGGAATCTCCAGACGAAGAACTGTCCCGCCACCGCCACCAGCCGGTCGAGGTGCCGGCCGGTCAGGTACACCGAGACGGTTCCGGGGCCTTCGGGCACCACCTGGTCGACGACGAGCCGGTGCCGGAGGTTGAGCCGGATCGGCAGGCCGAGGCGGAACACGAGCACCGCGCCTGCCGCCAGCGCGTACGCCGTCCACCAGAACGCGGTCGCCACCGGTGAGGCGGTGAAGTCGGCGCCGGTCCACAGCTGGTGCGGCAACGCGAGTCCCACGCCGAGGTAGGCGTAGAGGTGCAGCAGGTGCCACGACTCGTACCGCAGACGCCGTCGTGCCGCCCGCACCGACGTCACGGCGACGAGGATCAGGGCGACGGTGCCCGCGGTCGCGAGGAGCATGCCGGCGTAAGTGGTCACCAGAGTCCAGATCTCGGTGACGAGTCCCAGCTGGTCGTTGGCGGCGTAACCGAGGCTGATCAGCACGATGTGCGCGGCCATCAGCGAAACCGACGCGAACCCGGTGAGCCGGTGCATCCGGGCGAGTTCGTCCTGTCCGTAGCTCCGCTCAAGCCACGGGATTCGCGCCATCAGCAGCACCTGCAGGAGCAGCAGGTCCGCCGACAGCAGCCCGGTGAGGCGGCCGGTGGAGGTGAGGAACCCGGCTGTGGTGCCGAGGTCCTGCACACCGCGGTCCGACACCCACAGCGCGGTCACGAACAGCAGGCTCGCCCATGCCGTCAGTCCGGAGGCGTCACGCCACCACGCGCGCACCGGACGTGGTCGCCGCAGTGCGGCGTGTGGCGTGGTGAGGGTAGTCGCCATGGGTGCTCCCGGAGGTAGATCGTCTCGATCCACACTTCCGGGGGCCGGTTAGTCCTTGACGTGATCCAGGTGAGAAACCGGTAAGAAGCGATCAGCCCCGACGGTGAAGCCGACGACGGCACCCCCGCCAGGACGCGGTTCGGCGAAGACCGTGCCGCCGTGGGCGAGAGCGATCTCCCGCACGATCGACAGGCCCAGGCCGGATCCGGGCAACCCACGCGCGGCGTCGGCGCGGTAGAACCGGTCGAACACCCGCGCCACGTCCTCGTCACCGATCCCAGGACCGCGGTCGAGCACCTGTATCCGGCCGTCGCGTGCCACGACCTCGATCGGGCCTGCGGGGTCGAACTTCACGGCGTTCTCCAGCAGGTTCGACACCGCGCGCTCAAGCGCCTTCGCCTGGCCCACCAGTGAGATGTCCTCGACGTCCGCGGTGACGGTGCGGCCGGTCCTCCTGCGGACCCGGTCGACGGCACGCGCGACGACCTCACGCAGTCCGAGAGGTTCCGGCTCCTCGGACTCGTAGCGCCGGGTCGCCAGATCGACGAGCTCGTCGACGAGATGGCTCAGCTCTCTGGACTCCCCGTCGACGTCGGCCAGCAGGCGGACGCGGGCATCGGGATCGAGCTCGTCGAACCGGCGCAGCACGCTCGCGTTGGTACGCAGGCTCGTCAGCGGGGTGCGAAGCTCGTGGGCGGCGTCCTGGACCAGGCGTTCCTGGTCGGCACGGCTGTCCGCGAGCCTGCCGAGCATCCGGTCGAACGCCGCGGCGAGCCTCCCGACCTCGTCATCGCCACCGCCGGGCACCGCGACGCCGTCGAGACCGCCGTCGCTGACCCGCCCCGCCACCTCCGTCAGCCTCACGAGCCGCCGGGTGATCTGCCGGGCGAGCAGCCAGCCCAGCGCCGCGGCCACCACCAGCACGAGCGCGCTGACCGCGGCGATGCTGCCCGCCAGCGAACCGAGCACGTGCCGGGACTCGTCGACGTCGATGCCGAGCTGGATCGCCCCGCGACCATCGCCCAGCGCCACGGTGATCACCCGGTAGTCGTCCGGAGCGACCGTCAGGTCCTGGTAGCGGCGTTGTCCGGCCGAGCCGGAAGCGGCCAGCTCACGGTCCTCGTCATCCACGGCCAGTCGCACAGCCCGCCCACCGATCGGACGCACCTGCCCGTCCGGGCCGATGGACTGGGCGACCATCGGCTGTGCCTGGTGAAGGCCGTCACCGACGCGACCACGCGTGATCGGACTCGGGTCGAGGACCTGCGTCGCGCCGGCCGCGACCTCGGCGGAGGTGGTCAGCAACGACCGGTCCAGCTCAGCGCCGATCTGCCGCGACGCCGCCTGGTAGCTGAACACGCCCACCAGCACCGCCGTGGCCGCACCCACCCCGGCAAAGGCGATCACCAGCTTGCCGCGCAGGTTCACGACGGCCGCACCGAGTAGCCCACCCCGCGCACGGTGTGGATCAGCCCCAACGCACCGGCCTGTTCCAGCTTGCGCCGCAGGTAGCCGATGTACACCGCCAGGTTCTTCGAGTCGGAGCCGAAGTCGTAACCCCAGATCCGCTGGTAGATCGTCGAGTGGTCGAGCACGATCCCCGCGTTGCGCACCAGCAGCTCCAGCAGGTCGAACTCCGTCTTCGACAAGGCGATCTCGGTGCCGCGCCACCACACCCGCCGCGCGGCCGGATCCACCACCAGCTCCCCCAGCCGCAACGCGCGCTGAGCCGCCGTCCCCAGCTCCACCGAGCTCCGGCGCAGCAGCGCCCGCAGCCGGGCGAGCAACTCGTCCAGCTCGAACGGCTTGGGCAGGTAGTCGTCGGCGCCGGCGTCGAGCCCCGCCACCCGGTCCGGCGTCTCCACCCTGGCCGTCAACATCAGGATCGGCGTCTGATCATCCTCGGCCCGCAGCACCCGGCACACCCCGAGCCCGTCCACGCCGGGCATCATCACGTCGACGATCAGCACGTCGAAGACGTTCTGGCGAGCAGTCGCCAACGCACTCACCCCGTCCACGGCCTCAGTGACCTGGTACCCCTCCAGGGCGAGCGCGCGCACGAGCGACTCACGGATCGCCCGATCATCATCGGCTAGCAGAACACGGTGCGGCACGACGCCATAATGCCCCGCCGAACCCGGCACCGAGCACCGGTCCGTTCGGACCTGGCAGATCGTCGAGCGACGTGCCACCGACGATGGCGTCGCCCATCGGCTCCCGACTCGCCGCGTGTTCGCCTGGGTCGTACTCACGGTCGCCGCCGGCGTCGCGATCGCCGTGCCGGCGTTCCCCGGCGCAGCGATCGCGACGCCGGCGGTTCTCGACGGAAGTGGCGCGGCCTCCTCACCTGGCCGATGAAGCTGTTCAGCCGGGTTCCTGGTCGGCGGCGGGCAGTTCCCTGCCGGTGAAGCCGGCGTACGCCTCCCGTCGGGTCCGCTCGACCATGTGCGGGTAGTGCAGGTCGAACGCCGGCCGGTTCGAGCGGATCCGCGGCAGTTCGGTGAAGTTGTGCCGCGGTGGCGGGCACGAGGTGGCCCATTCCAGCGAGTTGCCGAACCCCCACGGGTCGTCGACCGTCACGGCCTCGCCGTACCGGTAGCTCCGGACGACGTTCCAGATGAACGGCAGCGTCGAGGCACCGAGGACGTAGGCACCGACGGTGGACAGCGTGTTGAGCCCGGTGAAGCCGTCCGTGGCGAGGTAGTCGGCGTAGCGGCGGGGCATGCCCTGGTTGCCGAGCCAGTGCTGCACCAGGAACGTGGTGTGGAACCCGACGAACGTGGTCCAGAAGTGCAGCTTCGCGAGGCGTTCGTCCATCATCCTGCCGGTGATCTTCGGGAACCAGAAGTAGATGCCGGCGAACGTCGCGAACACGATCGTGCCGTACAGGACGTAGTGGAAGTGGGCCACCACGAAGTAGGTGTCCGAGACGTGGAAGTCCAGCGGTGGCGCGGCGAGCAGGACACCGCTCAGCCCACCGAACAGGAAGGTCACCAGGAAGCCGACGGAGAACAGCATCGGCGACTCGAAGGTGAGCTGTCCCTTCCACATGGTGCCGATCCAGTTGAAGAACTTGATGCCTGTGGGAATCGCGACGAGGAACGTCAGCAGTGCGAAGAACGGCAGCAGCACGGCCCCGGTGGCGTACATGTGGTGCGCCCACACCGCGAGCGACAGCGCGGCGATCGACAGCGTCGCCCACACCAGTCCTTTGTAGCCGAAGACCGGCTTGCGGGAGAACACCGGGATGATCTCCGAGATCACCCCGAAGAACGGCAACGCCAGGATGTACACCTCGGGGTGGCCGAAGAACCAGAACATGTGCTGCCACAGCACGACTCCGCCGTTGGCCGGGTCGAACACGTGCGCCCCGAGCAACCGGTCCGCGAGCAACCCGAACCCGGCCGCCGTCAGGATCGGGAAGACGATCAGCACGAGAATGCTGGTCACCAGGACGTTCCAGGTGAAGACGGGCATCCTCCACATCGTCATGCCAGGACCGCGCAGGCAGACCACCGTCGTGATCATGTTGACCGCGCCGAGGATCGTGCCGAGACCACCGACCGCGACGCCGACGATCCACAGGTTGGCACCCACTCCGGGTGAGTGCTCCACACTCGACAGCGGAACGTAGGCGAACCAGCCGAAGTCGGCGGCACCGCCGGGCGTGACGAACCCGCCCAGCATCAGCAGCCCACCGAAGAGGAACAACCAGAACGACAGAGCGTTCAAACGCGGGAAGGCGACGTCCGGTGAGCCGATCTGCAGCGGCAGCACGAAGTTGGCGAAACCGAACACACTCGGCGTCGCGTAGAGCAGCAGCATGACGGTGCCGTGCATCGTGAACAGCTGGTTGTACTGCTCAGCCGACAGGAACTGCAGGCCCGGGCGCGCGAGCTCGCCCCGGATCAGCATCGCCATCGCCCCGCCCACCATGAAGAACGCGAACGTGGTGACCAGGTACATGACGCCGATCTGCTTGTGGTCGGTGGTGCGGAACAACCACAGCAACGACGAGCCTTTCGGCCGAGCACGCGCCGCGCTCGCGTGAACCTCGATCGGGGTGGGAACCAATGCCGTCACGGATCTCTCCAGTGTCGTCCGGGAGGAGCACTTACAGGCTCTTCCTGGCGACAGAAGGCCTTCAGAGCACAAGGTCACTCCAGTCAGGGACCTTCGCCGGTGACACCTCGTGGACCGATGGTCTCCGGTCGCCAGGTGCGCAGCGGCGGAACGTGGTCGCGAACTCATCGGCTCCACCACGCGGGGTCCACGACGCACCCGGCGAGACCGAGCTGCAACGCACACCTGCCGCACGTCGCACGTCATCAATACCTGGCACGTCCGCACGGTTCAGACAGGCCAGGCAGATCTTCACGTGATCTCTGCGTCACGGAGCGGCGCGGCGGCGCTCACCGCCTCGAAGGAGTTCAGCCAGGTGAGGGTTTGCCTCCGGCGCACTTTTACGGCATCTTGATGGGTGGAGCGCCGGGAAGCCTGGTCGGCCCGCTCGTCACAACACGGTGGCGGCGGATACACGACTTGAGGTGCCATGCCTCGGCTTCGATCATTCTCCGCACTCCCTTTCCCCCGGTTCGCCAGGACGGGACATCCGCCCGAACGCTGATCTGCGCGTCGGTTCGGTTAGCTGGGCACCCCGATGCGGGGCCGCTCGTCTTCTTCCTGTCTTCCAAGGCGTTCACGCCGCTGGATCACTTTGGGGTGAGGTGTGCCGTGGTTCTGGTTCCACGCATGATTCCGTTGATCGACAGCCCACAGGTCGCCATCGCGCTGGCTGCGCGGTGGCAGCGCACGAGGACCTTCGTCCTCATCTCCATGGTGGGTGTGCCGTTGTTGCTCGGCCTGCTGTGCCTGGCTTTCGCGCTCCTGCCCCACCTGCAGGCCACTGACGTGCCCTGGTGGTCGGTGATTCCGGTTCTCACGGCCGCGGCGTCCGGCGTCGCCCTCGTGGTGTGGCTCCGGCGCGACGGCCTCACCGATCCGGCCTCGTGGTTCCCCGCAACCGTGCTGATGACGGGCACCCAGCTGGTTCTGGGCGTGGTACCGGGCTTCGGCATCGCCGTGCGCACCGCCACCGGGACCGCGGTAGCGGTCAAGGCGTTACTCGCGCTGGGTGTTCTGGGCGCGGGTTCGGCGTGGCCGCTGGCCAGGAAGGCGTGCCACTCGCTGCTGGCCTCTCCGGTGGCCGAGCTCGGCTCCACGCCGTTCCGGCTGGTGTTCCGCAGCGCGTGCTCGCGCATCGTCATCGGAACGGACCGGGTGGACTGGACTTTCCGCGAAGGCGGTGGCCGGCTCGACGCCGGGGTCTCCTTCCACCATCTCCACGACGTGTCGGTCACGATGAAGAGCACGAACCGAGGCAACGGTCTCGCACTGGTACTCCGGACTTCGTCGGGGACCTGGGCCGTACCCGCGGAGAAAGCGGTCGTGCTGTGTGAACTCCTGCGCCTGCGCAAAATCCGCTGGGAGCAGCGCGTCGAGGCGGCGGTCGAGCAGGAACGCGCACGCTACCTCGAAATGCTGGAAATGCTCGGCGCGGCGAGAGCGACTTCGACTACGGACGACGGCTCCGTCGCGGTCACCGTGAACGCCGACGGGATCACCACCGGCATCGAACTGACCGGACAGATCCACGCCAGGAACGCCCAGCTCGTCTCGGCCGAGCTCATGACATGCCTGGAGCGGGCACGGGCCGATGTCCGCGAGCACGTCCGGGACCTGAGGGTGGAGCACTACGTCAGCTCACCGACGAAGAAGGAGCTGTCACTTCTCGCCCAACAGGTGCCCGAACGGTCCGCCGCATGACTCGATCGTCCACAAGGGAGCGTTGGTCTCCGAGGTGTGAGCGGAGCTCGCGCCCACCTGAACTGCCCGGGAGGGCGCATGGCCAAGCAATCCACGAGGTCGGCACCGGCCGACGTCCCGGAGTTCGCCCGAGCCCTGCGGGAGATCAGCGTCGCGGGCAGGGCGCTGTCGGTGCACGAGAGACATGAGCTGCACGACGCGGGCGCCGGCGCAGCGGAAGACGGTGTGCCGCTGCGAGATCTGATCACAGGTCATCTGGCAGAGATGTGGCGGTCCTGGGCATCCTTGCCCGGTGTCACGGGCGCACAGTCGACCGACGCCCTGAAACGGGTCGGTGAAGCCGTGTTCCGTGCGGCGGAGGACGCGGTCGGCGAGCTCACCAAGGGCTACGAGGAGACTCAGCGCTGGACGGTGCGCAGAGAGGAGTCGCTGCGACGTGAGTTCGTCGACGACCTTCTCACCGGACGCGATGTCGGCCAGCTCGCGGAACGGGCCGAGCGCTACGGGCTGCGGCTCGCGGGCACGAACGTCGTGGCCGCGGCGTGCTCGTCCAGGCCCTTCCTCGACTCGGACGCGGCTTCCGCGAACGTCCAGTCCGCCATGAGCCTGCGCTTCAGCTCTCGCCACGTACTCGTCGCCACGCGAGAAGGTCTGCTCGTGTGCGTGGTCCCACACGACCTCGCAGGCGCACCGGAGGAGTTCGCCCGCCGCGTCGGCGAGGTCGTCGAACGGGGGTCGCAGTGGCGGGTCGGGCTGGGCCAGCCGCAGTCCGGTCCCGGCGGCACCGTTCGCTCGTTCGAACAAGCACGCAACGCGCTGGAGCTGGCCGACCGCCTCGACCTGGCCGACCGGCTGGTCAAGGCCGCGGATCTGCTGGTCTAACAGGTCCTCCTGCGCGACAGCGCGGCGCTGGGCGAGCTCGTCACCGCCGTGCTGGAGCCGCTGCGACAGGCCAGAGGCGGCGCCGAACGCCTGGTCGACACGCTGAACGCCTACTTCGCTTCCGGACGGGTGACGACCGCGACCGCTCAGACCCTGGGCGTCGGCGTCCGCACGGTCACCTACCGCCTCGGCCGCGTTCGCGAGTTGACCGGGTATCGCGCGGACGATCCGGCCCAGGGATTCACCCTCCAGGTCGCGGTGCTCGGCGCCCGCCTGCTCGGCTGGCCCAGTCCTGCGCTGTGATTGCCGGTGGTCGGCAGGCAGCGGCGCCTGAAATGGCCGGGCTGACACCTGTGCCACGACGTGACACGGACCGACGACGGAACGGAGACGTCGCGCGTTCGACGCGTACCTCCACGTGGGGAGGGTCGCACCATGGATCCCTGGTTCGTCTGGCTGATCGTCGCGCTGGTGCTCGCCATCGCCGAGATCTTCACCCTGACAGCGGCGCTGGGCATGCTCGCCGTCGCGGGCTTCGTCACCGCGGGTACGGCGGCGATCGGACTGCCGGTTCCCGGGCAGCTCCTCGTGTTCAGCGTGGTGTCCGCGCTGGGGGTTCTGCTCGCCAGGCCCTGGGCGCGGCGCGCGATGTCGCAGCCTCGCCTCGATCGGTTCGGCGTCGAGGCGCTCGTCGGCGCCAGTGCCCACGTGCTTCGCGAGGTGAACGCCCACGAAGGGCTGGTGCGCCTGCGCGGAGAGGACTGGACGGCACGGCCGTACGACGAGTCCGTCGTCGTCCCCGCTGGAAGCACGGTCGACGTTCTGCACATCGACGGCAGCGTCGCCGTCGTCTACCCACGGGAGTGAGCCATGTCCACACTGCTCATCGCCGGACTCGTGCTCGCGGTCTTCGCGGCGTTCACAGTTCTGCGCGCTGTGCGCATCGGGCTCGAACAGCAGCACGAGAACAAGATCATGTGAACGGCGCCATGGCCGTTCGTGAGGTACGGTCGGATGGTTGCCGTTGCTAACGGCATGGTGTGCCGGGAAGTCTGGTCGGCGTTGCGGCCGACGACACCCGGAGTGAGCCTTGACCCACGCGAAGACCCGGTTGTTCAGCCGCGGTTCCTGGCCCGAGGCCAGGCGCATCTCCGACCTGCTGCGCCTGGAGACGGTCGGCGGCGTCATCATGCTGGTCGCCGCCTCCATCGGTTTGATCCTGGCCAACTCTCCGTGGGCATCGATCTACGAGACCCTCAGGTCGGTCGAGTTGGGCCCCGAGTCCCTGCACCTGCGGCTCAGCCTGGCCGAATGGGCTTCCGACGGCCTGCTCGTGATCTTCTTCTTCGTCGCCGGCCTGGAGCTCAAACGCGAGTTCGTCGCCGGTGACCTGAGGGATCCCCGGCGCGCCGCGGTCCCGGTCGCGGCGGCGTTCGGCGGCGTCGCGGTGCCCGCGCTGATCTACGCGGGGATCAACCTCGGTGGTGGTCCCGCGCTGGCGGGATGGGCCATCCCGACCGCGACGGACATCGCGTTCGCGCTCGCGGTCCTCGCGGTGATCGGGCGCTGTCTCCCCTCGGCCTTGCGCACCTTCCTGCTCACCCTCGCGGTCGTGGACGACCTGATCGCGATCGTGATCATCGCGCTCTTCTACACCGATCACCTGTCGTGGCTGCCGCTGGCGTTGATGTTCGTCCCGCTGACGCTGTTCACCGTTCTCGTGCAACGCCGGGTCCGGGCGTGGTGGCTGCTCATCCCCTTGGCCGTGGCGACGTGGGCGTTGATGCACGCCTCTGGGGTGCACGCGACTGTGGCAGGGGTCCTGCTCGGCTTCGCCGTGCCGGTGATCCGCCGCTGCGGCGAGGGCCCCGGACTCGCCGAGATCTTCCAGCACCGCTGGCAGCCGATATCCACTGGCATCGCCGTCCCCGTGTTCGCCTTCTTCGCAGCCGGCGTGTCCATCGGTGGTCTGAGCGGCTTCGTCAGCTCCCTCTCCGACAGCGTCACTCTCGGTATCGTGCTCGGCCTGCTGGTGGGCAAACCCATCGGCATCACCGCTGCGACCTACCTCGTCGCGCGGTTCACCAAGGCGGAACTGGACGACGACCTGGCGTGGGTCGACGCGGTCGGCCTGTCCGTCCTCGCTGGAATCGGCTTCACCGTCTCGCTGCTGGTCAGCGAACTCTCCTTCGGCGAAGGCAGCAGCGACTACAGCAACGCCAAGGTCGCCATCCTCCTGGGCTCGGTGCTCTCCGCCCTGATCGCGACCGTGATCCTCCGTGCGCGCAACCGGATCTACCGACGCATCTACGAGGAGGAGAACCGCGACGCGGACAACGACGGAATTCCCGACGTGCACCAGGACGAGGCGGAAAACGCCCGGACCACGAACGACTGACGACCAGGTCACCACGCCGGGTTGTAACGCGGTGATGGCCGTCAACGGTTATCTTTCCGTACGAGGTGTGCCGGGAAGACTGGTCGGCGGTTGATTTGTCACGCCGCAAACCAGGAGTCGCCTTGAGCTCACACACCGTCCTCATCGGTTTCGGCGGGCGTGGCAGACGAGTGGTCAGCGCGATGTTCGGGCCCCAGCTCCAGTCGCTGGCCGTGATCGACACCGATCTGGTTGGTGCCGACGACGTCTCGCGGTGCGGGGCCCGGCCCGTGATCGGCAACGGGACCGATGTGGCCGCCCTGCGCGAAGCGGACGTCCCGCACGCGACGCGAGTGATCATCATGGTGGCGGATGACGCGGTCGCCCTGCGCGTTCTGCGCGCGGTCCGCTGGCTCAACGACCAAGCGACCGTGCACATCGCCCTCCACGACCCGCAATGGCGGGAGCTGGGCCTCTACCTTGGCGCTGATCACGTCGTGGTGGACGAGACACCGCCGGCCGACCTCATCCGCGATCACGGGGACCTGGTGCTGGTCGAGCGAGCCGTGTTCGCGAGCGAGGTCGGCCGGCGCCTGTCCGAATGCGCACCGGTGATCCTCGCCGCCGTGCGGGGCGACGACCACCGCTGGCGTGACCAAGCCCAGCCTCATGTGCTGCGTGCCGGCGACCGGCTCCTCGAACTCCGCACCGACCACGCGTAAGCGCGCACTTGCGGCACCTCGTGGCGGAAGCTGAAGATCCCGGCCTGCGATTGGTACAGATCCGGCGAGGGCGGGTACGGCTCCCGCGCTGACATCCGTTCGGGCGTCGGGTTGACCGATCCCCATCAGTCCTGCTTGCGTTCCTCGGGCTGACCTGTGGGCAGCCCGTCCGGGGGCTCGAAGCTCAGCGCCTTGGCGACGGGCACGTCCGTCGAGGAGTGCAGCACGATCGACAACGCGATGGTGATCGCCACGAGGTCGAACACGTGCTCACCGGCCGGGATCCCGGCCTGCAGGACGAGGAGTCCGTAGACCACCGACGCGAAGCCCTTCGGCCCGAACCACGCCGCGGCGGAACGTTCACGTGGGGGCAGGGGCGTGCGCAGCAGCGACAACATCATCGCCGCCGGGCGCACGAGCAGGATCGCGATGACCGCGACGGCCCAGTCCCCCACGCTCAGGTGGGAGATGCGTTCCGGCGTGATCAGTGCGCCGAAGACGAGCAGTGCCGCGAACTTGGTGATCTCGGACAGCAGGTCGCCGAAGTGCTCGAAGTGGTCCGCCGCAACGCGGTCGAGGGTGGCGATGGTCGAGCCCGCGGCGAACGCGGCGAGGTAGGGGTTGGCGTGCGTCAGGTGACAGGCCGCGTACAGCATCACCGCGATCGCCAACGGGCCGAGCGCCTGCAGCCGCGGTTCGGCGGTGAAGATCCGCAGCCGCCAGGCGAGCACGACTGCCGCGGGGATCACGATGCCCAGCGCGAGCCCAGCGGCCAGCTCGACGCCGATCGTGGCGAAGTCGGTGTCCCTGTTCGCGGCGGTGGCCAGGAAGATGAGCACGAACGGCAGCGCGAGACCGTCGTTGAGTCCGGACTCGACGTTGAGCAGGCGCCTCAGCCGCGCGGGCACGTCGGTGCGTCCCACGATGGCGGAGGCGAACACCGGGTCGGTCGGCGAGAGGATCGCGCCGATCAGGAACGACGTCGTCCAATCCAGACCGGTGAGGAAGTGCGTCGGAACGGCGATGCCGACCATGGTCAGCGGCATGGCCAGGCCGAGCGCTCGTCCGGACAGCCGCCATCCCTGCTTGAGGTCCGGCAGGCCGGCTCGCTGGCCATCGGTGAAGAGGACCGTGAACAGCGCGAGGTCCGCGAGCACGGTGACGAAGCCGCTGTTGGAGGGGATGTCGACCAGCCCGAGACCGCCTTGGCCGATCAGGGCACCGGCGACCAGGAACATCAGGGCCGTCGACAGGATGGTGCGGGCGGCGAGACCGGACAGCGAGACGCTGATCAGCAGGACCACACCGAACGCCAGAACCAGTGCCATCACAGGACTCCGCCCACGTCGACCAGGCCCACCACGAGTTCGTGATGAGCGTTGCCGACCAGACTTCCCGGCGCACCGCGCGCAAAGATGCCGCAAAGATCCACGTAAAGCAAACCGGCGGCCTGGACACGGACTGAACACTTGTTCAATAATCAGAACATGCGTTCAGCCTCCGATCTGACGGCACGCGCCCGCATCCGCGACGCGGCACTCGCCCGGTTCGGCAACGACGGCATCGCGGGCACCTCGGTCCGCGCGGTTGCCGCGGACGCCGGGGTGTCGCCCGCGTTGGTGGTGCACCACTTCGGTTCCAAGGACGGACTCCGACAGGCATGCGACGACTACGTCCTCGAGTCGATCCGCCACGGCGACGAGGCTGCCTCCGAGGCCTTGGCCGAGGTGCTTCAGGCGGCGACACCGGTCCGGCGTTATCTGGCGCGAGCACTGCTCGACGACACTCCCGCGGCTCGCGCGTTGTTCGCCGAGATCGTCGAACGCACGGAGTTGTGGCTCGCGGCCGGCGAGAGCGAAGGCTGGGTTCGCGGTTCACAGGACGCGCGGGCGCGAGCGGTCACCTACGTGTCGTGGTTGCTGGCACCGCTGGTGCTCGGCGATCACGTCGGCCGGCTGCTGGGCGGTGACCCGGCAGAGACCGCGACGGCGGTGCGCGGTGCCCGCGCCGGTCTGGAGATGCTGACCAACGGCCTGTTCGCCGACGACCGCTGGCTCACCGCGTTCACCGAGATCAACGACAGGAGCAGGCCGTGAAGGCGTTGCTGGTCACGCACGGCACGCGCGGTGACGTACAACCGTTCCTGGCACTCGCGGTGGCTCTCCGGCGGGCGGGCCACGAAGCACTGCTCGCCGCTCCCTCGTCCTTCGCCGCCAGTGCGATCGCGCACGACGTGGAGTTCGCGCCGCTGGACGAGGGTCCGAACAAACTGTTGCAGGACCCGGTCATGCTGCAGGCGGTCGAGGGTGGCTACCGGGGTGTGCGCGGCAAGATGACGGCGATCTCGACGATCCGGCGCATCAAGCCGTTGATGGCGGACGTGCTGCGTGATGTCGGCGAGGTCGCCCGGTCCTCGGGCGCGGATCTGCTGGTGCACACGCCGAGCCTGCCCGCACAGCACGCGGCGGAGATGCTCGGCGTTCCCGCCGTCCTGGTCACACTGCAGCCCGGCTGGGTGCCGACATCGGAGTTCCCCTGTCCCATGGTGCCGCTGCCGAGGGTGCCGCGTTTCCTCAACCGGGCCACGTATCTGACGGTGTCGGCGGTGATGCGCTCCTACAACGGTGTCTCCAACGCCTGGCGCCTCAAGGACCTCGGGCTCTCCCGAGGCGCCGGGCCACAGCACGCCCTGGTGTTGCAGGCGTTCAGCTCAGCGGTCACGCCGATCGACCGCGCATGGCCCGAATCCGTGCGCACCACGGGTTTCTGGTTTCTGCCGCGCAACCCCGCGTGGGAACCGGCGGCGGCGTTGCAGGCGTTCCTGGAAGCAGGCCCGCCGCCGGTCTACGTCGGCTTCGGCAGCATGGCCGGGCGAGACGCCCAGCGCACCGGGGACATCGTCGCCGAAGCGATCCGAGTCGCTGGAGTGCGTGCGGTCGTGGCCACCGGCTGGGGCGGGCTCGCCGCACGCTCCTCCGACGACCTCCTCGTCATCGACCAGGCCCCGCACGACTGGCTGTTCGGCAAGGTGGCGGCGGTCGTGCACCACGGTGGCGGGGGAACGACCGCCGCGGCTCTGGCCGCAGGTGTGCCTCAGGTCGTGTGCCCCTTCGTGGCCGACCAACCCCATTGGGCACAGCGGATGCACGCTCTGGGCGTCGCGCCACGTCCGCTTCGCCACACGAAGATCACCGCAGCTTCACTCGGTGAGGCGATCACACAAGCGTTGACAGATTCCGGAATCCGGCAGCGTGCCGTCGACTTCGGCACCCGGATACGCGGGGAGAACGGCGTCGGCAAAGCAGTCCGCGACCTGGAGGAGATCCACAATGGACACCGCTGACCGTGTCGCTAGGACCTTCGGCATGACGGAGGAGGCATGGCGACGGCACGCCAACCCGTGGAGCGTCTGGACGCGGTTCGCCGCAATTCCGTTGATGCTGCTCGCTGTCTGGAGCCGCACCTGGATCGGCTGGTGGAGTCTCCTCGCCATAGGTGCCGTGGTCGTCTGGCTGTTCATCAACCCCCGAGCGTTCCCGCCCGTGAGCGAACCTCGCGGCTGGGCATCACGCGGCATCTACGGCGAGCGTGCCTGGCTCCAGCACCGCGATCTCGTACCACCGGATCACCGGGCGGTGCTGCGCGTGCTGGTCACCCTGGGCGTCCTCGGGTTCGGCATGATCCTCTGGGGCCTGATCGCCCTCGACGTGTGGCCGACGGTGTTCGGCGCCACCGTGGTCGTGACGGCCCAACTCTGGCGCATCGACCGCTTCGGCTGGCTCTGGGAACGCCACGCGAGCAATCCGGGCAACACCTGATGCAGGCTCCTCGGCTGCGATTCTCCGGCCAGCACCCGGATCCCCGGAGCAAATGCCGTTGACTTCCTTTCGGGAAGTGACCGCGCCGCGCCGTGACCTCGACGACGAGCAACTTCATCATGTCGTCGGCCTGATCAGCGATGCGATTGCCGAGCCTCGGCAATGAGGGGGCCTGGTACTTGCATGGTCCGACCATGCCGGCCGGTCCATGACACCGGTCAGGATGAACGGGGAGAGCCGGACCAGCGAAGGGCGAGCGATCATGGACGACAACACACTCCGCTGGGTCGCGCCCGGTCTGGTCCTGCTGGCCGTGATCACCGTGTTGGCGACGACGGCTACCGGCGGCGGATTCCTCAACGAGGTACTTGTCGTCGTGGCGATCGGCCTGCTCGTCGCCGGGTACGCCTTGCGCTACCACGTCCGCAAGAGGCTGATCTACCAGCGGGGCAACGAGCGCTGAGGCCTGGCCCACCTGCGACGACTCAGCCGCCATCGACTTTCCCACCACAGATCTGATGCTCCAGGGAGGAAGCGGGATGACCGTTCAGGCCGAACCCTCGAACGAGCACGTCCGCGAGGTGTTCAACGGACTGGCGGCCGAGTTCAGCGGCGTACTGCCCCGGGCCGTCGTCTCGAGAACGGTGATCGACGCGCATCAGGACCTCGACGGGCAGATCGTGCCCGACGCGCTGGCCGAGATGTTGCATCACCTCGCACGACATCGGCTGGTCTCCCTGCACGCTCCCAAAAAGCCGCACTGACAGTCCACGCCGACTGTCGACGAGGACGCGAGTTGTGGTTGTGCCGGCCCTCGTCGACGATCAACGCTTGGTGTGCGCCGCACGGACTCGAGGAATGTGCCCGCGTCCAACGGTCGCAGAGCACGCGGCGTGTCCGGACGCACTCGCGTTCATCCCGGCAGCTGCCCTGGACGCGATCACGTGAAGATGATCTGGCCGCCTGCCGCGAGCTCGTAGAACTCGCCGACGGTGATGATTCCCCGCACCTGGTCGATGAAGTCCTTCTCGGACAGGTCGAACAGGTCCACCGAGGCCTTGCACGCGTACAGTCCCGCGCCGGTGTCCGCGATCATCTCGACGAACTCGGGGATCGGCGGGATGTCCAGCTCGTCCATCCTGTGCGACAGGTAGCGCGTCATCGCCGCGGACACCCCGGGCAGACCGCCCGCCCAGGTCGCCAGGTGCAGTCCGGGGTTGCCGACGGTGGCGAGCTTGATGTGCTCGTGGCGTGCCTTGTGCACGGCGTCGAGCCCGAAGAAGGTGAAGAACAGGTTGGCTTCGATGCCTTCCGCGCGAGCGCCGTTCGCCATGATCAACGCGGGGTAGATGCCCTCCAGGGAGCCCTTGGAGACGATGATGGAGATCTTCTCGATCTTGTCCGGCATCGCGACGGTCCTTTCGGGTCAGATGCAGCCGCGGGGCTTCGGGATGCCCGCGATGCGGGCGGCGAGTTTCGCCGGCCCCTTCGGGAAGAGCTGGTAGAGCTCCTTCACGCTGACACCGGAGGTCTTGCCCAGGGCCCGGACCGTGGGGCCGGTGCCCTTCTGGGCGAACTCCGCGCGCATGAAGCTGATGACCTGCCAGTGCCGGTCGGTCAGGTCGCCGACACCGGCCTCGTGGGCGATCTCGGTCGCCATGTCCTCACGCCACTGCGCGGGGTCGGCGAAGAACCCCTCGTCGTTGACCGACACCTCGGTCCCCGCGTAGACCTTTGTGGACATTCGGGTCTCCTTCACAGGGTTTCGAACCGCTTGCCCGCGCTGGGCATCTCGGTGGACACGCCGGGCAGGTCCCGGCCGGGCAGGAGGCTGTGCCAGTACAGCCAGGAGAACATCAGCTTGCCGAGGTGGTTGAGCCTGGACTCCCGCAGCAGCGGCAGTCCCACCGTCGACGGGTAGTGGCCGGGCAGCGGCTCGGTGTCGTAGTTGAAGTCGATCAGCAGGGCCTTGCCGAACCCGCTCTCGATGAAGCAGTTGGTGTGGCCGTCGAAGCTCGCGTCGAGCTTCTCGCCCGCGAGGTACCGGACCACGTTGCGGGTCAGCACCTCTCCCTCGAAGTGGGTGACCGAACCCGCCTTCGAGGTGGGGATCGCCGCGGCGTCGCCGATGACGAAGATGTTGTCCCTGACCGCGGACTGCAGGGTGTGCTCGTCGGCGGGGACGAAGCCGAGCGGGTCGCCGAGCCCCCAGGAGCGTTCGACGCACTCCGCTCCTCCGTGCACCGGCACGACGACGGCCAGGTCGAACTCGACCTCGCGCTCGTCGTAGGAGATCAGCTTCCCCGCCGCGCCGTCGACCTCACCGGTGTTGAACTCGGTCACCAGCTCGATGCCTTTCTCCTGCAGCATTCCGGCGAGGGCGTGGGCGGCCACCGGCTTGGTGAACGCCGCGTCCAGCGGAGTGACGTAGGTCAGCTGGACCTGGTCGCGGATGCCGCGCTCGTGGAAGTACCAGTCGGCCAGGAAGCAGAACTCGAGCGGCGCCACCGGGCACTTGATCGGCAGGTCCACGACGTTGACGACCAGCCGGCCGCCCTCGAACTGCCGCAGTGCCCGCGCCAGGGCTGTCGCGCCCGGCAGGTCGTAGAAGCTGAAGACGGTGCTCATCCACCCCGGCCCCGTCAGGCCGTCGGTCTCCTCCGGCACCAGCCGGGCGCCGGTCGCGATGACCAGGACGTCGTACTCGAGCACGCCGCTGTCGGTCAGGTGGACCCGGTTGGCCTCCACGTCGACGTGGTCGATCCCGCTGTTGCGGTAGGAGATGCCGTCGTGCAACTGGCGGCGCCGCGACCGCACGAGGTCTTCCGCGTGCGCGAGCCCGAACGGCACGAACAGCAGGCCGGGCTGGTAGAGGTGGTCGTCGTCGCGGTCCACCACGGTGATCTCGCACTCGGCACCCAGAGCGCGGCGCAACCTGTTGGCCGTGAGGGTGCCACCCGTGCCGCCGCCGAGGATCACGATCCGCTTCGTCATGCCTCCAGTCTTCGACGCGGCGCGTCCGGCTCCCAGGGGCCTTCGTCCCCGCACACGCGGGCCCATGGACAGCGTTCGGGGACGAGCGCACGATCCACGATGGACAGGTGATGGGCAACGTTCTCGAAGCGGGGGCCTCGCCTCTGCTGGACCGCATCCGGCGCGGCCTCATCGGCGACGACGAGGTTCTCGACGGACCTTACGGCCCGCGCCGGATCATCTACGCGGACTACACGGCGTCCGGCCGGGCGCTGGACTTCGTCGAGGACTTCATCCGCGCGCACGTGCTCCCCCGCTACGCCAACACCCACACCGAGAGTTCCGGCACCGGCCGGTACACCACGAGGTTGCGCGAGCAGGCACGGCGGCTCATCCGCGACTCGGTCGGCGGCACCGAGGACGACCTGGTGATCTTCTGCGGCTCCGGCGCGACGGCCGCGATCGCCAAGCTGGTCGGCATCCTCGAACTGCGGCTGCCGGCGGGACTGAGCGAGAAGTACTCGTTGCTCGACGAGATCCCGCCGGAACAGCGTCCCGTGGTGTTCGTCGGCCCGTACGAACACCACTCCAACGAACTGCCGTGGCGCGAGTCCATCGCGGACGTCGTGGTCATCGGCGAGGACGCCCGCGGTCACATCGACGTCGCGGAGCTGCGCCACCAGCTGGTCAGGTACGCGGACCGCCCGCTGAAGATCGGCAGCTTCTCCGCGGCCTCCAACGTCACCGGTGTGCTCACCAACACCGACAGCATCGCCGCCCTGCTGCACGACCACGGCGCACTGTCGTTCTGGGACTACGCGGCCGCCGCGCCGTACGTGCCGGTCCGCGTGCGGGAGAGCGCGCCGGGCCGAGGCGACCACAAGGACGCCATCTTCCTGTCACCCCACAAGTTCGTGGGCGGCCCGCAGACCCCAGGGGTGCTCGTGGTGCGCCGCGAACTGGTCACGAACGCGGTGCCGACCGTGCCGGGCGGAGGCACGGTGGCGTTCGTCCACCCGCTCGGCCACCGCTATCTCCGCGATCCGGTCGCGCGGGAGGAGGGCGGCACTCCCGCCATCGTCGAGTCGGTCAGGGCCGGTCTGGTGTTCGCGCTCAAGGACGCCGTCGGAACGCGGGTGATCCAGGCCCTGGAGGAACGCCTGTGGCGGCACGCCCTCGCCGAGTGGGAGGACGAGCCCGGCATCGAGATCCTCGGCAACCACGACGCGGCCCGGCTGTCGATCGTGTCGTTCCGCGTCCGCTCCGGCGAGCGGTTCCTGCACCACAACTTCGTGGTCGCGTTGCTCAACGACCTGTTCGGCATCCAGTCCCGCGGCGGCTGCTCCTGCGCCGGGCCGTACGGGCACCGGCTGCTCGCCATCGACACCAAGCACTCCCACGGCTACGACCACGAAGCGGCCATCGGCTGCGACGGGGTCAAGCCCGGCTGGGTGCGGCTCAACTTCAACTACTTCATCACCGAAGCCGTCCGCGACCACCTCGTCGAGGCCGTACGGCTGATCGCCCGGTACGGCCACCGGCTCCTGACCGACTACGTCTTCGACCCGCACACCGGGATGTGGCGGCACCGCGCCGCCGCGACCATCCCGCTGGGACTGCCCGACCTGCGCTCCGTCGCGACCGCCGGGACACGCGTTCTCCCTGCGCCGTCGCAGGTCGACGACAGCGTCCTGGCCACGCAGCTCGAGGACGCGCGCCGCTTGCTCGCCTCCCGCGCGGACCTGCTCGACGACGGTCCCACCGGTCTGCCGGAGGACTTCGAGTCGCTGCGCTGGTTCGTCCTGCCACCGATCTGCCTGCTGGGTCAGGCCAGCGCGAGGAAGAGCTTCTCCAGTTGAGCACGGTCGGCGACCGACTGCTCGGAGCCGTCGGCGACGCACTGCTCCAGTCCGCTCGCGATCAGCTTGAAACCGGCCCGGTCCAGGGCACGCGATGCCGCGGCCAGCTGGGTGATGACGTCCTTGCAGTCGCGTCCGGACTCGATCATCTGGACGATCCCGCCCACCTGGCCCTGCACGCGCCGCAGCCGCTTGACCACGTCGGTGAGGACTTCTTCGTTCAGCTCCACCGGAGAACCTCCTTCAGTACCCCCCAGGGTACCTGAGCTCCGGAACAACCCGGCTGCGGACGACGTTGCACCTGATACCCCCCGGGGTATAGTGGAAGGAGAACCCCATGGCGGTCGTCGAGCTGACCAAGTCCGACTTCACCGACATCGTGCGCCGGCCGGGCACGGTCCTGGTCGACTTCTGGGCGTCGTGGTGCGGCCCGTGCCGCATGTTCGCGCCTGTCTTCGAACAGGCGGCGCTCCGGCACGGTGACATCACGTTCGGCAAGGTGAACACCGAGTCCGAAGTAGAGCTGGCACGCGCGTTCGGCATCTCGTCGATCCCGACTCTGATGGTCGTCCGCGACGGTGTCGTCGTCCACGCGCAGCCCGGGGCGCTCCCCGCGGCCGCACTCGAGGAACTGATCACCTGGGCCGGCGAGCTCGACATGGACGAGGTGCGCGCCGCCGCCCGGCCGCGCCGCTGAAAGGAGCCACCACCGTGAAGTACGACCTGACCACCACCGTCGACCTGCCCTACGAGGACGCGGTGCCCGCCGTGCGCGCGGCGCTGAAGGAACAGGGTTTCGGGGTGCTGACCGAGATCGACGTCCGGGCGACCATGCGCGAGAAGCTCGGCGCCGAGGTCGAACCGTACGTGATCCTCGGCGCGTGCAATCCGACGCTCGCGCACCGAGCGCTTGAGGTCGACCGGATGATCGGCCTGCTGCTGCCGTGCAACGTCGTCGTCCGCGCCGCCGGCGACCGCAGCCTGGTGCAGGCGCTCGACCCCGCCCTGATGGCCGCGGTGCCGGAGCGGGAGGAACTGCGGCCGATCGCGGAAGAGGCTGGCAGGCGGATCCAGGCCGCGCTGGACTCGCTGAGCTCGCCGGTCACCACGGCAGGCTGATGGTGAAGGTCGTGCCCTCGGCGCCGGACGTGGCGGTGACCGCGCCGCCGTGCGCGGTCACGAGCTCCCGGACCACGGCGAGCCCGATGCCCGTTCCCACGACGGCCTGTCCCGCGCGACCGCGCCAACGCCGATCGAAGACGTGGAGCAGTTCCTCAGCGGACATCCCAGGCCCCGTGTCGTGGACCTCGACCACCGCCGCGCCGGCCGAGCGGCGCACGCCCACGGTGACGACGTCACCGGGACGCAGGTAGCGAGCGCAGTTGGCCAGCAGGTTGCCCAGCGCCTGGTGCAGGCGATCCGGGTCCGCCCGCACCACGACGTCGTTCCCCAGTTCGAGGCGCACCCGCAGACCCGCGGTGCGCAGGTGCGCGGCGTGGGCCTCGACCGCGGTCCTGGCCACCGCGGCGAGATCGACCTCCTGCCGCCGCAACGACAACGCCGCCGCTTCCGCGTCGGCGAGCTCCGTGAGGTCCTGCACGATCCTGCCCAGCCGCTGTGCCTGGTCGTGCAGGCTCGTCAGGCGCCCCGGGTCCGGCGGGACCAGGCCGTCGCGCAGTTCCTCGAGGCCTGCCTGCAGCGCCGCCAGCGGCGTGCGCAGCTCATGTGCGACGTCACCGGTAAGATCGCGCAACGCCTGGTCCGAGCGGGCCACCTCGCCGGCCATGTGGTCGAACGCGCTCGCCAGCTCACCGAGCTCGCCCGGAGCGTCCACCCCGGCACGCGCCGAGCGATCACCCGCCGAGATGCGCCGCGCGGCACGGGTGAGGTGTGTGAGCGGCACGACGATCCGCCTGCCCACGAACCAGCTCATGAGCCCGGCCACCGCGAGCGCCACCACGGCGGCCAGTGCGATCCAGCCCCAGGCGATCTCCCTGGCCGCGGAGGTGTTCGGAGTGCCGAATGCCAGGTGGACCGAGCCCACCACCTGGCCGGAGACCACCACGGGAGCCTCGGTCCATCCCGGTCCGGCCGCGGGGTTCATCGGCATGCCGCGACCGTGACCGGAGACGGTGCTGCCGTCGGCGGCGCGCACGACGAGCCGGGCACCCGCGCCGGCGGCGAGCGTCGACGCGGCGTCCAGGTCCGCACCGTCCCAGCCACCAGCGGCGGCGTGAGCGGACGCGACGGCGTCGGCGACCCTGGCGGCGGCCTGCCGCCGGGCCTCTGCCTGCGCCGAGACCAGACCCTGCCCGGTCCCCCACACCGCGGCTGCCGCCAGCACCACGACCGCCGACAGCGCGGCCAGCACGAACGCGGCGAAGAGCCTTCTGCTCAGCGGCCCCCAGGCGGCCGGTCGCTCACCGGTCACGGCGCAGCCCCAGTCGGTAGCCGACCCCGTGCACCGTCTGCACGACATCCGGTCCGCACCCGCCGAACTTGTGGCGCAGGTTCTTCACGTGCGAGTCGACGGTTCGCTCGTACCCCTCGAACTCGTACCCGCGTACCTGGTTGATCAGTTCGTACCGCGAGTAGACACGTCCCGGCACCGCGGCGACCACCGTCAGCAGGCCCCACTCGGTCGGTGTCAGCTCCAGCAGCTCGCCGTTCCAGTGGACCTCGTGCCTCGACTCGTCGATCAGGAGCCGGCCGTCCCCGAAGGACATCACCGCGCCCGGCACCCCCGCGTGCGCCCGATGCAGCACCGCCTGCACCCGCAACACCAACTCGGTGGGGCTGAACGGTTTGATGACGTAGTCGTCGGCGCCGAGCTCCAGTCCGCGAATCCGGTCCTCCACCGCACCACGTGCGGTCAGCACGACGACCGGAGTCGCGCCGGCCTCCCTCGCCGCACGCAACACCTCCATCCCGTCGACGTCGGGCAGGCCCAGGTCCAGCACCACCAGCGCGGCCACCCGGTCAGCCACCATCGTGACCGCCTGCGCCCCGGAACCCGTGGTCACCACGGCGAAACCCGCTCGTTCCAGATAGCGGCGCAGCAGTTCGCGGATCTCCTTCTCGTCCTCGACGACGAGCACCGTGTCGGCCACGGATCCCTGTGTACGCGGCCGGATCGAGGCGATGGAGGGTCCAAGTACCCCGTTGTGGCGGGCTCCACGTCATCTCCACACGACCTGCACGTGACCTCCTCCACCCGGCGGGACCATGAAGTCGTCACGAGAAGAGGAGGAGCCATGAAGACCCGGACCCGGATCGTCGTGACCACGGCGGCCGTGCTCGTCGCAGCGGGCGCGTTCGCTGGAACTCTCGCACTGGCGGGCGGTCCGCCGCCCACGGCCGGCCCCGGCGGGACGATCATGCCCCGCGGCGGGCAGCGTGACGGCGGATGCCTCGGCGTTCCCGGAGTCGTCGACCCGAGCGGCACCCTGACCGAGGTGCAACGCACCGCGCTCGCGGCCAACGCCGAGGAGGAGAAGCTGGCGCACGACCTGTACACGGCGTTCGCCGACCGCTATGACCTGCCGATCTTCGACCGCATCGCCGCGGCGGAGACCACGCACCTCGACGCGGTCCGGACCCTGATGACGCGCTACGGGATCACCGATCCCACCGCGAACCAGGCGCCCGGTCACTTCGCCACCCCGGCCGTGCAGGCAACCTACGACCAGCTGCTGGCGGAGGGAACCGGCAGCCAGGACGCCGCGCTGAAGGTCGGCCGCACCGTGGAGACAGCGGACATCTCGCTGCTGCGCAAGTCGCTCGACGGTCTGACCGCGCCCGACGCCCAGCGCGTCTACGGTCACCTGCTGACCGCTTCCCAGCACCACCTGGCCGCGTTCGACCGATGACTCAGCCGGTGAGGCGAGGGTGGCGGCCCTACTCGGGGCCGCCACCCGCTGTCACCTTGGGACGCCTGCGCTGCGCCAGCCACACACCCACGCCCACGGCGACGAGCACCGCCGCGACGCCCCAGATCGGCACCGGCAGCTGCTGGGCGAGCACGAAGCCGCCCATCACGAGGACGAACCAGCCGAACCCCTTGCGCAGCACCGTCTCCGGGATCCGCCCGACGAGCCTTCCGCCCACCAGGCTGCCCACCACCGCCGCCAGGGTCACCGCAGCGGTGAGCCTCCAGTCGACGTGGACGGTCGCCAGATAGCCCGCCAGCCCCGCGAAGGACTTCATCGCGATCACCACGAGGGACGTGCCCACCGCGACCGCCATCGGCAGGCCACCCAGCAATGCCAGTGCGGGCACCACGAGGAAGCCACCGCCCGCGCCGACCAGCCCGGTCACCACGCCCACCGCGACGCCCTCGGCCACGACACGTCCGACAGGCAGTTCCTCGTGCGGCTTCACCGGAACGCCGTCGCGGCGCCCGCGGATCATCGCGGCCGCGGTCGCGATCATCATCAACGCGAAGCCCACCAGCAGCCACGTGCCGGGGACGAACTGCGCCAGCCGGCCTCCGCCGTACGCCCCGGCCATGCCCGCGGCGCCGAACACCAGTCCCGTGCGCCAACGCACCCGCCCGCCACGCGCGTGCGACACGGCGCCCACCGCGCTGGTGACCCCCACGACGAACAACGACATCGCGATCGCCTGCTTGGGGTCCTGACCGGCGAGGTAGACCAGGATGGGCACGGTCAGGATCGACCCTCCGCCACCGAGTACCGCCAGAGCGACTCCGACGAGCGCGGCGGCGAGCAACGTGAGCACGAGCATCCCGCTCACCCCCTCCCGTCGACCAGTGCGGCGACCACGGCCTCGACGGTGGCGCGAGGACCGCGGTTGTACGGGAGCTTCGCCAGCAGCAGGCCGAGCAGGCAGGTGTTGCTCAGCGCGGCGGCGACCAGCCCGGCGCCGACCAGGCCCGCCAGCCACGTGACGGGCGGGTAGAACACCCCTGCCAGCACCGCGCTCGCCACGATCGCGCCCGCCACGAGCCTGACCTGGCGTTCGAGGTCCCAGCGCGGCTTGCCGTGCCGCACCGAGCCCCCTGCCGCCTGCCACGCGGTCATCCCGCCGGCCAGCAGCCGCAGGTTCGGCAGGCCGGCCGTCGCCAGGGCGCGCTCCGCCTGCCCGGCCCGTTGCCCGGACCGGCAGATCAGCACCACCCGTTCGTCCAGGTGGTGGCGCAGCTCGTCGCGGTGCTCGCGCAGCAGGTCCAGGGGCACGTTGTAGGAACCGGGGATGTGCGCGGCCTCGAACTCGCCGGGGGTGCGCACGTCGATCAGCCGCGGGCCGGTTCCGGACTCGACCAGCCGCCGCAGCTCCGCGACGTCCAGTGTCACCGGAGCGCTCACCACGGCTCCCCTTCCACGGCCAGGCCGGCCTTTCCCGCGGTGTCGAAGTCGTCGTCGACGTGCACCACCACACGGCCTGCTCGGGCGAGCACACTCGCCGCGATGGACGCCCGGTAACCGGACTGGCAGTGCACCCAGACCACACCGCCGGGCACGTCCGACACGCGTTCCGGAAGGTCGGGCAACGGGATGTGCAGGGCGCCGTCGAGGTGGCGCTGCTGCCATTCACCGGCCATCCGCACGTCCAGCAGCACGTCGGCGGGCGGCAATCCGTGCGGCGCCCGTCCTGCCCGCGCAGCCGCGAGATCCGTGAACGTGGCCACGGCCAGCTCACCCAACCGCTTCTCGTCGCCGGCCCACTGCTCCGGGCCACCGGTCGCGGCGGCCGCGGGCCGGTCGATCCCGATCCGCGCCAGCTCGCGCTGGGCCTCGGCCACCTGCTCGGCGGACTCGCCCAGCAACGTGATGGGAGCACCCCAGGGAGCCATCCAGCCCAGCCAGGTGGACATCGGCCCGTCCAGGCCGAAGCTCAGCGTGCCAGTCAGGTGCCGGTGGGCGAAAGCCTTGCGAGAGCGCAGGTCCACGACCCATTCCTGGGCGTCGATCCGGTCGCGCAGCTCCGCGGGGTCGGCGATCCGCACCGGGGTGAGATCGGCCAGCTCGGCCCCTTCCGCGTTGCGCGCGCCCATGTGGGCGTAGTACGCGGGATAGGCGTCGAGTCCGGCCAGGACCTGGACGACGAAGTCGTCGGTCTCCAGCCGCAGAGCCGGGTTCGCCGTCCTCTCCCTGCCGATCGTCGACGACGGCGCGTCCGACTGGGTCGCCGAGCAGAAGCTGCCGAACCCGTGCGTCGGCCACACCTGTGCGCCGTCGGGCACCAGGTCGGCCAGCCGCCGCACGGAGGCGTGCTGGTGGCGCGCCAGCGCGTGTGCGTGCTGCTTGCCGAGGAGGTCGGTCCGGCCGGTCGTGCCGAACAACAACGAACCGCCGGTGAACACACCGACAGGACCAGCCGCGCCGTGCAACACGTACGACAGGTGGTGGAACGTGTGGCCCGGTGTGGCCACCACGGTCAGACGCATCTGTTCGGACAGCACGATCTCATCGCCGTCGTGCACCGGCAGGCGTTCGAACCCGACGTCGTCCGCCGCCGCCACCGCGTACACAGCACCGGTCAGCTTCGCGAGCGCCAGTCCACCGGACACGTAGTCGTTGTGCAGGTGGGTCTCCACGACGTGCGTGATCCGCACCCCACGCTGCCCCGCGAGCGCGACCACCCGGTCGATGTCCCGCTGTGGATCGACCACCACCGCCACCCGTCCGTCGTGCGCGAGGTAGCTCCGGTCGCCCAATGAGGAGGTCGTCACGACCTCGACTTCTATCGCCATGATCATCCTTAGAGATCGCATCGCTTGGCCAACAAGGAATTCCCGGCGGGCCGATATACCCCCGGGGGTACCCGTGACTTCACCATACGTCTCTTGCCGCTCGCCGACAACTACCCCCGGGGGTATGCAGGCGCCGTGGGAGCAGTACAACCGTGCCCCCGCCCGGTCCGGACGACCACGGACCTTCGTCCCTGCCGTTCGAGGCCGGCGCGAACGGACCGCCGCATCGTTCGGCGAGATCACCGGCCGGGAACCCGTCGACGTCGTGGAACTGCCGGGCGGACCGGCCGCGCGCACGGTGCACCACCTGCGAAGCAGGCGACCTGGAGGAGCGGCGGAACCGCGTGGGCGTGAGAACCGCGGCCGACCCGACGCGGGTCTCCGATGACCGGCCTCCGGAAGCGGCCCGCCTCACAGGGGCCAACGTCCCTGTTCACCGTTCCGCTGGTCCCTGGGCCGGCTCACCACTCCCGCCTGACCTCGGGTGAGTTCACCGACGCGAGGAGGCCGTGTTGTCGCGCATCGCGAAGTCCGGGCCTCCGCCCGATCCGGCCCCGGATCCGCCGCCGGTCCATCCGCGGCGATGGCGGTCCTGGCTGCTCGTGCTCGGGGTCGCCGTGATCAGGTGCTGACCGCCGCCGCCTGGACGTTCTCGATCTCCACAATGGACTTCACCGGGTCGGCCCGGTGCAAGTACGCCACACCACGTTCGTACTGCCGCACGACGGCCATACCGAGATTGCTCATGATCTTCTCCGCTCCCCGGACGCCGTGCCCTTCCACGGTCAGGCGCCCGGTCACCTCCGCTCACCGCCTCCCGCGCGATGCTCGGCTCAGGCCGTCCGTGAACCGAAACCCGTGTTCGGTGGACAGCGGAACGGCCCCGGACGTGTTGATCCGGGGCAGTCGTCGCGGTCAGTCCTGCTGGACGTCGATCTGGACCTTGTGCTCCTCCGGTGGGGCCGCGATCGGCACGCGGACCTCGAGGATTCCCCTCTTGTACTCGGCGGAGATCTTCGAGGTGTCCGCACCCGAAGGCAGCGACACGGTTCGGCTGAACGAGCCGTAGCGGAACTCCGAACGGTGCTGCTCCTTCTTCGTCTCCTCCCGCTGAGCGGTGATCGTGAGGCTTCCTTCCGACGCGCTCACGTCGATGTCCTTCGCCGCGTCCAGGCCGGGCAACTCCGCGCGCAGAACGTAGGAGCCTTCCTCCACGAAGTCCTCGACGTGCAGCGGGTGCCTCGTCCCGAACGGCCAGGACGCGTCGAAGATGTCCCACAGGTCGGGCAGCAGGCTGCTGGCCTGCCGGCGTGCGAGCGTACTCATGTCGTCTCCTCCTGTTGCCTTGCAACAGTTCCAGCCCATCACCACGAACGTGCACCGGACAGGGACCGAAGCGCCCCGCGAGGCGGGTCTTTCGTCACTGGGAGCCGGAACCCGCCAGTGGTGATGATGGGTGACCAGCTGCGAGGAGGAGGACGGCATGACGAACCGGGTGCTCGACCTCGACGGCCTCGATGCGCTCGTCGGGCTGCTGCGGGCCGACGGACGCGTCGTCGTCGGACCCGTCCTGCGGGATGGCGCGATCACTCTGGCCGAGGTGGAGTCCGTCGCGGACCTGCCGAGCGGCTGGGGTGTCGAGACAGGTCCCGGCCACTACCGGGTGCGCCGGCGTGCCGACACCGCGATCTTCGGTCATTCGGCCGGGCCTCAGTCCTGGAAGCGGTTCCTGCACCCACCGCGCCGCTCGCTGGTCTCCAGCGACGGCGACGGGTTCCACCCCGCGCGAGACGACACGCCGAGCTACGCCTTCCTGGGGGTGGGGCCCTGCGACCTGGCGGCGATCACCAAACTCCGCCAGGTCATCGGTGGACGGGCACCGTTCGTGGTGGCGGCCCAGTGCACCGAGCCCGGCGAGGCGTGCTTCTGCGCCTCGATGGGATGCGGGCCCGCCGCCGGCGCCGGGTACGACATCGCGCTGACCGAGCGGGTGGACGAGGAGGGACAACGGTTCCTGGCCACCTCGGGCAGTGCGGCCGGGGGCGCGCTACTGGCCCGCGTACCGGCTCGCGACGCGTCCCCGCAGGACGTCTCGCTGGCCGAGCAGGACGTCGAAGCGGCCACGCGACGCATGGGCAGGGCGATGCCCGAGCTCGACCTGCGCGACCTCCTCACGGCCAGCCGGGACTCCACGCACTGGGAAGCCGTCGCCGAGCGGTGCCTCGACTGCGGGAACTGCACGATGGTGTGTCCGACCTGCTTCTGCGTCTCGGTCGAGGACACCACGGACCTCGACGGCAACGCGGAACGCGCCCAGCGGTGGGCGTCCTGCTTCGAGATCGACTTCTCCTACCTCCACGGCGGTTCGGTCCGCACGTCCGGTGCCGCGCGGTACCGGCAGTGGATGACGCACAAGCTCAGCACGTGGTACGACCAGTTCGGCACGTCCGGGTGCGTCGGTTGTGGACGGTGCATCGCCTGGTGCCCCGCGGGGATCGACATCACCCAGGAGGCGGCGGCACTCAGCACGGCGATGGAATCTCGTGGTGAACAACGATGACCATCCCGATCACGGAGCTCGACGCTCTCCCGTTGTTCACCAACCTCTCCCACACCCAGCGCGCGGCCATCGCGGGAGCCGCCCGGATCGAGAGCTACGAACCGGGCACCCGGTTGTTCGACGAAGGAGGTCTCGCCGACCAGTGCTGGGTGGTGCTGACCGGCTGCGTCCTGGTGGACACCGATCTGCCGGTGCGCGGCAGGGTCGGGGTGCAGAGCATCGGCCAGGGCGAGCTTCTCGGCTGGTCGTGGCTGATGCCGCCGTACCGGTGGCACTTCGGCGCGACGGTCGTCTCACCGACTCGGGCTGTGGTGGTCGACACCGCGGCCTTGCGGCGGCTCGCCGACGAGGACCCCGCACTGGGCTACCAGCTGTCCCTCGCCCTGATCAACGCACTGGTGAACCGGTTGCAGGCGACCAGAGGCCGGTTGCTCGACCTCTACCGGAACCCGTCATGACGTGGGTGCCGACGCCGTACCGCGTGGTGACGAGAACTGTCGAGACGCACGACTGCGTGACGCTCGCACTGCGGCCGGTCGGTGAGTCCCTGCCCACCTTCCGGCCGGGGCAGTTCGCCATGCTCTACGCGCACGGTGTCGGTGAGGTGCCCATCTCGATCAGCGCGATCCCCGGTGACGGCACGCTCGTGCACACGATCCGCGCGGTCGGCGCGGTGAGCAGGGCTCTGCACGACACCGCGCCCGGCACGGTTCTCGGGGTGCGCGGCCCGTTCGGAACGGCGTGGCAGCTCGGCGGCACCGAGGACCTGCTCGTGGTCGCGGGCGGCATCGGGCTCGCCCCGCTCCGGCCGGTGCTGAGCCACCCGAACCAGCGAACGGTGCTCATCGCCGGCGCTCGCACACCACAGGACCTGCTCTACACCGCCGAACTGGCACGGTTGTCCGATGTGGACACGGTGCTCACCGTGGACCACGGTGAGCCCGGCTGGCACGGCCGCATCGGCTTCGTCACCGAGCCGCTCGCCTCGATCCCCCTGGCCCCGGACCGCACCACCGCTCTGCTGTGCGGGCCTGAGCCGATGATGCGGTTCTGCGCCAGGACTCTGCTCAGCCGCGGGGTTCCGGCCGAACGAATCCAGGTGTCGCTGGAACGCAACATGCAGTGCGGTTCCGGTCTCTGCGGCCACTGCCAGCTCGGACCGTTGCTGCTGTGCCGTTCGGGGCCGGTCGTCGGTTACCCGGTCGCGGAACCGCTCTTGCTCGCGAAGGAGCTCTGATGCCGACCATCGCCGTGTGGAAGTTCACCTCGTGTGACGGCTGCCAGCTCACCCTGCTGGACTGCGAGGACGAGTTGCTGCCGCTGACCGAGCACGTCCGGATCGCGCACTTCCTGGAGGTCACGAGCGTCAGCGAGCCAGGTCCGTACGACATCTCGATCGTCGAGGGATCGGTCACCACGCCCGAGGAGGCCGACAGGATTCGCTGGATCCGGGAGCAGTCCGCCGTGCTGGTCGTCGTGGGCGCGTGCGCGACCTCGGGTGGCATCCAGGCGTTGCGGAACTTCGCCGACGTCAGCGAGTTCCGCTCGATCGTCTACGCCCGGCCGGAGCACATCGCGACGCTGGACACCTCGACCCCCATCTCCGCGCACGTCACCGTGGACCACGAACTGCGCGGGTGCCCCATCGACAAGGGGCAGCTGCTGGAGGTGCTGAGCGCGTTGCTCGCCGGTCGCGCGCCCGACCTGCCGGACACCAGCGTCTGCACCGACTGCAAGCGCCGCGGGCTCACCTGCGTCATGGTCGCGCACGGCACACCGTGCCTCGGGCCGGTCACGCACGCCGGCTGCGGTGCTCTGTGCCCTGCCGTCAACAGAGGCTGCTACGGCTGTTTCGGTCCGATGAACCAGCCGAACGTGCCCGCCCTCGTGCCGTTGCTGCGGCGTAGCGGCATGGGCGACGACGAACTGCACCTGGTGTTCCGCACCTTCAACGCCAACGCGGAGTGGTCATGACCCATCGCGCGAACCGCACGCTGCAGGTCTCCGGCCTTGCCAGGGTCGAAGGTGAAGGCGCGCTCCACGTCCGCACCGTCGACGGCGAGGTCGACCGCGTCGAGCTGAACATCTACGAGCCGCCGCGGTTCTTCGAGGCCTTCCTGCGCGGCCGTGACTTCCGCGAACCACCGGACATCACCGCCCGCATCTGCGGCATCTGCCCGGTGGCGTACCAGATGAGCGCGTGCCTCGCGATCGAGGACGCGTGCGGTGTGGACGTCGGCGACGCGGTACGGGCGCTGCGCCGGCTGCTGTACTGCGGTGAGTGGATCTCCAGCCATGCCCTGCACATCTACCTGCTGCACGCGCCGGACTTCCTGGGGTTCCCGGACGGCATCGCCCTCGCGCGAGAACACCGCGCCGCGGTCGAACGCGGACTGGTGCTCAAGAAGGCGGGCAACCAGATCATGGACCTGGTCGGTGGGCGCGCGATCCACCCGGTGAACGTGCGGGTCGGTGGGTTCTACCGCGCGCCGACGCCGGACGAGCTCCGCCCCTTGGCCGAGACGGTGCGCAAGGCCCTGGACCACGCCCTGGCCACAGTCGAGTGGGTGGCGGGTTTCGACTTCCCGGATCTTGAGGTTCCACACGACCTCATGGCCCTGCGCGATGACGACGGCTATCCGCTCGACCGCGGCAGCCCTCACGTCAGCAGCGGGCTCTCCTTCCCCGTCGCGGAGTTCGGTGACCACGTGGTCGAGCACCAGGTCGCGCATTCCACGGCACTGCACGCGCGGCTGGACGACCGGTTGTTCCTGGTCGGCCCGCTCGCGAGGTACAGCCTCAACTCGGACCGCCTCTCCCCCGTCGCCCGCGAAGCCGCTTCGTCGGCAGGGCTCGGACCCGTGTGCCGCAACCCCTTCCGCAGCATCGTGGTGCGAGCGGTCGAGGTGGTGTACGCGGCCGAGGAGGCGTTGCGGATCATCGGCGCCTACGAACACCCGGACGCCCCCTGTGTGGAGGTCGGTCCGCGTGCCGGCGTCGGGCACGGTGTCACCGAGGCGCCACGAGGCCTGCTCTACCACCGTTACGAGCTCGACGCGGCGGGCCGGATCGTCAGCACCGACATCGTGCCGCCGACGTCGCAGAACCAGTCGGCCATCGAAGCCGACGTGACCAGCGTGGTCCGGTCGCACCAGCACCTGGACGACCACGCCTTGCAGTCGTTGTGCGAGCAGACGATCCGCAACTACGACCCGTGCATCTCCTGTTCCGCACACTTCCTCGACTTCACCAGGGAACGGGCATGACCTCCGTGGTCATCGGAGTCGGCAACGAGTTCCGGCGCGACGACGGCGTCGGACCCGCCGTCGCCCGCGCGGTGGCGGCATCCGGTGTCCACGCGGAGATCAGCGACGGAGATCCGGTCCGCCTGATGGAGGCGTGGGACGGCGCCGCGGTCGTCGTGATCGTGGACGCCGTGCTCTGCACGGACGCGATACCGGGTCACTGGCACCGCACCACGTTGCCGCACACCGTTCCGGCGGCCAGTTCGCACGGGCTCGGGGTGCCGGAGGCCGTGGAACTGGCCGAGGCGCTCGACCGCAGGCCAGAACGCCTGGTGATCTACGCCGTGGAGGTGGCCGACATCAGCTTCGGGACCGGGCTGACTCCCGCTGTCGCGGCGGTGGTGGCACCGCTGACCGCGTCGGTGCTGGCGGAGTTCCCCGAGAACACGCGGTCCGCCAGGGACCTGGGCCACTCACGACGACGTGCCGCCGGTGCGAAATTCGCGCAGGGCAGGCCACCGGAACGGCGGGAGCGGCGACCGTGATCACGACCGTACGCATCGAGGTGCACGGCGCCGTGCAGGGCGTCGGGTTCCGGCCGCACGTGTTCCGGCTCGCGACCGAACTCGGCATTCGCGGCGACGTGCGCAACGTCGGCGGGCACGTCGTGATCACCGCGTGCGGGCCGCCGGACGTGCTGGACGCGTTCCGGCAGGCGTTGCGCCAGCGCGCACCACGGCACGCCGACGTCCACCGCATCAGCGTCACCCCGCACGCCGACGTCAGCCACGCCGGTTTCCTGGTGCTGGACAGCGCGTTCGCGACCGGACCGCGCACGATCGTGCCCGATCTGGCGACCTGCGACGCCTGCACGGTGGAACTGTTCGACCCCGATGACCGGCGTTACCGGTATCCGTTCGTCAACTGCACCGACTGCGGACCGCGGGCCACCATCGTGGACTCGCTTCCCTACGACCGTTCGCGCACGTCGATGCGGGGCTTTCCCCTGTGCGCGTCGTGTTCGGCCGAGTACCACGATCCGGCCGATCGGCGCTTCCACGCGGAACCGGTGGCGTGCCCCGAGTGCGGGCCGCGCCTGCGGTGGCGTGGAGTGCTCGGCGACGAGGCCCTGCACCTGGCCACCGCGACGATCGCGAACGGCGGCATCATCGCCGCCAAGGGCATCGGCGGCTACCAGCTGATCTGCGCGGCCGGGGACGAGGACGCCGTCGCCCGGTTGCGCGAGCTCAAGCACCGGCCGCGCAAACCGCTGGCGGTGATGGTGCGCGACCTCGTCCAGGCACGTGCGCTGGCCGAGGTGGACGAGGAGGCGGCCGGGCTGCTGCGGTCGGGCTCCGCCCCGATCGTCGTCCTGCCGTCGCTCGCGGGAGGGCTCGACATCGGGCTCTTCCTGCCGTACAGCCCACTGCACCACCTGTTGCTCCACGACCTGGCCCTGCCGCTCGTGGTGACCAGCGGCAACAGGTCCGGCGAGCCCATCGTGATCTCCGACGAGGAGGCCGAGGCGACGCTCGGCCCGGTGGTCGACGGCATCCTCTCGCACGACAGGCCGATCCTCGCCCGCTACGACGACTCCGTGGTCCGTGCCGGGCGGATGGTGCGCAGGGCAAGGGGGTTCGCTCCGGAAACCCTGTCGTTGCCCGTGTCGTCACCGAAGCCCGTGCTCGCGTTGGGCGCACAGCTCAAGCACACGACAGCGCTGGTGGTCGGCGATCGCGCGGTGCTCGGACCGCACACCGGCGACCTGGAGAACGCCGAGGCGCTCGCGGCTTTCGAGCGCACCGCGGAGACGTTGAGCCGCTGGCAGGGCACAGTCCCCGAACACTGCGCGCACGACCTGCACCCCCGGTACCTCTCGACCCGGTACGCCCAGCGGTGGCCGCGCGACCGCCGGATCCCTGTGCAGCACCACCACGCGCACGTCGCGGCCACCGCGGCGGAACACGGAGTGCGCGGCCGGTTCATCGGAGTCGCGTACGACGGCCTGGGGCTGGGCGACGACGGCACGCTGTGGGGTGGCGAGGTCCTGCTGGCCACCTACCGGGAGTACCGGCGGGTCGCCCGGTTCGGCCGGGCGCCGTTGCCGGGAGGCGAAGCAGCCGTCCGGCGGCCGTCCCGGATGGCGCTCGGATACCTGCACGGCGCGGAGGACTTCGGCGCACCGTCCATTCCGGACCATCGGCCGGCGCGGGAGACCGACCTCGTGCGCCGCATGATCGAGCGGCGGGTGAACAGCCCGCTCGCGTCGAGCGCGGGACGGCTCTTCGACGCGGCGGCCGCGATGCTGGGTCTGTGCGAGGAGAACTCGTACGAGGGCGAAGCGGCCGTGCTGCTGGAAGCCGCGGCCGCCGGGCACGACGGGCCGCCGTTCGACTGGAAGCTGCACCGGCGCGACGGGATGTGGGTGTACGACCCGGTGCCGACGTTGCGCGACCTCGTCACCTGCGGTGATCCCACCGGCGTCGCCGCGGCCCGGTTCCACACCACGATCGGTGAGGTCACCGCTGCCCTGGTGCGCGAGGTCGCGGGCGGCGTGCGGACCGTGTGCCTGGGCGGCGGGGTGTTCCAGAACCGCAGGCTCGTCGACGCCGTCTTCCGCGAGCTCGCGGACTTCGAGGTTCTCGTCGGCGAGCGCGTGCCGGTCAACGACGGCGGGATCAGCTACGGACAGGCCGCGGTGGCGGCAGCACTGCTGGCAGAAGGGATCAGCTGATGTGCCTGGGGATTCCCGGACGGATCGTGACGCTCGACGACACCGAGCCCCGCTCGGGCACCGTCGACTTCGACGGCCTGCGCCGGCCGGTCTGCCTCGCCTACACCCCGGAAGCGGAGGCGGGCGACTACGTGATCGTGCACGTCGGCTTCGCGATCACCGTGGTCGACGAGGAGGAGGCGGCCAAGACGCTCGCCGTGCTGCGGGCGATGCCGGACGCGATCGAGACGGAGCTGGGGCCGTGAAACACCTGCAGGAGTACCGCGATCCCGTGCTGGCCCGGCGCCTGCTGGCGGAGTTGCGGGCCACCGCCACGGCACCGTGGACGATCATGGAGGTCTGCGGTGGCCAGACGCACACCATCGTGCGGCAGGGCATCGACGAACTGCTGCCCGCCGGCATCCGGATGATCCACGGGCCGGGCTGCCCGGTGTGCGTGACGCCGCTGGAGACCATCGACCGGGCACTCGCGATCGCCGCCCGGCCCGAGGTCGTCTTCACCAGCTACGGCGACATGCTGCGCGTGCCGGGCACCTCCGGTGATCTGCTCACCCTCAAGGCCCGCGGCGCGGACGTGCGGGTCGTCTACACGCCACTTGACGCCGTCCGCATCGCACAGGAGAACCCCGGTCGTGAGGTCGTGTTCCTCGCCGTCGGCTTCGAGACCACGGCTCCCGCGAACGCGATGGCGGTGCTGCACGCCGCCTCCCTCGGTGTCGCGAACTTCAGCGTGCTGGTGAGCCATGTGCTGGTGCCGCCCGCGATCACGGCGCTGATGGACGAGCCCGGCACACAGGTGCAGGCGTTCCTGGCAGCCGGCCACGTCTGCGCGGTCATGGGCTGGACGGAGTACGAACCGATCGCGCTGCGGTACGGCGTGCCCGTCGTGGTCACCGGGTTCGAGCCGCTGGACCTGCTCGAAGGGATCCTCATGGCGGTGCGGCAGCTCGAGGAGGGACGCGCCGAGGTCGAGAACCAGTACGTCCGCGCGGTACGCCGCTCCGGCAACCTCGCCGCGCAGGAAGCCATCCGGCGCGTCTTCCAGGTGACCGACCGGACGTGGCGGGGTATCGGCATGATCCCCGCGAGCGGTCTGACACTCAGCACCGAGTTCTCCGGCTACGACGCGGAAACCCGGTTCGCCGTCGGTGACCTCGTGACACGCGAGTCGCCCGACTGCATCGCCGGGGACATCCTGCGCGGCACTCGCCTGCCGACCGACTGCGCCGCCTACGGGCGCACCTGCACCCCGAGAACGCCGCTGGGCGCGCCGATGGTGTCCAGCGAGGGCACCTGCGCGGCGTTCTTCAACGCCGGCCGAACTCTGGAGCACCGATGACACCGTCCTGCCCCGTCCCCCTCGTGGAGACCGAACGCGTCCTGCTCGGCCACGGCTCCGGCGGTCAGCTGATGGCCGAACTGCTCGCCGAGGTCATCGCCCCCGAACTCGGCCTCACCGGCCCGCTGGAGGACGCCGCCCTGATCGGACTGGACCAGGTGTTCAGCACCGACAGCTACGTCGTGACACCGCGGTTCTTCCCCGGCGGCGACATCGGCTCGCTCGCTGTGCACGGCACCGTGAACGACCTCGCCATGCGCGGTGCCCGGCCGATCGCGCTCAGCCTCGCCTACATCATCGAGGAGGGCCTGCCGATCGCCGAACTGCGCGACATCACGCACTCCGCCGCGGCCGCCGCCCGAGCGGCAGGGGTCCCGATCGTCACCGGCGACACGAAGGTGGTGGGCCGGGGCGCGGCCGACGGCCTCTACATCACCACGACCGGGGTGGGGGTCCGGCTGCGCGACGCGTGGCCGTCCGCCGCCCGCGCCGCGCCGGGTGACGTCGTGCTCGTGTCAGGACCGATCGGCCTGCACGGCATCACGATCCTCAGCGCTCGCGAAGGCCTCGGCTTCGACGCCGACGTCTCCTCCGACAGCCGGCCGTTGCACGAACTCGTGGCCGCCATGATCGCGGCGGGCGGCGCGGACGTCCACGTGCTGCGCGATCCCACGCGCGGAGGCCTTGCCGGCTCGCTCAACGAGATCGCCTCCACCTCCGGGGTGTGTGTCGAGATCGACGAGTCGGCCGTGCCCGTGCCGGTGCCCGTCGCCGCGGCGTGCGACCTGCTCGGGCTCGATCCGCTGCACGTGGCCAACGAGGGCTGCCTGGTGGCGTTCGTCGCGCCTGACTCGGCCGACGCCGTGGTGGAGGCGATGCGCGCGGTGCCGGAGGGTGCGGAGACCACGATCATCGGCGAGGTGACGCACGGGGCGGCGGGCCGCGTTCTCGCCCGCACACTGGTCGGATCGTCGCGCGTCGTCGACGTGCTGGTCGGTGAGCAACTGCCTCGGATCTGCTGATGGGTCCGCGTTCGGCACGCCCCGCCCCACCCGCCTCGCGAACGAGCACAGGACGGGGTAGCCGGTCGTGGTCGGCGCGGCGAGTGCCGACCACGACGTCGTGCTGGTGGGCCGGCCGGCCGTTGGTGAAGTCCCCCTGGCTGAGGTGACAGCGGCACCGGGGAAAGGCGCCGCGGCCGTGGCGCCCTTCTTCGCCTCCGGGACACTAGTCGTCGTGGTGGACGTGATCCATCTGTTCCGCCAGCGAAGGCCGTACCAGAAGCACCGGGCACGTCGCGTGCCGAAGGACCGCCTGGCTCGTCGAACCCAGCAGCATTCCTCTGAGGCCACCGGTGCCACGTGACCCGACCACGAGCAGGGACGCGCTCTCGGCGAACTCCAGGAGCCTGCTGGCCGCTGATCCGTGCACGACGTGCCGTTCCACCCTCACACCGGGATGACGGTGCGCACACGCGTCCAGCCGCTGCCTCACGGTCGCGTCGCGAACGATGTCGAGCTCGGACCACACGATGCCGACCGCCTCGGCGATCCGCGCGTTGTGCATCGGCGGGTGCCAGGCGTGCACGGCGACGACGGAGGTACCTCGGGCTTCGGCTTCCGCGAACGCGCGGTCCAGCACGAACCAGTTCTGCGGAGCACCGTTGACACCGACGACCACTGGACCGTCAGGCGCGCGATCGGCGCCCCTGACCACGACGACCGGGCACATCGAGTGGCAGGACAACGCGACGGCGATCGAGCCGAGCACCAGGCCGGTGAACCCTCCCAGGCCTCGCGAACCGACCACGACGAGCGCGGCGGTCGCCGACTCCTGCTCCAGCAACCAGGCGGGCGTGTTCACCTCGACGCGCGTCTGGATCTCGACGTCCGGTGCGACCTCGTTCGCCTCCGAGATGGCCTTCTGCACCCATGCCATCGCCTCCTCGTGCAGCGCGGCGCGAGCCATGCCCGTCATGTCCAGCGCGTCGGCCGGCAGCGGTAGCTCGGCGTGCACGATGCGCAGTGCCGCGCCGCGCCGGACGGCCTCCTCAGCCGCCCAGGACACGGCACGTTGCGCGGAGTCGGACCCGTCCACCCCGACGACGACGATGTTCGAATGTCCGATGGGGATGGTCATCCGGATCACCTCCCGGTCCAGTCGGGGGCGATCCGCCGCCACTCGCCGGCCCACCGGCGCAGGCGGATCCGCTTGTGCGCGAAGGTGGTGGCGACGTACAGCAGTGCCATCGTGCCGGTCACCGCGCCCCAGAGCAGGAAGGCGAGGATGATTCCGTTGATCGTGGCGCCCTCGTTCGTCATCGGGGGCAGGGCCGCCCCGCCGGTGTCGTCGATCCAGATCGGCACCTTCGCGCCGGCCTTCGCGTCGTAGTGCGCCTGCACCACGCCCTCACGGGCGCTCCCGTCCCGCAGCCGCCATCTGGCCAGGACGGGTGTCGACTCGACGACGCCGCCGCGTTCCGTGGAGCCGATCGTGGGCGGCGCGTCCTCGACCAGGACCGCGTCGACGCGGTGCCTGCTCACCTGCTCGACGGCGACTCGTGTCCGATCCTTCGCGTAGGTCTCGGAACCTGTCGCCCCCGCGACCGGAACGGCGAGCAGCGACACCGCGACTCCCAGTGCCAGCACCGCACCTTCGATCCGGTCACCGGTCGTCGCAAGCTTGTTGCGGTAGGGGAAGGCTTGACGGACGAGTCTGGTCATCGGTTTCGCGGTCATGGTCCACCTCCGGCACCAAGATTTCCGGGTGGACGAGGCGAACCCCAGAGACCTTGGTCTCGACCCCGATGAGCCCGTGGTCTCGACTGGAACGGAGTCCCTGTCCGGTGTTCACGGCCGGAGCGCCGGAGAAGTCTGGAACAGACTTCGAGTCCAGGGAGAACGTCATGACCACGCCATTCCTCGTCGCCGACCAGCAGCGGTACGCCGACGTCCGGGACCGCCGGCTCGCTGTGATGCTCGCCGAGGAGGACGCGGCGGAGGAGCTCGGCCTGAATCCGCTGGAGCGTGTCTCGTGCCGGCTGCACCGCCGATGGCTGCACCACTGCGTGCACTCCCCGGACCACGTCATCAAGATCACCGGACACCGGTGGTGCCGCGAGTGCTCCTCGACCGCGTCGGTCGGCGTCGACGAGCTGACCGGTGACGTCCTGGTGCGGTGCGAAACCTGCCGCGAGGTGCCCGGGACCGCGGCCACCCGGCAGATCGTCCGCACGTGCCGGGCGAGTCTCGCAGCGGCCCAGGGCTTCTTCGCCGACCAGACGATGGCTGCCGCGAGGGCGAAGTGACCAGCAGTTGCTGCGTGACCGGTGCTCGCGGACGCGTGCGTGCCGCGGTGCCCAGGCGGTCGAGCTCACCGGACATCCACCTCACCGGCCCGGTGCGGCGCCCTCGCGCTGGCGGTGCACCGGTACCCCTTCGACAGGCGGCGTGGCGACAGCGTGATCTCCAACGCGGTCACCTCGCGATACTCGATGGCGCCGAGCACCCGGCCACCCCGCGGTGAAGTGCGTCTCCGCATCCGTCTCCCAGCAGGCTGGCAGCGTCGGTTGCGACATCACCTGGTGGACGTGGGGCGACGGCACTACTTCTTGGCCACGATCGGCCTCGTCGCCACCTCCCTCGCCCTCATCGCGTGGCCTCCGCGAGGTCGCGATCCGTGACCGGGATGACGACGACTGGGACGTGCGCGTGCCGTACGCAGTGCAGGCTGGTCGAGCCCAGCACGATCTGGCGGACCGCATGGCCGGTGCGCGAGGCGACGACCAGCATCGCCGCGCCCTCCGACGCCACCTCCAGCACCTCGGCCGCGTATCCCCGCTGGCTGCGCCGGATGATCTCGGGCAGCTCGGTGCGGCCGGCCGACACCCTTCGCAGCGCCTCGTCGATCAGTGCCTCCGACTCCCGCCTCGCCCGCTCCACGGTGTTCTCCCGCCAGTCCGCCACCGGCTCGTAGTCCCACGCGTGGATGACGTTCAACGGGCAGCCGCGCACGACCGCCTCGTCGATCGCCCACCCGAGTGCGCGTTCCGACGCCCGCGTTCCATCGACACCCACGACGATCGTGGCCGAAGTCGTGCTCATCGGAGCCTCCTCTCGCGTCAGTGCCTGAGCTGCCGCAGGAACGGGTCGGTCCACCGGTACTCGGCCACGCGCACCCTGGCGTCCATGACCAGGCATCCGGTGTCCGTCACGACCAGCGGATTGATGTCGAGCTCGACGATCTCGGGGACCGCGCCGGCGAGTTCCGCCACGCGCAGCAGGACGTCGCGCACCGCCTCCGCGTCCACATCAGCGAGCAACCGGCCCGCCGAGCGGAACCCGTGCACGAGATCGTCCGCGTCCACTGTGGACAATGGAGCGAGCGCGGCGGCACGATCGTCGAAGACGTCGGTTTCCACGCCGCCGAGCCCGGTGACCACGAGGGGGCCGAACTTCTCGTCGGTGACGACACCGACCAGCAGTTCCCGGCCACCGAGCACCATCGGCTGCACGAACACGCCGCGCAACCTGTCACCGAAGCGGTCCTGGAAGCCGCGGAACGTTTCCGTGACCGCGCTCTCACCCTCGACCGAGAGCACCACTCCGCCATCCTTGCTCTTGTGCACAAGGTCCTCCGCCACGGCCTTTAGCGCGACGGGCGCGTCATAGGCCCGCTGGGCCGCCACGGCGTGCTCAGCGGTCGTGGCGAACGTTCCTCCGAGGACCGGCAGGCCGAACGCCTTCAGCAGCCGCACCACCTCGTCCGGTGGCAACCAGCCTTCGGGATTCCTGGCCACGATCCCCTGCGCGGTTCCGAGATCGATCCCACCCAGCTCCGCGAACTCCCTCGGCCGGGCGAGCCACTGGCCGCGTTCGGCCAGCCGGGCCAGCGCCGCCGCGGCTCGGGCGGGCTCGGGGTAACAGGGCACCTCGTCCGGTAGCCGCTCGGTCTGACCGGTTCGCACGGCGAGGACGGGCTTGCCGGGGATCCGGTGCACGCCACCCGTCGGGTCACCGAGCGCGGTCGGGACGGTCACGGTGATCACCGCGGCGACCGCCGGATCCGCACCGATGACGTCCAGGCACCGCGCGAACCTGTCGTCGTCGACGACCGCCGTGGTGTCGACGGGGTTCTGCACGCTCGCCGTGGTGGGAAGCAACTCCCGCAACGACTTCAGCGTCTCGTCGGACAGTTCCGCCATCAACAGGCCCTCCCGGGTGCAGGCGTCCGCCGCCAGCACGCCGAGACCACCGGCGTTGCTCAGCACGGCCACCGACCGGCCGCCGGGCACCGGCTGCCAGCTCAGCGCCATCACCGCGTCGACGAGCTCCGGGACGCTGTCGACCGCGATCACGCCCGCCTGCCGGAACAAGGCGTCACGGGTGACCGACGGCGTCGCGGTCGCGGCGGTGTGCGAAGCGGCGGCACGCTGTCCTGCCTCGCTGCTGGCCGCACGGATCGCGAGCACCGGCTTGAGACCTGCGACCTCGCGAGCCAGGCGCGCGAACTTGCGCGGGTTGCCGAAGGACTCCAGGTACAGCGCCACGATCCGGGTCTCCGCGTCCTGCCCCCACCACATCAGCAGATCGTTGCCACTGACGTCGAGCTTGTCCCCGGTGGAGACCAGGCTCGACAGGCCGAGACCGAGCCGCCGCAGCTCCTCCTGCACCGCGATCGCGACGCCACCGGACTGGGTGACCAGGCCTATGTCGCCCGCGAGTGTGCTGTGGGCGGCGAACGTGGCGTTCATCCGCACGGCCGGCGAGCTCGTCGAGACTCCGAGGCAGTTGGGTCCCACAAGCCGCATCCCATGTGTGCGAACGACTTTCAGCAGCTCCTCCGCATCCACACCCGACGAGATCACAACGAGCGCACGCACGCCACGGCGTCCGCACTCGTCGGCGACGCCAGGTACCGCTTGTGCCGGTACGCACACCACGGCGAGTTCCGGCGCCTCGGGCAACTCGCTGACGGACGCGTAGCAGTCCACTTTCGCGACCGACCTGGCGTGCGGGTTGACCGCGTACAGGTCACCGGTGAAGTTGCCCTCCACCAGGTTGCGCAACACGACGTGCCCCACCGAAGCCGGCGACCGGCTCGCGCCCACCACCGCGATCGAACCGGGACGCAGCACGTGGGCCAGACTCGCCACATCGGCGGCACGTTCCCGTTTCGCAACGGCGTCGAGGTAGCGGTCGCAGGGCTCCAGACCGAGGTCGACGTGCACGACGTCACCATCGGGTACGACCGTCCACACCAGACCCATGTCGGTGAAGACCCGCAACATCCGGAAGTTGATCGCGAGGACTTCCGCCGTGAAGCGGCGCACGCCCCGCCCACGTGCCAGGGACACCAGGTGTTCGAGCAGCAGGGTGCCCACGCCGTGAGTCTGCTCGACGTGGGACACGACCAGCGCCACCTCGGCGCCGTCGGACTCACCGACCGCCACGTAGCTGGCCGCGCCCAACAGCTTCTCGCCCCGCAACGCGCCGACGACCACGTGCCGCGGTTCGTCCGGGGACACCATGCGCTGCACGAAATCCTCGAGCTGGCGCGGTGAGGTGCTGAAGAACCTCAGGTACTGGTCCTCGGTCGGGAGCGACCGGTGCAGGTCGAGCAACGCCACGACGTCGCCCGGTCCCAGCTCGCGCACCATCACGACCGTGCCGTCGGTGAGAAGTGCCCGCACCGGCACCGGTTGCAGATCCATGTCGATCCTCTCAGAGGGGTTCGGCAAGCACGAAATAACCTTCTTCTTCCTGCGCGAAGTGCAGTCTCAGCACCGCGTCCAGGCCGTAGAGGGTGGCGCGCAGGTCGTCGACCTGGTCCGCGGTCATGCCGGCGGGCTCGGCGAGATGCCTGCCGAGCCTGCGCGCCAGCAGTTCGATCTCGGCGTGGCCACGGCTCATCGTCACCGTGGCGTTCTGGTCGTCGAACTCGGCCGACAGCACCGGGTAGAGCTCGTTCTCCTCGGCGCGTTCGTGAGGCAGCAGCCGCTCGGTCAGCAGCCGGTGCGCGCGGCGCACCGTCGCCGCCGCGTCATCGGTCATACCCGCGCGCAGGCTGTCCGCGGCCTCCCGCACTGCCTCGCGGACGTCCCGCAGCGCTGTGTGTTCCGCGTCGAACCGCTCCAGCAACCTCGTCGTGTCCGGACGCAGCTTCGCGCGTCGCGGCGGAAGGAGCGCACGCAACGAGTAGACGATCACCGCGACGTCGATGGCCTCCTGGACCAGTGCACCGCCCACCGGGGGCAGCAGCCCGAAGGCGGCGAATCCCATCGCCACGAGCGCGAGTCCCATACCGGAGGCCGCGCTCTGCGTGGCGATGCGCCGAGCGCGCGCAGCGATCTCCAGGCCGTCGGCGAGCCGGTCGATCCGGTCGTCCAGGATGATCGCGTCGGAGGCCTGGGCGGCAGCGGCACTGCCGCGGTTCCCCAGCGCCACACCGATGTCGGCGGCAGCGAGCGCCGGGGCGTCGTTGATGCCGTCGCCGACCATCATCGTCACTCCGCCGGACCGCTCCTCACGGACCCGTGCGACCTTGTCTTGCGGCGTGCAGCGCGCCACGACGTCGTCCAGCCCCAGCAGCCCTGCGACGTCCTGCGCGACCGACGGCCGGTCGCCGGTGAGCATCACGACCCGGCGCAGGCCGGCCGCGCGCAGGCGCCGCACCGTTCTCGTCGCGTCTCGCCGCACCGGGTCTCGCAACAGCACGGCACCGACGAACCTCTCGTCGGCTTTCACCCACACCACCGTCGCCGCGTCCAGCCTCGCCCTTCCGGCGACCGAGTGCTCCCAGTCCTGGACGGGTTCCCCGTCATGACCGCCGACGAAGACCTTGGACACCCCGACCTGCCCGTGGACACCACGACCAGGCTGCTCGTACACGCCGGAGGCCGGTTCCACCGCCAGCCCCGCCGTTCTCGCCGCCTCCACCACCGCCGGGGCCAGCACGTGTGTGGACATCTGCTCGACGGCGGCGGCGATCCCGAGCACTTCAGGCGCCGTCCAACCGGGCGCCGGCACCACGTCCACGACGACCGGCCTGCCGACGGTCGCGGTACCCGTCTTGTCCAGCACCGCGATTCGCGCGCTGCCCAGCGCTTCCAGCGCCTGGCCGTCCCGCAGGACGACACCGACGCGGGCGGCGCGCGACATGCCGGCCGTGATCGCGATCGGCACCGCGAGGAGCAACGGGCACGGGGTCGCCGTCACCAGCACGGCGACCGCGCGCGTCAACTCGCCGGACACCACGGCTGCCAGGCCTGCCACGGCAACGGCGACCGGCAGGAACACGGCGGCGATCCGATCCGCGACGCGCACGATCGGCGCGCTGGTGGCCGCCGCTTCCTCAGCAAGTCGCACCACTCCGGCGTAAGTGCTCTCACTCGCCGTGGCGACGGCCTCCAGGTCGACCGCGGACCCGACCGCCACGACACCGCTGCGCACACGTTCACCGCGCCGCCGCGGCACCGGTTCCGGTTCACCCGTCAGCGCTGACTCGTCGAAGGTCGCGTCGCCGAGCAGGACCGAGTCCACGGGCACGACTTCACCGGGACGCACCACCACCTCCTGGCCTGGCACCACGTCCTCCACGTCGACCTGGAGAAGCCCTTGGCCCTGACGCACATGGGTGTGCCTCGGCGCGCGCTCGAGCAGCGCACTCAGGTCCCGGCGCGCCCGGCGCCGCGCGTACTCGTCCAGGGCGTGGCCGGTGCCGACCATCACGGCGACGACCGCACCGGCGAGGTACTCACCGACGACGAGTGTTCCGACGAGAGCGAGCACAGCGAGGACGTCGGCACCGAACCGCTTGGCGCGCAGGTCCTCGACCACCCACCACACCGCGGGCACGACGGCCGCCGCGGTCGCGACAGCCCACCAGATCCGCGCATCGTCCGGATCCTGGAACCACACCACTCCACCCGCCGCCGCGGTGAGCACGACGGCAGCGAGGAAGAAGTGGCCGATGCGCGGCGTCACGACAGCGGTCCAGGAGTCAGCGGCGCCACGGCCTCGGCCGCGGGCGGCTCCTGCTCGACCTTCGGCTCGCGGAGCACGACGACCGGGCACGACGCGTGGTGCACGCAGTGGGAACTGACCGAACCGAGTACCACCTCCGCGATCGGCCCGGCGCCGCGGCTGCCGACCACGAGCAGTTCGGCGTGCTCGGACGCGTCGGTGAGAACGGTCCTCGGATCGCCCTCGACGAGGATCCGACGGATCTCGACGCCGTCGAACCCCTCGACCGCCTGGTCGAGCACCGCCTGCTGGGCGGCCCGCGCGCTCTCCGGTGACATCCGCATGCCGACTTCGGCCGGCAACGCCCCGATGACGATGCCGCTGTCCGGGCGCCACGCGGAAACCGCATCCACCCGGCAACCACGCCGCCGCGCGTCCTCCACCGCCCACTTCAGGGCCATCCGAGCGGCGGCTGACCCGTCCACACCGACCACGACCGGCCGGGATTCGTTCTCACTCATGTACTTCAGCCTCGCGGCCGGCGTGGCCTCCGATGAGTGCCGGCGGTCCCTCAGGCCGCAGGACCTTCGGCCTCGCAGCCGACACCGCCGGGGGCGGTCACCCGGCCGGTTTCAGTGCGACCGGGCCCCAGCACACCCGCCGGCGCGATCAGCGGAAACGTCCGCGAACACGCCGGCCTGGCAGAGTGACGGGCGTTGCCGTGCTCGCGTCTCCCCGGCAGCAACCCGATGGTGAGCGCCGTCGGGCGGTGAACTTCGCCCGGTCCGCCCGGGCGAGCAGTGCGGATGTGCTCGCCGGTCTCGTGACGTTGGTCCCTGCCACCGCACAGGTCGCGGAAGCCACGCTCGTCACGAGCGATAGGAGAAAGCGATGGGGACACCGGTGATCCTGGTGGGCGTGGACGGTTCCGCGCCCTCGCGCGCGGCGCTGCGGTGGGCGTTGCAGGAGTCGAAACGCCGTGGTGCCACGGTGGAGGCCCTGCTGGCCCACCAGCACGAGCCCGTGTTCGTGCCGGCCACTTCGATGGCGCTGCACCCGTACGGAGAACGTCCGCAACGGCATCCCGCGGAAGACCTTCATGCCGCTGTCGAGCAGGCACGCGCGACCGTTCCCGACGCACCTGGCGTCACGGAGACCGTCGTCGCCGGCAACGCCGCACACGAGCTCGCGGAAGCTTCCCGGCGCGCGGAACTGCTGGTCGTCGGCACGCGCGGCTGGGGCGCGGTGCCGCAGGCGCTCCTGGGCAGTGTCGCCGCGAGATGCCTTCGCCACGCGGAATGCCCGGTCGTGATCATTCCGCCGCGTGCTGTGCGGTGAGCGACGGCCTCCTCTCACTCTCCGCAGGAGGCCGTCGGTAGTCCTCTTCCAGTAGGACGCAGGGCTCGGCGAAGTGGCAGGGCTGCTCGTGCTCACCGCGGTTCTCGTGGTGGGTGGGCCACCCAGCTCTGGTGCCCGGCCAGGATCCAGCCCTACAGCGCGTGTGAATCCCAAGGCCAGGAAGCTACCGACCCTCTTGTCCAGCCTCATTCCCGCCGTGGTTCCAGCGTTCCGCACAGTCGGTCGTCCTGATCAGCGGAGGCAGCGGGGTGAGCGGTCTGTTCCGGAATCTTCCCTGAAGGCCTCACCTCGGTCCCGAGTTCCGCGGCGAGCGCATCGAAGATCGGTGTACTCGTCATGTCGACCACCTTCCGACATCGCTTGTCGGCAGGTAAGGGGCCAAGCACGGGTACCGCCGATGTCCCGTCCGCCCCACGTGCGTGGCGAACGACGTACCCGGTGCCGCCGTCAGTCGTGCGGTGGCGCGAACGGGTCGGACGGCTGCCAGGCCACCGGCAGCACCATCTCCACGTCGTCCCGTGCCGCAAGTGCGGACAGGCGGAACAGGGTGACGTCCAGGTCGTCGGCCAGGTACGGCAGTGGGCGCAGAGGCCTGTCCAGCGGGGCGAAGAAGTCGTCCCAATGCACCAGCACCACGCGCCACGCGCCGGTCGCGCGCACGACCTCGTCCCAGTAGGCCTCGACGTATCCCGACGACTGTTTGCCCAGCGTGCCGACGCCGAGGTACACGACGTCGGCACGTGTGCCGTGTAGCGCGCCGGGCCGGAAACCCGCGCTGGCGTGCAGCAGAACGGTTCCCAGCGGGTGGGACGCGAAGACGGAGTAGACGGCACCGGTCCGCCACTCCCGGCTGGGACGCGGCGGAACCAGCGGGGCGTCGACCGTGCCGGGATGGCGATCGCCCGGACTGTGGTCGGACTCCACGAACGTCAGCTCGAACGCGCCACGTGTGAGCACATCGCCGTCGCCGACGACCACCAGGCTCCGGCCGGGCACGCCGAGGCCGCGTCCGATGTTCGCGGTGGACTCCGAACCGACCAGGTCCGCTCCGGTCAACGAGGCCCACACGGGCGCGTCCAGCGCATGGTCGTAATGCGAGTGCACGCACACCACGGCGGCAATCGGCGGCGAGCCCAGTCGTTCGATCGCCTGCCGGACCAGACGCTGGTCGGGCGCGATCCTGCCCAACGCGACCCTGGCCAGGCCGGGCCTGGTCACGAACCCGTCGCTGAGCACCGCGGTGTGCCCGTCGCTCAGCAACACGGAGCTCGTACCGAGGAACCACGCCGTCACGCCGGCCCCGGTCGAGCCGGGTCGCACCAGCGCCGCGTGCCGCCGCAGGTCCGGACGGCTCAACCAGAACCTCATCCGCTCATCATCGCGGACCGGGCAGGCCGCCTCGGCCAAGAGCCCGTCGTGGCACGGACGCAGGTCCCTGTTCGGCGTCGCCTCTCACCTCGTCGCTGGAACACGACCACGACCGCCCCGGCATCAGCCTGGCGCCCGGCCACCCCGGACTCCGCCGACGATCAGTTGTGCAGCCTGAGCAGGCGGTTGTGCAGCTGGGCCTGGACGGCGTCCACCGCCTCCTCGAACGTGCCCGCCTCGGCCTTCCCGATCACCGGTGTGCCGTTGACGTCCAGGTTCACGTGCACCGAGATCGTGCGCGGTCCGGTCGTGGTGAGCCGCACCCGAGCGAACTCGGTCGGGTGCGGCGCGTAGCGGGCCAGCGGTGCGATCTTGTCGTGCGCGTACTGCTTCGCCTGGTCCTCGATCCGGTCGTCGAGCTCGACGACGACGTTGGCGATCTCTGTTGCGCCTGCGTGCCTCATCCGAACCTCCATCGACGTGATACCCGAACTCTCGCCGGGACCGAGCCCCGCGGACAGGTCCGGAAGAGCCGGGTGCGGCGGGACCTGGGTCCCTGTCACCGGATGCCCTCGGACAGTGCCGTGGCAGGCGCGTCGAGTGGAGAAGCACGCGAAGACTCGGCAACGCAGGCCGGACGCGCGTCAAGCTCCAGCCATGTCGCGCCTGCGCAGACCCACCAGTCCCAGAGCCGTCGCCGCGGCGCCGACCACGAGCAGCAACAGCAGCGGTGTCGCCGTGACGGCCGAACCGGGCACCTTCGGCACGTGCGCGTACGGCGAGAGGTCCATCAGCCACTGGTCGAAGCCGAACACCGGGCCGAGCTCGCCCAGCAGCAGGAACAGCACGAGCGCCGACCAACCGGCCACCGCGAGCCGCGGCACGACGCCGTACGCCGCCACGGTGATGCCGACGAGCACCCACGCGGCGGGGATCTGCACCAGCGCACCCGCCAGCACCTTCCCCACCAGGGCCGCGTCGCCGGCCTGGACGGCGTGCACGCCTCCGGCCACCAGACCGGCGCTGACGAGCAGCACGGCGACGCCGCCCAGGGCGATCACGACGTGGCTCGCCGCCCAGCGCAGCCGGGTGACGGGGGTGGCGAGCAGCGGTTCGGCGCGAAGGCCGGTTTCCTCGTGGTGCAGGCGCATGACCGCTTGGACGCCGTAAGCCGAAGCGATCACGCTGAGGATGCCGAACATCGCCGCGAAGACCGCGTCGGTCAGGGTGTTGTCCCCGCCCAGCCTCCTGAAGAACTCGGCGGCCTCCTGGCTGCTCACCAGGTCGCCGATGCTGCCCGCGACGCTGCCGACGAGGACGCCGTAGACGACGAACCCGATGGCCCAGCCCAGCAGGGAACCACGCTGCAGCCGCCAGGCCAGCCCGAAGGCGCCCCGCAGCGTTCCGGTGGCGGGGCCGGGGCGGTCGGGCAGCAGCCCCGCGTTCAGGTCGCGCCGGGCGACGAGCAGCTGGGCGACGACGGCGGCCGCGACGGCGAACCCGAGCGCGATCGGCAGGACCCACCAGCGGTCGCCCGCGAACGGCCGGAACTGCTGTCCCCAGCCCAGCGGGGACGACCACGACAGCCACCGCGGTCCGGCGGTGTCGCCCAACGCCCGGAGCAGGAACACGCCACCGAGCACCGCCACCGCCACGCCGACGGCGCCCCGGGCCGTGGTCGTGACCTGCGCGGTGATTCCGGCGATCGCCGTGAAGACGAGCCCGACGCCGAGCCACGCCGCACCGAAGGCGAAGGAGCCGTTCACAGGCAGGCCGACGCCCGAGAGACACAGCGCGGTGACCAGTGCCAGCACGACGTTCGCCCCTGCGGCGACGGCCAGTGCCGCGGTCAGCGGGGCGTGCCTGCCGACCACACCGGAGCCGAGCAGCTCACTCCTGCCCGTCTCCTCGTCGGAGCGTGTGTGCCGGACGACGAGCACGATCGAGAAGACCGCCAGGATCACCGCGCCGGTGCCCAGGGCCTTCAACATCGCGAGCGCGCCGACCGACGTGGGGTCGTAGATCCGCCCGTACACGGCGACGAGCGCGGGCGTGCCGTTCATCGCCGTGGCGGCCGCGACGATCGACTCGGTGGTGGGGAACATGTCCCTGGTCGCCGCCGCGGAGGCGAGGGCGAGCAGCACGAACATGCTCAGCCATGCCGGCAGCAGGATCCGGTCGCGGCGCAACGCGAGCCGGATCAGTTCACCCGTGCCGTTCACGCCGTCACCCCGTAGTGCCGCAGGAACAGCTCTTCCAGCGTCGGCGGCCGGCAGACGAGGTTGCGCACGCCCAGCGCGCTCAGCTCTCGCAGCACGTCGCCGAGCTTGTCGGTGTCGGCCTGGCAGTGCAGTCGCGTGCCTTCGGAGTGGAACTCGTGCACGCCGGGCAGGGTGTCGAACCCGTCCGGCGGCTGCGCCAGGTCCGCCGTGATCGAGGTGCGCGTGAGGTGCCGCAGTTCCGCCAGGGTGCCGGTCTCGACCGTCCTGCCCTGGCGGATGATGCTCACCCGGTCGCACACCTTCTCCACCTCGGCGAGAACGTGACTGCTGAGGAACACGGTTCGTCCTTCGCGGCGTTCCTCGCCGACGCAGTCCTCGAACACGGCCTGCATCAACGGATCCAGGCCGGCCGTGGGCTCGTCCAGGATCAGCAGTTCCGCACGGGACGCCAGGGCGGCCACCAGCGCGACCTTCTGCCGGTTTCCCGACGAGTAGGCACGCCCCTTCTTCGTCGGATCGAGCTCGAACCGCTCGATCAGGCTCGCGCGCCGTCCGGGATCGAGCCCGCCGCGCAACCGTCCGAGCAGGTCGATGACCTCGCCGCCGGTGAGATTCGGCCAGAGCGTCACATCTCCCGGCACGTACGCCAGACGCCGGTGCAACGTCGCGATGTCCTTCCACGGGTCACCACCGAGCAAGGTGACGGTCCCTGCGTCGGCGTGCAGCAACCCGAGCAGGATGCGCAGCGTCGTGGTCTTGCCGGCACCGTTGGGTCCGAGGAAGCCGTGGACCTCGCCGGTCCGGACGGTCAGGTCGAGACCGTCGAGCGCGGTGGTCCGGCCGAACGCCTTGCGCAGGCCGGTCACGGAGATGGCTGCTGTCATGACTCGACGGTAGGGAGCCGCCGGGCCTGCTCCGAGTGCCTTCCAGCACCACCGCGACCGACGCCTGGTCCCGGACACACGAGGACCTGCGGCCCTGTCCCGGCGTGGCCCACCAGCCCGACGCTTTCCTCCAGCAGGACCACGACGCCGAGGAGTGCTGATGAAGGTCGACGAGCTGATCGCGAAGACGAAGGACTCGCTGGAGGCGAAGAAGGTCTACGCCGAGCCGTACGAGAAGGACGGGATCACCGTGATCGTCGCCGCGACTCTGGCCGGAGGCGCGGGCGGCGGCACGGGGCGCGACGAGAAGGGTCAGGAGGGTGAGGGCGGCGGCTTCGGCCTGAACGCCAAGCCGGCCGGTGCCTACGTCATCAAGGACGGCAAGGTCCGCTGGGAGCCGGCGGTCGACGTCAACCGACTGGTCGCCACGGCGGGCGCGGTCGCCATCGCCGCGCTCCTCGTCGCGCTGCGCATCGTCAAGGCCAAGGCGCAGCGTCAGTGAACAGGAAGCTGTGGATGTCGCTGGGGGCCGTGGCGCTGGTCGTCACGGCCTGCGCGGCGGGACCGAACGTGGCGTCCCATGTGGACGGTGTACAGCTCGCGGGCTTCTGGAAGGGCCTGTGGCAGGGGCTGATCTATCCGGTCACGTTCATCATCTCGCTGTTCACGGACAACGTGAGCGTCTACGAGGTTCGCAACAACGGCAACTGGTACGACTTCGGTTTCGTCGCCGGCATCGGTCTGCTGCACATGGTGCTGGGCCCGGGCAGGAGCGCACCGAAGCGGCGGCGCAGGAGGAAGCGGGACTCAGCGGGCGGTCCAGTCGCGTGACACCTGCTCCCACTCCGACTCCCACCACCGCATCCGCGACCGCGTGTGTGCCAGGAGGAACAGGGCGACCGTCCTCGGTGAGCACGGCCAAGGCCCGCCTGCGGGTCTCGTGCTTGCTCATCACCTGTGCTCGTCGAACGTCTTCTGCGCGGCTCACCAGCTCGCAGGATCGTCGCCGCGGTCAACGCGATCGCCCTGCCGTTGTTCCTCTTCCACAGCACCGGGATGGCGCTCGCCCGGCTGGCCGGCTTCGCCCCCCTGGGCGGGCAGATCGCGGACGACCGGGCCCCTGACCTTCTGTGGTGGCTGCAGCGTCCGCTCGCCGTGGTGGTACCGCTGCTGTTCCCCCTGCCCGTGATCATCCTGTTCGGACTGAGGAGGCGTGCATGACCTCACGGAGGATCCCCACCTGGCGCCGGCTCGCGTGGGCGGCCTGGCGTCCGCCGTCAGACCCTCAGTTCTACGGAGAGCTGGACATCGACGCGTCCGCGTTGCTCGCCTACCTCGATCAGGTCCGTGCGGTGAGCGGCGTCCACGTGACGATCACGCACCTCGTCGGCCGCGCGGTCGCCCACGGCCTGAGCCAGGTGCCGGAACTGCGGACGCGCGTCGCGTTCGGGCGTGAGCACGAACGCGAGTCCAACGACGTCTTCTTCATCACCTCGCTGGAAGGCGGCAAGGAACTCAGCGGCGTGAAGATCACCGATGTGACGCACAAGTCCGCTGTGGACGTCGCGGTCGAGCTGACGCGCCGGCACGCCGCGATCGTCTCGGGCGCCGACCCGGAGTTCGGGCGGAGCAAGGCGCTGCTGGGGTGGCTGCCGATCTGGCTGCTGCGCCCGGTCATGCGCTGCGGAGCCTGGCTCACCACCGCGCTCGACCTCGACCTGACGGTCCTGGGCATGCCGAGGCAGGCGTTCGGCGGCGCGATGGTCACCTCGGTCGGGATGTGGGGCGTGCGCCGCGCGTTCTCGCCGCTGGCCGCGTATTACCGCATGCCGGTGCTGGTGCTCGTGGGCGCGGTGGAGCAGCGGGCAGTGGTCGTCGACGGCCAGGTCGTGGCCCGTCCGGTGCTGGGCATCACGGCGACGTTCGACCACCGCTACGTCGACGGGTCGCAGGCCGTGCGGTTCGCGGCGGCGGCGCGCGAGTACTGCGCCGATCCGCGCGCTTTCGAGCCCGGGTGAGGATCAGCGCTGCACGGTCGCGGGCGGTCCCGCGCCCGCGAAAGCCACCCGCACCGCGGTGGTGAGCACGACGTCGCCGTTCGCGGCGGAGTCTTCCTGGAAGAGCACCCAGCCGCTGCCACCGTTCGGCTGCGCGAAGGTGATCTGCCCGGTGAAGGGTCGCAGCGCGTCCCCGCCGCCGGTGACGAACCCTCTGCCGATCTCGGTCGGGCCCTTGTCCGCGAGCACACGCACCGAGACGTTGCCTTCGAAGACATGTGCGCGGCCGTTCGCGGTGAGCGGTGAGGTCAGCACGTCGCCGCTCTTCGGTCCGTCGACCTGGATCACCGCCGCGCTCGTACCGGTGACCGACCACCGGCCATCCGCGAGTCGCAGCGACACGACCGTGGGCAGCGTGGTGACGGGCTTGGTGGCGTCGCCAGGGCCGGCCGGGTAGCAGGTGACCTCGGCCAGTCCGTTGCCCGTGCGGCGGAACTGGCCTGTGAACACCACCCGCATCCCGGCGACCTCGACGAGGAACCGCCTCGCCTCGGCCTCCGCGGCCGCCCGTTCGTCCCGTGTGGGCGGGGACAGCTGCAGCCACTGGTAGAACGCATCGACATCGCCGCCGAAGGAGTACACAGTGGACTTCACCGTCGGAAACTGGCGCAGAGTGGTGTCGAGTTCGGCGAGCAGGGCGGTGGCGCCGAAGCTGGAGCCGGCGTTCGGGATGATCTGCCGGAAGTCGAGGAAGTCCGCGTACGCCACGCCGTTCTCGACGCGCACGCTCTTGAGCGTCCTCGCCGTGGCCGGCACGAACAACGACCAGTACCCGTCTTGCTGTTCCTCCGCGGTGGGACCGGGCAGCAACTCGTTCAGCGCGGCCGTCGCGACCGCCTCGGTCTTCGGCACCGACCGCGCGACGGCGGCGACGGAATGCGGATCATCCCGAGTGCCGCGATGGAAGTACACGGCCACGTTCGTCATCTCGGCGGTCGACGCCGGCGACGACGACGCGGACGTGGGCGGCGCGGCCGGGTCCGGGCGACCGCCGCGATACACGATCAAGGCGGCGAACCCCACTACGAGCGCGGTCACCAGCACACCGACGAGGATGCCGTTGCGTCTCGTCATGTCACACCACCGCGAAGGAGCGGAGGAGCTGGACGCCTGACGTCGTGAGCACGGCCGTTGCCGAGGCACCGAACCCCGTGTCACGTGCGGGCCGGAGCAGTCCGCTCGTGACGAGTTCGTCGGTGGCGGTGAAGTCGCACCACCGGCCGTCGACGGTCAGGCTGGGGACACGTCCGCACACCAGCTCGCCACGTCCGTCCGCGATGGCCTGCAACATGGCCCGGTGCCTCGCCGTGCGGTCGTTGACGGTCATCTCGTTCCCCTTCCGTGCGTTTCCGGCTGAGGTGGAGCCTGCTCTTGGTGACGAAGGCGACGCAGAGCCCGAGGTGGGCATCGGCCCGGGACCATTGCCGCGCCCACGACGGACCTCGGTCTCTGCCCGGCACCGCCGCTGATCGCGAGGCTGGGAGCATGAACACGGGTATGCGTTCCATTCCGCTCGGGCGGGTGCACGGCATCCCCGTCGGCGCCCACTGGTCGACGCTCGTCGCGGTGATCGTGATCGGCCAGGTCGTCGCGGTGTCCGTGCTGCCCCAGGCGGCGCCGGGGCACTCGCCGCTCGTCTACTGGACGGCCGGCGTGCTCGCGGCGCTCGCCTTCCTCGCCTCGCTGCTGGTCCACGAGTTCGCGCACGCGCTCACCGCCCAGCGGTTCGACGTCGGGGTGAGGCGCATCGACCTGTGGATGCTCGGCGGCGTGTCGCAGTTGTCGTCCTCGCCGGGCACGCCCAGAGCCGAGTTCCTGATCTCCGTCGCGGGCCCCGGCGCCAGCGTGGGCGTCGGGGCTCTCACGTACGGCCTCGGTACCGCGCTTGCGGCGTGGGGCGCACCGGCACTCGTGGTCTCCCCCGTGCTGTGGCTCGCGATCACCAACGGCGTGCTGGCCGCGTTCAACCTGGTACCGGCCGCGCCGCTGGACGGCGGACGCGTGCTGGCAGCGGCGGTGTGGTGGCGCACGGGCGATGAGCGACGCGGCACGAAGGCCGCGGCTGTCGCGGGCAGGGCGTTCGGCGCGGCCCTCGCCGCGTTCGGACTGATGGAGGTCTTCGCCGGCGTGGTCGCCGGTCTGTGGCTAGTGTTGATGGGCGCGTACCTCGTCGTCAGCAGCACCGCCGAACAGTCCGCGAACGAGGCCCTGCACCGGCTGGGCACCACGCTCGCGCGGGACGTCATGACACCGGACCCGCCGATCGCACCGGCGTGGTGGACCGTGCGGGCGTTCCTCCACCATGCCGCCTCCGGACCCCATCAGCGCGTGTTTCCCGTGGTCTCGTTCGACGGCAGGGCCTCCGGTGTCGTGAGTCTCGCCGCGCTCGTCAAGGTCCCGGACCCGCTGAACACGAAGGTCGGCGACGTGTGCCGCGCGTTGCCAGGAGTCCCGACGGCCCGATCCGGTGAACGGCTCGTCGACGTGCTCGCCAGGACACCGCTCGGGCAGGGCCGCGACGTCGTGCTGGTGATGCTGGACGACCGCGTCGAGGGCCTGATCGGACCGGAGGACGTCGCCTGGGCGCTCGAGTTGTCCGAGGGCGTGCCCCTCAGTCGGCACGAGGTGACGTCATGAGGTTCAGGGACCGCGCACAGGCGGGCCGCCTGCTCGCCGCCCGGCTCGACCACCTGCGCGGCGAGGACGTGGTCGTGCTCGCGGTACCGCGCGGCGGCGTTCCGGTGGGTGTGGAAGTGGCGAACGCGCTCGGTGCGCCGCTGGACGTCGTCGTCGTCCGCAAGCTCGGACTGCCGTTCCAGCCCGAAGTCGCGACCGGGGCCATCGGCGAAGGCGGTGTGCGCGTGCTCGACCAGCGCGTGCAACGTCTCTCCGGAGTGACCACGGCCGAACTGGCCGCCGTCGAACACCAGGAACGCCGCGAACTCCTGCGCCGGCTGCGTCGCTTCCGCGTCTCGCCGCCGGTCGTGCTCAAGGGTCGTACGGCGGTGGTCGTCGACGACGGTGTCGCCACAGGTGCCACGGCACGCGCCGCGTGCCAGGTGGTCCGGGGTCGCGGCGCGGCCCGTGTGGTGTTCGCGACGCCGGTGTGCTCTCCCGCGGCCGTCAGTCTGCTGGGTCAGGACGCCGACCAGATCGTCACCATCACCACACCACTCGAACTGGACGCGGTCGGCCGGTACTACGACGACTTCCGCCAGGTCAGCGACGCCGAGGTGATTCGCGCGCTCACCCCGCCGGCCACGTGCTCCCCGCCCGACCGGCGCGCGATCCGCCAGCGCTCGATCGAGGTGCCCGTGGGCAGAGTCCTTGTGCACGGCGACCTCGCGGTGCCGGAGCACCCCGTCGCCGGCGTCGTCTTCGCACAGGCCAGCGCGGGCGCGGGACACAGCTCCCGCATCCGGCACGTGGCCGCCGAACTGAACCGCGCGGGCATCGCGACCGTGCTGACCGGCCTGCTCACCTCAGAGGAGGAGCTCGACCGGGACGCGGTGTCCGACGGCAACCTGCTCGGTCACCGCCTGACCGCCGTCACGAGATGGACTCGCGGCGAGGCGAACCACCGCCTGCTGCCCGTCGGTTGCCTCGGCACCGGGAACGGCGCCGCGGCCGCGCTCAGGTCCGCCGCCGATCCGCGAAATGAGCTCAGTGCCGTGGTCAGTCTGGGCGGACGGCTCGACCTCGCCGAACCGTGGCTCGGCCGGGTGCGGCCGCCGACGTTGTTCGTCGTCGGAAGCGCCGACCACGACGGTCTCGCTCTGCACGAACGGCTCCGCCCACGGCTGCGGTGCGAGAACCGGACGTTCGTGGTCCAGGGTGCGAACGGGCGGTTCGAGGACCCGGACGCGCTGGACACGGTCGCCAGGCTCGCGCACGACTGGTTCACCGTCCACCTCACGTCGTCCGCCCGGCCGAGCGCATGATCGCCGCACTCTCGCTCGGCGTCGAGGAGGAGTACCTCGTGGCGGACGCGGTCACCCGGCGCCCGATTCCGGCCGGCGCGGCGATCGTGGACGAGCTGTCCGGGAAGGACTTCCACACCGAGCTCTCCGCCGCGCAGACCGAGTTCGCCACGCCGGTGTGCGCCGACCTGGCGTCGTTGCGCCGGGAGCTCCACCGGGGCCGCACCACGCTGGCCGAGGCCGCGCGCGCTCACGGCGCCCTGCTCGTCGCGTCCGGCACGCCACCGCTGGGCAGGCCAGGTCCTCCCCCGGTAACGGCAAAGGAGCGCTACCGCCACCTGGTGGCCGCGTATGGCGCGCTCGCGGAGGACCAGGGCGTGTGCGGATGTCATGTCCACGTCGGTGTGCCGGACGTCGACCACGCTATCCGTGCCGCCAACCACATCCGCCCGTGGTTGCCGGCGTTGCTCGTGCTGAGCGCGAACTCACCGTTCTTCGACGGCAGGGACACGGGGCACGCGAGTTGGCGGACGGCGATCTGGTCCCGGTGGCCGGTCTGCGGGGTGCCGCCGCGCTTTCGCAGCGCGACCGCCTACGAGCACCTCGTCGAGCGGATGGTCGACGCCGAGGTCATCACCGATCCCGGGATGGTCTACTTCTACGTCCGGCCGTCGCGGCACGTCCCCACGGTCGAGGTGCGGGTGGCCGACGTCGCGGCGACAGTCGAGGAAGCGTTGCTGCAGGCGGCGCTCACCAGAGCTCTCGTCAGCACCGCGTTGGTCACCAAGCCGAAGAAGGACCCTCCCGACATCGTCCTTCGAGCAGCGTGCGCCCGAGCCGCCCTGGCAGGGCTGAGTGGGCGATGCCTCGACGCCGCGTCGGGGCGCCCGTGCACCGGCTGGGACCTGGTCGACCGGTTGGTCGCGCACGTGCGGCCCGCACTGCGCGACGCCGACGACCTCGGCTTCGTCGAGCACTGCCTGTCGTGGCTGCGGGCCCGCGGAGGCGGCGCGGACAGGCAACGACTGGTGCTGCGCGAACGAGGTGATCTCCGGGCCGTCGTGGACCACCTCAGCGTGCCGGTCACGGGCATCAGTGACTGACGTCCCGGCACCGTCGTCGTCACCGCCGGCCCGTCCTCCGTGCACACGGTCACTCGTGATCGCAAGCGAGTGGTGACCGCGGTGGCGTTGTTCGCGCTCGACCTGATCGGTGTGGTGCTGTCTCTTGTGGACGTTCTGACACCGGCACCGCTTGCCATCGGTACCGCGACCGCTCTGTTCGGGGTCCGGTAACCGTTGGGCAGCAACGCAATGGTGACCTCCGGCCGCACCGCGGACCGGCGGTCGCCTGCCCAGAAACGCGCGTTCTACGGTGTTGCTCATCGCGGGCGTGGTGGCCACGACCGTTGAGCCAGCGGGATCTGGCCCCTTGGATCAACTCCCGTTCGGGAACAAACTTCTTCCATGAGCGATTCTCGAAGATCAGTGGTACCAGCGGTTCTGGTGACGTTGGGGCTGGCGCTGTGGCCCACGGGCACCGCGGCGGCACAACCACCGCCGACGTGCAACGGCCTGGCCGCCACGCAGGTCGGGACGAACGGCGACGACGTCCTGTTCGGCACGAACGGCCCCGACGTGTTCGTCACGCTCGGCGGTGACGACGTGGTGTTCGGCCTCAACGGCAACGACACGGCGTGTCTGGGGGCCGGTGCGGACGAGTTCTTCGGTGGGGCGGGCAACGACTGGGCCGCCGGCGAGGACGGCGCCGACACCCTCAACGGCGAGGCCGGCAACGACACCCTCAACGGCGGTCAGGGGCCGGACCGTCTCGACGGCGGAGCGGGAAACGACACTCTCGACGGCGGTGCGGCAGCCGACACGATCGAAGCCGGTGCGGGCGACGACACCGTCAACGCGGGAGCCGGAGCGGACTCCGTGAGCGGAGGCGACGGCGCCGACACGCTCAACGGTCAGAACGGCGCCGACCGCTTGAACGGCGGCAACGGCAACGACCGCCTCAACGGTGGCGCGGGCGTCGACGACCTCAACGGTGGCGAAGGCAACGACATCGTCAACGGCGACGCGGGCAACGACACGCTGACCGACCCGGCGGGGCAGGACGTCGGTGACGGCGGTGCGGGACCCGCCGACCGCTGCGACTCGCGCTTCGAGTCGCTATCCGACTGCGAGATCATCTTCTGACCGGTGTTCCGGTTCAGCCGAAGTCCCGGCGCGGCCGGGTGACCGCGGCGCCGACGTGGGCCCGACCACCGGCGACCGCTCGCCCGGTCGTGCCGATCCACTCCGGCCATCGGCACGTAGTTCCGCGACGTTCACGACGTGCAGAGGGCGATGCCGGATCGCCGCCCAGCGCAGAACCCGAGCTGAAGCCGGAGTCCCGTCGACACCGGCCGGTGCCTTCTCAGCGCTCACGGCTTTCCTGCTCGACGCGGATCTCGACGTCGGGCGGATGCCGGAGGGTGTTGTGAACGGTGCAGTGGCTCATGACCGCCTCGAGCGCCGCCTTCTGCCCGGGCGTCAGTTCTTCCGCGACGTGTGCGGCGATCCGGATGCGGCGCACGCGGGCCGGCCGGTCCGTTGCCATCTCGTATCCGGCGTGCACACCGAGTCCGGCGGTCGGCAGACCGTGACGCCGCAGGTAGACGTTCGCGTAGTGGGCGACGCAGGTCGCGAGCGATGCCACGAACAGCTCGACCGGCGACATCGCCCGGTCGCTGTCCGGCTGGTCGGTGTGGACCTCGTGGGCGCGCAGACGGATCACGAACTCGTCGTCGCGGATGTGCTGAACCGTGAGCCGGCGGTACAGCGAGGGAGTCGAGAACGTGGTCATGGCTGCCTGCTCACAGGAGTGGTCCAGGGGTGAGGGGAGCCAGCGGCTCCTCCTCACGCGGAGTCGTCTGCTCGGCCGCCTTCACGACCACGACGGGACAGGTCGCGTCGTGCACGCAGTAGGAACTGACCGAACCGAGCAGCAGTTCGGACAGCGGGCCGTGGCCCCGGTTGCCCACCACGAGCAGCCGTGCGTCCCGGGACATCTCGACGAGCAACTTCTTCACGTCGCCCTCGATGAGGACCCGGCGCACCTGCACACCGGTGACGTCGACCGCGGCTTCGTCCAGCACCGTCCGCTGCGCGGCTTCGGCTTCCTCCGCGGCGGACTCGGCGGCGGCGGGAAGAATCGTCGCCCTCACGCCGTAGTCCAGGTGCCACACGGAGATCACGTCGATCGGGCAGGCCAGTGCGCGCGCCTGCTCCACAGCCCAGCGCAGTGCCGCCGCCGCAGCCGCGGACCCGTCCACACCCACCACGATCGGGCTGAGTTCGTTGTCGCTCATACATCTCAGCGTCGAGCACGGCGAGCACGGCGGTCAGTGGCCGCGGGCCTGCGGGCGTCGGGACTTTCGTCCCACCTGTTCTCAGGACGCGACGGCCGATCCCCGCACGCCCGGTACCGTCCGCACCAACGCCTCGACGATCTTCCGCTCGGCCTCGTCCGCGAACGGCCCGCTCACGCTCACCTCGCCGTGGTTTACCGCGACCGTCCATCGTGGAGCGCCGCTGTAGGCCCGCAGAGCCATCTCGATCCGCGCCGCGAGCACCGCGTCGTTCGGGGTGAGGATGCGCAGCAGGTCACTGCGGCTGACGACGCCGACGAGGGCTTGCCCGTTCGACACGATCGGCAGGCAGCGCAGCCGCTGCGACAGCATGGTCGCGGTCAGTTCCGCGGGGGTGGCCGTGCTCTGCGCACTGATCACCGGCCGGCGCATGACCCGGGCGACGGGTCCGTTCGCGGTCGTCGGCTCCATGTTCGCCAGCAGGAGGTCGGCACCTGACACGATCCCGACCAACCTGCCCTCGTCGTCCACCACCGGCAGCGCCGAGAACCCGTGGTCGCCCAGCACAGCGCTCGCCGCGCGGACGGTGGTGTCCGGATGTACCACGACCGCCGGACTGGTCATCACATCTGCAGCGTTCACGTTGTCAAGCCTCCGTCCACCGCCGGCGTCGCGGCAGAGCGGTTGGCCCTGCCCGCGCGGTGACGTAGGTCCTAGTTCTCACGTTGGTTTGCGGACGATCGCCGGCGAACAGGGCACGTGACGCACGAGGGCCTGGCTGGTGGAGCCGAGCAGCACGTCCACCGCTGGCGGCAGAGGTGTGCCGGCCCTCCGCCCGCCGGGAGAACGGCGCAGGCTCGCAGTGAACGCCCCCACGGTGGGGCGCAGCGGTGATGGCGATCTAACGAGGCGTTGCCGATGCCCGGAGGAGAAGACCTCTCACTTGCGATCGGTCGTTTCGACGGTCTGCGCGCAAACGCGTGTGCCGGACCACAACGGTCCGGCACACACTTCCAGGCGGTTCAGCCGCAGCGACGACCCTCGTTGACGCACTTCACGATCTCCGCCATGGTCTGGTCGGAGTTGACGTTGGCGAAGTCGTTGTGATCGGAGAACGGGTTGTGGTTCTCCTCCGGAAAGGCGTCGAGCTGGTACTGCCCCTTCTCCTGCACATCTCGGGGGATGTTGTAGACGACGCTGATCCGCAACTGCGGAATGGCGCGGAAGCCGTCAGGACAGGCACCACTCCTCTGGTCCGGGAACCGGACGTGGTCGCGGTGGTTGGCGCTGTCGGTGCTCCGGCCGTCCCAGCAACCGGGGAAGTCGTGCACCCGCATGACCTGCCTGTCCTTGGGACAGATGACGTACTTGTCCGAGAGCCGGTCCTCGAACCCGCTACAGGTCCACGTGGCACGTGCGTTCGCAGGGCCGCGGCTGGTCGGCTTGGCGTCGCCAGTGATCATCTTCAGGAACTTCGGCATCCCCGTGACCTTGCTGACGGCGTTTCCCCGGTACTCGATCTTCACCTGGGCCGGCTGCACGATCTTTCCGTTGTTTCCCACGAGCTCCAGGTTCTGCCCTGACGGAGCGGCCAAGCTCGGTTCGCCGCCGCCGCTGTTGTCACCGCCGCCCGCGTTGCCCGTCTCGTTGAGCTTGCACGGCGCGAGTCGTTCCAGACCCTGCGGCTTCGACGCGTTACGGCCGATGGCGATCGCGATCCTGTCGAGGGTGGCGATCCGCTTGTCCTTCAACGGGCCGAGAATCGCGTTGTCGACGAAGTTCGGCCCACCCTGTCCCTTGCTGGTCACGAGCCGCTGGTTGGCCTCCGCGATCTGCTTGTCCAACAACGCGAGGTTGCGATCGGTCTCGTCGATCGCCTGATCCGGGACTCCCGGCAACGCACCTCGCACCGACGGACACTTGATCGTCGGAGTCGCGCCGTCCCTCGCACCGTTGCCCTGAGCGGCGAACTTGCTCGGAGCCTGGGAGTGGTCGGCGTGCCCGCCCCCGAACCTCAGGTCGCAGTCAGCGAGCGAGACCAGATTCGGCTTGCGCGCACTGCGGCCGATGGCGATCGCGATGCGGTCCAGGGTTGCCACCCGCTTGCTTCGCAGCGGGCCCAGGATCGCGTTGTTCACGAAGTTCGGATCGCCGGGATTCTCGTTGCGCGCCACGCGGTCGTTGGCTTCCTTGAGCTGCTGGTCCAGCAGCTCGAGATTCTTGGTCACCTCGTTGCGCGCCTGCTGTGGCACAGCAGGCATCCGGTCCGCCACCGCCGGACAGGCGACCTCTGCCCCGCCTGCCTCCTTGAGCTTCTCCTGGCTGGAACCGACCGAGTTCGGGTTCGCCTTCGGGTTGATCCGCACGACCGGCCAGAAGTAGGACGACCGGTCGCCGTTGCGACAGGTGGTGCCTGACTCGGCGAGGCTCTCGTCCGTCGACTCCGCGCTGATCGACAGATTTCCCACGAAGTCGTGAACATGTTGTGCGCCATGGCGCAGGCCAGGTTGCGCGACCGGGTTGTCCGCACTGAACTTGCCGTTCTCGTTCGTGCCGCAGTCGACCGTGAACACCCCGCCTGCGCCGTTCTGACGCACTTCGGGTGTGACGACGTTGGCCTTCACTTCCTCGATTCGCGTGAACATGCCCAGGGGCGCAGGTTCTCCGTCTCTCGCCGCCAGAGCAGCCGTCGCGGTTCCCGCAGCCACGACGACTACGGCCGACAACGAGGCGATCAAGCGGAACTTCCTCCTGTCGACCACGTGGTGTGTCATTCGTCCTCCTCGCTCGTGTCCTGCACGCAGAGGAGTACGTACGTCAGCCACAGATCAGCGTGGCGGCACCACGTCCGTCATAACTCCATAAGAACTCGGACGATCCTCACGAAGAGCGAGGTCCACACAGGATGTTGAGCCGGCCTCAGATGTGGGCAGGCCTGCTGCTCACCACGAGCAACCTGTCGTCACCGCGCAACACCGCCACCGCCGGATCATCGACCCAGATCCGCTGCCCGTGCCGCAGCACGGCGAGCACCTGGTGCCCGCAGGCGAGTGGCGGGCGATCGACCTCGTCCCGCGTCACCGCGCGCTCGGTCACGGTCCACTCGAGCTCAGGCTTCTCGCCACCGACGTCCTGCGGTGGTGCTGCGCCAGGAATCCACTCGTTGACCTGACGGATGTCCACGACGTGATCGGCGCCCGCGTGTTCGACCAGCCCGCGGGCTTCAGCGCTGCGAACGACGGTGATGATCGTTGCTGTCGCGTTGAGCGAACGCACAGCGGAGGTGATCCGCACTACCATCTCGTCGTCCGGAACCGCGACGACGACATGACCGGCGGTGTCCACGCCGGCCAACCACAAGGTGCGCAAGCGCCAACAGGGTCCGACCACCGCCGGCACACCCTCCAACACGGCCTGCTCCGCCCGCACGGGATCGGAGTCGACCACCGTGAAGCCCTTCGCGTGGCCGCTCTCGCGCAGTGCCGCGACGACGACTCGGCCCCGGACGTTGTAACCGACGAGCACGGTTCGCGAACTCACCAACACCCCCATCGCGGCCACCGCCCCCGATGCCGTTCCCGGGCTCGGAACACGACTCCCTCTGGCTCCGTCCGCACCGAACGGGTACCTGCCGATGATCTCCAGCAGGTACCCGTTCTCCCCGGAGCGGTCTGGCGCGGACGCTCACCACGACCGGTTCGCGTCCGCGTTCGTAGTGTGCCGGAAACCCGCACTGTGCAACCTTACGAGGTCCTTTCGATGCGCCGGAGCCCCGGATCAGCCATCGCTGCGGATCAGGAGAGTCAGACCTGCCGCGAAGATCACGGCGATCCCTGCCAACCCGGCCGGGACCGTTGGACGGATGACACCGATGGAGTCGAACAGGAATCGGCGGATCACCACACTCTCGCAAACGTCCTGAAGCGACAGTCAGTCGGGTGGACGCGCGGTACCGCTGTCCGGCCGACGACGAAGTAGCCTTTCGCACGAGGAGGTTCAATGACGACGCAACCACCCGAGCAGGAACCGGACTACAGGTTCACGCTGGCCAACGAGCGCACGTTCCTCGCGTGGATTCGCACCGCGCTGGGCCTGCTCGCCGCGGGCGTGGCGGTTCGGCAGTTCGTTCCTCCCTTCGCGATACCCGGTGCCACGACCGGTCTTGCCCTGGGATGCATCGCGCTGGCCTCGTTCGTCGCGGCGGCCAGTTACCCCCGATGGCGCCGGGTCCAGCAGGCGATGCGCATCGGGGCTCCCCTGCCGCGCAGCCGGATGATCGTCGTCCTCACCGGTGGAGTGGTGCTGATGGCGTTGCTCGCAGCGGTACTGGTGAGCGTCGGATGAACCGTGACGCCGGTCTGCAGCCTGAACGCACGGCGTTGGCGTGGAACCGCACCGCGCTCGCCGCTGCGGCCTGTTCCCTGCTCCTGCTGAACTCGGCGGCCCGGCACGGCTGGGGTTCGGCGGTCGTTCCCGCGGTGTGCACGGCGGCCGTCTCGGCGTCCCTCGTCCTGTTCGGTCGTCGTCGGCCGAATGGAACGCATCCGCTTGCGTTCATGCTGATCAGCGCTCTGGTGAGCATCGCATGTGTTTCTGGGGCGTCACTTGTGTGGCCCAGTCCCTGAACGCGGTCCGTGGGTGTTGGAACCGTGTAAACCCGCCTGTTCAGCCGCGGATCCTGGCCACCGCGCACGTCAACGGTCCTGATCAGCCCGCTGCCACCACAGCACGGTCGCCGCCGCCCCGGTCACGCCGACGAGCGCCACCGCCACGTAGCCGACCGGTCCGGGGACGGGGTGATCGGGCCCGGCCAGGCCGCTCAGCAACGCGGGCACCGACCACGGGAAGAACTCGCCGTAGCCCAGTGCGGCGATGATCTGGGCGCAGAACACCGCCACGATCATCACGCCGACCCCGGGCAGGTAACCACGGCCGACACAGGCCGCGAGCGTCACCGGCGTCGTCAGCAGGACCGTCATCACGGCGACCACCGCGATCCTCACGCCTCCGGTGAACATCACGGTCGCAGACCACCCCGGCAGACCGAGCAGGGACCCGATCACCAGGCCCAGCAGGAAGAGCTGCACGGTCAGCACCAGGCACCACGTCGTGGTCACAGCGAACTTCGCCGTCACGATCGCGACTCGCGGCGTGGGCAGCGCCAGCAGGTCCTTCGCGGTGTTCTGGCTGAACTCGCGGCCGAACGTCCAGATGGACACCAGGCCGAACACGATCATCCCGCCGACCGCGGTGGTCTGGGACAGGAACGCGAGGTAGGTCGGCCAGTCCGCTACGCCGCCGACCAGCGCCGCCTTGGTGCCGATGAGCCCGAGGGAGCGAGCGCGCTCCTGGTCCTGCAGGATGAACATGAACAGGCCGCCGACCAGTGCGACCACCGTGAACGCCACGGCCGTCATCCACGGCAGGTGTGAGCGGCGGATCTTGAGGATCTCGGTTGCCAGAGCGCCGGTCATGACCGCACCACCCGCAGGAAGAACGTCTCCAGGTCGTCCTGCTCGACGACCACGCGGTACGGCGGGCAACCGGCCCTCACGAGCGCGGTCACCACCGCCTCTGGTTCGCCTATCGATCGAGCGTCGGTGAGCGCCAGGTGGTCACCGCCGATTCGCGCGGCGCGAAATCCGGCTGCCAGCAAGGCATCTTCGGCGATCGCGCTGTCGCGGACCGACACGCTGAGCCGCTGCTGAACGTGCTCGGCCAGCTGATCGGCCGCTATCTCGCGGACCAGCCGCCCCTGATCGATCACACCGACGCGGGTTGCCAGCCGCGCGACCTCGGTGAGGATGTGGCTGGACAGCACCACGGTGACGCCGTGCTTCTGGTTCAGCTCGAGCAGCAGGTCGCGGACCTCGACGACGCCGGCCGGATCCAGACCGTTCGCGGGCTCGTCGAGGATCAGCAGCTCTGGTTCGTGCAGCAGTGCCTTCGCCAGTCCGAGCCGCTGCGCGTTGCCCAGGGACAGGGTGCGGGCACGCCGGCCCGCGTACGGTGTCAGCCCGAGCATGCCCATCACGTCGTCGACGGGCCCGCGTCCGTTCAGGCCACGCAGGCGCGCCGCCACGGTCAGGTTCTCCACGACCGTGAGCTCCGGATATGCCGACGGCGTCTCCACCAGGTATCCCACCCGCGACCACATCGCGTGGACGCCTGGCCGGACAGCAGTGCCCAGCACCGTCACGCTGCCGCTGGTCGGCTTCACCATGCCGAGCAGCATTCGGATCGCCGTCGTCTTGCCGGCACCGTTGAGCCCCAGCAACGCGTAGATCTCACCGGCGGCGATGCGCAGCGACACGTCGTCGACCGCGGTGACCTCCCGGTAGCGCTTCGTGAGTCCGCAGGCGTCGATCACCGGGACACTCACGCGCCGACCTTCACGCAGCGCACAGTGCGTTCGATCTCCGACACCGGCAACACGCGTGCGGACGGCTGTACGTAACGCGCCGAGAACTCCTGAGGCCCGAGTTGCTCGATCTGCTTCCACCCGTACGGTGCGAGGAACCCTTCCACCTCGTCCGGCATCAGGCCGAACTTCCACATGCGCCGCTTCGTCACGAACTCGCGGTGACCCCCCTCCGCGCCGAACATCGCGTCACCAGCGAGGAAGTCCTTGCGCAGGAAGGTGAACACCAGTTCGCTCCCGGCCGGTGCGTGGGACAGGAAGTCGAAGGTCGCCCGGACCGCGTCCTCGGTCAGGTACTGGGTGACCGCCTCCCACACGAAGAACACCGGACCGTCATCGCGATAGCCGTGTTCTTCCAAGGCCTTCTCGAGGCTCTGCTGCTCGAAGTCGACCGGCACCAGGGTCAGGCTCGAAGGCAACGCCCCGAACAACGCCAGCAGCCGCTCGTGCTTGGCCTTCACGGTGGCCGGCAGATCGACCTCGAACACCCGGCCGTCCCAGTGTCCGCAGCCGCGGGTGTCGAAGCCCGCGCCGAGCACGACCGCCGTGCGCGCCTCCGTGGCGTCAAGCCGATCATCGATGTACCGCTTGCGGCACAACATGCTCGCCCACAAGCCCGGGATCTTCTTCTCCGTCGCGGAGAACAGAGCGTTGCGAATCGGCCGCCAGCGCGCGGCCCTCACAGCCAGGCGGCCGGACAGCGGCAGGATCCGGGCCGCGAGCTCGTCGCGCACCAGGGGATGTTCCTCGAACTGGTCCACGGCGGCGATGACCATCGGTCCGATGGCGGTGCCGGTGACGGCGGTGTCCACGAATGCTCCTCGAAGTCGGCGTTCTGCCACACGCCGACCAGGCTTCCCGGCACACCTGCGGGAGATCCTACATCCACGGCCTCGTTTGGCCAGAGCAGGTTTTGCGGGCTCGGCTTGCCGTGGCGGCCTGATGGACGTCAACGACGTTCTGCTGCCCGGCGTCGGTCCGCGCCACGAGTTCACCAACGCCCCCGGCGACCAGATCGGCATGGTCGCGCTCGCCGAACTCGTATCGGTCCCGGCGTTCGCCGCCGCGTTCTTCCTCGCCACCGGCTTCCCCGCAAGCCGGCTGGCATGCCGCACGTCGCGACGGCGCCGCCCTCATCGAACGCGGCGAGTTCTCGGTCGTGATCATGAGCCTGGCCGGCGTCTCCAGCCCGGGCCTCGGTCCGGCGGTGACCGCCTGCGTCCTCGTCCTGGCCACGACCGGGCCCCTGCCGGCTCGATGGTCCGGCGACTGGCCGCGCCCGCGGGTCTCCGGCGCCTGAGCACCGGTTCGACCTCACCCCTTGTTCCGGCCCCCGCGTCTATCCGGGACGGGCTCGACCGCCTATCCTGGGACGCGGTGTGCCGGGAAGCCTGGTCGGCGTGACAATGTCCTGCTCGAAGGGAAAGTCATGCCCACCAGAAGAGCGCTCGTCATCGGTGCGGGTGTCAGCGGCCTCGCGATCACCTACCGCCTGCTGCGCAGTGACTGGGAAGTCGTCGTGCTGGATCAGCCGACACCGCGGGAACCCGATGCGGTTCCAGCCGCCCTCACCGACTTCGGCCTCGACGCCTCGCGACGACTCGGCCTGCTGCCCGCGCTCGCGGAACGACGTCACCCCCGCTGCGGTCTCGTCGAGGTCGACGGAGCCGGCCTGCCGCTCGCGGTACGCCCCAAGCCTTCTCCGCGCCATCCCGTGCTGGGCCGGGATGATGTTGCCGCGGTGCTGAACGATGTCATCGGCGGCGCGGCAACTCGCCGCCGCGAGGACTTCCCTGCCCTGGTAGCGGATGATTGTGGTGTCACCGCGACCTTTGCTCGGGGCGACGCGGACTGGTTCGACCTCGTCGTGGGTGCCGATGAGGCCGCCGCTGAGGCCACGAACGCGATTCTGCCCCGTTCTCAGGACCACCAGCCGGGCTGGTCGACGGTGTCCCGCCGGATCGAGGTGGCTTCGTCCTGCGCGGTCTCCCTGAGTCTCAGCAACAGATCCATACGGCTGCATCCGCTGCGCGACGCGGGATCGGCCGTCTCGTTCGCCTGGCGGCACGTGCCGGGCACCCCGTGGCCGGAGCTGTTCGCCGACCTCGGCTGGCTGGTCCCGTCGCTTCTGTCGCATGTGGACGGTGTGCCGGACGGACCGGTTCACCGGGTGCGAACGGATAGATGGGTGCACCAGCGCGTCGTTCTGATCGGTGACGCCGCTTGGCACCTCGGACCGCACGCCGAGCGCGGCGTCTCGCTCGCGATCGGCGGGGCCGAACTGCTGGGCGACGCACTGGACATCTTCCCCGACGAGGAAGAGGCTCTATGTTGGTGGGAACGCACGTTGCGGCCGTACGTCCGGCGTGCGCAGACCAGAATTCGAGGGCTCGACGATCGGGAGGCGCCGTGGGACTCACCGAGCACGAGAAGCGCGAACTGGACGCGATAGAACAACTCCTGGCGGAAGAGGACCCCGGCTTCGCCACCAAGTTGACCAAGCCGTCGTGGCACGCGCGGCTGTCCGGGACCTCTCTGTTCGTCGTGGGCCTGCTGACGACTTACGTGGCCGGCCTGACACTTCTGGCCGTCGGCGCCACGTTCTCGTCGTGGGTTGTGATCGCGGTCGGTGCCGCCGTCATCGCAGTGTTCCCCGTGCAGGTGGCCGTGAAAGCGGCGCGGGCGCTGCAGCAGCCAGATAACCCGTCCGGGTGAGAAACGACGCCGGAACGAAGAGGAGCTGAGGCTGCGGATTTCGCAGCCCGGCTCTGCAGCCATCGGCGAGTTCCCTCACTCACCCGAAGGCGTGGTGCTCAGCACGACGAGCAAGTCGTCGCCACGCAGTTCCCCTACCTCCGGGTCCTCGACCCAGATCCGCTGCCCGTCCCGCAGAACGGCCAGCACCCCGCTGCCGCACTCGAGCGGCGAACTGCCGACCTCGTCCTGCATCACCGGACGCTCCAGCACGGCCCATTCCAGCTCCGACAACTGGTCGTACGGCAGATCATCCATCTTGAGCGACCACTCGCCGACCCGGTCCGCGACCAGCACGTGGTCAGCGCCGAGGAACTCGATGAGCTCGTGCAGTTGCGTGCTGTGAACCAGAGTCGTGATCGTGGCGCTCTCGTTCAGACTGCGCACGACCGACGTGATGCGAAGGGCCAGGGCATCATCGGTCACCGCGACGACAACGTGGTCCGATGTGTGCGCGCCCGCTGACCACAGGACGTTCAGGCGCCAGCCTTCACCTGCCACGGCATGCACACCGTCCACTCCGGCCTGCACCACACGTTCGGGGTCGGAGTCGACCACGGTGAACTCCGTCGCGTGCCCTCCGGCGAACAGCTTGCTCAAGACGACACGGCCGCGGGCGCTGTAGCCGATGAGCACGGCATGTGAGCGCATCTGGAGTTCCTCATCTTGCGCGGGCGGGTACCGGCCGCCGATCCTGTCGGCCGGTACCCGGATCTCCCCGTGGCGGTTGGCGCGCACGCTCGCCCCGACCGGTTCGCGTCCGCCGCACCATTCTGGTGGAAACCCGCACTGTGCAACCTTGCGAGGGCCTTTCGATGCGATGTCATTCCCGGGACGAGCGAGAGCGGCGCGGGCGCCCACCCGTCCACAGATAGATTCCACCCACGACCGCGACCATGACGAGCACGCCGAGGATCGCGTCGGAGCCGTCGCTGCCGTCGCTGCCGTCGCTGCCGTTGTTCTGAGCGATGTTCTGCGTCCTGGGCACGGTCGGCACGGCCTGGGGCACGATGGGGACGGGTGCGGGGCTGGCCGGCGCCGCGGCGAGCGCGGCGAGTGGAATGGCTTTCGTGTCGTTGAAATCCACCATGCCGGTCGCTTCGAGGACCTGGATGTGGTCGAGCACGACTTCCATGCAGCGCTTCGCGAAGTCCCTGATGAGCGTGTTGCGGGTACCGGTGCGCACTACCGCCAGGAACTTGTAGACACCTCCGTGCGCCGCACGGAGGCGGTTGGCGAACACGCGGTCGAACTCGGCGCTTCCCGCCGGGGCAGTGGTCATCTCGGCGATCCAGCCCTGCTGGTCGGCGTTGGCCTCGCTGGGCAGCGGGACGTTCAGCGTTCGCCCGAGCTCGAGGACCTTGGCGTCCAGTTCGGCGTGTCCGTTGATCAGATGCCGGCCCGCTTCCTTCACCAGCGGGTTGGCGGACTTCTCCAGTCCCAGACGCCCCGCGGGACCTTCCCACAGCCCGGCCAGGCGCACCTTCACGAGCATGTCCTTGCCCGCCGGCCCCATCGGACCGAACTGGGTCTGCGTGTACTCCGACCCGAAGTCGGGTTGCGCCGATGCCTGCGGGGCCGCGAGCGAACAGATGATCGCGACCGCCGTCACCACCTGGGCGAGACGTATGAGCACCGTGGATCTCCCTCCGCCTGCAACGGCGACCGTGTACTGATACGGAGGGATACGGACGAATCGGACCACCAGATCATTGCATTGTGCAAACGTTATCTAGCCGTTATCGACGCAGACAGTGCAGTAGTGCGGCCCCAACGGCCTGCCGGAACCCGTCCAGCCGGCCTGATCGGCCTGCAGCCACAGCAGTTCCCACGCGAACAAGCCCGTCGCGCTGGTTCGGCGTGATCGCCCGCACCCGTCGCACACGAGAATCGTCCCCGTCGTGCCTTCTTCAGTGGTGGGCATGCCCGTCACGATCGGTAAAGGCCTTTCGTAGTCCAGAGACAGACGCCGGCCGCTCTCGCCGACTGACGTCTGACCTTCCCCGGAAGCGCGCAGGCACGCGCCCACCACGGGCCTCGACCCGCGGTCACAAGCATGCCTGAAGCGTGCATTGTGCAACCTTACGAACTCCTTCCGAAGGCGTACATCTCCACCGCGATGCGGTCACCATGGCAACGTGATAGAAGCAGCACCAGAAACCTACGAAGAAAAGCGGGACATGGATTTCTCCGTGCTGCTCGTGGACGACGACGAGCGCATCCGTCAGGCACTCGGCCTGGCCCTCACGGACGAGGGCTTCGCCGTGGACGAGGCCGTGTCCGGTGAGGACGCGTTGAGCCGCCTCGACACCGACTCGTTCGACGTCGTGCTGCTCGACCTCATGCTGCCCGGAGTGGACGGTCTGCAGGTCTGCAGGAAGCTGCGGGCCCAGGGTGACCTGCCGATCATCATCGTGACGGCGCGCACCGACACACCCGACGTCATCGCCGGGCTGGAGGCGGGCGCGGACGACTACGTGACCAAGCCCTTGGTGGCGAGCGAGCTGGCCGCACGCATCCGAGCGCTGCTGAGGCGCCGGGGTGGTCCCAGGGAGAACCTCTCCTACCGCGTCGAGGACCTGGAGATCTGGCCGGACGAAGGTGTCGTTCACCGCGGTGGCGAAGAGATCCGGCTGACGCGCACCGAGTTCCGCCTGCTCGCCGAGCTGGCCGCGGCGGGTGGACGCATCGTCACCAGAGAGCAGCTCTTGCAACGGGTGTGGGGCTACGACTACTACGGTGACACCCGGCTGCTCGACGTGCACATCCGCAGACTTCGCACCAAGGTCGAGCACAACGCCGAGGACCCCGTGTTCGTGCTCACGGTGCGCGGTTCCGGATACAAGATCGGCCCGCCCAGGTGATGGTGCGCCGCCTCTCCCTGCGCTGGCGGGTGGCCGCCGCGCTCGGTCTCGGCTCCGTGCTCGTCACCAGCCTGCTGGCCATCGCGACGTGGAACCTCGCGTCGGACTACATGCTCCGGCAGCGCGTCCAGGCCACGACCCGCCAGGCGGAGGTCAACCTGCGCCTGGTCGAGCAGGCCGTCCGCACCAACTCCGACGGACTGACCGAGCTGCTGACCGGCCTCACCACCAACCCAGACTCGACGATCATGCTCTTCCGCGGGGACGAGGTGCTGACGAGCGGACGGCAGGTCGACCCCGCCGTGGTGCCCTCCGCGCTGATCGTGATGGCCCGCGACGGCACTCCCGCCAGACAACGCCTGCGCGCCGACGGCATCCCGGTCATCGCGGTGGCCCAGTCGCTGGCCGACGGGCAGGGCGTCTACGTCGAACTCTTCCAGCTCGTCCAGCTCGACCGCACGTTCCGCTTCCTCAGCGGTCTGCTGATCGCCGGAACCGTTCTCAGCGGCATGATCGGCGTGGGTCTCGGCTCATGGGCCAGCAGACGCGCGTTGAGACCGTTGACCGAGCTGACCGCCGCCGCGTCACGCATCGCCGGCGGTGATCTGAAGGCACGGCTGCCGGATCAGCCCGACCCGGACCTCGGGCCACTGGCGAGCACGTTCAACACGACCGCCGCCGCACTGGAACAACGCGTGCTGCGCGATGCCAGGTTCGCGGGCGACGTCAGCCACGAACTCCGCTCGCCCCTCACCACGATGGTCAACGCCGCGGCGGTGCTCCGGCGACGGCAGGCCGAACTGCCCGGCACCGCGGGAAAGGCGCTGGGCCTGCTCACCTCCGAAGTGGACAGGTTCGCCCGCATGGTGGTCGATCTGATGGAGATCAGCCGGGCCGACCAGGACGGTGACAAGGAGGACTTCGAGCCGTTGGACGTCGGCGGCCTCGTGCACGGCGCCGCGGGTCTGCGGCTGGGCGAGGACGTCGAGATCGTCGTCGAGTCTCCGCCGCCACTGGTGCTCGGCGACCGGCGCCGGCTCGACCGCGTCATCGGCAATCTGATCGAGAACGCCGAGCAGCACGCGGGAGGCGCGGTCCGGCTGGCCGTGCTCCACCGGGACGACACCATCCGGCTCGAGGTCGATGACGCGGGACCAGGTGTGGCCGGCGACATGAGGACTCAGGTGTTCGAACGCTTCACCCGTGGCAGCAGAGCGGGTAGCCGCGGCGCCGACTCCGGCAGCGGGCTCGGCCTGGCGCTCGTCGCCGAACACGTCCGCCGCCACCACGGCAGGGTCTGGGTCGAGGACCGGCCTGGCGGCGGAGCGCGATTCGTCGTGGAACTTCCGGAGGCTCTCGCATGAGGATCGGTCTGGCCGCCGCCGCGTGCTTCCTGGTCAGCGCATGTGGAGTGTCCACACAGGATGCGCCGGAGCCACTGGGCACTCCGACCACGCACAGCGAGGCACCGACGCCGGTGGTGACGCAACGACGTCATTCGACACCGCCGCCCACCACTACCACGTCGAGCACGCCTGTTGCACCGACAGCTCTCAAACCCTCCCCTGGCACGACGGGCGATCGTTAGGCACTCGTCAGGAGCGGCGTCCGGGAACTGGGCAAGGATGGACGGAATCCGCCGGAAGGACGCCGTTTTGAGCCGAAGCCGTTCCATGCCCGCCGACGCGGAGGCCGTTTTCGACGTCCTCTCCGATCTCGACAACATGACCGCCTGGCTTCCCGACTCCATCGAGGTCGAGCTGTCCGGCCCCAACCTCATCCGCCTGTGGCTGCCCGGTCCGCACGCCGACGTCGACGTCGAGAGGCAGGTCGCCATCGACTGGGACCGGCTGCGCATCAGCTGGGGCAGCGAGACCACGACCAGTTGCAACGGCACCCTCCAGGTCCTCCGTCTCACCGCGGGACGCAGCGCGGTGAGTGTGCGGCTGACCGGCCCTCCCGGAGCGTCGCGGAGCACGGTCGACACCTGGGTCGAGTCCGCGCTCGACGCCCTCGAATCGGTTGTAGCTGCCGAATGTCATACAAAACAGGCAGTACACCAACCAGCCATGTGATCACAGCACCGCGCTTGCGGTACAACAGGTGCATGACCCGGTCCAAGGTCGGCGCGAACGACGTCGACGCGCTCACCGACGCCGTGCTCACCGCCTCGCGTCTGCTGGTAGCCGTGTCCGCGCGCTCGCTCGCGTCCTTCGAGGAGACCCTCACCCTGCCGCAGTTCCGGATGCTCGTCGTCCTGGACAGCAGAGGTGCGATGAAGCTCAGTTCGCTGGCCGAACTGCTCGACGTCAACCCGTCCACCGTGACCCGCATGGTCGACCGCCTCGTCGCGACCGGGATGATCGCACGTCAACCCAACCCGGCGACCCGCCGGGAGGTCGTCACCGAACTGACCGGCGAAGGGCGCCGGGTCGTGCGCGGTGTGACACGGCGGCGCCGTGCGGCGATCGGGAAGATCGTCGCGAAGATGCCTGAGGAAGAACGGCGGGGCCTCGTCGAGGCGCTCACCGCGTTCACGAAAGCAGGCGGCGAGCCCGCGGTGACCGCCGCCGACCTCGGCTGGATCTGACCGGACTCAGCCCAGCCACCTCCCGGCATCGATGGCCGCCGCCAACGACACCAGCGCGACCGCGGCCCCGACCACCACCTGGTTGATCTGCACCACCTGACTGACATCGGTACTCGCCAGGAACGCCGTCACGACGAGCGTCCCGGCGAGGCCGATGTTCACCGTGCGCAGCCCAGGAACGTCCAGTGGCGCCAAGGCGCGCAGCATTCCCGCCAGCATGACCAACACGGCCAGCCCCAGCGGAAGCCAGTACGGCCGGAAGAGATGTTGTGAGGCCTGGAAATCGAGAAGCGGCGGAGCGGCGATCAGCCACACGCCCGCGAGGAACGTGAAGGTTCCTGTTCTGGCTTCCGATCGCCGGCGTTGTTGTTCACGCACACGGCAATCTTTGCTCCAGGCAAGCGCGATCCCGACCGATCTCCGGCATCGTAGGGAGTTCGCAACGTCCGCCGCGGATCGGTTCCAGCAGCTCAGAACGGCGCGCGGCCGGGTTGCGGACGATCGAGCACGTTGCCGGTGGGCGGCAGCACGGAGGCGAGGATCCGGGTGCGGACGAACGGAAGGCCCGCGAGCCGGAACATCCAGTCGCGCAGCAGAATGCGCCACCTCGACGAGGGCGCCATCCACTCGGTGAACCGCCGGCCGAACTCCTGCGTGCGGATCACCGGTGGCCTCATCCGTTCCTGGTACCGCACAAGCGCCTCGGAGACGTCGCCACCCGCCAGTTCTTCCGCCAGCACGTGAACCCCCGTCATCGCGAGCGACGCGCCATGACCGGCGAACAACGAGACCGCGCCGCAGGCGTCCCCGACCAGCACGACCCGATCTCGATGCCACCTGTCCATCTCGACCTGTGCCGCCTGGTCGAAGTAGACGTCGCCGGACAACGCGCTCAGCAGTTTCGGCACCACCCCACCGAGGTCGCCGAACCGGCTGCGCAGTGCTGTCGCCGGATCGTCCGGCAACCTCCGATCCTCGTCGCGATAGAGGAAGAACGAGGCGAACCCTCCCTCACCCACCGCGTAGCTGCCGATCATGCGGTTCGGCATCGTGAGCATCTGGTACCGCTCGCCGATGCTCCTGCTCAGTTCGCCGTCGTGTCCGGAGAACGCCGCGACGTGGTAGCCGAGGTAGCGGACGAACTGCTCTTCCGGTCCGAACATCAGCTCCCGCACCCGTGAGTGGACACCGTCTGCACCGACGAGGAGATCCACCTCTTCGACTGTGCCGTTGGTCAGCAGCACACGGATTCGACAGTCCATCCGCTCGACGGCCTCCACCGTCATGCCGAACCGGATCGGGGCGCCGACGCCATCGCGCAACACGCTGGCCAGATCACCGCGCAACAAGCTGATCATGCCGCCGGCCACACCCGCGTACGTCGCGGCGCCGAGCTCGCTTCTCCGTCGTCCCCGCTCGTCCACGGAGGTGATGCTCTCGATACGGGCGCGATGGCGCTCCAGCTCCGGCTGCATCCCCATGCGTTCCGCCACTTCGTGACCCGGACCGAAGAAGTCGATCATGTAACCGCCGGCGCGGAACTCCGGCGCCCGCTCCACGACCTCTACCTCCCACCCGATGCGTTCCAGCCACCACGCGGTGGTCAGGCCCGCGATCCCCGCCCCGACGATCAACGCTCGCACTGCCGCCACCCCCGATCAGGAGCACCCTCGACTGGGCACCTGCCCAAGTCAACCACAATCTTTGCACAGTGCAACCTTTGCATCGGCGTCGGACACTGGCTGCGGCACGGTCACGATCTCCGATCCGGGGCGAGCGAAGAGAGACTTGCCGCACGAGACGCTGGGAGCTCCGCGGCGTCGCTGTGGCGGTCGATCACTCGAGCGATCAGCGTGGGTGTGCACCACGTGCCGCCGCTGCCCACGGTGGTTCTTGCCCCAGACGTCTGCTCGGACCCGAGAGGCTCACGGCCTGGACACTCGGCCACGCGGCACCGTCGCTGGCGGGGTGGCCCGCCGGTCTGTCGTCCGCGCGCCAAGTCAATCTTTGCCTCAAGCGATGGCGACGTGACACATCGCAGGGAAAACAGGAAATCCGCGAACGGTGACTCCAGGCACCAATCAACTCCACGGCGTGGTGGCCTGGAGCACGGCCTCGGCCAACGCCGCCGTCCGCAGCCGCGTCACCTCCTGGTACTCGGGGTCGGCGACCATGCGGCTGAACGCGGTCCGGTCCGGATACCGCACGATGATCACGGCGTCCCAACTCTGCCCGTCCTCTGCCACCAGCACCGTGGAGCCGGTCCCGGCGTACAGGACTTCACCGCCGTAGCGGGGTAGGAACGTCTCGCTCAGACGACGCGCGTATTCGCGATAGGACTCGGCGCCGCCCTCCGCGAATCGCAACAGGTTCAGCATCACCAGCGGCTCGCCCGAGTCCTCGGCGAGCAGTCGCTTCAAGTCCACACCACGGGGATCGACGGCCATGTGCCCAGCATGCCTCCACAAGTTGCCGCGCGCATCAGTGGTTCCGCCGTCCGGCACCCGCCGGCCCGCGATCGGAGCCGTCCGCCCGCTTACCTCGCCTGCGGGCCCACAACGCTCCTCCTGCCGCCAATGCGACGAGCACGACGAGGAAGGGCACGGGGCCGATCGCGGTGAGCCACTGCACGAGCATTCCTTGAAGTCGTCCGGCGCCGTCGACCAGCGGATCGGACGGATCAGCCCCGCCCAGGAACAGGCGCAGCTCGTAGACGCCGTAGTACGCGACGTACAGGCCGACGAGTACGAGCAGCACTCCGCCCAGCCGGGCCGCGTGCGGCAGCAACGACCGCGCCCGGCGAGTCATCACGTCACTGGCCAGCGCGGTGCCGATGGCGAGCACCGTCACCACCAGACCCATGCCCGCCGCGTAGGCGAGGAACGCCGAAACGCCCTCCAGCAGGTCACCACCGCGCAGCGTCGACCCCGCCACCGCCAGGAACGGACCGATCGTGCACGACAACGACGCGATCGCATATGCGACGCCATAGCCGAACATCGACCCGACGTGCCGGTTGGGCGCTCCCCTGGCCGGTTTCGGCACCAGCAGGCTGATCTCTCGGCCCATCAGCAGCAGGACACCCACCACGACCAGCGCGAGTCCGATGAGGACGGTCACGAAGGGCAGATATCGCTGCACCGACGACGCGAGCAACGAGAACGCCACGCCGAACACGCCGAACACGACGACGAAGCCGAGCGTCATCATGAGACTCGACACGACCGCGCGAGTGAGCAGCCGTGCCCGCGACTGCTCACTCGCGCCCGTCACGACCAGCGCGAGGTAAGCGGGCAGCATCGCGAACCCGCACGGGTTGACCGTGGCGACCATGCCGGCCACCACGGCCACGAGCAGCGTCTGCGTCACGCCAGCCGGCCCAGCCGCTGCCGCAGGTCGTCCTCGGACAGCTGGCTGGTCACGACCTCCACCTGACCGGAGGCGTCGATGAACGCGTAGGCAGGCTGCGCGGTGACGCCGAACCGCTTCCACACCGCGCTGTCGACGTCCGCGACGTGCTGGAACGACTGGAGGCCGAAGCGCTGCACGAACTGCTGCATCGCCGGGACCTGGTCCAGTGCCGCGACCCCGAGGAACGTCACCTTCCCGCCCAGGTCCCTCGCCGCCGCGGCCATACCGGGCGCCTCGCGCTGACACTTCGGGCACCACGGCGCCCAGAACCACAGCACGACGGGCTTGCCGGCGAGGTCCGCACCGGAGATGTCCTTGCCGTCCACGGTCTTGGCGGTGAAGTTCAGTTGCTCGGGCACGGACGCCGCCCCGGTCGCCGGTGTGGGGGCGCCGGTCGCGGAGGTGGTCGGCGTTGTCTGCGCCGGTTCGGGAGCACCTGTGGGACCACCGCAGGCGGCCACCATCGCGACCAGGACGAGCGCCCCTGCCAGAACACGCATTTCGGACATGAGCCGATCCTTCCGCATGATCGGCCGCACGGATGTTACGAACCGCTGACGCCCGATCCGGAGGCGACGTCGACCGCAGGGCTCGCCGGCACCGCGTTGTCCATTTCAGTCGTTGAGGTGGTGTCACCACTCACACGCAGGTGAACCTGGGATCTCCGCTCTCGCGTAACGGTAGAGTCAGGTCGGCGCAGAGCGGTCCGGTCAACGTCGACCACGGTCCAGACAGGCCGCTGACCAGCGCCATCTCTCCCCCGCCAGCTCAGCCAGGAGCCGCCGCGTGTCTTACCCGCGTCACCGGCTTCCCGCACCTCCGCCCTAGGTCGGCGCCCCGACTTCGTGCGCGGCGTGAGCCTGCTCGTCGTCCGGTCTTCCGTTCCTCACCAATCCGCCCCTGTGCCCTGTGATGCAGGGCCTGAGCACGACAGGCTCATCGCTGACCATGTCCTCGAAGTCCACGTTCACGCTGCCGCGACCGGCTCGCCCTTCCTGGCTGTCGCCGAAGGTTCTGCGCACCGAGGTCCTCGCCGGGCTGGTGGTCGCGCTCGCGCTGATCCCCGAGGCGATCTCGTTCTCGATCATCGCCGGCGTCGATCCCGGTGTCGGCTTGTTCGCGTCGTTCACGATGGCGGTGGTGATCTCCGTCGTCGGCGGCCGGCCTGCGATGATCTCGGCCGCGACCGGCGCGATCGCCCTGGTCGTGGCTCCACTGACGCGGGAGCACGGGTTCGGCTACCTGATCGCCACCGTGATCCTCGGTGGGCTGATCCAGATCGCGCTCGGCTCCCTGGGCGTGGCGAAGCTGATGCGGTTCGTACCGCGCAGCGTCATGGTCGGCTTCGTCAACGCGCTGGCGATCCTGATCTTCCTCGCTCAGGTGCCGCAGCTGATCGACGTGCCATGGGCGGTCTACCCGCTGTTCGCGGGCGGACTGCTGATCATGGTGCTGTTCCCGAAGCTGACCAGGATCGTGCCCGCTCCCCTGGTGTCGATCATCGCGCTGACCGCGCTCACCATCGGTGCCGGCATCGCCGTGCCGACCGTGGGTGACGAAGGCAGGCTGCCGTCCTCGTTGCCGGTGCCGGGAATCCCGGACGTGCCGTTCACCTGGGCGACCCTGACGCTGATCCTGCCGTACGCGATCGCGTTCGCGCTGGTGGGACTGATGGAGTCGCTGATGACGGCCAAGCTGGTCGACGACATCACCGACACCCACTCGAACAAGACCCGCGAGTCGATCGGTCAGGGCATCGCCAACGTCGTCACCGGCTTCTTCGGCGGCATGGGCGGCTGCGCCATGATCGGTCAGACGATGATCAACGTGAAGACCTCCGGCGCCCGCACGCGACTCTCGACGTTCCTCGCCGGCACGTTCCTGATGATCCTGTGCATCGTGTTCGGCCCGGTCGTGTCCGACATCCCGATGGCCGCCCTGGTCGCGGTGATGGTGCTGGTCGCCTTCGGCACGTTCGACTGGCACTCCGTCGCTCCGGCCACGCTCAGGCGCATGCCCGCCGGCGAGATCAGCGTCATGGTCATCACCGTGGCCGTCGTCGTCGCCACCGACAACCTCGCGATCGGCGTCGTCGTCGGCACCATCACCGCGATGGTCATCTTCGCCCGCCGCGTCGCCCATCTCGTCACGGTCAGCCCAGTGCCCGACCCCGACGGCGAGCAGGCCACCTACACCGTCACCGGCGAGCTGTTCTTCGCCTCCAGCAACGACCTCGTCTACCAGTTCGACTACGCCGACGACCCGCAGCGCGTGGTGATCGACCTCGGCGCCGCCCACATCTGGGACGCCTCCTCCGTCGCCGCGCTCGACGCCATCACCACGAAGTACGCCGCCCGCGGCAAGACCGTCGAGATCATCGGCCTCAACACCCCGAGCGCGACCATGCACGGCACCCTGAGCGGCGAACTCGCCGGCAACCACTGAGAGGGAGTCCGGCGCAGAAGCCAGTGCCCCCGGCCGATCACGCGGGCGCATCTCGCACGGGGAAGCCTGATCGGCATTGCTGGAGTGCATGGATGTTCCTCAGGGTCACGATCGATTCGCTGATCTGGTGCGACACCCCTGGGGACGACCGCTACGTGCAAGTTGGTCCAGCGGGCTGAGGGTCATGCAACTGCGCCTTGAGCGGCATCGAGCAGATCGTGGTGCCGGCCGTGCCCGACAGGATCGCCTCGGCGTCGATCAGCGCACCGATCGCCGCGGCCGCACCTGTTGCCTGGACGAACCGCCGGCACGCCTCGATCTTCGGCCCCATCGAACCGGCCGGGAAGCTCAGCTGTTCCAGCTCCTCCAGGGCGAGGTCGTGCAGCGGTTCCTCGCTCGGCAGACCGAAGTCCGACATCACGGCGGACACGTCCGTCAGCAGAAGCAGACGGTCTGCCTTCAGCGCGACCGCGAGCTCTGCCGAGGTGAGGTCCTTGTCGACGACCGCCTCGACGCCACGTAGCTGCCCATCGTCGACAACCGGCGCTCCTCCCCCTCCGGCGCAGACCACGATCGTTCCGCCGCTCACCAACTGCTCGATCGACTCTTGTTCCACGAGGCGGACCGGTTCGGGCGACGGGACGACACGACGCCAGTGCGGGCCGTCCTCCGCGATGGACCAGTTGTTCTGCTGAGCCAGCCTGACGGCTCGGGCGCGGTCGTAGATCGGGCCGATGAACTTCGTCGGCGTGGCGAACGCCGGATCGGCGGCGTCGACGACGGTTTGTGTGACGACGGCGAGGATCGGCTTGCGGACGCCGGCGTTGCGCAGTGCCTGGGCCAGCCAGTAGCCGATCATGCCCTGGGTTTCGGCGCCGAGCGTGTCGAGCGGGTAGGGGCGGGTCAGGCAGGGGTCGGCTTCGCTTTCGAGCGCGAGCAGGCCGATCTGCGGGCCGTTGCCGTGGCACACGACGAGTTCGTGGTCCGCGGCCAGCGGCGCGAGTGCCCGCGCCGCTGCTTCGACGTGGTGCAGTTGCACCGTCGCGTCCGGCTTCTCGCCGCGAGTCAGCAGGGCGTTGCCGCCGAGGGCTACGACGATGCGCATCAGGAGGCCAGTCCGGCGACGAGGACCGCCTTGATGGTGTGGAGGCGGTTCTCGGCCTGGTCGAAGACGACCGAGTTCGGGGAGGAGAAGACCTCGTCGGTGACCTCGGCGCCCTCCAGGCCGTACTGGTCGTGGACGCGGCGGCCGACGGTCGTGGTGCGGTCGTGGATGGACGGCAGGCAGTGCAGGAACTTCGTGCCGGGCTTGCCTGTGGCCTTCATGAGCTCGGCGGTGACGCGGTAGGGCGTGAGCAGGGGCACGCGGGTGTCCCAGGCGTCCTGCGGGTCGCCCATGCTGACCCAGACGTCGGTGTAGATGAAGTCGGCGCCGGCGACGGCCTGTTCGGGGTCGTCGGTGACGAGCACGTGGGCGCCGCTTTCCGCGGCCAGCTCGTGGGCCTTGGCGATCACGTCGGCGGGTGGCTGCAGCTCGGCGGGCGCGGCGATGCGGACGTCCATGCCGAGCAGGGCGCCGGTGACGAGCAGCGAGCGAGCGACGTTGTTGTGGCCGTCGCCGACGAAGGCGAACTTGATGTCCTCGATCTCGCCGTCGAAGTTCTCGGTCATGGTGAGGATGTCGGCGAGCATCTGGGTGGGGTGCCAGGAGTCGGTGAGGCCGTTCCACACGGGCACTCCGGCGTGCTCGGCGAGCGTCTCGACGGTGTCCTGGGCGAAGCCGCGGAACTCGATGGCGTCGAACATGCGGCCGAGGACCCTGGCGGTGTCCGGAATGGACTCCTCGCGGCCCATGTGGGAGCCGGTCGGGTCGAGGTAGGTGACGTGGGCGCCCTGGTCGTGGGCGGCGACCTCGAAGGCGCAGCGGGTTCGGGTCGAGCTCTTCTCGAAGACCAGGGCGATGTTCTTGCCCTTCAGCAGCGGGTGTTCGGTGTGGGATGACTTGGCGCGCTTCAGCCCGCGCGCCTGGGAGACGAGGTCGAGGAACTTCTCCTTGGTGAGGTCGAGTTCCTTGAGCAGAGAGCCGGGGTGGCGCATTGCGGTGGTCCTTTCAGATGCCGTCGCGCTGGATCGGGCAGGTCATGCAGCGGGCGCCGCCCCTGCCGCGGCCGAGTTCGTTGCCGGGGATGGAGATGACCTCGATGCCGTGGTCGGCGAGCATGGTGTTGGTGACGGTGTTGCGCTCGTAGCCGACGACGACGCCGGGTGCGAGCGCGAGGAAGTTGTTGGCGTCGTCCCACTGTTCGCGTTCGGCGGCGCGGGCGTCCTCGTCCGCGCACAGCACGCGCAGGCCGTCGGCTCCGAGCATGTCGGCGATCGTCTCGAACACCGAGGACCGCTCCTCCACACGCAGGCCGGCCGAGCTGCGCTCGATCACCTCCTCCGCGTCGGCAGGTGTGATCACCCAGGTCCTGAGCGTCTCGGGGTCAAGGCCGGGGTACCGGACGAAGGTCTCCAGGTCGAGCATGGTCATGACCGTGTCGAGGTGCATGAGGGCGTGGGAACGGGGCAGTTGCACGGCGATCACGGAACTCGCCTGGCCGGTGCGGAACAGTTCGCGCGCAAGGATTTCCACTCCCATCGAAGTGGTCCGCTCCCCCATCCCGATCAGCACGGTGCCGCGTCCGAGAACGAGGATGTCGCCACCTTCCAGCGTTGCGGGCTGGTGGTTCGCGTCGTCCGCGCCGTAGTAGATCGGGAACATCGCATCGGCGAACAGCGGGTGATAGCGGTAGATCGCCTGGCAGTGCAGGGACTCGCGACGGCGAGCGGCTTTGGCCATCGGGTTGATGGTGACACCGCCGTAGATCCACGCTGAACTGTCGCGCGGAAACAGGGTGTTCGGCAGCGGCGGCAGGACGAAGTCGTCCAGGCCGAGGCTGTTCCAGCGCAGGCTGGGCACGCCGAGCGGGGACAGGTCGGCGCGAGTCACTCCGCCGACCAGGAGCTCGGCGAGCATCGGGGCGTCGACCTTCTCCGCGAACTCGCGCACCGGGCCGATCAACGTCGGTCCGAGCAGTTCAGGGGTGCAGACGCGGTCGAGCACGAACGCCCGCGCCTCGGGCAGCTCCAGGGTCTCGGCGAGCAGGGTGCCGGTGTGGTGCACGACGATCCCTCGATCGCGCAGCACCGCGGCGAACGCGTCGTGTTCTTCCTGGGCCTTCGACGCCCAGAGCACGTCGTCGAACAACAGCTCGTCGCAGTTGCGCGGGGTGAGCCTGCTCAGTTCGAGTCCCGGCCGGTGCACGATCACCTGACGCAGCGCACCGACCTCCGATCCGACGCCGAGGGTCATGACCCGGCCTCGCCGTACTCGCGGCGACCGACCTTCAGCCAGATGTAGAGCGGCACGCCCAGCAGCAGACAGACGACGCCGTAGTAGACGGCCTGGTAGCCGCTTCCGGCCAGCGCCCAGAAGGCGAAGGCGAGAGCCAGGACCGAAACGGTGCAGTCGCGCACGAGGTGTGGCCACTCGGCCCGGCGGCCTCGGACCAGCAGCCAGTACAGCTGCGCGGCGGCGCTGAACAGGTACGGCACGACGGCGGTGAACACCGACAGCAGCACGAGGGTGGTGAAGACCTGCTCGAAGTTGGTGTAGCTGACGACCACCAGCGCCGAGGCGAGCACCGTGGAACTGATGATGCCGAAGCTCGGGATGTCGCCCCGGGTCCGCAGGAACGCCTTCGGGAACAGGTTGTCCTTCGCCGCGGCCATCGGCATCTCGCCGATGATCAGGGTCCAACCGACCAGGCAGCCGATGCCGGACACCACAGCGGCGATCGCCACGGTCTGACCGGCCCACTGGCCGCCGAAGATGGCATTGGCGGCGTCGGTGAACGGCGCCGAGGTCTCGCGCAGCGCCGCGTTCGGCACGGTGCCGAAGACGGTGAAGGTGCCGAGGACGTAGACGACCGCGCAACCGATCGTGCCGTACACCGTGGCCCGCCCGACGTTGCGCTCGGGATCGCGCACGCGGCCGGCCGCCACCGACGCGGTCTCGATCCCGATGAAGCTGAACAGCGCGATCGCCGCCGCGGCCGAGATGGCGCCGCCGATCGAGGTACCGCTCGCGTTGAACGGCCCGAAGTTCGCCGACTTCACGAAAAGCAGGCCGACCGTGGCCATGAAGAGCAACGGCACGATCTTCAGCACCGTGAAGACGATCTGCGTGACGGCCATGCTCCGCAGTCCGGACAGGTTGACCAGAGCCGGAATCCACAGGCCCGCCAACGCGATCACGATGGACCAGCCCACCTGGTGCTCGGTGTTGACGAAGACCTCGACGTAGCCGACCAGCGCCACGACGATGGCCGCGTTGCCCGCCCACGCCGTGATCCAGTAACACCAGGCGTTGAGGAATCCCGCGAACTCGCCGAACGCCTCCCTGGCATACACGTACGGGCCGCCGGAGCCGCTGATGCGCTTGGCCAGCGCGCCAAAGGTCAGTGCGAGTGCCAGCGCGCCGATCGACACGAGGACGAACGCCACGAGACTGATCGGGCCGAACGCCGCGAGTGCGGTCGGCAGGCCGAACACGCCGGTTCCGATCACCGAACCGACCACCAGCGCGGTCGCGGTCGGCAGACCGAATCTGGACGGGCGTGGCCGGCTGCCCGGACCGGGCCGCGTGGCGGCCTCCGGCCCCGCTACGTCTGTGCTCACGGCGATCTCCTCACTCCGATGTGGACTCCTTCGCTGTGAGCAGCCTGCGCCGAGGCGCGCTGTCGTCCCACCTGCTCACGTCTCGTCGGCGCCGGGCACAAGGTCCCCACCCGCGCGGGACCCCTGTCTCTGCGCACCGCCCCGCCGCACGAGAAGCCTGGAAAGAAAGCCGACTCACGAGGAGGAACAGATGAAGGCGCTGGTCTACGGAGGCCCTGGCAAGCGCGAGTGGAAGGACGTGCCGAAGCCCGGGATCAAGGACCCGACCGACGCGGTCGTGCGCGTCACCGCGGTCACCATCTGCGGCACCGACCTGCACATCCTCAAGGGGGACGTGCCCGAGGTCGAGCCGGGCAGGATCCTCGGTCACGAGGCCGTCGGCGTGGTCGAGCAGGTCGGGGCGTCGGTCACGGGACTCAAGCCGGGCGACCGGGTGCTGATCTCCTGCATCTCCACGTGCGGACGCTGCCAGTACTGCCGCACCGGCAGCTACGGGCAGTGCCTCGGCGGGGGTGGCTGGATCCTCGGCCATCTGGTCGACGGTGTGCAGGCCGAGTACGTCCGGGTGCCGTTCGCCGACACCTCGACGCATCTCCTGCCCGCCGACGTCAGTGACACCGCTGCGGTGGTGCTCGCGGACATCCTGCCCACCGCCTACGAGGTCGGTGTGCTCAACGGGACCGTGAAGCCCGCGGACACCGTCGTGATCGTCGGTGCCGGGCCGATCGGGCTGGCCGCGATCCAGACGGCACAGCTCTACAGCCCCAGCCACATCGTCGCCGTCGACCTCGCGCCGTCACGGCTCGACGCGGCCAAGCAGTTCGGCGCCGACATCACCGCGTCGAGCGCCGAGGAGGCCGAGCGGATCGTCAAGGAGCTCACCGGCGGCCTGGGCGCCGACGTCGCGATCGAGGCGGTCGGAGTGCCGGACACGTTCGAGCTGTGCGCGAAGCTCGTGCGGCCAGGCGGCCACATCGCGAACGTCGGTGTGCACGGCAAGCCCGCCACGCTGCACCTGGAGAGCCTGTGGATCCGCAACATCACCATCACCACGGGGCTCGTGGACACCGTGTCCACGCCGACGTTGCTGCGGATGGTGGCGTCCGGCCGGATCGACGGAGAACGGTTCATCACGCACCGGTTCGCTCTCGGCGAGATGGAGCAGGCGTACGAGGTGTTCGAGAACGCGCGTGACAGCGGCGCCTTGAAAGTGGTTCTGCAGGCCTGACAAGAAGAAAGGCGCCGGGGATATCCCCGGCGCCTTTCCCATGTCCAGACGGCACGTCCTCACGGCGTGAGAGGCCGCTGAGCCCCCTGTGCGGAGCTCACCCTCCGTGCCAGGACCGCCTTCACGGCGGCATCGGCCAGCACCACGGCCGGCACCGTCGCGGCGGCGAGTGCCCAGCCGAGCGCAGACGGGGCATGCCCGCCGAGCAGGTCCGGTAGCGGTGGCACGAACAGGAACACCACGAGCAAGACGACCTCGAACGCCACCGCCCACAGCAGCAACCTGTTGCCGCGCAATCCAGTTCGCCACACCGGCCGGCTCACGCTGCGGCACGCGTAGGCGTTCGCCAACTGGCCGAGCACGATCGCGGTGAACGCGGTGCCCGACGCGGTCGCGAGCAACGTGGCGTCCGGGGCCTCTCCGAGCCGCCAGCCTCCCGCCACCAGCACGACCAGGAAGGCGAGCATCGACATCAGCGCCTCGGCGGGGCCGAGCACGCCGAAAACCCTGCGCAGCAAGGATCCGTCCACGAGCGAGCCGGTGCGCAGCCTGCCGCGCATCGTGTGCTCGTTCGGCGGCTCGGCGCCCAGGGCGAGCGCGGGAAGCAGGTCGGTGCCGATGTCCAGCGCCAGCACCTGGAGCACGGTGATCGCCAGCGGGATCGAGCCACCGGACAAAGCCCACACGACGAAGGGCGTGAGCTCGGCGACGTTGTCGGTCAGGTGGTAGGTGAGGAAGCGCCGGATGTTCGCGAACGTGGCACGGCCCTGCTCGACCGCGGCGACGATCGTGCCGAAGTGGTCGTCCAGCAGCACCAGGTCGGCCGCCTCGCGGGCCACGTCCGTGCCGGAGGAGCCCATGGCGATCCCGACATCGGCGGCGCGCAGTGCCGGGCCGTCGTTCACGCCGTCCCCGGTCATCGCGACCACATGTCCTCTGCGCTGCAACGCCATCGCGATGCGCAGCTTGTCCGCGGGCGTGACGCGGGCGACCACGACACCGTCGTGGTCCAGCAACGCGCCCAGCTCGTCCGGGTCGGCCGGCAGGGCGGAGCCCTCCACCACCAGGCGGTCGGGACCGAGCAGACCCACCTGTTCGGCGATGGCTCGAGCGGTGGCCGGGTGGTCGCCGGTGATCATGGCAAGGCGGATGCCCGCGGACCGGCACGACGCGATCGCCTCCTCGACGTCATCGCGCGGCGGATCCTGCAGGCCGACCAGGCCGAGGAGCTCGAGCCCCTGTTCGGCCTGCTGCCAGGAGTCCTCGTCACCCGGCCGCGCCGCCCTCCGTGCCACCGCCAGCACGCGCAACCCGCGCTGAGCCAGTGCCGCGATCGCGTCTTCGGCACCACGCGTCGTCACGCACAGCGGCAGGACCGTTTCCGGCGCACCTGTCACGTGCACACCGTCGGGGTCCACAACGGACGATCGACGGCGTCTGGGATCGAACGGGAACCGCACCGAGTCCGCCGACGGGTTGTCCACGCCCACGCGCGCGGCGAGGACGTGCAGGGCGACCTCCATCGGGTCTCCGACCGGGAGCCACCTGCCTCCTTCGTGGAGCACATGGGCGACCGGAGAGCAGCGTTTCGCGCTGGAGGCCAGCTCACGCACCTGTTCGATCGCCTGCGGAGTTCCGTTCACGGTGGCGGTCGGCTCGTAACCGGTGCCGTGCACGGTCACCTCGCCACGGGACGTCCACACGTGCACGACCGACATCTCGTTGCGGGTCAACGTGCCGGTCTTGTCGGTGCAGATGAACGTCGTCGCTCCCAGCGTCTCCACCGCGTCGAGCTTGCGCACCAACGCGTTCCGAGCTGCCATGTTCTGCGCCGCACGGGCCAGCGAGAGCGTGACGGTCGGCAGCAGCCCTTCCGGCACGAGCGCCACCGTGACGCCGATGGCGAACAGGAACCCTTCCGCGGGCGGGAGCCCGAGCAGGACCGCGATGCCGAAGAACACCGCACCCATCACGACAGCGAGCACCGCGACGACCACCACGACCTTGTGCAGCTGGGTCGCGAGCGGGCTGCGCGGCGGCTTGGCCTCCTGGGTGAGCGCCGCGATGCCGGCGAGCTTCGTGTGCCCGCCGATCGCGTTCACCAGCACCGCCGCCTCGCCTTCCGCGACGTAGGTGCCCGCGTAGACCTGCTGCCCGGCAACAGGTCTCGTCGGCACGCTCTCACCGGTCAGCATCGACTCGTCGACGGCGAGCCCCGAAGCGGTGAGCACCTCGCCGTCGGCGCAGATCCGCGCACCGGGCTCCAGCAACAGCTCGTCGCCGACGACCAGTTCGGAGGCGTCGATCTGGCTGAGATGGCCGTCCCTGCGCACCGTGGCGCGCAACGGCATCAGGTCACGCAAGCGCTGCGCCGCGCGGTCGGCCCGGTATTCCTGGGCGAACGCGAAAGCACCGTTGAGCACCACCACCACCGCGATCGCCACGGCCAAGGCGGGCATGCCCGCGATGAACGCGAGCACCGCGGCGGCCCACAGCATCAGCGCGAAGAAGTGCACCAACTGCTCGACCAGCAACAGCAGCGGATGCCGCCGACGTGCCCGCGGCAGCTCGTTCGGCCCGTCGTCATGCAGTCGCCTCGCCGCTTCGGCAGAGGAAAGTCCCGTTGTCGCGACAGTCATAAATGCATCTCACTGGGGCTGGCGAGCAGCGCACAGGGCACGACGTCCCTCCGGGCCGGGACCAATGCGCACCATCCCGCACCGGGCGCACGACCCTGTTCCCGCAGCCGTGCCGGCCCGACGCTGGTCGACATGAACACCGACAGCTACATCGCCTTCCTCCTCGTCAGCACGCTGCTGGTCGTCGTCGACGCCGCGATCATCACGATCAGCGGCCGCAAGTACCTCGGCGACAACGCGAACCGCGGCATGAGCGTGGCCGCGAGCTGGCTCACCACCACGTTGTTCACGCTGATCGTGCTCGGCCTCGTCGCCCTGGTCTCCACGGTCGACCTGCCGGTCGAAGGCGAACTGCAGAAGCTCGTGACCAAGCTCGGAATCGTGCTGCTCCTACTGGCGGTGGCACACGCGATCACGATGACCGTCCTCGCCCGTTACCGCGGCGAGGAACGTCAGGAGCAGTTCGCCGAAGAACTGACCGAACAACGCCGCGGCCACACCCACCCACCCGAGGTGTCGCAGTCCATCGAGCACCACGAACCCTATTCGACGCCCTAGAGGCACAGGTGAACCGCCACGGCAACAACGATGACCGAGCTCGATTCCCTCCCACTGTTCGCGAAGCTGTCGCACGCCCAACGCGCGGCGATCGCGGGAGTCAGCCGAGTCGAGACCTACGCGCAGGAGACCCGGCTGTTCGACGAAGGCGGGCTCGCCGATCAGTGCTGGGTGGTGGTGTCCGGGTGCGTCGTCGTGGACGCCCTCGCACCGGGACGCGGGCGGGTCGGAGTGCAGAGCATCGGACCTGGGTGAGCTCCCCGGATGGTCGTGGCTGGTCTCACCGCACCGGTGGCACTTCGGCGCGCTGCTGAACCGCCTGCAGGCCAGCAGAATTCGCCTGCTCGACCTCTCCCGCAATCCTTCGTGAGGTGTGAGTGCCGGGGTCGCGGTGACGACGGAACCGGGCACCTTCGTCACGTGCGCACAACGCGAGAAGTCCGTCAGCCGCTGGTCGAACCCGAACATCCGGCCTAGTTCACCGAGCAGCAGGAACACCACGAGCGAGCCCCACCACGGAGCCGTCTCCGAAAGATGACCGGCGCTGTTCGTCGTCACGGCGAGCCGCGCCGTGTTCGTTGTGGACGGTGGAACGCCGGACCGATCGGCTCCGGCAGCGCGGAAGGGAGAACGTCGAACTCAGGTAGATCAGCGCCGCGGTCAGAGGTGTTCGAGCAGCCCGGCGACCTCTGTCGGATGCGCCACCGGGCTGGCGGATTTGCTGCCGTTGCTCCACCCGAGATCCTCGTGCCAGCGCAGCACCGGACCCCGGTCGGTGACGAGCTCGCCCTGCATCGGATGCACGGGCGAGAGTTCGAGGACGATCTGTGAAACGTCGACACCTTCGCACGCGAGCCGTTGGACGACCTCGTCGAAGTACTTCGTCACGGTGACCGGGGTGCGCCTGATGGCGGTGTGCCGCATCGGACATCCTCAGCTAGGGAGTGTGGCGGCTCTACTCTGCGACGTGTCGCGCTCCAGTCACAGGGACGAAGGTCCCGTCGTCAAAGGGACCAACCGAGGCGTCCGAACAGATCGACCCCCGAGGACAGCCACACCCCGGCGGTGTACGGAGCTCGTCCGCCTCTGCGCCGCCTGCTGAGCCGCGTCGAGATGGCCGGGCGTCAGCCCCGTGCCGATCTCGGCGGGCAGCGGGCCGAGATCACCGTGAGCGGACAGCCCCCGGCGGCGGGCCTCGTCGGCGGCCCAGATCAGCGCGGCCTGGGGCGGCGGATGACCCCAAGCACGCCGGATGCCCCGTTGTCGTGATTCCATCTCGCGCGGTGGAAGGCTAGCCCCACGTAGAACGAAGGTCGCCTCCCCCGGTGGGAGGCGACCTTCGTCGTGGTTCGTCAGTTGTGCATCTTCAGCAGGCGGGTGTGCAGCTGGTCGTGCACCTCGTCGACCGCCTCGGCGAACGTGGCGGCCTCTGCCTGTGCGGGCAACGAGGTGCCGTTGACGTCGAGGTTCACCCGAACCGCGATCGTGCGCGGTCCGGGCCGGGTCACCCGCACCCGCGCGAACGCCACCGGCGCGGGTGCGTAGCGGCTGAGCGGGGCGATCTTGTCGTGCGCGTACTGCCTGGCCTCGGCGGGTACTCCATCACCGAGCTCCACCACGACGTTGTCGATCTCGGTCGCGCCTGCGTGCTTCATCGAACACCTCCATAGGTCCTGATGCGTGCACAGTCGTCGAACTCGATCACCCCGCGACAGGTGCCAAGGGGGCGTGCGGACAGGGACCCGGGTCCCTGGTCCCCTGATCGACCAGGTCAGCATCGTGAGAGCACACCGAACACGGGAGACGGAGGAAGTCGTCCGCGCCACCGGTCTCCGAAACTCGGGGATCAGGTCCTTCTGCCCCAGTGGAAGTAGGCGATCGGGCCGGCGAAGTTCACCAGGATCGCCAGCGCCCACCACAGTTTCCTGCCCCGCACGAACTGCGCCGGCCGCAGCGCCAGGTCGGTCCAGGCCGCCGCGGCGAGGGTGGCCTCGACGACCCCGGTCGCCACCGCCGTCCTGCGCTGCCACACAGTCAGTTCGCTCCAATGCTTCCTTCTCATCAGGTCTTCGCCTCCTTCACGACCACGGCGGGGAGGGCCGCGTGGTGCAGGCAATGTGCGTTGACAGAGCCGAGCAGTACCTCGGCGAGCCGGCCATCAGCCGAAGATCTCGGTCTGGCGCGGCGGCTTCGAATCGTCCCACTCCGGCCTCAGGTTGTTGTGGACCTCCACCACACCGGGCATCGACCGCACGACGTGTTCCGCGATCTCGATCTCGCTGCGCCGCTCCAACCGGCCGCTCAACGTGACGACGCCTCGGGAGACGGTGACGCCGATGGTCAGCGGGTCGACCCACAGCGTCCGGCCGAACACCTCGTCCTGAATCTCGCGACGCAGGTCGGCGTCCTCCCGGACGAACAGCTGCAACAGGTCCCGGCGGGACAGCACGCCGACCAGCACGCCGTCGCCGTCGACCACGAACAGCCTGCGCACGCCCGCGGTGGCGAGCTCGCGGGCCGCCCTGCTCGCCGGGGTGTCCGGGGTCGTGGTCCACACCGGAGAGGTCATGACGTCCCGGGCGGTGAGCCCGGCGGACTGCGTCCAGCGGTGCTTCTCCGCGCGTCCGGCGAAGAAGCCGGGAGGCTCCTCGGCTCCCGCCCGGAACTCCTCCTTCGGCAGCAGGTCCGCCTCGGAGACCACGCCGACGGGCCGGTCGTCCTCGACCACCGGCAGCGCACTGATCCTGTTGTCCCCGAGCAGTCGCACGAGGTCCTGGAACGGGGTGTCCGGGCTCGCACCGATGACCTCGGCGGTCATCAGTGAGGCCACGGTGGGTTCGCGCATGACAGTCCTCCGCAAGTCGCCGGTGTCCGTGCACCCAGCGTTCATCCACGCCGGGCACCCGCGACACGTGCGAAAGCCGGTGCCGGTACGGGACGAAGGGCTCTGCGCGACGGCATCCCGCACTGGGCACGCTGATCAGCGAACCCACCCGAGGAGCAGCTCATGAACGACAAGTCCCGCATCGTCGTCGGCGTCGACGGCTCCCCCGCCGCGCGGGGAGCGCTCGCTTGGGCCGTCGCGGAGGCCAAACGCACCAACGCGTCCGTCCTGGCGCTGTCGGTCTGCCAGCTGAACCCCTCGCTCGACGAGGGCATCGATCCGTTCAGCGAAAGGCACCGCCACGACCTGGAGGCCGCCTTGGAGTCACTCGGCCCGTCAGTGCTCGACGTGCGCATCGACGCGGAGGTGCCGCAGGGCGTGGCGGGTCCGGTGCTGGTGCAGCGTTCCGCCGATGCGGCCTGCCTCGTCGTCGGCGAACACGGCTCGCACAGGGCGGACGTGCTGGTGATGAGCTCCGTCACGAGTTACTGCCTGCGGCATGCCCTTTGTCCCGTCGTCGTGGTCCCGTTGGAAGGAGCGCACCATGACGGTCCTCTCATGCTCCGGCCTGAGCCGCAGGTTCGGTGACGTCCAGGCCGTCGACGACGTCTCGTTCACGATCGCGGAAGGCGAGACCTACGGCCTGCTCGGACCCAACGGCGCCGGCAAGACCACCACCATCTCGATGATCACCGGTGTGCTCGAACCGGACGCCGGTGAGGTGGTCGTCGCCGGCGAGCCGATGTCGACGCGGGCCATCGCCGCCAAACGGCTGGTCGGCTACGTGCCACAGGAGCTCGCGCTCTACCCGGACCTCACCGGCCGGGAGAACCTGCGGTTCTTCGCGAGCCTCTACGGCGCCGCCCGTTCCCGCGTCGACCACGTGCTCGACGTGGTCGGCCTCACCGACCGCGCGGGCGACCTGGCCCGCGAGTACTCCGGCGGCATGAAACGGCGGCTGAACGTGGCGATCGGGCTGCTGCACGAACCGCGTCTGCTGGTGCTCGACGAGCCCACCGCGGGCGTCGATCCGCAGAGCCGCAACCAGATCATGGACAACGTCCGGGCGCTCGCCGCCGAGGGCATGGCGATCCTCTACACCACGCACTACATGGAGGAGGCCGAACGGCTCTGCGACCGGGTCGGCGTGATCGACTCCGGGCGGCTCATCGCCGAGGGCACCCGCCGGGAACTGGTGGAGCAACTCGGTGAACGGGACCGGATCTCGTTGCTGCTGGACGGAGATCTCGTCCATGCCGCGACGATGCTCGGCGACCTGCGCGACGTGAAGAGCGTGGCGGTGCACGGGCACGGCCTCGAACTCGTCGTCGACGACGCGCGGGAATGCCTGCCGGTCGTGTTGTCGGCGATCTCCTCCAACGGGGCCGTGGTGCGCTCCGTCGAGGTGGCCGAGCCCAACCTGGAGACCGTCTTCCTGCACCTCACCGGCAAAGCGCTGCGGGAGTGACCATGCGACAAGCACTGCTGATCGCCCTGCGCGACCTGCGAGAGCGAGCCCGCGACCGCACCGCCTACGTGCTCGCGCTCGTGCTGCCGCTCGGTCTGGCGGGCGTGTTCACGTTGATCCTGGGCAACATCGGTGGCGACGGTGAGGTCTTCCGCTACGCGGTGGCCGACGCCGACCGCGGTGTCGTCGCCACGACGTTCACCGACGAGGTGTTGCGTGGCGCGACGACCGGCGGGGCGATCGAGATCCGGCCGGTGTCGTCCGCGGCGGAAGCCAAGGAGCTGGTGGGCAAAGGTGAGGTGACGGCGGCGTTCCTGCTGCCGGAAGGCCTGACCGAGGACGTGGCCGCGGGCCGGGCGGCACGGATCGAGGTCGTCGGTGACGTCGACGCGCCGACCGGTACTCAGGTCGCCCGTTCCCTCGCCGAGGCCTACACCGGCCGCCTTGCCGCGGTGCGGGTCGCGGTGGCGGCGACCGTCCACTCGGGAGTGACCACCCCGCCGGCCGAGCTCGCCGCGGAAGCGGCCGCCGCACTGCCCGGGACCGTGGTCGCCGAGGACACCACGAGCCGCCGCCAGCTCGACCCGAAGACCCAGTACGCGGCGGGCATGGCGGTGTTCTTCCTGTTCTTCGCCGTGCAGTCCGGCGTCACCGGCTTGCTCGACGAACGCCGTGACGGCACGTTGGCGCGGTTGCTCGCGGCACCGGTGCGCCGGTCGTCGATCCTCGCGGGCAAGCTGCTCACGAGTGTCGTCATCGGCGTGCTGAGCATGACGGTCCTGGTCGTGGCGTCCTCGCTGCTCATGGGCGCGCACTGGGGCAATCCGGCGGGTGTCGGCCTGCTGGTGCTCGCCGGGGTGCTGGCTGCCACCGGAGCCATGGCCGTCGTGGCCGCCGTCGCGAAGACCGCGGAGCAGGCCGGTGGCTGGCAGGCCGTCGTCGCGATCGTGCTCGGTGCGCTCGGCGGCACATTCTTCCCGGTGGCGCAGGCAGGTCGCGCGCTGGAGGTGCTCAGTCTCGTGACGCCACACCGCTGGTTCCTGCGCGGACTGGCCGATCTCGCCGGCGGCGGAGTCGCCGCCGTGCTGCCCTCGGTCGCCGCCATGACCGCGTTCGCCGCGGTCACCTGTGCCGTGGCCCTGCTGTTGTTCAGGAAGGTGGTGCGACCGTGAAGATCCTCTCGATCGCCTGGATCAACCTGCGTCGAGCGATGCGCGACCGCACCGGCCTGTTCTTCCTGGTGGCACTGCCGTTGATGCTGGTCTTCATCATCGGCGCCGCGTTCGGTGGTGCCACCACCCCGCTGCTCGGGGTGGTGGGCGACGCCGGTGCGCTTCGCGCCGAATCCTCGTTGCGGGTCAAGGACTTCCCGGACGAGGAGGCGTTGCGCTCCGCCGTGGAGCACGGCGAGGTCAGCGCCGGTCTGGTCCGGACGAGCGCCGGCACGCCCCGGATGCTGGTGCGCCCCGACCGCACGGGCCAGCAGTTGCGGATGCTCGTCACGACGACGCTGACGGCCGAGGCGAACCGTTCCGCCGCGGTCGACTTCGTCACGTCCCACACGGGTCTCGACCGCGGCACCGCACTGTCCGTTGTGGACTCGATCCGGGTCGAGGCGGTCGAGGTCCGCACCAGCACCACCGGTGAGGCCCTGTTCCCCCAGGACTTCTCCGGCTTCGACCTCGGCGCGGCCAACCAGCTCGTCCTGTTCACGTTCCTCAACGCACTGACCACCTCGGCCGCACTGGTCGAGTCCCGCGGACTCGGTGTCACGCGGCGCATGCTCGCCACCCCGACACCGGCCAGGGTCGTGGTGGCCGGCGAGGCGCTCGGCCGGGTCTTCATCGCGTTGCTGCAGGGGCTGATCGTGCTCGTCGGCTCCGCGCTGCTGTTCGGCGTGCGCTGGGGCGACCCGCTCGGTGCCGCCGCGTTGCTCGGCGCGTTCGCGCTGGTCTCCGGAGGGGCCGGGTTGCTGCTCGGAGCCTTGTGCCGCACTCAGCAGCAGAGCACGGGTGCGGGCATCCTGCTCGGGTTGAGCCTCGCGGCGTTCGGCGGGTGCATGGTGCCGATCGAATTCTTCAGCCCCACGTTGCACACCGTCGCCTTCGCCACGCCGCACGGCTGGGCGGCCGACGGGTTCGCGGCGCTGACCCGCCGCGGCGGTGATCTCCTCACCGTGGTGCCGCACCTGGGCGTGCTGCTCGGGTTCGCGACCGTGCTGTTCGCGCTCGGCGCGTGGAGGCTGCGGCGGGCTGTGACGGCGTGACACGAGTGGCCTTCGCCGCGCTCACCAGCGCGGCGAAGGCCTCGTGCAACGATTCTGCGAGCACGTCCACGTCCGGGTTGCTGTCGTAGTCGGCGGTGATGCCGACGGTGAGCCGGTCCGCGTAGGAAAGCACGGCGATGCCGGTCCTGATGCGCACGGCGATCGGCACGTAGGGCAGGATCTCGACGATAGGGCGGCCCAGCACACGAAGCTCTTCTCGTGGCCCCGGAACGTTCGTGGTCACCGTGACGATGCTGCGCTGCGGCAGCATCGCCCCGAGCCGGATGCTCCACGACAACGGCGCGAAGGGCTCGTACCGCGCCAGCTCGGTCACGGCGTGCCCGGCTTCGGCTTCGTTGCCCTTCTTGAGCGCGGCGAACCGGTGGTGCACAACGGAGAGCGCGTCCACGACGTGCTCGGTCTCGACCGGCAGGAACGCCAGCCGGACACTGACCTGGTTGTCCATCCTGCGGTCGCCGCGCACCGACACCGGCACCATCGTCCGCACGCTGTCCGGATCGGCTTGCTCTCCCCGTGCCAGCAACACGGCGCGATAGGCAGCGCTCACCGCCGCGAGCACCACGTCGTTGACGGTGACGCCGAAGGTGTGTGCGACCTCCTTCACCTCGGCCAGCGAGGCGCGGACGATCCGGTAGTGCCGAGCGGTGCCGAGCGGCCCGAACAGCGATGAGGCGTGCACCGGCAACAGTGAGCCCACGAGCGACACCAGGCCGCTCACCGCGGACGCGACCAGCCGCACGGTTCGCATCGGAGAGAGCACTGCGGCGCCCAGCAACGCCAGCAGGCTCGCGTCCTGCTCCGGCGCGCGGTCCAGCGCGGGCCCGTCGCCGTACATCACGTCGTAGAGCATGGTGCCGCCCACGCCGTCGACCAGGCAGTGGTGCACCTTGGCGACGATCGCCCAGCGTCCGCCCTCGAGTCCCTCCACCACCCAGTACTCCCACAGCGGACGGTCGCGGTCCAGGCGCTGCCCCATGATGCGGGCGATCAGCGCGGACAGCTCGGCGTCACCGCCCGGCGCCGGCAACGCCGTGCGGCGCACGTGGTAGGCGAGGTTGAACGCCGGATCGTCCTGCCAGCCAGGTGTGCCCAGGTCGAGCGGAACGCGGACGAGCTTCTGGCGGGCGCGCGGCAGCACGGACAGCTTCGCCCGCATCAACGCGAGGAACTCGTCGTGGGTCGGCGCCGGTCCCTCGACGACCGCCACCGAGGCGATCGCGAGGGAGGCGTGCGGATCCGCGTCCTCGATGTCGAGGAACGCAGCGTCGAGCGGGCTCAGGTAGTCCATGAACCCAGTGCAGCAAGGGCGATCCCGGTCCGACACGGCCTCGCGTCCCGCTCCGTGCGAGCACTTCGGCCCTGCCCGCACGGCTGCGCGCGGACAACGCTGACGACAGGACAGCGATGGGAACAGGGGCCATCGCGGCGGCCGGACAAGACCGAGGTCACTGCCTTCGGCGCGCTCCTGACGAGAGAGTGGTACGGGAAGGGAGACAGACATGACCGTCGAACAGGAGACCAAGGTGAGCAGGCTGCGCGGCGAGGCGCTCGTCGAGAAGGTCAAGGAGCTCATCCACGAGGGCAACGTCCGGCGTCTGATCCTCAAGAACGACGAGGGGCACACCGTCATGGAGATCCCGCTGACGGCGGGTGTCGTCGCCGCGATCGCCGCCCCCGTCGTGACCGCGATCGGTGCGATCGCAGCGATCGCGAGCGAGTGGACCATCGAGGTCGACCGCCGCACCGGCGCCACACCGGAGGAGCCGCAGCCGTGAGACCCGTCCGGGTGTGGATGGGGCTGGTACTGCTGGCACTCGGTGTCCTCGGCATCCTCGACGCGACCGACGTGCTCGACTCCGGCGAGGCTGTCGGACGCTGGTGGCCGGTCGCGCTGGTGGGGCTCGGTCTCGTGGCGATGGCGGCACAACGCCGGGTCTCGCTCGGCCCCGTGGTCATCACGCTGGCCGGGCTGGTGCTGCTCACGGGCACGCTCGGCTGGGCCACCGGTGACGTCCTGTGGCCGACGGTGCTGGCGTGCGCGGGGATCACCATCCTCGTGGGGTTGCGCAGGCACCACGGCACCCGCACACCGTTAGCGGTTCTCAGCGGCACGACGACCCGTGATCGCTCGCAGCACCTGCGGCACGCCGACGTCTCCGCGATCTTCGGTGGCGCCACGCTCGACCTGCGCCAAGCGCACGTCGACACCGAGGCGAGCATCGACGCGTTCGCGCTCTTCGGCGGTGTCGAGGTTCTGGTGCCCCAAGGGTGGCGCGTGTCCGTGGGCGGGTTGCCGTTCATGGGCGGGATCGTGGACAAGACGGACAACGACGAGCTGCGCGACGACGCGCCGGTGCTGACCGTCAACGGCACCGCGCTGTTCGGTGCCGTTGAGGTCGCGAACCAGCCGAAGCTGTGAAAGGTGATGTGCGCCAGTGGAGCCAGGGCGGTGCGACCGCCCTGGCTCCACTGGCGCTCGGCTACGTCGGTGGCGTGCCGTGGCGATGCTGATCCCGGCTGGTCGCCGTCCTGCCGGTCGCGCTGCTGTGGCCTGGCTGCACCGCCGCCACGTCGTCCGAGCCGAACCGCTTCGCACGCGGGTCCGCCACCACCCAGGTGACAGCGGGAAGGAGAGCCACGACGGTGGGTCCGGGTTGCCAGGACCACGGCACGCCTTCCGCGACGGTCGGCGTCACCACGGGTACGAGGATGCCCAGTGCTTCGTCTTCATGAGCACAGCGCTCATCACGCACCTCCTGTGCGGCCGGGTCACCTGGTCGTGGCCTCGATGTCGGCCAGCACGTCGGCGATGTCGGCGGCCCACTGCTCGATCTCCTGCCAGTCGCGGAAGTCGCCGAACCGGCCTCCCACCGCGCGGAAGACCAGCGACCCGATCTTCCCCAGCATGTCCGCCCGCACCACGCCGCTGAACAGCCGGTGCTCGACGGGCCTGACGTCCTCGCGCAGATGCGCGAGGATCGTCGGTTCCTCCAGACCCGCCCACCTGCGCAGCGGGCCGCGCAGGGAGTCCGGCAGACCGACGCTGAACAGCCACACCGGCTTGCCCTGCAACGTCCGGCGTTCCCTGGCCAGGAACGCGGCGCCGGACGGCAGCCAGGCCTGATCGTGGACCGCGCTGCCGACGACGTAGGCGTCGTAGCCGTCCGCCTCGGTGATCTCGTCGACGCCGTACGTGGCGACCACATGCCCATACGTGCGCAGCACCGCCGCGATGCGCGTCGCAACGCCCACCGTCGAGCCCGCCGCGGTCGCGTAGGCCACCAGCACCTTCATGATCTTCCTCCTCAGAGTTCTTCCACACAGGGCTGGACCACGACGGACCGCACTCCGGGCACGCTCTCCGCCAGCGCGGTCACGGCCTGCTGCTCGTCGTGGCCGGTGAACGGCCCCAGCACGGTGGCCGCCCCGGACACCACGACGACGTCCCACGGCCGCGCGCCGAGGTTGTCGCACAACAGCTTGCTGATCCGCGCCGCCGTCACCTCGTCCTGCGGGGTGAGCGCCCGCAGGAGGTCTCCGCGGCTCACCACGCCGACGAGCAGGTCGCCGGCCACGACCGGCAACGACCGGTAGTGGTGCCCGAGCAACTGCCGCGCGATCTCGCCCACCGGCATCTCGGCCTCGACGGCCACGACGAGATCGCTCATCGCGTCGCTCACCCGGTGCGCGGCGCGGCGTGCCCGCAACTCCTCGCGCAGAAGGTCTTCGCCCGACACGACGCCGACGAGCCGGCCGTGGTCGTCCACCACCGGCAGCGCCGCGAAACCGTGCTCGGCGACGAGTGCCGCGGCCTCCTCGATCGAAGTCCCCGGCGACACGGTCACCGCGGGGGCGGACATCACGTCGAACGCTCGCATCTGCACTCCTCCGTCCACTCAGGACAGCACACGACCCCCTGCCACCCCAGCCTTCGCCGCACAGCGGAACAAAACCAGTTCCTTGCGCCCCAGCGGTCATGGACCTTCGGCCCTGCCGAGCCGGAACAAGGCGCACGATGCTCTGGCGCATGGACTACGACGTCACGCTCACCGAGTTGTCCCCGACGACGGCATGTCATCTGAGGGTTCGCACGTCCGCGCACGACATCGCCGCGTCGGTGGGCGGCGGGCTCCAGCGCCTCTACGAGTTCGCGGCCGCGGTGCAGGTGGCACCTTCCGGTCCGCCGCAACTGGCGTACCCGGAACCGGTCACCGACGGCGACTTCGAGCTCGACCTGTACCTGCCGATCTCCGGCCAGGTCGCCGGCCAGGCGCCCGTCAACGTTGTCGACCTGCCGGGCGGTCCGGCCGCACGGACGGTCCACCAGGGCGCGTACGACAAGATTCCCGCCGCGTACGAAGCGGCCTTCCGCTGGATCCACGAACACGGCCACACCTCGTCCGGTCCGCCGAGGGAGCTGTACCTCACCGGACCGGACGAGGAGCAGAGCCCCGAGGACTACGTCACCGAAGTCGTCGTACCGCTGGTGCGTCGCTGAGCACCGGCGACGGCCAGCGCCAGCAGCATCACGCCAGCCAGGAACAGGACGCCTCCGCCGACCATCAGGCCGATGGACACCGGACGCAGCGCCGGGACCTCGGCCTGCGCGACGAGACCGGCACCGACCGTGCGCGAGCGGTCGGTGTTGAGCACCACCGCGGTCCAGCTGCCCTGCTCCGCTCGCCAGCTCACCTCACCGGTGCCCGACGCCGCCCAGAAGGTCTGCGCGGCGGGGTTCGCCGGCACACCACCGTCACGGTGCCAGTACGTGACCCGGTCGCCGGTCATGCTGACCTCGTCGTGCTCCACACCGGACAGATAGCGCAGCACGTCGTCCGTCCGGCCGATGCCGATGAACACGCCGTTGTCAGCCTTCAGCCGCACGTCACCGAGCCAGTTGTCCGCCAGCACCCAGTCAGCGTCCGTCCAGCGCAGCTCCAGCGTGCCGAACTCGATCGCGTAGCCGTCGCTGTGGAAGGACTCCGACCTCGTGCTCAGCAGTCCGGACGAGTCGCGCTGCGTCTGGTCGGCCCACAGGCCGAACCCACCCGTTCCGCCGACGGCACCACCGGTGATCAGCAACAGCGCCCCGATCACCACGGCGGTGACCCGGCCGGTCGACCAGCCCTGTGCGGGCGGCGCCGGCGGTGGCGGTGACTGGCTGATCGTCGCCGTCGCCGCCTCGTCGCCTCCGGAGTCGAAGCGGAACGGCGGGTAGGAGTCGGTCATCAGGCCCGCGTACGCCGCCACGCGCAGCGCCCAGCGGTCCATGCCCAGCACGAAGTCGAAGAGCCCCTGGGGATACCGGCCGGTGAACAGCAGCGCGATGCCCGCGAACAACGCCATCAGGCCGACCAGCCCGCCGGAGTTGTAGACGGTTTCGCCGGTTTGGTAAGCGACGTAGCTGCCACCGCCGACGAAGAACCCGACGATCAGGTAGTGCGGAATCGCGAGCAGCCACCACTTCACCAGCACCAGTCCCCGGGACAGGTGCTCGGGGTAGGCGATGTCGAGCGTCGCGGGGTAGTCCGGCTCCTCGCCGAGGCTGAACGGCGGGTAGCGGTCCGTGGCCAGCGCTCCGTAGGTGTAGTACGCCACCCGCCACGTCCAGCGCAGCACGCCGACGTTGAAGTCGAACAGGACCCGCGGATAGCGGCCGGTGAACAGGATCGCGAAGAACGCCACGAGGCTGAACACGGCGAACCCCAGCCACAGGAACGCCAGCACCAGGTAGTGCGGAATCGCGAGGAACCACTTGACGAGCCACAGCCAGCGACTCAGGCCGGGCTCCAGACGTGCGTGCACGTGCACCGGATAGCCGGTCGTAGCAGTTGTCATCGTTGCCTCCCTGCTCACTGCCACGGTCACCCAGATCCGCGGGCACCGGCAGTACTGCGCGACCCGTCGGCACACAGACCTAGGACCCTGTTTCGCACGTGGAGAAGTGGCAGATCGTGTTGGTATGACTGATGTCCTGGTCGCGTACGCGACGAAGATGGGTTCCACGAAGGAGATCGCCGAGGCGATCGGGGAACGACTGCGCGCCGCGGGGCACGAGGTGACCGTGCTCGACGCCGCTCAGGTCCGTTCGGTCGAGCACCACGGCGCACTGGTGCTCGGCAGCGGCCTCTACGCCGGCCACTGGCGCCGTGAGGCGGTCAAGTTGCTCAAGCGCAACGAGAAGTTGCTCGTGGACCGGCCTATCTGGTTGTTTCACAGCGGTCCGCTCGGCAAGGAGCTCACGCCGCAGCGCGCGCCGCGCAAGGTGCGGGAGATCGCCACCCGCGTCGGTGCCGACGAGCCGACGACGTTCCCGGGCAGGTTGACCGAGCAGACCGCCATCGGGTTCATCGCGAAGAAGATGGCCCGGGGCGACATGGCGGGCGACTTCCGGGACTTCGGCGAGATCCGCGCCTGGGCGGACCGGGTCGCCGGACAGCTCTCCGCCACCGGCTCCCCGGTTCCACCGGGTGGCGCGTGATCACCCGCAACATCCGCATGGACGGTCGTGGATGCGGATCTCACCCTCCGGCGGCTGCCGGAGGGTGTTGTGCACGGTGCAGGTAGCTCCCCGCGTAGTGGGCGATGCACGTCGCGTGCGAACCGCTCGACCTGGGGACATGCCCTGGTCACTGCCGGGCTGGTCGGTGTGCACCTCGTGCGCCCGCAGCAGGACGGCGTACTAGTCGCCCTGGACGTGGCGCACCCGAATCCGTTGGTGCAGGGGAACTTCGGTCGTCACGGCGGACTCGTCACCTCTTCGCCGGTCGCACGATCGCCAGCGGGCAGGGGGCGTGGTGGACGAGAGCCTGGCTGGTCGAGCCGAGCAGCATGCCGGCGAACCCGCCGTGCCCGTGGCTGCCGACGACCAGCAGCTGCGCCTCTGCTCCATACCGCGTGAGCGCCCGCACCGGCCGGTCCCGCAACGCGATCCGGTTGACCACTACGTCGGGATGTTTCTCCTGCCAGCCCGCCAGTCGCTCGGCCAGCAGCCGCCGCTCCTCCTCCTCGACCTGTCCCCAGTCGATGCCCAGACGCGACAGGACGTACGCGCTGTCGGCGACGAGGTCCGTGACGGTCATGACCGCGGTCAACGAGGTGTTGCGCAGTGAGGCCTCCTCGAAGGCGAACGCCAGCGCGGCCTCGCTCGTGGGCGAACCGTCGACACCGACGACCACCGGGCCGTCGGGAACCGCATTGCCCCGCACCACGACGACCGGGCTCTGGGCGTGTGCCGTCAGTGCCACCGCCGTGGAGCCGACGGCGAGCCCGGTCACGGTGCCGAGACCCCGAGACCCGATGACCACCGTCCTGGCGCTCTTCGACAGCTCGATCAGCAATGCTCCCGCGCCGCAGCAGACGACCTCGGTCGTCACCTCGACCTCGGGAGCGGCGGCTCGTGCCGCCGCCCTGGCCTCCTGCAACCACGCATGACCCTGTTCCTCCATAGCGTGGCGGATGTCGTTGCCGACGAGCACGACCTCCGGATAGCCGCGGGTCGGCAGCATGAAGGCGTGCACGAGCCGCAGCGGCACCTGATGGCGGGCGCACTCCTGAGCGGCCCAGCCGACGGCGGCCAGCGCCGAACCCGAGCCGTCGACGCCGCACACGATCGGGGCGGATGGGGATTTCATCGTTGTCCTCCAGTCACGACAAGGGTCTGCGGCACACGCTAGGAACCGCGAAGCCGCGTGGACGCTGCCGTTGGTCCCGCACCGATCGGGCCCTTGGCACCGGGCCCCGTCGATCCCGGTCAGGTCGGGACCTTCGACGGTGGGACCCCGCCGTGGTCGCACGAAGAGTTGGACCACGAAGCCTTCCGCCGAGACACGATGAGGTGAAGGACATGGCCGAGGTGCCCGCAGCGCTGGGGCTGGCGCCAGAAGAGGTCCATCGCGTGCTCGAGGCCGCCTCGCTCGCGCCGTCCGTGCACAACGCCCAGCCCTGGCTGTTCCGGGTGCTGCCCGACCGGATCGAGCTGCACCCCGACTCGCGTCGCAGGCTTCCCGCGACCGATCCGGACGACCGCGAGCTGCGGTTGTCCTGCGGTGCGGCCCTGTTCAACCTGCGGCTGGCGCTGCAGGGCGCCGGTGTGCGGCCGCTCGTGTCGATGGTGCCCGGCCAGGGCGCGCCGGGAGCCCTCGCGATCGTGCGGCGCGGAGGCACGGCCGAGCCCGACGACGAACAGCGCGCCCTGCTTAAGGCCGTTCCCCGCCGCCGCACGAACCGCAAGCCGTTCCACGAAGCACCCGTCGACCCCCGCCAGCGTCACGAGCTGGTGCGCGCGGCCGAACTGGAGCACTCGTGGCTGCACGTCATCGCGTCGCCGAAGGACCGCGCCCAGCTCAAGAAGTTCGTCCAGCAGGCGCACGAGATCCAGCTCCGCGACGAGAACGTGCAGGCAGAGCTCGCGTCGTTCACCGGGCACCGGCCCCACGCCACCGACGGCATTCCCACGGATTCGGCCGGTGTCCGCCCCGAGCTGCAGGACGAATGGGTCTTCCGCAACTTCCAGGGACCCGAACGCAAGCCCGGCAAGGACTACGAGTCCGATCCGCTGGTCGTCGTCCTCTGCTCGTTCTACGACGGACCACTCGGCGAACTACAGGCGGGACAGGCGATGCAGCGCGTCCTGCTCGCCGCCACCGCGCGCGGGCTGTCGGCGTCGTTCCTGTCGCAACCGGTCGAGGTGCGCAGTGTCCGCGAGCAGTTGCGAAGCTCGCTGGGCGACATGCTCGTGCCGCAGACCGTGCTGCGGCTCGGTTACAGCACGCCGGTCCCGCCGACGCCGCGGCGCCCCGTCTCCGAACTGCTGCTGGAATCCAACGACTGCCGGTCCTGAGTGGACTCCCGACCGGCCGAAGAGGAGGAGCCCGATGACCGCTACGGCGGAACGCCCGACCACCGCCTGGCGCGGATTTCGCGCGGGAACGTGGTCCGACGAGATCGACGTGCGTGGATTCATCCAGGCCAACTTCACTCCCTACGAAGGCGATGCGGAGTTCCTGACCGGTCCGACGCAGCGCACGACGGCGTTGTGGCACCGGTTGACGGAGATGTTCACCGACGAACGCGCCCGCGGGATCTACGACGTCGACGCGAGCACACCGTCCTCGATCACCGCGCACCGTCCGGGCTACGTCGACCGCGACCAGGAGCTGATCGTCGGCCTGCAGACCGACGCACCCCTCAAGCGCGCCATCATGCCCGCGGGCGGAATCAGGTTGGTGGAGAACAGCCTCAAGACCTACGGCTACCAGCTCGACCCGCGGGTGGAGGAGATCTTCACCAAGTACCGCAAGACCCACAACGACGGCGTGTTCGACGCCTACACGGCGGAGATCCTGCGAGCACGCAAGGCCGGCATCATCACCGGTCTCCCGGACGCGTACGGCAGGGGCCGGATCATCGGGGACTACCGGCGCGTCGCCCTCTACGGCGTCGACCGCCTGATCACGGCGAAGCACGCCGAACGCGCGGCCTTGGACGACTTGGCGTCCACGGAGGACCTGATCAGGGACAGGGAGGAGCTGGCCGAGCAGATCCGCGCGCTCGGCGAGCTCCGGCAGATGGCCGCGGCCTACGGCTACGACATCTCCGGTCCGGCGACAACTGGCCGGGAAGCCCTGCAATGGCTGTACTTCGCCTACCTCGCGGCCGTGAAGGAGCAGAACGGCGCGGCCATGTCACTGGGCCGCACGTCCACGTTCCTCGACATCTACCTCCAGCGCGACCTCGACGAAGGTGTGCTGACCGAGCACGAGGCGCAGGAGCTCGTCGACGACCTGGTCATCAAGCTCCGCATCGTGCGGTTCCTTCGCACGCCGGAGTACGACCAGTTGTTCTCCGGTGACCCCACGTGGGTCACGGAGTCCATCGGCGGAATGGCCCGCGACGGACGCCCGCTGGTCACGCGCACGGGCTTCCGGTTCCTGCAGACGCTCTACAACCTCGGGCCGGCCCCGGAACCGAACCTGACCGTGCTGTGGTCGCCGCGTCTGCCGGACGGGTTCAAGCGGTTCTGCGCCAAGGTCTCGGTCGACACGAGCTCGATCCAGTACGAGAACGACGACCTGATCCGTCCGAGGTTCAGCGACGACACCGCGATCGCCTGCTGCGTGTCGGCCATGCGGGTCGGCGAGCAGATGCAACTGTTCGGCGCACGCGTCAACCTCGCCAAGGCGTTGCTGTACGCGATCAACGGCGGCCGTGACGAGATGACGGGTGTCCAGGTGGCGCCGGCGTTCCCGCCGATCACCTCGGAGTACCTGGACCACGACGAGGTGCGCGCGGCGTTCGACCGGATGGCCGACTGGCTCGCGAAGACCTACGTGGAAGCGCTCAACATCATCCACTACATGCACGACAAGTACGCCTACGAACGCATCGAGATGGCCCTGCACAACCACCCGGTCCAGCGGCTTCTGGGGTGTGGCATCGCGGGCCTGTCGGTGGTGGCGGACAGCCTGTCCGCGATCCGGTACGCGCGTGTCCGGGTGATCCGCGACGACACCGGCCTCGCGATCGACTACGTGGTCGAGGGCGACTTCCCCAAGTACGGCAACAACGACGACCGTGCGGACGCGATCGCCGTCGAGCTGGTCGAGGATTTCATGCGGAAAGTGCGGCAGTACCCCGCGCATCGCGGCGCCGTGCACTCCCAGTCGGTCCTCACCATCACCTCGAACGTCGTCTACGGCAAGCACACCGGCAACACACCGGACGGCCGCCGCGCGGGTGAACCGTTCGCACCGGGTGCCAACCCGATGAACGGCCGCGACCGGCGCGGACTCGTCGCCGCGGCGCTGTCGGTGGCGAAACTGCCGTACGACGAGGCTCAGGACGGGATCTCGCTGACCGCGAGCATCACCCCGACCGGCCTGGGGCGCACCGAGGACGAGCAGGTGACCAACCTGGTCGGTCTGCTCGACGCCTACACCGACGCCGGCGGCTTCCACCTCAACGCCAACGTGCTCAACCGCGAGACCCTGCTCGACGCCATGGCGCACCCGGAGAACCACCCACAGCTGACCATCCGGGTCTCCGGCTACGCCGTGAACTTCATCCGGCTCACGCCCGAGCAGCAACGCGACGTCATCAACCGAACCTTCCACGAGTCGCTGTGACCACCGGATCAGTCCACTCCTGGGACGTCTCCACCGCGGTCGACGGACCGGGCACCCGCTTCGTGTTGTTCCTGAGCGGGTGCCCGCTGCGGTGCCTGTACTGCGAGAACCCGGACACCTGGCACATGCGCGACGGCCACCGCATGACCGTCGACGAGGTCATGGCCGAAGTCACGAGGTACCGGCGGTTCATCGAGGTCGCCGGCGGCGGACTGACGCTGACAGGCGGAGAACCGCTGCTGCAGCCCGCCTTCACCGCCGCCGTGTTCCACCGTGCCAAGCAGCTCGGCCTGCACACGGCCCTCGACACGTCCGGATTCCTCGGCGCGCGGGCGTCCGACGAGCTCCTCGCGGACACCGACCTGGTCCTGCTCGACATCAAGTCCTGGGACCCCGCCACCTACCGGCGCGTCACCCGCGGGGAGGTCGCGCCCACCTTGGAGTTCGCCCGCCGGCTGTCGGCGCTGGGCACACGGATGTGGATCAGGTTCGTCCTCGTGCCGGGATTCACCGACGACCGGGACAACGTCGCGGGCATCGCGTCGTTCGTCAGCACCCTGGACTCCGTCGAACGCGTGGAGGTATTGCCGTTCCACAAGCTCGGCGCGCCGAAGTACGCCGCGCTCGGCATCCCGTTCCCCCTGGCCGACGTCCCCACGCCCGACGCCGAGCTCGTGCGGCGGGTGCGGGACCAGTTCGCCGGCTGTGGCGTCCCCGTCCACTGACCACCGAGGGTCCGGCACCGCAACGGGAAGAGGCGCCGGGGAGATCCCGGCGCCTCTTCTCGTTTCCGGCGTGGCGGTCAGTTCTCCGCGTACTGCACGATCCGCACGTCGGTCACACCGGCCACAGCACGCGCCAGCACATCCGCCACGTGCCGGTCCGTCGCGTCGTCCATTCTGTCCACAATGGACACCTTGCCGTCGCGCACGCTGACGGTCCACCGGTGCGCGGAGCCGATCACGTCCAGGCGGTGCCGGATCTCGGCCTCGATGATCCGGTCCTCCCTGCTGATCGAGCGCAGCAGGTCACGGCGGGTCACGATGCCCGCGAGGTGGCCCTCGTAGACGACCGGCACGCTGCGCACACCGCGCTCCAGCATCAGGTCCGCGACCTCGGCCAGATCGGTGTTCGGCGTGACCGTCACCGGCGCCATCATCAGCTGGCCCACCAGGTCGGCTGGAGCGACCCTGGCCTTGGGCGGCTCACCGTGCACGAGCCCTCTCGGGTCCTGCGGCAACCGGTGCCGCAGCAGCTCGGTCTCGCTCACGAGCCCGACGAGCACGCCGTAGTCGTCCACGACCGGCAGCGCGGTGAAGCCGCGTTCGGCGAGCAGGTGGGCCGCCTCACGGGCTGGCGTGTCCGGCCTGACCACGACGACGTCGGCGGTCATCACGTCTCGAGTCCTCATCTCGCTCTCCTTCACCCGAAGATCTCGGTCTGGCGGGGATGCGTGGTGTCGTTCCACTCGGCCCGCAGCTGGTTGTGCACGTCCACCACGCCAGGCAGGGCACGCACGAGGTGTTCGGCGATCTCGATCTCGCTCTGGCGCTCCAGCTGTCCCTGCATCGTCACCACGCCGTCGGAAACCTCGACGTCGATGTCGTCGGGATCCACCCACAGCGTCCCGCCGAAGATCTCGTCGCGGATCTCGCTGCGCAGCTCGTCGTCCTCACGGACGAAGAGCTTGAGCAGGTCGTGCCGGGACAGCACGCCGACGAGCGCGCCGTCGGAGTCCATGACGAAGAGCCGGCGCAGCCCCTCGGTGGCGAGTTCGCGCGCGGCCGCACTGGCCGCGGTGTCCGGCCCCACGGTCTTCACCGGAGACGTCATGACGTCCTGAGCGGTCAGCCCGGACGCCTGCTCCCAGCGGCGCTTCACCGCACGGCCCGCGAACACACCGGGCGCCTCCCCCGTGCCACCGCGGAACTCCTCCTTCGGCAGCAGGTCGGCCTCGGACACGACGCCGACGGGATAGCCGTCGTCCAGGACGGGAACAGCGCTGATCCCGTTGTCCTCCAACAGTTTCACGACGTCCTTGAACGAGCTGCCGACGTCGGCGGTGACCACCTCACGCGTCATCAGCGAGGCGACTGTCGGTTCACGCATGACACCCTCCGGTGATCCTCGATCCACGTACCTCCAGCCTTCAACCAGGACCGCCGGCGGCACACCTCCCAAAGGCGTCGGTGAGCGAGGACGCGGGTCCCGGCAAGGCGGGGACCTATGCCCCTCACCTCCGGCCGTCGTCGCTGCGAGTTTCAAAGGTGCGACTTCGACCTGGAGGTGAACCGGATGAACCGCGGTCAACCGGACGAGAACACACTGCGGGCGGCGGTGGCACTCGCCTGCCGCGCACCGTCGGTGCACAACTCCCAACCCTGGCGCTGGGAAATCGGCGCTCACAGCCTGCACCTGTACGCCGACCGCGCACGCAGCCTGCCCGCGGTCGACCCGACGGGCGCCGACCTCGTGATCAGCTGCGGGGCCGCGTTGCACCACCTGCGCGTCGGCCTGGCCGCGCTCGGCTGGCGGGCGGCCGTGCACCGGCTGCCCAACCCGAGCCAGCCGGATCACCTCGCCGCGATCGAGTTCGAGGCGCGCGAGCCGAGTGAGTCGCTCGTCGCGCTCTCGACCGCGATTCCGCGCAGGCGCACCGATCGCCGCGCTTTCTCCTCCTGGTCCGCACCCGACGCGATCCTCGACCAGCTCGTGGGGCGCGCCCGCAACGAGGGCGTGGAGGCACAGGTGGTGACCGGCAGGACTCGGGACGAACTGCTGATCGCGATCGACAAGGCCGCCGTCACTCAGGAGGCGGATCCCGCCTACCGCAGGGAGATCCGCGACTGGAGTGGTGTCTACCCCGGCTCGTCGGCGGGTGTGCCCGCCGCGAACATCCCCGCCGGCTCCCACCAGTACGGCAACCTCCGGATGCGAGAGTTCGCGCCCGGTGAGCTGATCCAGGCCGACCGCCGGCTGCTCGGTGAGGACGCGGGGGCGTTGCTGTTGCTCAGCACGTCGTCCGACGACGACCTGTCACGGTTGCGCGCCGGTGAGGCGGCGAGCGCGGTGCTGCTGGAGGCCACGTCGGCGGGACTCGCGACGTGCCCGCTGAGCCAGCCGTTCGAGGTCGTCGAGACCAAGGAGCTGGTGCGCGACCGCGTGCTCGGTGGCGCGACCTGTCCGCAGCTCGTCATCCGGGTCGGCTGGGCCGCGTTCAACGCCGACCCGCTGCCCGCCACGCCCCGCCGTCCCGTCATCGACGTCCTCAAGCCTCAGGAGCAGCCGTGACCACGTACATCCGCGACTTCACCGCGCTCGGCAAGAACGACACCGACATCGCCGGAGGGAAGGGCGCCAACCTCGGCGAGCTGACCCGCGCGGGCCTCCCGGTGCCACCCGGTTTCGTCGTGACCGCCGATGCGTTCCTGAACTCGGTGAGCCAGGTCCGCGACGACCTCGCCGCCGAACTCCTGATCGCACTCGACCGCGCCACCACTCCGGACCGGCTCGCCGAGTCCGCCGAACGAATGCGAGACCTGGTGCGCAAGGCCGGCGTCTCGGACGAGGTCCGGCACGCGGTCCTGCAGGCCTACCGCGAGCTCGGCCAGGACGAGTCGGTGGCCGTGCGGTCCTCGGCGACGTCCGAGGACACCGCAGGTGCCTCCTTCGCCGGGATGAACAGCACCTTCACCAACACCCGAGGCGCGCACGCCCTCCTGGACCGTCTGCTGGACTGCTGGGTGTCGTTGTTCGGCACCCGGTCGGTTGCCTACCGCGCCGAGCAGGGCATCACGGACGAGCCGGCCATCGCGGTGGTGGTGCAGCGCATGGTCGACTCGGAACGCTCCGGGGTCATGTTCACCGCCGACCCGTCGACCGGCGAGCGCGACCGTCTGCTCGTCGAGGCGTCGTTCGGGCTCGGCGAGGTCGTCGTCAGCGGTTCCGTGGAGCCCGACACCTACGTCCTGCGCCGGGACGGCGACCAGGTGTCCCTCGTGGACACTCGGATCGGCCGCAAGACGCACAAGATCGTGCGCGGCGCGAACGGGAACGACGAACGGATCGAGCTCACCTCGGAGGAGTCGCACGCACAGGTGCTCACCGAAGCCGAGGCAGTCGCGATCGGGCAGCTGGGCGTCCGCGTGCAGCGGCACTACGGTGAGCCCCAGGACACCGAGTGGGCGATCGCCGGCGGCAAGACGTGGCTCGTGCAGTCCCGTCCCATCACGACCCTGCCCGTCACCGTCACGCCCCTGGACGGCCCGCTGGTCGCCGGCCTCGGCGCCTCACCGGGCATCGCCTCCGGCCGGGTGCGCGTGCTGCGCTCGCCCGACGAGGGTTCCCGCCTGCGTGACGGCGAGGTGCTGGTCGCCGAGATGACCAACCCGGACTGGGTTCCGACGATGCGGCGCGCGTCCGCGGTCGTCACCGATGGCGGCGGCATCACCTGCCACGCCGCCATCGTGGCGCGCGAACTGCGGGTGCCGTGCGTCGTCGGCACCGGCTCGGCGACCTCGGTGTTGAAGGAGGGCCAGCAGGTCACCGTCGACGGCAGTGCGGGCGAGGTGCGCGCGGGAGCCGCGCCGATCACGACCGCGGCGCGCATCGTGCCGCCCGCCGTGCTCGCGACCGAGGCGCTGGGCACGCGGGTGTACGTGAACCTCGCGTTGCCCGAGCACGCCTCCGAGGTGGCCGCGATGCCGGTCGATGGTGTCGGCCTGCTGAGGGCGGAATTCATGCTCACGGAAGCGCTCGGCGCCGAACACCCACGCCGCTTCCTGGCCCAGCACGGCAGTGAGGACTTCCTCAACGCCATGGCGTCGTCACTGCTGCAGATCACGCACGCGTTCGCACCTCGTCCAGTCGTGTATCGCACCATGGACTTCCGCACGAACGAGTTCCGCGAGCTCAAGGGCGGCGACGAGTTCGAGAAGCACGAGCACAACCCGATGATCGGCTACCGCGGCTGCTACCGGTACGTCGACGACCCGATGCTGTTCGGGCTGGAACTCGAAGCCCTCGCACGGGTGCGGGAGCAGACGCCGAACCTGCACCTGATGATCCCGTTCGTGCGCACCAAGTGGGAGCTCGAAGCCTGCCTGGAGCAGATCGACCGCAGCCCGCTCGGCCGCCAGCGCGGCCTGCGCCGGTGGGTCATGGCCGAGGTTCCCTCGGTGGCGTACTGGATTCCCGAGTACGCGCGGTCCGGCATCGACGGCGTTTCCATCGGCAGCAACGACCTCACGCAGCTGATGCTCGGCGTCGACCGCGACTCCGAGCTGTGCGCGGACCTGTTCGACGAGTCCGACCCCGCCGTGCTCGACATGATCGGTCGCATCGTCACCGCCGCCCGTGACGCGGGCATCACGTCGTCGCTGTGCGGGCAGGCGCCGTCCAACAAACCGGAGTTCGCCGAGAAGCTCGTCGAACTCGGCATCACCTCCATCTCGGTCAACCCGGACGCCGTTCCCGCCGCCCGCGCCGCCATTGGTTCCGCCGAGCGTCGCCTGCTGCTGCGGCACGCCCACTGACACACCACTCACCAGGGAGACGCACCATGGCTGTACGAGTCGGCATCAACGGGTTCGGGCGCATCGGCCGCGACGTGCTGCGCGCCGCCTTCGACCGCCACGACACGGAGATCGAGATCGTCGCCGTCAACGACATCACCGACGCGGAGACGTTGGCTCACCTGCTCGCGTACGACTCGACGTACGGACCGTGGAGCCGCCACGTCACCGTCGAGCACAACACGATCACCGTGGACGGCCGCAGCATTCTCGTGACCGCGGAGGAGGACCCGGAGGAGCTCAACTGGGGCATGCTCGGCGTCGACATCGTCATCGAGGCGTCCGGCCGGTTCCGGACCCGTGAGACCGCGGGTGTCCATCTCGCACGCGGTGCGAGGAAGGTCATCATCACCGCTCCCGGCAAGGAGGTCGACGCCACGATCGTCATGGGCGTCAACGACGACATCTACGAGGCGAGCAAGCACCACATCATCTCGAACGCCTCGTGCACCACCAACTGCGCGGCACCGATGGCCGCGGTGCTCGACGACGCGTTCGGGATCGTCGAGGGCGTGATGACGACGATCCACAGCTACACCGGCGACCAGGCGCTGCTCGACCGCCCGCACAAGGACCTGCGCCGGGCGCGCTCGGCCGCAGTGAACATCATCCCGACCTCCACCGGAGCAGCCAAGGCCATCGGGCAGGTCATCCCGTCGCTGGCCGGCAAACTCGACGGCCTGGCGGTGCGCGTGCCGGTCGAGGACGGGTCGCTCACCGACCTGACGGTGCGGCTCGCCGAGCCGGCGACGGCAGGCCAGGTCAACCGTGCGTTCGAGGAGGCGGCGGCCAGGCACCTCAAGGGAATCCTGCGCTACACCACGGATCCCGTCGTGTCCCGCGACATCATCGGTGACGCGGCGTCGTGCGTGTTCGACGCCTCGCTCACCAAGGTGCAGGGACATGTCGTCAAGGTGATGGGCTGGTACGACAACGAGTGGGGCTACGCCAACCGCACGATCGACCTCGTCGACCGGGTCGCCCGGACGCTGCCGTGAACGGCCGCACCGAGACCTGACGAGCCAGGTCCCCCGATGCCGGGCGCCACTGGTGCCCGGCATCGTCGCTGATCCGGTGTCAGTGACCGGCGTCCTCCCCCGCCTGAGCCCAAGTGCTCTGTCGAGGGCCGGCGTCCGGACGCATTGTGTTGGTATGGCCGAAATCCTTGTCGCTTACGCGACCAAGTCCGGTTCCACCAGGGAGATCGCCGAGGTGGTAGCGGAACAGATCCGCCACTCCGCACACGAGGTCACCGTGCTCGACGCCGCGGAGGTGAGGTCCGTCGAGCCGTACAAGGCAGTCGTGCTGGGCAGCGCGCTCTACTTGGGACGCTGGCGGCGCGAGGCAGTCAAGCTGTTGAGGCGCAACGAGAAACTACTCGCCCGCAAGCCGGTGTGGCTCTTCCACAGCGGTCCTGTCGGCCCTCAGCAGGTGCCGCAGCGCGCACCTCGCCAGGTGCGCGAGATCGCCGCGCGCATCGGTGCGGAGGAACCCGTCACGTTCGGTGGCAGGCTCACGCGCGAGACCGCCGCCGGGTTCCTCGCCAAGAGGATGGCGCGGACCGGCGCGGCCGGTGACTTCCGGGACTGGGACGAAATCCGCCTGTGGGCGTACGTGATCTCCGAGAGGCTGGTAGCCGCCCGCTGACCGTTCCGCGTGTGGGCGAAGTCCGATCAGCAGAACGCGCGGATCAGGCGGCCACCAGCGTGCCGAGAACCTGCCTGCCGATCGACGTGAGCACCGCCGGAACCCGCGTCCCCGCCTGGGATCGCGACGCCGCCGCCACCAGTCCCGCAGTGTAGAGGTCGTTGGTGGCGGTGAAGTCGCACCACAGTCCGTCCACGGACAGACTGGGGACGCGGCCGCCCAGCAGTTCGGCGCGGCCTTCCGCCACGGCCTGCAGCATGGCCCGGTGGCGGGCAGTGTATCCGTGGACGCTCATCTGCTTCCCCTTACCCGCTGGTGCTTTCTTGGTGAGGCAAGGCTCCTCTTGCAGCCTGGGTGTGATGCAGATCCCAACGTGGTGACCGTGCCGGGACCATCGCCGCGCTCGCGTGAGACATGAGGCTCTGCCCTGCGGGGACCGGCGATCTCGATGCCGGACGGGCTCGATGCCGGACGGGTTCGATGCGGCGTGACCGGCTGACCAGGTCGTGACGTCCCTGCCGGATCGGGACCAACGACCGCGTCCGGGACCGCTCCACCCGAGAAAGCTGAAGGCAGGAAAAGAACCTGGGAGGCAACGATGTCCGCTGTTCACGCTCCAGCCCGCAGCCGCGTCGACGCGGCCGCGAAGTCCCTCGCGGTGCTGCGCATCGTTACGGGATTGCTGTTCCTCTGGGCGTTCTTCGACAAGGCGTTCGGCCTCGGCTACGCCACCCAGTCGAAGAACGCCTGGTTCTCGGGCGGCTCGCCCACCAAGGGCTTCCTGAGCCGGGTCGACGTGGGACCGTTCCAGTCCACCTTCCACGACATCGCGGGCACCTGGTGGGCCGACGGCCTCTTCATGGCCGGCCTCCTCGCGATCGGGGTCGCGCTGGTGCTCGGGATCGGCCTGCGTGTCTCGGCGGTCGCCGGCACCCTGATGATGCTGCTGATGTGGGCCGCCGAATGGCCGCCTGCCCAGCACAACGCGGCCGGTGAGGCCACGATGTCCACCAACCCGATCATCGACTACCACGTCGTGTACGCACTCGTGCTGATCGTGCTCGCGGCGACGGCGTCCGGTGCCGTCTGGGGCCTGGCGCGCAGGTGGGCCGAGCTGCCGTTCGTCAAGGCCAACACCTGGCTGCGGTGAGGCAGGGCGAAAGGTGAGGGCACCGCGACCGCGGTGCCCTCACCTTCTCGTGTACGCGGGTCAACCGGCGCGGCGGCCGTTGTGCGGTGCACCGTTCACGCCGACGACGACCAGCCCTGGCCGGCAGACTCCTGATCGAGCAGCCAGGCGGGCGTGTCCACCTCGACCCGGTACGTGATGTCCAGCTCGGGCGCGACTTCGAGCGCGCCCGCGACGGACTGGCACACCCAGCCATCGCCTCGTCGTGCGGCGCGCCGCGCACCTTCCCGGTCATGTCCAGTGCACCGGCGGGCAGGCAGCTCGGCGTGCAACTCCGCACTTCGGCGTGCGGCCTCCCACGCGGCCTGGCGAGCGGCCTGTTGCGCCGACTCCGAGCCGACCACGTTCGAGTGTCCGATCGGGACGGTCATCCCGCTCACCTTCCGGTCCAGTCCGGAGAGACCTGCTCCCACTCCCGAGCCCACCGTTGCGACCGGATCCGGCTGTGCACGAACCGCGTCGCAAGGTAGAGCAGCACCATCGAGCCGACCACTCCGCTCCACAGCAGCAACGCGAGCACGATCGCGTCGATCGCCGCTCCCTCCGGGGTCATCGGCGGATCGGACGGGTTGCCGCTCTCGTCGATCCAGATCGTGACCGTGGCGCCGGCCTTCGAGTCGTAGTGCGCCTGAACCTCACCCTGCTTCGCACTGCCGTCAGTCAGTCGCCACCTCGCGAGCACAGGAACTGCCTCGACGACTCCGCCTCGCTCGGACGACCCGATCGTCTCCGGGGCGTCCTCGATCAGCACGGCATCGGTCTCGTGCCTGCTTGCCTGCTCCACGTCGACCAGGGACCGTTGGTGCGCATATATCTCGGACCCCGTCGCACCCGCGAAGGGGACGGTCAGCACCGTGACGGCGAGCCCCAGCGCGAGCACCGCGCCCTCGACGCGGTCGCCCGTCGTGGCGAGCCGGTTGCGCCCAGGGAAGGCGTGGCGGACGAGCCGGGACATCGGTTTCGCGATCATGTGGTCCACCTCCTGGTTCAAGATTTCCGCCTGGAGGCGGTGGGTCCCAGGGTCCTTGGTCGCGTCGGGGATGAGCCCGTGGTCTCGGCGAATCGAAGGCGGGATGCGGTGTTCGCGGTGATGGGTGCGGAGCAGGCTGGAGCCGACTTCGAATCCGGGGAGAACACGATGACCACGCCACTTCTCGTCTCCGGCCGGCTGCGCTACGCGGATGTCAGGGACCGCCGGCTCGCCGCGATGCTCGCCGAGGAGGACGCGGCGGAGGAGCTCGGCCTGAACCCGCTGGAGCGCGTCTCCTGCCGGCTGCACCGCCGATGGCTGCACCACTGCGTGCACTCCCCGGACCACGTCATCAAGATCACCGGACACCGGTGGTGCCGCGACTGCTCTTCGGTCGCCTCCGTCGGCGTCGACGAGCTGACCGGTGACGTCCTCGTCCGGTGCGGGTCGTGCGAGTCTGGCCGCGGCACAGGCGTCCTTCCTCGACCACGCGACCACGAGGCAGACCGGTACCGTCGCGAGTGGACGCTGACCGGACGTCCTTCTCCTGCTTCGCGGAGATGTGCTCGGCGTCCGCTCCCGCGCGGAGCGCGACGGCGCGGGTGAACGAGCCGCAGTGCCCGTCCGGGACGACGGACGACCGAAGTCGTGCCCGCACCTTCCTGAGGTTCGTCGGCGAGAGCTTCCGCCGCTTGAGAGCGGGTGGTGCAGCTGCCCGAGCAGCCTCACCACCCACCCGGCCCGCCGTGAGCGGGCAGGCCGCGGTGAACGACGTCCTCGCGGTCAGGAGCGGTGACCGGCATGGTCGACCCTCAGGTGCGGGTCGTCATGGCTGAGCGCCCGCAGCACGTCGAGACGGGTGATCATTCCTACGACCTGCCCCTGGTCGAGGACCGGCACGCAGATCACCTCGTAGCGGGTCATCGCCTCGAAGAGCGTCTCGGCCTCGAAGTCGGACCCGATGGTGAGCGCCGGCTGCGTCATGACCCTCTCGACCTTGCGCGCGTACTCCTCGCCACTGCGGCACCCCGCCTTGGTCACCACGCCGCAGAAGAACCCCCGGTCGACGACGGGCAGCATCGTGAGGCCGAAGTCGTCCATCAGCCCCTCGGCGTGGCGGGCGAAGTCGCGCGGCCCCACGGTCACGAGGGGCCGCGCCACCAGGTCTCTGGCTTTCATCGCGTGCTCTTCGCGGGCTCGCGGTCGGTCACCGGGATCACGACGATCGGCGCGTGCGCGTGACGCACCACGTGCATGCTGGTGGAGCCGAGGACCATCTGCCGGATCCGGTGGTCGGTGTGCGAGGCGACGACCAGCATCGCCGCGCCCTCCGACGCCGACTCCAGCACCTCGGCCGCGTCGCCGCGCGTGCTGCGCCGCACGATCTCCGGCTGGTCGGTCCGGCCGGCGAGCACGCGGTTCAGGGCTTGTTCGGTCAGCTGCTCCGACGCGGCCTGCTCGCGCTGTGCGGAGGTCTCCGTCCAGTCGACCAGCGCCTCGTACTGCCAGACGTTCACGACGTGCAACGGGCATCCGCGCACGACCGCCTCGTCCACGGCCCACGCGAGTGCGCGGTCCGACGCCGGGGTCCCGTCCACACCCACCACGACGGGCTTTGAGTTCGTGCTCATCTCGATCTCCTCATCTCGTGTCATGTCAGCTGGTCCGCAACCGCCGCAGGAACGGGTCGGTCCGCCGCGCGGGTGCGACGCGGACCCTGGCGTCGACCACCAGGCACCCCTTCTCCGACACGACGAGCGGGTTGACGTAGACCTCGACGACCTCGGGCAGTGCCGCGGCGAGCGCCGCGACCCGCAGGAGGACGTCGCGCACGGACTCTTTGTCGGCATCCGCGAGCGCGGCACCGGCCGCGCGGAAGCTGTGCAGCAGGTCGTCCGCGTCCGTTGTGGACAGGGGCGCCAGCGCGGCGGCCCTGTCGTCGATGACGTCGGTGTCCACACCGCCCAGCCCCGTCACGACGAGCGGCCCGAACTTCTCGTCGGTGGCCACACCGACCAGCAGCTCCCGCCCGCCGCCTGCCATCGGCTGTACGAACACGCCGATGGCGATGCCACCGGACTGGGTGACCAGCCCGATGTCACCCGCGAGCGTGCTGTGGGCGGCGAAGGTGGCGTTCATCCGGACGGCGGGCGAACTCGTCGAGACACCAAGACAGTTCGGCCCGACGAGCCTCATGTCGTAGCTGCGCATGACCTTCATCAGCTCATCGGCGTCCACACCGGACGAAATGACGACCACAGCGCGCACTCCACGTCGCCCGCACTCCTCGGCCACACCGGGCACCGCCTTGGCCGGAACGCACAGCACCGCGAGATCCGGCGCCTCGGGCAGCGCGGTCACCGAGGTGTAACAGTCGACGCCGGCGACCGACTTCGCGTGCGGGTTGACCGCGTACAGGTCACCGATGAAGTTCCCGTCCACCAGGTTGCGCAGCACCGCGCGGCCCACCGACTCCGATGACCTGCCCGCGCCCACGACTGCGATCGAACCCGGACGCAGCACGTGCGTCAGACTCGCGACATCGGCCACGGCCTCGCGTTCACCCACCGCGTCCAGATAGCGGTCGCAGGCCTCCAGACCGAGATCGACGTGCACGACGTCGCCATCGGGCACGACCGTCCACACCAGACCCATGTCGGTGAACACGCGCAGCATCCGGGAGTTCATCGCGAGGACCTCGGCCGAGAACCGGCGCACGCCCCGGTCACGCGCCAGCGAGACCAGATGCTCCAGCAACAACGTGCCGATGCCGTGCGTCTGCTCGGCGTGCGACACGACCAGAGCGATCTCCGCGCAGTCGGTGTCGGCGAGCAGGACGTAGCTCGCCGTGCCCAGCAGCCGGTCGCCCCGCAGCGCACCCATCACCACGTGGCTCGGCTCGTCCGGGGACACCATGCGCCGCACGAAGTCCTCGAGCTGGTGCGTCGAGGTGCTGAAGAACCTCAGGTACCTGTCCTCGACCGGCAACGACCGGTGCAGGTCCAGCAGCGCCGACACGTCGGCAGGCCCCAGCTCGCGGACCGTGACGGTCGTTCCGTCCGCGAGCAGTGCGCGAACGGGCGCCTGTGACGGGGTCATGTCGATCCTTCCTCGGCAAAGATCCGCGAGCGGTCAGAGCAGGGGGCCGGGGGTGAGTGGCGCGGCGGTCCGGGCGAGCTGCTCGTCCTGTGCGGTCTCGGTCTCGGCGGGTTTCGGCGCGCGAACCACGACCACCGGGCACGTCGCGTGGTGCACGCAGTACGAGCTGACCGAGCCGATGATCGCCTCGACGATCGGCCCGTGCCCGCGACTGCCCACCACCAGCAACTCCGCGTCCTGCGACGCCTTGGTGAGCGCGGTCCTCGGGTCGCCCTCGACGAGCACGCGCAGGATCTCGACGTCGGTGAACTCCTCCACCGCCCTGTCCAGCACCACCTGCTGGGCGGCCCGCCTGTTCTCCGGCGACAGCTGCAGGGCGATCTCGGCGGACATCGAACCGATGGCCATGCCGTAGTCCATGTGCCACGCGGAGACCGCTTCGACGCGGCAGCCCCGCAGCCGGGCTTCGTTCACCGCCCACCGCAGTGCTGCCTCGGCAGCCGGGGATCCGTCGACGCCGACCACGATGGTCCGGGATTCGTTATCGCTCATGTATTTCAGCCTCGCGGTCCGCGGTGCGGCGGGTGAGTGGCCGGGGTCCCCCGGCGGCCGGGACCTTCGTCCTCGCCCTACCAGGCCATCCCCAGTGCCACCGCGGCCAGCCACGCACCGAGCTGCGGTACGAACCGCGGCCCACCCGTCACGGTGGCGAGAACCAGTTTCACGACGGTGTTGGTAGCAAGCGCGGCACCACACGCCACCACGGCGGTGTGCACCGGAATCGACTGCGGCGCGAGCAAAGCGGCCACCGCGCCGAGCGCGACCGGTGAAAGCGCGGCGCTGATCGCACCGGCCAGTGCGATCAGCGGAAACGTTCGCGAACCCGCGGGCCGGGTGGAGTCACTCGCGTTGTCGTGCTCGCGCTCCACCCCCAGCAGCAGCCCGATCGCGAGTGCCGTCGCGAGATGGCCGAGCGCGACGGCGGTGTACACGGTTCAGCCCGCATGCAGACGCGAGGCCTCGTCTTCGGCCGTAACGACGTGCGCGTCCGGACCGGGGAACACCAGCGCCTCGTGGTCGCTGTCCAGCCACCGCACCACGTACGGCGGGCTGCCGTCCTCGTGCCGCAACCGCACGATCTGCCCACGCTTTCCGCCGTGATCCACCACAGGCCCCTTGACGACCAGCCAGTCACCCACCTTCGCCCTCATGACGCCGGCCGCACGATCGCCAGCGGGCACGGCGCGTTGTAGACCAGCGCCTGGCTCGTCGAGCCGAGCAACATGCCGGCAAACCCGCCGTGCCCCCGGCTGCCCACCACCACGAGCTGGGCCTCGGCCCCGTACCGCATCAGCGCGCGCACCGGCCGGTCACGCAGGACCACGCGGGTGACCGGCACGTCGGGGTACTTCTCCTGCCACCCGGCGAGCCGTTCGGCCTGCAGCCGCCGCTCGTCCTGCTCGACCTGTCCCCAGTCCACGGTGAACCGCGAGGCGGTGTAGCCGCTCTCCACCATGAAGTCCTGCCAACACGTCACCACGGCCAGCGGCGCGTTGCGCACGGATGCCGCCTCGAAGGCGAAAGCCAGCGCAGCCTCGCTCGTCGGAGAGCCGTCGACACCGACCACGACCGGTCCGCCCGGCACCTCGGTGCCGCGCACGACGACCAGCGGACACCTGCCGTGGGACGCGAGAGCGATGGCCGTCGAGCCGACCAGCAGACCCGTCACGGTGCCGAGCCCCTGGGAACCGAGCACCATCAGTCGCGCATCGCGGGATTCGGAGATCAGCAGAGCCGTCCCGTACCTGCAGACCCGCTCGGTGCTCACCTCCACCTCCGGTGCCACGGCCCGAGCGGCCGCGGCGGCCTCGGTGAGCCAGGTGTCGGCCTGCTCCTCGATCGCGTGCAGGATCTCGGTGGCCGTGAGCACCATCTCGGGATATCCGGCGTTCGGCACGTTGTACCCGTGCACCAGCCTCAGCGGGGTGTGGTGGCGGGCGCAGTCGGCGGCGGCCCACTTCACCGCGGCCAGGGCCGAGGACGAGCCGTCGACACCGACCACGACCGGAGCGGCGGGTCCCTTCATCACTTTCCTCCTGTCAGCACGCGCACTCGCAGGACCCCGTGGATCGACCCGGCGAGTGCCGTGAGAACGTTCCTGGTCTCCTCGTCGGTGTTCTCGGCACCGATCGTCGCCTCGCCGTCCTGCACGACAACCGTCCACTTGCGACCGCCGCCGTAGAGGTCGAGCACGCGCTGGACTTCCGCGCAAACGGTCGTGTCGGTCCTGGCGAGCGCACGGACGAGGTCGCGCCGCGTCACGACGCCCACGACCTGCGAGCCGTCCACGATCGGGAAGCAGCGGACGTGGTCGTCGACCATCGCGCGCGCCATCACCGGCACCTGGGCGTCACCGTCCATCCCCACGGCCGGCGTGGTCATCACGTCGCCCACGCGGGAGGCGCCCGCTTCGTCGCCGTAGCCGTTGCGCAGCAGGTCTGCCTCGGTCACGATGCCGATCAGCCTCTTGTCGTCGTCGACGACCGGCAGCGCGGTGAACCCGTGCGACACCATCAATGCCGCGGCCCCGCGCACGGGTACCTCCTGCTTCACGGTGATCGCCGGACTGGTCATGATCTCGCGAGCGCGCATGGCGTTCTCCCTTCCGCTTCTGACGCTAGGAACGCGTCGCGCCCGACGACGCGGTCGTTGGTCCCGCCCCGTCCGGGTCCTTGGCACCCACGTGCAGCAGGGCCTGGGGGAAGCCCGCGAGCTCGTGCTGCTCGATCAGGCCCGCCCGCCACTCCTGGCGGTGCATGAGGTGGACGACCGGCCGCACCCGCGTGCCGGCCGAACGTGCCGCGAGCACCGCCGCCTGCAGCGCGGCCCCGCCCCGCACGTGGTCCGGGCGCCCGTCTCCCACCGTGACGACGACCAGTGTGTCGCCGTCGACGCGGTGCAGTTCGGTGCCCGCCCAGTGGTTGGCCGTCACCAGGTCGCGCGCGTCACCGTCGCCGGTGCCACCGGGCAGCAGGATCGCCTGGTGCTGCACCAGTTCCTCCTCCGCCGGGGGTTGCCGGCGGTCGGCCTTGACGACGGCGATCAGGTCCGGGTTCGCGTGGTCGGCGGGGAACACGACCTTGACGTGCCAGCCGGCGGCCCTGATCGCGAGCACGATGTGCTCCAGAGCCGCCCCGCACGTGAGCAGCCGGTCCATCCCCAGCGGGTCGCGCAACGACCTGTGCGCCACCTCGTACAGGTAGACCGATCTGCCGTGCATCTCCAGCACCCACGGCCTGCCCGCGCTGTACACCGGCGCTTTCCGCGCCGCTTCGACGATTGCCGCTGCCTCACCGGGATTCCACCGCATGGCTCGACGATCCGCCCGTGTCCTGCTCGCGGACAGGGCGCACCGGCTCGCCCGGCACAGGCCCTTGGACTCTGCGCCCGGCCACCCCCGGCGTCGCAACCTGGAACCCCGGACGAGGAGGTTTCATGAGCACCGCCAAGAAGTGGAGCGTCGAGCTCCTCATCGACGAGCACGAGGGCCGGACCAGGGCAGAGGCTCGGCTGCGCACCCTGGACCCGACCAGTCTGATCGGCGTCGGAACGGCACGGCTCAACCCCGCCGACCCCGACGTCCCGGAGATCGGCGACGAACTCGCCGCGTCCCGTGCGCTGGCCGACCTCGCGCACCAGCTGCTCGACGCGGCGGCGAACGACATCGAGGGCGTCACCCGGCACCCCGCACGACTGAGCGAGTGAGGTGGACGTGATGTGGTACTACGACGGCGCCCCGACGGGCTGGGGCGGGGTCGTCATGATGACGCTCGGCATGATCGTGTTCTGGAGCACGCTGGGCGTGGTCGGAGTCCTGGTGCTGCGCAGAACCGCAGACGCGGGGCGCCGAGGCTCCGCATTGCGCATCCTGGAGGAACGGCTGGCGAAGGGCGAGGTCGACGTCGAGGAGTTCGACCGCGTGCGCAAGACCCTCGTCACTCGTTGATCAGGGTCTTCGGACCCTGTGCGTCGGCCTGCGGCCAGTGGATCGTCCATCGTGTCGCCAGCGGACGAGAGGTGGTTTCTGGTGGTCTCGCGTGTGTTCCTGGTGGACGACCACGAGGTGGTCCGAGTCGGGATCAGGGAGCTTCTCAGCGCGTCCGAGGACCTCGAGGTCGTCGGCGAGGCCTCCTCGGTCACCGAGGCGCTCACGAGGGTGCCCGCCGTGGCGCCGGACGTGGCCGTGCTCGACGTGCGGCTGCCCGACGGCAACGGCATCGAGCTGTGCCGGGAGCTGATGTCCCGGCTGCCCGACCTCAAGTGCCTGATGCTCACGTCGTTCACCGACGACGAGGCGCTGTTCGACGCGATCATGGCGGGCGCGTCGGGGTTCGTGCTCAAACGCATCGTGGGCAGCGACCTCACCAACGCGGTGAAGACCGTCGCCGCCGGGCAGTCCCTGCTCGACGCGCGGTCGACCGCGGCACTGCTGAACCGGATCCGTCGCGAACGCGAGCAGGGCGACCCCGTGCGCTCGCTCACCGAGCAGGAGCGCGCGGTGCTGGACCTGATCGGTGAGGGCCTGACCAACCGGCAGATCGCGGACAAGATGTTCCTGGCCGAGAAGACCGTCAAGAACTACGTGTCCCACCTGCTCGCCAAGCTCGGCCTGGCGCGCCGCACGCAGGCCGCCGTGCTCGCGTCCAAGCTCACCGCGCTGCCGGTGCCGCGCGAGGACGGCTAGTCCAGGGGAACCTGCCAGGTCACCCGCGTGCCGCCGCTGGGTTCGCCGGCCACGGCACAGGTCCCACCGCATCCCGCCGCGCGCTGCTCCAGATTGCGCAGCCCGCTGCGTGCGACGTGCGGAGGCATACCTACACCGTTGTCCACCATCGAGATGACCAGCGCGTCATCCGCTTCGACGGTCAGCGTGAGTTCAGTGGCGCGGGAATGACGCAGTGCGTTGCTGACCAGCTCGCGGACCACGGCCTCGGCGTGCTCGCCGATGTGGTCGGGCACCAGGTTGTCGATCGTGCCGCTCATCCGCACGGCGGGCGTCAGTTCGGCACCCTCGGTGAGCTCGGCGACGATGTCCAGCAGCCGGCGGCGCAGGCCGGTGTCGCCCAGGTCAGCCTGCAGGTCGAAGATCGACGTGCGGATCTCCAGGACGGTCTGGTCGAGCTGGTTCACGGCCTTCTGCACCCGCCTGCGGGCCTCGGGGTGGTTCACCCAGGTCAGCGACCCCTGCAAACTCATCCCGGTGGCGAAGAGCCGCTGGATCACGTGGTCGTGCAGGTCGCGGGCGATGCGGTCGCGATCCTCCAGCACGTCGACGAGCCGGCGCGACTTCTGGTTCTCCGCGAACTCCAGCGCCACCACCGCCTGGTCGGCCAGCGAGGCCAGCAACGGCATGAGGTCCGCGCTGAACGCAGCGGTGCCCTTCTCCCGCACGCACACCAGGAGGCCGGTCACCGCGGAACCCGCCCGCATCGGCACGATCACACAGGCACCCAGTTCGATTCCGCCGGATTCGAACAGTCCCTCGACCTCCTCGGCGAGCGCCGGCGCCGCCGTCTCCAGCACCTCGCCGAGCAGCGTGCCCTGAGGGTCGATCACTCCATCCACCAGCGCCATGCCCGCCTGGGCGGCAGGCCGCAGCCGTCGTTCGGGGCCTTCGGTCAGCAGCACCATCGCACTGCTGCCTGTGGTCAGCTCGACGGAGCGCTGGGCGATCAGGTGCAGCGCGTCCGCTCCAGACCCACCGCCCAGCAGCTGTGAGTTGATCTCCGCGGTCGCCTCGAGCCACCGCTCGCGCATCCGCGACCGCTCGAACAGCCGCGCGTTCTCGATCGCCACACCGGCCGCGGCGGCCAGGGCCTCCAGCACCACCTCGTCGTCAGCGGTGAAGTCACCGTCGTTCTTCTTCTCCGTCATGTAGAGGTTGCCGAAGATCTCGTCGCGCACTCGCACCGGCACGCCGATGAAGCTGTGCATCGGCGGATGGTTCGGCGGGAAGCCCACCGAAGCCTGGTGCTCGGCGAGGTCGTGCAGCCTGATCGCTCTCGGCTCCTTGATGAGCAACCCGAGCAACCCCTTGCCCTCGGGCAGATGGCCCATCTGCGAACGGGTCTCGGGGTCGATACCGACGTGGACGAACTCGGAGAGGTTCTCCCGCTGCCCCAGGACTCCCAGCGCGCCGTAACGCGCACCCACCAACTCGACTGCGGCCTGCACGATGCGATGCAGGGTCGAGTCCAGCTCCAGACCGGAGCCGACCGCCAGGACCGCGTCGAGCAGTCCCTGCATCTTGTCCCGCGTGGAGCCGATTTCGGCCAACCTGTCGCGCATCTCGTCGAGCAGTTCGTCCAGGCGCAGTCCACCGAGCAGGCTGCGCGCTCGGGTCTCTCCTGAACCAGACATGGACCACACCATGCCGCAGTCCCCGTCGCAACACCAGGCAGTCCCTTTCAGGTTGGGACTTTCGACTGTGGGATCACGCTCGCCCAATGGTGAAGGTGGATCGCACCACGATCTTCCGGCAAGACATGAGGTGAAGGCATGACCGAGGTGTCCTCGGCGCTGGGGCTCGCTCCTGACCAGGTGCGGACCGTTCTCGAGTCCGCGTCGCTCGCGCCGTCGGTGCACAACAGCCAGCCGTGGCGGTTCCGGCTGCTACCCGATCGCATCGAGCTGCACGCCGACATGGAACGCGGCCTCACCGCAACCGATCCCGACGCACGTGAGCTGCGGCTGTCCTGTGGTGCGGCGCTGTTCAACCTCCGGGTCGCGCTGCAAGGGCTCGGGGTGCGCCCGCTGGTCACCCTCCTGCCAGGTCAGGCCGCACCTGGCGCGCTCGCCACTGTCCGCAGAGGGGGCGTGCTGCAACCGGACGACGAGAATCGCGCCCTGCTGCGCGCCGTTCCCGCCCGCCGGACCAACCGCCGCCCGTTCTTCGAGTCCGGAGTGGACGGACGTCAGCGGCACGCGCTGGTGCGGGCCGCCGAACTGGAACGTTCGTGGCTGCACGTCGTCGCCACCCGTGAGGACGTCGCCCGGATGAAGTACCTCGTGCGGCGCGCCCATCAGATCCAGCTGGGTGACCCTGACGTCCAGGCCGAGCTCCGGTCCCTCACCGGTCACCGGCCCGGGGCCGGCGACGGCGTGCCGCCTGCCTCCGCGGGGTTCCGCCCGCAGGCGCAGGACGAGTGGGCGTTCCGCGACTTCGACCCCGCTGCGGAGCACGATCGGCTGCCCGGCAAGGACTACGAGTCCAATCCGCTGGTGCTCGTCGTCTGCTCGCACTACGACGGCCCGCTCGGCGAGCTCCAGGCCGGCCAGGCGATGCAGCGGGTGCTGCTCACCGCGACCACGCTCGGTCTGTCCGCGTCGTTCCTCTCCCAGCCGATCGAGGTGCGCAGCGTGCGCGAGGAGCTGCGCCGCGAGCTCGGCGGGACTCTGGTTCCGCAGACCGTACTGCGCATCGGCTTCAGCTCCCCGGTTCCCGCGACTCCGCGGCGCGCGGTCACCGACCTGCTGCTGGCACAGACCAGGTCGGTGAACTGAGCACTCACACCAGCACCCTCTCGCCGTCGCGCGGGACCACAGCGGTCCAGCCGTGCTCGGTCGCCAGCCTGTCTGCCAGCGCCACGGCGCTCTCCGGTTCGCCGTGCACCACGTAGGTCGTGGCCGGAACGGGTCCGCTGGTCGCCCACGCCAGCAACTCGTCGGCATCGGCGTGCGCACTGAACGCGTCCAGCACCCGCACCTCCGCCTTCACCGGCACGTACCGCCCGTGGATCTTGATCTCGCGGGCGCCACTGACCAGCTGCCGCGCCCGTGTGCCGGCGGCCGCGTACCCGACGACGACGATCGTGTGCCGGTTGTTGGGCAGCATCGACTTCAGGTGATGCAGCACCCGTCCCCCGGTGGCCATGCCGGAAGCCGAGATGATGATCGACGGCGTCTTCGGGTCGTTGGCCCTCATCGACTGGGTGGCGGTGTGCAGCTCGGCGAGGTGCCCGGGGTCGAAGGCGTCCTCGCCGTCCAGCAACTCAGGACGAATCTCCGGCCGCCTCTTCGCCACCGCCTGCCGGTAGACCCGCAGCGACGCGAGCGCCATCGGGCTGTCGACGAACACGGGCAGGTCCGGGATCTCGCCCGCGTGCACCAGTTTGGCCAGTTCGACGAGGATCACCTCGGTCCGGTCGACCGCGAACGCGGGGATCAGCACGCTGCCACCCCGTGCGGCCGTACGACGGATGGTGTTCGCGAACAAGGCGGTCGCCGCGGCGTCATCGTGCCTGCGATCACCGTAGGTCGACTCGATCAGCAACGCGTCGCACGCCGGCCTCGGTTGCGGCGCCCGCAACACCCGGTGTGCCGGCCTGCCCAGGTCACCGCTGACGACCACGCTGCGATCGCCCAGGGTCAGGTGGGCCCACGCAGATCCGAGGATGTGTCCCGCGCGGCCGAACTCGAGGTCGACACCGTCCGCGACAGCGCGGACCGCTTCGAAGTCCATCGGCCGGAACAACCGGATGGCGCGGTCGGCGTCGTCCGCGTCGTACAACGGCAACGCGGGCCGGTGCTTGGACCAGCCCGCCTCGTTGGCCTGGCGGGCCTCCTCCACCATCAGGTGCGCACTGTCCGTCAGCACGATCGCCGCCAGGTCCGCGGTGCCCTCGGTGGTGAACACGGGTCCGCGCCACCCGTGCCGCACCAGTACCGGCAGGTAGCCGCAGTGGTCGAGGTGCGCATGGGTCAGCACGACCGCGTCCAGCCGGTCCAGGTCGAGCGGCGGTTGCTTCCAGTTCCGCCGCCGCAGCGGCGCGAGGCCCTGGAACAGGCCGCAGTCCACCAGCACCTGGGAACCACCGGTGTCGAACAGGTACTTGCTGCCGGTGACCGTGCCCGCGCCACCGAGGAACGTCAGTGTGCTCATACTCAGCCTCCTCGTGCTCGCCGACCACGGTCCTTTCTTCACGGATCGGGCTCCAGCGGCACGCGCCCCTGCCGCACCAGGACCTTCGTCCCGGTTCGGCGGCCTGCTTTGCGCTCTGTCCCAGGCGGCGGCGCCAGGCGACCGTGGAGACATGGAACCTGTCGTGGTGATCGCAGACGGCTCCCCGTGGGACGAGGAGGCCGCGCGCTGGGCTCGTGCGCACGCGGAACTGGTGGACGCCGAGGTCGAGGCCCATCGGCCGCAGGACCACTTCCAGGCCCAGCTCGTGGTCCTGGGCTACCAGCACCGCAACGGCTCGCCGCTCGGGCTGGGCAAGCACGTCCTTCCCGCGGTGTGCGCGACCTTCTGCGACACCGTGGTCGTCCGCGGCACAGCCGCCGCACTGCGCGGCGAGCACGGCCGGGTCACCGCACTCGTCAGCGGCGGTCCGGACGACGACCTCGTGCTGGCCGCCGCCGCTGACTTCACGTTGCGGCGCGGCGCCGTGCTGCGAGTGCTGCACGCCGCACCGCTGCCCGTCCTGCGCGACGACCTCGACGAGGACCACACCTGGGTACTCGACCGCTCGACCGCGTCACTCGGCGGGTTCCCGCACACCGCCGTGCTCGTGCGGCGGCAACCACACGAAGCCATCAACCGTTGCACCGACACCGACCTGCTCGTCGTCGGACCTGGCGAGACCCGCGCCTGCGGATCTGTGACCAGGGCAGCGCTCCACCACGCCCCGTGCCCCGTTCTCGTGGTGCACCGACCTGTACAGGAGGAACGCCGTGGCGCCCCTTCCGTCCCCGCTCCTCGCCGACCGGTTCGCACCCCGGTGTGAGTTCGGCCGTACCGACCACGTGGTCGTCGAGGCTGATCCCCCGTCGACGTTCAAGGCCGTGCACGACCTCGACCTGACGGACCTGCACGGCTTTCTGGTCACGGCCGCCGTGCGGCTGCGTGAGCTGCCCGAGACCTGGCGTTCGCGCCGGACGCCCCGGCAACGAACGCGTCTGACCATCAACGACCTCACGACGGGTTCCGACTGGGTCCTCCTGGGCGAGCAACCAGGTCGGGAAATCGTCTTCGGTGCGATCGGCAAGGTCTGGCAGCCGATCGTGAAGTGGGTGCCCCTGGAGGCACGCGACTTCGTGGACTTCGCCGAACCCGGCTACGCCAAGGTGGTCTGCTCGATCTCGGTCCTCCCGTACGGCGAGCGGCGCTCGCTCGTCACCGCGGAGATGCGAGTCGTGCTCACCGACCCGCGCGCGTGGCTCAGCTTCCGCCGCTACTGGCGGATCAGCACACCGTTCGTCGGGGTGATCAGCCGCGCGATCCTGCGGACCGTCAAGCACTCCGCCGAAACCGGAGGTCTGCGATGAACGTCATCAGCACCCGTCAGCTCACCAAGTGCTACGGCAGCACCACGGCGTTGCACGACCTGAACCTTGAAGTACGCCAAGGCGAGGTCTACGGGCTGCTCGGTCCGAACGGTGCCGGCAAAACCACCACCCTGCGCCTGCTCATCGACGTGATCAGGCCGACGCGCGGCGGCATCACGCTGTTCGGCGAGCCGATGTCGCCCCGGCTGCGCGGCCGGATCGGCTACCTGCCGGGAGAACTGGTCCTCTACGACCGCCTCACCGGCGCCGACTACCTGCGCTTCTGCGGTGCCCTGCGCGACCACGCCGATCTCGGCGAGGCGACGACGCTGGCCAAGCGCCTCGATCTGGACCTGGACCGCCGCACGGACGAGCTCTCCAAGGGAAACCGGCAGAAGCTCGGACTCGTGCAGGCCTTCGCTCACCACCCCGACCTGGTGATCCTCGACGAACCCGCGTCCGGCCTCGACCCGCTCGCTCAACGGGAGTTCCACTCGTACCTGCGCGAGTACGTCGACGGCGGCGGAACGGCGTTGTTCTCCTCCCACGTGCTGTCCGAAGTGGAGCAGGTGGCCGACCGGGTCGGCATCCTGCTCGCGGGCAGCCTCGTCGTCGAGGACACCGTCGCGTCGCTGAAGGCGAACGCGTTGCGAGAGCTGACGTTCACCTTCTCCGAGGAGGTCGCGGCGGCGACGTTCAGCGGCATCCCCGGCGTGAAGTCCGTGCAGGCCACGGGCAACGAGGTGCGGTGCCGCGTGATCGGTGCCGTCGGTGAGCTCGTGCGCACCGCCGCCCGGTTCCCGCTGCTCAACGTGACGAGCCACGAGCCCGACCTCGAGGAGATCTTCGTGCACTACACGGAGGAGCACGGCGATGACGACTGAGCTGATGACCAAGTCGTTGCGCGACAACCGGTCCGGCATCATCGGCTGGGGCGTCGCGCTGGTCGCGAGCGTGCTGCTGCAGCTCGCGGTCTACCCCGCCGTCCGCGACGCGGCGGGCGACTTCGAGAAGCTGCTCGACTCCTACCCGGAGGCGTTCAAGGCGCTGTTCAACGTCCAGCAGTCCCTCGCCAGCGGCGTCGGGTACCTGCAGGGAGAGGCGTTCGGTTTCCTCGCACCGCTGGTGCTCCTCGGCATCGCCATCGGGCAGGCCGCGAGGGCCACCGCGGGCGAGGAACAGAGCCACACGATGGACCTCCTGCTGGCCAACCCCATCTCCCGCAGTCGCCTCGTGCTGGACAAGGCCGCAGCCGTGCTCGCCGCGGTCGCGATCGTCACCGCCGCGTTCGCCGTCGTGCTCGTGGCCGGCAGCGGGCTCGCGGGCCTGGGCGTGCCGTGGCAGGACCTGCTGGCCGCGGTGCTGGCGAGCGCCGTGGTGGCGCTTCCGTTCGGTGCCGTCGCCTTGCTCGTCGGCGCCCTGACCGGACGTCGTGGCCTGGCGATCGGCGTGTCCGTCGGACTGGCCCTGTTCAGCTACCTCCTGGACGCCCTGTCCGCGCTCGCTGCAGGGCTGCGACCGTGGCGAGTGTTGTCGCCGTTCCACCACGCCGGCGTGAACGAGGCGCTGACGGGAGACCCGAACTGGCTCGGCCTGACCGGTCTGCTCGTGCTCACCGGCCTGCTCGTGGCAGGTGCCGCGGCGGCGTTCGAACGCCGTGAGATCAGGAGCTGACCAGCCGGTGCCGTGCGGCGGCCAGGTAGGTCGCCGCCGGCATCCCGGCGAACAGCCGCCATTCCTGTGCCGGCGTCGTGGCCTCGTCGAGGAACCGCAGAGCAGGCTCCGCCGTGCGGTACCGGAACAACGCACCGAACGCGCGTTCCAGCTGGGCGGGTTCCCTCATCACGACGTCCAGCAACACACCGTCGAACACCCGGAACCTCGCAGGCTCCGCCGGCAGCGCGAACGGGTGCCCGTGCCGGTGCAACGACTCCGCGATGGCGGCGCTGTCCCGTTGGACGCGCTGGTAGGAGAACCCGGTGGACGCCTTGAGCAGACCTCCCCTGGCACCGATCGTGAGCACGTTGCCGTTCCTGCGCTCGACCCGCCCTGCGCGCAGAGGCAGCGCCGCGTGCTCTTCGCGTTCGATCTCGTACCGCCCGGCGCCCACGACCTCGGTGAGGTACTCGGCGAGCGCTTCCCGTTGCGCCGCTTCATCAGCTGCCGCGCCCGGCGCCATAAACGAGGTGTGCTCCACGAGTGCGTGATGAGCGTCGTCCGGCAGCACGTACACGAAGCTCGCGCCACGCACCTGCGGCGTCCGGAAGTCGAACAACGTCGGTATCTCCGCGTCGAAGACCGCCCGTTCGGCCCGCACACGCCATCCCCGGAACGACAGGAGCGCGTCCGCGGGCGGTTCCTCCGCAGGCCCGACCACGCTGTCGAAGACCCACCGCGCCCGCAGGTGCCGTCCGTCCACCACCACGCCGTCGTCCTCGATCCGGTCCACGTGACCTTCCTGGAACGTGAAGTGCCGCAACGGATCGGTGAGCCTCCTCACCGCTGTGGCCAGGTCTCCGCCGCGCACCACCCGATACCGGTAGCGGCCGAGCCTCAACACCTTCGTGGTGCCGTTCACATGCACCCGGATCTGGTCGAACCACCGGCAGGCCGCTGCGTCCAGCAACCCAGGCCGGTCGCTCCACGACGCCCACGCCTTGGCGCTCAAGGGATCGCGGCCGTCGTCGACCACGATCACCGGATGCCGGTGGTCCATCACCGCGAGGTGCGCCGCGAGACTCAACCCGCTGAGACCAGCCCCGGCGATCACGATGCGCGTCATACGACAACTCTGCTGGGAGATGTCCGCGTGCACCAAGGCAAAGCGCACTCATGAACTGAGGACCTTCGTCCCTGCGTCCGGTGCCGCCGCCGGCGCACCGTGGGGGCAGGAGCCAGGGCCCGGTCGACTTCGTCCCTTCCTCTGGAACTGAACGAGAGGCTCTGCAGCGCACGGCATTGCGCACCATTCAGGTGAGGACGTTGGTCCCTGACCCTCGAACGACTCAGCGCGCACCGTTGACGCATGAGAACCGAACTGGTCGCGCGCGACCTCCGGCGATCGTGGTTCCGGTGGACGACAGCGGGAGAGTTCGCGGGCTTCCTCACGCCGGCACTAGCGGGCGCGCTCAACTCATCTCCGCATGTACTCGTACTGGCCGGAGTGGTCGAAGGCGCCGTGCTCGGCGCGGCGCAAGCCGTGGTGCTGCGCCGGGTGGACCACACCCTGCGGGCGCGGCGCTGGATCGGCGCCACTGCGCTGGCAGCGGGATTCGCGTGGGCGATCGCGATGCTCGCGGTGCACAACGGCGAGCGGCTGAACATGCTGCCGCTCGTCGCCGTGCTCCTCGTCGCCGCAGTGGCAGGCAGCGCGGTGCTGCTGTCGCTGGGAACCGCGCAGTGGTTCGTCCTGCGCAACCACTTCTCCAACGCCCACCTGTGGATCTGGGCGAACGCCCTGGCGTGGGGTGCCGGACTGCTGGTGTTCGTCGCCGTCACCACTCCCCTGTGGCAACCAGGTCAGTCGACTGCGCTCATCGCGCTCATCGGTGTACTCGGCGGCTTGCTGATGGCAGCGACGATGGCAGGCGTCACGGGCGCAGCACTCACCCGGCTCACGAGGCGGCGATGACGTGGGTGCCGAGCCGACGCGGATCGCACCGGGCGACCACCGGCAAGGGCCTTGTCAGATCGGGTCCTACGGCCCTGAGCGAGCCGCACAGGCTGAAGCACCGTAGAAGTCGTGAAGACAACCAAAATCATGGGATTGGCGGTGGGCGCCGCCGCGGCGGCGGTGGCGTCGTATCCGCTGTTGTGGCGTGAGTGGTGCCAGACCTGGGGTGCGACCGAGGAGGAGGCGCGGGCCGAACTGCCCGGCGACGACCTGTTGCTCCGACCCGACCTGATGACCACCCGCGCGATCACCGTCGAGACACCTCCCAGCCGGATCTGGCCCTGGCTGGTGCAGATGGGCAGCGGACGTGGCGGCGCCTACACCTACGACTGGATCGAGAACCTGTTCGGCCTGAACATGCACAGCGCGGACGAGATCCTCCCGCAGTTCCAGGACCTGCACATCGGTGACGTCCTGCCGGTGGGCGAAGGCGGCCCCAAGCTGCTGGTGGAGGTTCTCGAACCCGATCACGCGCTCGTGCTGCGCTCCGACGACGGCCGGTGGGTCTGGGCGTTCGTGCTGCACGAGATCCCCGGCGGAACCAGGCTGATCAGCCGCAACCGCATCGCCGTCCCCGACGCTCCGCCGCTCGTCCAGTGGTTCAACCAGCTCGTGATGGAGCCGGGAAGCCTGGTGATGGAGCAGAAGATGTTGCGTGGCATCAAAGAACGGGCCGAACGGTATCTCTGATGATCGACCGGACGAGCTCCGACGACGTGGTCTCGCTGGCCTCTGGCATGCAGGTCGGCGCCGTGGTGGTGCTGGAACGGGACCCTGGCGACGTCGAGGCCCTGCTCGCGGACCGCGTCCGGACTGTTCCGCGGCTGCGCCGGCGTCTGATCCGGACGCCCTTCGGCTGTGGTCGCCCCGTCTGGGTCGACGATGCCGGATTCGACATCTCCAGGCACGTGCACAGGGTGCTCTGCCCGGCTCCTGGCGACGAGTCCGCACTGCTGGACATCGCCTCGTCGCTGGTGACTCGACCGCTGCCCCGCTCGTCACCACTCTGGTCAGCGACGTTGGTCACCGGGCTGGCCGAGGACAGGGTGGCGTTGATCCTGGTGTTCCACCACGTCTTGTCCGATGGCATCGGCGGCCTGGCCGTGCTGACGAACCTCGTCGACGGAGCACCGAGCGCCGAGCTCGCGCCCTTTCCCGTTCCCCCGCCTTCTCGCCGCAGACTCGCGAAAGACGCCTGGGCTGCCCGGCTGAGACCGCCTGAGCGCGCCTCGTTCGCCAGGCCGCGGTGGCCGTCACTCGGTGCACGCTGCTCCCTGAACCGACCAACCGGCCCACGGCGGCAGCAGACCATCGCACGGACCAGCGTCCACCGGCTGCACACCGCCGCACACCGCTGCGGTGGCACGGTCAACGACGCCCTGCTCACCGCCGTCACGGGCGCACTCGGCACAGTGCTGAACGGCCGTGGTGACCACGTCGACGAACTGGTCGTCTCGATTCCCGTGTCGACGCGCCGCTCGACCACCGCCGCTCACCTGGGCAACAGCACCGGCGTCATGCCCGTCCCGCTACCCACGGGCGGCGACCACTGGTCACGTCTGACACGGATCGCCGCCATCACCCGGTCGCACAAGAAGACAGTCACGTCAGTCGCGCCCATCTTCCGGACGTTGAAGGTTTTGGGGGTGGCGGACTGGTTCATGAACCACCAGCGCATGGTGCACACCGTCGTGACCAACGTGCACGGCCCTGATCAGCCGATGCGCCTGGGCGGTGTGCCGGTCGTCAGTCTCGTTCCGTTGTCGGCCACCACCGGCAACGTGACGGTGGCGTTCGCGGCCCTGTCCTACGCGGACGCGTTCACCATCACGGTGGTCGCCGATCCCGACCGTGTGCCCGACCTGCGCGTGCTCACCGAGGCCCTGCAGACCGAACTCGACCTGCTCGGCTGAACGCATCAACACCCCACCGCGCGGCATTCCTGTTCCGGCTCGGCAGTTGGCCACGTGGTCGCCAGACAGACTGCCGGCCCGCTGCCGGTTCCCGGTGGATCGACTTCGAGGCCTCCTCCACCGAGTGGCTCACCGGCAGCACCTGGCTCAGCGCGCTGGCCATCATCGGCCGCACCGCCGCAGCCTGCGCGGCCACGATGGCGAGACCCACGTCCTTGCTCTGTGCCCGGCCGCGCAGCTCCGGCAGCATCGACAACGCCGACGAGCCCATGAAGTACACAGCCAGCTCCACGACCAAGCCGTTCGGTTGCTCGTCCAGGTGATCGAACAGGGCCGTTCCGATCGCATCGACGCTGACCATGTCGAGCTCGCCGCTGATCACAGCGACAAGCACACCATCGCGATCGCTGGTCGGCATGCTCGCCGTTGACGCCGCTTTGTTCGAGGTCACTCATCACCTCACGCAGAGATCCGTACCTTCCGTGTCGCCGATGTCACGAAGCGCGACACCACGCCGCATGACACGGCGTTCCGGGTGTCCCAACGCTGCACCCGGATCTCGACGCTGGACAACGTGCCGGTCTTTGGTGCCGAAACGTCAGACCCGAGGTCCCGTCAGTGCTGCACGGCTGGAACCGAGTGGCGCATCTTGGTCGCGGTGAAGAACACGGCGACCAGCGCCACTCCGGCGAGCGCTGCCAGGCCGAGCGCGTACGAGGAGAGGGCTCCGTAGAGAGCGCCCATCACCAGGGGTGGGATGAAGCCCCCGAGTCCGCCGGCGGCGCCGACGACGCCCGTGACCGATCCGACCTTGCTGGCCGGGGCGAGCAGGGCGACCAGGGCGAACACGGCTCCGCTGCCCGCGCCGAGTGCCGCGGCCATGGAGAGGAACGCGATGGTGCTCAGTGGAACCAACGGCGGCGCGAACGCCTGAAGAGTGGCGGCGGCGGTCACCACGCCCAGTCCGGTGACCAGCACCCGGATCGGGCCGACCTGGTCGGAGAGCCAGCCGCCGACCGGGCGCATCAGCACGGCGATCAGCACGAATCCGGCCATCCTGTTGGCGGCGTCGGCCTGCACGAGGCCGTACGCGGTTTTGAGGTAGGCGGGCAGGTAGACGGAGAACGCCACGAATCCGCCGAAGGCCAGTGCGTAGAGGGCGGAGGCCTGCCAGGTGATCGGCATCCGCAGGGGTGTCGGCGAGGCGTCGCGTCATCGAGCCGGTGGGAGCGGGTCGTCCTGGGGCGTCACGGAGCAGCAGCGCGGCGATGAGGGCGTAGAGGGCGAGCACTGCCGCGGTCACCACGAACGGCGTCGCGAGGCCCCAGCCTTTGACCAGCTTCACGGTGGTGAGCGCGCTGATGGCGGTGCCGCCCATGCCGGCGCCGAAGACGCCGATGGCCAGGCCGCGCCGCTCGGGCGGGAACCACGCGGTGACGAACGGGACGCCGACCGCGAACGCCGTGCCGCCGATGCCGAGGAAGAAGCCACCGATCAGCAGCGCGGACAGCGACGAGTGCCCGATCAGTCCGATGTAGAGCACCGGGACGATCGTGGACACGGACACCAGCGGGAACATCAGCCGGCCGCCGAAGCGGTCAGTCAGCGCACCGACCGGGATGCGCCCCAGCGACCCGACGATCACCGGGACCGCCACGAGCAACGCCTGCTGGAACGCGGTGAGTTCGAGCGTGTCCTTGAACAACGGCCCCAGCGGGCTGAGCAGAGCCCACGCCCAGAAGTTCACCGCGAATCCCACGGTGGCCAGGGCGAGCATGAGGGTCCGGCGACCTCTGTCCTTCTCGGACGGACTTGATACCGGCGGCAACGAGCCGCGCTTGAACGTGGTCTGGTCTTCGCCTGTCGTCGTCATCGTCGCCCTGCTTCGTCGTGGTCGTGGCGGTCACGCGTCGTGCGCCTGATCAGCGTCAGCGGCGGGAACTCCGGCGAGAAGCGACGAACGAACATCCTCTGCCGGGACCTAGGTCCCGGCAGAGCAGGGATGCCCCGAGGACGGGACGAAGGTCCCGCCTGGTCCGGGACGCCCGACAGGTGTCCAGCCGAGCGATGTTGCCGAGGCTGTGGGCAGCGCCAGCTGGACTACTGGAGGAGCCCCGTCATCGTGTTCACCGATTCTGATTCCGCGGGGCCCGCGAACGATCACGTTGCCGGCCACGACGCGCTGCTGGGCCTCCGTCGCTTCTTCACCAAGGAGACCGTCGGCGACCACGGGCGCACGCTGCACCAGATCGACTCCGGCGCCTGGGAGTCCTTCTACCGCGACCGGTGGAGCTATGACCGAGTGGTGCGCTCGACCCACGGGGTGAACTGCACCGGCTCGTGCTCGTGGAACGTGTTCGTCAAGGACGACCTGATCACCTGGGAACACCAGGCGACCGACTACCCCACCACCGGACCGGACAGTCCCGACTACGAACCCCGCGGTTGCCCGCGCGGAGCTTCGTTCTCCTGGTACGAGTACTCGCCGTCGCGGGTGCGCCATCCCTACGTGCGCGGCTCGCTGCTCACCATGTTCCGGGCCGGCCTGGCTCGTTTCGGTGACCCGGTCGCGGCGTGGGCCGACATCGTCGAGGACCCGCGCAAGGCATCCGTCTACAAGGGACAGCGCGGCCGTGGCGGGTTCGTGCGCGCCTCCAGGGACGAGGTGACGACCATGGTCGCCGCCGCGCACGTGTACACCACCAAGACCTACGGGCCTGATCGCGTCGTCGGGTTCTCCCCGATCCCGGCGATGTCGATGGCGTCCTTCGCCGCGGGCACCCGCTACCACGCGCTGCTGGGCGGCACGTTGCTGTCGTTCTACGACTGGTACGCCGACCTGCCGATCGCCTCGCCGCAGGTGTGGGGTGACCAGACCGACGTCCCCGAGGCGGCGGACTGGTGGAACGCGACCTACCTCGTCATGTGGGGCTCGAACATCCCGGTCACCCGCACGCCGGACGCGCATTTCCTGGCCGAGGCCCGCTACCGCGGCACCAAGGTCGTCGCGGTCAGCCCCGACTACGCCGACAACGTGAAGTTCGCCGACGACTGGCTGGCCCCGCACCCCGGCACCGACGGGGCGCTGGCCATGGCCATGGGGCACGTGGTGCTCACCGAGTTCTTCGCGAACCGGCAGGTGCCCTACTTCACCGACTACGTGCGGTCCTACACCGATCTGCCGTTCCTGGTCACGCTGCGGGAGCGGGAGCAGGGCGTCTACGTGGCCGACAGGTTCCTCACCGCCGCCGACCTCGGCGAAGACGGCCCCGGAGCCCAGCACAAGACGGTGCTGCTCGACGACGCGTCCGGCGAACCGGTGGTGCCGGGCGGGTCGCTGGGGTTCCGGTACTCCCCCGAGGGCGAGGGCCGGTGGAACCTCGACCTCGGCGACGTCGTGCCCGCGCTCGGCGTGCTCGGCCACGCCGACGGGCAGGTCGCGGTCGACCTCGCCCGGTTCGACATCGGTGAGACCGAGGGCGGTGCCACCATACGTCGCGGAGTCCCGGTCGCGCACATCGGCGGCCAGCTCGTCACCGGCGTCTTCGACCTTTTGATGGCCCAGTACGGCGTGCGGCGCGGCGACCTGCCCGGCGAGTGGCCCACCGGCTACGACGACGCGGAGTCCCCGCACACCCCGGCCTGGCAGGAGCGGATCACCGGTGTGCCCGCGGTGCTGGCGGCCAAGATCGGGCGCGAGTTCGCCCGCAACGCCGAACGCAGCCGCGGCCGCTCGCTGATCGCGTTGGGCGCCGGCGCGAACCAGTGGTTCCACTCGGACATGACCTACCGCGCGTTCATCGCACTGGTCACCCTCACCGGCTGTCAGGGCGTCAACGGCGGCGGCTGGGCGCACTACGTCGGCCAGGAGAAGGCCAGGCCGATCACCGGACAGCAGCATCTGAGCTTCGCCTTCGACTGGCAACGGCCGATGCGCCACCAGGCCAGCACCCCGTTCTGGTACCTGCACACCGACCAGTGGCGCTACGAGAAGGTGCTCGCCGACGAGCTGGCTTCCCCGCTGGGACAGGGCCGGCTGGCGGGCATGACCTTCGCCGACACCGTCGCGGCCGCTCAGCGGATGGGCTGGTCACCGGGCCACCCGGCGTTCAACCGCAACCCGCTCGACCTCACCGACGAAGCCGCGGCCGCAGGTGTGAGCACCGCCGAACACATCGTCGCCGAGCTGCGCGCCGGACGCCTCAAGGCAGTCGCGGACGACCCCGACGACCCCGCGAACTTCCCCCGCTGCCTGACGTTGTGGCGGGCCAACCTGCTCGGTTCCTCCGGCAAGGGCAACGAGTTCTTCATGAAGCATCTCCTCGGCGTGGACTCGCTCGCCTCGGCGGACGAGTGCGGACCGGACGAGCGGCCCCGGGACGTGGCGTGGCGGGACGAGGCGCCGACCGGAAAGCTCGACCTGCTCACCGCGATCGACTTCCGGATGACCAACACCGGCCTGCACTCTGACGTCGTGCTGCCCGCGGCCACCTGGTACGAGAAGCACGACATCTCCACCACCGACATGCACCCGTTCGTGCACGCGTTCTCCCCCGCGGTCACCCCGCCCGCCGAGGTGCACACCGACTACGACGCTTTCCTCTCCATCGCCGACAAGGTCAGCGAGCTGGCGGTCACCCACCTCGGAACCCGCCGCGACGTGCTGGCCGCGCCGCTGCAGCACGACACCCCGGACGAGCTGGCGACGCCGTCGGGCCGGGTGCGCGACTGGAAGCGCGGCGAGTGCGAGCCGGTGCCGGGCGTGACCATGCCGAAGCTGGTCGAGGTCGAACGCGACTACACGCTCATCGGCGCGAAGATGCGCGCGGTCGGCCCACTGCTCGACAAGCTCGGCACCACCACGAAGGGCATCACGGTCGACGTCACCGCGGAGCTCGAGTACCTGCGCCACCAGAACGGGGTCGTGATCGACGGCCCGTTCGCCGGCAGGCCCTCACTGTCCACAGCGGACCGGATGTGCGAGGCCATCCTCGCCCTGTCCGGCACCACGAACGGCCGCGTCGCGCACGAAGGCTTCCAGCAGCTGGAGAAGCGCACCGGGCAGCGGTTCACCGACCTGGTCGAGGGCCACGAGACCGACCACGTCACCTACGCGGCCACGCAGGAATCTCCGCAGCCGGTGATCACCAGCCCCGAGTGGTCCGGATCGGAGAAGGGCGGACGCCGGTACTCGCCGTTCACCATCAACGTCGAACGCCTCAAGCCCTGGCACACCCTCACCGGCAGGCAGCACTTCTTCGTCGAGCACGACTGGGTCGCCGAGCTGGGCGAGCACCTGCCCGGCTATCGGCCGCCGCTGAACATGGCGCGGCACTTCGGCAAGCCCGGCGACGTGGCCGACGGCGGTGTGACCGTCCGGTTCCTCACCCCGCACGCGAAGTGGTCGATCCACTCCATGTACCACGACAACGAGCTGATGCTCGCGCTCTCGCGCGGTGGTCCGGTGATCTGGATGAGCGTGCAGGACGCAGCCAAGATCGGCGTCGCCGACAACGACTGGGTCGAGGCCGTCAACCGCAACGGCGTGATCGTGGCCCGCGCGGTCGTGAGCCACCGGATGCCCGAGGGCACGGTGTTCCAGTACCACTCCCCCGAACGCACCGTGAACGTGCCCAAGACCGAGAAAACCGGCCGCGGCAAAGGAAAGCGCGGCGGTTACCACAACTCGATGACCCGGCTGCTCGTCAAGCCGACGCACCTCGCGGGTGGTCACGCCCAGATGACCTACGCGTTCAACTACTACGGCCCCATCGGCAGCCAGCGCGACGAGATCACCGTCATCCGCCGCCGCACGCAGGAAGTGGAGTACTGACATGCGGATCCGCGCCCAGGTGGCCATGGTCATGAACCTCGACAAGTGCATCGGTTGCCACACCTGTTCGGTCACCTGCAAGCAGACGTGGACCAACCGCGAAGGCACCGAGTACGTCTGGTTCAACAACGTCGAGACCAAACCCGGCATCGGCTACCCCAAGCACTACGAGGACCAGGAGCGCTGGAAGGGCGGCTGGCAGCTCGACGCCAAGGGCCGCCTGGTGTTGCGCTCCGGCGGCCGGATCAAACGACTGTCCCGGATCTTCGCCAACCCCGACCTGCCGACGCTCGACGACTACTACGAGCCGGCGACCTTCGACAAGGACGTCCTCGTGTCCGCACCTGCGGGGCTGACCGACACCCCGGTCAAGCAGCCCCGCTCCGCCCTCACCGGCGAACCGATCAGCCTCGAGTGGGGCGCGAACTGGGAGGACGGCCTCGGCGGTGCCCACGAACGTGCCGCCACCGACCCGAACATCACCGCGATGGCTCCCGACGCGGCGGCGCGGGTGAAGTTCGAGTTCGAGAAGACCTTCATGTTCCACCTGCCGCGCATCTGCGAGCACTGCCTCAACCCCGCTTGCGTCTCGGCCTGCCCCTCGGGCGCGATGTACAAGCGCGAGGAGGACGGCATCGTCCTCGTCGACCAGGACCGCTGCCGCGGCTGGCGCATGTGCGTGACCGCCTGCCCCTACAAGAAGGTCTACGTCAACCACGCCACCGGCAAGGCCGAGAAGTGCACCTTCTGCTTCCCCCGCATCGAAGCGGGCCAGCCCACCATCTGCTCCGAGACCTGTGTCGGCCGGCTGCGTTACCTCGGCCTGGTCTTCTACGACGAGGACGCCGTGCTCGCCGCCGCCTCAGTGGAGAACGACCAGGATCTGCTTGCCGCACAACGAAAGGTGTTCCTGGACCCGCACGCCCCCGAGACCATCCGCCTGGCGACCGAGGCCGGACTCCCACAGGAGTGGGTGCTCGCCGCACAGGCCTCACCGGTGTGGCGGCTGATCAGCGACTACCAGATCGCACTCCCCCTGCACCCGGAGTACCGCACCCTGCCGATGGTCTGGTACGTCCCGCCGCTCTCCCCCGTGCTGGACGCGGTCGGTGCCGCAGGTCTGGACGACACGGACGCCGACGACGTCTTCCACACCATCCGGGACCTGCGGATCCCCGTGGAGTATCTCGCCGAGCTGTTCACCGCGGGCGACGCCGACGCGGTGTCCGGTGTGCTGATGAAACTCGCCGCAATGCGTTCCTACATGCGCGCCAGGACCCTCGACGGCACAGTCGCCGAGGAGCTGTGCGAAGCGGTCGGCATGTCGGGCAAGGAGATCGAGGACATGTACCGGCTGCTCGCCATCGCCAAGTACGACGAGCGCTACGTCATCCCCACCGCCTACGCCAAAGACGCCGCCGCCCTGGAAGCACAGGCCGCGTCCACCTCGGACTGCTCGCTGGACTGCACCGGCGGCCCCGGCATGACCGAAGCCGCCACCGCGGAGCGGTTCCACCTCGTCGCCGACGGCGACCAGACCCGGCCAGGGCGCGGAAACCTGCTCACCCGCCGCAGCGACGGCAGGCTCGGCCTGTCCATCGACCCGACCGGGGAGCGGTCATGACCGAACAGTCCACTGTGGCCGGACCCGACCGAACCCGCCTGTTCGAGCTCACCTCGGCACTGCTCACCTACCCGAACGCCGACCTGCGCGCGGCCGGCGACGAGTTGCGCGCCGCTGTCGGCGCGATCGGCGACGACGAGGTGCGGACGCCCCTCGCGGCGTTCCTCGGCTGGTTCCTGACCACCGACCCGGTCGAGGTCGAAACCCACTACGTGCAGACCTTCGACCTGCGCCGCCGCTCCGGGCTGTACCTGACCTACTACCTGCACGGCGACACCCGCAAGCGCGGGATCGCACTGCTCACCCTCAAACAGCGCTACCGCGCCCACGGTTTGCGCCTGGCGGACGGCGAACTGCCCGACCTGCTCCCCGTGGTTCTGGAGTTCGCCGCCGCTGTGGGCCCAGGTGACGGCGAAGCTCCCTTACGCCAGCACCGCCGAGGTGTCGAGCTTCTCCGCGCCGCCCTGGACGACAGCGGATCGCCCTACCGGCACCTGCTCGCAGCGGTCGTCACCGCACTGCCGCCCCTGACCGAGGTCGACCGGGACGCGATCCGGGCCCTCGCCGAGGACGGCCCTCCCGTGGAGTCCGTCGGCCTCGCGCCCTACGGCACCGACGTCGACTCGATCGGATTCGGTCCGTCCCTCGCCTCTGACCTCAGCAGCGAGCCGTGCGCGCATGCCCGCCCTTCGATGGAGAGTGCCCGATGAACACGCTCATCTGGATCGTCACCCCTTACGCCTGCCTGGTGGTGTTCCTCGTCGGTCACGTGTGGCGGTGGCGCCATGACCAGTTCGGCTGGACCACCCACACCAGTCAGCTCCTCGAAAGCCGCATCCTGCGCCTGGGCTCACCGCTGTTCCACCTCGGGGCATTCGGCGTCATCGCCGGCCACGCAATGGGCCTGCTGGTGCCGGCGTGGCTGACCGAGCGCATAGGCATCCCCGAGCACCTCTACCACGCGACCGCGGTCTGGGGCGGCACCGTCACCGGCATCATGCTGGTCGTCGGCCTCGCGCTCCTGATCGCCCGCCGCTTCGTCAACGGCCGCGTCCGCCGCGTCACCACCACTGTGGACAAGGTGCTCTACGTGGCGCTGGCAGTCATGGTGGTCCTCGGCATGACGGCCACAATCGGAACCAACCTGCTCGGCGAGGGCTATGACTACCGCGAGACCATCGCGGTCTGGTTCCGCGGCATCTTCTGGTTCTCGCCGGAAACCCACCTCATGTCCGAAGCGCCCCTGATCTACCAGCTCCACGCGATCGGCGGCTTCCTGTTCCTCGCGCTGTGGCCCTTCACCCGGCTCGTACACGTGTGGTCGGCACCGCTGGCTTACCTGTGGCGTCCCTACGTCGTCTACCGCTCCCGCCGACACGCACCCGTCACGCCCGCCCCGGCCCCTGCCGCAGTGCGCGATCGCGCAGTTCAAGAAGCTCGCCGATGACCGATCACAGAGTCGCTGCCGAGTTGATCGACAAGACCGTCGCCGACGTCATCGTCCGGCTGCCGAAGACACTTCCGATCGATGCCTCGATCACGCAGGCCCGAGGCGCCTTCTCCGACGACCACGTCCACATGCTCCTGCTCACCGAGAACGGGCAGCTGAAAGGCGCACTGCTGCGAACCGACCTGCCCGACCACCTCGACGGCACCGGCGCCGCGCTACCCCACTCCCGCGTCTCCGGGCGCACCATCCCAGCCGGCACGCCCGCCGAACTCGCCCACGCGATCCTGCTCGCCTGCGGACAACGGCGCCTCGCAGTGGTCGACGTGGACGGTTTCCTGCTCGGCCTGCTCTGTCTCAAGCGACGGCTCGCCGGGTTCTGCAGCGACTCGGACGTCGCCGCCAGAGCCGCCGAGCTGGAGAAGACGGCACACAGCTTCCACCGCCCGTCGTCGACGAACGCGCTGCCTTCAGGCTCAAAGGCGATTCGAACCCGACGTTCATGAAGCGCGATGGCCTTGCCGGACTCCTCCATCCCGAGGATGGACAGAGACCGCGCCAAACCGACCTGCCCCAGGTCGAGGACGGCCATGGCCGCGACGAGCAGACGATCTGCGTTCGCCAACAACTCGTCCTTCGTGGCCGAGACGAGCGCGCGACAATCACGGTCGCCGGTGAGGCCCTGCGCGAAGGGTCTTTGGTCCCATCCGATGATGACCTTCTCCTCCGAACGGGCTGAGCGGCTACGGCGAAAGACCGAGTAGCTCGACCAACCTGGAAGGAAGTCGTCATGGGATTCATCCGCAGGACCGCCGCCGTTGCCACCGCCGCCGGCGCCACGCTGCTCCTCTTCAGCGGTGCCGCTCAGGCCTACACCCTGGACGCCGCAGGCTCCGGATTCGTCGGCAAGGGCGAGGTGCAGACGCCGTTCGGCTGGAACAACGCCAAGCTGCAGAGCAACGCCGCCGGCGTGACCTTCTCGTACCGAACCGCCGAGGAGTACACGGCGATCTGCACGTTCATCACCGGCGAGGGCACCAGAGGCGAGAAGGTTCACAACGTGCCGCGTGAGCTCGTCAGCTCGGTGAACGCGAAGGTCGCCTACGACACGCGCGTCCGCAACCAGATCACCGGATTCACCCTGACGGGCTTCGGCGAGACCACCTCCATCGGCGCGGTCCCCGCGGTCGGCGGTACCTGCGCCGGGGGCGGCGGTCTGGATGATGGCACGTGGACGAGCGTCGAACTCACGTCCTCGCAGGGCGGTCTGTACGCCTACTACGGCACGGCGTCGACTCTGCTGGTGCCGACGGTTCTCTGAAGCCCGCCTTCTGTTGGGATTGCGGGCGTCGCGGTAGCCGAGGTCCGCAGAAGCCCCGGTGACGTTGTGCGTGCCGAAATCCGCATCCGCGCAGGTTAAGCGGCATGGTGATACTCGTGGATGACTCCGCCGAGACGGTCCTGTCGATCCACGGTGAGGCGTTCGATCTGGCCGGGTTTGAAGGGCCGCAAGATCCGCAGGGGTGCTGCGTCGGCGAGTGATCGGTGGGTTCGGTGCTCGTTGTGGTGCCGCTCGTACTCGCGCAGCGCCTGCCGTAGGTGGGGTCTGATTCCAGATCAGCGTGCGGTCCAGCAGTTCGGTGCGAAGGGTCTTGACCGAGCGTTCGGCGATCGAGTTCATGCGGGGCATCCGGACGCCGGTCAGTACTGCGGTGATCCCCGCGGAGCCGAGGATCTCGTCGATCATCGCGGGTACTTGGCGTCGCGGTCATGGATGAGGAACTTGATCTGCGCGAGGCGGCCTGTGTCCTCGAGGTCCATGAGCAGGTTGCGGACAGCCCAGGTGGCCATGCGTGGGTTGGGTGTGCGGTGGTGCCGACCATCCACCAGTACCTGACCGCCGACCTGTCCGCGTAACCCGCCGGTCACACAACTAGCTGTACTGCCTTGAGAGGTTTGCGAACGGTCCGACACGCAGCCGGATGATCTTGGAATGAGGGAGGGCCTCCGGGTTCGGTGTGGATTGCGACATCTGCACCGGCGATCAGGAGGCCCTCATTACTCACGCTAACGCACCGCTGACCGAGTTGGGCTGGGCCTGACCCGTTTTGACGGACATCTGAGATCAGGGGTTTTGCCCCTGGAAGGATGTCCTTGTGAAGACCACGGGCTTGAACAAGCCCCGGCGGCCTCGTCGTGCGTTCACCCCGGGAGTTCAAGGCGGAGATCGTCGAGCAGTGCCAGCGTGGTGACCGCTCGATCGCCCAGGCCGCGAAGGATTTCGACCTGACCGAGACCGCCGTGCGCGAGTGGGTCCGCCAGGCCGAACGTGACGCCGGGACCCGCGAGGACGGCGGGCTGCGCAGCGATGAGAAGGCCGAGTTGGCCGCGTTGCGGCGGGAGAACCGACGGCTGCGCGAGGACGTGGAGATCCTCCAGCGGGCCACGGCTTTCTTCGCGTGAATGTCACGACAGTGATGCCCGGCGAGGCTCGCTCGTTTCTTCGCTGCCTCAGCAGATGTACTGGTGGCCTGTCCTGATGTGCGGCCTCACCGGGTACCAGCCTGGCGGGACGCCGATGCTGACGATCTCGGCGAAGAACACGGTCACCGCGTGCTACTCGTGCACGGCAAAGGCGGTAAGGAGCCCCTCGTGCCCTGCCTCCTGCGGTTGGACGGGCCATCGACCACGCCGTTGACGACCGTTCCGCGGGGCCGATCCTGCTCGACCGGCGCGCCAGGCGAATGGATCGACCGTGCCACCCGCCGGCTGCGACGGCTGGCCGAAGCCGCCGTGGTGCAGCTGCCTCCACTGCATCCACACCTGCTCCGGCATACCTATGTCACCACCGTGCTCGACGCCGGAGTCGATCTCCGCGACGTCCAGATCGCCGCCCGGCACGCCGATCCACGAACCACCATGCGTTACGACCGCGCCCGCAAGAACCTCGACCGCCACCCCGACTACGTCCTCGCCGCCTACATGGCCTCAGCCACCTGACAACACACCTGCAACGAACCGGATCGTCGTATCGCAGTCGCCCACGATGGCGGCCAAACTGGTAAGCCAGAAAGGGGTGATGGAGGATGATCGTCCGAGGATGGAGCAACGGATCGCCGCGGCTCTCCGGCGCGGGCTACGGGCTGCGGCTCTCCGCCGCGGATCGAGATCAGCACTTCCGTCGCGAATGGACGTCCATCCAGATCGATCTTGGCCCTTACGGCATGACCAACGTGGCCCTGTCCGCCTCGTTCTGGCGAGCCTGCACCGAATTGCGAAGCGCGGACGTAGGCCGTTGGCTTGTCAACCAGCAGCTTGCGCCATGGCCGAAGGGGGCACCCCCGTACCTCAACCTCGAGCACCTCAGCGGCACCAGCTTCCGACTCACCAACCCGAGATAGGCACACGCTGAACGAGCGTCCTACCATGCCGACAAGCGGATGGTGTGGCGGAGTCTCCTCGTTGTCACTGACGTTTGCCGCCGGCGTAGCCCAGGAACGGGTTCGTTCCCTGGGCCCAGCCGAGGAAACGCCTGCCATTGCCGCGTCGCATCGTTCCGGCCGGTGTGAAACGACCTCCTTCGATCACTTGCAGGAGCCCTTCTACCGCGGGCACGAGCCGAATGCCGTGAAGCTCAGTGCTCAACCCCACCGCCAGCGACATCTGCACGCTGGGTTCGCAGAAGCTGAGCAGGAAGACGGCCTGGCGCCAGGCGTACGCGGTGTTCTTCACCTGGATCAGCGCAGCGTGCAGGTGGTCCGTGCGCTGGACCTGCCTGCGCACGATCCACCTGAGCGTGCGCGCCGCCAGTCCCGGCGCGCGTTCGCGCAGCTCGTCGGTCAGGTCCAGGGCGTCGACCAGCACGGCGAGGTTGTGCGTGGTCAGGATCTGGCTCTGTTCCAGCAGCATGCCGTTGGCCGCGGTGGAGCCACCGGTGGTGCCCGCCCGCTGCCGGCACAGCTCCGTGAAGTCCGCGGCTGTTCGCTTGCCCCAGCGCAGGAGCGTGCGCTCCGGCTCGGGCCAGTCCTCGGGCAGGTCGTAGTAGTTCGCGTAGAGCGTGCCGGACAGCAGACGGCTCGCCACCGCGGCGGCGTCGCGCCACTTGGTGGTGAACGTGCCCATGAAGATGTCCGCGGCCACCTCCTCCACGAGTGGCAGCTCCAGTTCCGCCTGCTTCGCCAGCGTCCTGATCTCGGTCACCAGCGGGTTCGGCAGCAATGCGTGCGGGAACGCGGTGAGTGCCAGCATCGTGATCTGCCGCAGGGCGCGACGAGCGGCTGCGGCGTTGTCCGGCTGGGGTGACTTGCAGGGGGCGAGGGCCTGGACCCAGGGAAGCTCGGTGAACTGCACCTGATGCTCGAGGTTGAGCAGGAGCAGGCCGCGGCGGCGCCGGAATGCCGTGTAGGTCTGCTCGTGCAGCCCCGCGACGACCGGGTCGTCGATCGCCGCGCTGAGCAGCCGCGAGGTGAGCTGCGGCAGCACGGCCGCCAGCGTTTCCCCTGAGGTGATCACGCCGAGGCGCACCAACTCGTCCGCAGGCGCTTCGAGCGCCCGCGCCGCCTTGCGCACCAGACGGTCCGGCATCGTTGTGCCGCAAGGAATCTCGGCGGTCGTCTCGGTTTCGGACACCGCGGCCGTCGCGACGTCGAGCGACGGCAGACCGCCGTCAGCCGGGAACCGGTCCAACCTGGACACGAGCACACGGGCCAGCGCGGCATTCGTCGGCGCCATGACGGTCGCCGCCTGAGCGGCGTGCCACTCGCCGCGTCGTTCTGTCTCCGGGGCACCCCGGCGACTCACCGTGTTCGCGATGGCACGGCGGATCCAGCCCACCTCCCGCGCGGTGAGCCCGAGGCTGCCGTGAGGACAGGCCTCCAGCGCGCGACGCAGTCTCGCGAAGTTGTTCTTCGGGTTGGTCTGCCTTCCCGAGGGTGCCACGGTGCGGCACATGTCGTCGAAGTCCGCGAGCCACTGGGCCCTGGCCGCCGTCCAGTCCGCGGGCCACGTCCGGCACGGCCAGCCGCCGTGCACAGATCCGTCCTCCCCGAGCCGCGGTAGCTCACCGTCGACGGTGCGGCACCACAACGCCACCAGCCGGTCGTACAGCGGTTCCCACACCGTCACCGCGGCGCGCATCTTCGCAAGTTGCGCAGGCACCCGCACGGCACGCAGGGACGCGGCGGCATCCCGCACCGAGGCCACCCGGACGGCGGAGTCCGACGGCCGGGCAACCGGTTCGAAGCGCGGCGTCAACCGCAGCCGGTGCATCAGCGGCCGCAACTCGGCGACCAGGTCGAGAGCCTGCTCCGGGAAACCCCGGTCCAGAAGCAACGCGACCACAGGCAGTGCCGCGTCCTCGGGGACCTCGACCCGGAAACGCCCGGCGCGGACCGCGTCCAGGAGCTCGGCCTGACCGGCGTCGCCGAGATACCACAGGTTGAGCCGTTCCCGCTCGTTGCCGCCGGGAACCTCGTCCGGGAGAGAAGCGACGCGGGCGGTCTCGTCTTCGGACAGCGGCACCTCGGCCAGGTACCTGCCGGTCGCGAAGCCACCGTGCGCGACCTCGAGCGTCACCCACGCCGGGGTGTCCGCGACCGGGGTGCGGGAACCGACCGCGAGCGTGCCGTCGGCCATTCCGCTGACGACGTCCTCCCAGCGCCGCGACTTCCGCAGCGCCCGCTCGCGGTCGGCCTCGGTGCCCGCGGAGATCGCCGCGGCCAACGCCCGCGCCAACTGACCGGTGGCGTAACCCGGCGAAGCGGTGTGGATCTGGTCGGACACAGCGGACTCCACGGTTCGTCGGACATGGAGGCGGGAATCGAACCCGCGCCCTCCCCGTCCCGAGCGAGGTGATCTACCACTGATCTACTCCATGATGCGCACGAATCGTATCGATCATCCACACCGGCCGCTCTCGAATTACCACACGTCCGGTCATGCCGCAGAGCGCATACCGGGCAGAGACGCGAGCAACACACGCATTGCGCAGGGCACTCACCAACCAGGAACTGACCGACATCAACGACGTGGTCGCCACGACAGGTGACGACACTCCACTCGACACACTCACGCACTGGCTGCGACACACCACACTCACCTGGGTCGAACGCCATTTCGGACATGCGGCCGCCCACGGGTACGCGCCGCCGGGAAGGCACGGCACTCTGCAAGGGTCATCGGCGCCATCCCGGGCGCGCCTCAAGTCAGCTTCGACGCCAGCACATCGAGCTGCGCGATGTCGGGCGCCTTCGCCAGCAGCTCGTCGGCTCTCGCCTCGAGTGCTTGGCCGACCTTGCCCTGCAGATGGGCCGTGCGGCCGGCGTCGTCGGGAAAGAAGTCCACGATCGCGTACGTCGTCGGTCCGAGCTTGACGGCGAACCAGGGATTAGGTGGCCCGTCAGTCCACCGAGCCCGCGCAGCGCGTGGCACCAGCGCCAGTGGCCGTCGCCCAGCTCGATCCGGCCGCTCTGCCCGTCGAGCTTCCCGACCTCGGCGCCGAGGCCGGGATGCGTCTTCTCCACACCGTCCTGCCGGGTGATCGTGCCGTCCTCGTCGACGAGGTACACCGCATCGGTCGTGCAACCGCTCAGCGACGACAGCGAGGTCGCGGCGAGCCGCTTGATGTCCGCCGCTTCGCGGCCGTCGGACATCATCATCGAAATCGCAGAGAGGCCGTAGAGATTTGAGAGCTGGGCGCTCCACCAGCTGTCGGTTCTGGCCTCCGCGTCCGATGGGGCAGCGTCGTGCTCGGGCGTCATTCCGGCCTCCCCGACGCCGACCTCGTGTTACGCACCCTGCGCCGTCGGCGACTGTTCCGCCGGGACCCGAAGCCGCCTGCCTGGCGTGGCACGCAGGAAGCTCTGCCAGCAGACGATCTAAACGCAAGAATCAGTTCAGATCGGACATTCCCGGCTGGACGATCCATCCCCGATCGGGTCTGGACCACGACCTTGGCGCCCTGGTTCGGCGTCGTGAACCACGAGATCGGCTACGCCGACGGTTGCCCCAGAAGGTGCACCTGGTCGACCAACTCCTCCTCGATCAGCCGTACGAGGCTCGGCGGCGACAGTTGGCCGAGCCCCGATGCCCGTTCCTCGACACACCCGTCGATGATCGGGGTGGCGTGGAGACGGAGCGATCCGCCTCCACGCCACCCGGTGATCACAGCCGGACGTTGGAGAAAGCCCGGCAGGTGTTCCACAGGACCTGAGGGTTGGAAGAGGACCACTCCCCCTTGCAGAGCCGGCCCTCCAGCACCACGTTGTCAGCGAACTGCGTGATCGTGGTGACCGAGCCCGGCCCCTCGGCACCCGAGGAGTCCCAGTAGGTCCACGAGCGTCCGTTGCTCGGGTTGCGCAGGTGCAACACCAGCGAGTGCCCGTCCTGCTCCTGGTCGTCGATGTTCACGTGGTTGCCGGAATCCCAGTAGCAGGCCTGGCCGATGTTGTTGCCGCCCGCCTGCTCCCACAACCACCGCTTCTCGTACCCACCGTCGGCGCAGACCGGACCGGCGGCAGCTGAGGCGGGACTCGCAACGAGAACCGACCCGAGGCTCGCGGCGGTGACCACCACTGCGACAAGAGAACGCTTCAGAACCGAGTGCATGTCTCCCCTTTCGTCGGACTGCGAATCGTCGCGAGGACGAGACCGCGTTACATCTCGACAGGAGCAGCTGTTTGTCGGTTAAAAACTCGTCAGCTCGCCACTGATCCGGCGGTATGCAATCCGGTCGCGTTTCGGGGAATCCACGCTGCGTATGTCACGGTGCCTGGCGAAGAATGGGCAGGACGAATATCGACGGCGGCGCCTCCGGCCGAAGCTGCAGGCAGCATCTGCCCGCTCAGCGCAGGTGTCGTGATCCCAGGTGCTGTGACGCATGACCATCGGGACGCCTTCGTCGTCAGAGCCTGGCGACCGCCAAGAGTGCACCGCCTGTCGAGAATCCGCCGGCAAGAACTCAACGTCGTGCACCGCAAGGACCGCGCCCGCGTCACACACCCTGCACGGTCGAAGAACTACAAGCTCCTGCGTGACTACCGGCGAGCCGCGCGTGTCCGGCGATGACGAGCAGCGTCCGTCCAGTGTGGACATCCGCTGTGACCGGCCTCTCCACTGCAAGGAATATGGGAAGGCGTTGGACAGATCAGCGACGGTGACCACCACACCCAGCGGCACGGCGGTCCGCATCGAGACCCATGCGGGCAGCACAACGGCAGCGCGTGTGCGACGCACGCCCGCCATCGCCAGTGAGCCATCGAGTCCTCCGTTCCAGAGCCGCCGTCCGCGTTACGACACCAGGACGCGTACCGAGGTTGGCGCCCGGTCCGCGTGTCGAATCCCGGCGCTGACAACGGAGGCGGCTGGTTGCCCGTACGAGGCCGGATCCCGGCGACCGGCCGGCGCAGCGCTGCTTGACCCGTCCGCACGTCGTGCCGATCAGGAAACGGTGGTGGACTTGGCCTGTGGCGAGCGACTTCCGGATGGACTTCGACGGCGTGACGCTCATGACCGCGCAGCTGCATCGGGCGGGGACCGACGCGGAGAACGGTGCCAAGCACGTCGCCAGGTTCGCGGACCTGAGCTGGGCGGAGCACGGCGTGCTGCTGGACACGCTGGCCACCCGTCACCACGAGCGGATCCACCGGCTGATGAGCGGCGCGACCAAGGAGTTGGCTGACCGGACCGATCGGGCGGCGCGGGCTGTCGACCAGACCGCCGACGCGTTCGGCAAGCTCGACGACGAGGAGAAGCAGCGGTTCGACGCGCTGTTCAGGGCGTTGGACGGCCCGCGTCCCAACTACGCGCGGCGGTACGGCGGGTCGCTCGACGCTCCGTCGTTCGCCGACAAGAGCGAACCTTCGGACTCGTTCACCGATCCGGAACTGCACACCACCACGCCGCTGTTCGAGTACGACTGGCGGCACGACCTGCTCAGCGTCAGTGCGGCGGCGCGGCAGGCCGCGGTGTGGATGGTGGGCAAGGACCCGTTCCAGGAGGCGTTCACCTGGCTGACCGGTGACTGGGCGGGGTTTCAGCGCTGCGCGATCGTGTGGGGTCAGATCGGGAGGGCCGCTGAGGGCATCGGGCGCAACATCGCTTCGGCGGGTGCCGGGTCGGAGTGGGTGTGGGAGGGCCGTGCCGCCGACGAGGCCCGCGAGTACCTGCTGGCACTGGCTGACGCCGCCACCGACTTCGCGCCGGTGTGCCTGGAGGTGGCCAAGCGCTACCAGGACGCGGTGACGGCGGTGCGCAGCTTCAGCAAGGTGGTCACCACCGCGGTCGGTGAGATGGTGGACGCAGCCGTCGCGTGGGCTCTGACCAGGGCGGCCATGACACGGGCCGCGCATCCGGCGGCGCTGGCGGCGTTGCTCGGGCTGCTCTACTACTGGATGGACAAGTTCAAGCAGGCCTACGACTACCTGTCGGGCAAGCAGTCCGAGATCTCGCAGATGTACGAGGGCATCTCGGGATGGCTGGCGACCGTGGACTACCGCCGCATCAGCCAGCTGCGGCCCCCCGCGATGCTGCTGTCACCGGGGTCGCCGCTGTGAACGTTCCCCAGGTGGACGAGAAGCGAGCTCTGCAGTCGGTACTCCGCCTGCTGTCGGGCGGTGGCCGGCGCGACCCGGCCGCGGAGATGGCACGCGAAGTGCTGTCCGGCCGGATGACGTTGCGCGAAGCGGGCAACAGCCTGGCCTACGGCGAGATGTTCACCCAGGCCGTGGCGGACGCGGCAGCGACCATGGAGGCGACGACACCACAACAGCGCGCGGAGGCGCAGGCCGCCCTGGCACACGCGGCGGACGTGCTCGACCCGCCACCCACACCACCCGTCGCTCCGACACGCAGACGGGCTCCCGTGGACGACGACTGGGACGAGTCCGTCACGTCACCCTGGGACGATCGATAGTGCTCAAGCAGCAGACCTGATCGCCGAATGACCACACCCGCGCCCGCATTCGCCATTACCGATGTGCCACAACACTTTCCCGGCACTGCGACCTCGAATCGGCGCGGCCCGAAGCAGTCCAGGACGACGTCGGCTGCGGCGACGCCGGCAGATGCGCAGCCCCGGTCACGACCGGACCGCATCAACCTCGACCGCGTCGCACCCCTCACCATGCCGCCTGACTCATGAACCGACCCGTCGCGGACGCGCCTGTGGAAGGCGTGGAGCCGCGCGCGACGAGCTGGTGGAGCTCGCCTGCGGCGGGGCCACGGTCGCGTACGTGCGGGCGCGCTACGACCACCGGGCGGTCGAGACGCCGTGGCAGCGCCGTTACGTCGCCCGCTTCGAGGCGTCGCAGGACCGTCCCGGACGGTCAGGCGTGCTCGACGGCATCGGCCTGCGGGCCCCGGTCGCTCTGCCGGATGCGGAAGCGCACCCGCTCGCCGGCCACCAGGGGCTCGCTGCCGGAGACCACCGAGACGTGCACGAAGAGGTCGGGGCCGCCCGCGTCGGGGGTGATGAAGCCGAAGCCGCGGTCGGCGTCGTAGCGGGCCACCGAGCCGTCGCCGGCGCGGGCTGCGGGCCGGGCGGCCGGACGGGCCTGGCTGGGGGCCGCGGCGGCCTCCACCGGCTCGCCGGCGGACACGAACCGCACCTCGCGCGCCTGACGACCCTGGTCCGCGGTGACCGTGGTGAACGCGACCCGGTCGCCCTCGGCCGGCAGGTACCGGTCGTCGACCAGGGCGCGCACGTGCAGGAAGACGTCGCCCGCCCCGTCGTCGGCGGCCACGAAGCCGAACGACTTCTCCTCGTCGAACCACAGGACGGAGCCGTCGGCGCCGTCACCGGGCGCGACAAGTGGGGCCCTGCGGACCCCGGCGTCGAAGCTCAGCGGCACCAGGTGCTGGGCCTGCGGCCCCTTCTCCCCGGCGGTGACGACGAAGGCCACCCGCTGCCCGGCCGCGAGGACGCCCCCGGTGACGATGGCGGAGGAGTGCACGAACACCTCGGCACCCCCGCCGTCCGGCGCGGCGAACCCGTAGCCCTTGGCCGGCTCGTACCAGGAGACGGTGGCGAGCACACCCAGGGCCGCGTCGGGCGCGACGTCCCCGGTGACGGCGACGTGCAGCGCCTGCGGACCGCGGGGTCCCTCACCGGTCTCGAACTCCACCGTCTGGCCCTCGCGCAGCGCCCGGGCCGCGCCCTCGCCCTGCACCTGCGAGACGTGCACGAAGATGTCGGCGCTGCCGTCGTCGGGGGCGAGGAAGCCGAAGCCGCGCTCGAGGTCGTACCAGCGGACGGTTCCCTGCTGCACAGTGCACTCCTGGTCTCACGAATGGTCGAGGGTCCAGTGTCTCAGGCGCCGCATGTACGTCCTGATCCCGGCGCGCGGCAGCTCCGCCGTGAGTACGTCGCCGACGTCACCGAGTTCGCGCGCCGTCACCAGCCGTGGCCCGAGCATGCGCACGTCCTCGTTGCGTTTCTCGCCGATCTGGAGCCCCGCCGCCTCACTCCCGTTGACCGGTAGGCCAGCGTTTCAGTTGGCGGTGGAGCAGGTCACGGCCGGGCGAGCGGGTTCAGGACCGGCGGCGACGAACCCGAACGAGGTGGTTCCCCCGGCAGCGAGCACGGCGTTGTGGCCGGCGTTGGTGACGGTCACCGCGGTCGCGTTCTGGGTCAGGGTGCCGTTCCACAGGTTGCCGATGGTGTGGCCCGCAGCCGGCTGCCACGTGATGGTCCAGCCGGTCAGGCCGCCCGGGCTGGTGTTGCCCACGGTCACCTCGACCTGGTAGCCGCCCGGCCACGAGTTGGTCACCTCGTAACGGGCAACGCAGGCGGTCGCGGTCGTGACCGTGGTCGTCGCCGTGGTGGAGTCGGTCTGGGCGCTGCTGCTGGGCCGGTCGCCCTGCACGACGGTGCCGATCACGACACCGGCGGCGACCAGGACGGCAGCACCGGCGACCATCGCGATCACCCGGCGTCGCAGGTGGCGGCGGACGAGCAGCGTCCGCGTCCCGCTCTTCGGGGGCGCAGCGGGCAGCGGCAGTCCCTCCGCGACCGCCGCGAGCAGCTTGTGGGCCTCGGCCATCGTCGGGCGTTGTGCCGCGTCACGACGCAGGAGGCGCAGGAGCACCTCGCCGAGCGGGCCACCCGACCGTGGCGGCTCGAACTCCCCCCGGACCACGCGTTGCAGGAGCGCGTAGGGGTTGTCGTCCACACCGAACGGCGGCGTGCCCTCCAGTGCCGCGTAGAGGGTCGCGCCGAGGGAGAACACGTCCGAGGCGAACGTCGCCGCCTCGCCCGCCGCCACCTCCGGTGCCAGGAAGGCCGGCGTGCCGATGATCAAGCGGGCGTCGGTCACCGTGCCCTCGCCGACCGCGCGGGCGATGCCGAAGTCGGTGATCTTCGCGATGCCGTCCTCGGCCAGCAGGACGTTGAACGTCGAGACGTCCCGGTGCACGATGCCCTCTGCGTGCGCCGCCTCCAGCGCGGCGGCGACCTGCCTGCCCACGGCCGCGACCACGCCCGGCGGTAGCGCGCCCCGTTCGGCGATCAGCGCCGCGAGGCTGCGGGAGGGCAGGTACTCCAGCACCAGACAGGGCTTGCCGTCGTGCTCGACGACCTCGTGCACGCTGATCGCGTGCGGGTGCCGCAGCCGTCCGGCGACCCGGCCCTCGCGCAGCATCTGCGCCACCGCGTCCGGGGACCGCCGGTCCGTGTTGAGCAGCTTGACCGCGACCACGCGGTCGAGTTGCTCGTCGCGCGCCTGCCAGACCACCCCCATGGATCCTTGCCCGATCGACGACACCAGCCGGTACCGCCCAGCGATGACCTCACCCTCTTCTGGCACATGCCGACGCTACTTGGCTGAGCCGACCATCGGCCACCTTCGACTTCGCGCGAGCTGGGTTCCAGAGCCGCACTCGCACCGTGACGCGACCATTGTCGTCACGGCGGTGCGCCGCGAACGACCCAGCGACCACGTCGTTTCGGCCGTGCATCGCAATTCGGTCGAGATCATGCACGCACGGTCGACGCGCAGCCGCGCGCGATCTTCCCCAAGTTCGAGGTGACCTCGCGGCGGCAGCTCAGGGACCACTCAGGCCTCCAGTCGTGAGCACTGACGGTCAAGCCATGCACGCGATGCATGGCAGAGGTGCGAAACCATCGCTGGTGCACATGGCAGCGCGTTCCTAGCGTGGAACCCATGTCCACATGGTTCATCACAGGAGCGTCCAGAGGCATCGGCCGTGAACTCGTCGAACAGTTGCTGCGGCGCGGGCACCGCGTCGCAGCAACGGTCCGCGACCCCCGCAGCCTCGACGACCTCGCGGAGCGGTACGGCGAACAGTTGTGGTGCCACGCTCTCGACGTCACCGACACCGCCCAGGTGGAGCAGGTGCTCGGGAAGGCGTTCGCCGATCTCGGTCGGGTCGACGTGGTCGTGTCGAACGCGGGCAGCGGGGTGTTCGGCGCGGCCGAGGACCTGAGCGACCAGCAGGTCGAAGAGTCGATCACCACCAATCTGACCGCGTCGATCCAGGTCGCGCGCCGGGTCGTGCCGTTGCTGCGGGAGCAGGGCGGCGGGGTGCTGGTGCAGATGTCGAGCATGGGCGGGCAGATCACGTTCCCCGGTTTCGCGATCTACCACGCCACCAAGTGGGGTGTGGAGGGCTACTTCGAGGCGCTCGCCGCAGAGATCACGCCGTTCGGCATCAGCACCGTGCTGGTGGAACCCGGGATGGTCCGCACCGGGTTCTTCGACGCCGCCCAGCGCGTGCCGGTCAGCGAGCCCTACCGCGGCGGTCCTGCCGACACGCCACCGCCGCCGGTCGCCTCGATGCCGGGCAGCCAGTCCGGGGTCGCGAACGCGATCATCGAGGCCGCGCTGTCCGACGCCCCGCCGTTGCGGCTGTTGCTCAATTCCGACGCCTACGAGCTGGTGACGACCGCGGTGCGCGAACGGCTCGCGGCGTTCGAGGCGCGGAAGGAATCCGCGCACGCCGCGGATCACGAGGTCTGACGCGATACTGGCCGCATGTCGGAGATGACCTTGGCAGGGCTGCGCGTCGTCGTCGAGGTCGCGCGGCGCGGCTCGTTCACCGCGGCGGCCGACTCGCTCGGGTACACGCAGTCCGCGATCTCCCGGCAGGTCGGCGCGATGGAGGCGGCGGTGGGCAGCCCGCTGTTCGAGCGATGGGCGCGCGGGGTCCGTCCGACGGCGGCGTGCGAGGCGTTCCTCAAGCACGCGCGGCAGGTCGTCTCGCATCTGGAGGCCGCCGAACTGGAGATCGCGGGGCTGCGCGACCGGATCGCGGGCCGGCTGGCGGTGGGCGCCTACCCGACGGCCGCCGCGGGTGTCCTGCCGCGGGCGATGGCTCAGCTGAAGGAGGAGCACCCCGCGCTGACCGTGCGGCTCGGTGAGGCGGGCAGCCCGGCGTTGCTGCGCCGGCTGCGGGCGGGACGGATCGAGGTCGCGGTGATCGCGATCGGCGACGGCCTGCCCGACTACGACCTCGCGGGGCTGCGGACGGACTCCGTGCCCATCGGGCGGGGACTCGGTGTCGCCGTGGCGGACGGCCACCCGTTCGCCACGCAGGTCGAGGTCGACGTGCGCGACCTCGCCGGCCAGGTCTGGGTCGTGGGCGTGGGCGGGGAGGGCGACCCGCAGTTCGGTGCGTGGCCGACCCTGTCCTCGCCGCACGTCGGGTACGAGGCCAGGACCTGGCAGACGCGGCTCGGCCTCGTCGCCGCAGGGCTCGGCGTGTCCGTCCTGCCCGGCCTGGCCGCGAACGCCATCCCGCGCGGTGTCACCTGGGTGCCGGTCCGCGACGACGGACTCGCCGAACGGCGCCGGACCGTCGTCGTCACCGAGGAGGAGCGCTCCCCGCCGCCGAGGCGTTCGTGCGGGCGTTGCGCCCAGGTAGGTCGTAGTCCTCCTGCTGGGCAGCGCGCCGGACCAGCCCGGCGTCCGCCGGTGGGCGGCGAGCAAGCCGCCCCGCACCGACCCCGGTGCGAGCGTCACCGGTGCGCGACGGCGAAGTCGTCGAAACCCGCGGCGGTGTTGAAGACGCGCACACCGTTGGCACCACTGGAGAAGCTGGTGTCGGTCACGGAGATCTTCGGCGTGGCCATGTCGCCGACGTACACCTTGATCGCCGAACCGATCGCCTCCACCCGCAGGTGGTGCCGGGTGTTCGGCCGGACGGTCACGGCGGCTGACGCGAGCTGCGTCCAGTTGTTGTCCGCCTTGCCGAGCACGACCCGTCCGTTGCCGGTGATCCCGGCGTAGTAGCCGCGGTAGGCGTCCGTCCCGGTGGTCGCCTGCGTCACGCGGAACACGACCCCGCTGTCGCCCGCGGCGGACTTCGGGGTGATGTCGGCGTCCTGCACGAAGTTCGAGAAGTTCATGTCCAGCAACGACTTCCCGCCGAACGAGGTGCCGGTCTCGTACCGGCCCCCGGTCGCTGTCCAGGTGCCGCCGTGCGTGGTCCAGCCGACGGCGTTGTTGTCGTCGAAGTTGTCCTTGACGCGCATGGTCACCGGTTGGATGGTGCCGTCGGCGTTGAAGGTCATCCGGTCGTAGGCGACCTGCCGGTCGTTGGCGCCCGAGCGGCTCAGCGGGCGCCGGTGGTAGACGATGTACCAGATGTCCGTGCCGGGCACGTTGATCACCGAGTTGTGGCCGGAACCCCTTGCCACGGCGGCGTCCTGGCTCAGCACGCGGCTGATCTTGGTGAACGGTCCGGTGGGAGAGTCGGAGATCGCGTACGACACCGCGTAGTTCGGTCCGGTCCAGCCGTCCTCGGACCACATGAAGTAGTACTTGCCGTTCCGCTTGAACATCTGCGAACCCTCGGTGAAGTTCGCCGGGGTGATCTCCTGGTACGTGCTGCCGTCGGCGAACTTGCCGAGGCTGGTCATGTCCGCGTTGAGCTTGACCACGTTGGCGTGTCCCCAGCCGCCGTAGTACATGTACGCCTGGCCGTCGGTGTCGATGAACACGTCCTGGTCGATGGGCTGCGCTCCGTTGACGAACTGGCTGATCAACGGCTTGCCGATCGCGTCCCGGTACGGGCCCTCCGGCCGGTCGGCGACCGCGACGCCGATGCCGCCCAGTTCGGAGTCGCTCTGGATGTCGTTCGCGCCGAAGTACAGGTAGTACTTGCCGTTCCGCTGCACGGGAGCGGGCGCCCAGACGGCTCGGCGCGCCCAGGAGACGGTCGCGGTGGTGAGGACGTTGGGGTGCTTGGTCCAGTTGACGAGGTCGGTCGAGGAGAAGGCGTCGAGGTACGTCTGCTGGTCGTACGGTCGCGACGACGTGGGAAAGACCCAGTACTTGTTGTCGTAGACCGCGACGTCCGGGTCGGCGTACCACCCGTCCACGAACGGGTTGCCGGCCTCCGATGTCGAGAAGTCGGGCACGGCGGCCGCGGACGAGGCCACGGCGGGCACGCTGCCGAGCAGGGAGACGGCGAAGGCCGCCACGACGATCTTTGACGTCACGTCTCGTCCAATCCGCAGGTTTACAACGTTGTAAAACGGTGCGCATCGATCCAAACACTCTCTGTGCGCGGCTGTCCAGATCTGGAGGAGGACCGCGGTGGTCAGGCCTCAGGACGCGCCGCAGGTTGGCAGCCAGGGCCATGGAGGTCATGCGTGCACGACGCGATCCGGATGCTTCCGCCCAGGCGTGCCGAGGTGGTGGTGTGGCGCCACCTTTGAATCCGTGTCGTCAGGTGCTGGCTGCCGGATCTGAGTTCGTGGTGGCGTGGAAGTTGAGTTTCGCGGCGCTGTCTCGCCAGGCGAAGGTGATCGGGATGAGCAGGATCAGGTAGAACGCCGCGGGGACGGCGACCCAGCCGCTGAGGTGGTGTGCGGCCTTGGTCAGCATGAGGACTGTGTAGGCGAGGGGGACGATGCCTGCCCCGCCGTAGGCGATGGGGTCTGCTGCACGAGTAGGTGACAGTGGTAGTCACGCAGCCTGACTGGCTGGCGTGGCCATGATTACCTCGTATTCGATAGGGGTCAACCTGC